>CAYNSY010000008.1:0-39668 GCA_964400215.1 uncultured Methylotenera sp. | reverse complement strand
ATGGCAGTCATGTGTCGTTCAACAGCAACAACAAGACCGACACTTACCTGACTGCGCAGTTAGGCCTGGAGGCACAGCTTGAGAAACGCATCCACTTGTTTGGCATGATCAACACCATGCATAGCGATGACAGTGTTAACAGTGTTTCAGGCAATGTCGGTATTCGTGTTGATTTCTGATTCAGCCCATTCAACGCCAATAGACGGGTATCCATTAAAAAAAACAAATTTATCGCCGCATTGCCGCAATTTTCGCCCCGTTCGTGCTGAGCTTGTCGAAGCATGCGCTATCCAGAAACAAGCCGATAAATATCACTGTTATCTGCAATTTGCACTTAGCACCCTTCGACAAGCTCATGCCGCAATACCGCAAGGGCATTCCCGTCATTTCTATGTCTCAAACAGCTCGGCTTGAAATTCGTATGTAGGAGCGATTTTTAAATCGCGAATGCAACAGTGCAATTCGCGCAATGAATTGCGCTCCTACCATAAACTGTCATAGCCCAATGTCGGCATCCATGCTGCCGATTCAACGTCAACACAATTGACGGCGTGCTGAAGGTCGTTTTAAACGACTTTTTCATTAACTGCCCATTGTTATAAATTGCTTGGCACCGATTTCGCGCTATATAATCGAAACCTATAAATCCTGCTAACATCAATAGCAGCAAATAATGAGAATCGTGATGAAAAAGAACCCGCTCTTAGATTATGAATGGGATGCTATCGCAGGCATTTTAGCGGCTGTCGTTGCAATCATTTTGCATTTCCTGCATGTCATAGACGAGCATATTATTCTGCCTGTCGTTTTAACTTTAATGGCACTGCTGTTTATCAACTTCATTCGTCATACCCGAAATAATGAAAAAAGCGCTGATGAGGTTGAGCGTATCCATCGCATGGTGGGTAAAATCCAGTCTTCATTAAGCACCCCAGATATTTTGTTGGTAGGGCCGCGCCAGCTTCGCCCCGTGTACCAACAATTTATGCAAAATATGTGTGGTGAAGTGGTTTTGTTTAATGTTTGCTTGTCTATGTACAGAACCGATCCGCTGTTTGACAGCTTGCTACGCCCTCTCATCGAAAACCCGCAAGTGACAGGGGTTCAATTTATCCTCGACTCCAAGCAACAAACCATGTGGAAGTCAGAAGTTCTGCCTAGGATCATGAATAGTGCGTATGCGCACAAAGTACATCAGCCTCAGTGGCCGCAGTTGGAAAAAAACCTTTCTTTCATTCTGGCTGACAGCCAAACTAGCCATCAGCTTGAAGCATTACTGAGTTTTTGGGGGGAGCCGTTTATGTCCCAGTCAACAGAGCGTGATGTCCCGCGCTACATTCTTCATGTTCAGCCGCACTCAGAATTGCTGTCTCAATTGATAGAACTTGAACGTAGATATCGCGCACATCACGCCTAATACCTAATAGGCTTTCTGCCTGACCAGCCCTTTTGAACATAGGAATGTCGGCTTTTTCCAAGCGCGTTTTACTTTTTGGCTGGTCCTCTTCATGCCGTTTCACCCAAATCCAAATTGCGTCTGTGGTGGCAGGTGTAACCATCGGGAAAGTGCATGATGTATTTCTGGTGTTTTTCTTCCGCTGGGTAGAAGGCCTGAAATGGTTCCAGCTTGGTCACCACCGGCATGCCCCATTGACCAGAAGCATTGACGCTGGCGATGACTTGTTCGGCCATGACTTTTTGCTCGTCGTTGGCGTAAAAAATTGTGGAACGATATTGCGTGCCTATGTCGTTACCCTGTTGATTGGGTTTGGTTGGGTTGTGTACCCGAAAGAATTCAAACAGCAGGTGTTTTAAGCTCACCTTATCCGCATCAAACTCGACCATCAATGTTTCGGCATGGCCAGTGGTACCGGTGGTCACTTCACGGTAAGCCACATTGGCGATGTGGCCCCCGGAAAAGCCCACTTTGGTAGCGACAACGCCGGGCATGTGCCTAAATAATTCTTCCATGCCCCAATAACAACCGCCGGCCAAGTGTATTTTTTGTAAATTTTTCATGATGGCTCTGAGTGTTTTACTAAAAAATTGTTCAAATGACTAAACCTTTTTCTGGATTTAGGCTTAGACCGTTGAGACCTCTACTTTAATGTAAGAGTAAAATTCTAGTATTTAATTTTTTAAAGCCTACAATTTAAGCCAGTTAGAAATTAACCATAGGAAATCCATGCAATACCGTCAGCTCCCCAATACCGATTTAAATGTGTCTGCTGTCTGCTTGGGCACCATGACTTATGGTGATCAAAACACCCAAGCCCAAGCGTTTAATCAGCTCGACTATGCCGTGGCAAACGGGATTAATTTTATTGATACGGCTGAGATGTACCCTGTGCCGCCTAAAGCTGAAACTTATACGCGCACAGAAACCATCATCGGCCATTGGCTTAAAAACCAACCGCGCGACAAAATTGTATTGGGTGGCAAAGTGGCCGGTCCAAGACGTGGAATGGATTGGATACGCGGTGGCCCACCCTGTTTGGATCGAGCCAATATTCGTGCCGCCATTGAAGGTTCGCTCAAGCGCATGCAAACCGATTACATCGACGTTTACCAATTGCACTGGCCTGAACGTAATGTGCCTATGTTTGGGCAATACCTATTCGACCCCGCCAATGAATACGTGTCCGGTCTATACCAAGAAGGCGAACGCAAGGCTTGGGTGTCTATACACAATCAACTTGAAACATTGGCTGAACTGATCCAAGAAGGCAAAGTGCGTTATGTGGGCCTCTCCAATGAACAGCCATGGGGCTTGATGGAGTTTTTACGGATTGCCAAGGAATACGATTTACCGCGTGTGGCCACCGTTCAAAACTGCTATAACTTGCTCAATCGCGGCATGGAATTTGGTATGTCAGAAGTGCTATTCCGTGAAAACGTAAGTTTGCTTGCTTACTCGCCTCTCGCATTCGGCCATTTAACCGGCAAGTACATTGATGATCCTGCTGCAGCCGGGCGCGTGACCCTATTTTTAGGTTATGCCCAGCGCTATAAAAAGCCCAACGTCACCCCGGCGAGTAAGGCCTATGCGGAACTGGCTAGAGCACATGGCCTTACGCCAACGCAATTGGCCTTGGCTTTTGTTTACCACCGTTGGTTTGTCACCAGCACCATCATAGGCGCCACCAACATGGATCAACTCAAGGAAAATATCGCGGCTTGGGATACGCAATTATCAGCAGAGGTAATGCTGGAAATCGAAGACTTGCATTTACGCATGATGAATCCCGCACCATAAATAGGCTTCCTCACAGAGACCATAGTAGAAAAAGTTAATCGCGATACATTGCTCAACCATATCCTGCTCCTTTGGGGTTGTTATAAGCTAAAGTTTCGCTTTTTTTAATAAAGCTGAATTAATAATTACCGATAAAGAACTTAATGCCATCGCTGCAGCCGCTACAATTGGATTAAGGAAACCAAAAGCTGCTATTGGCACACCGATCCCGTTATAAACAAATGCCCAAAACAAGTTCTGTTTAATTTTTCGCATTGTGAGGCGTGAGAGCTTGATACCAGCCACAACATCTCTGACATCATTTTTCACTAAAATAATCCCGCCTGTTTCTTTTGCCACATCAGAACCAGAACCAATTGCTATACCAATATCAGCCGCAGCTAAAGCAGGGGCGTCGTTAACACCATCTCCAACCATAGCAACAACCTTACCCTGTTTTTGTAAATCTTGAATTACCTTTGCTTTGTCTGACGGAAGGACTTCGGCAATCACAAGATCAATTCCTAACTGTTTTGCAATTGCGTTAGCTGTTAGTTGATTATCTCCAGTGAGCATTACAACTTCTACATTACTATTTTTTAATTGATTAATCGCTTCTTGGGCTTCAGGTTTCAAAGTGTCAGCTACCGCGACAACTCCAACAAGCTGGCGATCTAAACCTATCAACATTGCCGTTTTACCCATGCGTTCAAGGTTAATCATTAAGTCCTCTGCATTTTTAATGCCGATAGACTCTCGATGAAACAATCGACGATTGCCAAGTAACACTTGCTTACCATTAACAACACCATGAATGCCGTGACCTGAGATAGCTTCAAATTGACTTAGTGTTGGAATAGTTAAATTACGATGACGAGCGCCCTTTACAATTGCCTCACCTAATGGGTGTTCCGAACCTATTTCAATCGCTGCAGCATAGCTCAAAACTTCGTCTTCAGTAAACTTACCAAAAGCAATGACATCAGTAAGAGATGGCTCACCACGGGTAAGCGTTCCCGTTTTATCAAAAACGACTGTATTTAAATACTGGGCTCGCTCTAGTATTTCACCTCCACGAATTAAGATGCCGGCTTCTGCACCTTTACCAACACCCACCATTAAAGCCGCGGGCGTCGCTATTCCTAAAGCACATGGGCAAGCAATAATTAATACAGCAATAAATGCGAGCAAGCCTTGAGAAAAGTTTCCAGCAAGCCACCATCCAGCAAAAGCAAGGATTGCGCCACTGACTACTGCTGGCACAAAATACACTGTGACCTTGTCAGCCAATCTTTGAATTGGGGCGGTAGAAGCTTGTGCTTCTTCAACGAGCTTAATAATTTGCGCTAATGCTGTTTCTGCGCCTACCCTAGTCGTTAAATATTTGACCATACCACTTCTATTTAGAGTACCCCCTATCACTGAACTACCTACAGTTTTATCAACAGGCATAGATTCCCCTGTCAGCATTGATTCATCAATTGAGGTAGAACCTTCGGTAACGGTTCCATCTGTAGGAACCTTCTCTCCAGGTCGAACAATAACGGTCTCATTAATCGACACACTGTCCGCAGGCACTTCCATCTCTTGATTACTTCTAATTACATGTGCTGTTGCTGGTTTCAAATCAAGCAGTTTGCGTACCGCCGCTGATGAGTGTTTTTTGATAATTTCTTCCATGTATTTGCCAAGTAACACGAAGGCAATAATGACGGCAGAAACTTCAAAATAGACATCTCTTTCTGAGACTTTAACGGGAAGTGCGTCAGGGAAGAACATCACTGCAACACTATAAAAATATGCCACGGAGGTACCTAGTGCGATGAGAAAATCCATATTAATGGAGCGTGACTTAATGGCATTCCAAGCACCTTTATAGAATCCCCACCCACCAATAAACTGCACTGGTGTAACTAGCAAAAACAACCAAACGCCCCATGTAAAAAAAGGAAGCGATGGAATTGGAACCCAAGTAACAATGGTCGCCCCTGTCGCAAGGGCTAGAAACGCACCAGCTCTCATAATTGCCAAGGCAAGAACGCCTGTCATGGCGATCATAACCCGAGTTTTCATTGATTTAAGCTCTGTTTCAGGAGATTCAAATGTTCGTTTACATCCCTCACTACAGAAGTAATAAGTACGCCCAGAACGATCTGCTTTTAAGGATGAAGCTTTATTAACAACCATCCCACAAATTGGGTCTTTAGCTTTATCGTCTGTTGGAGATGGCGTATCTAAACTTTCTTCATGGTGATGAGCATTATGAATTTCATGACCCTTACCTTGTTTGCCCACAATGTACTGATATGGATTATTACTAAAGGCATGCTGGCATGAAGTTGAACAAAAGTAGTATTTAATTTTTGAATGGGTCACGGTAAGTTTAGACTTTTCATCTACCCTCATACCGCACACTGGATCTATAGCCATGATTATTCCTATACAAAGTTTTGTTATTAGCTATGTGGCAATTTATTACGACAGCCTTTAGGCTTAGCATGCGCCTGTGCTGCAATATTAGCCTCTGTAAAACCAAGGATTGAAGCCTTAATTCGAAACCACCAATTCTTCAAAGGATAAATTTCTCGCTGCTCTAGTTGGCTGATTATCTCGGCAAGGCTCACTTTAGATGCATCATAGGAAATTGTGAGATCCCGCTTTTCACTGCCACAAAAAACTTAACTGGCAGATTACTTTCAGGTAGGTCAGTCTTGTCATAAAAAAGATGAGCCATCATTAGCTCCTCTCAATTTTAGTTAACTCTAATAAGCTCTATGAGGCTATTCAAACCCCATAGAGCCTTACTAAGATTAATTATTTGCCATCTCTCGGATGGAAGTGTTTCTTAGTGTCTTGCTTAACATCACTTTTATTCGCATCCTTTGCCTCTTTTGTTTCACTTTGAGGAACACCTTTAGCATCTTTTGCGTGAGAGTGTTGAGAATGCTGATTATTTTGCTTTGATTGCGCATTTTCTGTATCAACCTTTTTATCTTCAGCCAATACTGAATTCGTAGTTGCCATAAATGTTGTTGCAAATAAAACCACTAATAATTTTTTTAACATTTTGTATCTCCTAAATTAAAAATTTTAACTAAAACACTAACCTCAACCCCAACTGTGCAACCCACGCATCAACATCCTCATGTTCAGCTTTCGCATAGGACGCTGTCTGTCCAAACTTTCGATCATATTTCACTTCTAAGTAAGGGGCGAATTTGCGTGTAACTTCATACCTAGCTTGAACTCCTAGTTCGCCATTTGAAAGACCAGCACCTTGCTTGCTGGCATTGTCGCTTTGACCATTAGCTATTAATTCAAAAAATGGCTGAAGAATAACCCGCTGCGTCACTAGAAAATCTTTACGCTGTTTAACTCTAAAGCTCACATCCCCCTCTTTATTCACAAAAGCATGTGCTTCTGTTTCAAAAAAGTAAGGTGCAAGCCCTTCAAAGCCTGCAACGAAATAGCTTGTAGTCTTAGGATCATTGTCTGTACGAACACCTACTTGAGCATCCCAAAAGCTTGCAATATTGCGGCTATACAGCGCCCACACATTTAACTTTTCGGTATTGCTATTAGTGCGCTGCCCTTCACTTTTAATCCATAGCTTATTTTGATCTGTACCAATCCAGCCGTCCAAATCAAAACTACCGTAGCCTTTACCATCAGCCTGTCCAGCCCCTGCCTCGAGCCTGACTTTATGAAAGATGGCATCCTCATGTTCTGACGTATGCGAGTCATCAGCAAAGCTTACCGAGCTTAAGCCTAAAGCCAAGCTCGCAAAAACAATCGATTTAATGTTGATGTTCATGCTTTGTTTCTTCTTTCGGTGTTTTTTCTTGTTGCTGATGCTCTTCATGATTCATTGTTGAGTGATCCATTTCCTCACAACCCTCATGTTTCATCTCTGATCCATTAGCGTCTTTTTTGTCATGATTATGTTTCATGCAAGAATGTTTCATTTCCTGCTTTTGTTGGTGATCTTCACCTTCATGTGCGAATGCACTCATGGACAATGTTGAAAGTGATACAACTAAAACTAGTAAGGTATTAATGCGCATGATGCTCTCCTTGGTTGGTTTGAGTCGCAGAAGGTTTTACTTCATCGACTTTGCTTGAATTTATTTGTACATCGCTGTGATGCATATCATGACCAGCATCAGGGGGTTGGCTAACGGCAATGCTTGTCATCATCCCGGTTGCCATGTGATAAAGCAGGTGGCAATGAAATACCCATTCGCCTGGCTCATTAGCCGTGAGCAATGCTGAATAGCTATCACCAGGCGCAATGATGATGGTGTGCTTATTTGGCAATTTGTTTGCAGGCTGGCCATTCTCAAGTTGCATAAACATGCCATGAAGATGCATTGGGTGCGCCATCATGGTTTGATTAACAAACTTTAAGCGCACTCTTTCACCATATTTCAGTTTGATCGGTTCGGATTCTGAAAACTTCTTGCCATTCATCGTCCATATATAGCGCTGCATATTGCCATTGAGGGTCACTTGAATCTCTTTTTCTGGCGCCTTGCTTTCAGCTTGGTTGGCTAAAAAGCGGAGATCTTTGTATTTGAGAACAACCGTACCTGCTGGTGCATTATTCCTAACCCAACCACTGCCTTTCACGCCAGTATCGTAGCTACTAGAAACATGCCCTTGATGGCCTGCATGTTCTTGGCTATCACTTTGGGTATGTGAGGCGCCCATATCAGCCATCGTTAGTAATGTTCTTGGGCGCTGTGTTGGCATCTCCCCGAGCATTCCTTGATCAGACGCTAATGTCCCAAGCGCAAAGCCAGTTCTATCAATTGGCTCGGCTACAAAAGTATAGGCTTTATCGTCTGCAGGACTAAGCAGAAAATCATAGGTTTCACCTGGTGCGAATCTAAACTCATCCACATCAAATGGCTCAACAAGCTGACCATCAGATGCAATCACCTTCAACTTGAGCCCAGGAACACGAACATCAAAGATGGTCATGGCTGAGCCATTAATGACACGCAATCGAGTCGTCTCACCTTGCTTAATCTTGCCAGTCCAATTTTGCTGAGGCGTTTTTCCATTCACCAAAAAGGTATATTGAGAAACGTCCGATAAGTCTGTTGGTAGCATACGCATCTGCCCCCACATTTTTGACTCATCAAAAGCAGCCTTAAAGCCTTTTGCTTTAACACTTTCAAAAAAGTCAGTTATCGTTCTTCTAGCGTATTGATAGTAATCGGACGACATCTTTAGATTAGACAGGATGTCTGATGACATTTCTTGGCTGTAATCCGAGAGCAAAATCACTTCATCATGATCTGACTTAATGGACCGCTCTTTAGGTGCAATGACTAAGGCACCGTATAAGCCATCTTGCTCTTGCCCATTACTGTGAGCGTGGTACCAATAGGTACCGTTTTGCCTAATCTTAAAGCGATAGCTAAAGGTCTCGCCAGGCTTAATTCCCTTGAAGCCGCCCTGGCCAGGAACGCCATCCATTCCATTGGGCAATAACAAGCCATGCCAATGAATTGAAGTGTCTTCATTCATGCTGTTTTTAACATGAATAACTGCATCATCCCCCTCATTAAACTTAAGGATGGGGCCAGGAATGGTGTGATTAACTGTAATTTTCTCAGTCGGCGTATCCAATATAGACACACTTTCTTTGGAAATTAGTAAGTCATATTCAACTGTTTGAGCTAAGGCTGGCTGAATGCGCACCAATAGCGTCAAAAGGAATATCGACAATAGGATGTTTTTCTTCATAAAATCCCTTAGTAAATATGGATAAAACCCCAAGGGCTATTAAGCCCTCGGACTATACAATCGCACTAAGAAATTTGAATGGGCGGTCTTTGGAACTTAGGAAGGGATACGGAAAGATAGATTTCAGATAAGCCAACCCCATACGTTGGGGTAAATTCAGCTAAGGCAGTAGAAATATCGACAGTAATCGCTACCATACTGAGCTGGCCACAAGCTGAAACACAATGATTCTTTTCATTTTGATGCTTACCGTGAGATTGATGCTCAGCAGCTTGATGGCAGGCATTAGCTTCTTCATGAGTGGCTTGAGTTTCATGCGAATTGCTCGAAAGCTGGTGGAAAAACGAATTCGTTACCGCAGCCAATCCTTGCAATGGAAGCAACAGCAAGAGAACTAAAACCAACAATGTATTAAAACGCTTCATAACACCTATGATACGCTTCATATAAGCAAAGTTCATCCCCTGTGTTTCCAATCTTTCCCTGCTTACTGAAAGGCATGGGTTTCTGCTCAACGATTGGAGTATCAGTTGTTGCCACACAGAAGCAGAGAGTTCTCAAGCCTATCCCCACGGCAGCCCTCATTCCAAATCAAACAATTTCTGCGTAAGAAGATTTGATGACTTTTATTGAAGATCGAATCAGTAATGCTGCCAAAATAAAGCCAACTATCACATCAGCCCATCCATTGCCTGTTATCCCAACAATGAGTGCAGCAAGAATAACGGCTGAGTTATTAAGAATGTCATTCTTCGAACATTCCCAAACACTGCTCATATTAATGTCTTCATCTTTGTGACGCGTTAGCAAAAATAGGCAAGTTAAATTGCCAAGAAGTGCGATAAAGGCAACCATACCCATGGTCTCAAACAGCGGCACACTTTTATCGATACTATGAATGATTACCTGACTAAGAACAAACAATGCGCCAGCCAAAATCAACAACCCTTTGAATAAGGCGACTTTGGCTTTGGCAACATTGCTTTTATATACTACGTAAAGACTGAGGGCGTAAGTGATGGCATCACCCAAGTCATCTAAACTGTCCGTAAATAAACTGGCTGAGTTAGCAACAAAGGCATAGCTTGCTGTTAGGAAAAATAGAACTATATTGATGAGCAGAACAATCTTAAGTGTTTTAGATTGTTTCTCCTTCATCGCTTCAATCGCGCAGTTTTTATTTTCGCAACAACTCGCCATGGCTAAATTAAAGCCGTTTTTTAAGCTTCATGGAACTTGCTCAAATTGCCTGGTTTTCTCAACATCTTATCCACTTCACCGAGATGTAACTCTTCTTGATAAATCATTTCCCTTGCATACTCTTCCAACATAACCGAATCATCCCCAACAATCTTTAAAAGTGCTTTGTAAGCATTCAGTGCGTTACTTTCATGCGCTAAAGATTCTCTGAGAATATCGCCAACGTCGTGATTGTGCGTCTCTAACAAAGCTCCGATAGATAAGGAAGGGTGTCCGCCTAAGTGCGTAATCAACTCTCCCGCTTTATCGGCGTGCGCTAATGATTCGGTCGCTTGACCTCTTAACCAAGACACAATAGGAATACGGTTATAGCCATAAACCATTAAAGCGTAATGCGTATACTTAACGACGCCAGCAAGCTCTAGCTCCAATATTGTATTCAGCGTCTTGATAACCTGATCTGTTTTTTTGCTATCCATTTTTTCCACCTCTCAAAAGTTAAGAAAGAACACGAACATCTAATCTCTTCCTCTGCCGTGATTTCCACGACCGCCTTCGCGATTGCCATAACCTTCATGGCGATCATCTCTCTCATAACGTCCATTACCATGTCGCTCTCGATAGACTGGCAAATATTCATAATGGTACCAATTGTCTTGGACAAAGTAGGCAGGGCGGCCACAAGCATCATAGCGCCCGCAGAATCGAGACCAATGCTTAGCATGCCCTGGCGGCACCCTTAGATAAACTGGATCATGCTCATAAAAATGACGATCGACAATAATTGGGCTTCTGTAAATTAAACGAGGTGGCGGATACGGGAAGTCGCCAATATCAATTCGACCATAGAATCCAGGCTGACCGACGCTCACAGAGACGCCAACATCAGCAGCCAGCACTGAGTGCGAAATAACTAGAAAAATTACAGAAATCATCAATCGATTGAAAGTACTGACTGTATTCATGGCGAACTCCTTATGTATGAATTAGCACATAACGTTTAAATACGTGTTTCGATGACAGCAAAAATAGAACCTTGACTTGGCACCAGAACCAATACATTTGGAAAACCTATTTCTTTTTAGAGGCACTTCCCGACAAATCATCCACACCATGGCCAATAATGCCACCAATAGCGGCACCACCTACAGTACCCAAACCACTTCCGCCAGTCAGCACAGCGCCAGCAACGCCACCAATAGCCGCGCCTGCCGTCGCATTCTTCTGACGGGTAGATAAATTGCTGCATCCACTTAAGACCAAAAAAACGGCTAATACACCCACATAAATCAATTTGCGATTACTCATCATTATCTCCAATCATATTTGTCATGAAGGACAAAATAACGGGTCAACTATTTAAGACCTGTCATCCAAGCTGCCCAATATCAAATACAGCCAAAAATTTGCTCATTAATTATGTTGCTGCGTTACTCAACTTTGAGCATCAGTAATTGATTCAGTTCAATATAACTTTCTTCCATGGGGGTTGGACAAGCGCCAATAGATTTGACGCTTATCTATGAAAGAGTGGGAAGTTCAGTTAATCTAGCGTCGTTCGCACAAGCTAAGAAAGTTATGATAATGAAGGCATTTATTCTCAAGCGTTATGGAAAAAATAGCGATTTTTACTTTGGTGAAATAGCTACGCCATCATTAGCTGACGACGAAGTGCTCATCGAAGTATATGCGGCTGGGGTAAATGTACTAGACTCAAAGATTAAAAATGGCGAGTTCAAACTTGTTTTGCCCTATAAATTGCCTCTTGTACTTGGGCATGATGTAGCTGGAAAAATAGTCAAAGTAGGCTCCAAGGTAAAGCAATTCAAACCCGGCGACGAAGTTTACTCCCGACCTGATGATTTTAGAATCGGTGCATTTTCTGAATTTATCGCGATCAAAGAAGATTCTGTGGCAATCAAACCCCAATCACTCTCGATGGAAGAAGCCGCATCCATCCCATTAGTCGGCTTAACAGCATGGCAAGCACTAATAGAAAAAGCAAACCTTAAGAAAGGGCAAAAGATTTTTATTCAAGCCGGCTCTGGCGGTGTAGGAACTTTTGCGATACAGCTAGCCAAGCATATTGGCGCATTTGTTGCGACAACAACAAGTGCGGAGAATATAGATTGGGTTAAGGGGCTTGGTGCCGATATTGTTATTAACTACAAGAAAGAAGATTTCGAGAATGCTCTTAAAAACTACGATGTAGTGTTAAACAGTCAAGATACTAAAACACTAAAAAAATCCCTCAGCATACTTCGCTCTGGTGGTAAATTGATTTCTATCTCAGGCCCACCCGATAGAACGTTTGCTAATCAAATCAGAGCGCCTTGGTTTGTGAAGTTTGTCATGTACCTACTTAGCTTCGGCATCAAGAAAAAAGCCCGACTAAAAAACATCGACTATTCCTTTCTGTTTATGAGAGCAAACGGTGACCAGTTACGCCAGATTGCCACTCTCGTTGATTCAGGGGAAATACGACCAGTTGTAGATCGCGTATTTCCGTTTGAGTCGATTGGAGATGCGATAAGCTATCTAGAGACTGGACGCGCCAAAGGCAAAGTAGTCATCAAAATGAAATAAATATTTAGGCTTCACTCAAGCTAGTTTATTGTCGAGTTTAGGGGATGGACAACCCATTAATAAGGAAATTTCAGCAAGCTAATAAAAAGTAAACACCAAACAAAAATATTAGGACAAGAACAAAACTCAGAGATAAAGGAATCTTGTCCCTGAATAGGCTAAACCTCTTCTGTTCCTCCACCCAATCTATTTGATGCTGCCAAAAAAATTTGTAGTGAGCATACCAATTACTAAATAAAATTTGTTTACTGATGGAGTTTTCATTGAAAGTTTTTTCAATGCTTCTAAGCTTCTTCAGCTCTGAAACTACATTATCACTCCTCTTAGTTTTGACCTCATAGTAAAGTACTCTTAACTCATTGTATAAATTGGTGAATAGAATGCCCTTATCGTTGTATTGCTCCAGTACATCCTTGTAATATCCAATATACAAAACAGATATACCAAGAACTACGAAGGTGGCTGACAAAAATTTTACTGTAAGTGCATCAATGAAAAGAGCGAATACAGCAATACCAAGAGACAATAGATTGATCCGATCAGGAGTTTTCTGAACAATATCGTAAGTCGAGAAATGAATCTTAGCCCCATACCCAACGTTATAGCCTGCTATAGCAATTTGTTTTAGAAGATCATCTTTTTTCATAAATTAATTCACCTTATTGGTACATCAATCCGGTCTTTAGCTACTACAATGCCGTTCTTCACAGCATAACATTCCACAATATGTTCGCCCTTGAAGGTAGTTCGCTCTTTCTTTTGTAATCTACCTTCATCTGTAACTATTTGCCCCCTGATTTGATCCTTAGCCTCGGCGGCTTGCCCCCTGTTCAGAACCTTCCAAAGTATTTGGAAGGGCTCAGGTACATTTATTCTAATCACCTTAAACAATAATGATTTATTTGGGAGTAGAGGAATAAATCTACTCAAGAAATACCTAAGATTATTCTCTCTATATCCATTTTGAGAGACCTCGCAATCAATCTCTAGGTTATATCTAATATCTACAGGAAACTTGTCCTCAACAAACTCCTCAGTGTCTCTAAAGCTACGAGCCGCCTTGCTAGTTATATTTTCATTAGCAGTTGGAAAAGGCCTGCCAAATATCTTCTTCCAAATTTTGTTAGCTGAGTCTTGGCTATCGCAACTTATTGCCTCTAAAGTCAACTTATATGCTTTTTTGGCTCTCAATTGAAACTTTTTCTTAACTACAACTTGCTGACGACTGCCTGGTGCCAAATAGTAACCTTGATCAGGTTGATCTTTTAAAAAGGCAAAAAAATCTCTAATCATCAATCCATAGCTGGCGTAACTCTTTTCGTCGTAATCATTCGTAGAAACGAGGAAGTTATAGGCTAATGTATCGACAAGTAATCCACCCATTTGTAATCCATGCTTATTTTTCCAAGCACGGATCATTTTACAAAGCGGCCTTAAGTTGTAATTCTTTTCAACATCTAAGTCACGTACAGCTTTAATTTCCTCTCGTGGCTTAGTAACTGGCCAGCTTCCGCCATTCTTTGTATCTGGGTATTTAAATGATCCATCTTCCAGCTCAAAAACAGGGACAACCTCAATCTGATAATTTTGGAAAGAAACTACGACGACTTGACCATCAGCTCTAATGTCCGTCTGACTGTACCTTTCGAGGATAGTATTTTTGACTTCTTGAAGAAGTGCGCTCTGCCGATTATTCTTAAATCTTTCCCAAGCAGACTGAGGTAGTAAGTAGAGCATATCAAGGTCGGAGATATTTCTTATAGCTGTTGAACGTCCGTAAGATCCAACTTGAAGAGAATTTGAAGTCAGTGATTCAGTATCTCGATATTTCTTATTTAATACTTTGGTAATTTCGCCATATCTAAGACTAATCTCTGCTTCATTGTCTATCCCTAGATTAGTTAAGAATATTTCAAATGATTCGGAATTAGTCAAAATCGATCCACCCAGCATATTTTCAACTCGAAAAATTTAGTGCCAAGCATCAAAACTTAAATACTTTTCAAAAGCATCACTTAACCCACCAAGCCTCTGATCTAAAGCCCATTGAGAAAGATCTGTATGGGCTTGAATATCTTGTTGAAGCATCAAGTTATGGTTAGCTTTAGACCTAACATGAATTGCATGTATTTGGGCTGCACTTTTTTGAACAATATCTAAGTAGCCACGAATATCAACACCAAAAAGAAAGTTTGCCTTATTAACTTTATTACTGAAGGCATTCAAATCGCCATAACTTAGATTAGGGTTCAAAATCTCGAGTAAAAAATCATTAGTAATGTTGTAGATTTCCAACCTCTTTTCGAAAAGATCCAACTTAAGTTTAGCTTTCGCAACTTTGTATTGATGCCCAGCAACATAAGTTGCTAGTAAACCAATCCCCAATGTTACAAAGGCTGCGGGCATACCTTTAATCAATTCAAACCATATTGGATGCGTCATAGTGATATCCTGTTGAAGAAAGCCACAGAAGGAAAAGAATAATTGCGCTAGAGTAAAAGTCAAAACAAGAGCTACAAAAAGGTAGCTACAAAATCCCAGCCACATACCCCAACCCTCGCCAAAATGAATAAGATTTAGTTTATTCCAAATCACTCAGATCAGGCACAGGCAATTTAATGTTTTTTTGAAGCTGGCAAAGAGTGTCAAAAGATTTGACGCTGGCTAACTACTTAAATTATCCATCACCCAAGCAGGATCGCTATCACTAGGAAATACTGGATAGTGAACAGCTTCGATCACGCCATCCTTAACAATCAAAGTTAAACGTTTTAATAAAGTCATTCCAGCAACTTCAAATGTAGGTAGATTTAGTGCTCGTTGGAATTCAAAGTGCTGATCACTTAATACTGAGTATGGAAGATGGAGTCGATTAACCATCTCTGATTGATATTCAGTTGTTTGTGTACTTAAGCCAAACACCTCAGCACCTAATGCTTTGAGTTCTTGGTAGTGATCTCGATAAGCACAGCTTTGTGGGGTACATCCTCTAGCCCCTGGAATTTGATCCCAGCCATCTGGCAGTGATGTATTTGGGGTGCCTGTTTTTGGGTAGCAGTAAACAACAAAACGTCCTTGAACTTGGCTTAAATCAATTTTAGTGCCGTTAGTTGCTACTAGGCTAAGACTAGGCAATCTCATCCCGATCAAATGATCTGCAAGACCATCATCGATAGGCACGGGTAAATTAGCTGGGACTTGATTTAGGTTAGTCATTGGTCAATTAGTTTCGAACTTTAAAGTTAACACCTGGTAAAAATTACTCGCTTTTACTTTTTGATGACTTTATATTCAACAAGCCTCCTTCAAAATTTGGATAGTGTGGTGGTGGAAGAGGCTCACCAGTTAATAAGGTAGTAATACCAGATCCTCCAGTTGGGATTTGCAAACCAAACAAACCTTGAGCCTTAGGAGCAGAAACTTGCTGTAACGTTTTTTCAAGCCGGTTCATTCCATGCTCTAGTCTTTGCAAATACTCATTTATATAACCATTTTTATCAAGAGATGTTGGATCAATATCTTTAAGAACTTTTGATTGCTGCACTCTATATACAGGATTATCAGTACTACTTGAGTTTTCGGAAGCCACAACAGCATTATTCAGCAAACCCTTTAGTTCAGAAGTTCCTTTCATATCATTTCGATAAAAGATTGTCCGTTCATCCGAAATATCGAAAGGCAGAACCGTCCCAACCTCAGCTAAACAAATTACTGGCAAACAGGCACAATGCCTAATTGAAAGTTCATACATAACATTAGGATTTAATGAGCTCAGATTGGCAATCACTAAATCAGCAACCAAAATTCGTTCAATAATCTGCTTAGAAATCGAACCTGTTTCATCAATTTTGTGAGAAACCTCCACGTTATAATCAAGACCTTTTAAGACAGGCTCAATTACTGATTCAAGTAAACCGTCTGTATGTCTTCTAATATCAGACTCAGGATTGCCAATTGGAGCAATCACAAAGCATTTCTTAACCATAAAATTCCCCATCCCTCGCCAATATGAATAAGATTTAGTGTATTCCAGAATAGCTACATCAGGCTATGAAAAAAGCGATGATTTTTCAATAAAAATCGTTTAAAACGACTTTCTGATTGAAGCGCCAAATTGTTGCTTTACACGATGCTAACCGTAAAAACTATTGACGCTTTTATGTTAAAACGGTGCTGAGAGATTTGCTAAGCAAAAAATAGGCATAAAAAAAGCACCAACTTTACGTTAAGTGCTTGTTTTATTTTGGTGCCCAGTCGAACCGGCACACTGTTATAACGCTGAATCAAAGAGTTCTAAAGTCCATTCCAGCGCGGTCCTTAAATAACACTCGCTAAATGTTTTCTCAATCTAACAATGTCATTTTCAATGTTTGGATTTTTAACTACGTTGTAGCAACTAAATGCCGACAAAATATCTGCGCCACAGAACTTATAGTTAGCAGTATTCGAAACAAAAACATCATCGACGGTTTTTCCAGCGAACAGCACCTGCGCCTTATCACCAAAAGCTTCTTCGGGGGCATTCCATGTTAATGACAACATATATTTCTTACCCATCATCTTGCCGCCAGTACCGTATTGCTTGCTTGGGTCATCACGAGTACGTCCGTCATCAGTGAGAAGCTTTTGCTGTATTAGACCTGCCGTGAACACCTCATCAGCATATTTCTTATATATCCAAGGCGTACCAAACCAAAATACTGGCGATTGAAGAATGACAATGTCTGCCCAAACGTGCTTATCAACTTCTTCATTTACATCGTAGCCCTGCTCAATTGTGGTGTGCTTGACTTGGTAACCACGCTTCAACATCTCATCGTTAATGACACCAACCATTGCTTTATTCAGCTGACCTGCTGCGATACCCTCTACGACTTGATGAGCATTGATGATAAGAACGTTTTTCATTTAAAGTCATTTCAATAATTTATATTCTGAAGGCAGCTTAATCTGTCTAAAAAATAGACATAAAAAAAGCACCAACTTTACGTTAAGTGCTTGTTTTATTTTGGTGCCCGGGGCCGGAATCGAACCGGCACGCTGTTGCCAGCGCGGGATTTTGAGTCCCGTGCGTCTACCAATTCCGCCACCCGGGCCTATTTGGAAAATACATTGCTGTATAATTTGCGATTTCGCTATTATAACAAGCTCTGGGAATTATGCGTACAGAAGATTTCGATTTTTATTTGCCCGATGCATTAATTGCCCAACATCCCACCTCAGAGCGAACCGCCAGCCGCATGTTGCACCTAAACGGCAAAGACGGTAGCCTCAGCGACAAACAATTCTTGGATTTAACGGCTTGTTTAGCACCCGGCGATTTGTTGGTGTTTAACGACACCCGCGTTATTAAAGCACGCCTATTCGGGCATAAACACAGTGGCGGTAATGTGGAAGTGTTGATAGAGCGCGTGCTGGATATGCACACGGCTTACGCGCATATCCGCGCCTCACGCGCGCCCAAAGTGGGTAGCTTAATTAAATTATCAAACGCCTTTGATGCCGAAGTCACTGCGCGCCATGACGATTTATTCGAGCTGCGTTTTTTGAGCGAAACGGCGGTGTTGGATTTGCTCGATCAGCACGGCGCCCTGCCCTTGCCACCCTACATTACCCATGTGGCGACTAGCGAGGATGAAGCCCGTTATCAAACGGTTTTTAGTAAACACCTTGGGGCAGTAGCCGCACCGACCGCAGGTTTACATTTTACCAAGGCCATGTTGGACAACATAAAAGACCAAGGCATTACTATCGCATACGTAACATTGCATGTCGGGGCCGGCACCTTTCAACCGGTGCGGGTGGACAACATAGAAGAGCATAAAATGCACAGCGAGCTTTACAGCATTCCGGCGGCCACGGTGGACTTGATACTGCAAACCAAACAACAAGGCGGCAAAGTCACGGCCGTTGGTACCACAGCCTTGCGGGCACTGGAAAGCGCGGCAAAACTTAACGACGGCACGGACACGCTTTTGCAAGCAGGCAGTGGCGACACCGACATTTTCATTACGCCCGGTTACCAATTCAAGGTGGTTGATCGCTTATTTACTAACTTCCACTTACCCAAAAGCACGCTGCTTATGTTAGTGTCAGCCTTTGCCGGCCTAGCTAACATTAAAGCCGCTTATGCGCATGCCATTGCTCAGCAGTACCGTTTTTTTAGTTACGGCGATGCCATGTTAATTGAAAAACAAACAGCGATAACTTGAACGAATAGCAATGACCCTAAGACTAATCTCGACACTAACCTAGCCATTAAAGAAAGTTTATTTATGCGTATTTCTACCCTACTACTTACATTGGCCTTAACCACGGCAGGGCACGCGGCCCAAGCAGAAATCCTCGCCGACGCGCAAGTGGGCATGAAGATAGCGCTGGCCAAAAAACCCAGCACGCGGCCGATGACGGTAGCACACATCGCCAGCTTAAAACGCTATTACATTGCCGATGGCGGCTTGGCTCCCATGGGCAGCGAGTATGAGGCACCCATTTCTAAATCCTTGATACACACCTACGACGAGGAAGGGAAATACCTTAATTCTGCCCGCCCTGGTTACGATAACCGCTCCATTTATTACAACAGCAACAGCCATAAATTAGAAACCATCACTTACAACATTTCTAGCTACGGCGGCTTTTCACCCAACACCGGTATTTTTTCGCTGGAGTTAACCGAATCCGGCGAAGTGAAAGACAGCTCGAATGATGTGGCCGGCTTTAATCCGGCCTTTGGTGATGCCAACACCATGCCCAGCTACAACCCAGAAACTGGCTTGTATTATGCCAAGCAAGGGCGCAGCAACAAGGTCTTGGTGGTGGATATAAAACTGCGTGAGCCCGCCAGTGAAATCACTCTAGACCTAGCGAAAGCGGGCGCCGCTAACGATGACGTAAGCGATTACTTCGTGGCCTACACCGGGGTGAAAAATGAAGAGTTGTTGTTACTCGATATCGATCATAAAGCGGTATTGGTATTTAATTTAAGTGGCCAGTACCAAGGCAAAAGCGCCTTGCCTAAAGACATGAAGTTGCGTTCACACAACCATCTCAATGGCACAGGCTATGCCAACGACATGCTATTTGTCTACCATGAATCCGAAGGTGAATTTGGCACTTATTACGGTTTTAAAATCGTTAAAAATAATTAAGCGCCCAAGCACTGGGCATAAAAAAACCGCCATGTAGGCGGTTTTTTTGCTTAAATTAAGCGTTGAAATTACTTGCTTAGTGCACCAGCTACTTTGCCTGATACCATGCCAAACAATGTACCTAGCACCACGGATAAAGCAACCAATAACACTGGATTGCTTAAATCTGCGGCCATCACACTGCCTGCAGTAGGCGTTTGCAATGCATAACCGGCTGTTGCAGCATAACCGTAAACATTTGCTGGCACCACGGATAGTAAGTTTTGACCTGCCACTATGACTAAAAGGAACACTGTTGCAGCGATGTAAACAGCTGGACCGACAGCGCCGACTAAGCCCAGTGGATTAGAACCCACTAAGGTTAAGGCAACACCAGCAAGAACAGCACCGTATATCATGCCTGCGATGGTTTTTTGTAATGCAGCGTCATCAGCGCCACTGTGGAAGTAACATCCCCAAGCGATAAAGCCAACCCATACTAAGGCTTCAACCGTTCCGTCTTCTGCGCCTAATGGTCCCAACGCAATGAACGCCCACACACCACCCAAAACAGCAATACTTAATGCAAGTGCAGTTAATTTCGACATACTTAATTCTCCTAAATTATTATATAAATGAGTAACAAGTTAATGCGAACAGCGGCGAACTATGCGAGGCTTTTTTCTGACTTAGGGCACCCCGTCATAAAAACGCTAGCGCAATACTGAACGATTTTTACAAAAATGTAAACTTTTTTAAGCACTAATACTGTGCACGGCCCGGAAATGCTAGATAAGCGATTGATTTTATGTGGCTATTTATAAAAAATAGCGGGGAATTTATTGATCTAAATGACGGGTTTTTGACGAAAATTGGCATTTTTTATTGGGTAATCCCAATGTTTACGCCAGGTTAGCAGCACTAGATTGGGGTAAGCAGATTGCCCTAAACTGCCATTGTATCGACCCAACGCACGAAAAAGATCCCCGTGCTCCCTGTCCAAATAGTGCCTTAATATGGTGCAGCCATAGCGTAAATTGGTTCGCAACAAGAATAAATTGTGGTCTTCTGTGCCAATGGCGCGTGGCCAAAATGGCATGATTTGCATAAAGCCGCGGGCGCCAGCGGGCGAAACGGCATACTTATTAAAGCCGCTTTCTACTTGCATCAAGCCTAAAACCAATTGCGGGTCTAGGCCAGCGCGAGTGGCTTCATAATGCACGGTGCGCAGTAGGTCTTCACGGTAAGCCTGATTGGGTAGGCGTTTTTTAAGGCGTGCTGACATTTCAGCCAACCATGCCTCACCTTCTTGTGGGGTAGCGAACACCATCTTAACCGGGGCTTTATCGCTGACGCTGCGCTGCATCATGGCTTTGACGGTATGCGATAAAGGCTCTTCAATTTGCGAGCCGGCATGGCTGATAGGGCTGACTAAAAAACCAACACACAACAGGCCCATGGTTTTAACCAGACCTAAGGTTTTAATGAAGCGCGGCATGGCCGTTATTTATGCTACTTT
The DNA here is from genome assembly GCA_964400215.1 of uncultured Methylotenera sp. GTDB lineage: Bacteria > Pseudomonadota > Gammaproteobacteria > Burkholderiales > Methylophilaceae > Methylotenera. Next base: position 18,244 of record CAYNSY010000008.1, on the reverse strand, counting down.
CTGCATGAATTCCAGCACTTGGTTTAAAGGCACGGACTGGGTTTGCTCGGCATTGCGCGCTTTGTATTCAACGGCATTGTCAGCCAAACCGCGCTCACCGATGACCAAGCGATGCGGCACCCCCATCAAATCGGCCTCGGCAAACATGACCCCAGGACGCTCGCCCCTGTCGTCTAACATAGCATCGATACCGGCCGCTTTAAGGTCGGCATACAACTGATTCGCAGCGGCTTGCACCGCTTCAGATTTATCAAAGCCTATCGGGCAAATCGCCACAGCGAAAGGCGCCATGCTGGCCGGGAAAATAATACCGCGCTCGTCATAGCCTTGTTCTATCGCAGCGCCGACGATGCGTGACACGCCTATGCCGTAACAGCCCATTTCCATCACTTGCGTTTGGCCATTTTCATCCAAGTAAGTGGCGTTCATGGCCGCTGAGTATTTGCTGCGCAATTGGAAAATGTGGCCCACTTCTATGCCTCGGCATAGCGATAGCGTGCCTTTACCGTCCGGGCTGGCATCGCCTTCCACCACATTGCGGATGTCGGCCACCAGACTGGGTTCAGCTAAATCACGGCCGAAATTCACGCCGCTTAAATGGAACTTGGGTTTGTTTGCGCCGCAGACAAAATCGCTCATGGCCGCCACGGTTTTATCCGCAATCACGGTCACATCTGCCGCCACATTCACTGGGCCAATAAAGCCTGGTGGGCAGTTTAAATGGCCACGAATTTCTTCTTCGGTGGCCAAGCGGAAGTCGGCCAAACCGTCTAATTTAGCCAATTTAACTTCATTCAAATTGTGATCACCGCGCAACAAAGCCAAGTAAAAACGACTGCTAGCATCGGCTTGCTTAACCATTAAGGCGATGGCTTTTACTGTTTGCGTGACACTGATGTTAAGCAAAGCAGCCACATCGGCACAGGCGGTTTGTTTAGGCGTGTCCACTTCTTGCATGGTGGCGGTCGGGGCCTGACGCTGCGTCAAGGTGATGGCTTCGGCCAATTCCACATTGGCAGCGTAGTCGGAGCTATCGCAATAGGCCAAACCATCTTCGCCAGAGTCGGCCAAGACATGAAACTCGTGCGAACCATCACCACCGATAGCACCGGTGTCGGCTTTTACCGCGCGGAATTTCAAGCCCAAACGATTAAAAACCTGACTGTAAGCTTGGTACATGGTGGCGTAGGTTTGCTCTAAGGAAGCGAAATCGGTATGAAAGGAATACGCATCTTTCATCATGAATTCACGGGCGCGCATCACACCAAAACGCGGCCGAATTTCATCACGGAACTTGGTTTGAATTTGGTAAAAATTAAGTGGCAATTGCTTGTAGCTTCGTATCTCCGAACGCGCAATGTCAGTGATCACTTCTTCATGGGTGGGGCCAAAACAAAACTCACGCTCGTGCCTATCGGTAATTTTAAGCATTTGTGGGCCAAACACGGCCCAGCGACCGGTTTCATCCCACAATTCGCGTGGCTGCACAGCCGGCATCAACAACTCCAGCGCGCCGGCTTTATTCATCTCCTCGCGCACTATGGTTTCAACCTTACGTAGCACACGCAAGCCTAAAGGCATCCATGTGTAAAGACCGGAGCCTAAACGCTTAATTAAGCCGGCACGCACCATCAAAATATGGCTTTGTAACTCCGCGTCATTAGGGGCTTCTTTTTGGGTGTTGAAGAAAAATTGTGAGGCGCGCATGGTGTAGTCGAATCGGAACAAATAAAAGTGTGAATTTTACCTTTTAACCGTCGTTTCGTCAGCATTAGTTAACGCGATGGGCAGGACAAGCCCCAGTAAAAACTTAAGCAGTCTGCAAGGCCGCTAAGGCTTGCATGGCTAAACGCAAATCGTGCCAGGTTTGCGCTTTGTCCAAGGGCTGCAAAAGCAAATGACCCAGAGCGTGGGTGGCGACCAGCGATTTGCCATGGCAATCATGCACCTGAGCACGCAAGGCAGCCAAGCCTTCTGTGGATGCCAGCAATTGTTGTGCTGCCTGTACACCGAAGGCAATGACCATTTTGGCCGGGCTCGCTTGCATGGCAGTTAAGGCATCCTCCATGGGCTGTGGCGCCGTCGCAACAATGCGCATGGCCTTACACATATTCTGCAACAATTGGCTTTCCTCTGGCGTCAAGCTGGCTTGGGCCAAAGCAAACAGCCATAGGCCATCCTCACTGCTAAACTGGGTCCAAACGGTTGGGCTAGCGGCTACTGGCAGCGGCGTTTCCGCCATTGTTTCTATACCCGTCTCTATAACTGCTTCTGTCACTGTTTCGGGCAGTGTTTCGAGCGGTATTTCAGGCAGTGTTTCTATATCCGCTGCGGCTGGTAAAGGCGCCGGATCAAGGGCGGCGGCCTGAGGCAAGGCAGTGCGTAAATGCCAGACCGGCAATAATTCCAATTCTCGTAATACGTCTTCTCGCGTCATTGGGCTTGCATCCTTCATCATAAAGCCAAACCCATTAACACGGCGTCTTCACGGCCGTTTACTGCCGGGTAATAGCCGCGCCGTATGGCCATTTCATTAAAGCCGGTATTTTCATACAAAGCAATCGCACTGTGATTGCTGATACGCACTTCTAAAAACACATTGGCGGCTTGCCGGCTTTTGGCGAGGTCCAGCATGTACTGCAATAAACAGCGGCCTAAACCCTGCTTTTGGCTATCTTTGGCTATGCTTAAATTGAGCAAATGGGCTTCATCCAATACCAGCATCATCAAGGCATAGCCTATTATTTTTTCGTCCCACCAAAGCACGCATGCGCTGTAACCAGCCGCTAAGGAATCGCTAAAATTACCGCGCGTCCATGGGTGCGGGTAAATCACGTTTTCTATGGCCATAATTGCGTCTAAATCGGCCACTTGCATGGGCCGAAATTGATCGCTGGCAGTCAAACCATAAGGCATGCTGGGCTTCAACATCACAGCTGCTCACCTAAGGCACGCTCGGCAGTTTTAAGGGCCACCCGATTGCGTATGTAAATAGGCAAGGCGGCACCCGCCGGCGTGGCACGACCCCCGGCAAAGTCAGCTTGCGTTAAAGCCAGTATGGCCATGGCAGAGGGCAAACAAGCCGGCTGCGTGGCGACTAACTGATGGCCATACGCCGCAGCCAAACTTTCCGCATAAGCCTGCCAACCGCTACCGGCACCAGTCCAATCCGAACCCTGCAAAACGGGCACCGCTTCCGGTTTACACACCGTCGGCTCAGCATGGGTTTGCCATTGCTCACCCACTTTTTCATAGGCGGCATGGTAAACCTCACCCATGCGCGCATCCAAACAAGCGATGACTTTATTCGCGCCACTGGCTTGCGCCAAAGCCAACAAAGTACAAACCCCCAACACCGGCAAATGGGCCCCTAAACCCAAGCCTTGGGCGACGCCGGCGGCAATCCGCACGCCGGTAAACGACCCCGGGCCTGCCCCAAAAGCCAAGCCTTGCAAATCGCTTAATTGCAAATTAGCCTCGTTCAGCAAACGTTCTATCTGCGGCAAAATAAGTTGCGAGTGGGTTTGTCCGGCGTTCACATCGAACACATAGGAAGCATCGCCCTTAATTAAGGCCAGCGACAAGTATTCAGTGGAAGTATCAAATGCGAGTAAATTCACGGCTGATTAATGCTCATTTTTATCAGATGCTATTTTGCCACGCATCCGCTTAATTTGCCCACGTTGCGTTTTACTTTCCAAGCGCCTTTGTTTAGAACCGTAACTCGGCCTGGTGGCGTAACGAGTAGGCAAGACTTTATTGGCCGCGTTGACGATGTCGTGCAAGCGCTTGATGGCATCTTTTTTATTGGCCTCTTGGGTGCGGTATTGCTGAGCTTTCAATACCAAAACGCCTTGATCGTTGATGCGACTGTCTTTTAATTGCAGCAAACGCTGCTTCAAAGCGTCGGATAAACTGGAGGCAGCAATGTCAAAACGCAGGTGTATGGCGCTGGATACTTTATTAACATTTTGCCCACCTGCCCCTTGTGCACGAATGGCCGTCAGTTGGTAGTCGGATTCCGGTATGAGTAGCATCAAGCTTAATCTGGCGTTTGAAAAAACGCTTGCACCTCAACCAGGTTGCGCGTGCGTTTGAATGGCGGCAAACTTTGCCAGATTTTTTTACCGTAGCTTTTGCTAATCAAACGCGGGTCGCACAGCATCAGCACGCCACGGTCTTTTTCATCGCGTATCAAGCGGCCGGCGCCTTGCTTCAAGGTAATCACGGAGTAAGGCAATTGGTATTCCATAAAGGCATTTTTACCTTCGGCATTGAGCTTATCCACCCGCGCAGACAGCACCGGGTCATCCGGCGGGGCAAACGGTAATTTATCAATGATGACTACACTCAAGGCCTCGCCACGCACATCCACGCCTTCCCAAAAACTTTGCGAACCGACCAAGACCGCATTGCCCAACAGACGAAATCTATCCAACAATTCGGTACGCGAGCTGTCGCCTTGCAACAACAAAGGGCTTTCTATGCCCATTTCGGCAAAGGCTTCTTTCAATAAAGCATGGATTTCGCGCATGGCACGCAAACTGGTGGATAAGACAAACGCCCTGCCCCCACTGGCTTGCAAGACTGGTAGCGCCGCGGCCACCACGCAGGCGGTGTAACTGGGGCTGTTCGGGTCTGGCATGTCGGTTGGCACATAGAGCAATGCCTGTGCCTGGTAGTCAAACGGGCTTTCCCAAAAACCAGTTTTGGCGTCTTGCAAACCCATTTGTGCTTGGTAATGGCTAAAATCACTTTTAACCGCCAAGGTAGCCGAAGTGAATACCCATGCGCGTGGTTGGGCGTTAAGCTGCTTACCAAAGCCCTCCGCCACGCTTAATGGCGTGGCATGCAATTGCACGGTATGGCTGAACACTTCTACCCAGCGCACCAAATTTTGGTTGCTGGCCGCTTGCCAACGGCTAAATAAATCGCTTAAGGCCAGGCTGCGTTGCCAGCATTTTTCCAATAAGGGATCGCGGGCAGCTTGGGTTTCTAGTACCTTGGCCAAGCTTTCCAATTGCGCTAGCAAATGGGTTAATGCGCCATCAAAGCCTTTTAAAGCCAAGGCTTTTTCGACCGGCAAACGCGCACCTTCGTAGGCAAACACCAAGCGGAAATCTTTGGCGGCTTTTTCTAACAAAGGCAAGGCTTGGCCCAAGGCCTGGCAATCTTTAGCCACACTTAAATAAGCGGCAGTGCAATCGTGCGCCAATTCTAAAATTTGACCGCTGGATACGTCCTCGCCAAAAAACAAACCAGCCACCTCAGGCAGTTGATGCGCCTCATCGAATATCACGGTATTGGCGGTGGGCAAGAGTTCGGCCACGCCTTCATCGCGCAACATCACGTCAGCAAAAAACAGGTGGTGATTCACCACCACCACATCGGCCGCCAAGGCTTGTTTACGCGCTTCCATTACAAAACACTCTTTGTAATGCGCACAATCGCCGCCCAAGCAATTATCGCGAGTTGAGGTCACGCTGGACCAAATCATGGCGTTTTCCGGCACACTGTTCAGCTCGCTCTTGTCGCCGGTTTTGCTGTTTTCGGCAAAAGTTTGAATCACGTGCAGGTATTTAGCATCGTCGCGCGAGGCAAAGCGGCCTTCTTGCGCAGCGCGCGCTAAATGGTAATGGCAGACATAATTAGCGCGGCCTTTTAACATGGCCACCGTGACCGGCACTTTCAATGCATCGCGCACATTGGGCAAATCACGGCTAAACAATTGGTCTTGTAAGTTTTTAGTGCCGGTGGAAATAATCACCTTACCGCCACTTAATAAGGCCGGCACCAAGTAGGCGAAGGTTTTACCAGTGCCGGTGCCGGCTTCTGCCACCAACTGGCTATTGTTGTCTATGGCATCGGCAATGGCTAAGGCCATCTCCAACTGTTGCGTGCGCTCACTAAAGCCAGCAACATGCTTGGCCAGCATGCCGTCCTTGGCAAAAACTTGAGCGAGGGTGGGTGTAGTCATAAAGGCGGTCATTATCCCACGACTTAAGGCTCAGCGTATGGCGTTAAATGATTATTTAGCGGCACTGGGCCACCCTAAAATAGGGCGTATTTTTCATAAAAAAATACTGATACAAAACAGCAGGATAGCTAAAAAATAGTGGATTTTAAGGGCTAATGCTATAATAGCCCCGTGAAGAACAAACTATCTTACCCCTATCTTTTGTGTGCCTTGCTGACCATGCTCAGCACACCCTGCCTGGCTGTCGAGCCGGCTTTGACCCTAACAGAAAATTTAGCCGAAGCCCCAAGCGTTAGCGAGCCCAGCGACGAGGTGGCAAACAATTGGTCCAGTCGCGCCAGTGAAGTGTTGGTCAATGCCTTAAGCCTGACCGGCGTGCGCTATAAATATGGCGGCAACTCACCAGAAACTGGCTTTGATTGCAGCGGTTTTGTTCGCTATGTATTCAAACAAGCGGCCAGCTTAACGCTGCCACACAGTGCCATGGCCATTAGTCAATTGGGCAAAAGCGTATCTAAAGACGAATTACAACCGGGTGACTTGGTGTTCTTCAATACCTTAAGAAGCACGTTTTCACACGTAGGGATTTATTTAGGCAACAACCGCTTTATTCATTCGCCCAGCAAAGGTGGCAAAGTCCGCGTGGAAAACATGGACGATGTCTATTGGGCGAAAAACTTCAATGGTGCCCAGCGCATAGACCAAGCTAAACTCAGTACGGCAGAATAATCGCCATACGCACTAATTGTCGGTCGGCGTCACGGGCGTGTCAGAATGGCCTAAATCTCGATTGGGGTCTATGCAATCGCGCACCAACTGCTTCACTTCTTTGGCTTCAGGAAAGCGTCCAGCAGCCTTGCGTGAAAATAACAATTGTTGATTAAGCCTAATATCAAACACCCCATTGCTGCCAGGCTTTAAGCTAACGCTGCTTAAATCTTGCTCAAAGGTCGTGAGTAATTCTTGTGCCAACCATGCGGCACGAAGTAGCCAACGGCATTGTGTGCAATAGCTAATTTCGATATGGTGTTCAGCCAATTTGATTGCCCTTACTGTTATACTTTAGTTTAATTAAAACCGTGAATCACAAAAACGCAATACGGAACTAATAAGCTAGCACTTGTCATAAAGCTGCTCGCTTTTTTCCCCAGGGATAATACACCATGCAAGTAAAAAACAAATACCAAGGCTTTACTAAAATTGGCTTGGTTTTCGCCGGCCTCATCGTTGGCCTCATGCTGAGTTTAACCTACTCTGCCGTGGCAGAAAAAATGGTTAAACCGCAATTACCCATAGAAGACTTGCGTGCTTTTGCAGAAGTATTTGGCAAAATTAAAAGCGACTACGTCGAACCGGTGGAAGACAAAAAACTAATTTCTGAAGCCATCAGCGGCATGTTGACGGGCTTAGACCCACACTCCACTTACATGGATGTGGATGCATTCAAAGACATGCAAGCCGCCACACAAGGTGAGTTTGGTGGCCTAGGCATAGAAGTGGGCATGGAAGATGGCTTAGTCAAAGTCATCTCGCCGATTGAAGACTCACCGGCGTACGCTGCGGGCATCAAGAGCGGTGATCTCATCATGAAATTGGATGAGAAACTGGTGAAAGGCATGACCTTAAATGACGCGGTTAAAATCATGCGCGGCAAACCAGACACCTCCATTACCTTAACCATTTTACGTAAAAATGAAGCGAAACCTTTATTGGTAACCTTGGTGCGCGCCATCATTAAAAACAAAAGCGTGAAGTTCAAACTGACTGAGCCGGGCTATGCTTATGTGCGCATTACCCAATTCCAAGAACACACGGGCGAAGATTTAGCCAAAGCCATCAACAGCATGTACGCTGAAAACAAAGGACCATTTAAAGGCTTTGTTTTGGATTTGCGTAACGATCCGGGCGGCTTATTAAATGGGGCGGTTGGCGTCTCTGCTGCATTCTTACCAAAAGACACCTTAGTGGTGTATACCGAAGGCCGCGCTGCCGACTCTAAAATGAACCTCACCGTCAACCCGGAAAATTATGCCCGTGGTGGTGCAGCGAATGACTACATGCGCGACATTCCAGCCGATTTGAAAACCGTGCCCATGGTCGTATTAATCAATGCAGGCTCCGCTTCTGCCTCAGAAATCGTGGCAGGCGCATTGCAAGACCACAAACGCGCGACCTTAATTGGCGTGCGCAGTTTCGGCAAAGGTTCGGTGCAAACCATCATGCCCATGAATAACGGCGCGGCCATTAAATTAACCACGGCACGTTACTTCACGCCAAAAGGCCGCTCCATTCAAGCCAAAGGCATAGAGCCGGATTATTATGTAGAAGATGGCACAGACCAATCCAACAACATACACGAAGCGGACTTGTCGCGTCACTTATCCAACCCTAAAGACGCGACCAGCGCTAGCAAAACCAAGCCAGAAAATAATGCCGCTGCAACCGCAGCGAAAGCAAAATTAAATGAGAAAAAATTTGCTGAAGCAAGTGCGCCTATAGAACCCGCCAGCAAGGATGATGTGCAATTTACCCAAGCCATGAATTTCTTAAAAGGCAAACCGATCATCAAATCTGCACCGCCTAAAGTAGAAACAGCCGCGGAAAAATAAGCGCTTTTAGTTTGCCGAACTGCAAGCAAAACCCGCCTGACCAACAGGCGGGTTTTTTATGTGTACGACGGACGCCTAATCGCCAACTCAGCATGCCAACAATTTTATGCCGGCGAAGTCATTTAGCCCATCGGGCTGGGTTTATAATAGAAACATGAGTACCCCCATCCAAGACCTGATTGTAGAAGCCGAACGCTGCGTCGCTTGCGGCTTGTGCTTACCGCATTGCCCAACCTACAGAAAAACCGGCTCGGAAGCCGATTCCCCTAGGGGGCGCATTCAATTAATGCGCGCCGTGGCTCAAGACTTATTGCCTAATAATGATAGATTTAAACAGCACATAGACTTGTGTTTGAGTTGCCGCAGTTGTGAAACTGCCTGCCCAAACAGCGTGGCTTACGGCCGCTTAGTTGACAGCACCCGCGCCTTGTTTATCCCAAAGAAAAACCTCGCTTTAAGCTTGGCTAAACCCTTTATCCGTTGCCGTGCATTAATGAACGGCCTAGTCCGATTGCTTAAACTAATGCAACCATGGCTGAAGCGCCTCGTTCCTGCGGCTAAACTATTGCCGCCATTAAGCACGCCCGTCCACTGGCAAGCGCTGTACCCAAGCACGGCTACGCACAAACAAGGTGAGGTCAGTTTATTTTTAGGTTGCGCCAGTCAAGCGCTTGATAGCCAAACCTTACAAGCCACCATTTACCTGCTCAATGCCTTGGGCTTTGCTGTGCATGTTCCTGCGCAACAAAGTTGTTGTGGCAGCATAGCGAGGCAAATGGGTGATGTCGCCGAAGCCGAAGCATTGCTAGCAAAAAATCGGGCCAGCTTTGCCAGCGAGCGGCCCATTTTAACCGTGGCCAGTGGTTGTGGAGCAGGCTTAGCCGACTACTTACCCAGCCATCAGGTACGGGACATCAGTGCTTTTTTAGCCGAATGCGATTGGTCTAAAGTAAAGATTAAGCCACTAGGCCAACGCATCTTTGTGCAAGATCCGTGTAGCTTACGCAATGGCCAAAAAAGCCATGCCACGGTTTACACTTTATTAAAGAAAATCCCTCAAGCCGAGGTGCTGGCTTTGAGTGGCAACGGCCAATGCTGCGGTGGTGCTGGCGCCTACATGCTATCGCAGCCGGACATGGCCACACAACTTTTAAACGACAAACTGAATGCCATTAAAGCCAGCCAAGTCCAGCTGTTGGCCACCTCCAATATAGGTTGCAATTTGCATTTAGCCCGCGGCTTGGCGGAGCAAAACATAGCGGTGCAAATTAAGCACCCAGTACAAATCATCGCCCAACAAATGGGTTGGGCAGCAAGCTAGATTGAGCGTGGCTTTACCCATTCATTTGAGCGTAAACTATCAGTATGTTCACTAAATTAGATAAACTCATCGTTGAATTCGATACCGGCTTACGCACCTTGCTAGCGCAACCGCGCAGCATGCGCCCCCATCCGGATGCAAGCACCGCCGAAGCCGATTTAACTGAAGCAGAAAAGACCCAAGCCTGCGCTTTAATGCGTGTTAATCATACCGGCGAAGTTTGCGCACAAGCTTTGTACAGTGGTCAATCCCTAACCGCCCACAGCGAGCGGACGGCAGCGGCCTTAAAGCTTGCTGCGCAAGAAGAAACCGACCATCTAGCCTGGTGCGAAAGCCGCATCAAACAATTGGGCGGCCGCACCAGCTTACTTAATCCGGTCTTTTATGCCGGATCTTTTGGCTTAGGACTAGTAGCTGGCACCTTGGGTGATCGCTGGAATTTAGGCTTTGTAGCGGAAACGGAAAAACAAGTGGGGGCGCACTTGGCCAGCCATTTAGAAATATTGGCCACGGCAGACCAAAAAACCCGTAAGATTGTTGAACAAATGCAGGTCGATGAAGCGGCCCACGCCAATCAAGCCAGAGCCTATGGCGCAGCCGAACTGCCCAGCCCTATCAATTTCTTAATGCACAAGGTAGCCAAGGTGATGACCACCGTCAGCTACCATTTATAAAAGGTCAGATTTAATGCAAAAATTTAGCGACGTATTACTCACACTGGATGACGCCTCACACGTACAGCGTATAGAGCTGTTCGATCAAGATGGCAGCCCGGCTGGGGTAATAGAAAACAAACCCGGCAGCCAAGGCTCGGTCAAGGTGTACTACCATCTGTACCGCATGTACGGTGAAATATCCTTGGACGCCGCCGTTGAAGGCTTAAGCCTGTTTGCCGAACACAGCAGCGATGCAGAAAACTGCCCAGGCAAACACCCGAACATAGATCGATTATTAAACCTACTGGAAGACGAAAAACCCCTCAGCGTCAAAGTCACCGAAAGTCCGCTTTAGTTTTTTCTCGCTACACGCCCGCTTTATTGTGTATTTAGGTTTTATTCAGTTAAAACTTAGGTAGAATTCCACTCTCTTTTTCTTAGGTGTATCCCCATGTTTGTTCACCCGCAATTTGACCCCATCGCCATACACCTTGGCAGCTTTGGCATCCATTGGTACGGCTTGATGTACTTAACCGGTTTTTTAGCCTTTTTAGCTTTAGGTAAATGGCAAATCACTCACCGCCCCTGGCATGGCTGGACTGTGCCCATGCTAGACGATGCCTTATTTTTTGGCGCACTGGGGGTGATTTTAGGTGGCCGCTTAGGCTATGTGTTGTTTTATCAACTGGATTATTTCATGCAGCACCCTGCGCAAATTCTAGCGGTGTGGCAAGGCGGCATGAGCTTCCATGGCGGCTTGTTGGGCGTGCTGCTGGCCATGGGCTTATTTGCCAATAAATACCAATTAAAATGGATCAGTGTGATGGATTTTGTCGCGCCACTGGTGCCTATCGGTTTAGGTGCTGGGCGCTTAGGCAACTTCATTAACGGTGAACTGTGGGGCCGCGTCACCAACACCGACTACGGCATGGTATTTCCGCAAGTGGACGGCTTATTACGCCACCCATCACAACTGTATGAATTTGCCTTAGAAGGCATTTTTCTGTTCCTGCTGCTTTGGATTTATTCAGCGCAAGCCAGAGCGCGCGGTAGAATCGCTGCCTTGTTCTTAATCGGCTACGGTAGCGTTCGCTTTATTGCCGAATACACCCGCGAACCAGACAGTTACTTAGGTTTATTATCCATGGGCTTTAGCATGGGCCAATGGTTAAGCTTACCCATGGTATTAATAGGCTTGGCCCTGTGGGTGACGGCGCCCAAGCGTTAATCCATGCACTGCTTATAGCCATAAAAAAACGGACGCCTAGGCGTCCGTTTTTACTTACATACCTGCTACTTAAGAGTGGTAAGCACGTTCACCGTGCTCTGTGGTATCTAAGCCTTCACGCTCGGATTCTTCAGACACACGTAGACCGATAACCGTATCCACTAATTTGAATGCAATCACAGACACCACGGTAGACACCACGATGGCCGTACCAACTGCATAGGCTTGTGCTGTCATTTGTGCTGCAAAGTTGTATTCACCTACTGCGTTAGCCACGTAGTCGTACACACCCATGCCACCTAGCGCAGGGTTAACAAACACACCCGTAGCCAATGCACCAAAGATACCGCCAACCGCGTGCACACCGAACACATCCAATGCATCGTCATAACCCAACCAGTATTTCACTTTAGCCACAAAGAAGTAGCAGATAGGTGACACTAGCAAGCCTATGATGATGGCGCCCATAGGGCCGACGAAACCACATGCTGGTGTAATGGCCACCAAACCTGCTACTGCACCAGAAGCGGCACCTAACATGGATGGTTTACCTTTTAATAGCCATTCTGAGAATGCCCATGACAAGGTAGCAGCACCGGTTGCAATCATGGTGTTCACTAGCGCTAAGGCAGCGTAGCCGTTTGCTTCTAAGTTAGAACCCGCATTGAAACCAAACCAACCCACCCATAGAAGCGCAGCGCCCACCATGGTTAGAGTCAAGCTGTGTGGGGCCATGGATTCTTTACCGTAACCGATACGTTTACCAACCATGATGGCGCCTACTAAACCGGCCACACCCGCGTTGATATGCACCACAGTACCGCCAGCAAAGTCTAATGCGCCTTTAGCCCATAACCAACCGGCATTCGCCACCACTGTTTCCAATGACGCCGCATCAGTAATCGCATCAGGACCGTCCCAATACCAAACCATGTGTGCCATAGGCAAGTAAGCAAAGGTGAACCATAAGACCATAAAGGCAAGAATGGCAGAGAACTTCATACGCTCAGCAAACGCACCGATGATCAAGGCTGGTGTGATGGCTGCAAAGGTTAATTGGAAAGCCACAAACACTAACTCAGGAATCACCACCCCTTTACTGAAGGTTGCTGCCATTGAGTCTGGTGTAATGCCAGCCAAGAAAGCTTTGGCCAAACCACCAAAGTACGGACTGCCGCCAGTGAAGGCCACGCTGTAACCGTAAATTGCCCACAAGACCGCCATCAAAGAGAAAATCATGAAGGTTTGCATGAGCACAGACAGCATATTTTTTTGGCGCACTAAACCGCCGTAAAATAAGGCCAAGCCTGGGATCACCATCAAAGTCACCAACACGGTAGCAATTAACATCCATGCTGTGTCACCTTTGTTTGGCGTTGGCGCAGGTGCTGCCATCGCTTCAACTGGTGCTGCTTCAGCCGGTGCGGCCGCGTCAGCTGCAGGTGCCACTAGCGCGGCTGCTTCGGCTACTGGTGCAGCGTCTTCAGCGTAAGTGTTGGCAGCTAAGCCTAGGCCCAGTGTTGCTACTAGAGCAAAGATCGAAAGTAATTTTTTCATTATCATCCCCTTATAAGGCTTCGATACCGGTTTCACCGGTACGAATGCGATAGACTTGTTCGAGATTAAAGACAAAAATCTTGCCGTCGCCGATCTTGCCTGTGGCGGCTGATTTTTCAATCGCATCCACCACTTGATCAAGCAACTCGTCTTTAATCGCTACTTCCAACTTAACTTTAGGTAAAAAATCCACCACGTATTCCGCCCCACGGTATAACTCTGTGTGACCTTTTTGGCGACCAAACCCTTTTACCTCAGTCACGGTAATGCCTTGAACCCCAATGCTAGAAAGGGCTTCGCGCACTTCATCCAACTTAAATGGTTTGATAATTGCGGATACAAATTTCATGAGTGCCTCCTTTTAGGCAGGATAAACCTGCCAAATTTAGATTAGAACGTTTTTTGTACGAACACAGTGAACGTGCTGTCGTCAATAGGACCGCCAGCGTATGCGGCATAACCGGTATTGTTTTTAGCATCAACATCGCTGTAGTAAGCACCAACATTTACACCATTGCTAAAGGCTTTAGCTGCGCCAATTTTCCAATCCGTATAGGTGTAAAGATCGTCTAATGCTTGACCATCAAACTTTTGACGGCCTGCGTGCAAGTTAGCAGTAATACCAGAATCGGCTAATGGAATGTTGGCATTCAATTCGGCGTAATAAGTACCGCGCGCATCAGCATTTGCAAAGCCATTTTTTGAAGTGATGTACGACATTTTAGCTTGCAGCCATTTGTAGCTTAATGCACCGTACACTTCCGTTGTTTCAGCTTTTACCCCGGTTTTTTTGTTGCCTGGATAAATATATTGCAATACACCTAAGTCATAACCTAAACCAGTTTCACCTAGCGTGTTGCGGTAACCACCGTACACGTCTAATTCTAGGCTAGAGTTATCGTAGTAAGCACCGTCTTCCAACCAGCTGATGTTAGAACCCCAAGCGCCCATGTACAAACCGCTAGCATGTGAAAAATCCACGCCGCCTTGTAAGGCTGGCTTTTTATCCGTTTGCGTTAAGCCACGGAAAATGTATTGGCTAAACAAGCCCACGTTGTAGCTAACGGTGTAAGCCGGTGCTGGTGCTGCCGCTGGTGCCGCATCCGCAGCAAAAGCCGCGCTTGGTAAAGCTAATGTGCCTAAAACGGCGATGGTAACTAATGATTTATGCATGGTCTTTCTCCTTGATTAATGTTTAGAATAAACAAAGCTATTCGGGAATATATAAGCAATCGCCATGCCAACTATTTTTACGTTTAAAATCATATACCTATATTTCATGTCCAGCCTCCTACGATTAACCTCATGCAGCAAAACCTGCTAATATGATAACTAGATATAAGGAGGCACTATGTTTAGTCCAGACAAATTAAATGAAATATCCAATAAAATCAAAGAGGCCGTTAAGGACTCCCCTTTAGGTGATGCAGAAAAAAACATCCATGCACTATTAAAGAGCGTATTCACCAAAATGGAGCTGGTGACGCGCGAGGAATTTGATGTGCAAGCCGAGGTGTTGCGCAGCACACGCGAAAAGCTGACAGCCTTAGAAAAACAACTTAACGAATTGACTAAGCAACACAGCTAGTGTGCCACATTCTAGCCTAGCCGTCGTTCATAGCCGCGCATTAAGCGGCATGGATGCGCCGGCCGTGGCGGTGGAGGTCCACCTAGCCAATGGCTTACCCAGCTTCACCATCGTCGGCTTAGCCGAAACCGAAGTAAAAGAAAGTAAAGACCGTGTTCGCGCTGCCTTGCAAACCGCACAGTTTGAATTTCCCGCTCGTCGCATCACGGTTAATCTAGCGCCGGCCGACCTCCCCAAAGAAAGTGGCCGCTACGATTTACCCATCGCTTTAGGCATATTGGCGGCATCTGGGCAACTTCCCACAGCGGCCCTCGCCAACTACGAATTTGCCGGCGAGCTGGCTTTAACCGGCGAACTCAGAGCCATCCGTGGCGCACTGGCCATGACCTCCAGCATAATGACCGGCACATCAACAGCGACTATGGCTGCCATGCAACAAAAACGTGCGTTTATCCTGCCACAAAGCAGTGCGGCCGAAGCGGCTTTGGTGCGCGATGCCCTAATATATCCGGCCAACAGCTTGCTGGAAGTGTGTGCGCACTTAAGTGGGCAAAGGCTTTTAAGCCCACTGACCAGCTCAACGCAAACCAGCCCAGTCAGTTACCCAGATTTTAGCGAGGTTAAAGCACAAAGCTTGGCCAAACGCGCTTTAGAAATTGCCGCGGCTGGTGGCCACAGCGTCATCCTATCTGGCCCACCTGGCACAGGCAAAAGCATGTTGGCCGCCCGCTTTGTCGGCATATTGCCAGCCATGACCGAACAAGAAGCCTTGGCCTCGGCGGCCATGCTCTCGCTGAATGGCAGCTTTCAATTGCAACACTGGCAACGCCGACCTTACCGCGCCCCACACCACACCGCTTCGGCCGTCGCCTTGGTGGGTGGCGGCAGCGTTCCTAGGCCGGGCGAAATCAGCTTGGCGCATAACGGTGTGTTATTTTTGGACGAATTACCCGAGTTTGATCGCAAGGTCTTGGAGGTCTTGCGCGAGCCATTGGAAAGCGGTCGCATCACTATTTCAAGGGCTGCCCGCCAAGCGGAATTTCCGGCAAACTTTCAACTGATCGCCGCCATGAACCCTTGCCCTTGCGGCTATTTAGGCCATCCCAATAATAAATGCCGTTGCACACCTGAACAAATTGCCCGCTACCGCGGCAAAATCTCTGGCCCCTTGCTGGACCGTATCGATTTGCACATAGAAGTCGCTGCACTCAGCGAAGACGAGCTGATGAAAGCAAGCGTTAGTGAACACTCACAAGCCATCCAAGCCAGAGTGGAAAAGGCCAGAGCTAAACAAATACAGCGTCAAGGCAAGGCTAATCACTTGCTCAGCAACCCTGAAATTGAGCGCCATTGCGCGCTGAATCAAACAGGGTTGAGCTTATTAAAAAATGCCATGGCGCGGCTAAACTTATCCGCCAGGGCTTACCACCGCTTATTAAAGGTGGCCCGCAGCATTTGTGATTTAACAGAGCAGCCATCCATCCAAGCAGAACACATAGCCGAAGCCATACAGTACCGCAGTCAGGGCAACTAAATCGCTAAGCAGGGTCGGCCTAGCCAATGTTATAATGCCGCATCATTTAACATGCTTGCCAGTTAACCATGCCGCAAACCACCGTCTCGACCGTAGTCTCAAGCACCGAGCTTACCCTTAGAGCTTTACTTAAAGAGCGCATCCTGATTTTAGATGGCGCCATGGGCACCATGATTCAGCAATACAAGTTGAGCGAGGCGGATTACCGTGGGGCACGCTTTGCCGACTTTGCCGCACCCGCAGGTGAACGCGAGCTGTTTGTTAAAGGCAATAACGAGCTATTAACCTTAACTCAAGCGCACATCATTCAAGAAATCCACGAGCAGTATTTGGCTGCCGGTGCTGACATCATTGAAACCAACACCTTTGGCGCCACCAGCGTTGCACAAGACGATTACCACATGGCGCATTTGGTCTACGAAATGAATGTGCAGGCCGCCAAATTGGCCAAGGCCTCTTGCCTTAAATACAGCACGCCGGACAAACCACGCTTTGTCGCCGGCACCTTAGGCCCTACGCCTAAAACCGCCAGCATTTCACCGGATGTAAACGATCCAGCGGCACGCAATATTAACTTTGACGAGTTGGTGCAAGCGTATTTAGAACAAACCCGCGCCTTGGTAGAAGGCGGCGCAGACATTCTGATGGTGGAAACCATCTTTGACACCTTAAATTGCAAGGCCGCATTATTCGCCATAGATAGCTTCTTTGACGAATCGGGTTTGCGCTTGCCCATCATGATTTCAGGCACCGTCACCGACGCATCCGGTCGCATTTTGTCTGGCCAAACCGTGACTGCTTTTTGGCATTCAGTGCGCCATGCCAAACCGCTGACCATAGGTTTAAATTGTGCCTTGGGCGCCACGCTAATGCGCCCCTATGTGGAAGAATTGTCCAGCATAGCCGACACCTTTGTCTGCATCTACCCCAACGCCGGCCTGCCTAATCCCATGTCGGACACCGGCTTTGATGAAACGCCAGACGTCACCTCCAGCCTAGTTAAAGAGTTTGCCGAAAGCGGCTTTTTGAACATAGCCGGCGGTTGCTGTGGCACCACACCGGCGCACATAGCCGCAATACACCAAGCCATTAAAGCCATTAAGCCACGCAGCGTGCCTAGCCTGCCAACCAGCCTTAAATTGTCTGGCTTGGAACCGTTTGTGATTAACGACGAGTCCTTGTTTGTTAACGTCGGCGAACGCACCAACGTCACCGGTAGCAAGGCGTTTGCCCGCATGATCATCAACGAACAATACGATGAAGCGCTGACGGTGGCGCGCCAACAAGTGGAAAACGGTGCCCAAGTGATCGACATCAACATGGACGAAGGCATGTTGGATGCCGTAAAAGCCATGACCCACTTCTTAAATTTGATCGCCTCCGAACCTGACATTGCACGCGTGCCCATCATGCTGGATTCAAGCAAATGGGCAGTCATCGAAGCCGGATTAAAGTGCGTGCAAGGCAAAGCCATCGTCAACTCCATTTCCATGAAAGAAGGCGAAGCCGAATTTTTACGTCAGGCTAAATTGTGCCAGCGTTATGGTGCTGCTGTCATTGTCATGGCCTTTGATGAACAAGGCCAAGCCGATACCTACCAGCGCAAGATTGAGATTTGCGAGAGAGCGTATCGACTACTCGCGGGCGATCCAAGTCTGCATAAAGCAGCTATTCCGTCCATGGTTCGACAAGCTCACCACGAACGGGATAACCTAGAAACTCACCACGAACGGGATAACCTAGAAACTCACCACGAACGGGATAACCTAGAAAC
>CAYNSY010000007.1:0-88511 GCA_964400215.1 uncultured Methylotenera sp. | reverse complement strand
ATGGCAGTCATGTGTCGTTCAACAGCAACAACAAGACCGACACTTACCTGACTGCACAGCTAGGCCTAGAAGCTCAGCTTGAACAACGCATCCACTTGTTTGGTACGATCAGCACTTTGCACAGCGATGACAGTGTTAAGAGCGTTTCAGGGAATGTCGGGATTCGTGCGGACTTCTGATTCAGTTCATTACTTACCAATTAACTGGTTTTGTACCACAGGCACTCCGATTTTCTAAAAAATAAATTTCTTGAAAAGTCGTATGTAGGAGCGCAATTTATTGCGCGAATTGCACTGTTGCTTTCGCGATCTGAAGATCGCTCCTACATCATTTCGTTGCATTGCCGCATTGCCGTCATTTCTAAGTCTCAAACGACTCGGCTTGAAATTCGTGAAGCTTAGGCCAAGACCTGGAGCGCGATTTTTGCTGTGCTGGTCAAACAATCTTTTGTTGTCCCATCCTTAGAGAGCAATGCCATTCCTTGAATAATTGTCATGAAATATTCGGCCAACGCATTAGCCTCTAAATCCGTTTTCAATTGCCCCTCTTTTTTAGCCCGGACAAAGCGCTCAAACCAGTTTTTTTTGTAATCTTTTCTTAGATTCCTGAGAAAGTTGACATGCTCTTGATGTTCTGGACAGGCATTTATAGCGGCCGTCAAAATCAAACAAGCGTGAGGATTGCTTTCACCAGAAAATAAGCGCACGCATTCCTCTAATGTTTTTTCTACCGCCTCGTATATATTGAGCGTGCTATTTAAGACAGCAAGCTGCCCATTGATGACAATGGGCATATATTGCAATACTACCTCTTTGAACATGGCGTCTTTGTTGCCAAAAGCCGCATAAATGCTTGGTGCTTTCATACCTATGGCCTCGATAAGATCAGCCATGGTTGTGCCTTCAAAACCCTTTTCCCAAAATACATGCATTGCCTTTTTCAGGGCGTCTTCTTTATCAAATGTTCTTGGTCTACCTGCTACTGCCATATCCATTACCTTAAAATTTTTTAAAAATATAACACAGATTACAGAAATATGTTGACAAACAAATCTTTCATAGCAATAATGTAATCCAAGTTACATTACTTAAACATCTTAATTATATTTAAAGGGGTTAGAAATGAAAAAAGTAGCATTCATTACCGGCGGCAATCGTGGCATAGGCTTTGAAACAGCAAAAGCATTAGGTGCTCAAGGCATTGATTTGATTATTGGCTGCAGAGATTTAAGCAAAGGAAAATCAGCCGCAGAAGAATTGCAGCGTTTAGGGTATAAGGCAGAGGCCATTGCCTACGATGCCAACGATGAAAAGTCACCGGATGATGTCTACAACCACATAGAGAAGAAATACGGTGAGTTAGACATTCTTATTAATAATGCGGGGATGATTACAGAAGACCTGATCGGTAAAAATTCAAGCAGTTTCGTCAGCCTATCGGTATTGCAACAAACCTTCCACACCAATCTTTTTGCGGTGATCGCACTGACACAAAAACTACTGCCATTGCTAATGAAGTCCTCTGCAGGACGCATAGTGAATTTATCAAGCATTGTCGGTTCACTGACGCTACAAAGCATGGAAAACTCGCCAATTGATCCGGCCAAAGCCTTTGCTTACAACGCATCAAAAACCGCCTTAAACGCTTACACCATCCATTTAGCGCACGACCTCAAAGACACCCAGATCAAAGTCAATTCAGCACATCCGGGCTGGGCAAAAACAGAACTGGGCGGCCCTTATGCACAAATGGAAATTGCCGACAGTTACAAGACCTCATTAAGACTGGCAACCCTGAACAGCCATGGCCCAACCGGCGGCTTCTTCCATGAAGCCGATGTTCTACCTTGGTAAATAGGCGTAAGACGACTTCAAACTTAAGAACCTAGGTACACCTCATTAAGTAAACTTTATTAGGAGTAAACCATGCAAGACTTATCGAATATTGGCAACATATCTGAACTGAAAATTGACGAAAACAGATCACTTCGTTATTTAAAAACAGGCCATGGCCAGCCATTGATACTGATACATACGATACGCACACAGCTGGATTATTTTGCAGGCGTGATTCCTCAGCTAGCAAACCATTTCACTGTCTATGCAATAGATTTACCGGGGCACGGCCACTCCTCTATTGATAGCAAAGCCACCTATGATGAACCCTACTTCCGTAGCGCGGTAATAGCCTTTATCGAAAAATTAGATTTAAAAGAAGTCACCTTAGTGGGCGAATCCATCGGTGGCGTATTGGCTTTGACCATTGCCAGTCAATTGCCCGATCGCATTAAACAAGTGGTCTCTTCCAACCCCTACGACTACGACAAAAAATACGGTGATGGGGTAAGGCGTGGGAATTTTCTTGCAAATTTTGTTATTGGTCAGTTTGCTATTCCCTACGTTGGTGCGGTGGTTGCTGCAATGGAAAACATCGTTTTCCTTGGCCTCATCCTAAAAGGCGGATTAAAAAATAAACGCTGGATGCCTATAAATTTGCTGAAGGAGTTTGATAAAGTTGGCAGACGCAAAGGCTATCGATATGTTGAACGCAGCACCTTTGCTGGATGGCGGTCATGGGCTAATGCCAAAGCCCTTTACGCTAAAGTGCAAGCACCGATCAAACTAGTTTATGGAGCCAATGATTGGTCAAGCACTACCGAAAGACAACAAACAGCTGAGGCGCTTGGCCATGCCAAGCTAATAACGGTAGCTAACACTGGGCACTTTGCGTTTGTCGACAACCCACAAAAAATGCTAGCTATCGTATTAGGGCATTAATTTTTTAAGGATTTGTATGGCTATAAAATTTCCAGCCCGCTATCGAGTGTTTCTGTTTGCCATGTTTATGTCATTCATCACCACTCTGATTGTGAGCGGCGTGATCACTTACC
Source organism: uncultured Methylotenera sp. (assembly GCA_964400215.1). GTDB lineage: Bacteria > Pseudomonadota > Gammaproteobacteria > Burkholderiales > Methylophilaceae > Methylotenera. The sequence goes on along the minus strand of CAYNSY010000007.1, from coordinate 85,621 downwards.
TAAACACAGCAACACCGGCAATATTCCTGGAGAAATGGCCATATTCATTTCTTTTTGGATGGCCTATTGTGTTTATTTGCATCTTACTGGTAGCGCCCAGCGTGACCAGATTGGTAAATTTATTGGTGGAAAATAAAGAATAAATAAATCGTTTAATAGGGAAAAGCGCCTCTGCTGCAGTAGGCACTTTTTAGCCTCGATTGATGGTTTGTTTTGAATAGCTTGGATCAGGCCGTGCGTTTTAATGAGAGCGCATTCACGCAATAACGAAGTTTGCTGGGTGCTGGGCCGTCTGGAAAGACATGGCCTAAGTGCGCATCGCAAGTACTGCAGGTGATTTCAACCCGAACACGGCTCAAACTACCGTCGTTAAAATAAGCCACCGCATTAGGCTCTGTGGGTTGGGTAAATGAAGGCCAACCTGTGCCGGAATCAAACTTTTGTGTTGCATCAAACAATAGGGTGTCGCAACAGGCGCAAGCATACAAGCCCGGCTCAAAGTGCGTGCACATGGGCGAACTGAAAGGACGTTCTGTGCCGGCCTGACGAGTCACTTGATAGACTTCACTAGGCAACAAACTGCGCCATTGATTGTCTGTCTTTTCCACGCGTTGCTTGGCGGGGGGATTGCCATGAAACACGCGATTTTCAATATCTTGCCAAGTCAGCATAAAAACACCCATAGTGTTATTGGTTAATAAATTGTAGCCGTCTGATGCGTCTTCGAAAAATTAGTTCTAGATACACGGCATTAAAACTTTGCTTTTAATTCAGATGATGCTCAGGGCAACTCAGTGCAAACTGGGTCTAATCGACCTGTATATTTTGCTTCGCTCCCTTTTACTTAAAACGATCTGCCATAACTGGCCTTGATGAGACCGAAAAAATCCCGCACAACTTAATAAGTAATAACTCCACATTCTATAGAAGCGATCACTATAACTAGCGCTAAGTTCGCCCCATGCTAAGTTAAAATTATTCCACCAAGCCATTAGCGTTCGATCATAGTCTTCCCCAAAACTATGCCAGTCCTCTATTAAGAAACAATCTTCGATAGCTGTGGCAATTTCTTTAGCAGAAGGTAACTCACCATTTGGGAAAATATATTTATCAATCCACGGATCCGTATGGCCTTGAGAGTTATGGCTGCCAATGGTATGAAGTAGAAACAAACCCTCTTGTTTGAGAAGGCGATGCGCAATATCGAAATAAGCTCCGTAGTTCTTAACGCCAACATGCTCAAACATTCCAACCGAAACGATTTTATCGAACTGACCCGATAGTTTGCGGTAGTCCATCAAAACAATCTCTACAGGTAAGCCTTTGCAACGATGCTTAGCCAATTTTTGTTGTTCTTTTGAAACCGTGACCCCAATCACTTCAACACCATAGTGCTTAGCGGCAAAATAGGCCAAACCACCCCAACCACAGCCAATTTCGAGCAATCGCTCACCCGGCCTGAGCTCAAGCTTGCGGCATATCATGTCCAGCTTGGCTTGTTGCGCATCCTCAAGATTGTTGGAATTTGCCCAATAGGCACATGAATAGCTCATTGAAGAATCGAGCATAGCTTCAAATATATCATTACCAATATCGTAATGTTTTTCGGCCACAAGAAAAGCCCGATGAATGGCTTGCAAATTAATCAACCTATGCCGTAGGCTTTGTCCAATCAATTTTATTTTTGGCCATCCACTAAGCTTATTATCAACATCGAATCTTAGCAGTCGATTAACTGTTTCATCTGGGCTTGTCGAATCCCACCAACCATTCACATAAGCCTGACCAAACCCTAAAGAACCATTCAGCAAAATTTCTCTATACGCTCTGGAATCATGCACTTGAATATCCCAAGGTTCAGACCCATTGAAACTAACCCCAGCAGCTTCAAACAGTCGCTCGAGTACCTTGGGTGATTTATTTTGAATTATCAATTTGCTCATATTCGAAAATAAAGAAACAAAATCAATAGTACGTTGTTCATTCTATTGATAATACAAGCTTCATTCAAGAATATTGGGAATTAAGACATTTTGACCGCAAAAGCTGTTGACTTTCTATTTGAAAAAACCACACATGCAGCATGCTCAAAGGTCACCTGAAGGGGTTAATTAAAAATTCCTTTAGGGAGATTGAACGGGGACTTTGGCGTTCGTCTATACCGAACCTTATTTTTTCAGTCCCATAAACCTGAGTTTTACATTTGTAGGTTCCTAAAATCTTGTCCCAAAAAGGCAGAATAGCGCCAAAATTAGAATTGCCTTCCTTCATATCAATCGAATGGTGAAGTCTGTGAAAATTGGGAGTGATAATTAGATAACTCAACCGCCTATTAATCTTCCGTGGCAGCACTATCCTAGTGTGTGTGAAGGGCGAATGGATCACCAGAATTAACGTATAAATGTTGATAACGAAGATGGGCACATCAAAAAGAACATAAACAGAAAAGCTAATAAGAAAAATAGATACAAATTCTAGTGGATGATGTATCAAGGATGTAATTGAATCTACTGCTATATCAGAGTGATGCAGCCTGTGGATTTTCCAAAGTGGTTGGATTCCATGGTAGGCTCGATGCGAAAGATAATTTATAAAATCAATCACTAAAAAGCTTGTTATAAATTTAATGTAATTAGGAACAGCAAGATTTGACAAGCTAAAAATTTCAAAAGGTACAAATAATCTGATAATTTCCCTCATCAACCAAAAACTAATAAGCACGCTAAAAGTAATACGAACAGCCTCAAGACTTATTCCGATGAGGTCTTTTTTGGTTATTGTTAGATCATAGTGGAGCATAAATCGCTCAATACCCGCAAAGATAAAAGTACTTAAAAATGGTATCAATAAAAAAGGTACGCTTGAGTTCATGGTTATGGGATATTATGCCGATGAATGGGCGATTAAATCACAGAAAGAAACCATCATGAAGAAAATTATTGCATTGATGCTACTAACATGCTCGTTCCAGGCTAATGCTGGTTTTGTAGCAACCTACGACTGGATTGGTAATGGAACTAAAAGCGTCAATAATGGCTATGTCGGATTGAAGTGGACTTTAGATGAAGGAGTTAAACCTCAGGCAGTAGTTGGTTTTAGGCATGCCTCAATTGACTCAAAAGGTGATACAGATGGTGGAGACGTATCAATCTCTGCCAAATTCATTGATGGATTTCAGCTTGCTAAGCTTCGTGCCAAGTATTTCAATGGCAAAGAGAGTGCACAGGGTGAAATTGGGGGCGGCTACGACTTCACGAAAGGTTTGTTCGCTGGCCTTGGCATTCGCGCACCTTACTCCGTTCTAGGAGCAGACCTACACTCATTCATCAATGATAGAAAATTTGAGCCGTACTTCCAGATTGATACTAATAAGCGCTATAACAAACCAAATAAAATCTGCTCCCAAATTTCACAAGGCCCCTATTCCAATGACACTTGCACTAGTGGTCCCTTTTAAAGTAAATATTAAAAACGAAGTTTAGAGCCCACCTAGGACGTGGGCTTTTTTGTACTGACCTGCTCCCTGTTTGTCATCCCCATTATTAGTAAAGCCCACTTTTAGGAGCGGATAAAAATAAAGGCTGGCAATTTCTTGCCAACCTTTATTTATGCCTAAACCTTTAAAATTATTTAGTACTTAGCGCATCAAACAAGCTAAAGGCAGAAGCGAAAAATAGATAATAACCTCCAAAAACAACAGCAAGAACAACCGCGCCTACAATAAGGCCCAAGCGAAAGCCCAGCGAGGATGTCATTACCCAGAAAATAAAACAAGTAAAAAAACCAACCGTAATGAAAGCTAATGTATCCATACGCCCCTTTGATTTATATTTTAGTTAAATTGAAACAACTGAACGGGCAACAATTCCCTTCTCACGCAAACGAGCATTTCCACCCAAAACTTCAATTTCCAACAAGGTCAAAAGCCCAGCCACCTGCGCCCCCACTTTATCAATCAGGCTAACTGCCGCCATTAGCGTGCCGCCCGTTGCGACAACATCATCCACTATTAAAACTTTAGAAGTTTGATCGACGTCACGAGCTTGAATCTCCAATGAGTCACGGCCATACTCAAGTCCATAAGACTCTGAATGGGCGACCAAAGGCAGTTTATTGGGTTTTCTAGCAAGCAACAATGGCTTCCCTACCTGCAGGGCCAATGCCGATCCAAATATAAAGCCTCTAGATTCAATCGCAAGAATATGCGTAAAACTTAAATCACTGGCAAGCTCAGCAAGTTGATTGATAGAAAACTGAAAGGCTTGAGGGTTAGCAATAAGAGGAGAAATGTCTCTAAACATCACCCCAGGTTTCGGAAAGTCCGGCACACAAGGCAAGAATTCAATTAAGTGGCTAGCAGATTTTGGCATCATAAAATCAATCTAAAAATTCTGGTTATTTAAGTATCAAGAAGCTCTCGCCCAGCAGCACTCAATGTTGCTTGCTTGATTAGGCATTCTGCCGGGATACCAAGACCTGAGTTCAATCTACGGATCATGCCTATCGTTAAAGAACGTTTTCTGTTCAACACTTCTGAAACACGATTAGACTTTCCTATCATGGGTTGTAAATCTTTAGGGGCTAAGCCCGACTGTTCCATTCTGAATTTAATCGCTTCAATTGGATCAGGCAAATCGACCGGAAAATTCTTTGCCTCGTAAGACTCAATTAAAGTCAGCATGATTTCAAAAAAATCCGCCTCTGATGAACCAAGTTTAGGTTCATTATCAAAGTATGGCGATACTGCTTTTAAGGCCGCTTTATATTCAGCTTCGTTATGGATAGGTTTAATTTCCATCATTACTCCATTTCGACGCTATTCACGTCTATCTTGTCATATTCCATATGTGTGCCTATAAACTTAATATAGACAGCTCCGTATTGGTATGCAATCGCTACAACCAGTCGATACGTGTTGCCTTTTATATTAAAGACCACACGCCTACTTTTTAAAATACTCGCATTACTGTAGCGCGCTTTTATTTCTGCCGGATCATGCCACGACGCCTGTCGAGCTTCATTAAACCAGGCTTTTAGCGACTGCTCCGAGTCCGGATAAGCCGTGTAAAAGTCTTTTAATATTTTGAGTGAGATCACGCGCATGAAGCACTATAGTCCCAATATGGGACTATAGTCAATTCTTTTAACAGGTAAGGCAAACATCCCCTTGCAAGCATAGCAGGGGAATAATTGTCGAAGCGCGGAAGGTAAAAACCCCAACTGCTTACCGGCTCGCTAGCGTTATGAGATTTAACAATGTAATTAAGGTAGTGAGTGGCTAAGCAGCCATTGCATGTGTAGTCTATACGTAGTCTGGGGGACTGGAATTGAAAGTGGCCTCTAAGGTTATGCCTTAAAGGCCACTTAATTAAATTTTTAAACAGTGGCTTCCTCAAATGCTTGAATTGCTTCAGCTGCATACATCAAAGAAGGTCCACCACCCATATAAACAGCCATGCCCAGCGACTCAATAACTTCTGCTCTAGTTGCACCTAATTTGCCTAGTGCCTGCGTATGGAAGCCAATACATCCATCACAGCGAGATGCCACACCCAATGCAAGCGCTATTAACTCTTTGGTTTTCTTATCGAGAGCACCATCCTTCGTTGCTGCTGCCGCCATATCGCCAAAGCCTTTCATAAGCTCTGGCGCTTCCATTCGAAGTTTCGCTAATGACTTTGAAATATCTTTAGTAATTTCTTTGTATACTTTCGCCATGTTTTTCGCCTTTTTTAATATATTAATTTATATTATATAATTTTGTATAAAATATAAATCTATTCTACTTAAAGCAATTTGAGGTAAATCAATGCCTGATAATATAAATCCGGAAGAAATGCAAAAATCTGCGGATAACGCCTGTAAGTTAATGAAGGTGCTATCAAATAGAGATAGATTGCTATTGCTGTGTCAGATCAATATGGGTGAAAAAAGCGTAGCGGAACTTGAAAGTATTTTAGAAATTCGCCAACCAACCCTATCTCAACAGTTAACTGTGCTAAGAACTGAAGGCTTGGTGAAAACCAGAAGAGAGGGAACGAAGATTTATTATTCACTCTCAAGTGAGATTGCAGCGTCTGTCATGTCGCTGCTATATAGGCACTTTTGTGAGAATTAAAAAAATAGCTGGGAATGCCCTACTCCCCGTTTACCATACCCATTAAAAGTTAGTAAAGCCCACCTTTAGGACTGGATGAAATGAAGTACAGAAGAGCAAATTATTGGTCTTTTGGGAAGAATGGGCAAGCGACAGAAAAGACTAAGCCTAAGTCAGTCTTTCTCTCAATATTTGAGCGATTTTATGTTCATTGCCTTGAAATGCTTCTTTCATCGCATCAAACAACTCATCTTGCTCAAGGTCAGAGTAATCTAAATCATATCCAGCCTCTCTGCAAAGTTGAGTAATAAAAGCTCGCTGAGCACGACCATTGCCTTCTCTAAAAGGATGAAGCACATTGATTTCAGAAAGGTAATGCGAAGCTCTTAGAGAAAAATCGTCAATACTTAACCCTTTAAGCACGTTTTCATTTTTTAGATTTGCGAAAAGTGTCTTCGCTGCAGATTCGATATATTGAGCATGCGCAAATCGGCTGGCGCCTCGGCTAATATCCACGGTACGGATTTCACCAGCCCAGTCGTATACATCTTGAAAAATATGAAAATGGAATTGCTTAAGGTGATCCAGATCAAAATAACCTTTGATTGGATTTTCTTGCAACTCAACTAAACGAAGCGCTGTTATCTCAGCTTCATACTGATCTAGTTGATCTTGATCTGTTAAACCTAACTTATTACGAAGAACGGAACTGCGAGGATAGCAATAGATATCTTCTACGCTATACCGAGGCATATCTTTGTTTTGTGCTCTGAATGATCTCAGAAATGGTTTTTTTGCCTTGGCTATAAGCATCAAGCTCTTTCTCGAGCGTCGCACTTACACGCATACCTTCAATGCGTACTGAAGCGACCGCATTGCCTGCAAAAATTCTCTTAGAAGTAATCTTGATTGATTTTTTCATAACAGCTTGTATTTTAACACTTATTGAGCACATTAAATACCAAATCAGCAGAGTTATAATACACCAGTCTAAATACCGAGTGTCAAAAGATTTGACGCCTGACAGGGAAACGTCGTGATTTCCGACAAGTTGATGTGTAAGCGGTGTGCAAGCAATTTTTGGACGAAAAAAAGCCGCAATCGCTTGCGGCTTTTTCATATTGCTTAATCGCCACTCATCAAATTCATCTAAAGCGTGATAGTCGATGTTTGTGATCATGCGACCACCGAAAAAAGGGATTAGGTACTTCTCTATAACAATCATGTAATCGGTATAGATGACCTTACCTGTGCCAGCTCGTTTTTCTTGCTGCATACGATCAACGGCAAGAATAGCGATATCTTTGAATCTACGTGTAACTACAGGGATGTTTGCTCGACGACGAATCTCAGCTTCTATCAAGAGCTCTTTAGCTCGATGGCAGGCTTTGTTGAAATCGTATTCTTTAGTGCTACCACGAAGCCACTTGTGATTAACCTTGTATCGACACTGCCAAACATCACTTCGTGGGGACTTATAGAGCACGAGCGCTCTGTTCATTAAGACATGTGTTGTTTCAGCCAGGGGTTTGCCCATACAGGGCTAATTTATGGTCTTTTGAGGGAATGGACAACCTGAATGCTTGACCACCTCAACAAAAAGGAATAGTTTCAAATTTAGTTATAGAACATATTAAAGGTCGAAAGTTATGCATGATTACTCATTAGATAATCACCCAAAAGAAAAGATTATTTTCTTATTAGCTGCCGTTGCCATTTTTACCGCTAAACATATAAACAACTTTTTCAATCATCTAACAATATGTAGAAACTTAGACTTAAGTCTTTTGGCTAATTTTAATATTCCAGTTTTCGCTCTATTCACTCTGATATATTTGGCCTTCGATAGATACCTATGGAAAGTTAAATTAGTTAGAAGCTTTCTTCTTGTCCCAGACTTGAATGGGACTTGGTTGTGTTCAGGAGAAACAACTATAAAAAACGGAAGTACAGCTAGCTATAAGTGGAAAGGTAATTTAACTATTACACAATCATGGTCAAAGATATCAATTTGTTTAAGGTCAAAAAATTCTGAATCAACAAGTGTCGTAGCAAGTATTACACATGAAAAAGGATTAGGTTTTAGACTTGTATATCAATACGCTAACAATCCCAACCTAAATGAACCAGAATTACAGATTCATAAAGGGATAGCAGAATTACTTTTCGACGAAGATACAAAAAAAGCTTCTGGGCATTATTTCACCGACCAACACAGAAGCACTGTTGGCTCTATTCAGTTAAGGAAAAATAATGGCAAATAGACTAGAGAAACTGATTGCGCGAAGAACAGATCCCCAGAATCTCAACATCAGTCAAATAAATGAAATCTATAAAAAGATTACTCAAAGTGATGCTGTTAAGTATGTTATCGGCTGTATGCAATCTATTGACCCAGACTACACTAGCAATACTTTTGCTGAAGCAGAAAGAGTAAAAAATCAATTAATTAACAAATTGACAGAAAAATGCTCTTTTGAATATCAAGGATCGGTGACGAACGACACACATATCAAAGCTAAAAGTGACATCGACATTCTAGCGATAATAGGTAAATTTCATACTTTAGAAGATCCACAGAAGCCAAACATTCCATACATGGGGAACCCTTTACAAGATTTAATTGAATTAAGGTCAGAGGCTATAGATTGCTTAAAAAGATCTTTTCCGGAAGCTGAAATTGATTCGACAGGAAGCAAATCAATCGTTATACAGGGTGGCTCATTACGAAGAAAAATAGATATAGTGCCCGCTAACTGGTTTGATACTAACGACTATGCGCAAACAAAAAACAAAATCTTTCGTGGTGTTCAAATACTCGATGCCAAAAATAGAACACGAATCAAAAACACACCTTTTCTTCACAATGCCCTAATCCACGAAAAAGATATCAGAACAAATGGAAACTTAAGAAAAGCTGCACGACTCATTAAATCACTGAAATACGATTCTGAAGCAATAAATCTAAGCAGTTATGATCTTGTCTCAATCGCATACAACATTCCAGACAGTGAATTAAACCAACCTAGAGGTTTAGATCTTGGCTTACTCAATGCTTGCCATAACTATTGCCAATTCATTCTAGACAATCATTCCTTTAGATCATCTTTGAAAGTCCCCGATGGCCATAGAGCAATATTCACAGGAGATCATGCCACCATTGAGGGGTTGGTTCAGCTAGTTTCAGAGCTTAAAAATCTGATTAAAGACGTTTTAGAAGAAAATAAAAGATCATTTACTAAGCTATCTGACTTAAGAATTGATTACTAAAACCACCGTAAAAACTTTTGACACTACCCCTCTGAATTGTCGTGATTTCCGACAAAAAGGTGTGTAGTTGGTATGCATTGAAATTTTGGACGAAAAAAAAGGCTACGACTTAACGTAACCTTTTGTTCCTACTACCAAATTTGGTAGGGCGTGCGGGGATCGAACCCACGACAAACGGATTAAAAGTATCGAGGCTCTGTCCTAGAGCGCACTAACATTGAGTCAAAAAATGGTATTGATTAAAGTTTGCATTAAATGCAGCTGGAACTTCAAAATTTTTTACACTTGCCAACTGGACTTCCCCAGCTCTAGTGAAGTTGTAGTGATTCTTGTAGAAGTGTTTTAGAGCCCATAACGCAATCTTCACTAATTGCCTGCAGTCATCCAAAAGGACTCTTATTGGTTGACACAATAGTAACATATAATTTACCATTGATTCATGTCAATCAACGTTAAAGAATATGTGCGAGAAGACGGAACCAATCCTTATAAAAATTGGTTTGACGACTTAGATGCACAGGCTGCGGTTAAGATCACCGTAGTGGTTGCAAGGCTGGAGCTTGGCAATACTTCCAATATCAAATGGTTTGATGGAATTGGTGAGTACGTTCTTGACTGGGGCCCTGGCTATCGAATCTATCTAGCTAAAGATGGGGATAAACTCATCATTTTATTTGGTGGTGGAACTAAGAAAAAACAACAAAAAGACATAGACCGAGCTAAAGAATTACACGCTGAATATAAATCTAGAAAAAAACAGAAATAAAAGTAGTTGAATTACACAAGACAAGACACGGAGAGATGCAATGGCACTTACAAGAGATTTTAAAGATACTATCGTAGAGCGAGTTAATCGCGATGCGCAATTCGCTCAAGCGTTATTAGACGAAGCAGCAACATTATTCTTAAATAATGAGACTGAGACTGCTCGACTAATCCTTAGAGACTTAGTGAACGCGACAATTGGTTTTGAAGAGCTTGCTCAAAAAACAGAAAAACCAAGTAAAAGCCTACATAGAATGCTTTCACAAAAAGGCAATCCAAGCATGGACAATCTAGCAGCCATTTTTGGTGCGGTACGTACACGTTTAAATGTTGGTATCGAAGCCCATTCAGTAAAACTAAATCATCCTAAACAAAAGGTCGCGCTAGTTTCTGCCGCAGCCTAAGCGTCAATTCTTTTGACAGGATACTTCTGAAAAATCGGGATTCCAGAGAATCTAGAATTGTCTGGATTCACGACAAGTGAGATTAAGAAAAATTCTATAGCCAACATTATCTCCGCTATGTTTAATTAAACTATAACAGCGTCTACTGGACTTCCCCTATTTCAGGTATTAATAAATCGCCATTAAAAAAGATAATATAAAAATTAACTATAGAACCTGTCAGTTGGATACATAGCTAATAAATGGTAATCGCTTTGGATTGTTCGACCAGTCAATTGCCTCCACTAGATTTACAACAACATCAAAGGATTTGTCTGAAAGCTCGTGTATAAATCTTACAATATTTTCTTTCTCTACTTTGCTTAAAGAAGTTACCCCACTTAGTTCAACAACGATAATGTTAAAGTCAGGTTGGCAAATGAAGAACTCGTTAAAACTCACAATATCCAAGAGTGGCTTAGAAAATATTTGAAATGGCATCAATTCTCCATTTGATTTCTTTAGAAAAAATTTGCTTCGCCCGTGTATGTTAGATAATGTCATTCCATCGTGACCGCATGGGCATGTTGTTTTGAAGGTTGCTAAATCACCAATATCATAACGAATAATGGGTGTTGCGTAAGAATGGAGATGGGTCACTAGTACTCTGCTGACAATTTCGCCATTTAACTGAGTGGTTGAATTGTCATCCATCTCTAAAATTACATTGCTGTGGACAACATGATAATTTCCAGGGGACTTATTACACTCAACTGCAATCGGCCCAACTTCAGCAGACGAATAAGAAGAGCTGATGGGAATTTCAAGTTTTTCTAATAATAATGTTCTCTCGGAGTCCTGATTATCTGAGTGGTGAAGCCACATTCTCACGCCTAATTTGTTTTTAAGGTCTAAGGGATATTTCTTTAAAAGAATATCCATGTGACTTCCTAGGCAAGCAAGATAACCAACTCGATCTTTAGATAATTCCTTCAAAAGAGCATCTTCATCATTAGAAAAATGTATAACTTTATATTTTCCAGAAGAAAATGTTTCATTTAAATCACCCAGCCAATGATCGAAATGCTCTACTTTAATTTTCTCTAAGTTTAATATTTGCTTGCCATCTGCGGGCTTAATAAAAGTTCTATTATCATCAAGGTGTCTTTCTTCAATAAAGTACTGTGCAATACTTCTTAGTTCGTTATAACGGCCATTCTGAGGGCAGCTATGTACCCTAACGGGAGTGCCAGTTGATCCTGATGATGCATATGTTTGGCTATCCGCTGTAGTGTATTTTTTCATCAGAGAGCCTTCACTGTTAATTTGTAATCTAACTTCCTCTCTAGTAAGTATGGGCATTTTTTTCAATGCCTCCATATCAGAAAAATGCCTTGGAATTCTTTTATTCCAAAATATTGATTCATTCGATGCGAATTTCAGCAGATTGTTTAATTGAATCTTTTGCCAATATTCTCGAGCAATACGTCCCCCATTTTCAATTAGATTAATCTCTACAATGGCTGCCAAATTATCATGAGCCACAGGATTAAGGAAAGTAAATGGCTGGCCACTAAAGGCTTCCGTCTTAATGTTTATTTTAAAAAAATTTGAGAACATAGAAGTAAAAATTCCCTTCTAAAATTACGCTTAGGGAATGTAGAACGAATTAGAATTTAACTGCTATACCAGTTGATAAATTATGACCATACACTTCCTGCTTAACATTGTAGGAAGCTGCTGTTTGAGATGAAGTGCCAGTTACACTGATATGTCCTAAATTATGATACTCAGCCTCAATTCGAAGGATGACATTATCTTTAATTGCCCATTCAAGACCTGTGCCCAATGAATATCCGAACATGTTTTTAGAGTTTTGGCCTGAGAAATTGTAAGTGGCCTGGCCAGTAAAAGCCGTTGAAGTTGTTGGGGCTATCGTACCTATCGTACCTGTTACGGACTCATTAACAACACTTGAGGTGCTAGCTTTTACATTAGAAAATGCCAGCCCACCCAAACCATAAAACATAACACGCCCAAAAGAATAGCCAATTCTTCCTATTGCGGAATTGGAGTTGTTAAAATCAATTTTATTAGTTTGTGTACTGGACTGTTCATAAGTCGCGGAATAATTTATGCCTTGCCAATCAGTTACTGGCGAAGATATGCCACTAATCACTGAATTGTAATTAGTGAATGTAACTTGAGCCCCTTCATAATCCGAAAAGCTACCTGTCTTAGTTCCAGAGCTGCTAAGTGAACTTTCTGTAGTGGCTCCAAAATTACCGAAGGCTGCACGAAGTTCACCACCAATCACAACCTGGTTAAATTGCTTGGAATTTCCTACAAATACATTTAATGAAGCAGCCCCTTGATCATTATTCAATTCGGATAACCAGCTTGAAGGATTTGGCATGCTTGAATTAACAGGCGTTGCTCCCATATACATCTCATCATCGGCTGCTGTCATGCTATTCACGGAATTATATACATCCCCATGAAATTGATTGCCGTTCCATCCTTGAATCGGGCTTGCGCCATTATTACCATAACTTAAATTTGATTTTGTTTTTGTTTCGCTATAGGAAAGCATGCCTCCATAATAAGGGCCACTCCAATCGAACTCATTATTGGCAGCAAAAGAATTTAAAGAAACGGAACTTATAATTAAAGCCAATGGCGTTAATTTGTAATTACTTTCCATTTTTTATGGTCCCTGTTTTTATTAGAAAATGTAGTATAAGGTAAATTTACTTAATAAATACACATTTTAATGTGTGGTGAAAGGATGATTCACTAACTAAAACATAACTCCTGCTGCAGCACATTCAAATCAATCTATTTTAAAGCTGCCATTCAATTATTTTTTATAATTCTGAATGTGATTTACCTATGGATTATTGATTTTCTGCCCTCTTATGAGCAGTAGGGTTCATATCAATATTACTTGAATAAAGAGAACCACCCCCCCTGTAAGAGTAGAGATAGAGACTTGCTTGTGTAGTCTATACGTAGTCTGTGAGACTAGAATTGAAAACGGCCTCTAAGGTTTATGCCCTAGAAGCCGCTTGGATATTGGTAGGGCGTGCGGGGATCGAACCCACGACAAACGGATTAAAAGTCCGCTGCTCTACCAGCTGAGCTAACGCCCCATTGAAGTAAATGGGTATTTCTTTACTTATTTCATGCAATGCTTTGCATCACTCACGAAAGGGCGCAATTATGCTAGAAACTCTAGGATAGGTCAACGGATAACTGACAAATAAATTAAGTTTTTCTATTCTGCTATAGGGCTCAAATTCAGCCACCTACAAACTCAACATTCTAGCCTTAGCGCATGCCTGGCATTTTGCCACCCATTAAATTACCCATGCTGCGCATCATTTTCGCCATGCCGCCTTTGGCAAACATTTTCATCATTTTTTGCGTGTCTTCAAACTGCTTAAGCAAACGGTTCACTTCTTGCACCTGCACGCCACTGCCATCGGCAATGCGTTTTTTACGGGTAGCTTTGATGAGCTCGGGTTTGCGACGCTCCAATGGCGTCATGCTATTAATGATGCCTTCTATGCGACGTATGGCTTTGTCGGCATCGTTGGGGTCCATCTTGGCGGCCATACCGGCCATTTGACTGGGCATTTTATCCATCAAAGCGCCCATGCCGCCCATTTTACGCATTTGCGACATCTGCATTTTAAAGTCGTCTAGATCAAAGTTTTTACCGGCTTTTACTTTATCTGCCAGTTTTTGCGCTTCGGCTAAATCAACGTTTTTATGCGCTTGCTCAATTAAGCTCAGCACATCACCCATACCCAAAATACGCGAGGCCATGCGCTCAGGATGGAAAGGCTCTAGCCCATCAACCTTTTCGCTAACCCCTACGTACTTAATCGGCTTGCCGGTAATGTGGCGTACCGATAAGGCCGCACCGCCACGAGAATCCCCGTCTAACTTAGTCAGCACCACGCCCGTTAAGGGCAATGCATCGCCAAAGGCTTTGGCGGTATTGACCGCGTCTTGGCCTTGCATGGCATCGACCACGAACAGCGTTTCTATTGGATTAAGCAGTGCATGCAAGGCTTGAATCTCGGCCATCATGACTTCGTCTATGCCTAAGCGTCCGGCGGTATCGAAGATGATGACATCGTAATAACCGCGCTTGGCAAACTCCACTACCGCCTTGGCAATGTCCAGCGGTTTTTGGCTGGCATTACTGTCAAAGCAATCCACTTCCAACTGCTGGGCCAAGGTTTTTAATTGGGCTATCGCTGCTGGACGGTAGACATCCGCACTGGCCAGCAAGACTTTCTTTTTCTGTTCTTTGAGTAATTTGGCTAATTTAGCCGAGGTGGTGGTTTTACCCGAGCCTTGCAAACCGGCCATTAAAATAATGGCGGGCGGCACCGCGGCTAAATTCAAAGCCACATTGGCTTTGCCCATTAAGGCGGTCAGCTCGTCGTGCACCACTTGAATGACGGCTTGGCCAGGCGTCAAACTTTGCAACACTTCTTGGCCTTGCGCGCGCAGCTTGACCTGCGCAATAAACTCTTTTACCACCGGCAAAGCCACATCGGCTTCCAACAAGGCCATGCGCACTTCCCGCATGGCATCGGCGATATTTTCTTCGCTCAGCCTGGCTTGGCCTCGTAAATTTTTAATGACGCCCTGTAGGCGGTCGGTCAAGTTTTCTAGCATGGTCTACTCTTACAAGTCATTTAGTTTGCGATTTTACATCAAGCTATTATATTTACCGCATATTTGCGCCATAATTACACTATGACTGAAGCCTTACAAAAATTTATTCCGTATTTGGCCCTGGCCTTAATTTACCTTGCGGTTGCCAGCAATTTTCGGGCGAACGCTCAACCATTGCCAAACAAGCCAGGCGCCAGTTTGCGTTCTGGCTTGCTGGCCTTAGGCCTAATCATACATGCCAGTCTTTTATACCAAGTGACCTTTGCCCACGGCCTTAATTTAGGTTTTTTTAATGTCGTGTCTTTGATTACCTGGTTAACCGTTTTAATTTACGGCTGGGCCGATCGCAAACACAACCTAGCCGGTTTGCAAGCTTTTATTTTGCCGCAAGCCGCGCTGTTTGCCGTGTTGCCAGCCTTCATGGTGGCAAACCACACCTACCCTAACGGCGAGTCGGCTTTATTTTTAGCGCACATTGCCATAGCGCTGTTGGCTTACAGCTTGTTTACCTTTGCCACCTTGCATGCGCTACTGATGCTGTTTGCTGAACGCAGCCTGCATAACAAATCCAGCGTATTGCGCCTGCCCAGCTTTCCGCCCTTAATGGTGATGGAATCCTTGTTATTTCAAATCATCCGCTTGGGCTTTATCTTGCTTAGCATCACACTGCTTAGCGGCATGCTGTTTTCTGAAGAAATCTTTGCTCAGCCACTGCAGTTTAATCACAAATCGGTATTTTCTATTGCCAGTTGGTTTATCTATGCCGCCCTACTGTTTGGCCGTGTGCGCTATGGCTGGCGTGGCATGAAAGCGATACGCTGGACAGTGGCAGGCTTTGCCTTGTTACTGCTAGCCTACCTAGGTAGCAAATTCATCTTGCAGGTCTTGCTCGGCCGCTAAGCAGGCCAGACTTAACGCAAGCTTATGTGCGGCCAACCGTGTTGCTCAGCGTAAGCCGTTAGCGTCGCATCCGCATCCACCGCCACCGGGTTGCTCACCAGCTTCATTAAGGGCAAATCGTTGTGCGAATCGCTATAAAAATAACTCGTTTCAAAGTCCGTCAAGGCCTGACCACGCTCGGCCAACCACTGATTTAAACGCGTCACCTTACCTTCTTGAAAACTAGGCACACCCGCCACACCGCCGGTGTATGCGCCATTGACCATTTCTGGATCGGTGCCTATCAAATTCGCTATGCCGTAGGCCAACGCAATCGGTCGCGTGACAAAGCTGTTGGTGGCGGTAATCACCAAGCATAAATCGCCTTGCGCTTGGTGTTTGCTGACCAAATCTTGGGCTTTTTTAGTCATCATGGGCCGTATGACCGTGTCCATGTACTTGGCATGCAAGTCGTTTAAGGTGTCCAAACTATGCTCAGACAAAGGTTTTAATTGGAATTCTAAAAACTTGTAAATATCCAAGTTGCCGTTTTTATAATCCAAGTAAAACTGTTCGTTGCGTTCGTGGTGGGTTTTTGCATCCAACAAGCCTTGCTTAATCAAAAACAAGCTCCAGTTGTAATCGCTGTCGCCCGCCAGCAAGGTGTTATCCAAATCAAACAAGGCCAGGTTTTGTTTCATCACTGTCGTCTTTACGGTTAAATTTATAAATCTTTACTTGGGTTTGATAGCACTAAAAACACGCCGACCAATATCACGGCCAAAGCAAGCAATTCAGTGTTGGTCACCTGCTCATTGGCAAAATAGATACCCAACACAAACGCCACCGCCGGATTAACGAAGGTGTTGCTGCTGGCCACCAAGGGTCGCACGGTTCTAAGTAAATACTGGTAGGCACTGTAAGCGACCAAAGAGCCCAACACCACCAAGAACAGCATGGCTCCCCATGATTTAGCGCTAATCTGCTGCGGCCAGGTTTCACCTTGAACAGCACTTAATAACAATAGGGCCACGCCACCGACCAGCATTTGCGCGGCGCTGGCCATGAAGCCGGCGGGCATTGCAAGATGCTTGCCCCACACCGAGCCAAACGACCAAGTGGCGGCGGCAAAAATCAACAATAGCGCACTGACTAGGTTGCCATGCAAGCTACCGCCCATGTTCAACAATACGATACCCAGCAAGCCTATGGCTATGCCCAGCCACTCCTTAGGCGTGATTTTATGACCCCAGATAGAGGAAAAAATGGCCATCCATATCGGGGCGGTGGCTATCGCCAGTGCGGCCACACTGGACGACACCGTTTGTTGTACATAACACACCGTGCCGTTACCCAAGGCCGGCAGTAATATCCCCACGGCGCCGGCGCCCAACCATTGCTGCCGATCAGGATTGGGGGCGCCTAAATAGCGCATCAGCGCATATAAAATTAAACCGGCCAAGGTAAAGCGCATGCCCGCCATTAAAAACGGCGGGAAACTTTCTATACCAAAGCGTATAGCCAGGTAAGTGGAACCCCAAATAAAATAAGTGCAAAACAGGCATAAGCCTATTAACAAGGTTTGATTTTTAATGTTCATGCGTAGGAACTTAAGCGCAGGTAGCGAGCTTGGCTCGCTACCTGCAAGACTAAACCTGCGGGTGCGCCCGCTCGGATTTAGACTGTATCTTATTAAGCGCGTTTAAATAGGCTTTGACCGACGCCACCACAATATCGGTATCCGCGCCTTGGCCATTAACGATGCGGCCGCCTTTAGACAAACGCACCGTCACTTCACCTTGCGCATCGGTACCACTGGTGATGTTATTCACGGAATACAGTTGCAATTCAGCGGCACTTTGCGCGATGCTTTCTATGGCTTTAAAAGCTGCATCCACCGGACCGCCGCCACTGGCTTCGGCACGTTTTTCCAAGCCATTTTCCGACAAGGTAACGCTGGCATGCGGCACTTCACCGGTCACTGAGGCCACTTGCAAAAAGACCAATTTGTAGCGCTCGGTGGCCACCGACAAAAATTCATCACTGACCAAGGCGTGCAAATCTTCATCAAAAATTTCCGATTTTTTATCGGCCAACTCTTTAAAGCGAGCAAAGGCGGCGTTCAACAAATCTTCGGTAGCGAGTTCTATGCCCAATTCTTTCAAACGCGTTCTGAAGGCATTACGGCCAGACAATTTACCCAAGGTCAATTTATTGGCACCCCAGCCCACGTCTTCCGCGCGCATGATTTCGTAGGTTTCCCGGTGTTTTAACACGCCGTCTTGGTGTATGCCAGATTCATGCGAAAAAGCATTGGCGCCAACGATGGCTTTATTTGGCTGCACTGGGTAGCCGGTAATGCTGGACACCAATTTACTGGTGGGCACAATTTGTGTGGCGTCTATGCTGGTTTCAAGGTTGAACACATCGCGGCGGGTACGCAAAGCCATTACCACTTCTTCCAAGCTGGCATTGCCGGCGCGCTCGCCCAAACCGTTAATGGTGCATTCCACTTGACGGGCGCCGCCCATGACGGCGGCAAGTGAGTTAGCTACCGCCATGCCCAAATCATTATGACAATGGGTAGACCAAACAACTTTGTCGCTGTTTTTAACGCGGGCGATCAAGTCTCGCATGCGTTCACCCCAAGGTGCAGGGATGGAATAACCCACGGTGTCGGGCACATTAATGGTGGTGGCACCGGCTTCGATAACCGCATCAAATACCCGCACCAAAAAGTCCATCTCGGAACGCACGGCATCCTCGGCAGAAAACTCCACGTCCTTGGTGTATTCCAAGGCCCATTTAACTGCTTGCACGGCACGCTCAACCACTTGGTCTTCGCTCATGCGCAATTTATTTTCCATGTGAATTTTACTGGTGGCAATAAAGGTGTGGATGCGACCACTGGCCGCATGCTTGATCGCTTCACCGGCACGGCGCACATCATTTTCACTGGCGCGGGCTAATGAACAGACGGTGGAATGTTTAATGATTTTCGCAATTTCAGAAATGGATTCAAAATCACCTGGGCTGGCCGCAGCAAAACCAGCCTCAATGACATTCACGCCTAGTTTTTCTAATTGACGGGCAATGCGAATTTTTTCTTCTTTGGTCATTGCCGCACCCGGGCTTTGCTCGCCATCGCGCAAAGTGGTGTCAAAAATGATAATTTGATCTGATTTGTTGTTGCCCTGTTTCATCACAGTTTCCTAATTTTTTCGTTTAATTTTCTACTAAAAGCCGCTGGGGTTTGAGTTTAAGTTAAGCAGCCCAAATAATAGCATTTGCTTGCCTATTTAGCATGCAAAGCGCATCAATCATGGTGTGGGGGGGGTATGTTTGCGCGCTAGCGCAGTTTTTGCGTGCGTAAAGAGCCAGCGCGTAAGGCGGCCAATTTACGTAAGAGTAATGCGCTAGCCAATAAGGCTAAGGCAAAGAATGTGCTGGAAATAGTTATATTCAACATAGTGCTAGAAATATAGTGTTTTTTAGCCGGCTTCGCAAGTATTTAATTACAAGTGTTTAATTAACAGTAGCGGCCACTGCCCGGCTTATTTTTTAATTTTATCGCGCAACCAAAGGACATAGCCGGACAAGGCGTAAGCAGCCATTAAAAAGAATAAAACTTCGGGAGGACTATACGACACCAAGACCATCAGCAACATGATGACCAAGATCACAAAAAACGGCACACTGCGTTTTAAGTTAATGTCTTTGCCGCTGTAGTAACGCAAATCGGTCACCATGGAAGCCCCAGCAAACACGGTGATGCCCCAAGCCATCCACTTCCATTGCAATATACCAAAGAACACATCGCGTCCGCTGACACCGTATTCGTAAGAGACCCAGACAAAGCCCGCTAATAAAGCGGCTGCGCCTGGGCTGGGCAAGCCTTGGAAATAGCGTTTATCTTGGTAGTCATCGTCTAATTTGGTATTGAATCTGGCCAAGCGCAAGGCGGCGCACGCGCAATACAAAAAGGCCGCCAACCAACCCAATTTACCCAGTGGCTTTAATGCCCAGACATAGAGTATCAATGCCGGCGCGACGCCAAATGAAACCATGTCAGACAGGCTGTCGTATTCCGCCCCAAAGGCACTTTGCGTATTGGTCATGCGCGCCACACGGCCATCTAAACCATCCAACACCATGGCAATGAAAATGGCCATGGCCGCTTGCTCAAAATGGCCATTCATGGCTTGCACGATGGCAAAGAAACCGGCGAAAAGTGCGGCTGAGGTGAATAAGTTAGGCAGCAAATAAATGCCACGTGCGCCTAAGCTAGCACCGCTGACACCGCGCCGCTTGGCTTTTTCTGCTGATTTAATTTGCTCGTTAGCTTCTGTCATGTCCTGCAATCATCGCTTAATAAATTGGACCTAGTATAGCAAACCCTGCTTGGATAAAACAATTTAGCCACCATAAGCCACAACTTAAGCATGCTGGCAAAAATCAGTTAGGCCGTGGCTTGTGATACTATCGCGCCCTAGCGATAAACTAAATACCTTTAAATTACTACCATGCAATTCACCTTACACAAACAAGACGGACTGGCCAGACGCGGCACCTTAACCCTAGCCCACGGCGAGGTGCAAACCCCGGCCTTTATGCCGGTTGGCACCTATGGCACGGTCAAAGCCATGTCACCGCTGGAACTTAAAGAGATCGATGCGCACATCGTGCTCGGCAACACCTTTCATTTATGGTTGCGCCCAGGCTTGGACGTTATCGAGGCACACGGCGGCTTGCACCAATTCATGGGCTGGGATGGCCCGATACTGACCGACTCCGGCGGTTTTCAAGTTTGGAGCTTGGGTGCTTTGCGTAAAATCAGCGAGGAAGGGGTGAAGTTTCGCTCGCCCATCAATGGCGACAGTTGCTTTCTGACCCCAGAAGAATCCATGCGCATACAAAAAGTATTGAACGCCGACATCGTCATGATATTTGATGAATGCACGCCCTACCCGGCCACGCTCAAACAGGCCGACGAATCCATGCAACTGTCTTTGCGCTGGGCCAAACGCAGCAAGGCGGCCCATCAAGGCAATAGCAACGCGCTATTTGGCATCATACAAGGTGGCATGTACGAAGATTTGCGCGATGTGTCGCTGGCTGGCCTCACTGATATAGACTTTGATGGTTATGCCATAGGCGGCTTATCGGTGGGCGAACCCAAAGAAGACATGTTGCGTATATTGGCCCATACCGCACCAAAAATGCCGGCCAATAAGCCACGTTACTTAATGGGCGTCGGCACACCGGAGGATTTAGTGGCCGCTGTAAGTCAAGGCATAGACATGTTTGATTGCGTGATGCCCACGCGCAATGCGCGCAACGGTTGGTTGTTTACCCAATACGGCGACATTAAAATTAAAAATGCCAGCTACAAAACCGACACCCAGCCCTTGGACGCCGATTGCAGTTGCTACACCTGTCGGAATTTCAGCCGCGCCTATTTGCACCACCTGCACAGAGTGGGCGAAATTTTAGGCTCACGCTTAAACACCATACACAATTTGCATTATTACCAAGTGCTAATGGCAGGCATGCGCAGCGCCATTGCTGCCGGTGAATTTGAGGCCTTTAAACTGGCGTTTCACGCGAAACGTGCGACGCTAGGCTAAGACGACTTGCCAGCAATTGCCAGCAGTCTGTGTTAAAATCGTCCGCTAATTTTTTGTAAACCAAGCAATTTTTTTAAGGAATCATCACCGTGTTTATTTCCAATGCCTACGCAGCAGGCGCTACTGCCAGCAATGAATTAATGAGCTTTTTGCCGCTCATCGTAATTTTTGTTTTATTTTTCTTCATGATCATACGCCCACAAATGAAAGCCGCTAAAGAACAGCGCGCCATGATCGCCGCCTTACAAAAAGGCGACGAAGTCATCACCAGCGGCGGTATTGTTGGCAAAATCAGCAAAGTCAGCGATGCCTTTGTCAGCGTAGAAATTGCCGCCAACACAGAAATTACCGTGCAAAAACAAGCCGTACAAGCTGCCCTACCTAAAGGCACCATCAAGAGCTTGTAAGCCCCACTGTTGCAAACCAACCTGTTATTAATTAGAGCCAGACTATGAACCGCTATCCACTGTGGAAAAATGTTTTCGTTGCCATCATGATATTGATAGGCTTGATTTATACCGTGCCTAACTTTTTTGGTGAATCGCCAGCGGTACAAATCACCCCGGCCAAAAGCACGACAAAATTGGATAGCGCTTTACTCGGTCAAGTGGAAAGCTTGTTTCAACAAGAAAACATCGCTTACGAGGGCGTGTATTTGGATGCGCGTGGCGTCAAAGCCCGTTTTGCTAACACCGATACGCAAATTCGTGCAAAAGACCTGTTGCAAACCAAACTAGGCAGCGATTACACGGTCGCGCTTAACTTGCTGTCGCGCTCACCCGATTGGCTGCGTAGCGTGGGTGCCAAGCCCATGTACCTAGGTTTGGATTTGCGCGGTGGCGTGCACTTTTTGCTGCAAGTCGATATGAAAGCGGCCTTAAGCAAAGCCGCCGAACGTTTTGTCGGCGACTTCCGCATTGCCCTGCGTAAAGAGCGTATTTCTTACGTGGGCGTGAGCCGTGAAGGTGAAACGGTGCAAATCAACTTCAATGACGAAGCTGAGTTGATTAAAGCCAAAGCCGTGATCAGCAAAGAATACCCCAACATCACCTTGACTGAATCCTCGAATGGCAGTGAGCGCGTATTAAAAGCCTCGCTTAATTTAGTCGAACAAAAACGCATCCAAGATTTTGCCATCAAGCAAAACATACAAACCCTGCACAATCGAATTAACGAGTTGGGCGTGGCCGAGCCTATTATTCAACAACAAGGTGCAGACCGCGTGGTGGTGCAATTGCCTGGCGTGCAAGACACGGCCAAAGCCAAAGACATTTTAGGTCGTACAGCGACTTTAGAAATACGCTTAGTGGACGAAGATAAAGCCGACGCCGCCACCCTGGAAAAAGCCGCCAATGGCCAAGCTCCACTGGGTGATGACGTGTTTAAAGACCGCGATGGCCGACCTATTTTGGTTAAAAAGAGCGTGGCATTAACCGGCGACTACATTACCGACGCTGGCCCTGGTATAGACAGTCAATCTGGCCGAAACACCGTTAACGTGACCTTGGATGCCCGTGGTGCGCGTATTTTCCAACAAGTCACGCGGGAAAATGTGGGCAAACGCATGGCCATCTTGCTGATAGAAAAAGGCAGCACCGAAGTGATCACGGCGCCTACCATCAATGAAGAAATTGGCGGCGGTCGCGTGCAAATTTCTGGCATGGCCAACACCCAAGAAGCCACCGACATTTCCTTGCTATTGCGTGCCGGTGCTTTAGCGGCCCCCATGGACATCATAGAAGAACGCACGGTTGGTCCTAGCATGGGTCAGGACAACATTAACCGCGGCATACACTCAACGCTATGGGGCTTTGCCGCCATTGCGGTAATGATGATGGTCTACTACATGGCGTTTGGCGCCGTATCGGTGGCCGCATTGGCCATCAACTTATTGCTATTGGTGGCAATATTATCCATGTTGCAAGCCACGCTGACCCTACCCGGCTTGGCGGCGATTGCCTTGGCACTGGGTATGGCGATTGATGCCAACGTATTGATTAACGAACGGGTGCGTGAGGAATTGCGCAATGGCAACACGCCACAAGCCAGCATACACGCAGGTTACGACCGGGCTTGGGACACCATTTTAGACTCCAACGTGACCACTTTGATTGCCGGTTTGGCCCTATTCATGTTCGGTACTGGACCCATTAAAGGCTTTGCCGTGGTGCATGTGTTGGGCATCTTAACCTCGATGTTCAGTGCGGTCTTGGTCTCGCGTGCCATGATTAACCTTATCTACGGTTACCGTCGCAAATTAAGCAAATTATCCATAGGCCAAATTTACCGCGCTTAAAGGCAAAATCCACTTATTTAGAGTAAAAAATTATGGAATTATTTAGAATCAAAAACGACATTCCTTTCATGAGCTACGGCCGTCTGACCACGGCCATCTCATTGATTACCTTTGTATTAGCCATCGTGTTTTTGGCCACCCGCGGCTTAAACTTTGGCGTGGACTTCACCGGCGGCACCGTCATGGAAGTTAACTACCCACAAGCGGCTAACTTAGACGGCGTGCGTAAAGCGGTGGATAGCATAGGCCTTAAAGAAGCCACCGTGCAAAATTTTGGCTCCAGTCACGATGTATTGATACGCCTGCCTGTTAAAGCCGGCATGTCGGTATCGCAACTTTCCGAGCAAGTTAAAACGGCTTTAGTGGCAGCCGACCCACAAGCCGAAGTGCGCCGCGTGGAATCGGTAGGCGCACAAGTGGGTGACGAACTGTATGAAAACGGTGGCCTGGCCTTATTCTTTGTCAGCCTAGGCATCGTCTTATACCTATGGCTTAGATTTGAATGGCGTTTTGCTGTGGCAGCGATCATCGCCAACATGCACGACGTGGTAATTATTTTAGGTTTCTTTGCCTTCTTTCAATGGGAATTTAACTTAACCGTGCTGGCGGCTATTTTGGCGGTATTGGGCTACTCAGTGAATGAATCCGTGGTGGTGTTTGATCGCGTGCGTGAAAACTTCCGCAAGATGCGTAAAGCCAGCGTGGTGCAAGTGATCGACAATGCCATTACCCGCACCATGTCACGCACCATCATTACCCACACCATGACGCAAACCATGGTCGGCTCTATGTTGTTGTTTGGCGGCGAAGTGCTGCATAACTTTGCCTTAGCGCTAACCATAGGTATTTTATTCGGCATCTATTCTTCCGTCCTAGTGGCTTGCCCAATTGCCATGTGGCTGGGCGTGAGCCGGGCCAACCTGATCGGCGACGTAGAGAAAAAAGACGATGCCGTTAAGGGCCGTCAAAAAGTAGAGCATGCCGAGCCTCACCCTTCCGACTTTGCTTAAAGTCTGGCATAAAAACAAACCCCATCAAGTGCCTAGCGGCACTTGATTATCCACCGCACACGCGTATACACTCACCATAACTTAATCACTGACTAAGACGCATTGGACAACATTCCCATTTCTTGGCAGCTAGGCGCCCTGTTCTTGCTGCTGATTATTTCCGGCTTTTTCTCCATAGCCGAAACCAGCTTGATGTCACTCAACCGTTACCGCTTGAGGCATTTGGTCAAGCAAGGCCACCGAGGCGCACGCCTGGCTAGCAAACTGCTGGCTAAAACCGATAAGCTGCTGGGCGTTATTTTGCTGTGCAACAACTTTGCCAATGCCGCCTCAGCCACCTTGGTAACGGTGATTATCGTCGAGCTGTTTGGGGAAGGTGAATGGGTGCTGATGGCCGGCACCTTGGCCGTTACCTTTGCCATACTGGTATTCAGTGAAATTTCGCCCAAAGTGATCGCCGCGGCTTACCCAGAAAAACTGGGGATATTCTGCAGCTATATACTCTACCCCTTGCTGCAAATTCTGTACCCCATCGTTTGGTTCATCAACTTGTTCGTCGGGGCTTTATTACGCCTATTAAGAATCCGCGTTAATTTTGAAGAAAGCACGCAGTCCTTAACCATGGATGAATTACGCAGCATCGTTACCGATGCCGGGCACTTCATGCCCAAGAAACACCAATCCATACTATTGAATCTGTTTGAATTAGAAACCATCACGGTCGATGACGTGATGACCGCCCACACTTTGGTTGAAGCCATCGATTTAGATGACCCCATGGAAGCGATTTTAGAAAAAATTGCCAACAGCCAACATACCCGCTTACCCGTGCACCAAGGCGAAAATGAGGAAATGGTAGGCATCTTGCATTTGCGCAAAATCATGTCGCAGCTACGCACGCGTAGCGAAGACAGCCTCTTGGATAAAGCGGCATTGATGGAGGCCATCAGTGAACCGTATTTCATCCCTTCAGGCACGCCGCTGTATACACAAATTCAGCAATTTCAAGAAAAAAAACAACGCGTGGCCTTAGTGGTGGACGAATACGGTGAATTTAAAGGCTTGATCACCTTAGAAGACATATTGGAAGAAATGATAGGCGACTTCACCACGCAATCGCCATCCAGACTAA
Organism: uncultured Methylotenera sp.; assembly: GCA_964400215.1. Classification (GTDB taxonomy): domain Bacteria; phylum Pseudomonadota; class Gammaproteobacteria; order Burkholderiales; family Methylophilaceae; genus Methylotenera. The sequence continues at coordinate 59,467 of CAYNSY010000007.1, read as the reverse complement.
GCGGTTACAAGCAAGAGTCGGATGGCAGCTGGCTGGTCGATGGCAGCAGCAGCTTGCGCGATCTCAACAAAAAGCTACAACTCAACTTTCCTCTGGACGGGCCACGCACGCTCAATGGATTAATTATTGAACATTTTGAAGACATCCCCGAATCCAACACCAGCTTCAAGGTGGGCACGCACGTCTTAGAGATAGTACAAACACAAGATCGCATCGTTAAAAGCGTTAAAATTTTTCCTTAATCTAGCCTCTGCCTGTTCTTGCCTAGATTGCCTGCCTGGCGCTTAAATTAGACTTGAATTTTTTAGCGCTTAGCTCAAAATAAAAGCCTATGACTCAGCACGCAAATAACACGGCCATTAAAACCAAACCAGCCAAGCCGAAAGTACCGCCTTTGTTTAAGGTCTTGCTTTTAAATGACGATTACACGCCCATGGAATTTGTCGTGGATTGCCTCACTCAGTTTTTTAACAAGAGCCGTGAACAAGCAACAAAAATTATGCTCCAAGTGCATACTGATGGCGTTGGCGTATGCGGCTTGTATCCGCACGACATTGCCGAAACAAAAATGCAGCAGGTACTACAGGCCGCTAAACAAGCGCAACACCCTTTGCAATGCAGAATAGAAGCCGCCTAAACCTGATTTGTATTTCATTTAATAAAGCTAGGACACCCGATGATTGCTCAAGAATTAGAAGTTAGCCTACACATGGCCTTTATGGACGCAAGACAAAAGCGTCATGAGCTGATTACGGTTGAACACTTGCTGCTGGCCATGATAGACAACCCGACGGCAGCCGAAGTGATGCGCGCTTGCGGGGCGAAACTAGAAATACTGCGCGGCGAACTTAATCAATACATAGAAGAACACACCCCCGTCGTCAACGGCCAAGAGGACGTCGACACGCAACCGACCTTGGGCTTTCAGCGGGTAATACAACGCGCCATGCTGCATGTGCAATCGTCAGGCAAAAAGGAAGTGACTGGGGCCAACGTATTGGTGGCCATCTTTGGCGAGAAAGATTCGCATGCGGTGTTTTTCCTACATCAACAAGGCGTAACGCGCTTAGACGTGGTTAACTTCATCTCACACGGTGTTTCAAAAGTAGGGGAAACGGCAAAAGCAGAAAGCACAGAAGCAGATACTGAAACCGAAGCCACGCCCAACGGCGCCTTAGAAAACTATACCCTCAACTTAAACGCGCAAGTGGCGGCCGGCAAAATTGATCCACTGATAGGACGTGGCCCTGAGTTAGAACGGGTGGTGCAAACCTTGTGCCGTCGCCGTAAAAACAACCCCTTATTGGTGGGCGAGGCCGGGGTAGGCAAAACCGCCATCGCCGAAGGCTTGGCGCGCCGTATCGTGGAAAAAGACATCCCTGAGGTATTGGCCAATGCCACCGTCTATTCCTTGGACATGGGCGCTTTGTTAGCCGGCACCAAATACCGCGGCGACTTTGAGCAACGCCTAAAAGCCGTAATGAAGCAATTGGCTGATAACCCAGAAGCAATTTTATTCATCGATGAAATTCACACCCTAATAGGCGCAGGCTCAGCCAGTGGTGGCAGCTTGGACGCCAGTAATTTATTGAAACCAGCGCTGTCCAATGGCAGCTTGAAATGCATAGGCGCCACCACCTACCAAGAGTACCGTGGCGTGTTTGAGAAAGACCACGCCCTGACCCGTCGCTTCCAAAAAATTGACGTGGCGGAACCCAGCGTGGCAGAAACCATAGAAATTTTAAAAGGCTTGAAATCCCGTTTTGAAGCACACCATAAGGTCAAGTACGCCAGTAGCGCCTTGACCACCGCAGCGGAATTGTCCGCCAAATACATCAATGATCGCCACCTGCCCGACAAAGCCATAGACGTCATAGACGAGGCTGGCGCTGCTCAACGCGTGTTGCCAAAATCCAAACAAAAGAAAGTCATAGGCAACAAAGAGATAGAAGACATCATCGCCAAAATTGCCCGCATCCCGCCTAAAAACATATCCAGCGATGACCGCAGTGCGCTGAAAACCTTGGAACGTGATTTAAAAGCCGTGGTGTTTGGTCAGGATAAAGCCATAGAGGTATTAAGCTCGGCCATTAAAATGGCGCGCAGCGGCTTAGGCCAAACCAACAAACCCATAGGCAATTTCTTGTTTAGTGGGCCGACCGGGGTGGGCAAAACCGAAGTGGCCAAACAATTAGCCTACATCATGGGCATAGAATTAATCCGCTTCGACATGAGCGAATACATGGAGCGCCACGCGGTTTCACGCCTGATAGGCGCGCCGCCAGGTTACGTAGGGTTTGAGCAAGGTGGCTTAATGACAGAGGCAGTCAACAAACACCCGTATTGCGTGTTATTGCTGGATGAAATTGAAAAAGCCCACCCGGACATTTTTAACGTGCTGTTGCAGGTGATGGACCACGGCACCCTGACCGATAACAACGGTCGCAAAGCCGACTTTAGAAATGCCACCATCATCATGACCACCAATGCCGGGGCGGAAAACCTCTCTAAAAGCATTATGGGCTTCACCAACGCCAAGCAAGCCGGCGATGAACAGGCCGACATCAAGCGCTTATTCTCTCCTGAATTCCGCAATCGCTTGGATGCAACCGTGTCGTTTGCCGCCTTGTCGCAAGACATCATTATTCGGGTGGTGGATAAATTCCTAATCCAACTGGAAGACCAGTTACACGACAAGAAAGTCGAGGCTACTTTCAGTGATGCCCTTAAAGCTTACTTGGGTAAAAAAGGCTTCGACCCCTTAATGGGCGCAAGACCCATGGCACGTTTGATACAAGACACCATACGCAAGGCCTTGGCCGATGAATTGCTGTTTGGCAAACTGGCCAACGGTGGCGCAGTGCACGTGGACATAGACGAGAAAGAACAAGTGCAGTTAATTTTCTCAAACGATGCCGCTGCTGCCCCTGCCAGCATGGCGACCGCCACTTAAGGCAAAGGCTGGGCTAGCGCCGCCAAGACTACAAACCCTTAGCCGACAGCGCGGCAAACATCATGCACCAAACCTGGGCCTTGGTAAATTAAGCCGCTATAGATTTGCACTAACTCGGCGCCAGCGGCCATTTTTTCCTGTGCATCCTGCCCACTCAAAATACCGCCCACCCCTATAATAGGCAGCGAACCTTGCAAGCGTTTAGCCAGCTCCCGTATAAGCAAAGTGGATAGCTCACGGACAGGAGCGCCGGATAAACCACCGGCTTCATCCGCATGCTTCAAACCAAGCACTGCATCACGGGATAAAGTGGTGTTGCTGGCTATCACCCCATCCATTTTATGCTGCATTAATAAATCGGCAATTTCATGGATTTGTTCCACGCTTAAGTCAGGCGCTATTTTCAAAACGATGGGCACGTATTTGCCGTGCACATCAGCCAAGCGCGCTTGCGCTTGTTTAAGACTGAGCAACAATGCTGCTAAGGCATCTTTTTCTTGCAAGGCGCGTAAATTCTTCGTGTTGGGCGATGAAATGTTAACCGTCACGTAGCTGGCATGCGCGTAGACTTTGTTCAGGCAAATCAGGTAATCGTCCACCGCTTTATCCATGGGTGTGGCAAAGTTTTTACCTATATTAATACCGAGCACACCACGGTATTTTGCCGCTTGTACCTGCTGCAACAATTGGTCCACGCCCAAATTATTAAATCCAAAACGGTTAATAATGCCTTGCGCTTCTTTGACGCGAAATAAGCGTGGTTTAGGATTGCCAGGCTGAGGCAAGGGTGTCACCGTGCCCACCTCAATAAAACCAAAACCCAGCGCCGCCATGCCATCGATGACGGTGGCATTTTTGTCCAAGCCTGCAGCCAGTCCAACCGGATTGGGGAAGCGTATGCCCATGACTTCCCGTGGTTTACAGGGGGGTGCGGCGGGGTAAAGTTTTAGTAAAGCCAAACGTTCTGCTAAGCGTAAGCTGCTTAGACTTAGATCATGGGCCACTTCAGCATCTAACTGAAACAATAAGGGTCTAGCAAGCGAGTAAATAGTCATGCCGCAATTTTACTGCATTCTTCTAGCAATGTAAGTAAGCATAGTCACGGCTAACAAGCCGTTTTTTTATTAAAACTGCAGCAAAATAAAGCGCAAATACAAGATAAAATACCGCCATGAACCAGCCCTTAGCATTATTAAACCAGCTTACGCCCAGCCAATTTTTAGACCAGTATTGGCAAAAAAAACCCCTGCTAATTAAAGCGGCGATTGCTGACTTTACAGGTCTATTAAGCCCAGAAGAGTTGGCCGGCCTGGCTTGCGAAGAAGACGTACAATCGCGCATCGTGGAATACAAAAATGGCATCTGGCACGCGCAACATGGGCCATTTACCGAAGAGGATTTCGCCGCATTACCTGACACACCATCGGCCCAGCATAACTGGACTTTACTGGTACAAAGCGTCAACCATTTCTTACCGGAAGCCAGTGCGCTATTGCAGCAATTTTCTTTTATTCCGCACGCCAGACTAGACGACCTCATGGTCAGTTACGCACCCAACGGCGGTGGCGTCGGCCCGCACTTTGACAGCTACGATGTATTTTTATTGCAAGGTCAAGGCAAGCGATTATGGCGCATCAGCGAGCAAACCGATTTGACCCTAGTCGATGGAGCGCCGCTACGTATTTTGAAAAACTTTGACACCAAACAAGAGTGGTTATTGGAAGCCGGCGACATGCTGTATTTACCGCCGCACTTGGCCCACTGGGGCATAGCCGTATCGGACGGCGACCAAGACTGCATGACCTACTCCATAGGCTTTAGGGCGCCAAAAAACCAGGAATTGGCCAGCGAATTTCTGGGCTTTATGCAGGATAAAGTAAACCAAGAGAGCATCCCACTGGCGGGCATATACCAAGATGCCAACTTAAGCCTGCAAGCGCACCCCGCTGAAATTAGCCAGGCCATGGTGGCTAGTGTCAGCGCACAGCTGCAAAAAATTCAATGGTCAACCAATGCGGTCGCCGAATTTCTTGGTCGCTATTTGTCTGAACCTAAAACGCACGTGGTATTTGATGCCAATAAAAAAATCAGTCTGGCCAACTTCATTAAAAAAGCAGCCAGCGCTGGACTCCTATTGGATTTAAAAAGCCTGATGTTATTTGAAGGCGAGCATTTCTTCATCAACGGGGAAATGATGGCATGCGCAGGCGAGGCGGCGGCGATCTTAAAAAAATTGGCCGATGACCGTCTATTGACGCCTAAGGATTTAGTGGATCATTTAAATAACAGCGAATTAAGTCAGTCACTTTTTGCATGGTACCAAGCCGGCTATTTGCATTTCTCTGATTAATACGTGCCATAGATTAATTCAGGTTGGCATAGCTTATGCTTATAAAAAACTGACGAAAATTAAAAAAATTGTAAAAAATTAAACTTTTTTTCAAATATCCACGTTTATGTGCTGAAAAATACTGGTTTTTTTTATAATTGCTGGTAAAATTTGCGTCACTCGATGTTGCTTATTAGCTAAAACTTTTAGCGTCTATCGAAAAAGTTTTTTTAACCCGTTGTAAACCTTAAGGAAATAAAATGACACGTTCAATTCTACTTGCTGCATTATTAGCTCTTGCTGTTACTGCTTGTGGCGAAAAAGCTGCTGAAGCTCCTGTTGAAGCTCCTGCTGCTGTTGAAGCTCCTGCTGCTGAAGCTGCTCCTGCTGCTGACGCTGCTGCTCCTGCTGCTGACGCTGCTGCTCCTGCCGAAGCTGCTAAGTAATTAGCTCTTTGCATGCAATAAAAAAGCCGACTTCTAGTCGGCTTTTTTATTTTCAAAGCTTTTTATTTTAAATAACTTTTTATCTTAAAAACTAGGCTTTAGCTTAGCTTTAGCTTATTTCACGCCAAGCCAAACCAAACGCTTGATCGGCAACACCGACCCATTCGGGCTGGCAATTCAAAACCCCTGCCAACGCTTGCTTGGCCAAATCCGGGGTATTATTTTTTGCACTCAAATGCGCAGCCACAATATGCTGCAAGCGGCTGTTATCCAATTTAGCCAATATATTGGCTGATGCTAAATTTTCCAAATGCCCTAAATCCCCACCCACGCGTTGCTTTAGTGATCGACTGTAAGGGCCCACTTGCAACATAGCGGCATCATGATTGCACTCCAAAACTAGGGCATGGCAAGCACTCAAAGTTTGCTCTATGTGCGGCGTACTTCTACCCACATCGGTCAGCACGCCTAAACGTTTATTACCGTCGCTAAATACGCATTGTATGGGTTCGCGTGCATCGTGCGGCACCGGATAAGGATGCACTTCGATGGCTTGGATGGAAAAAGCACTGTGGCTATCCACCACACGCAGGTCTAGCTTGTGTTGATTAGGCATGTAGCGGTCGACCATTTTCAGGGTACCGTAGCTTAGCCAAACGGGGATATTGTATTTAGCAGCAAACTTAAACGCACCACCGGCGTGGTCGTCGTGCTCATGGGTAATGACTATGCCATTAAGATGCTCAGGCTCAAGTTGCAATCTAGCCAACCTAGCCAGCGTTTCTTTGATACTAAAGCCGCAATCCAACATCAAGCGTGTGCTGCCTGCCTCAACGACCAAGGCATTGCCAGCACTGCCACTGCCTAATGAGGCAAAGCGCATAGCAGATCGCGGACTTACACTTATTTTAATTGCTCGTACATCAAGGCCACAATGCGATTGGCTGTGGTCGTGGCAACGCGTGCACCGTCTTTATCCACTACCGTCACCACGCTGTTATCCTGATCGCCGTCCGCCACTTTAATGCGGTATTGTTTTTCTGGATTCACTTTTGCCTTATCGTCTGTGCCCCAGAATTTTAATTTCTCCATCATGCTTTTATCGTCTTTCGGCGCGGCAGCGGTGCTTTCTTTTTTATCATCGTTACCCCAGAATTTTATGGTATCCCACAAACCTTTCTTTTTCTTAGGCGCGTCGTCAATATCCACGTCGGCATAGCGAACAAAGAACAAGCCATTAGAACGGTCTTTATCTTCAATCACAAAACCCACTCTATCTAATGCCAAGCCTACGCGTCGCCATGCGCGATCAAAGCTATCGTTTAATAGTAGGCTGGCGCTGCCATCGCTTTCTTTTCTGACATCCGCACGCTTAATGGTCACGCCTTGCGCCATGATGGCTTTGGATTTTTGCTCTTCCACGCCCAACTTGACCATCAGTCTACGCAACAACTCGGCATCGTATTCAGCTTCCCTAGCGTCTGCTTCAATAGGGGTTTTGCTGTCTTGCTTGTAACCGGTATCGATTTCACCTAACTGCGTTTTGATTCTTTCTTTACCATCATCGGGCGCGCCATTAACAGAGCGGTGTGTCATGTAGATCTCGGTGGTGTTTGGTTCTTCGCCTCTATCCAAACGCGTGCGGAATTTTTTCTTGTCCGCGTAGCCAGATAATTTATCCAGCATCTTGTCAAAACGGTCACCCAAATCGGCTTTCTCATCTTTCTTGATGGACTCAGCATCCAACCACTCGGTTTCCATCACGCCCAATTGGGCATTTTCTGAGCGCACGGCAAAGCCTTGATCTGCCCAAAACTCCAACACCACAGGCCAGACTTTTTCCGCCGGGGCATTCACTACCAACCAGCGTTGTGCGCCGGCTCTTTCTAAACGAACGCCATCGGGTGTGGTCAACACTTTTTCCACGGCCACTTCTTGACCTTCTTGCGCTTGGCTATAACTGGAGTAATTAGTCGCACCTGGAATGCTGTAAGCATCGCTCACTGGACTAGCCGTTAAGTCCGGGGGCACTTCCAATGGACGCGAGCGCGCCGCCCCTTTGTAGTCCGAGCTGCTATTAATAAATGGGATGGAGTCGCACGCTGCCAAACTGGCAAGTATCAATAGGTAGAGAGCGCTGTGTTTGATAGTCATTTGTTTCATTAACCTCTTAGATAAATCGTTACTGGCCGTTTAACGACCTTACAATACTTGCGCCGGTTGACAAGCCGCACGCAATACCTCGTGGTATTGGGCGGACAAAGGCAGCATAGGTAAGCGTATGCCTGCTTTAATTAAACCCATCTCTTGCAGCACCCATTTCACTGGGATGGGGTTAGCTTCAACAAACAGCTTTTGGTGCAATGGGAATAATTTGGCATTAATTTGACGCGCACTTAGGGCATCGCCTGCCACGGCAGCAACGCACATTTCGTGCATCAATTTAGGGGCCACATTGGCCGTCACCGAGATGACGCCTTTACCGCCCAACAACATTAAACTCATGGCCGTGGCGTCGTCACCACTTAATACCGCAAAGTCCTTAGGGGCACGCAACAACAAATCGGTGCCACGCTCTATACCGCCAGTCGCGTCTTTAATACCAATAATATTGGGGTGTTGAGCCAAGCGTAAAACCGTGTCGTTGCTAATGTCACAAGCGGTACGGCCAGGCACATTGTATAAAATTTGTGGGACAGCGACCGCATCTGCAATCGCTTTAAAATGCTGATACAAGCCTTCTTGGGTAGGCTTGTTGTAATAAGGCGCCACCAATAAACAGGCATCCACGCCCAAATCTTTGGCTTTTTGCGTCAGTGTTATGGCTTCTTTGGTTGAATTAGCACCCGTGCCAGCAATCACCGGCACACGGCCACGAACTTGCTCCACTGCGGTTTTGATCAATAAGCAATGCTCATCAAAATCGACCGTAGGCGACTCGCCTGTGGTGCCAACGATAACGATGCCATCGCTGCCTTGCGCTATATGAAATTCAATTAATCCCGTTAAAGCGGGGATATCCAAACGGCCGTCTTCAAACATCGGCGTGACGATGGCTACCAAGCTACCCTGAGCGACTGCACTTCCTTGAAACATACGCTAACCCAAACTAGTCATAATTTTGTATTTTAACTTAAAAGCATCGCTAAAATACAATTTCTACCAGCAAAGTTGCAAGCAAAACGCCCTCGCTTAAGGGCAAGCTGCGTTTATTCAATACGCTTATATGGGTATAATAAAAGGTGCTTTGGCTAACATTGAACTTAAAGGTATATTGCAATGCCTTTATCGGGTTAACTTAAGTTTAACTAGCTGCGTCAGCTAGCACCGCATAAAGGCAGTATAATTTAGCCTCACACCCAGAAACTGACTATGACCATAGATTTACATCACTACATCATGATCTTAATCGGCACCGTGCTGGTTAATAACATCGTGCTGGTTAAAATATTAGGCTTATGCCCTTTCATGGGGGTTTCAAAAAAACTGGAAGCCTCTATCGGCATGGCTGGGGCCACCGCTTTTGTGCTCAGCATAGGCTCCATGACCAGCTGGGGCATCACCCATTACCTGCTTGAACCCAACGGCTTAGAGTACTTGCGCACCTTGTCATTTATTGTGGTCATTGCCGGCGTAGTGCAATTCACTGAAATGGCCATGGAGAAAAATTTTCCACCCCTGTATCAAGCGCTGGGGATATTCTTGCCGCTCATCACCACCAATTGTGCGGTACTAGGCATCCCTTTATTGAATGCGCAATCCAGCCACAGCTTTATCGATTCCTTGTTTTTTGGCATGGGCGGTGCGCTTGGTTTTTCCATGGTGTTGATCTTATTCGCTTCCATGCGCGAACGCCTAGAAGCCGCCGACGTCCCATTGGCCTTAAAAGGATCAGCCATCGCCATGGTCACGGCATCGTTAATGAGCTTAGCCTTTATGGGTTTTGCTGGCCTAGATAAGTATTAACCAGATTAAGTATTAACCAGTTAAAGATTAAGTTAGGTTCTAAAACCGTTACCCCATGTTAATTTCCCTATACATCATGCTGGGATTAGCCGCACTCATAGGCATAGTGCTGGGCTGTTCCGCTCTATGGTTTAAAGTAGAAGGCGACCCACTGGTCGCTAGAATTGACGCCATTTTGCCACAAACCCAATGCGGCCAATGCGGCTACCCTGGATGCAAGCCTTATGCCACAGCCATCGCCGCTGGCGAGGCCGATATCAACCAATGCCCACCAGGCGGGGATGCCGGCGCACATGCACTGGCCGATTTAATGGGGGTGGAATACAAACCACTGAATGCCGAACACGGCACACCTAAACCAAAATCGGTGGCTTTTATAGACGAAGCCGTGTGCATAGGCTGCACGCTATGCATACAAGCTTGCCCGGTCGACGCCATCTTGGGCGCGGCCAAACACATGCACACCATTATCGCTTCCGAATGCACCGGCTGTGAACTTTGCGTGGCACCCTGCCCGGTCGATTGCATCAGCATGCAAGCCGTGGCCGAACAACCCGATAACTGGAAATGGAAATACCCCATTATTCCGATCATCCCCTTGAATAAGCCTAGCGCATGAACGCCATCCTCAATTTTGCCAGTCGCATACTACCAGGCTTAGGCCGCGATGAAGACGTGCACGCTTTTAACGGCGGCGTGCATCCGCCTGAACACAAAAACGAATCCAGCACACAGCCCATCAGCACGCTTAGCTTACCTAAAACCCTGGTTTTGCCATTGCGTCAACACGTAGGGCTCTTGCCTAAACTGCAAGTAAAAATCGGTGATCACGTGCTAAAAGGGCAGTTATTAGCGGAAGCGGAAGGCGCGCTATCGGCTGCCATACACGCACCTACCTCAGGCACAATCACTGCCATAGACGAGCAGATTATTCCGCACCCATCTGGCCTGCCTGACACCTGCATCACCCTCAGCAGCGACGGCTTAGACACCTGGGCGCCCTTACAACCCATTCACTGGCAAGCCAGCGATAAAAAAACCTTGGTCGACAGCTTACGTCGTTCTGGCATTGTTGGCTTAGGTGGCGCGACCTTCCCTAGCCACATTAAATTGCGCAGCAACAATCAGTCGCCCATACACACCCTCATCATCAATGCCGCCGAGTGCGAACCTTACATCACCTGTGATGACCTGCTGATGCGCGAGCGCGCCGATGAGATAGTCTCTGGCATAGAAATCGTTAAGTATTTACTGGGTGCAGAAAAATGCCTAATCGGCATAGAAGACAACAAACCACTGGCTAGCGCAGCCATGCGAGTGGCCTGCAGCCAGGGTCAAGCCGACGTCAAGGTGGTGCCCACGCTTTACCCCAGCGGCGATGCCCGACGCTTAATTTACTTGCTGTTGGATTTAGAAATTCCTAGCGATAAACGCTCCACCGATTTAGGTGTACAAGTATTCAATGTGGCAACGGTGCTGGCCATATACCGCTACTTTGCCTTTGGTGAACCGTCTATCAGCCGCATCGTCACGGTCACCGGCAATGTCGCTAGGCCGCAAAATTTCGAGGTCTTGTTTGGCACACCGCTAAACGATTTGATTCAAGCCGCAGGTGGCGCACAAACCAACACCAGCCACTTTATTATGGGCGGGCCTATGATGGGCTTTGATTTACCCAATAGCCGGGTGCCCATCACCAAAGCGGCCAATTGCATCATCGCAGCCAGGCCGGATTTGTTCCCAGCACCACCACCGGCCATGCCTTGCATACGCTGCACCCGCTGCGCCGATGCTTGCCCAGTCAATTTGCAACCTCAAGAACTGTATTGGTTTGCCAAATCCGACAACTTTGAAAAAGCCCGCGATTACAAATTGTTTGATTGCATAGAATGCGGTTGCTGCAGCTATGTCTGCCCAAGCACCATCCCACTGGTACAATATTACCGCTATGCAAAAAGCGAAATCATTGCAGCTGACAAAGCCAAAGAAGCCGCCGATCTCGCCCGTGAACGCAATGAATTTAGATTGGCCCGCATAGAACGAGAAAAATTAGAGCGGGCGCAAAAACACGCCGAGCGGGCTGCTGCTGGCAAGGCGGAAGTATCGACGAAACAAGACGCGATCGCACCTAATGCGGCAACAGCTGCTAGCGACAACACTATCAACGACAAGCAAGCTGCGATTGCAGCGGCCATCGCTCGTGCCAAAGCACAAAAATTAGCCGGCGATAGCCCAGCGCCAGCGCCAGCCACACAAAGCGCCACAGCCGACAAGAGCGCGACACCCAGCGACAAACAAGCCTTGATAGCGGCCGCCATAGAACGGGCGAAAGCGGCTAAACTGGCAGCAGCACAAGCTGGCCATGCGCCAAAAAACACGGAAAATGTTAGCCCCAGCGTGCAGGCAGAAATCAATCAAACCGATGCGCTACGTGAAAAAGTAAAAAAAATCAGCGGCCAACATGCAGATACAAGCGCAGATGCAAATACAGATGAAGGATAAAAATTGAACCGTTCACCGTATATCAGTGATGCGCCTAGCGTCAGCACTATCATGTTTAAAGTCTTACTGGCCTTGGTGCCGGGTATCGCTGCTTACGCCTGGGTGTATGGCGCCGGCATTTTAGTGTCGTTGGCGCTGGCCACCAGCACCGCTTTGGTTACCGAAGCGGCTCTGCTAAAGCTACGCCAACGCCCTATACAACCCTACTTAATGGACATGAGTGCTGTCGTCACCGCTTGGCTATTGGCGCTTTCCCTGCCGGCCTTGGCTCCTTGGTGGCTAGTGGTGGTCGGCACCTTTTTTGCCATCGTCGTTGCCAAGCAACTATACGGCGGCTTAGGTTACAACCCCTTTAATCCGGCCATGGTCGGCTACGCCGTCTTGCTTATTTCCTTCCCCCTGATCATGACCAAATGGCCTGCCCCCTTGTCACTCGCCGCCCACCCCTTAAGCTGGTCTGAGCAACTGAATTTTATCTTCAACCAAACCTTACCGGCTGCACTGCATGTTGACGCCATCAGCTCGGCGACCCCACTGGATTATTTAAAAACACAACTCATGCTCAACAAAGAAGTCCCCAGCATCAGTTTAGCGCCCATCTTTGGCCAGTTTGGTGGGCAAGGGCAAGAATACGTAACAGCGGCGTATGGATTAGGTGGGCTGTATTTATGGCAACAGCGCATCATCAGCTGGCACTTACCCACGGCATTTTTGCTGATGTTGGCGGCCATTTCTGGCATTTTCTATTTAGTCGATCCTAGCCATTTTGCCAACCCATTATTTCACGTCATGAGTGGCGCCTCGCTGTTGTGTGCCTTTTTCATCATCACTGACCCGGTCAGCGGCCCAACCACTCCCAGAGGCAAACTCTATTTTGCCGCCGGCGTGGCCGTGTTGACCTATTTAATTCGCGTCTACGGCGGCTACCCTGATGGCGTGGCTTTCTCCGTACTGATTATGAATATGTGCGTACCGCTCATCGACGCACTTACGCAACCGCGCGTGTTTGGCCACGAGAAATAATATGGCCCGCAACATACTTAAACATGCCATAAAAACAGCCGTCGCTATGCTGGCCTTCGCTTTTGTCGGCACCCTCTTACTTGCCTATGTATTTATTGCCACGCGGCCGCCCATAGAAGCCAATGAAAAAGAAGCCAGGCTGGCGCTATTTAAGCAAATTTTGCCCGAGAAAAATTACGACAACGATTTACTGTCCAGCCAAGTGCGTATAGCACCCAACGCTTTATTGGGCAACCGTTTACCCAGCATAGCCAACGTTGCCACTTTGCATGGAAAACCGGCGGGAGTGATATTGGAAGCCGTGGCCCATGACGGCTACAGCGGCGACATCAAGTTGCTCATCGCCATACGCGCAGACGGCAGTATCAGTGGTGTGCGTGTGCTAACGCACAAAGAAACACCAGGCTTGGGCGACTACATAGACATCGCCCATGGAAACTGGATTAAACTGTTTAATGATGAATCCTTGCAAAAAACCCCAGAGGAAAAATGGCAGGTTAAAAAAGACGGCGGCCAGTACGATTACATGGTGGGCGCGACCATCACCCCGCGCGCGGTGGTTAAAGCCGTACTAAAAGCACTGCAATATTTTGCAATGAACCAACAAACGCTGTTTGTGCCAAATGCAAATTAGCCTAGGATTTTTATGAGCAATCTCTACAAAGAAATTACCTTAAATGGCTTGTGGAAGCAAAACTCCGGCGTGGTCCAACTCTTGGGCTTATGCCCCACGCTAGCCGTCACCACCACCGCAGTTAACGGCCTCAGCTTAGGCTTGGCTACCGCCTTGGTGATGGCAGCGGCTAACGGCTCGGTCTCGCCTGTGCGCCAATTTGTGCCCAATGAAATTCGGGTGCCGGTATTCATCTTGGTCATTGCCGCTTTAGTGACCGTCATAGACTTATCCATTAACGCCTACGCGCATGAACTGCACAAGGTATTGGGCATTTTCATCCCGCTGATTGTGGTCAATTGTATCGTGCTGGCACGGGTGGAATCGTTCGCCGCCAAAAACCCCACCCTACCGTCTATATTGGATGGCTTTATGATGGGCGCCGGCTTAATGCTGGTATTGGGCTTGTTGGGTGCGATTCGTGAATTGCTTGGTAAAGGCACCGTACTATCAGGACTGGATTTAGTGTTCGGCCCAGCAGCCCATGCATTCATGTGGATCAGCGTAGACTACCACGGCTTCTTACTGGCGATCTTACCCCCAGGGGCCTTCTTGGGCTTAGGCAGTTTGATTGCTTTACGCAATTGGATAGAAATGCGTAAAACCGTGACAGATCAAAGCCTGGCTGCCAGTCCAAATTCAGCCACTAGCCATTAGTGGCCATCTAAAAAAGCTACCTTTCCGACCATGAATGCAGAAAAACGCCATGAAATATTTAGGCGCTTAAGCCTTGCCATTCCCAACCCAAGCACCGAGCTTAAACACAACAGCACCTTTGAATTGTTAATCGCGGTGATACTGTCGGCCCAAGCCACCGATAAAGGCGTCAACATCGCCACGGCTAAACTGTATGCCGTGGCCAATACGCCTGCCGCCATACTGGCACTGGGTTTGGATGGTTTGGAATCCTATATAAACAGCATAGGCTTGTACCACGCCAAAGCTAAAAACATTTTGGCCACCTGCGCTAGCTTAATCAATGAGCACCAATCGCAAGTGCCCAATACCCGAGCAGCGCTAGAGCGCCTGCCTGGCGTAGGCCGCAAGACCGCCAACGTGATGTTGAATACGGCCTTTGGCCAGCCCACCATAGCCGTTGACACGCATTTATTTCGCTTGGGCAATCGCATAAAATTAGCGACCGGAAAAACCGTGTTAGAGGTAGAAAAAAAATACCTCAAAACCATCCCCGCCGCCTACCTACACGATGCCCATCATTTGCTGATTTTGCACGGACGCTACACTTGCCAAGCACGCAAACCCAAATGCCAGCAGTGCTGCATAGCCGACCTGTGTGAATTTAACGCCAAAGAGTACCACTAAAAAAATGAGTTTATACAATCCCAGTCGCGACCAAGCCAGGCAGTTTTTATTCGATGCCTGGGCTAAATTTAAGCAAGCCGCCGTGCTTACTGATTTAGAAAAAATAGCCGTGGAAGTCATCACCATGCACCCGGAATACCACGCCATGTTTGACGCCCCTGAGCAATACCTGCAGCAAGCCTATTTTCCAGAAATGGGTGTCACCAACCCGTTCTTACACATCAGCTTGCATTTGTCGGTGATAGAGCAAATTAGCATAGACCAACCGGTGGGCATTAAGGCATTGCATGCCAAGTTAAAAGAGAAACACGCCGATGCCCACCTGGCATACCACGACGTGATGGATTGCTTGGCAGAAACCCTATGGCAATCCCAACGCAATAACACCGCCTTGGATGCCACGCTCTACCTTAATTTACTGCAGCAAAAAGTCCAGTCCAACTAGAAGTACAGGCTAACTAAAATACAAGCCAACTAAAATCCAGCACCCCTTACAATAAAAAAACCGGCATTCGTGCCGGCTTTTTTATGCGACTACTAAATCAAATCCAAGCAGTTAGTCATCAAAATTAGCCTGCTGCGTTTGCCGCTCAGCCAATGCGTTTAACAAGCTAACTTGCTGCTCGACTGTCATGTCCCACCAGCCTTTTATTTCATCCAGGCTGCGCTGGCAACCTAGGCAAAAACCGCTGCTATCATCAATAGTGCATACGCCTATGCAAGGCGATGCGGGCGGGTTATTGGCTATCGTTTCTGTCATGATAGGGCTGTCCTAACTTAATTTAATACACCAGGCTTAATTTAATACACCATGGCATTGCTTGTATTTCTTACCGGAACCGCATGGGCACGGGTCGTTGCGGCCTACTTTCACCCCAGCACGCACTTGCGGCTGCTCACCTGCCGGCGCTTCATCCGCTGGATTGGCTAAGGCTTCGTCGTAGTCTGCGTGTTGATAATGCAAGTTTTCCACTTCGACCGGTTTTTCCACGGCTTCCACGTCGGCTTCATTTTTAACCTGCACCAACATGGTCACCTTGGTCACTTCGCTTTTCACCGCATTGAGCAAACCTTCAAACAACTCAAAGGCTTCGCGCTTGTATTCCTGCTTAGGATTTTTTTGCGCGTAAGAACGCAAATGGATACCTTGGCGCAAATGGTCTAGCGCAGCCAAATGCTCACGCCAGTGGTTGTCCAAACTTTGCAACATGACTGAGCGCTCAAACTGACGCATGATGTCGGCACTGGCCAAATCTTCTTTGGTGGCATAAGCACTGTTTGCGGCATCAAGTATGCGCTCACGCAAGGTTTCTTCATGCAAATCGGGGTTGTCTTCCAACATTTTTTGCAAAGGAATAACCAAGCCGGTTTCGGCTTTTAACTCACGCTCCAAGCTAGCCACATCCCATAGCTCTTCCACACTGTTGGGTGGAATATGGCTAGCCATCATGCTAACCAAGACATCTTCACGCATGGCTTGTATGGTCTCGCCCACATCGGCCGCTTCCAGCAACTCATTGCGTTGCTCATAAATCACCTTGCGCTGATCGTTAGCCACATCATCGTATTCCAGCAACTGTTTACGGATATCAAAGTTACGGCCTTCTACTTTGCGCTGGGCATTTTCAATGGCACGCGTTACCCATGGGTGCTCAATCGCCTCACCGTCTGGCATATTGAGTTTTTCCATAATGGCAGACACACGGTCAGAAGCGAAAATACGCAATAACTGATCTTCCAAGGACAAGTAAAAACGGCTGGAGCCGGTGTCGCCTTGACGACCAGAACGGCCACGCAATTGGTTGTCTACGCGACGCGACTCATGCCGCTCGGTGCCGGCAATATGCAAGCCACCCGCCGCCAATACGGCATCATGACGAGCTTGCCACTCGGCTTTAAGTTTATCTATGGCCGCGGTTTTTTTATCCTCGCTCAACTTGGCATCTTGCTTAATATTCTCTATGTCGGCCTCAGGGTTACCGCCCAACACGATGTCCGTACCGCGACCTGCCATGTTAGTGGCAATGGTAATCACCCCAGGGCGACCGGCTTGCGCAATCACGTGCGCCTCGCGTTCATGCTGCTTGGCATTAAGCACTTGGTGTTCTAATTTTTCGGCATTCAATAAGGTCGAAATGAGCTCAGAGTTTTCTATCGAGGTAGTACCGACCAATACCGGCTGACCACGGCTTTGGCAATCTTTAATGTCCAAAATCACCGCTTCGTATTTCTCTCTGGCCGTGCGGAATACTTTGTCCATATTATCTTTACGTAACATAGGACGGTGCGTTGGAATCACCACCGTCTCCAAGTTGTAAATTTGATTGAATTCATAGGCCTCGGTGTCGGCCGTACCGGTCATGCCAGATAACTTGGCATACATACGGAAGTAATTTTGGAAAGTAATGGAGGCCAGCGTTTGGTTTTCTTTTTGAATTTCAACGCCTTCTTTGGCTTCCACCGCTTGATGCAAACCATCCGACCAACGGCGTCCCGGCATCATACGGCCATTGATCTCATCAACGATGGTCACTTCGCCATCGCGTACCACGTAATGCTGATCCCTATGGTAGAGATTGCGTGCACGCAAAGAAGCGTACAAATGGTGCACCAAAGTGATGTTGGCCGCCTCGTATAAACTTGAGCCCTCAGGCAACATGCCAGATTCGGCCAGCAAAGCTTCCGCATGTTCATGGCCTTGCTCAGACAGGGTCACACTTTGGTTCTTTTCATCCACCCAAAAATCGCCAGCACCCTCTTCTTCGGTCTGCGCAATCAACTTGGCCGCCACGGTATTGATTTGGCTGTAAAGCGCGATGCTGTCATCGGCCTGGCCAGAGATGATTAAAGGCGTGCGTGCCTCGTCTATCAAGATCGAATCGACTTCGTCTATCAAGGCATAACTTAAACCACGCTGCACACGCTCTTCACGGCTGTGCACCATGTTGTCACGCAAATAGTCAAAACCGTACTCGTTATTGGTGCCGTAGGTAATGTCCGCCGCGTACGCAGCACGCTTGGCTTCATTGGCCATTTGCGACAGATTGATGCCTATGCTTAAACCCAAAAAGTTATACAGCTTGCCCATCCACTCGGCATCACGCTTAGCCAGGTAATCATTGACGGTGACCACGTGCACGCCCTTACCGGTTAAGGCATTCAAATACACCGGCAAAGTAGCGACCAAGGTTTTACCCTCACCGGTACGCATCTCACCTATCTTGCCTGCGTTTAGCACCATGCCGCCTATCATCTGCACGTCAAAATGGCGCATGCCCAATACCCGTTTACCGGCTTCACGCACCACGGCAAACGCTTCTGGCAGCAATTGCTCCAAGGTTTCGCCATTGGCATAGCGTTGTTTAAACTCATCCGTCTTGGCTTTGAGCGCCTCGTCAGACAAAGCCTGCATGGCCGGTTCCAATGCGTTAATGCTTTGCACTTTTTGCGCGTATTGCTTGACCAGTCTTTCGTTACGGCTACCGAATATTTTTTTAAACAACGATGAAATCATGAAGTGAGGCGCTTTCCGCTTAGAGGATAAATAACTGTGTGTGAGTAATGTAGGGTTTTATTTGGTATTGGCCAGTGGCTGTATTTAATCTAATTAATTCCTGGCATTGAGGTATTTTCTTGGGTCCAAGGCATTGCCGTTTAATCTAATTTCATAATGCAAATGCGGCCCAGTGGACCGCCCAGTACTGCCAACTTGCGCCACTATTTGGCCTTTTTCAACCCGTTCGCCCACTTTAACCAGTATTTTGGAGGTGTGAGCATAGCGGGTTTCAAGTCCAGAGCCATGTGACACGATGACAATTTTACCATAATCAGGCATGGTTTCTGCCGCCGTGACTATGCCACCTGCGGCAGCAAAAATAGGGGCACCGGCCTCAGCCGAAAAATCCAAACCTTCATGAAAGGCTTTGTTGCCATTAAATGGGTCTATGCGCCAACCGTAGCTTGATGAATTAAACGCCGCGCGAATTGGGCTGCGGTTTGGCAACACGCCTTTGAGCATGCTTTGTTGCAATAATTCGGCTTCCAACTCACTCAAATACTCTGTTTCAAATTCAACGCGTGCGGTTAATTCAGCGATGTGCTTTTGCAAATCCAATTCCGTGTAAGGGCTGTTTAACACTAAAGGGCCCCCACGATTAGCGCCTTGCGCCTTATTGCTAGGCGATACCAGGGCAGGTGCAGTTGGTTTAGTGGCGGGCGTTTTCTTTTCGCCAGCCAACTTGGCCAAGCGTTCGCTTTGTGCATCCAAGCGCATGATGCGAGCTTGTAACTCGCCCATCTGTACCGCATAGGCATCCAAGTGTTTTTGTGGGTCGCCTATATTGAATGAAAATCTGAGCTTAGACGATTTTGCCCCCTGTTGCGGCGCCGCATCCTGTGGCACAATCAACAACAGCGTTAGTAACACCGGCAACACCAGCAGCGCAAACACAATCCCGCTCACCTGAAACACAGAGAGCGTTTTTGCTTTTGCCATACTATTTGAGATAAAAATGATATTCATCGCCATTCCAATTACCCGGACGTTCAAGACCAGCTCACATGCGCCAGTTTAATGCACTGCTAAATCAACCTGAATTAATGGGATTAACTGCGCACACCAAAGAAACCCAAGCGGCGCAAAAAATCTGGTTATCGATTGCCCCGGGCAACCTAGGCAACTTGAGCCACGCAAGCGGCATTAAAAACCAACAATTAACGGTGTATGCAAGCAACAATGCGGTCGCGGCAAAAATAAAACTTTGCATTCCTAGCCTATTGATTCAGTTAGAAAAGCAAGGGTGTGAAGTTACTGCAATTCGGCTGAAAGTGCAAGTAAAATCTAGCCCGCAAGCCCAGCCCAAAGCCATTAAAAAGCTAAGCCTACAAGCCGCCAAGGAGCTCGACGGCTTGGCCAAAAAACTCAGCGGCACCGAACTCGGCGACGCCCTAGCCAGACTCGCCAGCAAAGTCAGTTAAAAAAATAATCCACTTTATTTTAACCGCCCCAAACTCACCTCTAAGCCAAGCTAAACCCGGTGTTTTTAGGCAAGACAAAAGAGGTTGTTAGGTGTGCTTATTAGTGTAATAATGGGCCGTTGTTACAGATTATTTACATGTAGTGATGCATGCGTAGCGGCAGATTATTCGTAACACTTGCATTGGTTTCAAAGGGGGCAAAACACGCACTTCCAGTGCCTCAATTCGTACTAGTTTTATTTTTAACGTTTTAAACGCAGTTTAATACTCACGTAATTTATAAAAATTTTAGATAGGGAGAAGTCATGTCAGTTTCACTAATGATAGCCATAGGTGCTGCGTTTTTAGCAGTCGTGTATGGCCTAGTAATGAGCAAATGGATATCGGGCCTGCCGGCCGGTAACGCCCGCATGCAAGAAATTGCAGCCGCCATCCAACAAGGCGCCGCGGCGTATTTAGCGCGTCAATACAAAACCATCACCGTCGTCGGTATCGTCTTGGCTGTATTAATCGGCTTATTTTTAGGCACCACCACCGCCGTGGGCTTCGTTATAGGCGCCGTTCTATCGGGCGCTTGCGGATTCATAGGCATGAACGTGTCGGTTAAAGCCAACGTTAGAACTGCCCAAGCTGCAACGGGCGGCATCGCACCGGCTTTAGACGTGGCCTTCAAAGGCGGCGCTATCACTGGCATGTTGGTGGTGGGTTTAGGCTTATTAGGCGTGGCTGGTTTTTATGCCTACCTATTGTCCGTCACCCCTGCTGAACAAGCCGTGGATTTAAACCCATTGATAGGCTTGGCATTTGGTTCTTCTTTGATTTCCATCTTTGCCCGTTTAGGCGGCGGCATTTTCACTAAAGGCGCAGACGTAGGCGCCGACTTAGTGGGTAAAGTCGAAGCCGGCATACCCGAAGACGATCCGCGTAACCCAGCCGTGATTGCCGACAACGTCGGCGATAACGTGGGCGATTGCGCAGGCATGGCCGCTGACTTATTTGAAACTTACGCCGTGACTTTGATTGCCACCATGGTATTGGGCGGTCTATTACTTACCAATGCTGGCGAAGACGGCATTATTTACCCATTGATGTTGGCAGCCGTGTCTATCGTGGCGTCCATCATAGGCTGCTTCTTTGTTAAAGCTAGCCCTGGCATGAAAAATGTCATGCCTGCCTTATACAAAGGCTTGGCTGTAGCAGGTGGTTTGTCTTTAGTGGCGTTCTACTTCGTTACCACTAAAATGTTCCCTGAAGGCTTGATGGCAGGTGATTTAGCCATATCAGCCAATCAACTGTTTGGTGCTTGCGCGGTTGGTTTAGTCTTAACAGCAGCCTTGGTTTGGATTACTGAGTATTACACCGGTACCGATTACGCACCGGTGAAACACATTGCCCAAGCCTCGACCACAGGTCACGCCACCAACATCATTGCCGGCATAGGCATTTCGATGAAATCCACCGCATGGCCAGTACTGTCAGTCTGTTTGGCTATTTTTGCTTCTTACCATCTTGGTGGCTTGTATGGCGTGGCTGTAGCAGCTACATCCATGTTAAGCATGGCCGGTATCGTGGTCGCTTTAGACGCTTACGGCCCAATCACTGACAATGCCGGCGGCATTGCCGAAATGTCGGGCTTACCTAAATCCGTGCGCGACGTAACCGACCCATTGGATGCAGTAGGCAACACCACCAAAGCGGTCACCAAAGGCTATGCCATTGGTTCAGCTGGTTTAGCGGCGTTGGTATTGTTTGCTGACTACACGCACAAATTAGAAGGCGCAGGCATGGTGGCTAAGTTTGACCTAAGCGACCCTATGGTCATCATCGGCTTATTCATCGGCGGCCTGATTCCCTTCTTGTTTGCTGCCATGGCGATGGAAGCCGTTGGTCGCGCAGCTGGCGCCGTGGTAGAAGAAGTACGCCGTCAATTCCGTGACATCAAAGGCATCATGGACGGCACGGGTAAACCAGAATACGGCAAAGCCGTTGACTTGCTCACCACCGCCGCCATTAAAGAAATGATGATTCCATCCCTATTGCCAGTAGCCGTGCCAGTAGCCGTTGGCTTGCTGTTAGGCCCAGTGGCCTTAGGCGGCATGTTGATGGGTACCATTGTTACCGGTCTATTTGTAGCGATCTCCATGTGTACCGGTGGCGGTGCATGGGATAACGCAAAAAAATACATAGAAGACGGCAACCACGGCGGCAAAGGCTCAGAAGCGCATAAAGCAGCCGTGACTGGCGATACCGTTGGCGACCCCTACAAAGACACAGCGGGCCCTGCGGTTAACCCATTGATTAAAATCATCAACATTGTGGCCTTGTTAATCGTGCCCTTGCTGCACATGTAAGCGCGCGGTTTAGCTTAAGTTGGACAAAATCCGACTTAAGCTAAGCGAATTAAATGTAAGGTTAATTAAAAAGGCTGGCCCATGGGCTGGCCTTTTTATTAAGCCGACCAGATAAAAGGGAGAATTAGCCATGAAAGACAGCCTAATCGCTAGCATACGCTACCAGCATAGCTTTGTTGTATCTAAGGCGAAAACCGTGCCTGCCATCTACCCGGAATCCCCGGACTTTTTATCCATGCCCGAGGTGTTTGCCACTGGATTTATGGTGGGCTTTCTAGAATGGGCTTGCATCTTGGCCATTAAGCCGCATTTGGATTGGCCGCAAGAACAAACGGTGGGGACACACATCAACGTCAGTCACTTAGCCGCCACGCCGCCAGGTTTGACCGTGACCGCCAAAGTGGAGTTATTGTCTGTGCAAGGGCGTAAGCTCAGTTTTGCCGTGGAAGCGCACGATGGCATCGATGTGATAGCGAGTGGCACGCACGAACGCCACATCATCAACAAAGACAAGTTCGACGCTAAAGCCCAAGCTAAACTTAAGTCCAGGCTAAACTTAAGTCCAAGCTAAACTTAAGCTTAAGTTTAGGCCAGTGACTTAAAGCACCTGCAAGATGTCATTAGCAATGTCGGCTGGCTTTTCACCGTAATCGACGTACAAACGAATCTTGCCGGTTTTATCAAACACATACATGCCAGCACTGTGGTCTAGCGTGTAAGCGCTTTTGCCTTTTACGTCGACCTTCTTGGCATATATTTTAAAGTTAGCCTGCACCAGCTTGGTCGCCTGTTCGTCGCCCCATAAACCAATAAAACGCGGATCAAACGACGGCACAAATTGCGCCAACACCGCTTGCGTATCGCGCTCTGGGTCTAGGGTAATGAACAGTACTTGCAATTCATCGGCGCGCGGGCCTAATAACTTCATGGTTTGCTTCAGATCCAGCATGGTGGTCGGACAAACGTCTGGGCAATGCGTGTAGCCAAAGAACAGCACCACGGCTTTGCCCTTAAATTCGCCTAAGCTACGTGGCTTACCATTATGGTCGGTGAGGCTTAAGTCATGGCCAAAATCCGCACCCGTAATGTCGGTTGCCACCAGCTGCTTGCCGCCCGCCGATGGTTGGCATGCCGCCAGCAAGGTGATGAGTAAAGCCAGGATGAAGTAACGCATTTTTTAACCTTATGTAATCTTTAAATTTGCAAAATCTGTGCATTTAAGTGAAATTTGATTTTAACATGCGACAAGAATTACGGCCTTTAGTTTACAATAAGGCTTTTACAAAATTCGTTTATAAGGCAGCAACATGGCAATTCCAACCTCAATGGCAGACCGCGATGGCGTAATTTGGTACGACGGCAAAATGGTTAACTGGCGCGATGCCACCACCCACGTTTTAACCCACACTTTGCATTACGGCATGGGCGTATTTGAAGGCGTGCGCGCTTACAAAACCGACAAAGGCACGGCCATCTTCCGCCTAAAAGAACACACCGACCGTCTGTTCCGCAGTGCCCACATTTTGCAAATGAAAATGCCTTACAGCAAAGAGCAAATGATGGAAGCGCAAAAAGCCGCGGTTAGGGAAAATAATCTGGAATCGGCCTACATGCGCCCTATGGCATTTTACGGTGCGGAAGCCATGGGCATTTCTGCCAAAACCTTGTCCACTCACGTGATTGTGGCGGCATGGAAATGGGGTGCTTACATGGGCCAAGACGCGCTAGACAACGGTATACGCGTTAAAACCTCGTCTTTCTCACGCCACCACGTCAACATCACCATGTGTAAAGCCAAAGCCAACGGCAACTACATGAACAGCATATTGGCGCACCAAGAAGCCGCTCTCGATGGCTACGACGAAGCCTTGCTGCTGGACGTAGACGGCTTTGTTGCAGAAGGTTCAGGCGAAAACATCTTCATCATACGCAATGGCAAAATGTACACACCTGACCTGACTAGCGCATTAGAAGGCATCACGCGTGACACCATATTGCAATTGGCTGCAGAAATTGGTTTAACCGTCATCGAAAAACGCATCACCCGCGATGAAGTGTATTCCGCTGACGAAGCCTTCTTTACTGGCACCGCTGCAGAAGTCACGCCTATCCGTGAATTAGACAGACGCAGCATAGGCAATGGCACAGCAGGCCCCATCACCAAACAATTACAGAAAATGTATTTTGATGTGGTGACCGGCAAATCGGCCAAGCATGCCGATTGGTTAACCCTGGTCTAACTAAAAAACTTGGTCTAAATGTAATCCCTACCGTATCTAAGCTAACCATGACTAAACAAAAAGCCATCATCGTGTCAGCCCAAGACTTGCCACTGCATTGTCCCAGTGATGCCAGTGCCTTGTGGGCATCCCATCCGCGGGTATTTTTGGATGTGGCTAAAACCGGGCAGGTAGCCTGCCCTTACTGCGGCACACAATACCAACTTCAAGCCGGGGCAGTGGTGGCTCACCATTAAGTTGACCAAGGCACTGGCCGGATAGCAAGTTTAATTAAGGACAGCCATGTTTACATTAACGTTTAGCTTGGATTCAGTGGCCTTATACGCACTAAGCGCCAACCTGCTGGCCCTCACTGTGTTTGTTTTATTGGTTTATGCCGCTAAGAAAAAAAGAGCCATGGCCGATGCGAAAATCATCGATTTTGTCACCGAGTATTTCTTAAATACCGGCGTAGAAGTGTTGGTCAGCTGTGTTCAAGATCCCATCAGCAAACAAACCCATGTGCAGATAGAATCGGCCCCTTTGAAACGGTTTCGCTTTTCCAATATTTTAGAAAGCAATTTAATTGGCCACATCGCCCGCCTTACTGGGGAAAAAGTAGACAAAATTTATTGGCGCTTTCCGGTGCCGCCACAAAATGATGCCATGTTCGATGAAACAAACAGCCCCTTAGCGCAACAGGACCCGTATTTGTTTGAAATGCGTGCAGCCGCCACGGACGGCTACACGGTGACGGAAATCAGCGCCGAAAAAAGCAAGCAGCGCACTTAAAAAACAGCCACCTCAGCCGCTTGCCCCCATAGACTAGCGATCACCGCTGGCGCATCTGCCGCCACACTGTTAGTCCAAAAACGCACGGCGCCAACATCGGTGCTGGCCGCCAACAAGCCGGTCTCGATTAAGCGACTTTTTACTTGCTTGGCAACCGCCGCCCCAGTATCCACCAGGGTCACCTGATCACCAACCACCTCACGAATTAAGCCACGCACAAACGGGTAATGGGTGCAGCCCAAAACCACGGTGTCCGCTCCTTCAGCCAGCAAAGGGGCACAAAATTGCTTTATTAATGCGCGCGTCGCCGGGCTGTCCACTTCACCGCGCTCTATGCATTCAACCAAGCCTGGGCAGGCTTGGGTAACCACCTCCACGTTGCGACCGTAGCTTTCCAGCAAGGCGGCAAATTGGGCACTTTTCAGCGTACCCACCGTAGCTAATATGCCTATGATGCCATTCTGACTGGCTTCGGCCGCCGGCTTCACTGCCGGCTCCATGCCTATGATAGGCAGTGCGTAATGGTCACGCATAGCATCAATGGCAGCCGCGGTGGCGGTATTGCATGCCACCACCAGCACTTTAGCGCCTTGGGCAATTAAAAAATCGGCGATGGCAAAACAACGTGCTTGGATTTCTGTTGCGGTTTTATTGCCGTAAGGCGCGTAGCGACTGTCTGCCACGTACAGCAAGCGCTCATTAGGCAGCAAGTCCTGTATGTGCTTGAGCACAGAGATGCCCCCTACCCCAGAATCAAACACCCCTATGGGATCGCTGGGGATGGCTTTTTTGCTAGCAATGCGTTGGCTTACATTCATGGCAGGGTTGTCATCAGTTACAATGCTAGCATTATAAACGATTGCAAATGCAAGCTGGCAAGGAGCCGCATTATGGCAAACAGATTGAGTAAAATTTATACGCGCACCGGCGACGATGGCACCACCGGCTTGGGTGACGGCAGCCGTATCAATAAAGACAGCCTTAGGGTTGAAGCCATGGGCGATTTAGACGAGCTCAATTCCATCATAGGCATCATGCTGACCGAGTCTCTACCGAACAAGCTGCTCACCCCACTCACGCAAATTCAACACGACTTATTCAATGTGGGCGGAGAAATCTGCATACCGGGCTTCGTCATCTTGCAGCAAGCCCGCATCAACGATTTAGAGGATCTTATAGACGCATTAAACGAAGAGTTAAGCCCACTCAAAGAATTTATCTTACCTGGTGGCAGCAAGGCCGCAGCCTATTGCCACCTAGCCCGCACCGTATGCCGTCGCGCTGAGCGCAAGCTGGTGGAGCTGCATAGAAATGAAAAAGTCACCGACATCTCCTTGCAATACTTAAACAGATTGTCCGATTTATTATTCGTTATGTGCCGCAGCATTAACAAACAAGCCGGCCAGCCAGACATCCTATGGGAAAATAAAGCCGGCTGATTTTAAGCTATAATCAGCCCATGATTAAAAAACTGCTAGACCGAATTTTTAAAAGCAAATACGCCAAGTCTCTGGCGCATGCCAGCAACACCGCTAAGCCCAACCACAAACCACACCAGCGCGCAAAATTAACGGCGAAAAACACCCATAAACAGCCAGACCTGCCGCACCATGGTGCTTTATGCATTACCCATAAAAGTCACAAAATAGACCGCAACTTACTCAGCAATGCCGCCTTAAAAACCACCGAAGGCTTACACAAAGCTGGCTTTGAAGCCTATATCGTGGGCGGCGCGGTGCGCGATTTGCTGCTGAATCGCACCCCCAAAGATTTCGACGTAGCGACCAACGCCACCCCAGAGCAAGTTAACCGCATTTTTAGGCGCTCGCGCTTGATAGGTAAACGCTTTCGCTTGGTGCACGTCTTATTTGGCGACGAAACCATAGAGGTATCGACCTTTCGCGGCAGCCACCTGGAAGCAGAAGGCGACGCCAAAGTCACCGATAGCGGCCGCATCATTAGGGACAACGTGTTTGGCTCCATCGTCGACGACGCCTTGCGCCGCGATTTCACTGCCAATGCCTTGTATTACAACCCGGCCAGCCAAGAAGTGCTGGATTTTCATGACGGTTACGCCGACATCAAAGCCGGCATACTGCGCATCATAGGCAAGCCAGAAACCCGCTATGCCGAAGACCCGGTGCGCATGTTGCGTGCGGTTCGCTTGTCGGCTAAATTGGACCTAAAAATTGAAGCCCATAGCGAAGCGCCCATAGCAAAAATGGCCGACTTGCTGGCAGACGTGCCGCCTAGCCGCTTGTTTGATGAGATGCTTAAGCTATTTTTGTCTGGCCACGCCATGGCAAGCGTGACGGCATTGCGTGCACAGCATTTACACCACGGCTTGTTGCCCATGTTGGATGTGGTGCTAGAACAAGCCATGGGCGAGCGCTTCATTACGCTGGCCTTAGAAAATACCGACGAACGCATCTTGGCCGGCAAATCCGCCAACCCCAGCTTTTTATTCGCCAGCCTGCTCTGGCATGAAATGCTGGCCGCCTGGGAAGTGCATAAAAAGGCCGGGCAACACTTGATGCCGGCGCTGCACCTTGCCATGAGCGAAGTCATCGCCACTCAAGCGGAAAAACTAGCCATACACAACCGTTACACCGCCACCATGAAAGAAATATGGGGCATGCAACCGCGCTTTGAACAACGCGCTGGCAAACGCCCATTCGCCCTGCTGACCCACCCACGCTACCGTGCCGGCTATGATTTCTTATTGCTGCGCTGCGCCTCGGGTGAATTGCCCATGGAACTGGGTGACTGGTGGACAGCCTTTGCCAACGCCGACGGCGAAGCACGTAGCGCCATGTTGTTGGCCGACAGCGCACCTAAAAAGCGTCGCCGCAGGGCCAGAAAAAAACCCACGGCCAACGCCAGCACCGCCGACTAAACCCGGCTTAAGCATTTAGCATATCGACCATGGCTAACGCTTACATCGCACTGGGCAGCAACCTTGAGCAACCGGCACAGCAAGTTCGCTTGGCCATCGCTGCCATCGCCGCCTTGCCCGATTGCCAATTAATCAAGCAATCATCGCTGTATGAAACCGCCCCAGTAGACTGCCCTGAACTCAACGCCGTCCCAGTACCAGACTTCATTAACGCGGTAGTGCAAGTGACTACGCAATTGAACCCACACGCATTGCTGGCCGCGTTACATGGCATAGAAAATGCCGCAGGCCGTGAGCGCCCCTTTGTGAATGCGCCACGTGTGCTCGATTGCGACTTGTTGCTGTACGATGATTTGGTGTTAAACGACAGCACCCTGACCTTGCCCCACCCGCGCATGCACCAACGCGGCTTCGTTTTATTGCCATTATTTGAAATTGACCCGCATGTATCCATCCCAAATCATGGCAAAATAGCAACATTGATTGCGCAACACCCATTTACTGGTATAAAACGGCAGGCATAACGTCACATGAGTATTTTTAACAAGTTTCCTTATATTGTCATTGAAGGGCCGATAGGTTGCGGCAAAACCACCTTGGCGAAAATGTTGGCCGACCAGTTTCCGGTCGATTACTTGTCTGAAAAAGCCCAAGCCAACCCATTTTTACCGCGCTTTTATCAAGACCCGCAGCGCTACGCCCTGCCCACACAACTGTTCTTTTTATTCCAACGCGCCAACCAAATTGCCGATTTAAACCAACGCGACATGTTTGCTAGGCCCATCGTAGCGGATTTCTTTTTAGACAAAGACCCGATCTTTGCACGCTTAAATTTAAACGACGAAGAATACGCCTTGTACCACCAGATTTACCAACACCTGCAGTTAAAAGCGCCTAAACCGGATTTGGTAATTTACTTGCAAACCCCCATAGATTCCTTAATGGAGCGCATAGAGTCGCGCAACGTCAGCTACGAGCTGGAAATCCGCCGCGACTACATCGAGGGGCTGGCCAATGCCTACAGCGAATTTTTTCATAACTACAACACCTCACCGGTGTTGATGGTCAACAACGAAAAACTCAACATCTTAAACAACCCAGGTGCTTTGGATTTATTGCTGTCGCGTATCTTGCAAATTAAAGGGCAGCGCGAATTCTTTAATCCAAATTTTGATTAAACCCATGGGCCAGTCAAGCATGCCATTAAACGCACTGGAAAAATTAGCGGCCAGCGGTGAAAAAATCGCTATGCTGACCTGCTACGATGCCTCTTTTGCCAAACTGATGGAGTTGGCCGGGGTTGATATGCTGTTGGTTGGCGACTCGCTAGGCATGGTTTTACAAGGGGCAGAAAACACCCTAAATGTCAGCATGCATCACATGACTTACCACACCAAAAGCGTCGCCGCAGGCGCGCCCAACACCGTGATCATGGCAGACATGCCGCTGGGCAGCTACGAACACGATGACGAAGCGGCCTACAAAAATGCAGAATGGCTGATACGCTCGGGCGCCCACATCGTTAAATTTGAAGGCGGCGGCAACAAAGTCAAAACCGCCCGCTATTTAATCGAACGCGGCATCCCAGTGTGTGCTCATTTAGGCTTTACCCCACAATCGGTCAACCAATTAGGCGGCTATAAAATTCAAGGCAAAACCGATGAAAGTGCCGCCAACATTATGGCCGACGCCGTCGCCATGAGCGAGGCTGGGGTCAGTTTTATTCTGTTGGAAATGGTGCCGGCAGCGCTGGCCAAAAAAATCAGCACCAGCATAGCCACGCCTACCATAGGCATAGGCGCAGGCGTCGATTGCAGCGGACAAGTCTTGGTCATTCAAGACTTGCTAGGCATATACAGCGGCGTTGCCGGCAAAGCCCCCAGTGAATTCAAAGTACCGCGTTTCGTTAAAAATTTCTTAGCCGACACCAACAGCATAGAAACCGCCATTCGTCAGTACGTGCGGGCCGTCAAACAAAAAACCTTTCCCGCCGCCGAACACAGTTATTGATGCAGATCATACACACCATCGCCCAGTTGCGCACAGCACTGCAGGGACAAGGTCCGGTTGTCTTGGTGCCGACCATGGGCAATTTGCATGCCGGCCATCTGGACTTAGTAAGCCTAGCCAAACAGCATACCAAGTGCGTGGTAGTGAGCATTTTTGTTAATCCACTGCAATTTGGCGCCAACGAAGACTTGGCCAATTACCCACGTACCCTGGAAGCCGATTGCGAAAAACTCGAGGCAGCAGGCGCCAGCATGGTGTTTATCCCCACGGTAGCCGAGATGTACCCGGACTTTGATGGGCAACAGCTTAATCAAAGCATCACCGTGCAATTGCCAGCGATTGCCGACGACTTATGCGGCGCTAGCCGCCCTGGCCATTTCGCTGGCGTGGCCACCGTGGTGTTGAAATTATTTAATATCGTCATGCCGCAATTGGCGGTATTCGGCAAAAAAGACTATCAGCAACTGTTTGTCATCCAGCAAATGATTAAACAATTTAATCTACCCATAGCCATTATCGCCGCTGAAACCGTGCGTGAGCCGAGCGGACTGGCCATGAGTTCGCGTAACGGCTATTTAAGTCAGGCAGAAAAATCCCAGGCCAGCCAATTGCATGCCGAACTGCAAGCCGTTTGCGAAAAAATTAAAGACCTAGCGCCAAAGGTGGATTTCTTGGCCTTGGAAAAAGAAGCCGTGCTTAAGCTAGAAAACCAAGGCTGGCAAGTTGATTACGTGGCCATACGCACGGCCAGCCAGTTAAAACCAGCGCTAGCCCATGACAGCGATTTAGTGATCTTGGCCGCCGCCAAATTAGGCACCACCCGCCTGATTGATAACATCTGCCTTAGCCTGTAATCCAGCCGCGTGCAGGTGCATTTGAGGTGAGGGTTTTTACCTCTACATGGCCGACATGAATTTTTTAGCATTGGAACAGTGGCTTATAAAGACTATAATGCTCTCCCTTTTACATATAAACTAACTCGTATGCAAAGAACCATGCTCAAATCTAAATTGCACCGCGTGCATGTGACGCACAGCGAACTCGATTACGAAGGCAGCTGCGCAATCGATGAAACCTTGCTGGACGCGGCGGACATTAAAGAATACGAAAAAATTCACATCTACAACATCACCAATGGCGAGCGCTTTAGCACCTACGCCATTCGTGCTGAGCGCAATTCCGGCATCATTTCCATTAACGGTGCTGCTGCACACAAGGCCGCGCCACAAGATCTAATCATCATTGCTAGCTACGCCGATTACCAAGCCATAGAATTAGAAAATTTCGCGCCAAAACTGGTCTACGTAGACCATAACAACCGCATTTCATCACAACGTAACGCCATTCCCGTACAGGCCGCTTAATGACAACAAACTTAGACCCCAGCAAATCCGACGCCAATTACTTAGAGGGCTTAAAGCTCGCTGTGATCGACGCCATTGAAGACATCAAAGGCTTTGACATCACGGTCATGGACGTGCGCAAACTGACTTCCATGACCAGCTACATGATAGTAGCCAGTGCCACATCCAGCCGTCAGGCAAAAGCAATTGCGGACAACATCCGTGAAAAAATCAAGGAAAAAGGTTACGCCATACGTGGCACCGAAGGTGAAAAAGACGGCGAATGGGTCTTGGTTGATTTAAACGACATCGTCGCCCACATCATGGTGCCCACAACACGCGCCTACTACAACCTTGAACAACTTTGGGGCGAGGCAGAAACGCGTCGCGGCCACATCACCGCCGATCACGGTGCAGCCTAAAACCGCCTAGCCGGCATTAGCGCTCATGGGGATCTGGCAGTGAAATTGCGCATCATCTCCGTGGGCCACAAAATGCCCGCATGGGTAGAGACGGCCTGCCTAGAATACGCCAAGCGCATGCCGCGTGAACTCAGTCTAGACATCATCGAAATCAAGCCGGAAAAACGCGCCGCCGGCAACAGCACAGAAAACATCCAACTGATAGAAGCCAAACGTATCCTAGACGCGGTCGGCAAAGACTATTGCGTCGCCCTAGACGAGCGTGGCGCGGAAGTGAGCACCTTACAACTGGCGGACAAACTACGCGATTGGCAAGGCCATGGCCGCGACGTGGCGCTGGTCATAGGCGGGGCCGACGGCTTGCACGCCAGCGTCAAACAAAAAGCCGATTGGCTGTGGGCCTTATCCAAACTGACCCTGCCGCACGCCATGGTGCGCGTGCTATTAGCCGAGCAACTTTACCGTGCGCACTCGGTCATTAGCAATCATCCCTATCACCGCGAGTAAGCATGGGCCCAAAAGCCTACGAAAAAGCCTTAGTTTGGTTTAGGCGCGACCTGCGTGACTACGACCACGCCGCCCTCTATCACGCCTTGAATGCAGCCAGCCAAGTCTACTGCGTGTTCGTGTTTGACACCGACATCCTTGATCAACTGAAGAATAAAGCCGACCGCCGCGTCGAATTCATATGGCATGCCTTAAGCGAACTCAAAACCGCACTGCAAAGCCACGGTGGCGATTTGATTGTCATGCACGGCCGCGCCACGCAAGTCATCCCGCAACTGGCCGAAAAACTGCAAGTGCAGGCGGTATTTAGCAACCATGATTACGAACCGGTCGCCATACAGCGCGATGCCTTGGTGGCCAAACAACTGCAAACAAGCTCGACAGCGTTTCATCAATACAAAGACCAGGTGATTTTTGAAAAAGACCAGCTGTTGACCTTGGCCGGCAAACCCTACGGCGTATTCACGCCCTATAAAAATGCCTGGCTTAAAACCATACAAGAAGCGGATTTGCAGCCCTACCCTATCGATGGGTTGTTAAAAAACTTAGCGCCGGCCATCGGCCCCAGCCGGTTACCCAGCTTAGCCAGCCTAGGCTTTGAAGCCACCAACATAACGCAATTGGGCATCAAAACCGGCATGCAAGGGGGCTTGGCTTTGTTTGACGACTTTAAAAATCGCATGGCCCATTACCAAGAGGCGCGCAATTTTCCCGCCATAAAAGGCGTGTCCTATTTGTCGGTGCATTTGCGTTTTGGCACCGTATCCATCCGCCACCTTGCCCGTAGCGCGATGCAAGCGGCCAATGCGGGGGCGCAAACCTGGCTGAGCGAGCTAATATGGCGCGATTTTTATGTGCAAATCTTGCACCACCACCCGCAGTTAGCAGCGGGTCTAGCCTACAAAACCGAATTCCAAAATTTAGCCTTTAGCAACGATGAAGGGCTATTTGCAGCCTGGTGCCAAGGCCGCACCGGCTACCCCTTGGTCGATGCTGCTATGCGTCAACTCAACAGCACCGGCTTTATGCACAACCGTTTACGCATGATAGTCGCCAGCTTTTTAGTCAAAGATTTACTGATAGATTGGCGTTGGGGTGAGCGCTATTTTGCTGAAAACCTGATTGATTTTGACTTCAGCGCCAACAACGGCGGCTGGCAATGGGCCGCTAGCACAGGCTGCGATGCCCAGCCTTGGTTTAGAATTTTCAACCCCGTCACGCAAAGCGAACGTTTTGACCAAGCCGGCAAATTCATACGCCGCTACGTACCGGAATTAGCCGCCTGCAATGAGCAAGAGATACATGCACCCTGGTTAATCAGCAGCGCCCGATTGCAAGCCCTTAATCTAAAGCTAGGGGTGGATTACCCGACCCCGGTGGTTGACCATGCCACACAACGGGGTTTAGCACTGGCGCTCTATAAAGCCCGATAATACCTGCTTCAGACCAAACTCAAGCAGGCTAATGCGCACTAAATTAACGGGCAAAAAAACAACTAGGCTGTGGTAAAAAAGCCAAAAAGCTAGACAATCCAGACCTGCTCGGTTAAAGTAATAGCAGTTAAAAACGATGACTTTCTCTGCCAAACACTTAATCAGGTAGGCATGAGCAGCAGTCTCGATTAAAGGTAACTCAGATGCAAATGCAAACTAAAATAATGGCGTTGGGCAAAACAATGTTGCTGGTAGCAAGTTTAGCCTTGCTTCCTTCTTGCGCTACGCAAGCCAATAAAGACCCGCTGGAAGGCATGAACCGCGGCATCTATAAATTCAATGATGTGGCCGACAAAGTCTTAATCAAACCAGTGGCTTCGGCATACCAAACCGTCGCGCCCTCACCGGTACGCAAGGGCGTCAACAATTTCTTTGATAACCTAGGCTCCATCACCACGGTATTTAATGATTTATTGCAATTTAAATTTGCACAAGCCATGACGGATGCTGGTCGTTTTGTCATTAACAGCACGGTAGGTCTTGCCGGCTTTATCGATGTGGCGAGCATGGACAACGTGCCTAAACACAAAGAAGACTTTGGTCAAACCTTAGGCCATTGGGGCGTGGCCGATGGGGCGTATTTAGTGTTGCCTATCTTAGGCCCATCCAGCTTGCGTGACACCACCGGCTTGGTATTCGATTTGGCCACCACTGACCCGATAGCCTATGCCCACAGAAAAGGCGACGTGCGCTTACACAACCAATTGCGCGTGGCCCAACTGATAGACAAACGGGCTGAGCTGTTAACGGCGACCGATTTGATTGATGAAGCGTCCTTGGATCCTTACGCGTTTACGCGGGATGCCTACTTGCAACGACGCGCAAGCTTGGTACAAGACGGCCTAGTACCAGAAGAATTCATACAAGACGACGAATAAACCACCCGGCCTGCGGCCTAGTCATTTACTCGCAGGCCACCGTCATACGCTCGATTAAAATTGAGCCCACCTGTTTCGATCCCTGCACCAAAACATCCGAACCGATGCCAACGATGGCCTGCAACATATCGCGCATATTACCGGCCACGGTAATTTCTTCCACGGCATGCACGATGACGCCATTTTCCACCCAAAAACCCGCTGCACCCCGTGAGTAATCGCCGGTCACCGGATTAACGCCGCTGCCCAATAACTCGGTGACCAATAAGCCGGTGCCCATCTGCTTGAGCATGCCGGCAAAATCATTAGCGCCGGACTGCACCAACAAGTTGTGGTTACCGCCGGCATTACCGGTGCTTTTCATGCCCAATTTACGCGCCGAATAACTGCCTAAAACATAGCCCTGCAGCACCCCATCTTGCACCAAGTGTCGGGTGTGAGTCGCCACGCCTTCGCTATCAAATGGGCTACTGGCCAAGCCTTTTTCCAAGTGCGGATTTTCTACGATGGTCAGCAATGGGCTGGCAATTTGCGTACCCAAACTGTCCAATAGAAAAGACGATTTACGGTACAAACTGCCGCCTGAGATGGCACTAATAAGCGTGCCTATCAAGCCACTGGCCAAGGGTGCTTCAAACAACACTGGCACTTGGCAAGTGCTGATTTTTTTCGAATGTAAACGGCGTAATGCACGCTCACCGGCGATGCGACCTATGTCGGTCACGGACTGCAAATCATCGGCGGCGCGGGCCGTGCTGTACCAATAGTCGCGCTGCATATTGCCACTCGCTTCAGCAATGACCGAGCAGCTGATGCCATGCCGCGACGTGGGGTAACCGCCGGTAAAGCCGTGACTATTGCTATAGGCAAAACAGCCTTCACCGGTGGACACGCTAGCACCTTCGGAATTGCTGATGCGTTTATCCACCGCCATGGCGGCCGCTTCACAGTCTTTTGCCAGCGCGATGGCCTCATCCACGCTGATGTCCCAAGGGTGGTGCAAATGCAAATCCGGCACAGTGCGTGCCATTAAATCGGCATCAGCTAGGCCGCAATACGCATCCTTAGCCGTGTATTTAGCAATATTGCAGGCAGCCGCCACGGTGTCTTGCAAGGCGGCCAAGCTTAAGTCCGAGCTGCTGGCATGGCCTTTTTGTTGGCCAAAAAAGACCGTGACCGACATGCCTTTGTCGCGGTTGTATTCTATGTTTTCCACTTCATTTAAGCGCACCGACACGTTCTGCCCCATGCTCAGGCTGACTTCGGCTTCGGCGGCTGTCGCGCCCTGATTTTTTGCAAGCTTAAGCACGTCTTCCGACAACTGCTTAATTTCATCCAAACTGTAACTGAACCCTGTATTGGCCATGGTGCTTCTCTGATTATCTAAGCTCACTTAAGCTCTAGTGCGGGTCGAAATTCGACCCAGTAAAAATGCTAAAAACAGCAAGGCTGTTATAATACCGCAACATGAAACCCAAAAAGACAAACAGTGGCACTGATTTTAGCTACGACGCCAACCTGGCCTCAAAATTAAATGCCGACGAGCCCATCAGCAAGACCCAGCTAAAAGCTGAGGCGGATGATCAGCAAGCCTTGGGCGTGCGCTTAACCGAACTGCCCAAAGATAAGCTGCTGAAATTAGACCTGCCCGAAGCCGTGCTCACTGCCGTTTTGGACAGCAAGAAAATTACCGCCAACGGCGCCATACGCCGGCATAAACAGTATTTAGGCCGACTCATGCGCGACCTAGACAACGCGCCTATTCTAGAACAACTGGCGCGCTGGGACGGCAAGCACAGCGCTGAAAATGCCTACTTCCATGGCCTAGAACGCTGGCGCGACCGCATCATCAATGAAGCCGCGGCCCTGTCCGAATTCATTGCACTCTACCCCCTCACCGACATACAGCAACTGCGCACCCTGGCGCGCAACGCACAAAAAGAACTGGCTGCCGGCAAACCGCCAAAAAGCAGCCGTGAAATTTTTAAGCTGTTGCGCGAAGTGACCCAAAGTTCACAAGAAAACAGCGATGCCGACGACGATTACCAAGCAAGCCATAAGCTAAACTGACCTCGACAGCGAATTTACCATGGAAAATACCGCCAGCATCTTGCACGCCAAAGAACTGCTTTTATTACTCGGCCTTATTTTAGGGGTAGGCACCGTCACCGGCTTTTTGGCGCGCCTAATTAAAGTACCGGATGTGGTCTTATTTTTATTCGCAGGCATGCTGCTAGGCGGCGCTGGGCTGGGCATCATAGATGTAAAAGTGGATTCCACATTAAATCAATTGTTGCTCATTTTTGGCTCTTGTTACATCTTGTTTGACGGTGGTGCCAGCGTGCGTTTGAGCGTGCTCAAAGGCGTGTGGCCTACCCTGCTGTCCTTATCCACCTTGGGCGTGTTAATTAGCGCTGCGGTGACCGCCGTGGCCGCGCAATACTTGCTTAATCTGCCCTTCATTTTCGCCTTATTGTTGGGCGCGGTAATAGCTTCCACCGATCCGGCCACGCTGGTACCGGTATTCCGCCAAGTTAAGGTCCGCGCTAAAGTGGCTCAAACCGTCATGAGCGAATCGGCCTTTAACGATGCCATGGGTGCGATTCTCACCTTTGCCGTCCTGGGCGTGGCCATGTCAGGCGCCGCTTTTTCCTTGGGGGACAACCTCAGCGCACTGTTATACCAATCCCTACTAGGCATATTGGGCGGCGCGCTATTGGGTTACTTGGCGGCCTTAATGATCGCCCACGAAAAGCTCAGCTTTTTAGCAGAATACGCCCCCGTGGTCACCCTAATGGCCGTGGCTGGCGCTTACCTAGGTGTAGACAATCTGCATGCCAGCGGCTTTATGGCGGTGTTTGTGTTTGGCATGGTGTTGGGCAATAAAGACTTGCTGGGATTGAGCATGCCAGCCGATGAAGCCAGCAAATTAGAGGACTTCATACTTAGCACCTCGCTCATGATGCGAATTTTCATTTTCGTCTTACTTGGCTCACAAGTGAATTTCGCCCTGTTGCAGCAATATTTTTGGGGTGCACTGGGCTTAGTATTAATCTTTATGTTGGTGGCCAGACCCATGGTGGTTTTCCTCTGCGCACTGCCCAACCGCAAAGCCAATTGGACGCTTAAGGAATTATTGTTTATGTGTTGGACACGCGAAACTGGGGTGATCCCCGGCGCCTTGGCCGGCATGTTGGTAGGAATGAAAGTGCCTTACAGCGACATCATCGCCGCAGTCACCTTTATGGCGATTTTGCTAACGATAGTGTTGCAAGCCACCAGCACCAAGTGGCTTGCCAAAAAACTCGATTTGCTTGAGGATTAAATACCCGCTTGCCGCCTAAGGGCGTGCATTCAAGGCCACGTTGGCTTTAACCAACTGGCCGTTGTGTTGCAATTCAACGACCACGGTTTGACCCGCATAGCGTTTTACCGCGGCAAACAAATCATCCGGCTGGTTCAGCGTCAGCTCACCTATTTTTAACAGGCTGTCACCCTTAACGATATTGGCTTTGGCTGCCGGCGACGCTTTAATCACCGCCAGAATTTTTAAGCCTGGCTCCGCTTGCGGCTTTTCACCTTCATCGCTCGCCACTTTCACTAATTTAATTACATGCACGCCCAACAATGGCGTCGGCAATTTAGCCCAATAACTGGCGTAATAGTTGTACACCGTTGGTTCCTCGACCAAGTCTTTTTCATCGATTTCACCACCGATTTCACCGCCGGTTTTAGCCGCCTGCTTAATCAACTCAAATTTACTGCTGCCGGTTTTAGCCGAACCGTATTTGCGGTAAACCAACACCGTATCGGCCTTGATGCTTTTGCCAAACTGCAAAGCCCCGTCCACGGAGGCGTCGGTGCCGGTAAAACCGCTGGAACCCATCATGTCGTAACCGTCTTCCAACATGCTGATGTTGTCGTCTTCCTTATGGTTGCTTAACAACATTTTGGTGTCGGGATTAGCGCTCAAAGACTTCAGTTGGCTGGTATTTTGTGCCTTGTAGTTTTTGGCATAGGGATTGGCTTCGGCCGCTATTAACTGACCACACAGCAACAACGTGCCTGCACTTAACAAGGCAAACAGCATGAATTTTTGCTTGCTAAACAGTGCCGGCTTGGCCGCGGATAAAGTCACTAAATGAGCTGCTTGGGTGCGCATGAAAACGTCCTTTAATGTGGGTAATGGTATGATTAAGCCTTAAAGCTCAACTACTGACAAACACATGACAAAAGAATTCATTAAAATTGGTTTAGTTTCCATTAGTGACCGTGCCAGCCAAGGTGTGTACCAAGATTTAGGCCTACCGGCCTTGCAAACCTGGCTGGAATCTGCGGTCATTACGCCCATCACTTTCGTGACCCGTTTAATTGCCGATGAGCAAGCCGACATTGAAGCCACGCTCAGGCACTTGGTTGATGTGGAAGGCTGCCATTTAGTCTTAACCACAGGCGGCACCGGCCCAGCATTACGCGATGTCACGCCCGAGGCCACCTTGGCCGTGGCCGACAGGGTCATGCCGGGCTTTGGCGAACAAATGCGCCAAATCAGCCTTAATTTTGTACCCACGGCCATTTTGTCTAGGCAAGTCGCGGTCATACGCAAGCAATGCCTCATCATCAATTTACCCGGTCAACCCAAGGCCATAGCGCAAACCTTGGCCGGCTTAAAAGACGACTCCGGCAAGCAAACCGTGCACGGCATTTTTGCCGCCGTGCCTTACTGCTTAGACCTAATAGGTGCACCCTACCTGAGCACCAACGAAGCCGTGGTGATGGCCTTTAGGCCAAAATCCGCCAGCAAAACAACCGCATAAAGCCATGTCTGAATTCGATCTAATCCGCCAGCATTTCACCCGCGCCACACGGCATACTGAGCTGGGCATAGGCGACGATGCCGCCCTCATTCGCCCCAGCGCCAACATGGAGCTGGCCATCTCGGCCGACATGCTGGTGGCCGGCACGCACTTTTTTGCCGATGCTGACCCTTATCAATTAGGCTGGAAATCGCTCGCGGTTAACCTGTCCGACATGGCCGCCATGGGCGCCCAACCGAAATGGGCCACCTTAGCCATTGCCTTACCGGCCGCTAACCCTGCTTGGTTGACTGAGTTTTCCCGCGGATTTTTTGCCTGTGCAGACCGCTTTGCGGTGGATTTAATTGGCGGCGACACCACCCGTGGCCCCCTCACCATCAGCGTGCAAATCATGGGCGAGGTGCCCAGCGGGCAAGCCATTAAACGCAGCGGTGCGCAGCTTGGCGACCAGATATGGTTGTCTGGACCACTGGGCCATGCCGCGCTAGCGCTAGCCCACCTGCAAGCTAAAATAAAACTCAAGGATGACGCATTGGCACTGTGCGCCAGCGCCCTGCACGCCCCCCAACCACGGGTAGCCTTAGGCCTTGCTTTGCGTGGCATAGCCAGCAGCGCCATTGATATTTCCGACGGTTTGCTAGCCGATTTAGGCCACGTTTTAAAGGCCTCCAACTTAGGCGCCAAGCTATATCTGCAACAGTTTCCGCAAGCCAGCCACTGGCCCATGGCAAGCAGCCTAAGGCCAGCCGAACAACTAAAGCTGCTATTGGCCGGTGGCGACGATTACGAGTTGTGCTTTAGCGCGCCGGTGGCCGCTCATGCCAGCATCAGCCAAATTGGCATCAGGCTGGGATTACCGCTGCTTTGTGTAGGTGAAATGGTCGCGGAGCCCAAGTTAACTGTGCACGGTCTAGCGGGTGAAATTTTAGACATTAAGGAGGCCGGTTTTGACCACTTCAAATAAACACGGCGGCCAGCAGCCGCCTAGCTTGCAACTGCTGTTGCAACACCCAGCCCATTTCTTTGCCTTAGGCATGGGCAGCGGCTTAGCAGCTAAAGCGCCAGGCACCTTCGGCAGCCTAGTTGGCCTGCCTTTATTTTGGCTAATCTCGCCCTATAGCCTAGCGTGGCAATGGCTCATCATTGCGCTGTTGTTTATCATCGGCATTTACTTTTGCGATGTCACCGGCAAAGCGCTGGGCGTAGCTGACCACGGCAGCATAGTCTGGGATGAAATCGTCGCCATGATGCTGGTGTTAACCGTCACGCCCAACCAATGGCAATGGACGCTGCTGGCCTTTCTGCTGTTTCGCTTATTTGATATTTGGAAGCCCTACCCCATAAGCCTATGCGATGCAAAAATGAAACACGGCTTAGGCGTGATGTTCGATGACTTATTGGCCGCAGGCTACGCTATGCTGCTTATACAAGGTTTGCAGTGGATTTGATGCCCAATCAAGATGCATTAACTGCACTGGCCGAGCAACTGGGCGAGGCCCTGCTGGCCCGTGGCCTGAGCTTGAGCTTGGCCGAATCCTGTACCGGTGGCTTATGCGCCGAAATCCTGACACGTGTACCCGGCAGCTCGGCTTGGTTTGACTGTGCCATCGTCAGCTACAGCAACGCCGCCAAAGTCAAACTGCTGCATGTGCCCAGCGACACCTTAAATCGCAATGGCGCGGTCAGCGAAGAAACGGCCATGGCCATGGCCAAGGGTGCATTGACCGTCAGCGCCAGCCAATTAAGCGCTGCCGTGACTGGCATTGCCGGCCCCAGCGGCGGCACCAACACCAAACCGGTGGGCACGGTTTGCTTCGCTTGGGCGGGGCAAAATCAAGCACCGATCAGCACGACGGCACACTTTACTGGTAGCCGCCAAGAAATTCGCCAGCAATCGGCAAAAACCCTAATTGAAGGGCTGATTGCACTTACTTTACGCCTTGATTTATGAAATAATTACAGGCTGTAAAACGCAATCAAAACCACATAAAACTCAGAGGCAAAACACCATGGACGACAACAAAAGCAAAGCACTTGCCGCCGCATT
Source organism: uncultured Methylotenera sp. (assembly GCA_964400215.1). Lineage (GTDB taxonomy): Bacteria > Pseudomonadota > Gammaproteobacteria > Burkholderiales > Methylophilaceae > Methylotenera. Next base: position 17,500 of record CAYNSY010000007.1, on the reverse strand, counting down.
AGCGCAGATTGAAAAGCAATTCGGCAAAGGGTCCATCATGCGTATGGGTGATGGCAGCATAGGCGAAGACGTCCAAGCGGTGTCTACCGGCTCACTAGGCCTGGACATTGCCTTAGGCATAGGCGGTTTGCCGCGCGGCCGTGTGGTGGAAATTTATGGTCCAGAATCCTCGGGTAAAACCACGCTCACCTTGTCCGTCATTGCGCAAATGCAAAAAATCGGCGGCGTGGCGGCCTTTATCGATGCAGAACATGCCTTGGACCCACAATACGCAGCCAAATTAGGCGTGAATGTACCCGAACTGTTGATCTCCCAACCGGACACCGGCGAGCAAGCCTTGGAAATTGTCGACATGTTGGTTCGATCCGGCTCGGTGGACATCGTGGTGGTGGACTCGGTCGCGGCCTTGACCCCACGCGCAGAAATTGAAGGCGAAATGGGTGACTCGCACATGGGCTTGCAAGCCCGCTTAATGAGCCAAGCCTTGCGTAAATTAACCGGCAACATCAAACGCACCAACACCTTGGTGATTTTCATTAACCAAATCCGCATGAAGATAGGCGTGATGTTTGGTAACCCAGAAACCACCACCGGTGGTAACGCCCTTAAATTCTACGCCTCCGTGCGTTTAGACATACGCCGCACCGGCGCCATCAAAAAAGGTGACGAAGTCATCGGCTCTGAAACCCGCGTTAAAGTCATTAAAAACAAAGTGGCCCCGCCGTTCAAGCAAGCAGAATTCGACATCCTCTATGGCGAAGGCATCTCCCGCGAAGGTGAAATCATTGAGTTGGGCGTGAATGCCAAATTCGTCGAAAAAGCCGGCGCATGGTACAGCTACAACGGTGAAAAAATTGGTCAAGGCAAAGACAACTCGCGTGACTTCTTGAAAGCCAACCCAGCCATTGCCAATGAGATTGATGCAAAAATTCGTGCCAACATGAAAGAGATAGCCGAAGCCTTGCCAGCCGTGCGTGCAGAAGCTGAAGAAGACTAAAGCGACAACAATCAGCGGGGCCAGCCATAGCGTATCAAGCAAAAAGTTTGCGCCAGCGCGCCTTGGATTACTTAGGTAAGCGCGAGTATTCCTATGTCGAATTGGCGCAAAAATTAAAAGCCTACGCCGAAGAAAACGATGATATTCCAGCCATCCTGGATGATTTCAAAAAGCGTGGCTGGTTAAGCGATGCTAGATTTACCGAGCAATTGGTGCATGCCAGAAAAGTGCGTTATGGCAGCGCCAAAGTGGCCAGCGAACTGCGAGAAAAAGGCATAGATGAAAACCTCATTGCCGGTGCAGTGGAAGAAATAAAAACCCACGAACTGGAGTACGCCAAGGCGGTGTGCCTTAAGAAATACCACGGCGCACCAAGCAGTCGGGAAGAATGGGCTAAGCAAGCAAGATTTTTACAAAGCCGCGGCTTTAGCTTTGATGTGATTAAAAAAGTATTGAACAGCATCACCAATGACGAATCTGCCAGCTAGTCTGGCTTTTACAAAAAAGACGCAGTAACACAGCAAAAAACTATGACGATTAAACTCAGCAGCACGCCCAGTAGCAACGAAATACGTTCCGCCTTTCTGGCCTTTTTTGTAGAAAAAGGCCACCAAGTAGTGGCTTCCAGCTCACTGGTGCCACACGGCGACCCGACCCTGCTGTTTACCAACGCCGGCATGAACCAATTCAAAGACGTGTTCTTGGGTTTTGATAAACGCAGCTACACACGCGCCACCACCAGCCAAAAATGCGTGCGCGCCGGCGGCAAACACAACGACCTAGAAAATGTAGGCTACACCGCTCGCCACCATACCTTCTTTGAAATGTTGGGTAACTTCAGCTTCGGCGATTACTTCAAAAAAGAAGCCATCAGCTACGCTTGGGAATTGCTCACCGAGGTATTCAAATTACCTAAAGACAAACTCACCGTCACCGTCTATGCCGAGGACGACGAATCCTACGGCATTTGGTTGAACGACATAGGCGTGCCCGCGGAGCGCATCATACGCATAGGCGACAACAAAGGCGCACGCTACGCATCCGACAATTTCTGGATGATGGGTGACACCGGTCCCTGTGGACCCTGCACCGAGATTTTCTACGACCACGGCGACCACCATTTCGGTGGCCCACCGGGCAGCCCAGACGAAGACGGCGACCGCTACATCGAGATTTGGAACAACGTCTTCATGCAATACAACCGCGACGAAGCCGGCGTCATGCATTTATTGCCCAAACCCAGCGTCGACACCGGCATGGGCTTGGAGCGTTTATCTGCGGTCTTGCAACACGTACACGCCAATTACGAAATCGATCTATTCCAAGGCTTGATCGCAGCAGCAGCCAAAGCGACCCAGACCAGCGACCTCGACAGCCCCAGCTTAAAAGTATTGGCCGACCACATCCGTGCCTGCGCTTTCTTGATTGCCGACGGCGTGATCCCCGGCAACGAAGGCCGCGGCTACGTGTTACGCCGCATCATACGCCGCGCCATACGCCACGGTTACAAATTAGGCGCACGCAGCGCCTTCTTCCACAGCTTGGTGGCGGATTTGGTCAAAGAAATGGGCGATGCTTACCCCGAGCTTAAAACCGAACAAGCACGCATTAGCAGCACACTCAAATTGGAAGAAGACCGTTTCTTTGAAACCATAGAAAACGGCATGGAAATTTTAGAGACGGAATTGGCCAGCATGGCTAAGTCTGGCAACAGCACCTTTAACGGCGACCTGGCTTTTAAATTGCACGATACCTTCGGCTTTCCTCTGGATTTAACTGCCGACATTTGCCGTGAACGCCAAGTCGCGGTCGACAGCGCCGCCTTTGACGCCGCCATGAGCCGTCAAAAAGAACAAGCGCGTTCAGCCGGTAAATTTAAAATGGCTGCTAACTTAGACTACAGTGGCGCCAATTCCGAATTCAAAGGCTACAGCACGCTAGAAACACTAGCCAAGGTCTTGGCGCTTTACAAAGACGGCAGCCCGGTTAAGCAATTAAGCGAAGGCGAACAAGGCGTGGTGGTCTTAGACAGCACGCCTTTCTATGCCGAGTCTGGCGGCCAAGTCGGCGACACCGGTTTGCTTAAAAGTGAGCATGGCATTTTTGCCGTGGAAGACACGCAAAAAATTCAAGCCGCAGTATTTGGCCACCACGGCGTATTAAAAACCGGCACCCTGAGCGTCGGTGACAGCTTAAAAGCCACGGTCGATTTAAACGCCCGCAGCAACATCATGCGCAACCATTCGGCCACGCATTTGATGCACAAAGCACTGCGCGAGGTCTTGGGTGGCCACGTGCAACAAAAAGGCTCATTGGTGGACGCAGACAAAACCCGCTTCGACTTTGTGCACAACGCCCCCATGACGGACAGCGAAATGGCCCAAGTGGAAGCCTTGGTGAATGCCGAAATCTTAGCCAATGCCGAGTGCCAAGCACGCGTCATGGACATAGAATCCGCGCAAAAAACCGGCGCCATGATGTTGTTCGGTGAAAAATACGGCGACGAAGTTCGGGTCTTGGACATCGGCAGCTCGCGTGAATTATGCGGCGGCACCCACGTCAGCCGCACCGGCGACATCGGCTTATTCAAAATCACTGGCGAATCTGGCGTAGCAGCTGGTGTAAGGCGCGTTGAAGCCACCACTGGCCATGGCGCCCTGCGCTTAATCAACGGCCAACAAGCCCTGATTGCACAATTGGCACACGAACTCAAAGCGCCAAGTGGCGAACTGACTAATAAGGTCGCGCAATTGGCTGAGCACGCTAAAACGCTGGAAAAAGAATTGGCCAGATTGAAATCTAAATTGGCCGCCAGCCAAGGCGACGACTTAGTCAGCCAGGCTACCGACATCAACGGCGTTAAGGTTTTGGCTGTGAACTTAGATGGCGCAGACGCCAATGCCTTACGCGAGACCATGGACAAACTCAAAGACAAGCTTAAATCGGCAGCCATCGTGTTGGCCAGCGTCAAGGACGGCAAAGTCAGTTTGGCAGCGGGTGTCACGGCGGATTTAATCGGCAAACTAAAAGCCGGTGACTTGGTCAACCACGTCGCCCAACAAGTAGGCGGCAAAGGCGGCGGCAAGCCAGACATGGCCATGGCCGGCGGCACCGATGTCAGCGCCTTGCCACAAGCGCTAGCCAGCGTAGCGGCATGGGTAATCGATAAAACACAGTAAACGCAGTTTATTTAGGAAGCAGTAAATGGCACTTATAGTACAAAAATACGGCGGCACTTCGGTGGCCAACCCAGAACGCATTCGCAATGTGGCTAGACGCGTTGCGCGTTACAAAGCCATGGGCCATCAAGTGGTGGTGGTGGTTTCCGCCATGTCTGGCGAAACCAACAAACTGATTAACCTCGCTAAAGAGTTAATGGCCGAGCCCGATCCACGCGAATTGGACATGATAGTCTCGACCGGCGAGCAAGTGACGGTCGGCATGACCGCGCTGGCCTTGATTGAATTGGGCATTAAAGCCAAAAGCTACACCGGCGCGCAAGTTAAAATTTTAACCGACGACGCCTACACCAAAGCACGCATACTCGACATCGACAAAGTTAACTTAAAAGCCGATTTGGATGCAGGCTATGTATGCGTGGTTGCAGGCTTCCAAGGCGTGGACGCGCAAGGCAACATCACCACACTAGGCCGCGGCGGTTCAGACACCACGGGCGTGGCGCTTGCTGCTGCATTGGATGCAGACGAATGCCAAATTTACACCGATGTGGACGGCGTCTACACCACGGACCCACGCGTGGTGCCAGAAGCACGCCGCTTAAACTCAATTACCTTTGAAGAAATGCTGGAATTAGCCAGCCAAGGTTCTAAAGTATTGCAAATCCGCTCCGTGGAATTTGCCGGCAAATATAAAGTTAAATTGCGTGTGCTATCCAGCTTCGAAGAAGAAGGCGACGGCACACTGATCACATTTGAGGAAGAAGACAACATGGAACAACCCATCATCTCTGGCATCGCCTTTAACCGCGATGAAGCCAAAATCACCGTGCTAGGCGTACCGGACAAACCCGGCATTGCCTACCAAATCTTAGGCCCAATTGCCGATGCCAACATTGATGTCGACATGATCATCCAAAACACCGGTGCCGACGGCGCAACCGACTTCACCTTCACCGTGCACAAGAACGAAATGAACAAGGCCTTGGCCATTTTGAACGACAAAGTGCAAGCGCACATTGGTGCCCGTGAAATCAGCGGTGACGACAAGATCGCTAAAGTGTCCGTGGTCGGCGTGGGCATGCGCTCACACGTAGGCATCGCCAGCCAAATGTTCCGCACTTTAGCCGAGGAAGGCATCAACATACAAATGATATCCACCTCAGAAATTAAAATTGCCGTAGTGGTGGACGAAAAATACTTAGAACTCGCGGTTAGGGTGTTGCACAAAGCCTTTGAATTAGAGGGCAAGTAAGCATTCCTGGCGATTTGCCCAGGAATATAAAATTGATTTTTGACCGTGATTCAAGTAATATCGCGCCTCTATTGAGAAACACCAAGTAGCAATAGCGCATCATCAGTAACATTGATAAAACGGAGAGCTGGCCGAGTGGTCGAAGGCACTTCCCTGCTAAGGAAGCATACGGGCTTAAATCTGTATCGAGGGTTCGAATCCCTCGCTCTCCGCCAAGACCATGTTTTATACAATCCTAAGCAGTCCACTAAACCAGCCTAAGTGCTGGTTTTTTATTGACTATTTGTTTTATAAGGTGTAATTTTGTCCTAAGCAATCCAGCTTTATTGTTGGTATTATTGTTGGTATTTGAAAGTACCAACAAACAAGATACCAACAAAAGACCATAAAGGGCATAAAACATGGCACTTACAGACTTGGCAGTGAAAGGCGCGAAGCCTAAAGATAAACCTTACAAACTAAGTGATGCTGGCGGTTTATATTTATTTGTTACGGTTGCTGGTGGTAAGTTATGGCGGCTTGCTTATCGCTTTGAAGGTAAACAAAAAACTTTAAGCTTAGGGGCTTACCCTGCCATATCTCTTTTAGACGCAAGAGGACAGCGCGAAAAAGCCCGCGAGCAGTTAGCCAACGAGATCGACCCAAGCAACGCACTTAAAACCAAGAAAGCCGAAAAACTAGAACACAAAGCCAACACTTTCAAGGTGTGGGCTGGAAATTGGTTAGCGCATTGGCAGGCAGACAAAAGTCCCCGCCATGTCGGTTATACGCAACGCCGTTTAGAGGCTGATGTTTACCCTGCTATTGGACACATGCCTATTGCCGACATTGAAGCCCCACACATCGCCGATGTGATGCGCGCTATTGCAGGGCGTGGTGCGTTAGATATTGCCAAGCGTTCATATGAAACCATTGGGCAAGTATTTAGATACGCCATTGTTAACGATAGAAGCGGTACAGTAAAACGTAACCCTACCAGTGATATTCAACCGAGTGACATTATCAAACCACGGCAAAAAGTAAACTATGCAAGGGTGAACATACAAGAATTTCCCGCATTACTTCGAGCTATTGATAATAGCGAAGCGCGTCCAGTGACCCGCATAGCAATCAAGTTGATGGCTTTAACCTTTGTTAGAACAAGCGAATTGATACAAGCTAAGTGGAGTGAATTTGATTTAGACGCAAATGTTTGGCGCATACCCGCTGAACGCATGAAAAAGAGAACACTGCACATCGTGCCACTAGCAAAACAAGCCATTGATTTACTCAATACACTGCACACAATAACAGGTAACACAGACTATCTATTTCATAATCAAAATGATTACAGCAAGCCTATGAGCAATAACACCATACTTAAAGCTTTAGAGCGTATGGGCTACAAAGGCGAAATGACAGGACACGGATTTAGAGGGGTAGCCAAAACGCAGTTAACTGAAATGGGATACCCTGATGAGCACACAGAATTGCAATTGGCTCATTTAATTGGGGATGCAACAAAGAGAGCTTACGACCACGCAAAACATATTCCAGCACGCACAATCATGATGCAAGCGTGGGCGGATTATTTAGACGAAATCAAAGCAGGTGCAAAGGTGTTGCCATTCCAAAGTAATAAAGCTTAACTCCATGAAAATTTACCCTCAATGACAGACCTGCACGCGACAACTAAAATCACCCAAATTTTAGATACAATGCAATAATCCAATAACGTCTAAAAACATGCAGAGCAACTCCATGTCAGCACTACACATATTACTTAATACCTACCGCGCCGCCGCACAAACCGAACGCGAAAAAGGCACTTATTTTGAAGAATTAATTATTCTTTACCTCAAAAATGAGCCGCGCTATCAAGATTTATACAGCAACGTGTGGACGTATGCAGACTGGGCAGAATCGCAAGGCTTAACGCACAAAGACACAGGAATAGATTTAGTTGCACAAACGCGCGGCACAAATGAATGTCACGCCATACAGTGCAAATTTTATGCGGAAGACTACCGCATCCAAAAAAGTGATATTGATAGCTTCTTTACTGCATCAGGTAAAAAAACCTTTAGCCACCGCCTCATTGTTAGCACCACTAGCAATTGGTCAGACAACGCAGAAGATGCGCTGCATAATCAAAACCCGCCCGTTAGCACCATAGACCTTAGCGAATTAGAAAACAGCCAAATAGACTGGTCACAATTCCAGCCACACGCCGCCGCCATCTTAAAGCCTAAGAAAACCCTAAGACCGCACCAAGTAAACGCCTTAAACAGCGTAGAAGTTGGCTTGCAAACTGCCGAACGTGGCAAGCTGATTATGGCTTGCGGCACGGGTAAAACTTTCACCAGCCTAAAGATAGCCGAAACCCTCGCAGGTAAAAACAAGCGCGTATTATTTTTAGTGCCCAGCTTGTCGCTACTTTCACAGACGCTTACTGAATGGACGCAAGAATCTGCCACGCCGCTTCACAGCTTTGCCGTGTGTTCAGATTCTGACGTAGGCAAAAAGCGCAAGAGTGATGATGAAATCGTCCAAACTTTCACACACGAACTACGCTACCCAGCCACCACCGAACCTAGCCGCCTAGCTTTAGAAATGCAAAAGCGTCACGATGACGACCACATGAGCGTAGTGTTTTCTACTTACCATTCCATTGATGTGATAAGCCGCGCACAAAAAGATTTTAACCTAGCCAACTTTGATTTAATTATCTGCGATGAAGCCCACCGCACCACTGGTGCAACATTTGATGATGACGATGAATCGAATTTTGTGAAGGTTCATGATGCGGGTTTTATAAAAGCTACAAAGCGCCTATACATGACAGCAACGCCCCGCATTTATGGCGAAGTAGCCAAAGCCAGTGCAAAACAAGACAACGTAGCCCTATGCTCAATGGACGATGAAATACTCTACGGCAAAGAACTATACGTCATTTCATTCTCAGAAGCAGTGCAACAAGATTTATTAGTCGATTACAAAGTGATTGTGTTGGCTGTGGACGAAGCGCATATTAACCGCCGCCTACAAACCTTATTAAGCGATGAAAACAACCAACTCAAAGTCGATGATGCTGCCAAAATTGTAGGGTGTTGGAAGGCACTATCCAAGCAAGATACGCAAGAAGACCTCACAGGCGATGCCGACCCTATGCGCCGCGCCGTGGCATTTTGCCAAGTGATTGAAGCAAACCTTAGCGGCAAAAACAAAGTCCACAAAGTTAGCTCTAAAAACATAGCAGGCATGTTTTCACAAGTGGTAGAAGCCTACAAAACCCAAGAGTTAGAAGACACTTTCGACAACAGTAACCCCAGCATATCCGTTACTTTGAAGTGTGAAGCCGAACACATTGACGGTGGCATGAATGCCAGCCAAAAAGAAGCTAAACTCACTTGGTTAAAAGCTGAACCACCAGTCGATACCTGCCGTATTTTATCTAACGTACGTTGCTTGTCTGAAGGTGTGGACGTACCCGCCTTAGATGCCGTGTTATTTTTAACCCCACGCAATTCACAAGTAGATGTAGTGCAGTCGGTTGGTCGTGTTATGCGTAAATCAGAAGGTAAAAAGCGCGGCTATGTTATTTTGCCCGTTGTCATACCAGCAGGTATAGAAGCCCACGAAGCATTAAATGACAACAAGACCTACAAAGTAGTCTGGCAAGTCTTGCAAGCCCTACGTTCGCACGATGACCGCTTTGATGCGATGGTCAACAAGTTAGATTTAATTGGACGCGACACCAGTAAGATGGAAGTAATTGCCATCACAGATAAAATCACACCTAAACTCAAAACAACCAAAGGTGAAAACGGCGAGAAACTAAAAAATAAAAATGCAGGGCGTGGTGGCGACAGTATTGGTAAGTCAGTTACTAAACCATTAAACGATAAGCAAGCGCCTTTAGATTTTGAAATTGGTGAAATAGAACGAGCCATTTATGCCAAAGTCGTACAAAAATGCGGCAATCGAAGCCACTGGGAAGACTGGGCAAATGACATTGCTAAAATTGCCAAAACCCATATCGACCGCATTAGGGCGATTCTAGGGTTACCTCCTCAAAGCGAGAAAGATAAAGAGCAATTATCTGTCAGACCCGACCCTAGTAATCCAGAAAAATGCGCATTTCTCGCTTTTGCCAACGAAATCCGTGATGACCTAAATAATGCAGTTACCGACCCAGAAATCATTGAAATGTTGGCACAGCACCTAATCACCAAGCCTGTTTTTGATGCTTTGTTTGAAGACTATAGCTTCGCTTCTAAGAACCCAATGTCACTGGCGATGCAAGACGTTTTGGACGTGCTGCACGAGCATAACCTAGACAAAGAGGTTGATACCTTACAACGCTTCTACGACAGCGTAAAAGAGCGTGCAAAGGGCATTGAAAGTGCCTCAGCAAAACAAAAAATAATTAAAGAGTTGTATGACAAATTCTTTAATAACGCCTTCCCTAAGATGACCGAACGGCTAGGCATTGTCTATACCCCAGTTGAGGTGGTGGACTTCATTATCCGCAGCGTCAATGACATCCTAAAAAGCGAATTTAACCAAACCCTAGGCAGTGAAAATGTCCACATCATTGACCCATTCACAGGCACAGGCACATTCATTACACGCTTGCTGCAAAGCGGCTTAATCAGCAAAGAGCAATTGGCGCATAAGTACAAGCATGAAATCCACGCCAATGAAATTGTGCTACTGGCTTATTACATCGCCGCCATCAACATAGAATCGGTCTATCACGACTTAATGAGTGAGAATGGTGAAGTCGATTATGAGCCTTTTGACGGCATTTGTTTGACCGACACCTTCCAACTGCACGAAAAAGAAGACCTTATTAGCGTGCTGTTAGAAACCAATAGCAGTCGCCGAAAAAAACAAAAAGCCTTAGACATCCGCGTGATTATTGGCAATCCGCCTTATTCAGCAGGGCAAGAAAGTGCCAACGATAACAACGCCAACGTTGCCTACCCACAATTAGATAGAAAAATCCGCAGCACCTACGCAGCGCAATCAAAAGCCACCAATAAAAATGCGCTTTATGATTCTTACATCCGCGCTATACGCTGGGCAAGCGACCGCATCAAGGACGCAGGGGTGATTGGCTTTGTAACCAATGCAGGGTTTGTAGATGCGAATACCGCAGACGGTTTGCGCAAATGTTTGGCGCAAGAATTTAGCAATATCTATATTTTTCATTTACGCGGCAATGCCCGCACATCGGGTGAGCAACGCCGTAAAGAAAAGGACAATGTATTTGGGCAAGGCACACGTACCCCCATTGCCATTAGCTTACTCGTTAAAAATCCCAACGCCAGTGAGCATGGCAATATTGTCTTTCACGACATCGGCGATTATTTAAGCCAGCAAGAAAAGTTAGACAAAATTAGTGAGTTTGCAAGTATTGACGGCATCACGCAAGCTAATGGCTGGCAACACATCACCCCAGACCAACACGGCGACTGGATTAACCAGCGTGATAATAGTTTTAGCGAGCATATCAGCTTGGGGGATAAGAAGGATAAAAACAGTGTGACGGTGTTTGAGAATTACTCAAATGGTGTAAAAACCAATCGTGATGCTTGGGTTTATAACTTTTCAAAATCGAAATTAAAGAGCAACGTCAATATATCTATTGATTTTTATAATGCAGAAGTGCAACGTTATCTAGATGAAAATTGCCATTTAGAGGCGGCTGATTTTGTAAGATACGCTTCCACAAAATTCACTTGGGATGCCCAAAATAAATGGGATTTAGAAAAAGGTAAAAAATACCAGTTTGAAGAAAGTTCGTTGAATTTATCTTTATATCGACCATTTACAAAACAAAACTTGTATTTTAATCAATCATTAAATAATCGCCGCTACCAAATGCCCCGCATATTTCCCAATGCTTCGGCAGAAAATCGGGTAATTAGCGTTACTGGACGAGGTGCAACAAAAGACTTTTCTGCCTTAATGACTGACACACTCCCCGACTTAGAAATGATTTCTAAAGGGCAATGCTTTCCTGAGTATGTTTATGAAGCAGGCGAGCCGATAGACAGCACAGCACAGCACAGCACAGCACAATTATACCCAAGCTGACCGAGGAGCAGGAACAGAACCTAGTTATTTGCTTGACGGGCTTAGGAACGCCGAAGGACTTCTCGGTACTGATGACGAATGTGATACCCGACATCCAATTGCAGGCGAACGGGCAGTGCTTTCCGATGTTTCTTTACGAAACAATGGAGGGCAAATAATGAACACGCAAGGTACAAACGGCGAATTATTTGCCACAGAAGCCCCCGCAAAACCCACTGGCACAACGCGCCGCCATGCCATTACCGATGCCGCATTGGCGCACTTTCAAGCAGCCTATCCCAATGAAAAAATCAGCAAACAAGATATTTTTTATTACATTTACGGCTTATTGCATAGTGAAGACTACAAAGCTCGTTATGCCGACAACCTAAGCAAAGAATTACCACGCATTCCATGCGTGAAAAAAGCCGCTGATTTTTGGGCATTTAGCCAAGCTGGGCGCGATTTAGCAGGCTTGCATGTCAACTATGAAAGCGTCACGCCTTACCCAGTGAATTATAAAGAAGGCAAGCTGGCAGTGGACAGGCTGGACGATGCCTATTTTAGAGTGACACAAATGAAATTCGCCAGCAAAGCCGATAAAACCACGGTGGTGTATAACAGCAAAATCACCATGCAAGACATACCGTTAGAAGCGTATGAATACGTGGTAAATGGCAAACCCGCCCTTGAATGGGCAATGGAACGCCAAGCGGTCACTACTCATAAAGACAGCGGCATCGTCAATGATGCTAATGACTGGGCAATCGACACTATGCAAAACCCACGCTACCCATTGGAGTTATTCCAACGTGTGATTACAGTGAGCTTGGAAACAATGAAAATTGTGAATAGTTTGCCGAAGTTGGATATTTAGACTAGCGACCGTGTGAGTGAGGGGATATTTTGCCTAAGAAAATTAAGCACGTAAACGAACTGCCAGACTGGTTTGACCTTGAAAAATATACGGCAGCAAAAACACTTGATGCGGCGGGGTGGTATGAGCAGTTATCGGTTAGAAACTGCCTTAGCTCATTATTAAGTTATAACCTGCGTGATAATTTACCAATTTCACAACAAGATTTAGAAGCCTTAGAAGCATTACGAGCAACGCCTATTATTGATGTTAATGATAACTTTCTAATCAGAGTGTTATGTTGTGGTGGTGAACTTTGGGAACTGAAAACAGGGAAGCCTCGATATTCACTTGGTGTACACATGACAAGCGTGCGAGAACACTATCGTACTGAAAATAATATCGAATCTAAGAAGCGCACCTATGCTAGAAATTTCTTTTCTCAAATTTTTAGTGGTAATTTATTCAAACAGCCTATCGTACCCCTGAAATATCCATGTAAAGATTGGATAGATGAGCCGATAGATAACATTAGAAGTAGTCCTGATTTTAATGTGCATATTAACGTGGATATGGGTCTTCCAGATAAAGTGCTAATTGAACAATTTAAGCAATTACTAATAAATTTACGCAGCGCATTACAGCAAGTGGGTGTATCCATAGACAACAAACTGCGACCTGATTTTGAGGGCTGGGCTAAATTTGGCATATTGCCTTATTTAGATTTGAATACGTGGGCAGAACTTGAAGACGTGACAATCCCTAACCGCGTAATGGCAGATGCAATTTTTCCAGTAGGTGAAGGTGGTGAGGAGGTTGTAAGAAAAACCACTCAAAAAATTGCCGATGAGATACTCACTGAAAGCCACCTAAATAAACTTGCGGCACTTGCCGCTCATGAAATAGCGGAACGAAACGCAGGCTAAAGTTTTCCGTAAAAAAACTATTTTTTTTCATGCCTCGATTCAAAGTATCGTCAAATTTATAGTCGCGTTACTGGCTGACTTTAGCCCTTAATGGAAACTATAAAATGACAAACAATCAAAAAATCCTACGCCTTCGCGCCGTCAAAGATTGGACGGGCTTATCCCGTAGCACTATTTACGCGATGATGAAATCGCGCACCTTCCCGCAAAGCATTCAGTTAGGCTTGCGCTCAGTGGGCTGGACAGAGAGCGATATTCAAAGCTGGATAGAATCGCGCATTCAATCAGCAAAAACGGTTTAGAGGGTTAAGCCGTGGGGGCAAGTTATGGCAAACAAAAGAATGTCAAGGCTGGCAAGCTGGATATTGGGCGGTTTACTGCCTTGCCGCACAATGTCATTCACAGCACAGAATATCGCGCACTTAGCTATTCTGCTCGCTCTTTGCTTTTTGATATTGCCGCGCAATACAACCGCACTAATAATGGTAAGTTAGTGGCGTGTGAAAAGTATCTCAAGCCATTAGGTTGGAATTCAAACGGCACTATCAGCAAAGCCATTAAAGATTTAGTCGCTAGTGGTTTATTGATACAAACACGCCAAGGCATGCGGCCGCCTTATAGCCAAGCTGCATGGTTTGCTCTTGGCTGGTTTAGCTTAGACGTAACTAGCGGTTTAGATATTGATGCTAGAAAATATCAACGCTGCAAACTTACACCATTGACGGAACTTAAACAAATTAAAGCACTTACACCTGAAATCGGTGCAGTGAGATGAAATATCACACCGAAAAATGGTGTAGCCAAGCCAAATGCTACACCGAAAAATGGTGCGGTAAAGGCAAAAAATCATCATGCAACTACACCGATTATTGGTGAGTGTATAGATTTACCATCTACTTATCCAATTATTCACCAACACATAAGCGAGGTAACAAGATATGACCATTAAGAAACCTAAAGCTAAAGCAGTATTGTCAAAGTCAGAAAAGCCTAAGCAATTCTCGCAAGCAAAAATGCTTAGTTCAGCATCAGTTATGAGTGCGGTAGCTTCAGAAACTTTATCTAAAAGTATGTTTCCTGATTTAGATCTATCTGAGTTGATAGGCGATATAAGGGCTAGAATTGAAAAAGTACAGTCGGGCGATATGGCGGCAATGGAAGCAATGCTGGTAGGGCAGGCACAAGCACTTCAAACTATTTTTGTGAGCCTAGCGCGTAAAGCCACAAATCAGGAGTATTTAAAAAACTATGGCTTGTTTATGAATTTAGCTTTAAAAGCTCAAAGCCAGAGCCGTGCCACTATACAAGCATTAACGGAGCTTAAATATCCTAAACAGGTGGCTTTCGTTAAGCAAGCCAATATCTCACACGGGCATCAACAAGTTAACAATGCGACAAGTGCATGCGAACCCACGCACGCGAAAAAAACATCAATTCAATCAAACGAACTATTAGAGGCGAACATCAATGGCAGCGAGAAACTGGACAGAAGAGCAACGCAAACAACAATCCCTAAAGATAAGGCAATGGCAACCGTGGCTAGATAGTACAGGTGCAAAGACGGTTGAAGGTAAAGCTATATCAGCGCGTAATGCTTTTACTGGCGGCGTGATGCAAAACATTAAACTACTTAGCAAACAAATGAATAGTTTGTTACGTGAGCAAAAGAAGTTTCTCAAAGATATTTAGCCGATCATCGTAAAACACAAGCTCGCTTAATTACGGTTTTTTGTTAATGCGTATGAAAGCAGAAAAATAATAATTTAAGGTTAAGCATTAATGATTGTTGGTATTTTTGTTGGTATCTAAAAAATATGTGATTGCTACAATGGCTTAGAATAATGCTTGTAATTTATATTAGGAATCCCTCGCTCCCGCCAAAAAATCAAAGCCCCTGCAATGGGGCTTTTGTTTTTTGCATTGAAGGAATGAGAACCCTAGTGTTCGCAAAGCAAGCACTGCTTGCTATCTGAAACGCATGCCTTGCAAGTTACTGCCAAAATTTCAGCTTATCCATAAAGCGCATTTGGTAATCGACGTATTTGCTTTCACCCATAATAATCCGCGTCATGGCCGCTATCAGCCTATCGCTGGATTTATCTATCAACCAATTGCGCATGGTCGGCGACAGGTAGCAAAAGCTGGCCAACTTGCGGGCGGCTGCCAAGTCGCCCAACACCTGCTCGTCTATGTAAGTTTGATAGTTCGCCTGCGCCTGCAGCAAATCCATACCGGCTGTTGCAATGGCACGGCCCACCGCTTGCCCACTTAATATGGCGGCAGTTAAGCCTTCACCCAAGACTGGGTCAGCGAAACCGGCCGCATCGCCCACCAAGAACAGCCTGCCCATTAGCGCACCCTCTTTTCTAGGGCTCAGTGGAATAACAAATCCATGCACGGTTTTATCTTGGTAAGCTTGCAAACCCAAATGCTGGAGGTAGGTGTCCAAAGTTTGATGCAAGTTGGTGCGCTCTTCCTTAAAAAACTGCCCCACGCCCACCGACAAGTGTTGGCCTTTGGGAAAGACCCAGCTGTAGCCGTCTTTCGGTATATCCAAATCAAAGCGGGCAGTGCCCGAAAACCTAGCCATATCGGCCGCACTTACTTGCAATTCGCACTCTAAGGCAGGCGCGACGGCTTCTGCCTTAGACCAGCCCCCTAGCCTTGCCACCGCGCTACTGGCCCCATCCGCACCGATCACCAATTGCGCCGCTACCGTTCGCCCCGTGGCATCGGTCAGCTCAACATAGTCTGGCTTAATCGTCATGGCCTTAAGATCAAACTCGCTCAGCAAATCTGCACCTAAGTCACATGCCGCATTGAGCAACAACAGATCGAATTGATCGCGCATCACCATGGTCACCATGGGGACGTCTTGCGTTGGGGTGACGTAAGTTTTTCCGGCTTTGAACAAGGAAAACTCAGTGACAAAGAGCTCCCTTTCGATGGCGGCACTGATATCAATGTCCAGTGCTTTGCGGGCTTTATAAACCAAGCCACCGCCACACACTTTATACCGAGGCAGTGGCTCTCTCTCCAAAACCACGCAGCGCAAGCCGGCTTTCGCCAGCTCGTAAGCCGCTAATGCACCGGCTGGGCCTGAGCCAACAACAGCCACGTCATAAGTATTTTTTGGGGTCAACATCATGGGTAAACAAAAGTCTTCTACAGGATGAATTGTGAAAATTATACCAGCAAGCCAAGATCAGCTAATGCAGCCTCCTTAGTTTATAATGGCAGTCATACCATTTAAAGGATCCCGGACCATGGCCACCATACGTTTTCATCACGCAATTAAATACCTAGTTTGCCTTAGCTTAATCGCCGTCAGTGGTCACAGCATGGCTGCAGAAAAAGCCAGCAAAGCCAGCGCAGATATGTCTAAGGCGATTAAAACCGTGAACGGCGTAGCCATCACCCAAGAACAGCTCAACCTTTTTTTACAAAACCTGCAAGCGCAAGGCCAAAAAATCAGCCCAGATGCTGAAAAGATGGTGTTGAATGAGCTGATTGCACGCGAGCTGGTGGCTGGCGATGCGCGTAAGAAAAAATTGGACGCCTTGCCGGAAGTGAAAGCACAAGTAAAATTTATGCAGCAACAGGTTTTGGTCGACGCCTGGTTTGCCGATTACTTTAAGAAAAACCCAATTAAAGAAGAAGAAGTACGCGAAGAATACAACCGCCAATTGGAGTCCACTAAAAGTGGTAGAAATGCTAACGAATACAGCATTTCACAAATTCTCTTAGGCAGCGAACAAGAAGCGCAAGAAGTTAGCAAACGCCTAGAAAATAACGAGTCGTTTGAACGCCTAGCCCAAGATAAATCCCTAGACAAACCCTCAGCCGCTCAAGGCGGAAAACTAGGCTGGTTATTGCCTAGCATGATAGTTAAACCTTTGGATGACATCGTCCTAAGCTTGAAAAAAGGCAGTGTCAGCAACCCCGTGCAAACCAATATAGGCTGGCACATCCTTAAAGTAGATGACATCCGTAAATTCAAACCAGCCACTTACGATGAAGCCAAAAACAACGTCATCAAAGGGTTGGTGGATGCCAAACGCAAAACTTTGGTGGATGATCTAGCTAAGGCCGCGGTGATTAAATAAGCAAGAAAACCCGTCATTCCGCCGTTCGCCCTAAGTTTGTCCAAATCCAACCGTTCGCCCTTCACAATGATCAATGCGAGTTTTATTGAGCATTAGATCAGAAGGGAATGCCCTTCACGAA
>CAYNSY010000006.1:0-97571 GCA_964400215.1 uncultured Methylotenera sp. | reverse complement strand
TCGAACTCCCGACATCCTGCTCCCAAAGCAGGCGCGCTACCAGGCTACGCTACACGCCGAAGGGCAGAAATATACTGCAATCCGAGCTTTAGGTCAATTCTAATATGTTAAAATATCGCTTTATTTTTAATAATTGTTCAATTTTAAGCAACCTATACCGATGACAGCGCAAATAATTGATGGCAAAGCCATTGCCGCCACCTTACTCGATTCCATACAGTCACGCATTCAAGCCCGACTCAAAGCAAATAAGCGCGCGCCCAGTCTAGCGGTTATCCTTATTGGTGCCGATCCCGCTTCAGCCATATACGTACGTAACAAACGCTTAGCTTGTGAGAAAGTCGGTATCAAATCGCTGGCCTATGATTTGCCCAGTAGCACCAGCGAGGCAGAGTTGTTAAGCCTCATTCAACAATTAAATGACGACCCGGCCATCGACGGCATACTGGTGCAATCACCTTTGCCGGCCCAAATTAAAGACGAACACATCATAGAACGCATCAGCCCAAACAAGGATGTGGATGGATTTCACCCGTATAACATCGGTCGCCTTGCGGTGCGTCAACCCACCCTGCGCTCTTGTACGCCGTTTGGGGTGATCAAGATGCTGCAAGCTGCCAACATCCCTTTGATGGGTTTGGATGCTGTGGTGGTGGGTGTATCCAATCATGTAGGGCGGCCTATGGCATTGGAATTATTGCTTGCTGGCTGCACCGTAACCAGTTGCCATCGCCATACCAAAGATTTAGCCAAAATGATCATGCAAGCGGATTTAGTCATCGCGGCTGCAGGCAAACCGGGCTTAATAAAAGGCGAGTGGATTAAGCCAGGGGCCATCGTGATTGATATTGGTATCAATCGATTGGCCGATGGCAGCATCGCTGGCGATGTGGACTTCAATGCGGCTAAACAACGTGCCGCCTTCATTAGTCCGGTACCCGGTGGTGTGGGCCCGATGACGGTGGCAACCTTGATGGAAAACACCTTATTGGCTCTGGAACTTAGCGAAGCCGCTTAATCAAAAATTTTCAAAGCATTCAAGCCTCTAGACTAGTTTTGCATGAATGTCTTATTCGGTGTACACTCACGCGCTAATTTTGCATATGCACTGTTAATTGCTTTTTTTAGAATTTAATTTTAAGTATTTGGAATCCAATCATGGCAGCCGTTACTAATAAACAATTTACCCCATATCAGCCTAAGGCCGATGAGCAATACATGAGCAAAAATCAGCTCAACCACTTCCGTAAGATTTTGAACGAATGGAAACTGGAATTAAGCGAAGATCTCAATAAAACCGTGCACACCATGCAAGATGAAGTGACCATGTTCGCCGACCCAAATGATAGGGCCAGCCAAGAAACAGACATGACATTGGAATTGCGTAACCGTGATCGCGAACGCAAATTGATTAAAAAAATTGATGACACCTTGCGTAATATTGACAGCGGCGACTACGGTTATTGCGAAGGTTGCGGCATAGAGATAGGCCTAAAACGCTTAGAAGCAAGACCAACCGCTACGCTTTGCATAGATTGCAAAACCTTGGATGAAATGCGCGAAAAACAAGTAGCGAAATAAAGCATAAAATTAAAGGCCGCTAAATGCGGCCTTTAATTTTTTATACCCTAGCATCAAACCAACTCACGGGCTAATAACATCACTCCCACTCTAAAGCCGGGTACAGCGTATTAACATTGCGCCGATTGGCCACATCAAACAACAACCATTTGTCTTTTTCTGACGCCGCAGCGGTATTCATGGTGACTTCCATGCTGATGCCTTTTTTAATGCTGTCGCGTATATCGCTTAATAAAACCTTTAAATACGTTTGCGCATTATTGATAGCCAACACAAGGTCTTGGCTAACCGGACCATGCCCAGGAACGACATGTTCAGCACCACTGGCTTTTAATTTATCGAGCTCTGCTATTAGACCCCTCACGTCGCCCTCTACTACTGGCGTGCGTTCTATAAACAGCAAATCACCGCTGAACAGTGTATTGGTTTGACCATCCATCACGCTGAGATCGGTATTCGTATGGGCAATCGGGTGAGCCGTTAGCAGCAGTTTTCTGTCACCCAAATCCAAGCTTAGATTGGTTTTAACGGCTATGCTGGGCTTAACCAAGATGGTACCCATGGCATCTTCACCTAGCAATTTAGCATTTAATTTACTGTATTGCTCTTGGCGCAAATCCATGGCTGCCGCTAATTTCTCATGGCCAATAAATTCTGGCTCGATCTCATCAACGTGACTAGCCAAGAACGCGGCGTTACCGTAAGTATGGTCTGGATGCACATGGGTGTTAATTACGTACAAAACTGGTAGCGGCGTGACCTTAGCAATCGCTAGCCGTAATTGCTGCCCAACTTTCAAACTGCCGCCGGTATCGATTACCGCCACGCCTTTAGAGCCCACCACAAAGCTGATGTTGCAAATGTCTCCTTGGTAGCCATCGTCTATGTCCAAATGGGCGCCGTGATGGACATAAATGCCATGCCCCAGCGCTTCAATGGCGAAATCATCGTTTGCTTGCGCGTGAACTGGCAACAGCCATACTAAGCCACTAAGGATCATCATTAAAATACGCATGGTTTATTCCTGCATCTAAGGTTATTAGTAGAATTATCGGCTATGATTATGCTAGCTTCAATAATCACATCAAGTATTAAAATTAATATACAGGAATACTCGCATGAATCAAACTCCTAGCCGCTACACTAAAACCGCCATAGTTTTACATTGGCTCATCGCCATCTTTATCGTACTGATGTTTGTCTTAGGTTGGTACATGGCAGAATTGCCCAAAGAAGCCCCCAAACAAATCGCTTACGACCTGTTTGATTTAGGCGTTTACACTTGGCAATTGGCTGAAGAAGCCAGCCCTAGAACCTTCTATTTCAACTTGCATAAATCATTAGGCTTGACGGTGTTAGCCTTGATTCTTATCCGTATTTTGTGGCGCATTACCCACACGCCACCGGCTGCTTTAGCTTCCTATAAAGCCATGGAGAAAAAAGTCGCCACAGCCACTCATCACGCACTGTATTTCCTTATGTTAGCCGTGCCGGTCACTGGCTTAATCATGGCGATTAACAGCAAATATGGGGTGAAGTGGTTTGGTATGGATGTGATTGCCGGTCTAGACAACAAACCCGTGCGCGATTTTTTTGAATGTACTCACGAATTTGTTGGCATTGTCTTATTGGCGTTGATAGGCATCCATCTACTAGGTGCACTAAAACATAAATTCATCGATAAAGATGACACCATGAGCCGCATGAGTTTAAAATAAATCGGCATAAACTATGCTTAATAAAAAATCCCGCATTGCGGGATTTTTTATTTACTGATGGTATGGCTGACTGTGTAATCGAACCGCCTCTAGCATCGCCGCGGCGTTTTCTGGTGGCGTCCACTGAGTAATGCCATGCCCAAGATTAAAGACATGGCCGTGGCCTTTGCCATAACTGGCTAAAACATTAGCCACTTGTTGCTCTATAGCGGCTGGCGTAGATAACAAAATAGCCGGATCTAAATTGCCCTGCAAAGCCACTTTATGGCCCACACGCTGACGCGCCTGACCGATGTCTACTGCCCAATCCAAGCCCAATGCATCGGCACCAATTTCTGCCTGCGCTTCTAACCACAAAGCCCCGCCCTTGGTAAATACGATGCAAGGCACGTGACGACCATCGTTATTTTTAATTAAACCGGCGACAATTTTTTGCATGTAATTAAGCGAAAATTCAGCGTAAGCATTGTGCGCCAACGCGCCACCCCATGAATCAAAAATCATGACGGCTTGGGCACCGGCCAAAATTTGTGCATTTAAATACTGCGTCACGGTTTGCGCCGTGATGTCTAAAATGCGGTGCAATAGATCCGGTCTAGCATAAGCCATTTTTTTGATGGTTAAAAAGTCGGTGCCGCCCTTACCTTCCACCATGTAGGTAGCCAAAGTCCAAGGGCTGCCAGAGAAGCCAATAAGTGGCACTCGACCAGCCAATGTTTTACGAATTTGTGCCACGGCATCAAACACGTATTGCAAATCGGCCATATCAGGCACGGCCAGTTTTTGAATGTCCGCTTCTTCACGCAAAGTGCGTTCAAATTTTGGGCCTTCACCTTCTTCAAAATACAAACCCAAGCCCATGGCATCAGGCACAGTCAGGATATCAGAGAACAAAATGGCTGCATCTAAAAGCGGGTAGCGATCCAAGGGCTGCATGGTCACTTCGGTGGCAAAACTTGGATTTTTGCACAACTGCAAAAAGCTACCTGCGGTTTTACGACTGTCGCGGTATTCCGGTAGGTAACGGCCGGCTTGGCGCATCATCCACACTGGGGTGTAATCCGTAGGCTGGCGCATTAAGGCGCGCAAGAAATTATCGTTTTTTAATTGACTCATGTTTAACCACAGAGACCTAGGGCTGATGCCTATGTCTCCGTGCCTTGGTGGTGTAACTTTTGATTATCTGGGTAAGGAAGAACTGCCCATTAAGAATTCATCGACGGCACGCGCAGCCTGACGGCCTTCGCGTATAGCCCAAACCACTAGCGATTGACCACGGCGCACATCACCCGCGGCAAATACTTTGGCTTTACTGGTTTTGTAGCTATCAAGACCTTCGGTGCTGGCCTTGGCATTGCCGCGGCTATCTTTCTCAACGGCAAAGGCATCCAGTAATTTTTGTATGGGTGAAACAAAGCCCATGGCCAATAAGACCAAATCGGCCTTAATGGTGAATTCAGAATTCGGCACTTCTTGCATTTTGCCACCTTGCCATTGCACTTTAGCGCCTTGCAAAGCCACTACCTTGCCATTTTCACCTAGCAAAGCTTTCGTGGTGATAGACCAATCACGCTCTACCCCTTCTTCATGCGAACTGGAGGTGCGCATTTTTAATGGCCAATCTGGCCAAACCAACTGCTTGTCTTCTTGCTCTGGCGGTTGCGGCATCAACTCAAACTGGGTGATGGATGCCGCGCCATGACGGTTTGATGTGCCTACGCAATCTGAGCCGGTATCCCCACCACCGATGACCACCACGTGCTTATTTGTCGCCAACACTTGATTGGGCACGCTGTCCCCAGCCACCACTTTATTTTGTGGCGTTAGGAAATCCATGGCATACATCACGCCATCTAAATCACGGCCCGGTACTGGCAAATCACGTGGGTGCTCAGCACCACCGGCTAAGATGACTGCATCAAACTCTGCCACCAGCGCATCGGCTTTAACATTTTCACCCACGTGCTGATTGACGCGGAATTCAACGCCTTCCGCTTGCATTTGCGCCATGCGTCTATCTATGTGTGTTTTTTCCATTTTAAAGTCTGGAATGCCGTAGCGTAACAAGCCACCAATACGGCTGTTTTTTTCCAACACCACCACGCTGTGACCCACTCTGGCTAATTGCTGAGCCGCGGCCATGCCGGCTGGTCCAGAACCCACAATCGCTACTTTTTTGCCGGTTTTATGACTGGCAATCTGTGGAACAACCCAATCGTTTTCCCAAGCTTTATCGATAATCGCATGTTCTATGGATTTAATCCCCACCGCATCGGCATTGATGTTTAGCGTACAGGCCGCCTCACAAGGCGCAGGGCAAATACGGCCGGTAAATTCAGGGAAGTTATTGGTGCTGTGCAAGACATCGATGGCTGATTTCCAATCTTGCTGATACACCAAATCGTTAAAATCAGGAATGATGTTGTTGACTGGGCAGCCAGTGGTGCAAAAGGGAATGCCGCAATCCATGCAACGCGCACCTTGTTGTTTGGCTTGGTCGTCGCTTAAATGCAAAACAAATTCTTTGTAATTTTTGACGCGCTCAGCCACAGGCAGGTTTGCCTCACTCAGCCTGTCGAATTCCATAAAACCAGTTACTTTGCCCATACTAAAACCTTTATCCTAATATTCTTTTATGCGGCTTGTTTTGCTGATGCAGCAGCCAATTCAGTCAATGCCCGTTTGTATTCTATCGGCATGACTTTTATAAATTTGCTTCTTGCGGCGGGCCAGTCGGCGAGTAAAGCTTGGGCTCGCTCACTGGCGGTATACCGCGCATGGTTTTCTATCAGCGTTTTAAGCGTTATTTCGTCCGCCTGATTTAAGTGCTGCACTTTACCAACAGAGGCATCGGCAGCTTCTACTTTTTCCAAAGCCACCATGTTCATGTTGCAGCGTTTGGCAAATAAACCGTCTTCATCAAATACGTATGCCACACCACCACTCATGCCGGCTGCAAAGTTTTGACCGGTCGCGCCTAATACCACCACCGTTCCGCCTGTCATGTATTCGCAGCCATGATTGCCCACACCTTCGACCACGGCTGTGGCACCGGAGTTGCGCACACAGAAACGCTCGCCGGCCACGCCCCTGAAATAGCTTTCGCCTGTCGTTGCGCCGTACATGACGGTGTTACCTACAATAATGTTTTCATGCGCCACACCACGGAAGGCCGCCGGCGGTTTAATAATAATACGTCCACCGCATAAGCCTTTACCAACGTAGTCATTGCCTTCGCCGGTTAATTCAAAAGTGATGCCTTTGGCTAGGAAAGCCGCAAAACTTTGACCCGAGGTGCCGTTAAAATTAATGTGTATGCTGTCATCGGGCAAACCTGCGTTACCAAAACGCGTGGCGATTTGATTAGACAACATGGTGCCGACAGTGCGATTGGTATTAGAAATGGCCACATCCAACACGACTTTTTTACCGTCTTCCAATGCCGGCTTGGCCATAGCCACCAACTTATTGTCTAAAGCGTGGATCAAACCGTGGTCTTGCACGTCATTGTGTTTACGTGACACCTCGGCTGGCATGGCTGGCAAATGGAATATTTTGCTGAAGTCTAAACCGTTGATTTTCCAATGCTCTATGCCGGCTTGCATGTCCAACAAATCTGCGCGACCGATTAAATCATCAAACTTCGCGACGCCAATAGATGCCATCAACTCACGGACTTCTTCAGCAACAAAGAAGAAGTAATTCACCACGTGCTCAGGTTGGCCTGTAAAGCGTTTACGCAATTCAGGGTCTTGTGTGGCGACGCCCACTGGGCAAGTATTAAGGTGGCATTTACGCATCATGATGCAGCCCTCTACCACTAGCGGTGCCGTAGCAAAACCAAATTCATCAGCACCTAATAGGGCGCCTATCACCACATCACGGCCGGTTTTAATTTGACCGTCTACCTGCAACACCACACGGCCACGCAATTGATTGAGCACCAAGGTTTGCTGTGTTTCTGCCAAACCTATTTCCCACGGGCCGCCGGCATGCTTAACCGATGAAATCGGTGATGCACCAGTACCGCCGTCATGGCCGGCAATCACGATGTGGTCGGATTTGGCTTTAGCCACACCGGCCGCTACCGTGCCCACGCCAGTTTCAGCCACCAATTTGACGGAAATTGAGGCCTTAGGGTTGGCATTTTTAAGGTCGTGTATCAGTTGTGCTAGATCTTCAATCGAATAAATATCGTGGTGCGGTGGCGGCGAAATCAAGCCCACGCCCGGCACAGAAAAACGCAACTTAGCGATGTATTCGCTGACTTTATGACCAGGCAGTTGACCACCTTCACCTGGCTTAGCGCCTTGGGCCATTTTGATTTGTATCTGATCGGCTGAGGCCAAGTATTCAGCAGTTACACCAAAGCGACCTGAAGCCACTTGCTTAATGCTAGAGCGCATGGAATCGCCTGCTTGCAAGGCAACGTCCTTAACTATGCGGTCGCTGCCTATAACATTAGCCATGGTCGTGGCGCTGGCTACTGGAATAAACCGCTTGGCATCTTCACCGCCTTCGCCGGTATTGGATTTACCGCCTATGCGGTTCATGGCGATAGCTAAGGTAGCGTGCGCTTCGGTTGAAATGGAGCCCAATGACATGGCACCAGTAGCAAAGCGTTTAACAATCTCTTTTGCTGGCTCAACCTTATCTAAAGGAATGGCCGCGCCCACCGATTTAATTTCAAACAAACCACGCAAGGTCATGTGACGGCGTGTTTGATCGTTGATTAACTTGGCGTATTCTTTATAGGTATCAGCAGAATTGGTACGGGTAGCGTGTTGCAATTTAGCGATGGAGTCTGGGGTCCACATGTGCTCTTCACCACGCACCCTAAAGGCGTATTCGCCACCGGCATCCAAATGCTTAGCCAGCACAGGATCGTCTCCAAAAGCCGCCATGTGCAAGCGCTCTGCTTCTTCAGCCACTTGGTCCAAACCTATGCCTTCAATGTTGGTGGTGGTGCCGGTGAAATAGTGATTAACGAAAGCGCTGTTAAGGCCTATCGCCTCAAATATTTGCGCGCCGCAATACGATTGGTAGGTTGAAATGCCCATTTTAGACATGACTTTATACAAGCCTTTGCCTATGGCTTTCACAAACTTTTTAGCCGCTTCTTTAGCGTCTTTAACGTCCATGTGCTTAATGGTTTCAAAGGCCAACCATGGGCATACGGCTTCGGCGCCGTAACCGGCCAATAGCGCAAAATGGTGCACTTCGCGGGCTGAACCGGTATCGACCACCAAGCCAGCGCTGGTGCGTAAGCCGGCTTTTACCAAATGTTCGTGGGTGGCAGAACAGGCCAATAACGCCGGTATCGCCAAACGATCGGCGCTGATGCTACGATCAGAAAGAATGAGGATATTAAAACCATCTTGCACGGCTTTTTGTGCAGCACTGGTGATGCCAGCAACGGCCGCAGCCATGCCAGCCTTACCCTGCGATATCGGATAAGTGATGTCCAAGACGATGGATTGGTATTGATTTTGTGTGAACTTAGCAATCGCTTTCAATTGCTCTAACTCATCCAAGCTTAATACCGGTTGCGCGGCTTCCAAACGCATAGGTGGATTGGCTTCATCGACGCCTAACAAATTGGGTTTAGGACCGATAAAGGTCACCAAAGACATCACCAACTCTTCACGAATCGGATCAATCGGCGGGTTGGTCACTTGCGCAAACAACTGCTTAAAGTAGTTATAAAGTAATTTTGGTTTAACGGATAACACCGGCAGGGCGGCATCGTTACCCATGGAGCCTGAACCTTCTTCGCCATTGTCCACCATGGGTTGCATGACAAATTTAATGTCTTCTTGGGTGTAACCAAACGCCTGTTGAGTATCCAATAAATTAGCCGCCATCGCTAGCTCGGCATCTACTTTTGGCAAATCGCTTAGGTAATAACGCGTTTTTTCTAACCATTGTTTGTAGGGTTTGGCCGTGGCTAAAGCATTTTTCACTTCAGCATCACCAATGATGCGGCCTTGCTCCATGTCGATTAACAACATTTTGCCTGGTTCTAAACGCCATTTTTTTACAATTTTTTCTTGCGGGAAGGTAAGCACACCCATTTCGGAAGCCATCATCACCAAATCGTCATCGGTCACCAAGTAGCGCGCTGGACGCAAACCGTTACGGTCCAAGGTGGCGCCTATCATGCGGCCATCGGTAAAGGCGACCGCAGCCGGGCCATCCCAAGGCTCCATCAATGCGGCATGGTATTCGTAAAACGCACGACGCTCTTGGTCCATCAAACTGTTGTTGCTCCATGCTTCTGGAATCAACATCATCATGGCATGTGGCAAGGAATAACCACCGGCCACTAGCAACTCTAAGCAATTATCAAAACAGGCCGAATCCGATTGGCCATCAACGATGAGCGGCCATAGTTTTTCTAAATCTTCACCTATCACGCTGGACTTCATGGTTTCGTGACGCGCTGCCATCCAGTTAACGTTGCCTTGCACGGTATTGATTTCGCCGTTGTGGGCAATCATGCGGAACGGGTGCGCCAAATCCCAAGCAGGGAAGGTGTTGGTAGAAAAACGTTGATGCACTAAGGCCAGGGCCGACACCAATGTTTCGTCGTTTAAATCTTGGTAATACACACCCACCTCATTAGCCAGCAACATGCCTTTGTAGACTAGGGTGCGTGATGACAAGGATGAAATATAAAAGGCGGCTTTGTCTTGCAAATTAAGCGCACGCACGGCGTGCTCTATGCGCTTACGTATGACGAATAATTTACGCTCAAAAACGGTTTGATCTGTGCTGGTCGCGCCTATGATTAGCTGACGCATGGTGGGCTCAACATCGCGTGCGGCTTGGGCAATGTTGCTGTTGTTGACTGGGGTATCGCGCCAACCTAACAAGGTTTGCTTCTCTTCAGCAACAATTTTGGCTATGAGCGTAACGCAGGCCTGACAATTTTCTGCCGATTGTGGCAAGAACACATTACCCACGGCATATTGGCCAACGGCGGGCAGTGTAATGCCTAGCTTAGCGGCTTCTTTGCGCATGAAGGCATCGGGCATTTGCATGAGCAAACCAGCGCCGTCGCCTAATTTTGGGTCATAGCCGGTTGCGCCACGGTGCGTTAGGTTGGTTAATAACTCCAAACCTTTTTGCACGATATCGTGGGATTTTTTGCCTTTAATGTGCGCTACAAAACCGACGCCACAAGCATCACGCTCATTAGTTGGATTGTATAAACCTTGCTGCGCTGGCTTGCCTGAATTGACGTGGATTGCCTTACTTAAACCTGATGCCATATTATCTAATCACAAAACATTTAGAGGAACCGTGCAGTTTACCGTTAAATGCCTATCTGTTCAATAAGATACCACCCAAGCTTACAGAATAATTAAGCGCAAAGCCTTTAATTAGGCCGTTCAGCCGATAGACCGCACTTAAAGTGATGCAAAGGCTTTTTTAGCAGCCGCTAAAGTTAGGGCAATGTCTTCGTCGGTGTGGGCTGCTGAAACAAAACCTGCTTCAAAAGCCGACGGGCCTAGATAAATGCCGCTGTCTAACATGCTGTGAAAGAAGCGATTGAAGTGTTCTTTGTTGGACTGCATGATTTCGTGGTAACTGCTGGGGCAGTGCTGACTGAAATACAAGCCAAACATACCACCTACGTTTTGCGCATTAAAAATCACGCCAGCCTCGCTGGCAGCGGCTTTTAGGCCGTCCATTAATTTTTTGGTTTGCGCGGTTAATTTAGCATGGAAGTTTGGCGCTTGTATTAGCTCCAAGGTTTTTAGACCAGCCGTGACGGCAATCGGATTGCCTGACAAAGTACCGGCCTGATAGACCTTGCCCACGGGCGCCAAGCACTGCATGATGTCTTTACGGCCACCAAACGCACCCACCGGCAAACCGCCACCGATCACTTTGCCCAAAGTCGTCATGTCAGGCTTGATGTTATACAGCGCCTGTGCGCCGCCTAAATGCACCCTAAATCCGGTCATCACTTCGTCAAAAATCAACACCGCGCCGTGTTTAGTACAAAGCGCGCGCAGTGTTTGCAAAAATTCTTGATGGGGCACAATCAAATTCATGTTGCCCACCACAGGCTCAATAATCACGCAGGCAATTTCATCGCCCACTTGGGCAAACAAGTCTTGTAGCGCTTGGCTGTTGTTGTATTCCAAAGTCAGCGTGTGGGCAGCCACGCTGGCCGGTACACCACCAGAATCTGGCTCGCCAAAGGTCAGCAAACCAGAACCGGCTTTCACCAGCAATCCGTCTGAATGGCCGTGGTAGCAACCTTCGAATTTGACAATTTTGTCACGGCCGGTAAAGCCCCGTGCCGTGCGTATGGCGCTCATGGTCGCCTCAGTGCCACTGCTATTGAGGCGCACCTGCTCCATGCTGGGCACCAACTTATTAATCAATTCGGCCATCTCGAGCTCTAGGCCGGTCGGCGCACCAAACGATAAACTGTTTTCGGTGGCCGCTTGCACGGCTTTAATCACTTCGGGGTGCGCGTGGCCTACTATCATCGGCCCCCAAGAGTTGATGTAATCGATGTACTCTTTGCCGTCCACATCCCACAACCGGGAGCCCAAACCTTTTTTAAAGAAAACCGGCGTGCCGCCTACGCTACGAAATGCCCGGACTGGGGAATTGACCCCACCAGGTATCAGCTGTTGTGATTTTTCAAATAAGGTTTGGTTGGTGGATGTCATGATAGAGCCTTACGCTGGATTGCTAAATAATTGAGTGAATTGTTGTGTGCTTGATTTTACGTCATTTGCATTAAAAATGGCATTGATCACCGCCACCGAACTAGCCCCGGCGGCAATCGCTTTGCCGGCATTGGCTAGCGTAATGCCACCTATGGCCACGGCCGGTATGCTCAACTGCGTTTTTGCTAGCCCAAATAAAGCTAAATCGGCAACCGGCGCATGCGGTTTGGTGCTGGACGCAAAGCAAGCCCCAAAAGCCACGTAGTCTGCGCCCGCTTGCTGGGCGGCTACCGCCAAATCAAAACGGTTATAACAGGAAGCCCCGAGCAGTTTACCCTTACCTATCCTGGCCCGTACTTCTGCTAAAATGCCGTCATCTGCGCCTATATGCACACCATCTGCATCTAACGTTAAACAAAGGCTTACCGAATCGTTAATAATAAAAGGCACTTGATAGTGCCGGCATAAAGGCAATATAGCCCGTGCTTGCTGGGCTTTTAATGTGTCATCGGCTAATTTATTACGGTATTGCAACAGGCTAACGCCGCCTTGCAAGGCCAACGTCACCTTAGTCAGCAACAGCTCGGTGTTGGTTTCATCCGGCGTGATGGCATACAGGCCTTTTATCATCAGACAATCGCGACCTATTTAATGGCTTTTGCTGGTGGCATCACCACTGTTAACCACGGCGTCTTCTTCATCGCGCGCCCAAAACATGCGATCAGGTATGAATTGCCCCATGCCCGGCCTAAAACCGTGCTTAAGGGTTTGCCAGGTAAATTCTTGCGCCTCGGCAACGGCGTCTTCCATGCTCAAGCCATGGGCCATGCAAGCCGCTATGGCACTGGTCATGGTGCAACCGGAACCATGGTAATTGCCCGGCAAGCGCTCCCATTTATAGGCTTTAATCAATTTATTATCGCCGTACAAGGTGTTGGTCACTTCCAAGGTGCGCTCGTGGGTGCCGGTAATCAACACGTATTCGCTGCCCATCGCCAATAAGCGGGCGGCACTTTCATCCAATGAGGTCAAGGCCACTTCGTCGCCGTCATCGGCGAAGGCAAAGCGGCGTGCTTCCAAACTATTGGGGGTAATCAAGGTGGCTTGCGGGAATAGCAGTTCTATCATCGCATCCATCATGTCATCGTTGCTCAAATCGTCACCGCGGCCTGAGCTTAAAATGGGGTCGATCAGCAAAGGCACATCCGGGTAATCCGCCATGATCTCGGCGATTACCGCCACGTTTTCCACTGAGCCCAATATGCCCAATTTAAAAGCCGAGACTTGCACGTCTTCTAAAATGGCACGCGCTTGATCGTTCACCCAATCGGCATCCATGGCCAACACGCTGTCTACGCCACGCGTATCTTGCACCGTAATGGCAGTCACTACGGAAAGTGGGTGACAACCTATGCTGGCAAAGGTAAGGAT
Source organism: uncultured Methylotenera sp. (assembly GCA_964400215.1). GTDB lineage: Bacteria > Pseudomonadota > Gammaproteobacteria > Burkholderiales > Methylophilaceae > Methylotenera. Next base: position 84,148 of record CAYNSY010000006.1, on the reverse strand, counting down.
GTCCGCCTGCAAACCTGCGCCGCCACTGGGATCTGTGCCAGCAAAGGTGAGTACTGATGGTGGTGCTTGATTGGCCATATAGTCGTAAACTTTTTATTTATCGATGGAGCGGGCGATGGGAATCGAACCCACGGCACTAGCTTGGGAAGCTAGGGTATTACCATTATACGACGCCCGCCGAATGTCTTATTTTACTGCATTTTAGTTGGCTGCTGTGCGAGCTAGGCATCATTAATTAGGGCAATGCCGGCAAAAAATAAAGCGGGGTTTGTACTTAGAATTCCAGCGGATTAACGTCCACAGACCAACGCACTTTAGCCGACAAGGGCTGCGCCCTTAAGTACAACAGCAAATTTCTGAGCAAGCGCTGCAAGGCCGGACGACTGTCGGCTTGCATGAGCATGTGGGCACGCTCCATGCCTTTTAAACGCTCCATTTGCGGGCGCACCGGATCGTAGACCAACACCTCCTGACTCAAACTACGCGCCTGCTCAAAGGCCGCTCGCAAAAATTTTTGCACCAAGGCAAAATCATTGGCCTCCGCGCGCAATAGCGCGGTAAATACATAGGGCGGAAATTGCACTTGCTCACGCTCAAGCAAGAGGGCGTTAGCATAACTGACATAATCTTGACGGCGTAGGGCATTAAACAAATCGTGGTCCGGAAATTGCGTTTGTATCATCACCTGGCCAGCGATTGAAGCCCGCCCAGCCCGCCCGGCGACTTGCATCAATTGCGCGAACAAGCGCTCACTGGCACGAAAGTCTGGACTGTGTAGCGCACTGTCGGTATCAATCACGCCGACCAAGGTTAAATTAGGAAAATCATGGCCTTTGGCCAGCATTTGCGTACCCACCAATATGTCTATCTCCCCGCTATGCACTTGCTCTAAAATTTCCAGCAAGGCATCTTTTCGGCTGATGCTGTCTCTATCGACTCGGGCAATCCGAGCGCCGGGTAGCATTTGAGCCAGGGTTTGCTCTAAGCGCTGGGTGCCATGGCCGGTAGGGTGTAAATCGGCATTGCCGCAACTTGGGCATTGCAGCGGTATTTTTTGTTCGTGCCCGCAGTGGTGGCAACGCAATTTTCTTTGCCCCAAGTGCACCACCAAGCGACTACTGCAACGCAAACACGGGGCTATCCAATGGCAGGCCGAGCACAACAAGACCGGCGAATAACCACGCCGATTTATAAACAACAAGCTCTGCTCTTTACGCGTCAGCCTTAACTTTAAAGCCGCAATTAACTGTGGTGTTAAGCCCTGTTGCAGATGGACTTTGGTGGTATCGATGCAGTCGATCTGCGGCAACTTTGCCGCCGACACCGCGCGTTGATTCAAACTGAGCAGGTGGTATTTACCGTTTTGTGCATTGTGCCAAGTTTCCAGTGCTGGCGTGGCCGATCCCAACACCACCGGGATATTCAGTCGCTTTGCCCGCATCAACGCCACATCGCGCGCGTGATAACGCATGCTGTCTTGTTGTTTATAGGAGCTGTCATGCTCCTCATCAATAATAATCAGCTTTAACTTAGGCATAGGCGTAAATATGGACAAACGCGTGCCTATGACAATTTTTGCTGCTCCTGCTTGGGCTAATTGCCAATGGTATAAGCGCTCGGCCTCGCTGAGATGGCTATGCAAACTGACCAAGGGGAAATGGGCAAAGCGGCTTCTAAAACGCGCTTCCAATTGCGGGGTTAGATTGATTTCCGGCACCAAGACCAACACTTGGGCATCATCATTTTCTAGAATCTGCTGCATTAAACGCATGTAAACTTCGGTTTTACCGCTGCCGGTAATGCCGTGCAACAACCAGGCTTTAAATTGCTGCGCTGCTTGCATAATGCTGGTCAGGGCCAAGGCTTGCTCGTCGTTTAATGCCGGCGTCTCCGCCATAGGCACGGCCAAGGTTTTTACTAAGGCGGCCACTTGCTCATTCTGGGCCCAGCCATCCGCCACCAACTGTTTGACCACCTTACGCGCACTGCTGGAAATGGCGTCCAATTCAGTTTCGGTCAGGGCGGCTTGCGTTTGCAAGGCCAACAACACACGGCGCACGACCGTCTGCCTGGTAGGCAATGTGTTGATGTCGATAGACTGACCCAGCGGCGTTACTAGGTAGCGGTATTGCTTACGCGTAAGCGCCGGTGCAATTTGCCGCAATCGCGCCGGCAGGGAGGAAAGCAGAGCTTGGCCATACGGGTATTGGTAATAATCGGCGCTAAATTTTAATAGGCTTAAGGCTTCGCTATCCAACACCGGCTCATCGCTAAAAATCCGCGTCACCGCCTTCAATTTTTCTAGGGCAAACTCACTGTTATTGGATTTGGCGATGACAATGCCGATCAAACTGCGTCGACCAAAAGGCACTAAAACGCGCTGACCTATTTGCACTTGTTGCCCGTCGCTGAGGTAATCGAATAAACGATCCAGCGGCAAATCTAAGGCTATTTTTAATATGGATTTAGGCAATTTTCAGCTTATTCAAGACACATGATAAAAACACGCGGCTAGTAGGTTAAAATAACGGTCTTAAATTATTTACTTTAAGTACAAATTAGTTTGAAAGCACATCTTACCCAATTACTGGCCACTGCCGCAAAAACTATTGCGCCCGACAGTGTAGATTTGAGCATTTTACTTGAGCGTCCTAAATCCGCCGAACACGGTGATTTTGCTACCAACCTCGCTTTAGTCCTGGCCAAGCCACTAAAACAAAATCCGCGCAGCATCGCCAGCCAACTGATAGCCGCATTACCCGCCAGTGACTACATAGCTAAAACTGAAATTGCCGGTGCCGGGTTTATAAATTTCTTTTTAAACGCGCAATCCCAACAACAGGTGGTTAAAACCATACTAAACGCCGGGGCAGACTACGGGCGTAACAGCAGCGGGCAAAAACAAAAAGTACAAGTCGAGTTCGTTTCCGCCAACCCAACTGGCCCCTTGCATGTCGGCCATGGTCGCGGCGCGGCAGTGGGTGATTGCTTGGCGCGTTTGCTAGATGCAAACGGCTGGGACGTGACCCGCGAGTTTTATTACAACGATGCTGGCGCACAAATAGACAATTTAACCATCTCGGTGCTCGCGCGTTGCAAAGGCATATCAACCGACGATGCAAGCTTTCCTGAAAACGGCTACCGCGGCGAATACATCGCCGACATAGCGGCTGCTTATTTAGCCAAACAAACCGTGGTGGCGGATGACGTGCAGGTGACTGCCAGCGGCGACATCAACGACGAAGCAGCGATACGCCACTTTGCCGTGGCCTATTTAAGGCACGAGCAAGATTTAGATTTAACCGCCTTTCAAATCAAATTCGATGTCTTCTCATTAGAAAGTGCGCTGTATGCCGAAGGCAAAGTTGAGAAAACCGTACAGGCCTTGATCAATAGCGGCCACACCTACGAGCAAGATAACGCCTTGTGGTTAAAAACCACCGACTTCGGTGACGATAAAGACCGCGTCATGCGTAAAAGCGAGGGTGGCTACACTTACTTCGTACCGGACGTGGCTTACCATGCCGAAAAATGGCGTCGTGGTTTTGTTCGGGTGATTAACGAACAAGGTGCCGATCACCACAGCACCATCACGCGTGTACGCGCAGGCTTGCAAGCCTTGAACGCCGGCATTCCCGCTGGCTGGCCAGATTATGTATTGCACCAAATGGTGACAGTGATGCGTGGTGGTGAGGAAGTGAAACTGTCTAAACGCGCTGGCAGCTACGTCACCTTACGCGACCTAATAGAAGAGGTGGGTTGCGATGCCACGCGCTATTTCTTAGCGGCGCGTCGCTCCGATTCACAACTGGTGTTTGATATCGATTTAGCCCGCGCTCAAACCAACGACAACCCTGTTTTTTACATACAGTATGCGCATGCCCGTATTTGCAGTGTATTGACACAATGGGCAGGCAAGGTCGCTGAATTAAAACAGGCCGATTTAAGCCCGCTGACGCAGCCGCATGAAATCGCATTGATGCAAAGACTAAGCAGCTACCCTGAAACTGTGGCCGATGCCGCCAGCGAATTAGCACCGCACGTGATCGCTAATTACCTTAAAGAATTGGCCAGTGAGTTGCACAGCTATTACAACGAATATAAGTTTTTAATTGAAGATGAAGCAGTTAAAATAGCCCGCTTGAGCTTAATTTGTGCGACCCAACAAGTCCTTAAAAATGGCTTAAATTTGCTTGGCGTCAGCGCCCCAGAAAAGATGTAAGGATTAAAGTTAATGATGAGTAGAGATTACAAACACAGCCCTGAGCGTTCAAAAAACACCAACAAAGGCAACCCGCTCTTCACCGGATTGCTGATAGGCATACTGCTGGGTGTGGCCGCTTCATTGGGTGTGGTGATGTTTATTAAAGGTGGCGAAAGTCCATTTGCACAACAAACCAGCAAGGAAATTACCAAATCGGTGGCTGAAAAAATGCAAGATAAAGCCAACGCAGATTTAGCCAATGCGGAAGCAGACGGGTCGGCTGAATTGAATCCCGATGCCACACAAAACCGCTTCGATTTCTATACCATCTTGCCTGGCAGTGAAAGCAAAGTGAGTGCAGAAGAAGAAACTAAAATTAAAGAAGGGTCACCGGAACCAACCCTGCAAATCAGTTACTACTTACAAGTGGGCGCATTTCAAACGGGTGAAGAAGCCGACAACATGAAAGCGAAATTGGCCTTACAAGGCTTTGAAGCGGTGGTACAAACCGCGACAACGGCAGACAAAGCCATTTGGCATAGGGTGCGTGTGGGGCCACTTAATAATTTAGATCAAATCAATAAAACAAAAAGTGATTTACTTAAAAATGGCTTTAAAGCCGATTTAATCAAAGTAAATCTTGATAACCAATAATGAATTTAGCGAGTAAATAAAGGTCAGATTTTGCGAAACGCAAAAATCCAATACGCGATTTAGAATTATTGAAATTTAAAAAAACCACGAAAAGGAATTGAATCATGAAGAAATTGTTAAGTGCATTGCTGTTCTTAGCCTCGTTTCAGGTGTTGGCAGCCGACCCACAAATAGGTAGAGAATTTGATAAAACACTGCAAGTCATTCCTACCGACAACCCCAGTAAAATAGAAGTCACCGAGGTGTTCTGGTACGGCTGCATACACTGCTATCAAATGGATCCTCTGCTTAACGATTGGGTTAAAAAACTTCCGTCTGACGTTATATTCAAACGCATGCCAGGCTTGCCACAACCAACTTGGGCACCGATGGCAAAAGCATTTTATGCCATGGAAGATTTGAAATTAACCGACAAATTGCACACGGCTTTGTTTGATGCAGTTAACAAAGAGAAATCTCTAAACCCGACTAACGAAGCAGCCGCCATAGACTGGATTACGAAAAAAAGTGGTTTAGATAAAGCCAAGGTCGAAGCCTCATTTAAATCATTCTCTATGAACAGCAAGCTTAACCAAGCCGCTCAATATTTCCGTGCGACTGGTGCCACCGGTGTGCCTAGCTTAATCATAGACGGTAAATTTATTACCTCCAGCACCATGGCTGGTAGCAACCCTGCCGCGCTTAAAACGGCTGACTACATCATCAATAACTTGCGCGCGGATAAGGCCAACGCCGTAAAAAAATAAGCCATGTAATGCAATTAAAAACCGTTTTTACCTAAGCGTAAAAACGGTTTTTTTAAGCCCGCAATCCACGCAATCGGGTTTTAAATTTTAAAAGGCAAACCGCATGAAAGTATTTATTACCGGTGCATCCAGTGGCATAGGGGCCGCCCTTGCAAATGCTTATGCAGCTCGATATGAAAACGAAGAAGTGATATTGGGCTTGGCTGCTAGACGTAGTGAGCACTTACAAAAACTAAAAATATTGCTGGAAAATAACCCGCAAATACGCTGCCGCCTCTACCCTTTAGACGTCCGTGACCAGAGTGCATTGACCGATGCAGCGCAAGATTTTATAAAGTATCACGGCGCACCGGATACCGTGATTGCCTGCGCTGGTGTCAGTCGTGGCACCCTGACCGAACACCAAGAAGACATCGCCGCTTTTCAGGCGGTGATGGACATCAATGTCATGGGCATGGTGCATACCTTTCAACCCTTTATTTCAGCCATGCGAGAAAAGGGTGGCGGACAGTTAGTCGGCATTGCCAGCGTGGCTGGCGTGCGCGGTTTACCCGGGGCTGGTGCATACAGCGCCAGTAAAGCCGCAGCCATCAGTTACCTGGAAAGCCTACGGGTAGAAATGGCCGCCAGCAACATCAGTGTCACCACCATAGCACCGGGGTATATACGCACCCCCATGACCGATGTGAATACCTACAAGATGCCTTTCTTGATGGATGCCGATGTGGCAGCAATGAAATTTATAAAAGCCATAGAAAGCAAACGCCGCTTTGTCGTTATTCCATGGCAAATGGGTTGGCTAGCCAGACTAATGAAATTCATTCCGCCCATGGTATGGGATTGGGCGATGAAAAAAGCCCCGTATAAACCGAGGCTAGATTGGGATTGGCTGTAGCTTAACGCTCTAACAGAACCCGTATCACCCACCACAAAGTCTAATGCCATTTAGACACCGTTCGTGCTGAGCTTGTCGAAGCATGAACGCTAGTAATGGCGGACATACCCGCACGGGTACAAAAGGCGTTCTACATTAACCTAATGCTATTTCCCAAACTAGCGGGTAATAGGTTTATATCGGATGCGTTTTGGCTTAGCGCCTTCTTCACCCAACCGCTTCCTCTTATCAGCCTCATATTCCTGGTAGTTACCATTAAAGAAAGTCCATTGCGAATCGCCTTCAGCCGCCAAGATATGCGTGGCGATACGGTCTAAAAACCACCTATCATGCGAGATGACCAAGACGCAGCCAGCAAACTCCAGCAAGGCGTCTTCCAAGGCGCGCAAGGTTTCCACATCCAAGTCGTTGGATGGCTCATCCAGCAGCAAGACATTGCCACCAGAAATCAGGGTTTTGGCTAAATGCAAACGCCCACGTTCACCACCGGACAATTGGCCTACGATTTTTTGTTGGTCACCGCCTTTAAAGTTAAAGCGACCGATGTAAGCACGCGACGGCGTTTCGTAACGGCCCACGGTGAGTATGTCGGAGCCGCCGGATATTTCATCAAACACGGTTTTGGCATCACTTAAAGCATCGCGGCTTTGATCGACATAGGCCATTTTTACTGTGCTGCCTATCTTCACTTCACCGCTATCTGGCTGTTCTTTGCCGGTGATCATCTTAAACAAGGTGGATTTACCCGCACCGTTAGGGCCTATGATGCCGACGATGGCGCCCGCTGGCACACTGAAACTTAGGTTGTCCATTAACAAGCGATCTTTAAACGCTTTGCTCACGCCATTAAATTCGATGACTTGATCGCCCAAACGCTCACCGGCCGGAATAAATATCTCCTGCGTTTCATTGCGTTTTTGGTACTCAGCATTGGCCATTTCTTCATATCGGGCTAAGCGTGATTTGCTCTTGGCTTGACGCGCTTTTGGGTTTTGCCTAACCCATTCCAACTCGGTATTCAGGGCTTTACGGCGGGAAGATTCTTGCGACTCCTCCAGGGCTAAACGCGCTTGTTTTTGATCCAGCCAACTCGAGTAATTGCCTTTCCAAGGGATGCCATGGCCACGGTCTAATTCCAATATCCATTCGGCGGCATTATCCAAGAAGTACCTATCGTGGGTTACCGCCACCACCGTGCCAGGGAAACGCACTAAAAATTGCTCCAGCCACTCCACCGATTCCGCATCCAAATGGTTGGTTGGCTCATCCAATAACAGCATGTCAGGTTTGGACAATAATAATTTGCACAAGGCCACACGGCGCTTTTCACCACCAGACAAGGGACCAATTTTCGCATCCCATGCAGGTAAGCGTAGCGCATCGGCAGCAATATCCAACTGCGTAGCCAAATCGCTACCACTGGCAGCGATGATGTTTTCCCACTTAGCCTGCTCTTCAGCCAGCTTATCAAAATCCGCATCCGGTTCAGCGTAGGCCGCATAAACTGCTTCTAACTTAGCTTGCGCCTCCATCACTTCGCCCATGCCCGATTCAACTTCTTCGCGCACGGTTTTTTCTGGATCCAATTGCGGCTCTTGCGGCAAATAGCCTATGCTCATGTTCGGTTGCCACTGCACCTCGCCTTCAAACTCTTTATCCACCCCAGCCATGATGCGCAAGACGGTGGATTTACCCGAGCCGTTTAAACCCAATAAGCCTATCTTGGCCCCCGGGAAAAAAGACAAGGAAATGTCTTTAATGATGGTTTTTTTAGGGGGAACAATTTTGCTCACGCGGAGCATGGACATTACGTATTGAGCCATGGTATTTCACTGCGGAATTTAAAAAATGACAGCTTAACAGAAAGCGGGGGCCGTTGCTCGCCATGCATAATGGGGCGCAGGGTCTTTAAACAAACTGGGTATAATGAACCCTCTATAACAAGCGTAGTTAGCCATGGCCATCAAATCCACTATTTATAAAATCGATCTGCAAGTGTCAGACATGGATCGCAATTATTACCAACAACACAATTTAACGCTGGCCAAACACCCCTCCGAAACCGATGAGCGTGTCATGGTCAGGTTGCTCGCGTTTGCCATGTACGCAAACGATGCGCTGGTATTTGGCAAAGGCTTAAGCGATGAAGAAGAACCGGATTTATGGCAAAAAGACCTCACCGGGGCGATTGATCTTTGGATAGACGTGGGCTTGCCCTCAGAGCGCGACATCCGCAAAGCAGCCGGTCGCTCTAAACAAGTCGTGGTGATGCTATATGGCGGCCGCGTTGCCGATATGTGGTGGGCCAGCAACAGCAAAGCATTACTGAAAACCAACAATCTAACGGTGATCAATTTACCCGAAACCAAAGAACTGGCCGCCATTGCCCAACGGGGCTTAAGCATGAGTTGTACCCTGCAGGATGGCCAAATCATGCTAGGCCACGATGACGGCAGTTTGGATATCGTGCCTGTGGTACTTAAGTCAGCCAGCGCTTACTAAGCTTTATTCGACGGTCACGCTCTTCGCTAAATTTCTCGGTTTATCCACGTCCGTGCCTTTTAACAAGGCCGCATGGTAAGCCAGCATTTGCACGGGGATGGTGTGCAAAATGGGTGAAAGCACCCCGACATGGCGTGGCGTGCGTATGACATGCACGCCTGCGGATTCAACAAAATGGCTGTCGGCATCCGCGAATACAAACAATTCACCACCGCGCGCATGCACTTCTTGCATGTTCGATTTTACTTTTTCCAACAAATCGTCATTCGGCGCAATCACCACCACCGGCATGTTGCTGTCTACCAAGGCCAATGGGCCGTGTTTTAGTTCGCCGGCAGGGTAGGCCTCGGCATGGATATAAGAAACCTCCTTGAGCTTTAGCGCCCCCTCTAACGCGATGGGGTAATGTATGCCTCGCCCTAAAAACAATGCGTGCTGTTTATCGGCAAAGCGTTTGGCCCATTCGCGGATTTGTGGCTCTAAATTTAGCGCATGTTGCACGCTACCGGCCAATTGCCTTAGAGCACTTAAATGGGTTTGCTCGGCTTGCCTATCTAACAGCCCGCGCTGTTTGGCTAAGGTAGCGGCCAAGGTAAACAAGGCCACCAATTGTGTAGTAAAGGCTTTGGTAGAAGCCACGCCAATTTCAGCGCCGGCACGGGTATAAAAAACCAATTGCGATGCACGGGGAATGGCGCTTTCTTGTACATTACAAATAGCCAGGGTGAGTTCTTGGCCTAAGGCCTTAGCGTGTTTTAAGGCTTCCATGGTGTCCAAGGTTTCACCGGACTGGGAAATGGTCACTATTAATTGCTTGGGATTAGGCACCGACACACGGTAGCGGTACTCACTGGCAATTTCCACATTGGTCGGCAGTTTAGCGATGCTCTCTAGCCAATATTTAGCAGTTAAAGCCGCGTAGTAACTGGTGCCCGCCGCCAGGATAAGGATGCTGTCGACTTGCTGAAATACCGCATGGGCCTCGTCACCAAACAAGGCGGCAGAAAATTGATTATCGTCTATCAAGGCTTCTATGGTGTCGGTTAAGGCGCGTGGCTGCTCGTGTATTTCTTTTTGCATGAAGTGCGCGTACGGGCCTAACTCCATGCTGGCTAATGACACATCACTTAAATGAATTTTACGGTTTAGCGCTAAGCCATCACGACCAAAAATAGTGACGCCGTCTAAGCGTATGTCGGCCACGTCACCGTCTTCCAAGTAAATCACTTTACGTGTGACAGACAACACGGCGGACACGTCGGAAGCAATGAAATTTTCACCCTCGCCCAAGCCTATTAAAAGCGGGCAACCTAAACGTGCGGTGATCATGTGTTCCGGCTCTTTTACCGAAATCACGCTGATGGCAAATGCGCCTGTTAGCTCGGCCACGGCTTTTTGCGTGGCGGCTAATAGGCCTAAACTTTGGTGGTAATAATGGATTAAATGCGCAATCACTTCGGTGTCGGTTTGCGAGGTGAATTCGTAGCCCAAGGTTTTTAATCGGGCGCGCTGTTCATCGTGGTTTTCTATGATGCCGTTATGCACCACGGCAATTTGGTCTTTTGATACGTGCGGGTGGGCATTACTCTCGGTCACACCGCCATGGGTAGCCCAGCGAGTGTGGCCTATGCCAACATAACCACTTATTTTCGTGGCCTCGGCTTTTTCTGTCATGGCCGCGACACGGCCAACGGCGCGCACACGCTCTATGCCTTGGCCATTTAACACGGCTATACCGGCTGAATCGTAACCACGGTATTCCAGGCGGCTTAAGCCATCTATCAAGGTTGAAACAACACTTCTATTTGCTACTGCGCCTACTATGCCACACATGATTTATCTCTACTTTTTAACTTTTACCGGGCGTTTCCAGGCGGCTATGGATTTTTGATCTTTAGCACGACAAAAGGTCAGCTGACCTGCCGGTGCATCTCTGGTGATGGTTGAGCCAGCGGCGATGGTAGCACCCTTGCCTAGAGTGACCGGGGCCACCAACTGGGTGTCTGACCCAACAAACACATCGTCTTCTATGACGGTTCTAAATTTATTGGCGCCATCGTAATTGCAGGTAATGGTGCCAGCACCGACATTGACATGTTTACCCACCGTGGCATCACCGACGTAACTTAAATGATTAATTTTACTGGCGCTGTCTACCTGCGCATTTTTCAATTCAACAAAGTTACCCACATGCGTATCATCGGCCAAAGTGGTGCCTGGTCTTAGGCGGGCAAACGGTCCTATGCGGGCATTTTGGCCTATTTGCGTATCGTCTATATGGCTAAATGCAGCAATCTGCGTGCCGGCCGCAATGCTGGCATTTTTAATCACGCAATTGGGCGCTATTTTCACCCTATCGCCTAAATACACCTTACCTTCAAACAAGCAATTAACATCAATTTGCACATCGCGGCCGCATGCTAGTTCACCGCGTACATCGATGCGGGCCGGGTCTTTTAAAGTCACGCCTAGTTGCAATAATCGCTGCGCATAACGCAGTTGATAAATACGCTCAATTTGCGCTAGATCAGTCTTGGCATTGATGCCCGTCACCGACCACTCGTCCTCAGTGATTTCCGCCACCACGGCCACGCCTTGTTGGACGGCAAGAGCCACGATATCGGTTAGGTAATATTCGCCCTGGGCATTGTTGTTAGTCAACTGACCTAGCCACTGCACCAGCTTGCTGTTGGGCATGGCCATCATGCCGGTATTCACTTCCGTGATTTTTCGTTGTTGCTCGCTGGCATCTTTATGCTCAACAATCGCATTAACCTGGCCCTTGCTATCCCTGACTATACGGCCGTAGCCAGTTGGGTCGGCTTTATTAAAAGACAGTATGGCCAGTTGATTTGCTGCTACATCGATTAATTTTTGGCAGTCGCTGCTGGCGACCAATGGCACATCGCCTAATAAAATAAGCGTGCTGGCATTACTTTCTAGGTGTGGCAGGGCTTGTTGCATGGCATGGCCGGTACCCAATTGCTCAGCTTGATTGACCCAGACGATGTTTTCACCGGCAAATTGTGCTTTGACGGCCTCGCCACCGTAGCCATACACCACGATGATCTTGCTCGGCTTTAATGCTTTAGCACAAGCCAAGACATGGCCTAGGATGGATTGCCCGCCTACTTCATGCAACACTTTTGGCAGATCCGAATGCATGCGCGTGCCTTTGCCGGCCGCGAGTATGACTATATTTAAATTAGGCATGTTTGATTTGATGGCATAAAACCATGTATTTTTTATAAGCAAAGTATAACAAAAAAGGCAGCCTAAGCTGCCTTTTTTGCTGTTAATACTAGGTCTAGTCTAGTGCCTGATTTTACGCAAACGCTCTATGGCTTGAATTTGTGCAACCGCCTCAGAGAGTTCTACTTGTGCTCTTGCATAATCCATGTCTGAGCCACGGTTTTTCATCGCTTCTTCAGCCGCAGCTTTAGCCGCGATGGCTTTAGCTTCGTCTAAATCATGGCCACGTACTGCCGTATCAGCCAACACGGTAATTAAACCAGGTTGCACTTCTAGCAAACCACCCGAGATAAAAATCAAGGTTTCTTCAGCGTTATCAGCCGTCTTAATGCGTAATGCACCTGGCTTAATGCTGGTCACCATGGGCGCGTGATGCGGAAATATACCCACTTCACCTGCACTTGCTGGCACAACAATAAACTCGGCCTCACCAGCAAAAATGCTCGCTTCTGCACTGACTACATCGATATGAACAGTATTTGCCATCTTTTTTCCTTAAACAATTAACTAATAACTAAGCTGCATGAACTAGTTAAGTGTTTTCGCTTTTTCTACGGCTTCTTCAATCGCGCCTACCATGTAGAAAGCTTGCTCAGGCAAGTGATCGTATTCACCAGCCACAATTGCTTTAAAGCCTTTAATGGTTTCTTTTAATGGTACGTATTTACCAGGTGCACCGGTAAACACTTCAGCCACGTGGAAAGGTTGTGACAAGAAACGTTGGATTTTACGTGCACGGCCAACGGCTAATTTATCTTCTGGAGACAACTCGTCCATACCCAAAATAGCAATAATGTCGCGTAGTTCTTTGTAGCGTTGCAAGGTTTGTTGTACGGAACGCGCTACGTTGTAGTGCTCTTCGCCAACCACCAATGGGTCTAACTGACGTGAGGTAGAATCCAATGGATCCACCGCTGGGTAAATACCCAATGAGGCAATGTCACGTGACAACACAACGGTAGAATCCAAATGTTGGAAAGTCGTTGCTGGTGATGGGTCAGTCAAGTCATCGGCAGGCACATAAACCGCTTGAATAGAAGTAATAGAACCTGTTTTAGTAGAAGTAATACGCTCTTGTAAACGGCCCATTTCATCGGCTAGGGTAGGTTGGTAACCCACGGCTGATGGCATACGACCCAACAAAGCTGACACTTCGGTACCGGCCAAGGTGTAGCGGTAGATGTTATCCACAAAGAACAACACATCACGGCCTTCGTCACGGAATTTTTCCGCCATGGTAAGACCTGATAAAGCCACGCGTAAACGGTTGCCTGGTGGTTCGTTCATTTGACCGAACACCATCGCTACTTTTGATTCTTTCATGTCGTCCAGTTTAATAACGCCTGCTTCTGCCATCTCATGGTAGAAGTCGTTACCTTCACGAGTACGCTCACCCACACCGGCAAACACAGACAAACCAGAGTGCTGCTTAGCAATGTTGTTAATCAATTCCAACATGTTCACGGTTTTACCCACACCAGCACCACCGAACAGACCCACTTTACCGCCTTTAGCAAACGGGCAAACCAAGTCAATCACTTTAATACCTGTTTCTAGCAAATCAACAGATGGAGATAACTCTTCAAAGCTTGGCGCTTTTTGGTGGATAGAACGACGCTCGTCACAATCAATTGGACCAGCCTCATCAATTGGGCGGCCCAACACATCCATAATGCGACCCAATGTGCCTGTACCTACTGGCACAGTAATTTGGTTACCGGTTGATTTGAAAGCCGTACCACGTGCAAGACCATCTGAAGAACCCATGGCAATGGTACGAACAATGCCGTCACCTAATTGCTGTTGCACTTCTAATGTCAAACCCGCTTCCGCTTGGCTTGATGCATCGTCAATAATCAATGCTTCAAATACTTTTGGCATTTGATCGCGTGGAAATTCAACGTCAACCACCGCACCAATACATTGGACTACTTTACCTACGCTTACTTGATTTGCTTTTGCCATTTTGTTTCCTAACTCATTTTAGTCAGATTTAATTAAATTCGTTCTTAATACTACAAGCTATTACACCGCTTAATGATAGAGACCACTAAGCTACCGCTGCTGCACCACCTACAATTTCTGAAATTTCTTTCGTAATTGCCGCTTGACGCGCTTTGTTATAAACCAATTTCAATTCGCCAATTACGTTCTTTGCATTATCCGAAGCTGATTTCATCGCAACCATACGAGACGATTGTTCTGAAGCCATGTTTTCTGCAACCGCGTTGTACACCAATGATTCGATATAACGCATCATCAATTGATCCACCACCGGTTTTGCTTCTGGCTCATAGATGTAATCCCAATGGCCTTTCGGGCTACCAAGCTGCTCACCGCTTAATGGCAACAATTGTTGCATCACCGGCTCTTGCTTCATGGTATTGATAAATTTGGTGTAGCAAACATACAGCTGATCGATTTCACCAGCTTCGTAAGCATCCAACATCACCTTGATAGTACCAATCAAGCTTTCTAGATGCGGCACATCGCCCAAACCAATAATGTGCGATTTCACGTTAGCGCCCACACGGTTCATAAAGCTAAAGCCTTTGTTACCTATCGCGCTTACTGAGATAGCTTTACCTTCGGCTTCCCAATTTTTCATTTGGTTAACCGACAAACGCAACATATTGGTATTTAAACCACCGCATAAGCCTTTATCCGAACTAATAACAATCAAGCCTATGTTTTTAACCACATCGCGCTTAACTAGATAAGGGTGTTTGTATTCCGGGTTAGCAAACGATAAATGTGCTGCCACGTTACGAATTTTTTCTGCATACGGACGGCTAGCACGCATTCTATCCTGCGCTTTACGCATTTTAGAAGCGGCCACCATTTCCATCGCCTTGGTGATCTTGCGCGTATTTTCTACACTCTTGATCTTGGTTCTAATCTCTTTACTACCAGCCATTTTTAGTCCTAATAGTTAGGTATTAGTATGCGTTAGTTGCTTTGAAGTCTTGAATCGCGGCTTCAACAGCTTTTTCGTTATCCCCGGCCAAATCTTTACTTGATTCGATACCAGCCATTAACTTGGCATATTTAGAACCCATAAAGCCGTGTAAGGCATTTTCAAAAGCTAATACTTTGTTGGTTGGTACATCGTCAAAATAGCCTTTGTTAGCCGCTAACAAAGTAATCGCCATGTTAGAAACACTTAAAGGCGCATATTGGGCTTGTTTCATCAACTCAGTAAACATACGACCGCGGTCTAGTTGTTTACGGGTTGCTTCGTCCAAGTCTGATGCGAACTGCGCGAACGCAGCCAATTCACGGTATTGCGCAAGCGCTAAACGTACGCCGCCGCCCAATTTTTTAATGACCTTCGTTTGCGCTGCACCACCCACGCGAGACACTGAAATACCAGCGTTGATCGCAGGACGAATACCGGCGTTGAACAAGTCGGTTTCCAAGAAAATTTGACCATCGGTAATAGAAATCACGTTGGTAGGAACGAAGGCTGACACGTCGCCTGCCGCTGTTTCAATCACAGGCAAGGCAGTCAATGAACCGGTTTTACCTTTAACTTTACCGTCGGTGAATTTCTCTACGTACTCTTCATTTACACGAGCAGCACGCTCTAATAGACGTGAGTGAATGTAGAACACATCGCCAGGGTAAGCTTCACGGCCTGGTGGACGACGTAATAACAATGAAATTTGACGGTAAGCAATCGCTTGTTTAGTCAAATCATCGTAAACAATCAATGCATCTTCACCGCGATCACGGAAATACTCACCCATGGTACAACCGGCATACGGTGCCAAGAATTGTAAAGCGGCTGAGTCAGATGCTGCAGCAGCAACCACGATGGTGTAGGCCATGGCGCCGTTTTCTTCTAATTTACGTACCACGTTAGCGATGGTAGAGGCTTTTTGACCAATCGCCACGTAAATACAGGTCATGTTTTGACCTTTTTGATTGATGATGGCATCAATCGCAACCGCTGTTTTACCTGTTTGACGGTCACCAATAATCAATTCACGTTGACCACGGCCAACCGGCACCATAGAGTCCACTGATTTAAGACCGGTTTGCACTGGTTGTGAAACAGATTTACGCGCAATCACACCCGGCGCCACTTTTTCAATTTTATCCGTCATTTTTGCATTGACTGGACCTTTACCATCGATAGGCTGACCAAGCGCATTAACCACACGGCCAATTAGCTCAGGACCTACTGGCACTTCCAAAATACGGCCGGTACATTTACAAACGTCACCTTCGGTAATGTGTTCGTAATCACCTAGAACCACCGCACCAACAGAGTCACGCTCTAGGTTTAGTGCTAGGCCAAATGTGTTGCCTGGGAATTCGATCATCTCGCCGGCCATCACGTTTGACAGGCCATGAATACGAACAATACCGTCGGTTACTGAAATTACGGTACCTTGAGTACGGGCTTCAGCTGAGGTAGAAAAATTTTCTAATCTGCTTTTAATCAGCTCACTGATTTCTGATGTAGATAACTGCATGGTGGCTCCTAATGTATTCTTTGCCTAAAATATTCTGTAGCTTATGCTGAAAGGGTATAAGCTAAATTTTGTAACTGACTCTTGACGGATGCGTCTATCACGGTATCGCCAACAATAATTTTAATGCCACCAATGAGTTCTGCATCTAATGACACATTGGCTTCTATTTTTTTACCAAACTTTACTTCTAAACGCTTTACTAAATCTTTCACTTCTGCGGCACTGGGTTTAGAGGCGGCAATAATTTGTGCTTCTAGGGTACCCTCATCCAAGGCTTTAAGCTCTTCAAAAGCTGCAGTAATCGCAGGCAAAACAGACAGGCGTCGGTATTCCACCAAGACCTTGATTAAGTTTTGACCGTATTCATTTAGCTTATCGCCACACACTTTTAAAAATGCGGCTTGCAATTCGCTGCTGACTACTTTTGGGTCTTGTATGTAAGCTTGCATCTGCGTGTCATTAGCGACCGCTGATGCAAAACCCAACATTTCTGACCATTTAGCCAATGCCTTTTGCTGCTTAGCAAGGTTGAATGCGGCTACCGCGTATGGCCTGGCAATGGTTGATATCTCAGCCATGCTTATAGCTCCGCAGCTAGTTTAGACAACATTTCGCTGTGTGCACTTGCGTTGATTTCTTTACGCAATATTTTTTCAGCACCGGCAATCGCCAAGCTTGAAACTTGTGAGCGCAAGCCTTCTTTAGCGCGATTCACTTCTTGCTCGATTTCAGCTTTTGCACCTGCAATGATGCGTTCGCCTTCTGCTTTCGCAGCGCCCTTAGCATCTTCAACGATTTGTGAACCACGTTTTTCAGCTTGGCCAATAATTTCACTGGCTTTTTGTTTCGCTTCTTTCAAGGTGATTTCAGATTTTTTTGCAGCCACTTCTAAAGCGCTTCGGCCTTCTGAAGCTGCAGCTAAACCGTCAGCAATTTCCTTTTGGCGCGTTTCAATGGCTGTTAACAGCGGCGGCCAAACGAATTTCACTGTGAACCAAATCAACACAGCAAATGCGATGGCTTGTGCGATAAGTGTAAAGTTAATATTCATTACTTACTCCAATATTTAAGTCGTTTAATTTGCGGCAGGCAGAAGCTGCCTGACGCCAAATTATTTAGGCTAATTACTTAGCAACTACGCTTAATAATGGGTTCGCGAATGCAAACATCATGGCTAGACCAACACCGATAATGAATGAAGCATCGATCAAACCTAATAGCAAGAACACTTTACCTTGCAATTGTGGAATCATTTCTGGTTGACGAGCAGCGCCTTCTAAGAAGCTAGCACACATAATACCAATACCGATACAAGCACCAGCAGCGCCTAAACCAATAATTAAACCAATACCAACGCCTGTGTAGGCTTGAATCATTGCTAAAGAATCCATTTTATTACCCTCTCTAAAATTAAACTTACTACCAAAAAACTACTTATTGAAAAATAAAACTACTTAAAAACTAATGCGATTCATGCGCCATGGCTAAGTAAACAACCGTTAACATCATGAATATGAAGGCTTGCAACGCCACGATTAGGATGTGGAATATAGACCAACCAGCGCCTAAAATAGCGCCAAATATCGTACCAGATACACCGGTAGCGGCCCACAAACCCAACAGCAAGAAAATAACCTCGCCGGCATACATATTACCGAACAGTCGCAATGAATGAGACAGTGGTTTAGACACGTACTCGATTAAGTTAAACAAAAAGTTCGCTGGCCAAACCCAGATTTTGCTGCCGAATGGCGCACAGAATAATTCATGCACAAAACCGCCTAAACCCTTCACTTTAACCGAGAAGAATATCATCAGTATCCATACTGATAAGGCTAGCGCAAACGTGGTGTTGATGTCTGAGGTTGGAACAGCACGCCACTTAGCGTGCTCACCACCAAAGAAGGCAACGATGCCTGCTACCCAATCCACCGGCAGGAAGTCCATGGAGTTCATGGCAAACACCCATAAAAATACCGTTAATGCCGTCGGTGCAATAAAACTGTGGCGGTTACCGTGGAATATATTTTTGACTTGATCGTCAACGAAATTAAAAATCAATTCAACAAAGGCTTGGCCTTTACTTGGCACACCGGCAGTCGCTTTGCGCGCTACCAACCAAATCAAACCCATGACCACAAAACCCAATACCACGGACATAACGAAAGTATCTACGTGCAAGGTCCAAAAGCCTGCACCTTCACTAACTGGATGCGCATTAAAACTTAAATGGTGCTCTATGTAGCCAGAGGGGGTAAGTCCGTGTTCAGCACTGCTTGCGTGTTCTGTAGCCATAATCCAATATTTACTTTAATAAATGGTTATAAATTAAACGTTTAATCTACTCAGCGCCGCACCTGAAAACAGTGCGGCAGCTGCCAATCCTGCAATCAGTGCAAATGGCACCAACTGCACGTACACATTAAAAATGATTGCCAGCAAGCCGACAATCACTAAAATTTTTACCGCTTCCGCCTTTAATAAATTCAATAAAATAGCGGTTGGATCACCGTTGCGAGCTTGCCGTTTAGCTACCCTACTGGCAGTCATGGCACCGATCACTACCGAGCCCCCTCCCAATACAGCCGACACGCCAGCGTGTAATCCTACTAAAACCAATGCGAGCAATGCAACTACTGCCGTAGCAAGCAACTGAGCCTTGAGCATCTTACTAAACACATCGGCGGTAATGGCTGCTGACAATGACTTAAATCCAGTTTATTGATTGCGTTATACGTTGCTCACTAAACGATTTTAGCTGCATCGTTTTAGTAAAGACCGCGATTTTGAATTAATAGCGGATTTTAGTCAAGGACTAACTATAAGCAAAAATAAACACTTAGCGCATCATTTTGCTAATAATCTCATCCAGCTGATCAAGATTTGCGTAGTTAATTTTTAATGTGCCCGACCCGTTTGCCGCGGCTTTTATGGCCACAGTCGCCCCTAATTTTTCACTCAATGCTTGTTCTAGGCTTAAAACGTCACGACTGGCCTGGATTTTCTGACTTAGCTTGTGTGCTGGCGATGGCTTAGTTGAGGCCTCGTCTGCATGGTGTTTTTTAACCAGATTCTCTGCATCACGCACAGAAAAATTATTTTGCACTATTTGTTCTGCCAACATCACTTGTTGGGCGCCCGATAAACCAATCAAAGTCCGTGCGTGGCCCATGTCTATTTTTCCGTGCATAAGCATGTCTTGCACCGGTGCGGACAAACTTAATAAACGCAATAAATTCGACACCGCCACACGAGAACGTCCCACAGCCGCGGCGGCTTTTTCATGAGTCATGGCAAATTCATCAATCAAACGCTTAATGCCTTGCGCTTCTTCCAAAGGATTTAGATTTTCCCTTTGTATGTTTTCTATCAAGGCCATGGCCAAGGCCGCTTCATCGGCTATCTCACGGACCAAGACTGGCACTTCTTCTAGCCCAGCCATTTGGCTTGCGCGCCAACGCCGCTCCCCGGCAATGATTTCATAACGCTCATCATCAATGTGGCGCACCAATATAGGCTGCATGATGCCTTGGCTTTTGATCGACTCGGCCAGCGTTTGCAAGGCTTCATCGTCCATGTAACTGCGCGGCTGGTATTTCCCTGGCTGCAATTGTTCTACTTTCAATATTAGCAGCGAATCCGCCTCACCAACCGAACCCATGTCGCCTGCCAATAAGGAATCCAGCCCGCGACCCAATCCTCTGTTTAAGCCTTTTGCTTTAGCCATGTTTTTTCTCTTTACCTAGGGTGTCTTTTTCACTTACTTCTTTTGCCAGCTCCAAATAGGCCTGCGCGCCTTTTGAATTTTTATCGTAGCTTAAGACTGGCAAGCCGTAGCTTGGGGCCTCGGCCAATCGAATGTTACGTGGAATAATGGTTTTATAAACTTTATCGCCAAAGTGACCAATCAGCTGGGCGGAAACTTGCTGAGCTAGCATATTGCGGTTATCAAACAAGGTGCGCAACAACCCTTCGATTTCCAAGGTGGGATTTAAACGCGCGCGTACTTTTTTAATGGTATTCACCAAATCCGACAAACCTTCTAAAGCATAGTATTCACACTGCATTGGGATCAATACGGCGTTCGATGCAGTCAAGGCATTGACCGTGACCAAGTTAAGCGCAGGCGGGCAATCAAGCAAAATGAAATCGTAAACTTTAGCGCCGTCGCTAGTTAGCAATTTGGCAATCGCCACCTTTAAGCGGTTTTCCCTAGCCAGCTCATTAACCAACTCCACTTCAGCGCCAGCTAATTCTCGGTTTGCCGGCGCAACATCAAAGCCCCCTTTGGCGCTATTGACAATCACCTCTTGCAATGATTTCTCACCAATTAAAACATGGTAAATGCTGTGCTTTAAAGAGGCCTTATCTATACCACTGCCGGTGCTGGCATTGCCTTGCGGATCTAAATCTATCAGCAATACCGCTTTACCTAAATTGGCTAGACTGGCAGCCAGATTGACACTGGTGGTGGTTTTTCCGACGCCGCCTTTTTGATTGGTGATAGCTAAAATTTTCATGGGATGTAATTTTTAATTTTATTTAAAGTTTAAAAAAACAAGATGCCGTTCAGCATCCAAACCAGCTACCTTTAACACATCAATTTTGACCAGCGCCACGCCATCTTGGCCCTCTGACAAGGCGTTAAATGACTGACCAGCTAATTCCTGTTCTGGCAGCACGCCTTTCATGGCTAACCATAGGCCAGTTTTTGCTAACAAATGCCTGCTTAGTTTAACAAATAGCGCTATTTCCGAAAATGCTCGCGATATTATTACATCAAAACCTAAGCCGCCATTGATGCTTTCTCGCTTTAGCGCCTCAACGCGACCACTAAGCACATGAAAATTTACCAAGCCCAATTCACCTTTAACCTGACGCATGAAGCTGGCTTTCTTTTGCACCGAATCGATAGCCGTGACCTGCAATTCTGGCATGCATATAGCTAAAGGGATGCTAGGCAAACCTGCGCCAGCACCAACATCCAATAAATTTTTTGCTGATAAAGCTTGTACATGTGGCAACACACTTAAACTGTCCAACAAGTGCAAGCTCACCATGTCCAATGGGTCGCGGATGGCCGTTAAATTGTGCACCTTATTCCACTTATCTATCAACAATACATAAGCCAACAATTTAGCTTGCTTATCGGCACTAATTTGCAATTGCATGGCCAACAAACCTGCTTCTAATTTGGCGGCTAAGGATGTTTGCACCAGGCTTGTTTGCGCTAGGGTTGCTTGCATGGTCACGCCAAACGCTCAGCTTTTTTTGCGCGAGATTGTCGTTTTAAGTAAACCAATAGCAAAGAAATGGCCGCTGGGGTGATGCCAGAAATTCGGCTAGCTTGGCCTATGGTTTCTGGTTTCTGAGCATTCAATTTTTGCTGCGCCTCTATAGGCAAACCGTGTATTTCTCGGTAGTCCAAATCGTTAGACAAGCTGGTGTTTTCTTGACCACGACTGCGCTCTACCTCGTCGGTCTGCCTGTCTATATAGCCTTGGTATTTGGCAGCAATTTCAACTTGCTCGCGCACCGCCGGCTCCACTTCACCTAAGCCCTCTGCACTTAATGACAAAACATCCGAATAACTCACTTCCGGCCTGCGCAACAATTCAAACAAACTGTATTCGTGTTCCAAGGGCTTACCGAATAGGGCCGTCATTTTTTCTGGTGTGATATTGGCTGGCTGGACAAAGGTTTTTTTAAGCCGCTCTTGCTCACGGCTCACGGCCTCTAATTTCGCGCTAAACGCAGCCCACCGCACATCGTCCACCAAACCCAATTTTCGACCGATTTCGGTCAAGCGCATGTCGGCATTGTCTTCCCTTAACTGCAAGCGGTATTCGGCTCGGCTGGTAAACATGCGGTAAGGCTCAGTCACGCCTCGGGTAATTAAATCATCCACCAACACGCCCAAATACGCTTCGTCACGCGCTGGGCACCACGCCTCTTTGCCTTGTACGTACAAGGCTGCGTTCGCTCCAGCCAACAAGCCTTGCGCCGCAGCTTCTTCGTAGCCGGTGGTGCCATTTATTTGGCCCGCAAAAAACAAACCAGTAACGGCCTTCGTTTCCAAGGATCGTTTTAAGCCACGCGGATCATAATAATCGTATTCAATGGCATAGCCCGGGCGCAATATGTGTGCTTGCTCCAAGCCTTTAACCGACCTCACCAAGGCCAGCTGTATATCAAATGGCAAGCTGGTAGAAATCCCATTCGGGTAAACTTCATTGGTAGTTAAGCCCTCAGGCTCGAGAAATATTTGGTGGGATTCTTTGTCGGCAAAGCGGTGTATTTTATCTTCTACACTGGGGCAATAGCGTGGACCCACGCCCTCAATCACGCCAGTATACATAGGCGACCTATCCAAACCACTGCGTATAATATCGTGCGTGCGTTCGTTGGTATGGGTTATCCAACATGGCAATTGAGCAGGGTGTTGCGCTGCACTACCTAAAAATGAAAATACCGGAACCGGGTCATCCCCAGGCTGTATGGTCATAACCGAATAATCTATGCTGCGCCCATCTATCCTAGGTGGAGTGCCCGTTTTCAAACGACCAGCAGGCAAACCGATTTCGCGTAAACGCGCAGCCAAAGAAATGGCCGGAGGATCGCCAGCACGGCCAGCACTGTAGCTTTGCAAACCAACATGCACCAAACCACCCAAAAATGTACCCGCGGTCAGCACCACGGCTTTCGCGCTAAAGCGCAAACCTATCTGTGTAATCACGCCAACAGCACGGTCGCCATCTAAAATAATGTCATCGACCGCCTGTTGGAATAGACTTAAATTAGGCTGATTTTCTAATCGACGCCGTATGGCCGCCTTATACAAAACACGGTCAGCTTGTGCGCGTGTCGCTCTAACTGCCGGCCCTTTGCTGGAATTTAATATGCGAAATTGTATGCCGCCCTCATCGGTAGCCGCCGCCATGGCGCCACCAAGGGCATCTATCTCTTTAACCAGATGACCTTTGCCTATGCCTCCTATACTAGGGTTGCATGACATTTGCCCCAACGTTTCAATATTATGTGTGAGCAATAGGGTTTTTTGCCCCATGCGAGCGCTAGCCAGCGCTGCTTCGGTGCCAGCATGGCCACCACCTACAACAATCACATCAAAAACATCCGGATAATTCATCTAAATTTTCTTGTCTTTCAATGGCTTAGTAAGAGTTATGGCAACGATACATCGTTGCTTATAACAGGCTTACACAAAGCCTAGATTTTACTTTAATAGCCAGCAATAGTCATGTAAAAGCGGCTTTTTCACTGTGTTAAAACGTGTTAGCGCTAAAAAATGGGCATTACACTGTTGTCATAATTTATTAACCGACCTGCATTACACTAGGGATATTAAAAAATAGGGATGTTAAAAAATCTAAAGCAAATTGCTTCAAACTGCTTTATCATATCAAGTGGAACTGTATAGTTTAGCAAGATCACTTTTATTAATTAAGATGGAGTACCAAATGAAAAAATTAAATATTCTTTTAGTAGCATTGCTTGGCCTTACTGCAGCTTCTGCACAAGCCAGCGTTGCCAATGCAGAAAAATTAATTATGATTTACACTACCCAAGCTAAAGCGGCTAATCCAGAGTACACAGGCCCAACAGTAGCCGATGGTAAATTCTTCTTTAACCGTAAAGTTAAATTGGGCAACGGTAAAGAAATGGCTTGCGCATCTTGCCACACAGCCAATCCAGCAGACAACGGCAAACACGTTGCTACACATAAAGTAATTCAACCTTTATCACCTGCAGTGAATGCAAAACGCTTTGCTGACTTTGAAAAAGTTGAAGCAAAATTCACGCAACATTGCACAGACATTATTGGTAGCGACTGTACGCCAGCTGAAAAAGCCAGCTACATCACTTACGTATTAACCGAGAAAACACCAAGCGCTAAAAAATAAGCTTGGCCTATCTTTAGGCCGTGCAGTTTTTGGCCAATAAAAAAGCAGTGTTTCACGTGAAACACTGCTTTTTTTACACCCATTAAAAATAGACAAAAATCTAAATTGCTCGCTACTTGCCTATACAAAACTTACTAAATATTTCACCCAACAAATCATCCGGGGTAAATTCCCCAGTAATGCTGGCAAGGGCATTTTGCGCCAGACTTAATTCTTCAGCCAACAATTCAGCGGCGCTTATTTGCGTGCCAGCTGCCGCCAGGTGCGCTTTAACTTTAAGCAGGGCATCCAAATGCCGCGCTCTAGCCATAAAAATACCTTCCGAGTTATTTTGATAGCCAGCCAATGCCAATAAATGGTTTTTTAATAAATCCATGCCGGCCCCGGTTTTTGCCGACAAATAGACGTGCATAGCCCCGTCCACCTGCTCGGCCATGGGCGACTCAAGACCTACATCAATTTTATTATGCACCCATATTTTATGAATTTGATGCGGCAAACGGGCTAAAATCGATTTTTCCGTATCGGTAATACCATGAGCTGCATCAACTAATAATAATGCGATATTGGCGCTTTCTGCAGCTCGCCATGTGCGAGCGATGCCAAATTTTTCAACTTCATCATCGGTTTCCCGCAAACCCGCGGTGTCTATCACATGCAATGGCACACCGTTAATTTGTATGGCATTTTTTATGGTGTCGCGCGTGGTCCCGGCAATCGGGGTAACAATCGCGATATCTTCACCTGCCAATTGATTCATTAAACTGGATTTACCAACATTGGGCTGACCAACTAAAACCACGTTGATGCCTTCACGCAATAAACTGCCTTGCTTGGCCTTGGCAAAAACCAAATCCAATTCCTCAACAATGGCCGCTAATTTTTCTGCGACACGGCCTTGGCTAATAAAATCGATTTCTTCTTCGGGAAAGTCCAAGCACGCTTCAACAAACATGCGCAAATCAATGAGCTTGAGTAGCAGCGCATTAATGCGCATGGAAAACTCACCGGAAAGGGAGCGGACCGCACTTCTTGCTGCCTCGCTCGTGGCTGCATTAATGACATCTGCCACGGCTTCAGCTTGGGCTAAATCAATTTTGTCATTTAAATATGCGCGACGGGTAAATTCGCCGGGTTCAGCCTGGCGCGCACCTAAGGCTAGGCAGCGCGCTAACAAAAGTTGCATGAGGGCGGTGCCTCCGTGCGCCTGCAATTCCAGCACATCTTCACCGGTATAGGAATGCGGATTGGAATAGAAAATAGCAATGCCACGGTCTATTAATTCACCATCCGCTTGCTTGAAATCTAGGTAAGCGGCATGCCGCGGGGCAGGGCAGGAGCCCAATACACCCTCGGCAATTAAAGCTGCACTGGGTCCAGAAACCCTAACTACACCAATTCCGCCCGCGCCACTGGCCGTGGCGATGGCGACAATGGTGTCAGCTGACTTAGTGTTTGCCACCTGATTTTTTTAATAAGGCAGCAGCATGTATGGATTTGTTTACATACCATTGTTGCCATATTGAAATGATGTTGTTCACTACCCAATACAACACCAAGCCAGCCGGGAAGAAGAAGAAGAAAACGCTGAAAACGACCGGCATCCACGTCATGACTTTGGCTTGAATTGGATCAGTAGGCTTAGGATTAAGCTTGGTTTGTATGATCATGGACAAGCCCATGATGATGGGCAATATGTAATAAGGATCAACGGCTGATAAATCTTGGATCCAACCAAAGAATGGCGCATGACGTAGCTCAACCGAACCCAACAACATCCAATACAGTGAAATAAACACTGGGATCTGGATAAGTATAGGCAAACAACCGCTCATAGGATTGATTTTTTCCGTGCGATAAATGTCCATCATGGCCATTTGCATTTTTTGCCTATCGTCACCAAACTTCTGTTTTAATGCTTCTAAACGCGGCGCCAATTCACGCATTTGCGCCATAGAACGGTAGCTTTTAGCAGACAAGGGATAAAAGGCTGCTTTGATTAACAAGGTCAGCAATATAATCGCTACGCCCCAATTGTTAACCAAGGTGTAAATTTTTGATAAAACCCAGAATAACGGTGCGGCAACTATAGTCAACATGCCGTAATCTACCGTGTACTCTAAGCCTGGTGCAGTAGCGATTAAATCATTTTTAATTTGCGGGCCTGAGAACAAGCGCGCTGGAACCGTCACACTGGCACCCGGTGCTATGCTGTCTAGCGTACTCTTTGTTCCAATTCTGTACATGTGCTCATTCAATTTTTCCGTGTAGAACTCGCGTGCCAAGCCTTCTTTTGGTATCCATGCACTGACAAAATAATGTTGAAGCAAACCAACCCAGCCATCTTTTGAGCTAACTACAAGTGGCTCTTTTTCCATATCCGAAAAGGCCAGCTTTTTGAATTTAGTCGCTTCGGTGTAATACGAGCCTCCAGTAAAGGTAGGCATTAAAGCAGAACCCTGATTCGATTCATTGTCGTGCACGATTTGATAATAAACCGTGGGGGAAATGGCTGCCGCCGTATTGTTATGTATTTCGTAATTAACGTCTATGGCGTACTTATTGCGATGGAAGGTGTAGATTTTGTCTACCGTTACGCCGTTACTTGCCCAGCTTAAACGCACCTGCAAAGCATCTTGTCCATCTTGCAACTGGTAGCTTGATGCCGCACTGGTAAACACCGCGTTGTGCGTAGGCAAGTCCGTGCCTAACAATCCAGATTGCGCCACATAGGTCATGGGCTTCGCTGCATCATCCATTAAAATAAAGTTAGATTTATCGTTATCCGCTGCACGGTGTTTGAGCAAAACTAATTTGCGCAAATCGCCGCCTGTGCTGTCTATCTCCGCCTGGTATAGATCAGTTGTGACATGAATCCGTTGCGCCGTTTGCAACTTGAAGTCACCTGCAATCGTGGCATCGGCTTGAGCAAGCGCTTGATTGGCCGTATTACTCAACGCTTTGCTGGTTTCTACTTGCTGAGCCACAGCAACAGGGGCTTGTTGGCGCTGCCAAGCATCCCAAAGCATTAAAATTGACATTGAAAAAATGACAAATAAAACTAAACGTCTGGTATCCATGATTTTTAGATTTTCTTTTATAAAATTTTAGAAAGTGGTTAGGCTATATAACTGGCTTAAGGAATGGGATCGTGCCCACCAACATGCCATGGGTGGCAACGCAGCATACGGCGGATCGCATAATAGCTCCCAAGCATTGCGCCGTGTTTCTTTATTGCGTCCATAGCATAAGCTGAACAGGTCGGATAAAAACGACACTGCTGTCCAAAAAATGGGCTTAGCGCTATCTGATAGCCGCGTATTAAGCACATTAATAGTTTCGCCATAATATTCATTGCTAGGGATTACGATAGTTCTTGGCCATGCTCATGTTTAATTTTACCATCAGCCCGGTAAACTCCTGCTTAATTCCCTGAAAATCAGCTTTATTAAACTTTTTTTGTACGCGTAAAATTATATCGGCATGGGGAATGTCGTGTTGCTGCAGCCTAAACAACTCACGCAAAACCCGTCGCATGTAATTTCTGCTTACCGCCAGTTTGGCCGTTTTTTTACCCACCACCAAACCCAAGCGTGGATGCTTTAATTGGTTAGGCTGATAATGCAAGACTAGGTGATCAGTAGAAATACGTTTGCGGAAATTAAAAACGGATGAAAAATCATCCGTTTTAATCATTTTGGCTTCTTTAACAAGCCTGTAGGTTTGCATCATTATCTAGAACGCAACAATAAATTATTTGTTTATATTGAGTAACGATAATAAGCGGGTGTAACCATCAGTCCAAACGGACCTTAAATTACAGACCTAAACGTTTACGACCCTTAGCACGACGACGTGCGATTACAGCGCGGCCGCCTTTGGTGGCCATGCGAACTAGAAAACCGTGAGTAGTTGCACGACGTGTTTTAGATGGTTGATATGTGCGTTTCATGTAGTACTCCAACAAGCAAAAAGCTATAAAGGGCGCTATTAGACATGATAAGTAGCTATTTTGTCAACGTTTATTTAGTTTTACTAACTTAGCAAATGCCTGTGGATAAGTTCGCCTAAACACGCTAAAATGGCGCCGTATGCTTAATAAAAATAAACCATTAAAATTAGCTGCAAAACTACATTAATTTTTTAATTAAAACAGCAGCTTAACTAATCAGTTTTCCAATTTAACACGAAAGTAAAAACCTATTTAAAGATGGAAAATTTCTGGCCTACCTGTCTGAGCCGATTTGAGCAAGAATTGTCTAAACAACAATTCAATACTTGGATTAAGCCGCTCTTTGCTGAAGTAAACGGCAATGTGCTGAGATTGGTTGCGCCTAACCGCTTTGTTTTACAGTGGGTCAAAGATCGGTTTAATAAAAAAATAGAGCAATTTGCTCGCGAACTGCAATTGCCCAACATTAAGATTGATTTTGTTATTGCAAACATTGAGCCTGAAACGGAAGATAAGGCCGCAGAAAAGCTCACTGCCAAAATCCAAACTGAACTGGGCAACATGGCTGCAGCTAAGTCTGATGCTAAACCTGCCACAAAAAAAGCCGGGGAAGCAACGAAAGTTAACTCCGGGTTAAACAGTGCTTTTAATTTTGAAAATTATGTAACCGGGCGCGCCAACCAGTTAGCTAGAGCGGCCGCCATACAGGTAGCAGAAAACCCTGGCGCAGCGTATAACCCTTTATTTATCTATGGTGGCGTGGGCTTGGGCAAAACGCACTTATTGCAAGCCATAGGGAATGAATTAAAAAAACACAACCCGGAAGCAAAAATACGCTACTTGCATGCGGAGCGTTATGTCAGTGATGTGGTTAAGGCTTATGAACATAAAGCGTTTGATGAGTTTAAACGCCAATACCATTCCCTGGATTTACTGTTAATTGACGACATACAATTTTTCGCTAAGAAAACGCGTACACAAGAAGAATTTTTCTATGCATTTAATTCCCTCATTGAGGCAAAAAAACAAATAGTCATTACTTGCGACACCTACCCTAAAGAAATTATAGACGTGGATGAACGCTTAAGAACCCGCTTTAGCTGGGGGCTAACAGTAGCAGTCGAGCCACCTGAATTAGAAATGCGTGTGGCTATATTGTTAAAAAAAGCCGAGGCAGTCAATTTAACCCTACCAGAAGAAGTGGCCTTTTTTATTGCTAAACAAATACGCTCCAGTGTGCGTGAATTAGAAGGTGCTTTAAATCGCATTATTGCTATGGCAAAATTTACTGGTCACACCATAGACGTGCATTTAGCAAAAGATGCACTTCGTGATTTAATAGCGGTAAGAGGTCGGCAAGTCACCATGGAAAATATCCAAAAAACGGTGGCGGATTACTACAAAATTAAAGTTGCTGAAATGTACAGTAAAAAACGTACGCGTAATTTCGCCAGACCTCGACAAATTGCCATGGCTTTATCACGTGAACTGACCAACCATAGCTTCCCTGAAATTGGCGAAGCATTCGGTGGCCGGCACCATACAACAGTAATGCATGCTTGCGATGAAATTGATTTACTAAGAAAAAATGATCCCTCTTTTACACGGGATATAGGTTTTTTAATACAGGTTATTAGGGATTAGTTAGGCTATGAACTAGCTGTGGGTGAATTGCGGATAAGAACGCATATTGTTATTAAGGAAATTTTAATCAACAAATTACCCACAGTAGAATATGCTCAAACTAAGGTGTTTTTTATTGATTTAATGCATTGATTTTTATAAAAAATTCACTGTTACCCACAAAAAAGTGCACCATTATTATTGTTATTATTTATATATATATTATTTAGGTTATAAAGATGAATATACAAATCAACCGTGAAACTTTGTTAAAGCCTTTAACATCAGTCACCAGTATTGTTGAAAAAAGACATACCTTACCTATACTCTCGAATTTGTTATTGGAAGCCAAACAAAACAAAATTCAATTAACAGCTACTGACTTGGAAATGCAAATATCCTTAACAGTAGACAGTGCAACAACAGGTGATTTTTCAACAACAATATCCGCAAAAAAATTATTAGATATCTGCCGATCCTTACCTGATAACGCTGATATTCATATGACTACCAACGAAAGTCGTATCACCTTAAAAGCAGCAAAAAGTAGATTCAATCTACAAACGTTACCGGCAGCAGATTACCCGGTCATGACTAAAACTCAAGGAAGCACAACTTTAGTTGTGTTAGCACAACGCGAATTAAAAGACTTACTGAAGCAAGTTGAATTCGCCATGGCGCAACAAGACATTCGGTATTATTTAAATGGCTTGTTATTTGAAATAGCTGCAAATAAATTAAATATAGTCGGTACCGATGGCCATAGATTAAGTTTTACTTCCATGGAATTAAAACAAAGCTATGACAAACAAGATGTGATACTGCCAAGAAAAACCGTGGTTGAATTAATTAAATTGTTGGATGACAGTGATGAAGTCGTACAAATAGAATTAGCCAGCAATCAAGTAAATTTTAGTTTTGGCAACTTAAGATTAATATCTAAAGTGATAGACGGTAAATTTCCTGATTACAACCGCGTTATTCCAATTGGACATCAAAATACATTTAGCATAGAGCGATTAACCGTTTTATTAGCGATGCAGCGTGCTTCCATTTTATCTAACGAAAAATACCGTGGTATTCGCATGGTATTAAGCAATAATAATTTAAAATTAATCAGTACCAATAGTGATCAAGAAGAAGCGGAAGAAGAGTTGGAGATCAATTACAGCGGTGATGCCTTGGACATAGGTTTTAATGTCACCTATTTAATTGATGTGTTAAATAACACCAATTGCGATCAAGCAACTTTCTCATTTGCTGACGCCAATAGTAGTTGCTTAATTACCATACCGAACAATCCGAATTACAAATACGTAGTGATGCCCATGCGTATTTAATGTTTCACGTGAAACATAAATACGATAAATAAATTAACAAACACTTTAATAAAGAAAAAGAGCATGGCTGAAAATAAAAAAGTTACACCTGATTACGATTCCTCCAGCATTAAAATTCTAGAAGGTTTAGACGCTGTACGTAAGCGCCCAGGCATGTATATCGGCGATACGTCGGATGGCTCAGGTTTGCACCATATGGTGTTTGAAGTCTTGGACAATGCGATTGACGAAGCCTTAGCTGGGCATTGTAATGAGATTAAAGTCACCATACATTTAGATAACTCCATCAGTGTTACCGATAACGGCAGGGGCATCCCAACTGACATTAAGCACGATGACATTAAAGCGGTTAAACGCTCAGCGGCAGAAATTGTCATGACCGAATTGCATGCTGGCGGTAAATTTGACCAGAACTCCTATAAGGTTTCGGGTGGTTTGCATGGTGTAGGTGTGTCTGTGGTAAACGCATTGTCGGATTGGTTGCGTCTTAAAATTTACCGCAATGGTGAAATACATCAAATGGAATTTCAGCGCGGTGTGGCTATGGCGCCATTGGCAATGATGGGTAAGACAGAAAAACGCGGTACGGAAGTACATTTTCTGGCGTCAGTAGAAACCTTTGTGTTGGTTGAATACCACTTTGAAATTTTAGCTAAACGCATACGCGAACTGTCCTTCTTGAATAACGGTGTGAAAATTGAACTAATAGATCAGCGCAGTGGTAAGAGTGAGAATTTTGCTTATTCGGGCGGCATAAAAGGCTTCGTTGAATACATGAACCGTAGCAAAACAGTACTGCATCCTAAAACGTTTTATGCCATGGGTGAAAAAGACGGCATGACCATAGAAGTGGCCATGCAATGGAACGACTCCTACAGTGAAACCGTACAGTGTTTTACTAACAACATTCCGCAACGTGATGGTGGAACGCACCTTACTGGTTTGCGTACGGCCATGACACGCACGCTGAATCAATACATAGAACAAACGGAAATGGCTAAAAAAGCGAAAGTGGAAACCACCGGTGATGACATGCGTGAAGGTATTTGCTGCGTCTTGTCGGTTAAAGTGCCCGATCCGAAGTTTTCATCACAAACAAAAGATAAACTGGT
This sequence comes from uncultured Methylotenera sp., assembly GCA_964400215.1. GTDB lineage: Bacteria > Pseudomonadota > Gammaproteobacteria > Burkholderiales > Methylophilaceae > Methylotenera. The sequence goes on along the minus strand of CAYNSY010000006.1, from coordinate 51,465 downwards.
TTCATCGGAAGTGCAGCCTGTGGTATCCGAAGTGGTAGCAGCTAAACTGGCAGAGTTTTTACAAGAAAATCCAGCCGATGCAAAAATCATAGTAGGTAAAATCGTAGATGCGGCAAGGGCTAGAGAAGCGGCCCGTAAGGCTAGAGAAATTACCCGTCGTAAAGGCGTTATGGATACCATGGGTTTACCAGGTAAATTAGCCGATTGTCAGGAACGCGACCCAGCAAAATGTGAAATATACTTGGTTGAGGGTGATTCTGCGGGGGGCTCAGCGAAACAGGGCCGAGACCGTAAATTCCAAGCCATATTGCCGCTGAAGGGTAAAATTTTAAACGTAGAAAAAGCTAGGTTTGATAAATTAATCGGCTCGCAAGAAATTGCTACATTAATTACCGCACTCGGAACCAGCATAGGTAAAGCGGATTTTAATGTAGAAAAATTACGCTATCACCGTATTATTATCATGACCGATGCGGACGTCGACGGTGCTCATATTCGCACCTTGCTGCTTACTTTCTTCTACCGTCAAATGACGGAATTGGTAGAGCGTGGCCATATCTATATTGCGCAACCACCTTTGTATAAAGTTAAACAAGGTAAGGACGAGCGCTATCTAAAAGACCAACAAGAACTGGATCAGTATTTATTGCAATCCGCGCTTAAGGGTGCTGAGCTTCTTACAAAAACAAACGGTGAGATACTTAGTGATGCGCCGCTTACAGAAATCGCTAAACAAATGGTATTGACGGAAGCGGTTATACGCCGCATAGCCTCCCATTACGATGAAAGCGTGTTACGCGCCATGCAAGATTTAGGTGAGTTAAGTTTAAGCACAAAAGAAAGCACCGAACAAGCTGCTGAAAAATTACGCCCTATATTAGGTGCCATCGGCAGTGAAGTTATTGTGGGTTTCGATGCTGAAGCGAATGAATACCGCTTAGAAGTGAATAAGTATGTGCACGGTAATTTACAATGCTGCGTAATCAATGCTGAATTCTTAGGATCCGGCGATTACCGACAAATTAGTAAAATGTCCGCCATGTTGCAAGGTTTATTGGGAGAGGGTGCGCTAATTAAACGTGGCGAAAAAGAAACCGCGGTAAGCACGTTCAAGCAAGCATTGGATTGGTTGTTGGATGAAGCTAAACACAACCTTAACATCCAACGCTATAAAGGCTTGGGTGAAATGAACCCGTCGCAACTTTGGGAAACTACCATGGACCCAACCGTGCGCCGTTTATTAAAAGTGCAAATTGACGACGCCATTGCGGCGGATGAAATTTTTACCACCTTAATGGGTGATAACGTAGAACCAAGACGCGCATTTATTGAAAGCAATGCTTTAGGTGCAAGCAACTTAGACGTTTAATTACCAAGTTAATAAGCACTGCATTAAAAAAGCCCTCAGGGGCTTTTTTAATGCCTGCTGTGACTGGTACACATAAGCGTTAAGTGGCCTAGCAGGCCTTAAAAATAAATTCTTAGGTACACCCCTAGACACCCCTTATTTTGTGCGCTGGTGAAGCTGGTATTGAATCCCTTTAAATTAAAATGCTATGTGCTAAACTTATCAAATGATTAGGTTGATAAAAAATACTAATGGTTTCTAGGGCTGCATAACATGACCTTAAATGAATTGCGATTTGTGGTGGCGCTGGCAAAAGAGCGAAATTTTCGTAAGGCCTCAGAAAAATGCTTTGTCAGTCAACCGGCGCTGAGTTTGGCAATAAAAAAATTGGAAGACGATCTGGGGGTGTTGATTTTTGAGCGCAGCCATACGGACATCAGTCCTACCGTGGTTGGACAAAAAATTATTGAACAAGCCACGCGCGCTTTAGAAGAAGTTGCGCACATACGAGAAATAGCCAAACAAGGTAATAACCAATTAGCCGGCCCATTTCGTTTAGGGCTTATTTATTCCGTTGGGCCTTATTTACTGCCAGAAATCATTCCTATTTTGCGCAGAATTTGCCCAGACATGCCTTTAGACATAGAAGAAAATCTAACAGTGCAATTGGAAGCGCAGCTTAAAAGTGGCAGTATCGATGCCGCCATAGTCGCGCTACCTTTTGATGTGCCAGGCATTAAAACGCAAGCACTGTACGACGAAGAATACGTGGTCATGGTGCCAGTTAGCCATGCGTGGGTTAATAAGGCCAGCGTAAGAGCAGAAGACCTGGTGGATGAGAATGTGTTGCTGCTTAATAGCGGCCATTGTTATAGCCACCAAGTATTAGCGGCTTGCCCAGATTTGTCTAAAAAAGGACAGGTATTGCAGGGTAATTCATTGGAGACCATACGCAATATGGTTGCATCCAATTTAGGCATTACTGTCTTGCCGTGCAGCGCGGCCACGGAACGTTACGTAAACCCTTTAGTGAAAGTAATTCCTTTTTCTGCGCCGGTACCGGTAAGGCGAATCGCCTTGGCATGGCGTAAAAGTTACGCCAGAGAAATGGCCGTAAATACCATAGCTGAGGCGATAAAAGAAATTAAGTCGCCATGTTTGGCGCTTATAAATTAAGTGATGGTTGTGAAGCTAAAAATAAAAAAGGACGCCTGAGCGTCCTTTTTATATTGAACTTAAGGGTTCAAAAATTATTTGTTCATTACGTACATTGTTACTTCAAAGCCAAAACGCATTTCAGTAGCTGTTGGTGTTGTCCACATGATGTATCTCCTGTAAGTTTATTGATTGTGTCCTACACAATCTATGACTGAATATTACAGGCCGAATCGAAAAATTTACTAGGTAAACTGACTAAATACATCTAATGATTTTCATTAGATGCAATAAAAACCATACTTAATAAGACAAACGTACTCGGTAGCCAGCAATGCCCTCATCTGGGTTTGCCAAGGGCAGTTCTAGCTTAAGCGAATCGCCAGCAGCCAAACCTGTTAAAGCATTATTTTTATTAGCTAAGTAGTCATTAGGACGGAACATACGTTTAAATTTAGCCCTATCATCCAGGTCGGTCAGGGTTAATTCTAAGTTTGGATAGGCTTGCCTAAAAGGCGCTTGATTAATGATGGTGCTGGATAAGTGGATTAGCCCTAAGCGAATTTCATCTTCCAATAAATCCGTATCATCCAATACCAGTAAATTAATTTGTTTAGCCAGGGCAATGTCGCAATCAAGTTTTTCGCAAGCTTGCGTCAGGTAAGGTAGGCTGCTGGGGTAACGCCAACTGATCTCAGCACGTAAAAAATAAACCGTTTGAGCCGCGGCGCTAAGTAATAGAAACAGCACACAAAGCAGCTGTACACTAAAAAGCAGTTTGCTGTTTGTCGGGGGGGCCGTTAATGGCTCACTACTGGCTTTATTGGTACTGGCCAGCGTTAAATCTTGAGCATTAAAAACAGTAAAACAATGACCGCAGCGCACCATCCCTTGGTGCAGATTAATTTGATCGGCAGCCACCTTAAACTGGCTTTGGCAGGATGGGCAATCCAGCCTTAGAGTCATTTTTTGATCCCAGTAAGCAAGACCCATGCATCCATGGTTACAGGGGCTTGCATGGTAAACCACGGCGCATAAATAGCCGATACCGCTTCGGCTTGCTCTTTCAATATGCCGGATAAGGCAATTTTACCGCCAGGCTTGCATGATTTTGCTAGAGCAGGCGCTAAGACACTTAATGCACTAGAAAGAATGTTGGCTACAACAATGTCGTACTCTTCAGTTTGGTAGTCATTAGCATGGTAAAAACTGGCTTGCACGTCATTTTGCTCGGCGTTGTACAGGCTGGCTATGATGGCTTGCGCATCGATGTCGGTGCCTACTACTTTGGCCGCGCCTAATTTTTTAGCGGCTATCGCTAAAATGCCAGAACCGCAGCCGTAATCCAATACTGACTGGTCCTTTTTAACAGTTTGGCTAAGCCAAGCCAGACACAAATGTGTAGTAGGGTGACTGCCGGTGCCAAATGCCAAGCCAGGATCGAGCACGATATTAATGGCATCGGCGTTGGGGGCGCTGTGCCAGGTAGGCACTATCCATAAACCATCGGTGATTTTTATCGGATCAAACTGAGATTGCGTAGCACGCACCCAATCCTGCTCTTGTATGATTTCTGTGCTGTATTGCAGTGAATGAAGCTTGGTTAGGCGCTCTAAATCGGCCATGACTTTGATCACGTCCACGCCTTCATCAAATAAGGCGCTGACGAGGTTTTGTTGCCAAATACCGGGAGGAGGGTCGCCGGGTTCGCCGAAGATAGGCTGTTCATCTAAGGTGTCGGCGTTGGCGTCTTCAATAATGGCAGACAATGCGCCTTGCTCCATTAAGGTGTCGCTAATTAAATCAGCCGTGTTGTCTTTTGCTGCAATTTTTAACGATAGCCAAGCCATGCTACATCAACCTATTGAACATGCTTATTGCTAAACATTATTTGTTATAAATACCCAATTTTTGCTCTAGGTAATGAATGCTGGTGCCGCCGGTATGAAACGCCGCATCAGCCATCAAATCAACGTGCAATGGAATGTTGGTATTGATGCCAGCCACCATCATTTCAGACAAAGCAATGCGCATGCGAGCAATCGCTTGGGTGCGGGTATCACCATAAGTGATCAGCTTGCCTATCATGGAGTCATAATGGGCAGGTACCGTGTACCCTGCATAAGCATGGGTATCCATACGCACGCCAGGACCGCCAGGCATGTGGAATGCGCTGATTTTACCGGGCGATGGAACAAAGCTGTATGGGTCTTCTGCATTGATACGGCACTCGATAGCGTGTCCTTTTAAAACCACGTCTTTTTGACGGAATTTTAGTTTTTCGCCGGCCGCGACAAAGATTTGTTGCTGAACTAAATCTATGCCTGTGATCATTTCGGTCACGGTATGCTCGACCTGCAAACGCGTGTTCATTTCTATGAAATAGAATTCGTTGTTTTCATATAAAAATTCAAAGGTACCGGCACCACGGTAATTGATTTTTCGGCATGCTTCGGCACAACGCTCACCAATCTTGTCGCGTAGCTTGGTGTTTAATAAAGGCGCAGGTGCTTCTTCAATGATTTTTTGGTGACGGCGTTGCATAGAACAATCGCGTTCACCTAAAAATACCGCATTGCCATGCTGGTCAGCCAGCACTTGAATTTCGATATGGCGTGGTTTCTCTAGGTACTTTTCCATGTACACCACAGGATTGCCAAATGCCGCTTGGGCTTCCGCTTTGGTCATATTAACCGAGGCGATCAGTGCTGCTTCGGTATGCACCACACGCATGCCACGTCCGCCACCGCCACCCGCTGCTTTAATGATGACAGGGTAGCCAACTTGCTTAGCGGTTTTAATGATTTCAACCGGGTCGTCAGACAGCGCGCCGTCAGAGCCAGGCACGCAAGGCACGCCGGCTTTTTTCATGGCATTTTTGGCCGATACTTTATCACCCATTAAGCGTATGGTTTCAGCTCTTGGGCCTATAAAGACAAAGCCGCTTTGTTCAACCCGCTCAGCGAAATCGGCATTTTCAGACAAGAAACCGTAGCCGGGATGAATGGCTTGGGCATCGGTAACCTCAGCCGCGCTGATGACGGCAGGTATGTTCAAATAACTTTGACTAGAAGACGCCGGGCCTATGCAGACGGATTCGTCTGCTAATTTTACGTATTTAGCTTCACGGTCAGCTTCGGAGTGCACTGCCACGGTTTTAATGCCCAGCTCGCGGCAGGCGCGCTGAACGCGAAGAGCAATTTCGCCTCGGTTAGCGATTAAGATTTTGTCAAACATAGCCATGTGATTAAAACCCCGTGATTAAGCAATAATGAAAAGAGGTTCGCCGTATTCAACTGCTAAGCCATTATCAACCAAGATTTTTTTAACCACACCGGCTTTATCCGATTCAATCTCATTTAATAATTTCATTGCTTCGATGATGCATAAGGTGTCGCCCACAGCAACGGTGTCGCCCACTTCGACAAATGCTTTTGAATCGGGAGAAGCCGAACGGTAGAAGGTACCGACCATGGGTGAATTAACCGCATGGCCTTCTTCAACAACCGGCGCCTCTGCCGCAACAGGGCTGCCTGCCGCAGCAGGCGCAGGAGCGCTGGCAGCATAATGCTGAGGTGGCGGTGCGTAGTTGCTGTATTGTTGGGTAGGGGCATTGGCAGTGAAGTTACGGCTAATGCGTACTTTTTCACCGTCTTCGGTCAGTTCGAGTTCTGCTATGCCTGATTCTTCAACAAGATCGATTAATTTTTTAAGTTTGCGTAAGTCCATAATAACCTCTAGAAATCCAGGAATAAATTTAATTAAGAATAATTTTTTAAGCTTGATTGTTGTGCTTGATCGCGTAATCAAGTGCCAGGGCATAGCCTTGTGCACCTAAGCCGCTAATCACACCAACAGCAATGTCAGTGAAATACGAATGATGACGGAAGGCTTCTCGTGCATACACATTAGATAAGTGCACTTCTATAAACGGCACTTTCACCGCAGACAGCGCATCGCGCATGGCAACAGATGTGTGGGTAAACGCCGCCGGATTGATAATGACAAAATCCACTTTGCTATTTGCTAGCGATTGAATTTTAGTGACTAAATCGGCTTCTGCATTACTTTGGTAAGTCTCTAAAGTCACGCCTGCCTGCGCCGCCATGTCCAATAATGTTTGATTGATGGACGCCAGGGTGGCTTTGCCATAATGTTCAGGCTCACGTAAACCCAACATATTTAGGTTGGGGCCATGAATGACTAAAATGGATTTAGCTGACATAGACTGAGTCTTTTTTAACACGAATAGGCAATAAATTTGGCAACGTCATTATTGCAAGTTTGCCGAAGTTAGCCGGCTTTGTCCAGCAAATTTACAGCAATTAAGCGAAATTACACCAGGTCGCTTATTTAAGTACTTGATATCGTTAGCTTAAAAATGTAGCCCTTAGAAAGCAGCAATTAGTCTTGCAATAATGGCTTTAATGCATCGCTTAATAAGGTTTTAGAGATGCGACCAAAATAGTTGTTTAGCACTTTTCCGTCTTGATCGATGATAACGGTGTAGGGCAGTACGCCTTGATTGTTGCCAAAGTCACTGGCCAGTTGCATGCCTTCGTCTTCCGCCACCAATAAAGGATAGTTAACTGGGGTGTCTTCTGCAAACTCTTTAACCAAGCTTAACTCGTCCACCGCCAGCCCAATGACCACGACATTTTTAGCCTGGTATTGCGCATGCAATTCAGACAATTCTGGCATTTCCTCACGGCAGGGTGGGCACCAGGTTGCCCAAAAATTAAGCACAATAATTTTGCCTTTATACTGCATTAAATCTTGGCTGAGTCCGTCTTCGTTGACTAATTTACTGTTGAAAAAAGCCGCCGTCGCGATGCTGGGCATCGCCGTTTTTTTTAGTGGGGAGTTGGGGTTAAGCGCGAAATAATAAATAGCAAACCCCATGACCAACATAATGGCGAAGTAGATTAAATTGGCGCGTAATTTAGTCAGCATGGCACGGTCTCCTGAGCGCTGGCATCGCTTAGGCAACCATCACGTTTTAGCAAGGTTTTGCTAAAACGTTCGGCATTTTGAAATCCCACGGTTTGTAAACTGCGCATTTCTTGGCCGCGTGCGTTAAAAAATGCGATACCGGGGGGGCCGTATAAGCCAAAGCGTTTTAATAAGGCTTTATCATCATCGGAATTAGCCGTGACATCGGCTTGCAGCAAGACCGTGTCTTTTAACAGCTGCTGTACTTTTTTATCACTAAAGGTGAATTGTTCAAGTTCTTTGCAGGCGACACACCAGTCGGCATAAAAATCCAGCATCACCGTCCGTCCTTGGGTATTGGCTAACTTATCGTCCAATTCTGCCAGGTTTTTAACGCGCTCAAAAACAAGCGGCTTATCCAAGCCGACTGATTCATTTTTGCTGATTAAGTTTGCAAGTGGTTGGCTTGCTGATTTAGCCCCAGACAGCGCACCAATTAACAGTGCCACACCCAGCAATAAGAGAATAATGGCCATACCTTTACCTAGCTTGGCTGCATTTGATGCATGGCTTGGTAAACGGTCTAAGGCTTGGTGGTAAACCGCAGTGATGATGAGCAGTGTAGCCCAAAGGCCCAGTTGCCATGCGATGGGCAATAAGGGGCTAATCAGCCATATGGCCATGGCCAGCATAATCACGCCAAACAAATTGCGTACGCTGTTCATCCAATTGCCGGTTTTTGGCAACAAACTGCCGGCAGAGGCGCCCAGCAACAATAGCGGTACGCCCATGCCTAAGCCTAGGGCAAATAAGCCTATGCCGCCAAGCAGCACATCGTGGGTTTGCCCTATGTATATGAGTGCGCCAGCCAGCGGTGCTGCCACGCAGGGGCTAACGATCAGTGCTGATAATGCACCCATGGCAAATACCCCGATAAAGCGCCCGCCTTTAATTCGGTTGCTGGTCTTGAGCATTTGATCTTCAAAGCCTTGCGGCAACTTCAATTCGTACAAGCCAAACATGGCGCAAGCCAGCAACACAAAAAGCACGGCGGTGCTGCCTAAGACCCAAGGGTTTTGCAATGCCACGCTCAGTAAATTGCCAGTTAGTCCAGCCGCAACGCCTGCTACGGCATAACTTAAGGCCATGCCTAAAACGTAGGCCAGCGATAAGCCAAACCCGTGCCATTTAGACGGCGTATTGTTTAAGCTGTGCTGGCCGACAATAATGCTCGATAAAATTGGAATCATGGGCAATACGCAAGGCGTCATGGATAGCAGCAGGCCGGCAAGAAAAAACCCACCTACCGCTAACCACACGTTGCCAGATTGTAATAAACGGGTGCTGCTGTCGGTGTCGTTATCCATGCTTACCGGTGTTGCTGGTGCAGCCTTGTCTAAATTGACGGTGAGTGTGTTTTTAATCGGGGCGTAGCATAAACCTTGTTCGCTGCAGCCTTGGTAACTGGCAAGCAAGCTAGTGTTTAGGCTGGCTGCACTGAGTTTGATAGCAAGCGTGAAATCACGGTGATACACTACTTGTGTGCCAAAGTTAGCGTCTTCTTTTATCTCCCCAGCAGGCAGCTTGATGTCAGAAATTTTTATTTGGCTAGGCGATAGCACGCTGAATTTGATGCGATCCCGGTATAAATAATGGCCAGGGGCAATGCTAAAATGGGCCTCTATGGTCTGTGCGTCTATGGCCTTTAGTTGTAGCTTAAAGGCTTCTTCAGGCTTTAACACAGCGCTGCTGTCGGTGCTAAATAAATTGGCCAATCCGCTGCTATTGGCTGCGTGTAGCGGGTTAAAAAAGCCGCCAACAAAAAACAGCGCCGCCAGCAAAGCGATGCTGCGGTTAAATAAGCGTGGTAACAATAAATTTTTCACGTAGCTGCGATCCATGGATAATAGTTTAAGCAAATGGCGTGCTGGTATCTTGTAATTATAGAATACTGGCACCACAAAAGACCAAGTAAGTAATATAAAGCCTAGCGTTTGATAGGCTGTGTTTGTTATACGTTCAATTGTTTAGGATACTAAAAACTCATGCGCCCACTTCTTTTCCTGACCATACTGGCTTTTCCAGTGGCTGAAATTTGGCTTTTAATTGACTTGGCTCAGCAATACGGCGGCTGGCTAATCGTCTATTTAGTCCTTATAGCTTTACTGGGATTGCAGCTGATACGCGATGAAAAACAGTTGTTTTCTGGGCGCCTGATGCAAAATTTAGCCGCTGGTGGCAACCCAATTAAAGCCATGTTTGGCAGTGCACGCAATATTATTGCCGGCGTACTGCTCATCATTCCTGGCATCATGACCGACATTATGGCGGCATTGTTATTATTAATACCCATTAAAGCAAACACACAAACAGCGACCAACCATCACGCAAACGCAGCCAATGACGACGTGATAGAAGGTGAATTTCATAGAGAAGAATAAGCATGACTTACCAAATCACCATACCGTCTAGCGGCCATCATTACAGCGCAAAGGCATCAGACAGCCTACTCGAATCGGCCATCGCCGCGGGCGTTAACTTGCCTTACGGTTGCCGCAATGGCAGTTGCGGTAGCTGCAAAGGCGATATCCTCAGCGGCTCCGTGGATTACGGGGATTACGCAGCCAGTGCTTTAAGTGAGGCAGAAAAAGCTGCCGGCAAGGCCTTGTTTTGCTGTGCCCGGCCCTTGTCTGACTTGAGCATCGCTTGCCGTGAAATAAGCGTAGACATGATTCCGCCACGCATATTGCCAGCCCGTGTGGAGCGAAAAGAACAGCTAGCGCCGGACGTGATGGCCTTATTTTTAAAATTGCCCAGCGGTGAACAATTAAAATTCATGGCCGGCCAATACCTAGAAATTTTGTTAAAAGACGGCAAGCGACGGGCTTTTTCACTGGCCAACGCTCCGCATGCCAACACCCTGCTGGAGTTGCATTTGCGTTTGATCCCCGGTGGGCAATTTACCGAATACGTCTTTAATGAAATGCCGGACAAAGCCATCTTGCGACTAGAAGCCCCATTTGGCAGTTTCTTTTTACGTGAAGATACAAGCAAACCCATCATCATGGTGGCCGGTGGCACAGGCTTTGCGCCCATCAAGGGCATCATAGAACACATGCTGCATAATAACATCAAGCGTCCCGTGAGCTTGTATTGGGGCGCTCATGCACGGCAGGATTTGTACATGACAGCATTGGCCGAAGCTTGGGCAGCTGAGCACCCACACATACAATACATCCCGGTGTTATCCGACCCATTAGAGACTGATCAATGGCAAGGCCGCACCGGCTTTGTTCATCAAGCTGTGCTTGATGACTTTGCACAAACTGGCTTGGCTGAGCACGAGGTGTATTGTTGCGGTGCACCAGCGATGGTGGCGGTAGCGCATGCTGATTTTGTGGCTGCAGGTTTAAGCGACGAGGCCTTTTTCTCCGATGCCTTCAATTATGCTAAACCGACGGCAAAGGCCACCAGCTAAACTTGCTCGGTCAGTCTTATTAGCAATAGGTATCAGGCATTGAGTTCTGCAGCGATCATCTCTGCTTGTTTAAGCACTGTTTCTGTGGCCAATATTTCCATGTCAGGCGGGTAGCCAAATTGCCGTAGCGTGCGCTTGACGATGACCTTCAACTTGGCTTTAACACTCTCTTTAATCGTCCAATCGATGCTGGCATTTTCACGCACACGTTGTAATAGCACGACGGCAAGCTCGCGAAGTTTATCTTGCTGCATCAGCGCTTTAGCACTGTCGTTATTAGCAACAGCCGTGTAAAAAGCAAATTCAAGAGGGCTGAGTTTTAAGCGCTCAGCTTCACTATCACCGTATACAATTTCCTTGCTAACCTTGATTAACTCATCCATTAACTCGGCAGCGGTAATAATTTTGTTTTGATAGCGCTTAATTGAATTTTGCAGCATTTCCATTAGGCTGCGGCCTTGCACGACATTCATACGCTCGCGTACTTTTATTTCTTCAAGGAGAATTTTTTTAAGCACTTCTAAGGCAATGTTCTTATGCTCATGATTTTTAAGCTCCATGAGAAACTCATCACTCAAAATGGAGATGTCTGGCTTTTTAATGCCAGCTGCATCAAACACATCAATTACCTGTTCTGAAACCAATGCTTTATCGATAACCTGACGAATGGTAGTTTCAATTTCTTCGTTGGTTTTACCACCACCCGTGCCATCAAATTTAGCCAGTCTTGCTTTCACTGCCTGAAAGAAGGCCACTTCATCTTTTACATCCATGGCTTTTTCATGCGGAATGGCAATGGCAAATGCTTGTGACAGCAAAGTGACTTCATTGATATAACGTTTTTTGCCATCCTCGATCGTTAGAATATGCTCTTCAGCCGCCAAGATGAGCGAGAGCTTTTTAGAGGTGTCAGCGAGGAAGTAGTCTTTAAAATTAAAACCATGGTACATATTCGCCACGATTTCTAGCTTTTCTAGCATTAAATCTACGGCTTGTTCTTGTGTCTCGGCGGGGTTACCTTTACCGCCAGCGTCTGAGTAGAATGACAAGGCTTGCTTCAAGTCAGCAGCAATGCCTAAATAATCCACCACCAAACCGCCAGGCTTATCTTTGTACACGCGGTTCACGCGTGCGATGGCCTGCATCAGGTTGTGACCTTTCATAGGCTTATCAATATAAAGCGTGTGCATGCTCGGTGCATCAAAACCGGTCAGCCACATATCACGCACGATCACGAGTTTTAATTCATCATCGGGATCCTTCATGCGCTCAGCAAGGTTACGGCGTTGCTGCTTGGTTGTATGGTGTTTGGCAAGTTGAGGGCCATCGCTGGAGGAAGCGGTCATTACCACCTTAATGGCGCCTTTACTTAAATCATCCGAATGCCACGCAGGTTTGAGTTTGATAATTGCCTCATACAGTGCAGCGGCAATGCGGCGCGACATGCTCACTATCATGCCCTTGCCCGCAAACACTTCTTGGCGTTGTTCAAAGTGCTGCACTATATCTTGTGCAATATTTTGAATGCGCTGTTCACTACCGATTAAGGCTTCAATTTGCGTCCAGCGCGTTTTGGCTTTTTGCGTTTCAGTCAGCTCCTCTTGATTGAGCTCATCATCTAATTCAGCAACTAATTTTCTGCCTTCATCGGAAAGCTGCACCTTGGCTAACCGGCTTTCGTAATAAATGCGCACGGTTGCGCCATCTTCTACTGCTTGGGCAATGTCATACACATCAACATAGTTACCAAATACCGCTGGCGTATTCACATCGGTGCTTTCAATTGGCGTACCAGTAAAGCCTAAATAAGTGGCATTTGGTAAGGCATCACGCATGTATTTAGCAAAACCATACACAATCTTTTGGCCAATCACGTCACCAGCTTCGTTTTTATCATCCACGGTTTTGGCTTTAAAGCCATATTGGGTGCGGTGTGCTTCATCTGCAATGACCACTATATTTCGTCGTTCCGATAAGGTTTCGTAAACATTGCCTTCTTCAGGCTGAAACTTCTGTATGGTGGTAAAGATTACGCCACCCGAAACCACTTTGAGCAATTCTTTGAGCTGCTGCCTATCTTCTACCTGCTTGGGTTCTTGGCGCAGCAACTGACTGGAGGCAGCAAAGGTATCAAACAACTGGTCATCTAAGTCATTGCGGTCAGTAATCACCACAATGGTTGGGTTATTCAAGGCTAATACAATCTTGCCTGTGTAAAACACCATGGAGAGTGATTTCCCGCTGCCTTGTGTGTGCCACACCACACCTGCCTTGCGGTCACCTTTGGGTTGCGTATTAACATCTGGCAAACCATAATTGGCAGGAGATTGCGCTATACCGGTGGCATCCGCGGTTGCGCGTAGGGTGGAAATTACCGCCGCAGTCACTGCGTAATACTGGTGATAAGCCGCCAGCTTTTTAACCGTGCTGATACTAATTTGCCCTGTTTTAGGATCCTCTTTGGAGGACTTCTCAAAAACAATAAAGTGGCGAATTAAATCCAACAACGTCGCTTTATTCAGCATGCCATTAATCAGTGTTTCTAGCTGGCTAACAAGAGGTGAAGCTTCAGCTTTACCATCCGCACTTTTCCAAGCCATAAAGCGACTCAGGCCTGCGGAAATGCTGCCAGCTTTAGCTTCCAGTCCGTCTGAAATAACAACAAATCCGTTATAGGTAAATAAACTAGGGATGGCCTGCTTATAAGTTTCTAACTGCTTGTAAGCAGAAGTCAGTGTTGTGTTTTCATCGACGGCATTTTTAAGTTCGATGACAACTAAAGGCAAGCCATTCACAAACAGAATTAAATCAGGGCGTTTGTTTTGGTTGTTTTCAATAATGGTGAACTGGTTAACCACCAGAAATTCATTGTTATCCGGCTTGGCAAAATCCACCAACCAAACCAAATCACCACGGGTATTACCGTCTTTTTGATAGCTGACATTCACGCCCTCGGTGAGTAAGCGATGAAACGCTTCATTGTTGGCTAACAATTCAGGTGAGCTAATGCGTTGTATGGTTCTAATCGCTTCGTCTAAGGCAGCGGCAGGTAGGGTGGGGTTAATGCGGGTAATCGTTCTGCGTAAGCGACCAAGCAATAATACCTCTGCAAAACCCTCACGCTCTGGGTTCACCGCATCTGGGGCAATATCAGGCCCGTAAACGTAATCAAAGCCAAGCGCTTGCAAGCGCTCAATGGCGAGGGTTTCGATAGAATTTTCGTTAAGCTTGTATACCATAGGACTCGTGCTTAAATTTTCACATATAGCTTGATTGGTTAAGTTATAACCTTAAATTAATTCTGAATATTGTTTGAGTAGGGAAGCCGTCTGTGGCAATTGTTGTTTTTGTAGATTGACTAAAAATTCTCCCGCCGTCATTGGTGGTTTTTTTAAAGCGTTGCGTTGATCTCTAAAAGCACTACAACAAAGAGCTGGCGCCATATCAATTTGATAGTAAATAAAATCGTCTGGATGGATAACTTCTATTTGAAAAGTTTTCAAATATTCAGCTGGAAAATGTTTTTGATTAAAAGTCACGATTGCATCTGCTTTACATTTGATAGCAGCAGCCAATACATGCCTATCATTCATATCTGGCAAGGTTAAGCCGTTTATTAAGCACTCATACCCTTCAACCTTAGCATCAGGCACATGGCTATCCATCAAATTACGCACATGTTCAAGTGCTTCACGCGTATATTTATTCTCGCGTACCAAGGCGTTAATCCATTCCTCGTGAATTGCATCTGTCCAATAAGCCTTAAACAAATCGCGACTGGCAAGCCGCATCAAACTGTCGCGTAATGGTGCAGGGTAAAGCACACAAGCATCAAGGAGAACAGTAAAACGCGCCATATCTAGCTTAATATCCCATACCCAACTCTTGTGAAACCACTGCAAGCTCATCTAAAGCCCGATTACGCTGAGCCAATAAAGACTGCTTATAAGCGAGTAAATCACTTGCCAGCACACGCCGATGAGCGCCAACCTTGCGGTGTGGTATTACCCCTTTTTCCAATAAGCTGACAATGTGTGGACGGCTCACATTGAGTAAATTCGCAGCTTCTTGGGTGCTCAATTCATGATGAATAGGTACCAAGCTGATCGCATTACCTTTTGCCATTTCAGAGACAATATCTAACAATAATTGCATTACATGCCCTGGCAAAACCAAGTCCTCTGATGAGCTATTGCTGGCTCGTAAAGTTAGCTGTACACGGTCAGCATCTGCATATTTGCTCAGCATACGGCTAGATTGTTTGGCAGCCTCTATTTCTGGTTTAGTTGGTAAGTGCACAATATTTTGTATTGCACTCATTTTGCTATCTCCTCTAAAAATTATCTGTATTCGCGCAGGTTAAACGAAACAAACGAAACAAACAAGGAATTTTTACAACAAATTACTAAAACGGGGGTAATCATACAAACTGCGGCGAATCGTGTTAGCTTCCTCCAAATTAGAAAGGGCATTATCAATTTGCTGGCACGCAAAACGATCAGCTAAATCACTTGATGAGAACGCCCACCCCATGCCGTGGCCAGCTATAAAGTAACATATTGATTTTGATATATTTCTTACGTAGTTAATAGAATAAAAATTCTAGAAAAAGTATATGTTTTTTCTAGAAATTAATTATAAGAAATATTAATGAAAGACTAAAAGTCCTAGTCTTCATGGCGATTCGAATGTTCATCAATAATACTTTGAGCATCGCGTTTATAGGATTCAGCTCTATCTCTAAGCCTTGTTGCAAAGCGTGGATAGCCTTCTTTTTCTGCAATTTCAGCACGGCTTTGCCACTTATTTGCCAACGCTAACTCAGGTTTTCCCTCAGGATCAACCCAATGCACACCACGTGAATTATAAATTTCTTGAATATACCCAATTCTAATGTGCTCAGCATCTTTTCCATCTAACACCTCTGCAACAGCATGAGGTAGCCATAATTCTTCTTCACTTTGAGGATAATAGTAAAAAACTTTACCCATCTCCTGCATACTTATGTCTAGCCTATCGTTCTGAGTAGAAAGTTCCTTTACTTCTTTAACCCACAACTTAAATGCATTTTCATCAAACTGACCATCAGCCATACCGGGCGGGGTTTCCCATACTCTTAGTAGTTGCCATGCATTAGTTGCTAAGTTTCTTTGCTCTTGATCAGGTTCTGAGTAGTTTTCATTTGCAGTTGTTGGTTTATATATCAGTTTCATTAACTGACAAAAGAATTCTGGTTCTTGAGCTAATTTTTTTTGTAGCAAAACGGGATGATGTCCGTGCAAGTCATCAAGTAAGGGAACATAAAACCATTCGACATTAAACAAATCTTGAGGTGATGTATTAGGATCTTCTTGAAGAGCTTTTATTAATTTTGTGATGTGGTAACTATCCATTTGCTTGGGAGGCTCTATAGAGTCGTTGACAGATAGTAAGGCCCTTACTGATCGATTAATGTCCAAGCCTTTATTTTCATGAAATCTATAATACAAGACATCTATCGCGGCATTTACTCTTTTTACTTCAAGTAATTTATCTGCAATATATAGTAAGTCAGCATCAGTATGGTAAGGATTAAGTAATACTTTTTCCCAATACAAGCGTCCATCATCGCCAAGTAATTCTTTTGCCAGCTCAAACGTTTTAATTTCAAATGGTAGGCAATACAGCAAATCAACTTTTTGCTGTATGTCCCAATTTTTTAAACTAAGTGTGTTAACCCATTCCCAACCATATTTATAAAATGCCCCTAATGCAAATCCACGAGCAAACTGTTTCTTGTTTTCTGATACATCAGAAAACAGTAATGCTAATTGCTCAGAATTAGGCTCAGCCTTATTAAACTCTGCCAAGGCAAACCCCACTTTATATGGTGCTTGTACTTGGTTTAAAAATTTAAATAGTAGATTAATTCTCCCTAACTGATAAATCTCGGCGACTGCGTTAGATCGTATTTCAGAAAGCTTAACTCTTTGGGTTTCATAACCTTCAGAGCCTATCTCATCACATAAATCCCAATCATTATTTCCGAACAGTCTTTCGTACTGTAATAATTTATCTGTTGGTGCTAATTTAGATGCGGTTTCTTCAATTTTAGCAATGATCTCGGCGTTTAAAGCCCAGTCAGCATCAGAAAAACGCTTATGTCTTTGGATAAATTCAACTAAATTTTTCCAAATTGGAGTTTTCTCTGTTTCAGGTAATTGGCCAATCTGAGCTGATGACAAAAGATTAAGCACTCTTTCGTAAGATGCGCCTAGGTGGTCTAGTTCTTTTGTAAGTTCAATAAGTCTTTGAATGTCAGTTTCGGCGATATCGATGGCTAACTCTATATATGCTGATACCTCCTTCCAATAATCTACATCCATAACAGTAACTTTAAAGTCTTCAGCAACAACGTCTCTCCATTTCGGCTTGTTTGTGCCAGACGATGTTTGATGTTGATTTGGTAGCATGGAGGTAATAACTCTCCAAGCAATATCAGAAAAGTCTCGTTGGATAGCTTTAACTGAAGAAAGTCTTTTTTCTGAAGAGGCTAAGGTTTGCGGCAACCAAGGCATTAATATAGTTTTCAGCGAATTTATTGGACGATTTGCCCAACTGCCCCCGGGGTCATGAGAAGCAAGTTCTGCAAGAATCACATTGACTCTTGCTAGGTATACTTCAGACCAAGCCAGCGCTTCTAATGCCCACAAAATTCCAGTAATGTAAGTGCGCCCAAAGACTCCATTACTCTCTTGTTTGAAAAGCTCATCAAACGGGCATGGGTCAGTGCGCAATGCAGATTCAACACAATTCAAAAATTCATTAGGAGCAGCCTCGGCAAGCGTTGGTAGTAAGTTTGATAAACTACCCCACAACTTCCAATCAGCATTATTTAAAATTTTTCTCACACAAAGAGAGGCTGTGAACTCTCTTTTATTAGTAGAACAATTAACAAGTTTTTCTGAGTCGGCACCAATTAATGCTAATGTTTCAGCTAAACCTACCCTAAGTTGATCTGAATGCTTTAGAGCTTTACCATAAATTTTTGATGCATGCCTTTTATCCGCAGGTAACTCAAACTGTGGGTCAACTTCAGTTAAAACTTCACAAGCTAATTCGCTTATTTTATCTAAATGGTCATCGTAGATGATTGAGGCTATTTGTTCCCAAAGCTGCTTCCTTTGCTTGATTGACCATATGCCATTATTAAGCGAAATAGGGCTGCTATCTAATTGTTGTGCATCTCTTAAATTTGCCACCCAAGATTTATATTCCATCTACAAATCTCCTGATGACATCAGTGTCAGCCATGTTTGACTCATTCCAACTGCCAAACATATTCGCAACCAAAAGAGATGTAGTGTTGGTTGGGCTTAAGCTCAATTTGCTTAGCATTTCTGTTTTTACATACTCTTTAGGAATGTGGCTAACTTTAAGCTCTTTAAAGTATTTTTTAATATCATCTGGAATATCATCAAAAGTAATAGTTCCAGACTTTTTGTTCATATCTTGGACATACAAAACAACCTGCGCCCAAACACCTGAAACATCGCTTGGATAATATTGTGAAATATGAGAATTGAGTAATGAGTGCGTCACTCCGTTTTTAAGATCTAGATCATATCCAATTAAATGAAAGGTCTTCAAGAACTCAAATAAATCATTTTGAGATACTGATGTTCCACCATTAGCAATTTTCAAATGATGTTCAAAAGCTTTTAATTTCCTTCTTTTAGCATCACTACTAAAGTTTGCTTTATCTACATTTTCAAAATATTTAGCAAAATCCTTACCACCATCATATGCCCAATCCAATAAGGTTCTTACGTTTTCAATATCGGTTGCTGAAATTGGGCCTGTGATTAAGGCCATCTTGTCTTTAATTTTATTAAAAACAGAAGAGTTATTGAAGTCTTGCCAGCATGCCGAAATCACTTCCGAAAAAGTTGCGTCACCCTCTGTGACTGCAATAGTATGCTTTATTTGAACAAGTAATTTGTGCTCTTCATTAGTATCTCTGTCTTTCAAAAAAACAACTAAATCATCAAGCTTAAAGCCCTCGCTTTGTGCCTGTAATTTGATTTTTGTTATCATTTTGTTGGGAAAGCATGGCGCATGACCATTGGTTAGCATCAAAATTACAAATGCTGATTGCACATGTGATTCAAACTGATAACCACCTCCACCTGTAGAGTATGGGTTGCTTAGTTTCTTTTCTGCCTTAGCCATAAATCACCCGCACCTCACCGCTCATTAGCTTGGGTAGCAAGTTATCGCGGAGCTTTTCTAGGGTTTGGATTTGTTTCTGATTTGAATTAATTTTTACAAATATTAGCTCTGCTTGAGATTCAAATCTGTCTAATTTTTCATGATTTTTGGGTATCAAAATTTCAATTGCTTTTACTTCCGATTGCCTAATCAATGGCTGCGTACTGCCAACGTTATAATCAGCTAAGCTAGCTTTACTCAAAGCGAAATATACAATATAAAAATATTTTATATTTCTGAATATCAACGTGTTATCTGACAACCAGACTTTTTCATTATTTACCCTAAAAATATTACCTAGGGTACCTACACGACCAGTAAAAATTAGCTTTTCATTAAACAAATAGTCATTTGTTTTACCAATTAAACCGTTTGCACCTAATACAGGATACAAACCAGTGTCACTTAGTTGTCCTTTTTTTAGCCCTTTACCGCTTGAAATCTCAAACAAATCACCAAGAGACACAACCTCCCAATCCTCATGCGCTTCTTCCACAAACCACTGTCTAAACAGTGTTTCGGCAATGCGTTCTAGGGTGGTGTTTTGGCGGTGGAGCAAGTCGATTTTGTCATCCAAGCTGCTGAGGACTGAGGCGATGGCTTTTTGTTCTGACAATGATGGAACCATCAAGTCCATTCGGTCTAGTATGTCAAAAGTTATCTGCGGAAATGTTCCTGACCTATCCTCAGCAATCATTTGTAAATAATCTAGCGTTTCTTCTGAAGTTAGAAATAACTTCAGATATGTTGGGTCAATATTACCTTTAGGGCGTAAAACCATAAGTTTTGTTGATACTACATAATCATCTGCATCAAAATTAACTAAGGCATATCTCTTATTGGCAGGACGAATCTCACTAAACAGTAAGTCGCCTTTTTTAATTCTTTTTTTTGCTTGTCCAGGCAATGTCTTTGGGTCAGATAAGTTGGCATGCAAGAACTTATCGGCAAGAATATCTGATGTATTCAGAAAGATAACTTGTTTATCACTGAATTTAAACGTTTCAGAAACACTTTCAACAATAGTGCCTAGTTTAACTTCCTGCCACTCACTCACAGCTTTACCCTCGCCAAGTTCTCAGCAATCGCTTTGTTTAGTTTTTCTTCTTCCACCAACTGCGCCTCAAAATCGGCTTTTAGGGCGCTAAAGCGCTCGGCAAAATTAAAGTCATCTTCATCGTCTGGCAGGCCTACATAACGGCCGGGGGTGAGCACATAATCCAACTCTTTTACACGCTCTAAACTGACGGATGCACAGAAACCTGCAATGTCTTGGTAGGTGCCATCAGTATTGCGCCAGTTGTGGTAGGTGTCGGTGATTTGTTTGATGTCGGTATGAGCAAGCTCTTTGGTGCGGCGGTTGATGAGGTGGCCTAGGTTGCGGGCATCGATAAACAAAATCTCGTTGCTGCGGTTTCTAAATTTGCCACCGCTTTGATTGGAACCGTTTCTATTACGGCTCATAAACCATAGCGCAGCGGGAATTTGCGTATTGAGAAATAGCTTGGCGGGCAGGTTGACGATGCAATCAATCACGTTGCCTTGTTCTATCAGCGCTTTGCGAATGTCGCCTTCGCCCGAAGTTTTGCTGGTGAGTGCGCCTTTAGCCAGCACCACGCCTGCTTGGCCTTGCGGTGAAAGGTGATAGATAAAGTGTTGCAGCCAGGCAAAGTTGGCATTACCTGCGGGCGGCACGCCATATTGCCAGCGGCCATCGGTGCGCAGTAGTTCGCCACTCCAATCGCTGACGTTAAACGGTGGGTTGGCAATGATGTAATCGGCTTTTACATCTTTATGCGCGTCGTTTAAAAAGCTGCCTTCATTGTTCCATTTCACCTGAGAGGCTTCAATGCCACGAATAGCCAAGTTCATTTTAGCTAAGCGCCAGGTGGTTTGGTTGCTCTCCTGCCCGTAGATGGAAATGTCATTCACACGGCCTTGGTGGTCTGCCACAAACTTTTCAGATTGTACAAACATGCCGCCTGAGCCGCAGCAAGGGTCAAATACACGGCCTTGGTAAGGCTCTAGCATTTCCACCAGCAACTCCACCACAGACCGTGGTGTATAGAATTGCCCACCTTGTTTACCTTCTGCCAGCGCAAATTCACCTAAGAAGTATTCAAATACGTGGCCTAGCACATCGGCACTGCGTGATTTAGCGTCACCCAACGCAATGTTGCCGACTAAGTCTATGAGTTGCCCAAGGCTGGCAGGGTCTAAATTATCGCGTGCAAAGACTTTGGGTAGTACGCCTTTAAGCGAGGTATTTTCTTTTTCAATGGCATCCATGGCGGCATCCACCATTTTGCCAATTTCAGGTTGCCGTGCATTCGATTGCAAATAGGACCAACGTGCATCTTGGGGTACAAAGAATACATTTTCTGCAGCGTATTCGTCTTTGTCTTCTGGGTCGGCCCCTGCGTATTCGCCTTCGCCAGAGGAAAGTTTGGCGTAGTGTTGCTCGAATGAATCGGAAATGTATTTAAGAAAAATGAGCCCCAATACGATGTGCTTGTATTCTGCTGCATCTATATTTTTTCGCAGTTTATCAGCGGCTTTCCATAGTTGTTTTTCTAGTGGTTCTGTTTTTGTTTCTTTTTCTTTTGCCCTTTATAACTCTCAAACAAATATATAAGCCTAGTTTTTCTAAGCTAAAAGCAAATAGTAAATGATTAATAGTATTTTGGTACTTTTTTAGTCAATTTTGCTTTTGATTTACGCTTAAGCCTGCCTTAAGAAAGCCCTACTATTATTTGCTCACACCCTAAATTAGAGGAGCAAATAATGGAAAAAATCACCTACCAAAGACAGAAAGTTTACGATCCGGCATTGCGCCTGATTCACCTTTGGAATGGCTTGGCCATTCTATTTCTCATGACAACGGTTTGGCTGTCCGACCTGTTTGACAAGGGGGCGAGTGAAACCGCTTTGTGGCAACTGCACATCTACCTTGGTTATGCCTTGGTGCTGGGCATCGTGTCGCGCATAGCCTGGGGATTGGTTGGCCCGCGCCATGCTCGATTTTCAGACATGTGGCACCCAGCCGCATGGTGGCAGGCGATTCGCCATGTTGATTTCACTAGCAAACCGCGGTTTGGCCACCACACCTTAGCCAGTGCTGCCTATTTGTTGGTTTATCTATTATTAGTCGTGATGGCCGTCACCGGTTTAGGCCTGGCCGCCATAGAGCAAAGCATGGGGCCATTTAATGCCTGGTTTGGTGACATGGCTTGGCTGGAAGACGCGTTTGAAGAACCGCACGAACTAATTTACACCTTATTGATGGGCTTTGTGTTATTGCACATAACGGCGCTCATTTGGCATGAATACAAAGATAAAACCCCACTAGCGCAATCCATGGTGACTGGTTACCAATACGAAGTGGACGGCAACAACCGCCCAACATCAGGAGGCGATCATGCGTAGCGCTTATTTGATAATGGCTTTGCTGTTAAGCAATCTAGCTTACGCCGCCACACCATCGGCTTTGCTTAAACAGTACGAGCAGCAGGCCAAACAGGAGAACGCAGCTTTCGTCGGGTTTTCTGCTGACAAAGGCGAGCGTTTTTTTCATGCCGATCGCCTGCACAGTGATGGTAAAAAAGTCAGTTGTGCCACCTGCCATACGGCTGATCCGCGCAATTCAGGAAAAACCCGAGCCAACAAAGTGATAGAGGCCATGGCAGTCAATGTGAATCCGCAGCGTTTTAGCGATGAAGCCAAAGTGGAAAAGTGGTTTGGGCGCAATTGCAAAGACGTGCTGGAGCGAAATTGCACGGCACAAGAAAAAGGCGATTTTATTAGCTATTTATTAAGCATTAAATAAGGAGTAAACCCATGAAAAAATGGCTGCAAATTTTAGTGTTAATGACCAGTATCACTGCTACCAGTGCACTATTGGCCAGTGGTGGATTCAGTGATGAGGGTGCAAGACAAATGCCGGCCGTGGCCAATGCTAAATGGAAAGCAGAGTGCAGTGGTTGCCACATGTTGTATCACCCTGGCTTATTGCCGGAGCGGTCGTGGCATAAAATGATGACCGGATTGGATAAACATTTTGGCGAAAATGCCAGTTTAGACCAGGCCAGCCGAGATGAGATAGCAAGCTTCCTTGCCTTAAACAGCGCGGATAAACAGGACAACCGCCGCTCAAGCCGGATCAATCAGTCTATCCCAGCCGGTGCTACGCCATTACGCATTTCGGAAACCCGCTATTTCACCAGCAAGCACGATGAGATAGACGCCAGTACATTTAAACGTAAGAGTATAGGCAGCGCAGCCAATTGCGTGGCCTGCCACCGGGCGGCAGAAAAAGGCGATTTTTCTGAGTCACAGATTCGGATTCCACGTTAATATAAGCGCATGAAAATCTTACTGGTAGAAGACGACGCCTTGCTAGGAGACGGCGTGCGGGCCGGCCTTAAACAAGCCGGCTTTGCCGTGGATTGGGCGCAGGATGGCCTGGCCGCCAAGGCAGCATTGGCTAGTGAGGACTACGCTTTGCTGGTGCTTGATCTTGGCTTGCCAAAATTGAGCGGCATGGAGTTGCTTAAATTGGTCCGTGCCAAGCGGGCAACGCTGCCAGTATTAATTCTCACTGCACGGGATACCGTGGCTGATCGGGTGGCGGGTTTGAATGCCGGTGCGGATGATTATTTGCTTAAACCGTTTGATTTAGACGAATTGATTGCGCGATTAAATGCATTATTGCGGCGCAGTGCTGGCCAGGTTGAGCTGACTTTGCAACACGGTGCCATCGCATTAACGCCGGCGACCCATCAGGTGCGATTAGCGGGCAAAGCGATCAGCCTATCCGCCCGCGAATTTTCCCTATTGCATGCGCTTTTATTGAACACGGGCCGCGTGCATAGCCGCGAGCAACTGGAGCAAACGCTATACGGGTGGGGTGAAGAGGTGGAGAGTAACTCCATTGAAGTGCACATCCACCACCTACGCAAGAAACTGGGCGCTGACCTTATCCGTACTCTACGCGGTGTGGGCTACGTCATCGATAAGGTCAATTAAATCCCATGCATTCCTTACGCTTACGACTCTTGGTATTGTTAAGTTTAGCCTTAGGTTTGGCTTGGTTGGCGGCAGCATGGTTTACCCATTTGGAGTCACGCGAGGAAATAAACCGACTGTTTGATGCGCAATTGTCCCAGTCGGCTCAAGTATTGCTAAGCACCACACGCCACGATTTGCAGGAACGCGATGAACACGATGAAGACGAAGTGGCGGTTCATGAATACCAACAAAAGGTGTTGTTTCAGATTTGGGATAAAAATAAGCTCTTACTAAGATCAGCCAACGCGCCGCTTTATCCGATCAGCAGTGCAACAAACGGTTACAGCACCACCCTATTAAGTGGGCAACCATGGCGTGTCCTCACGCGCTGGGATGCCCGTGAGGAATTCATGATACAAGTGGCTGAGCCCATGGCCAGTCGTGAAAACTTGGCACAACACATCAGCTATAAATTGCTGTTGCCCACCTTCATCGTTTTGCCGGTCTTGTTGTTGTTGCTGTACTTAGGCATAGGCGCAGGCTTAAGGCCATTGCAGACGCTTAAGAAAGAAATTCAACAGCGTACACCAGGCCATTTGGATGCGGTTGCCATGACCGGCGTGCCAGAAGAAGTGTCGCCTTTGGTGAGTGCATTAAACGATTTGTTTGTTCGGCTTGAACAAGCATTTAACAGCGAGCGTCGCTTCACTGCCGATGCGGCACACGAATTACGCACGCCCTTAGCGGCCCTTAAAATTCAAGCACAAGTGGCTTTAAAGGCTAGCGATGCCACGGAGCGGCAAACCGCCTTAGACAATGTATTGCGCGGGGTCGATAGGGCAGCGCGTTTAGTCGAGCAATTGCTTAGTTTGGCCCGGGTGGATCCAGAAACTGCCTCCGCCAGTTACCAAGCCCTTAATCTTCATGCGCTAGCAGCAAGTACGATACAAGACATGGCACAGATGGCGCATAGCAAACAGATAGCCCTGTCGCTGGAAGGCGAGTCGACTGCTTGTGTCCTTGGCGACGCCACGCAAATTAGCGTGTTGTTGCGTAATTTGTTGGACAATGCCATCCGTTATACGCCGTTGGCTGGGCGAGTGAGTGTGACCATACGGCAAGAGCGGGGTGTGGAATTGCAAATACGCGACAGCGGCCCTGGCATTTCTGCCGCAGAACGCGAGCAAGTATTGCAGCGCTTTTATCGTATTGCAGGCAGTGGCGAGGAAGGCAGTGGTTTGGGCTTCTCCATCGTGCAGCGTATCGCCGCTTTGCACCACGCCCAGTTAGTGCTGGCCGATAATGAGCAAGGCCAGGGCTTGTTAGTGAAAGTTATTTGGCCGGCCATGCCCGCCTAGTAGTAGGTAAAAAGTCGCTAGTTTAAGGCGGTGCAATTTAGCGTGATGGAGCGGAAATAAGCGTGCCCTTGCACTTTATTATCCAATTGTATTTGTGCTTTTTTGTGTGCCGTGTTGTTTTTAAAATGGCCATGCGCCAAATACACTTCCGCTTCAATTTTCCCCGCGATGTAATGAAAAACCACACGTTGCGGTTCGGCCAGCTCGGCAATGAGTGGCGCAAGTTGGCTTAATAAGGCTGCACGACCCGGCATGCGTAGCGCATTGCTGTCGTGTTCCAAATCATCTTCCGGATCAACGTGCACCAATACCTCTGACACCAACTGGTGACTTTTTAGCACGCGTTGGCGGGCATGCTCGGCGATGCTGTGGCCTTCTGAAACGCTAATTCTTGGGTCCACCAATATGTGCGCATCCACCAGTGCGCGGTGCGCCATGCGCCTTGTGCGTAGCTCATGCAAGCTGACCACGCCTGAGGTATCAATCAGAGTTTGCCTAATGCTGTCGACTTCCTCCACCGATAAGCCGGCATCGATTAATTCTTGAAAAGCATCCCAAGCGAAGACGATGCCCATGCGCACGATCATAAAGCCAACCAGTATGGCGGCGATGGAGTCAGCATACATAAAGCCCAGTAGGTTGGCGCCTATGCCTACCGCCACCACCAGCGAGGAGGCTGCATCCGATCTGGCATGCCAGGCATTGGCAATCAGCATAGGCGAGCGTAGTTTTTCACCCACGCCCAGCATGTAGCGGAATAACAGTTCTTTGCACAACAAGGCGATGAGTGCCACCCATAAAGCCAAGGGTGAAACGGCCGGTAAGTGCTCTATGTTTTGCAGCTTAATGGCGGCCGTGACCATGATGGTGCCACCGGTGGCCACCAGTATGGCACCCAACACAAAAGACGCGGCTGTTTCCACCCGCCCGTGGCCATAAGGGTGGCCTTCGTCGGCTGGATTTTTGCTGTGGTGGCTGGCGACTAAAACTAAAAAATCACAGACCAGATCGGACAGTGAATGCATGCCATCGGCGATCAAACTTTGTGAATGGGCCAAAAAGCCAGCGCTTATTTGCGCAAGGGTTAACAAGCTGTTCACCGCTACACTCACCCAAGTGGAGCGGTTAGCGAGGCTGTGCCGTTTAGGATCGTCGTAAGAAATTTCTGAGGGTGTTTGCTCTGCCATGGCTAGGGGTTTCCTTTACTCAGTGTTGCCGTATGTTTGCTAGGCAGTCTAACATCGCCGCATCGCCCGGTGCTTGGGCAACCCATACCTTTAAGCCCATGCTTTTAGGTAATTCGGCAATTCTGGCGTGGTTCACGCACAGACTCACATTTTTTAGCCAGGGTGCTTGACCGGCTAGCTGGATTAAATTGCGCATGGCTTCGCTGCTGGTCACCACCACGGCATCCAGCTCACCTTGTTGCCATTTTTGTTCGAGCAGCAGAGCATTTTTTTGTGGATTAAAGCGGCGATAGGATTCGGCAAATCTGACATGGGCACCGCGTGCTTTAAGCGTTTCAGCTAAGACCTCGCGTCCGCCCAACCCACGAAAAATGACCATATTTTTATTAGTCACCGTTTGCATGGGTGCTAAAGCCAATAAAGCTTCGGTGTCAAAGCGCGTTTGCGGGATTAATACTTCGCTTACGCCAAAGTGCTCAAGGTGTTGAGCGGTTTGTGGGCCTATGCCAGCAAATTGCAATTGCTTAGGTACTTGGCCAAAGCGCTCGATGACGCGTGGCATGGCATAGTCGACGGCATTGCTGCTGATAAAGATTGCCCAGTCGGCCAGTTCCAGCCCATCTATGGCCAAGTCGAAAGCGCTGTAATCGTCCAGTGCAGTGATGGCTAGCAGGGGATAGTCTATAGCCATGCCACCTTGCGCGGCGATGGCTAGGCACAAATCGGCCGCTTGTTCCGCCGGCCGGGTTACCGCTATGTGCAATCCTGTCAGTGCGTCATTGGCCATGGCGTAAGAACGGTGCTCGCTTATTTATGCCCGTCTAAAGCGGCAAGAATGCGATCAGCGCCTTTGGCGATTAATTGTGCGGCCAATTGTTTGCCTAAGGCATCCGCTTGATTTCTATTCGCCGTCGCTTGTTCTACCAACATTTGTTTGCCATCCACGCTGGCCACAAAGCCGGTGATGTGAATATCATCGCCTTGGCAGGTGGCGTAGGCACCCAGCGGCACGGTGCAACTGCCAGCAAGCGCGCGACTCATGGCGCGTTCGGCTTCCACGCAGGCTTGCGTGTCGGCATGGTTAAGCGGTGCCAACACGGCGCGTAAGTCTGGCCTGTTCGTGCTGATTTCTATGCCCAAGGCACCTTGCCCGACCGCCGGTATGCTCAGCTCCGGGGCGATCACGCTGCGTATACGCGTTTGCAGGCCCAAACGGATTAAGCCGGCGGCAGCTAAAATAATGGCCGCGTATTGCCCTTCGTCCAGTTTGCGTAACCGTGTTTGTAAATTACCACGCAAGGATTCAATTTTGAGATGGGGCAAGCGTGCTTGCAACTGACTTTGACGGCGCAGGCTGGAGGTGCCCACCACGCTGCCTGCCGGTAGGTCTTCCAAGCAGGCAAAATCGTTGGAAACAAACGCATCTCTGGGGTCTTCACGCTCGCCGGTGGCCACCAACATAAAGCCATCCGGCAAATTCATGGGCACGTCTTTCATGCTGTGCACGGCCAAATCGGCACGGCCATCCGCCAAGGCGGTTTCCAACTCTTTCACAAATAAACCCTTGCCGCCGACTTGGGCTAAGGGCGTGTCTAAAATCTGATCGCCGGTGGTGGTCATGCCCAAGATCTCTACCGTGCTAGTGGGGTATAAGGCTTGCAAGCGGCTTTGTATATGCAATGCTTGCCACATGGCTAATGGACTTTCACGGCTAGCAATGACTAATTTTTTAGGCGGCGTAAGGTCAACGGAGGCGGTGTGGCTAAGCGTATTCATGGGCTAGGATCTTGCTAAAAATGTTTGTTTGGACGGCCATTTTAACACAAGCGCAAGGGAGGGTTTTAGCTGGCTCGGATTAAGTGTTGTTGCCGACGGCTGACCACTACCGTGTCCGGTATGTTTTTTAAAATGGCCACCCAGTGTTTGTCAGCACCAGCGGTTTGAGCAAGATCATCAGAGGCAGTCACGCAGCGTTTTTCATACGCCACTATGGCGGCTTTTGCCACCAAACAATTGCGATGCAAACGCAGAAACAGGTGGTCAAATTCCTGTGCCAACGCGTTCAACGACTCTTCCAATAAGTAGGTTTTTTCAGCGGTGCGCACGGTGGTGTATTTCAGTTCGGCGCGCAGATAAATGACCTCTTCAATGGGCACTAAGAGGATGCTGCCACGCTCGCTAATGCACAAATGCTTGCGTTGCGGCTTAATGTCATTTGGTGCATTAGGATGATTTCTTAGCGCCAAGGCTTTTGTCATGGACGCTTGCAAGCGTTCTAAGCGTATCGGTTTTAATAAATAATCCACGGCTTGTATATCAAACGCTTGCATGGCATAGCGGTCAAATGCTGTGCTAAAAATAATCGCCGGTGGCTGCGGCATTTGTTGCATCAGCTGCGCCGCGTCTATGCCATTTTGTCCTGGCATACTGATGTCTAGCAAGGCGATATCAGGCTGATGCAGTTCGCATAATTCTATGGCTTCTTGGCCATTTTTAGCTTCCGCTACCACCGTCACATTGGTCACCTCAGCCAACAATTCACGCAATCGGTTACGCGCGGGTGCCTCATCATCGGCGATTAAGATTTTGATGGGAGTGTTCATGAGGTCGTGTGCGGCAAAATAATGTGCACTTGGTATAAGCCGTTAGCCTGTCGACTTTGCAGTGAGGCTTCCAGATCAAAATGCAGGGCCAGCCGTTCTTGGGTATTTTTCAGTGCCATGTTGTTGCCAAGATGCCGGCTTTGACCAGTTTGGCAAGGATTGGCAATCAGTATATGCACTTCATTTTTGTTGCTGTGTATTTTTAGCTTGATCGTCCCGCCCTCCGCCATGGGTTCTATGCCGTGGTGTACGGCATTCTCCAGCAGTGGTTGCAATACCAAAGGCGGAATCAAGGCGTGGTCGGGCATGCCGTCTATCTGCCATTGCATGGTCAGCCTATCGCCCAAGCGTAATTTTTCTAAAGCCAAATATTGGCGGCATAAGGCTATTTCCTCTGCCAGCGTGACCAAGTCACGGTTGTCTGCCATCAGCACGCGAAACAAATCGGCCATGTCTTCCAATGCGCTTTCGGCTTGCTTGGGCTGGCTGCGCATGAGCGATAACACGGCATTGATGCAGTTGAATAAAAAATGCGGTTGTATGCGCGCTTGCAATACTTGCAATCTGGCTTCAGCGATTGCCGGTGCATACGCGCGTTGCTGCAAATGAAAATAATACAGGGTAAAACCACTGAGCAAGCTGCTGAAAAAAACCGCACGGCTGGCGCTGGGTAATTGATCCGGCGCAAATACCGGCGAGAGCAAGGCCAGCACGAAGATGCTTGCAAGCCCGGTGAGGCCAAGCACGGCGATTAATCCTATGCCATAACTCAGTTTGCTTAAACCAGGGTAGCTAAGGTAGAGCAGCAATAAGCTAAACAGCAGCATGGGTTGCGCCGTGGCGGAGAGGCGGATTAATTGCCCATAGAAATCGCTTAGGCTGGCACTTAATAAAACAGCGGCCAAGATAAGACTGAGATTGACGATGATTAAAATGCGTAAATTGACACCTAAATTACGCAAATTAAGCAAGCGATGAGGTTTTTTCATGGACGCTGCTCGCTTTAACGGGCATTTTAGCTTTTGTGTTTTGCATTATAATGACCGCAGTTATAATCAAGCCGTACAAGTGTATTATTAAACACTATTTAGATTGCCGGTTAAAAAATATCTAACATTGGCTAAGCCGTAAATGAGAAATAAACGTGACCCAAAAAACAAGTGCATTGAATACTAAACATACCAGTTGGTCAGGACGGTTTAATGAGCCGGTGGCGGAGCTGGTAAAAAAATACACGGCCTCGATAGGTTTCGATTATCGATTGGCGGCGTTTGATATTCAAGGTTCGATTGCCCACGCGCAAATGTTGGCCGCGCAAAAAATCATTAGTGCAGCTGACCTTAAAGCCATCGAGCAAGGCTTGGCTGATATTGCACAAGAAATTGAAGCCGGTCAGTTTGAATGGTTGCTGGACTTAGAAGACGTCCACTTGAATATTGAAAAGCGCTTAACCGATAAAATTGGCGATGCAGGTAAGCGTTTACACACTGGCAGAAGCCGTAACGATCAAGTGGCTACCGATGTTAGGCTGTGGTTACGCGCCAGCACAGATCAAGTCAGTGCGGCTTTGAAAAAACTGCAATTGAGTTTATTGGATTTGGCCGAAGCGCATTTTGACACGGTCATGCCTGGTTTCACGCATTTGCAAGTGGCGCAGCCGGTGACCTTGGGTCACCATTTAATGGCCTACGTGGAAATGCTCAGTCGCGATGCCCAGCGTTTTGCCGATTGCCGCCGTCGCATCAATCGCTTGCCTTTAGGTGCAGCCGCTTTAGCCGGCACCAGTTACCCCATAGACCGGGAGTTAGTGGCGAAAAAATTGGGCTTTGATGGCGTCTGTGAAAACTCCTTGGACGCCGTTTCTGACCGTGACTTTGCCATTGAATTTACCTTCGCGGCGTCCTTGGTCATGACGCATTTATCGCGTTTATCCGAAGAGCTTATTTTATGGAGCTCCCCGCGTTTTGCCTTTGTGGACATTGCCGACCGGTTTTGCACCGGCTCTTCCATCATGCCGCAAAAAAAGAACCCCGATGTACCGGAATTGGTGCGTGGTAAAACCGGTCGTGTGTACGGCCATTTAACGGCTTTGTTAACCTTAATGAAAGGCCAGCCGCTGGCCTACAATAAAGACAACCAAGAAGACAAAGAACCTTTGTTCGATACCGTGGATACGCTGTTGGTCACGCTGGAAATTTATGCCGACATGATGCGTGGCATCAGCGTGAATAAAGACAATATGCGCCAAGCCGCCAGTGAAGGCTTTGCCACGGCTACCGACTTGGCCGACTACTTGGTTAAAAAAGGCATGCCGTTTAGGGATGCCCATGAAGTGGTGGCTTTGGCGGTGCGTTACGCCGTGGATAAAAAAGTTGATTTAAGCGATTTGCCGCTCGCTACTTTGCAGCAATTTTCTGCTTCCATCAGTGAGGATGTATACGCGGTATTAAGCTTGGAAGGCTCACTTAACAGCCGTAATCACATCGGTGGCACGGCTCCAGCTCAAGTTAAGGCGGCCATAGCAAGAATGCGCGCTGCGCTAAACTAAGCATTAATTCAAAAATAATTCCAGCAATTCATTCAAAAAGCGTTGGCCCAATAAGCTCGGCTTTAGGTAGTTATTTTCTACCACGAGCAGGCCTTTGTTTTGCGCTTTTGTTATGGCGTCGTGCAAGCTTTGTAAGCTTAAGCCACAGCGCGCTTGAAATAGCGACAGCGGCACGCCATCTATCAAGCGCAGCGCATTCATCATGAATTCAAAGCCCAGTTCGTCCTTGCTTATCACCCATTCGCGCTCGACCGCTAGCCCTTGTAAGGATTTTTCCATGTAGGCTTTGGGGTGTTTGGCGCGGACTTCACGGCAAATTTTATCGTGGTAACTTAGCTTGCTATGGGCGCCAGCGCCTATGCCTAAATAATCCCCAAACTGCCAATAATTAAGGTTGTGCCTGGCCTGCTTGCCAGGTTTTGCAAAGGCCGAAGTCTCGTAATGTTGATAGCCGTGTTGGGCTAACAAGGCTTCAATTTGAATTTGCATTTCCGCGCTGCTGTCATCGTCCGGCAGGCTAGGTGGGGTGCGGTAAAACGGCGTGTTGGGCTCTAGCGTTAAATGGTAAAAAGACAAATGGGCAGGCTGAAATTGCACGGCCGTTTGCGCATCTTGCATGGCCTCGGCCAAGCTTTGCTGAGGCAAGCCATACATCAAATCAAAATTCACTTGCTCAAAGGTTTGCATGGCTAAAGCGATGGCAGCCTGGGCTTGTTCGCTGTCGTGTATGCGTCCTAAAGCCTTTAGATGCGCATCATTAAAGCTTTGTATGCCTAGTGATAACCGTGTCACACCGGCCTGTTTATAGCCTATGAAATTGGCCGTATCGACGGTGCCGGGGTTGGCTTCCAAGGTGACTTCCGCATCAAATTCCAGCGGCGTGAGCATGCGCAGCTGACTTAAAATACGGTCTATACCCGCGGCGGAAAACAAGCTGGGCGTACCGCCGCCAAAAAACACCGAGCTTACTTTGCGTCCCCACACTTTGGGTGTCGCCAGTTCTAGGTCGGCGATTAGTGCGTCTATGTAAGCGTCTTCAGGGACGCCATCATCTTTGCCGCGACGCTCATGCGAATTGAAGTCGCAGTAAGGGCATTTTTTTACACACCATGGAATGTGTATGTATAAGGATAGCGGTGGTGGATTGCTCAAGCCCGATAAGGTGGCTTCGCCGGCAAGTGGCGCGACAGTATTGATGGGCTTATTGCTAAAGCCAGTGTCGGCTTTTATTTCTATGATTTTTTTGATGGGGCTTACCTTTTGTAGGGGTTGATTAATGCATCAACCAGCGCATGCAAAGCGGTGCGCATTTGGCTTTCATTGACTTCCATCAGCAAGCCGTCTTCCAGTGCATCTTGGGCGATCTGTTTAATTTCATCAAAATTTTCATTCATGACTTTAATTTTTTCTGTGCAGGCGACAATGCTACCGTCGTCACGCAGCCATTTGGGCCAGTTGCTTTTGCTATTAGGCATGGCTAAGCCTTTCCAGTTGCAGCAGCAGTTTAGCCATGGCATGGCCGCGGTGACTGATGCGACTTTTAATTTCCAATGGCAGTTCGGCCACGGTTTTACCGGTTTTAGCATCTAAAAACAGCGGGTCGTAGCCAAAGCCATCGTCACCGCGGTAGTCGTTTAAAATTTCCCCCACCCAGCGGCCTTCGGCAATCAGCGGTTCGGGGTCATGTTCATGGCGCACTAAAACAATCACGCAGTAAAAATGGGCTAAGCGATTTTTTTCACCGGTCAGCACCGCCAGTAATTTTTCATTATTGGCTTGATCCGATTTAGGCTCGCCGGCGTAGCGGGCAGACAACACGCCGGGTGCGCCTTGCAGGGCATCCACGCACAAGCCAGAGTCGTCGGCCAAAGCCGGCAAACCGGTGTGTTTGCTGGCATGGCGGGCTTTGGCTAAGGCGTTTTCAATGAAGGTGCAATGCGGTTCCTCGCACTCGCTAACATTCAGTTCGGCTTGCGGAATAATGTTGATATCGAGCGGGGAGAGTAGGTGGGCAATTTCGCGCAGCTTGCCTTTGTTGCCCGACGCAATGACGAGTTTGCTAAACACCGAGTGCCTCGTTTTGTTTGTTTATCAATTGCTTAATTCCGTCTGAGGCCAAGTCCAGCATGGCATTCATGGCATCGCGCGCAAAGGGTTGGCCCTCTGCCGTGCCTTGTATTTCTACAAAGCCACCGTCTGCGGTCATGACCACGTTCATGTCGGTGTCGCAATCCGAATCTTCAATGTAGTCTAAATCCAGTACCGCTTGGCCTTGGTAAACGCCGACCGAGATGGCGGCCATGCCTTGAATTAAAGGGCTGGCGGTAATGGCGCCGCTGGCTAATAAAGTGGCAATCGCATCGTGTAGCGCCACGTAGGCACCGGTAATGCTAGCGGTGCGGGTGCCGCCGTCCGCTTGAATAACATCGCAATCGATTTGTATGCTGCGTTCGCCTAATTTTTCTAAATCAATAATTGCGCGCAGTGAACGGCCAATTAAGCGTTGAATTTCTTGGGTGCGGCCTGATTGTTTGCCTTTGGCGGCTTCCCTGTCCATGCGGCTGCCGGTCGAGCGCGGTAACATGCCGTATTCCGCCGTCACCCAGCCTTGACCCTTACCTTTTAAAAAGCCCGGTACCCGTTCTTCCACGCTGGCTGTGCACAGCACATGGGTGTCGCCAAATTTGACCAAAACCGAGCCTTCGGCGTGCTTGGTGTAATGGCGTATGATTTCTACTGAGCGTAATTGATTGTGGTTTCGGCCGCTGGGCCGTGTAATGGTTTGCATAGTTCAATCCTGATTAAGGGCTTTATTTTGGCATGAAATCGCTAGTATTTGATACCATGGGGCTAATTTTAAACGCATTTGTGCAGAAAGTACCTTTATGATTTTTAGTATGACAGGCTACGCCGCCCAAGAACAAGCCTTGGAAAACGCCACTTTGTTATTGGAATTGCGCGCGGTAAACAGCCGCTATTTGGAGTTGCATTTTAAATTGGACGATAACTTGCGTGCTTTGGAGCCGCTCCTGCGCGAGCTCATAGGCGCGCATTTAAGCCGCGGCAAAGTGGAATGCAAGCTCAATTTAATTCAGCGCAGCGCTACCCCTCAAGCCAGCCAATTGGACCAAGGCTTAATGCAACAATTAGCCGCCATGCAAGCGACTGCGCAGCAGCATTTTCCGCAAAGTCGCGCATTAAGTGTGGCCGATATTTTGCGTTGGCCGGGTGTGCTATTGAGTGAGCGCATCAGTGAAAGCACGCTGGTGGACGACGTTAAAAAATTAGTCAACAGCGGTTTGCAATCCCTTAATGATACGCGTGCGCGTGAAGGTGAAAAACTTAAAGCCTTAATTTTAGAGCGCTTAAGTCAAATCGAAGTCTTAGTCGCAACAGTTAAACCCTTGCTGCCGGCCTTAACGCGTGAATACCAGGCCAAGCTGGAAGCTAAGTTGCATGACAGTCTAAAGAGTATAGACGCTGAGCGCGTTGCCCAAGAGTTGGTGTTGTTTGCCCAGCGCATTGATGTTGATGAAGAGCTGACACGGCTGACCGCGCACATTGGCGAGGTAAAGCGCATATTGAATAGCGATGTGCCGGCCGGTAAACGTTTGGACTTTTTGATGCAAGAGCTGAACCGTGAGGCCAACACCTTGGGGTCAAAATCGGTGTCCGTGCAGACCACCCAAGTGTCCATGGAGCTGAAGGTCTTAATCGAGCAGATGCGCGAGCAAATTCAAAATATAGAATAAAATACGCTAAATTCATAATGGAATGTAGGCATGACTAACGGTATCCTTTTTATTATCACTGCGGCTTCTGGCGCAGGCAAAACCAGCTTAATTAAAGCTTTGCTGGCAAATGACCCGCAATTGAAGCTGTCTATCTCACACACCACGCGCAAGCCTAGGCCCAGTGAGGTCGATGGGGTGGATTATCATTTCGTTGATGAGCCCACATTTATACAGATGCTCGGTGAGGCCAAGTTTTTGGAAAGTGCTTTGGTACACGAAGCGCGCTACGGCACCTCGCAAGCCGGGGTAAATCAGCAGTTGGCCGCCGGCTTTGACGTGATTTTAGAAATCGATTGGCAGGGCGCAGCCCAAGTCCGTCGTTTATACCCGCAAGCCATCAGTATTTTTGTCTTACCGCCATCCATAGAGACTTTAGAGCAAAGGCTGAATGGCCGCGGTCAAGATGCAGCCGAGGTGATTGCTAAGCGTGTCGCGGTAGCTCGCTCTGAAATGGCGCACGTAGGCGAGTTCGATTATGTTACAATTAACGATAATTTCGATGTGGCCTTGCAAGACATAGCGGCCATATTCCGAGCAGAACGCTTAGTCGGTTCAGTTCAAATGCAGCGTCATGCAAGTTTGATCAAAACGCTCACTTAACGTCTTAATAATTTCAGCCCAGCATTAGCCAGGCGCACACGAGGAAACACCATCATGGCCCGTATTACTGTAGATGATTGCTTAGATCAAATCCCTAACCGTTTTCAACTTACTTTAGTGGCCGCTTACCGCGCCCGTCAGTTGCACAATGGTTCAGAACCATTGATCAATGTGCAAGGTTTGCGTGACAAGCCAACCGTGTTGGCTTTGCGTGAAATTGCTGCCGGCAAAGTGGGCGTGGAAATTTTAATTCGCGCTTAATCGCTGAATTGGTCGTGATCCCCTCATGCCTAACCCGGCAAATGTCCAAAAAACCACATCGCCTAATCCGCATGCCAGGCAAGCTGTAGCAGCATTGCTGCTACCTGCAGACCGTGACGACTCTACTTTAAGCATACGCTTAAAAAACTACCTTAAAGCCGAAGACATTGCCCAAATTTGGGAGGCCTATCGCTATGCCGATCAGGCCCACCAAGGCGTGGTGCGTAAAACGGGTGAGCCCTACATCAGCCACCCGGTATCGGTGGCCTGCATCTTGGCCGATTTGCACATGGACCTGCCTACCATTATGGCGGCCTTGTTGCATGATGTCGTGGAAGACACCGACATCAGTACCGATGACATCAAGCAAAAGTTTGGTCAGCAAGTGGCCGAATTGGTTGATGGCGTAACCAAGCTGGATAAAATCGAATTCCAAAGCGCCAGTGTGGCGCAAGCCGAAAACTTTCGCAAAATGCTTTTGGCCATGTCGCAAGACGTGCGGGTGATATTGGTTAAATTGGCCGATCGTTTGCATAACATGCAAACGCTAGAGGCCATGCGGCCGGACAAGCAAAAGTTGATAGCCAAAGAAACCTTGGACATCTACGCGCCCATCGCCAACAGGCTGGGCCTCAATGAAATTTACCAAGCGTTGGAAGATTTAAGTTTTAAATACTTACACCCTATGCGTTACAGCGCCATAGACAAAGCGATTAAGGCCGCTCGCGGCAACCGTAAAGAGGTGGTCAGCAAGATCTTAGAAGCGATCAAGCATCAGCTGGTTAGCATGAACATTGAAGCCGAAGTGTCGGGTCGAGAAAAGCATCTTTACAGCATTTATAAGAAGATGAGTGGTAAAACCACCTCTTTTTCGCAAATTTACGACATTTACGGCTTTCGGGTGGTGGTCAAAGATTTGGCCAATTGTTACGTGGCTTTGGGTGCATTGCATGGTTTGTACAAACCCATCACCAGCAAATTTAAAGACTACATCGCTATACCCAAAGCGAATGGCTATCAATCCTTGCACACTACTTTGTTGGGCCCTTTTGGTACACCCATAGAAGTGCAAATTCGCAGTGCAGAAATGCACAATATTGCCGCGGCTGGCGTGGCGGCACATTGGCTGTATAAATCCAATGACGCAC
The DNA here is from genome assembly GCA_964400215.1 of uncultured Methylotenera sp. GTDB lineage: Bacteria > Pseudomonadota > Gammaproteobacteria > Burkholderiales > Methylophilaceae > Methylotenera. The sequence goes on along the minus strand of CAYNSY010000006.1, from coordinate 13,796 downwards.
AACTTACCGCTCTGCAGCAAAAAACCCACCAATGGTTGCAACGTTTGTTGGAAATACAAAGCGACAGCGCTGATTCCTTGGATTTCCTTGAGCATCTGAAGATAGACTTGTTCCCAGACGAAGTTTATGTGTTCACCCCTAAAGGTAAAATTTTAGCCTTGCCTAAAGGTGCGACGGCAGTGGATTTTGCCTACGCTGTGCATTCTGGCATAGGCAACAGTTGCGTGGCGGTTCGCATTAATCAGGATTTAGCTCCGTTGCGTACCGAATTGCATAATGGCGATCACGTGGAAATCATTACCGGTTCGATGGCTAAACCCAATCCGGCTTGGCTAAATTATGTGGTGACTGGCCGCGCCAGGGCGCACATACGGCATTTCCTTAAATCCCAACATTTCACCGAGTCCGCCCACTTAGGTGAGCGTATGCTAAATCAAGCCTTGCGTGCTCTGCACATAGAACCGAATCAAATTACCGAAGCGCATTGGCAAAAACTCATACGCGATTATGGCCTGAAAAAGAAATCAGAAATATTGACCGACATAGGTTTGGGTAAACGCCAGAATGTGATGGTGGCGCACCAGTTATTGGCCATGGGCGAGATGTTGGAAGAAACCCAAGAAGGGGGCTTAGGTAAATTCTTAGGCAAGATTTTTGGTAAGCCAAGCAAGTCCTTGAACACCATCACCATACGCGGTTCTGAAGGCATGGCCGTGCAGTTTGCCCCTTGTTGCCGCCCTATACCGGGCGACCCTATATTGGGTTTTATTAATAAGGATAAAGGTTTGGTGGTGCACACCCACGATTGCCCGGCCATAGGTAAATTCCGTTTAGATCCAGACAAATGGCTGGATGTCGAGTGGGAGGCAGAAAGCGAACACCTGTATAAAGCCAACTTGAATTTAACCGTGGCTAACCAACCGGGTATGTTGGCAAAAATTGCCAGCGGCATTGCTGAAGTGGGTTCCAATATCGATAACGTCAGCGTGGAAGAGTCCGACGGCAGTAGCTACGCCAACCTTTACTTTACCGTGCAAGTTAAAAATCGCGTTCATTTGGCTGAGCTGATGCGCGGCTTACGTAAAATACCCGATGTGGTGCGCATCAATCGCAGCCGAGGCAATCCAGCGACGCATGACAACAAGCCCCTTAGGTAATGCGTTTGCCTAAGCAGACTTTAGTTTAAGCGCTAAGCATGACCCCACTCAGTTCTATCCCAGCCTACAGCAAGCCGCTTGTGAGTCATTTGAGTAAGCTTGGCCTGCACTCGGTGCAAGCTTTATTGCTGCATTTGCCACTGCGTTATATAGACGAAACTCACATCACCGCCGTGCGTGATTTACGCGTGGGTGAGTCGGTGCAGGTGGAAGGCGAGATTGTGCATGCTGAGGTCAGTTATAAACCTCGCAAAGCCTTACTGGCGAGATTAGAAGATGCCAGTGGGCAGCTTAGCTTACGCTTTTTGCATTTTTACCCTAGCCAAATAGCGGCGCTAAAAGTGGGTAAAAAACTCAGGGTGTACGGTGAAGTGCGCAGCGGGTTTTTTGGCTACGAAATGGTGCACCCCAGCTGCAAGGCGGTGGGCGAAACAACGAGCGTGGCGCAAACCTTAACACCGGTCTATCCCACCGTCGCGGGTTTGACCCAAGCCAGTTTGCGCAAGGCTTTAGCCATTGCTTTAAAGCAAGATGCCTTGGCCGAGACGCTGCCAGCCAGTCTCTATCTGGCCTTAAATTTACCCAGTTTTGCCGACAGTTTGCAGGCCTTGCATAACCCGGCAGCCGATGCCGATGTGTTTGCTTTAGCGAATAAATCCACGGCGCATTGGCGTCGTTTAGCCCTAGACGAACTGCTGGCGCAACAACTGTCCATGCGCAAACATTACGCGCGCCGTCGTAGCGTGGATGCGCCAAAATTTGCGCCATCCAAACGGTTGGTTTCGGCCCTACTTAAGCGGTTGCCATTTGCCCTGACGCAGGCCCAGCAAAAAGTCGCACTGGAAATTGAGCGTGATTTGAGCTTGGCGCACCCTATGCAGCGCTTGCTGCAGGGTGATGTCGGCAGCGGTAAAACCATCGTCGCTTGTATGGTGGCATTGCAAGCGATAGAAAGCGGTTGGCAGGTGGCCTTGATGGCGCCCACGGAAATTCTTGCCGAGCAACATTATCAAAAAATGCTGGGTTGGCTTGAGCCGCTGGGTATAGCCATCGCTTGGTTAACCGGCAGCCAATCGAAAAAAGAACGCGACTTAGCCATGCAGGCCATTGCCAATGGCAGTGCGCAATTGGTGGTGGGTACGCATGCCTTGTTTCAAGACGCGGTGCAATTTAAACAATTGGGGTTGGCTATCATTGATGAGCAACACCGTTTCGGCGTGCAACAACGCTTGGCCTTGCGGCAAAAAGGCCAGCCTGAACCCCACCAGTTGATGATGAGCGCCACGCCCATACCGCGCACCTTGTCCATGAGCTATTACGCGGATTTAGACGTGTCCGTAATTGATGAATTGCCACCAGGCCGCACGCCTATCGTGACCAAGTTGGTGTCCGATGCACGCCGTGATGAAATTTTGCAGCGGGTTAGGGAATCCTGTGCGCAAGGCCATCAAGCGTATTGGGTGTGCCCATTAATTGAAGAATCGGAAGCGTTGCAATTAGCCACCGCCAACGACACCTTCACCTTGATGCAATCCATCTTCCCCGAATTGTCCATAGGCTTGGTGCACGGCCGGCTCAAGCCAGCAGAAAAACAAGCGGTGATGACGGAATTTAGTGCCGGTCGCATACAGTTGCTGGTGGCCACCACCGTGGTGGAAGTGGGTGTAGATGTGCCCAATGCGAATTTAATGGTCATAGAGCACGCCGAACGCATGGGTTTAAGCCAGTTGCATCAACTGCGTGGTCGCGTCGGGCGAGGGGCGGCTAAAAGCACCTGCATATTGCTTTATCAAAATAAGCTGTCTGACATGGCCAGCGCCCGATTAAAAGTTATCTATGAGAGCAATGATGGCTTTGCCATTGCCCAGGCCGACCTTAATTTACGTGGCCCAGGCGAGTTTTTAGGCTTACGCCAAAGTGGCGTGCCCATGTTGAAAATAGCCGATTTGGACCGCGATGCCGACTTATTGCACTACGCCAAAAAGCAAGCAGATGCCTTGTTGCGGGATTATCCAGTGGCGGCAGAGCAGCACCTTAATCGATGGTTAGGCAGCGCCGATGAATTGGTGAAAGTGTAGGTTTGGCCGCTGTGTTTGTTTGCCCACGCCACTTTATTCTTAAGTTTATGTGTCATAATTTTTCTGTGTACAGCCTAAATCCCAACCCATTTTATGCAAAATAAGCGCGCTCGTTGGCTTAAAAAGCCGCTATTAAGTGGGCCATACCGCCCTGCATTAAGCGACAAGGGATCACTGACGGCGCGATTAAAACAAGGCTTTGATGATTTTTCTGTGCAGCCTTTGTCGGTCAGCCATGGCCGGGCTTTTTTGGATGAAATGCCCGGGCTGAGTTTGGTTTTTAGGCAGACGGCATTGGTGCGGAATGTGCTGTTGATGGGCCATAAAAAGCCCCTGGTGTTTGCCCACAGTGTATTGCCATTTAGCAGTTTGCGTGGTCCTTGGTTAGGTTTGCGCCAGCTGGGTAATAAGCCGCTAGGTGAGGCTTTGTTTGCTAACCCACAAGTCAAACGCAGCGCCTTACGCTATCAAAAATTGCATGCCCAGCATGACTTATATCGGCATGCTTTAGCCCACCATGTTGATATAAATCATGCCGGCACTGAAGCTAGCATTAAACCGGCTTATGTATGGGCACGCCGTTCGGTTTTTCGTTTGCACAAGGCAAAGATTATGGTGACCGAGGTGTTTTTGCCTCAGCTGGTGGGGCGCATGAATCATGATTAAAGCAAGCTTAGTAAAAAAATTAGATGCCTATCAACGCTTAATGCGCTTGGATAAACCCATAGGCATATTGCTCTTGTTGTGGCCTACCTTGTGGGCCTTGTGGATGGCTAATCAAGGACAGCCTGCTTGGCTGTTGCTGCTGGTATTTGTCAGCGGTACGGTGCTTATGCGCAGTGCCGGTTGCGTGATGAATGATTTTGCTGACAGCGAATACGATGGGCTGGTTGAGCGCACGAAAAATCGCCCCTTGGCGAAACAAGAAGTGAGCAAGAAAGAAGCTTTGCTATTGGCAGCGGCATTAAGCTTAGTGGCTTTTGCTTTGGTTTGCGCCTTGAATCGCTTAAGCATAGCCTTATCGCTAGTGGCCTTATTTTTGGCCATGACTTACCCTTGGACCAAACGCTTTCTAGCGATACCGCAAGCTTACCTTGGCATCGCCTTTGCCTGGGGCATCCCCATGGCGTTTGCTGCTAGCAATAACAGCGTACCGGCCGTGGCCTGGGTTTTGTTGCTGGCTAATGTTTTTTGGGCCATTGCCTACGATACCGAGTATGCCATGGTGGACCGTGATGACGATTTAAAAATTGGTATTTTGTCCTCGGCCATCACCTTTGGCCGATTTGATGTCTTAGCCGTCATGATTTGCTATGCATTGAGCTTGATACTACTGGCGTGGGCCGGGCAGTTGGCCAACTTGGGGTATTACTACTACTTGGGTTTAGTGTTGGCGGCTGGGGTGGCACTACGGCATTATTTCTTAATACGGCAGCGTATAAAAGCCCTGTGTTTTCAAGCTTTTTTACACAATAATTGGTTTGGCTTTGCCGTGTTTGCCGGGCTGGTGGCGCACTATTATTTTACTTAACAGTCACCGGCAGGTGACCCTGGCTTACTTGCCGTCGGCTTTAGTGCCTGACTCTGAAAAATCCCAGCCTGCGTCATCGTCCGCGTCTGGCAGGGTTTTCTTTAATGGCGGCAATACCGAATCAAGCACGGCAGGCATGTTAATTTCTTCCATGTTTAAAGCAGCCTGTTTTAGCCCAGTGTCAGCCACCGTATTCACGGTCACTGGCTCGGCAAACCAAGCCGGCTCAGCGCCGACTTGGCGAGACAGGAAGCGCTTCCTTAACCACCAAGCCAGCCCCAATACAGCCAATACGAATGCGGCCGTTAACGCTAGCGGCAAGCTGGGGTAGGTATTTTTTTGTTGGTGTATTGCTGCTTCAACTTGCAATAAGCGATTACGTTCCTGCAGCGCTTTAATTTGACTGTCCATGTGGGCTAATCGCTTAGCCATTACCGTGCTTTCATCCATGTCAGCCGTAGCCGCTGGCGAGGCCGGCGGCCGGTTGTAATCGATGGCTTTGCTTAAACGTAAGCTGAGCCCAGCCGCCGCTTGCGACTGCAAGGGCGCAGCCGCAGAAATGACCAGTGCTGCTGGCTTGGTGACTTTGGCCTTGCTAGCTGGGCTAGGGCTGGGCACCTCTTTGCTAGGCTTGCCGGTATACGCCGCCAGTAATTTTTCATCGATACTGCTCTCCCAGTGCTTGTCATTAACCGGATTGCTTTTGCTGGACTCAAGTTTAGCGCGATTGGTGCCGGGATTGCTGGGCTTAATTTTTACGGATTTTTTGCTTACAGCCCCTACACTAGTTGCTTGATAGGATGCGGTCGATCCACTCTCAATGTAGGGTTGCTTGTTGCTCACTTCTTGGTAAGGGGCGGGGTCTAGTAATAAGGTATAGTCGCGCTCTAATTTGGGGTCGCAGGCAAAACTAAGCCGTAAACTGATGATGGGATCAAACAGCAGATCGGCACTGGTCAGCGTAAGTTGAGCCTTGTCACCGTTGGCTTGTAGGCTAATTTGGATTTTTTGTGGCGTGCTTGTTTCTGTCATGTCGACCACGCTAAAGCAAGCCGGATCAGCATTAAGCGGCATGTCGTAAACCGCTAATTGCGCCTGCAGCGTTTCGCCTAAATGGGATTTAAGCTCAAGATCGGCTAAGCCTATGGCGTGGCTGAGTTGGCTGTAGATGGCTAGCAGTAACAGTAAAAAAAAGCGCAATGGGCAAGGACTCAAGTTTTAAATGGGCGGATCGCGAATTTTGCTGCATGTATCATGACTTGGTCATCCTAGCATAAGCCATTAAAAGCCTATAATTTATGGCGCTTAATTTAGCTAAGGAGGTCTTAAAAGCCGGCTTGTTGGCGTGCTTTACGCTAAAATATGAGCAGAATAATCCCTGTAATGAAGTTAATTGCAATTATTCCCGTTTATGCTGCACATAATGTTTGACAAACTGCTTCGCTTCAGCATAAAATCCGCCTCTTAATTTTTTTAGCCATAGTATTGATAAGACAATGAAAACCTTCTCAGCAAAATCTCATGAAGTGAAGCGCGATTGGTTTGTGGTTGATGCCACGGATCTAGTGCTAGGCCGTTTAGCCAGTGCAGTTGCGCACCGTTTACGCGGTAAACATAAAACTATTTATACGCCTCACGTTGATACCGGTGATTACATTGTTGTGATTAATGCCGACAAATTAAAAGTGACGGGTAACAAAGCAGACGGTAAGCTTTACCATAGTCACTCTGGTTATCCAGGCGGCATCAGCACCACTACTTTTGCCAAAATGCAAGACCGTTTCCCAGGCCGTGCTTTAGAGAAAGCAGTAAAAGGCATGTTACCTAAGGGTCCTTTAGGTTATGCAATGATCAAAAAAATGAAGGTGTATGCAGGCAGTACGCATGACCACGCGGCACAACAACCGCAAGAATTGAAAATCTAAGGGTATAAAGATGATCGGTAAATATAATTATGGTACAGGCCGCCGCAAAAGTTCAGTAGCGCGCGTGTTTTTGAAAACAGGTAAAGGCAACATCGTTGTAAATGACAAGCCTGTTGATGAGTATTTTTCACGTGTAACAGCGCGTATGATTTTACGTCAACCACTAGAGTTGACTAACAATCTAAGCAGTTTCGATATCATGGTAAACGTGATTGGTGGTGGTGAATCTGGCCAAGCCGGTGCGGTGCGTCATGGTATTACTCGTGCTTTGATTGATTTCGATGCTAACTTAAAAAGCGCTTTATCAAACGCTGGTTTTGTAACACGCGATGCCCGTGAAGTTGAGCGTAAAAAAGTCGGCTTCCGTAAAGCACGTCGTCGTAAACAATTCTCTAAACGCTAATATTTATATTCAGCGCTTGAGAAACAAAAAGGCCGCGTTTGCGGCCTTTTTTATTTTGCTGACAATTTTGACTGGATCAGTTTGTTTGGCAGCAAGTTTTGTTATCATGGCGCTATGAGTGATATTAAAGTGAACAATAAAAAATTAAAAATAGGCATCGTTGGTGGCACCGGCTATACCGGTGTTGAGTTGTTACGGCTATTAAGCTTACATCCCAATGCCAGTCTTACCGCCATTACCTCCAGGGGTGAAGCGGGGCTAGCGGTTGCCGATATGTTTCCTAGTTTGCGCTCTTACGTGGATTTAAAGTTCTCTGACCCCGCGCAAGCTAATTTAGACCAGTGCGATGTGGTGTTTTTTGCTACCCCGCATGGGGTGGCGATGAGTCAGGCGCAGGCATTGTTGGATGCCAAGGTTAAGGTCATAGACTTAGCGGCCGATTTCCGTCTGCAAGACACGGCTGTTTTTGAGCAGTGGTACAAAATGCCGCATGCTTGCCCATCGCTATTAAAAGAAGCCGTGTATGGCATACCAGAGTTGTACCGGGATAAGATTAAGTCGGCCAATATTGTCGGCAACCCCGGCTGTTATCCAACCACCGTGTTGCTTGGTTTGGCACCTTTGTTAGAACAAGGCTTGCTTGATTTGAGCGCACCTATCATCGCGGATGCCAAATCTGGGGTGTCCGGCGCAGGTAGGAAAGCCGAAGTGGCGACCTTGTTTGCAGAATCCAGTGACAACATGAAGGCCTATGGGCTCAGTGGCCATAGGCATCACCCGGAGATTCACGCGCAACTTTGCCAGTTAACTGGCAAAGCGCTGCAATTTATCTTTGTGCCGCATTTAATCCCTATGATACGGGGCATGCTCACCACCATATACGTTAAACTGTCGGACCAAGCACAGGCGCTCGATTTGCAAACATTGTTTGAAAATCGCTATAAGAACGAACGCTTTGTTGATGTGTTGCCGGCCGGCATGTTGCCTGAAACCCGCTCTGTGCGCGGTTCCAATCAAATTCGCATCGCCCTGCATAAACAGAAGGCGGGTTATTTGACGCTGGTGGTGGTGCAAGACAACTTGGTTAAAGGGGCTGCTGGCCAAGCCGTACAGAACATGAATATTCTATTTGGTTTGCCTGAGAACACCGGCTTAGACCTTGTTCCGCTTTTACCGTAGTTAGCCTACATAAGACACACATGAAGCCCGTTAGAAGAAGGATACGTAGGCATTTTGGTTTAACCGCGAAGCAAGTGGCAGTTCGTTCGCAACGGCCTTGGTATTTTCAGTGGGGCTTGGCGGCTTTATTTATTGCGCTGGGGTATTTTGTGGCCTACAGGCAATTTACCGCAGGTGAAAATTTAGCCGAGAAATTAAAGCAAGCCACTTTTGAAAGCCAAAGTTTGCAAACCAAAGTGATTCAATTGGAGCGGCAGTTGCAAATTGAGCAAGCGGCGCAACGCAATCTGGATAAAGAGTTAAACCTTGTGCAAGATGAAAACATGAGGGTTAAAGAAGACTTATTGTTTTATAAAAACATGCTGGGTAACAAGAAGCGTTTTAGGTAGGCCATTTCAGCATAAAATGTAAACAAGCTTAAGTAATTAAAATGGGAATAGACTATGTTTTTTAAGAAAAGTAATCGGGTACAAAATAGCATTGACACGCTAATTGGTGCGGATACGCGCGTAGAGGGCGATATTCATTTTTCCGGTGGCCTGCGTGTGGATGGTCAGATTAAAGGCAATGTCACCGAATCCGCTGATCAAGCCAGCACACTTATTTTAAGTGAGCATGGCAGCATAGAGGGCTCGGTTACCGCCTCTAAAATCGTAATCAATGGTAAAGTGATAGGCAATGTTAAAGCCGCTCAGTTTATTGAACTGCAAGCCAAGTCCAGCATCAAAGGGGACGTAAACTACAAATCCTTAGAAATGCATACTGGCGCGGTCATAGAGGGTAAATTGGTTTATTTAGGCGAACACCTGCCGGTATTGGAAGACGTCGGCCACTAGTCAAGACTAAGGTTTAAGTATGGGCTAGTTGGTATAGCCACGATTTATTTGGAAATTTAGGAGTATGAGATGAGCACTGTAACCGATATGCAAGACGCTGATTTAGCGCAAATGCCTGCACCGCTGGTTTTTACCGATAACGCGGCAAAAAAAGTAAAAGAGTTGATAGAAGAGGAAGGGTCACCCGACCTAAAATTACGCGTGTTTGTTAGCGGTGGTGGCTGCTCTGGCTTTCAATACGGCTTTACCTTTGAAGAAGAAGTGAACGATGACGACACGCAAGTGCAAAAAGACAACGTGACCTTATTGATCGATCCCATGAGTTTGCAATATTTAATGGGTGCGGAAATTGATTACCAAGACAGTTTGCAAGGGTCGCAATTTGTTATTCGCAACCCACAAGCGACCACTACTTGTGGTTGCGGCTCATCGTTCTCAGTTTAAGTCCGCAGTTAAATAAAAAAGCCAAGCAGATGCTTGGCTTTTTTATTGTTCAGTATTCTAGCGTTGGGTTAGCTTAACGTTGCTCTATAGGCAGCAGGTCGCGTCTAGCGGCTCCTTTATACAGCTGCCTAGGTCGACCAATTTTATGCTCTTCATCGGATATCATTTCTGACCATTGGGCTATCCAACCGGCGGTTCTGGCCAGTGCAAAAATAGCCGTAAACATGGAGTTAGGGATGCCCATGGCGCGCATCACAATGCCACTATAGAAATCAACGTTAGGGTAGAGTTTGCGTGAGACAAAATAGTCGTCTTCCAATGCGATTTTTTCCAGCTCCATGGCCAACTTAAACATAGGGTCGTCATGCAGACCCAGTTCATCCAGCACTTCATGGCAGGTGGTGCGCATGATTTTGGCGCGTGGGTCCATGTTGCGATAGACCCTGTGGCCAAAGCCCATCAGACGGAAGGTATCGTTCTTATCCTTGGCGCGTTTTATAAATTCGCCTATGCGAGATACATCACCAATTTCTTCTAACATGGTCAACGTCGCTTCATTGGCGCCGCCGTGGGCCGGTCCCCAAAGCGAGGCTATGCCGGCTGAAATGCAGGCATAAGGATTGGCACCACTGGAACCTACTAAACGCACGGTACTGGTTGAGGCATTTTGCTCGTGATCGGCATGTAAAATCAGTATGCGTTCGAAGGCTTTGGCTAAGACTGGGTTAGGCACGTATTTTTCACAGGGCGTCGCAAACATCATGTGCATGAAATTTTCTGCGTAATTCAAATGATTTTGCGGGTACATAAACGGCTGACCCAAATTGTATTTATAGCTCCACGCCGCTATGGTTGGCACTTTGGCCAATAGCCTATGCGCAGAAATTTCACGGTGTTTTGCATCCCGAATGTCCATGGTATCGAAGTAAAAGGCAGACAGTGAACCCACTACCCCGACCATAACTGCCATGGGGTGGGCGTCACGCCTAAAGCCACGGAAAATATTGCTCAGTTGATCGTGCAACATGGTGCTGCCATTGATGGTGCTGGTGAATTGTTGTTTTTGCTCGGCATTCGGCAGTTCGCCATGCAGTAATAAATAAGACACTTCCATGAAATTGCAATGTTCGGCCAGCTGTTCTATTGGGTAGCCGCGGTAGTAAAGCAAGCCTTTATCACCATCAATAAAGGTGATGTCCGAGTTGCAGGCAGCCGTTGACATAAATCCCGGGTCGTAAGTGAACACGCCGTGCTTACCCAGACTGCGTATGTCTATCACGTCGTTACCCAGACTGCCAGACAGCATGGGCAATTCTATAGGTGCAGCACCGTTGTCGAAAGAAATCGTGGCTTTAGTCGGTTTATTCATAAAAATAGATTCTTGGTGGTTATTTAGTCAAAATAATTATACGTTAATCGCTGGCTGGCATGCATAGGGAAAACCGTGCCCGGCGGATTTTTTGCCCAGTATCAGCCTAATGCTGGTAAATGGCGCCCAATATTCGTGGCCCTGTGGCACCGGTGACGGCGGCTAAATTCGCGGTTTTTTTAGCCAAGCATTGCTTGGCAAGCCAGGCAAAAGCCATCGCTTCAACCCAATCCACGCCTATGCCCAAGCTGTCGCTGGGTTTGCATGGGATAGCGCCAAGCAGGCTTTGCAGTTTTTTGACCAACAATTGATTGTGCGCACCGCCGCCGCATAGATACACTTCGTCTACTTGTTGGCAGTGCGCCTGTAGCGCAGCGTGAATAGATAGCGCGCTTAAATCCACCAAGGTGTGGGCCACGTCTTGTGGCCGCATCGCGCCGTTTTTTCGGCTGAAACTTAGGCTGTATTTTTCTAACCAAGCCAGGTTAAACAGGTCGCGTCCTGTGCTTTTGGGTGGCGCTAATGCAAAGAAAGGATCGCTCATTAAATCCGTGAGCAGCGCCGGCAGGGTTTGCCCAGAACTCGCCCAGTTGCCGTTGGCATCGTAGTCTTTATTTAAATGCTGCTTGATCCAAGCATCCAGCAGCATGTTGCCAGGGCCGGAGTCAAAACCGAGCACGCTATTATGCGGTCCAGCAGTCAGCGATTCGGTGGCAGCCAGGTAAGTGATATTGGCGATGCCGCCGATATTAATGATGGCGCGATTCAGTTGTTTGTCGGCAAACATGGCCTGGTGAAAGGCCGGCACTAAAGGCGCACCTTGCCCGCCAGCTGCTAAGTCGCGACTTCTGAAATCAGATACCACAGTGATCTGGCACAGTTCGGTTAACAAGGCGGCATTGCCTATTTGCAGGGTAAAACCTATGCCATCACTGTAGCCCGGCCTGTGCCGTATGGTTTGCCCGTGGCAGGCAACGGCAGTGATGTCGCTTGGCATGAGCCGTGCTTTAGTCAGCAATTGCTCTATGGCTAGCGCGTATAGCTTAGCCAAGGCATTGCTAATAAGTGCGGTCTCTTCCAATTCATTGACTGTGGGATGTTGCAAGGCTAAAACGGCCGCTCGCAGCGTGGCTGGGTAGGCTAAAAAGTGCGTATGCAGCAACTGTGACTGTTCTTCTTGAAACGCCACTAATGCAACATCGACGCCATCTAGGCTAGTCCCTGACATCAGTCCAATAAAAAGTTTGCGTGTCATGTGTTTTAGTCGGTGCGTTCGGCTTGAAGTTAATCTATTGAGGCAATTTGGCCTCATTTTGCGTTAAAATAGCGGCTTATTTATCAGCAGGTCGGCAGCGAAAACGTCTGCATGGCGGCAACAATCGCAGGGCTAAAAATGCACTGAGCGAGCTGCCTAATTGCTGATTACAGTGCGCTATTGGATGGTAACAGAAAACGCAATTAGAACAACTAAATGCACATAATGCAGGCCTGTTTTCCTTCCTCATTAAGGATAAGACTACGTGAATATCGACATCAAACAACAATTGGCCACCATCAAGCGAGGCGCAGATGAATTGCTTATAGAAGCCGAATTGTTAGAAAAGCTAAAAAAAGGCCAGCCATTGCGTATTAAGGCCGGTTTTGACCCAACCGCGCCGGATTTGCATTTAGGTCACACCGTTTTAATTAATAAATTACGCCAATTCCAAGACTTGGGGCATCACGTCCTGTTCTTGATTGGTGATTTTACCGGCATGATAGGTGACCCGACCGGTAAGAGTGCAACACGCCCACCCTTAACTGCCGAACAAGTGGCAGAAAATGCAAAATCCTATACCGCACAAGTATTTAAAATCCTTAAGCCGGAACAAACGGAAGTGGTATTTAATTCCAAATGGTTAAACGAATTAGGCGCGGCCGGCATGCTTAAGTTGGCTGCCAGCCATACCGTGGCCCGTATGTTGGAGCGCGATGATTTTTCTAAGCGCTATAAATCCAATCAACCGATAGCCATACACGAATTCTTGTACCCCTTGTTGCAAGGTTACGACTCGGTTGCCTTAAAAGCCGATGTTGAGTTGGGCGGCACCGATCAAAAATTCAACCTGTTGATGGGCCGCGAACTGCAGAAGCAAGCCGGTATGGCGCAGCAATGTGTGCTAACCATGCCTTTGTTAGAGGGCTTGGATGGCGTGAATAAGATGTCTAAATCCTTAGGCAATTACATAGGCATTGCTGAGGCGCCGGAAGTTATATTCGCAAAAATCATGTCGATTTCCGATGAGTTAATGTGGCGTTATATAGAATTACTTTCGTTTGCCTCTTTGGAAAACATAGCCACATGGAAAGCAGACGTGGCCGCTGGCCAGAACCCGCGCGACATTAAAGTGCAGTTTGCGCAAGAAATTGTGGCGCGTTTTCACAGTGCGGCCGATGCCGAAAAAGCGCTGATGGATTTTCAAACACGGGCTAAAGGCGGTATTCCAGACGATGTGCCTGAAGTCAGTGTCAGCATAGAAGGCGACAGCATAGGCATAGCGCAGTTGCTCAAACTGGCTGGTCTAGTTGAAAGCACCTCAGAAGCTTACCGTGCCATAGAGCAGGGTGGGGTAAAGTTGGACAGTGAAAAAGTAAGCGATAGAAACGCCCGGCTCAATAAAGGCATTAGCGTGGTAGCCCAAGTGGGTAAACGCAAATTCGCAAATGTAACAATTTTGTAACTCTGGTGTTTATGTCTTGACCAAACGGATTGCTAATGTAGAATGCGCGGCTTCGCTAAAAAACAGCGAAGCAAGCCGGAAAAATCGGCAGACGTATTAAATCAATAATAAACGCGAAACAAATCAAATTTATGATTGACGGGCTCTAAAAGGT
>CAYNSY010000005.1:0-100863 GCA_964400215.1 uncultured Methylotenera sp. | reverse complement strand
CACGATGATCAATGCGAGTTTTATTGAGCATTAGATCAGAAGGGAATGCCCTTCACGAATTTCAAGTCGAGTTGTTTGAGACTTAGAAATGACGGGAATGCCCTTGCGGCATTGCGGCATGAGCTTGTCGAAGGGTGCTAAGTGCAAATTGCAGATAACCGTGATATTTATCGGCTTGTTTCTGGATAGCGCATGCTTCGACAAGCTCAGCACGAACGGGGCGAAAATTGCGGCATCGCCGCCAATAAGCTTTTTAGGGTTTATGTAGGAGCGTCACGAATTTCAAGTCGAGTCGTTTGAGACTTAGAAATGACGGGAATGCCCTTGCGGCATTGCAGCCCCGCCGCGAATGCGCCTCGCGGCGAGGCTTCCAACTAATTGGCTGGCCCAGACATCAACCATAGCTGACCGTACTCCACCAAGCTGGCATTCGGGCTGGGCAAGTGCGCTTGGGTGGTGCCCAAGTAATAACGGCGTTTGCTATCAAACCAGGTAGCCTTGCGCAACAAATCGGTCACTTCGACAATGCCGGAGTGCTCTTCATCCAGCGTCATAAAAGCACTGCCACCCTTCTTAAACAGCGCCGGGTTAGCCTCAAATAGCTTAGTGCTTTTGTTGTTTTTTGGATCAAACAACCAAATGGCCGCCAAGCGTTCGTGCTCGCCCGGGTCTTCCTGCAACAACACCCGGCCGGCGGCATCCACCGTTAAATTATCCAACATTTCCGCACCCACCTCGCTTGCACGGATTTTAGTGGTGATACTACCGCCGGCTTCTGGCTTAGTGATGTCGTCGAACAGCAGCTGACTTAAGCGGCTGTCGCCGCCTATTTTATCGGTGGTATTAAACCAAAATGCTCGGCTATTTAGCGTGTCCCATGCGCCGTCTTCTGGCCGCGCAAAACCCATGGCACCCAGTTTGAGCGCTTGGTCTCGCAGGCTTTTACCGTCTAATTTGGTCGCATCAGGCAAGGCCACCAAACTAAACCGATCGCCAGTTACTTTTACCGCGTAGAGCTGACCGCCAACCAAGCCTGCTTGCTGTATCACACTGCCCTGCTTGGATTTTTGCCCTTGGTAGACCAACAGCACGCCGTTATGAATGTCATCCAAACCGATGACCAAGGTGCTATCGCCAGCCCCAGGGTGAGCCAACACATTCTCCCAGGCAATACGACCTAAATCAGCCAATTCGTAACTGATGCCATTCAATGCATGGGCGTAAGCACGGCCGCCGGCTTTGTCTTCTTCCCCATTCAAAAACAGCTGTCCGGCATAACCCTTACCCGAGGCCGCATTATAGAAAGCCGAACTGGGTGCCAAATCGGCGGAACACAAGCGATTAAATGGCTGCGCCACGCCTATCGGCAAGGTGGCTCGCACTAAATCCGCTCCGCTTTGCACTTTTAAGCGCTCCACATCAATCACCCAGCGCGAGACAAATGCCCCTTTTTGACCGTGGGCACGCACCGCGCCTTTGTTGTTAGCCAACTCGTGGTTCATCAATACCGTCATTGTGCCATCGGCATTGGCATAGGCGCCTAACCCATCGGGCACCCCAACCATGGCATAGCCATTAGCCGCTGATTCACCCACCGTGATGATAGGCTGCACCCGCCAATCGGCTGCCAGCGGCACAATGTAGCTTGGCCCAGCGATACTGGTGTTGGCATACAGCAAAGCAGCCATTAAAGAAAATAATAGTTTCATACCTATCCTTTTTTATACGAAAAAATACCGATTATTCGCCTGCAATTTAATACAATTGTAGGAGCGCAGTTTCACGTATGAATATATGACATTCATGTCATCTATTCTACGGGGAAGCAAAGCACTGGCTTATTGCGCGAATAATACCCATGTCATAGCACCATTTCGCGCAATTAATTGCGCTCCTACATAATAAAAAACCCGCCGAAGCGGGTTTTTTATCAACACATCATCTTAATTTAACTAACAAATTAGAAATCGTATTGTGTGCGCATCATTAATACTTTTTCATCATTCACAGTTTCGCCTGTAGCAGCTAGGACTGGTGTATCAAAATTAGTCTTAACATAAGTCAACAACACTCGTGCATTAGCTGTTGGCATCCATTTCAAACCAACGGTATACGCATCGGCTTTATTTGTATATGACGCTGTAGCTGAACTAGCTGTCATTACAGGAGTATTTGCAGTAGCGCCATTAGCAACTGTTGTGAAATCAGTGGCATCAAACTTGCTGTAACGAATACCCAATTCAATCGCACCTAAACCACCTTTACCACTTGGATTGAAATCATTTTTAGGTTTGATACGGTCAAATTTACCTTTTTTGTAGGCATCGGCATAGCTCTCACCAGTAATCAACCATAAGGCTTCTACGTAGTAAGCATCCAAGCTGTTGTTATAGGATACTGAACTTGCATTTGTACCTTCAAATTTCGCTTCTGAGTATTCACCTTGCAACTTAACCGGGCCATAAGCCGCTACGGATTCTAAACCGTAACGGGTTCTTTCCATGGTAGTGCCAGTTGGAGCGGTGGCTTTAAAGAACTCCAGTCCACGGCCTTCTGTTCGTTGTGTACTAATGGCAGCAGGAGGCAAATCGCCATTTGCATAACTCGCACCTAAGTGCATCACGGCGTCTTTGTTACCCATAAATTCAGCTAAGTTGGCATCGGCATGAAGAATAATGTCTTTGGCATCTTCACGTTGGTCAACATCGTTGGTATTTTTACCTTGACCTGTAGAGAAGGCAATCGCGTAATTTAAACCAGCCACAGGCGTACCGTGCAACATAGCACCACGTTCTTTACCTGGTGTTAAGCTACCGTTATTTACAAATGAACGCTCTTGGAAATCAATAAAGCGTGAGCTAGTACGCTCTTCTAAGCTGAATGGCATTTTAAATTGACCAAATTGGAATTGCGCTTGATCCCACCAGTGAAAGTTCATGTACGCAACATCAAGTGGCGTATAAGTTGTAGATGAACCGTTTGACTGAGCAAAGTCAGCCGTCACTTCAAAATCGTAGTACTTAGCAAACGTACCTTTAGCGCCTAAGTAAGCGCGACGCACTTCAAAAGTGTCTGCAATCTTGTCATTAGCTGTTGTGCCACCATTAATGTCGTTTGAACGTGCATCTAATTGAATACGACCGTTAATGCTCATACTGTTAGCTTTATCGCCAGATTCCCATTTAATACCATCTTTAAATGAGGCTTTAATTTCAGATTCTTTTTTCTTTGCGGCCGCTTCTTTTTCACCGGTACGGCCTTTTTGTAAAAGCGCACCTTCTTCTTCAGTCAACACGCCTTTTGCAATCAGCGCGTTCAAAATATCATCAGTAGAATCGGCCATGGCGTTAGCACCAAAACCCATCAACATTGAACCGGCCAATGTTGCTGCTACTAAATTACGTAGTTTAAAGTTCATTCAAAATCCCCTAGTTAGTATGTATAAAATAATAGGCTTGCTTAACGGGAGTGATTTTGTGGTTTCAATATGACAATTTGATGACAGAGAATGAACTAGTGAAATAAAACGAACTGTCTGTTGTTTTTTTGCAACACTAATAACATTCCCTATTATGCTGGGCAGCGTTGCATGTAAAAAGCCACCCCCACTAAGGCGAGGGTGGCTTTTAGATAAGACCTGGCATTAAGCTTAAACGATGGGTTTAGCTTTCAGCGCGCATGTGCGGGAACAGAATCACATCACGGATGCTGGGGCTGTCGGTGATCATCATGACCAAACGGTCTATGCCTATGCCGCAGCCACCGGTTGGCGGCATACCGTATTCCAGGGCGCGTATAAAATCAGCGTCGTAGAACATGGCTTCGTGGTCGCCGGCTTCTTTGGCTTTCATTTGCGCATGGAAACGGGCGGCCTGGTCTTCAGCATCGTTTAGCTCACTGAAGCCATTGGCAATTTCACGGCCACAGACAAACAACTCAAAACGCTCGGTGATCTCTGGGTTACTGTCGGAGGCGCGGGCCAAAGGGGACACTTCCACCGGGTAGTCAATGATGTAGGTTGGCTCCCACAACTGGCTTTCCGCGGTTTCTTCAAACAAGGCCAATTGCAATGCCCCTAAGCCGGCATGATCGAATGGTTTGGTGCCGTGTTTCAGGATCTCGGCACGCAAGAAGTCGGTGTCGTTTAATTGCGCCAAGGTATATTGCGGCGCGTATTTCTGGATGGCGCCAACAATGGTTAAGCGTTGGAAAGGTTTGCTTAAATCCAACTCGCGGCCTTGGTATTGCAACACCGCGGTGCCGCGTGCAGCGATGGCAGCGGTGCGTATGCAGTTTTCAGTGAAGTCCATCAACCACAAGTAATCGGTATAAGCCGCGTAAAATTCCATCATGGTAAATTCTGGGTTGTGCCGTACGCTCAAGCCTTCGTTTCTGAAGTTACGGTTCACTTCAAACACGCGCTCAAAACCACCAACCACCAAGCGTTTTAAATACAATTCGGGGGCGATGCGCAAATACATTTGCATGTCGAGTGCATTGTGGTGGGTGATAAACGGCTTGGCCGAGGCGCCACCAGGGATGGGGTGCAACATCGGTGTTTCCACTTCTAAGAATGCATTTTCCACCATGAATTGGCGTATGGCCGACACCACTTTGCTGCGCGCCACAAAGGTGGCACGGGTTTCTTCCGAGGTGATTAAGTCGACATAGCGCTGACGGTATTTCACTTCTTGGTCTTGCAAGCCGTGGAATTTTTCTGGCAAGGGGCGCAAGGATTTGGTGAGCAAGCGGATTTCGCTGACTTTAATCGACAGTTCGCCGGTCTTGGTTTTAAACAAATGGCCAGTGGCGCCTAAAAAGTCACCCAAATCCCAATGCTTAAATTGTTCGTAGACATCCTCGCCTATCGCGTCTTTGGCTACATACAACTGTATGCGGCTACCGGCATGGTCGCCGCTGCCGTCTTGCAGGGTGGCAAAGCTGGCTTTACCCATGACTCGTTTTAACATCATGCGGCCGGCCACCACCACATTCACAGGCGCGGCTTCAAAGGCTTCGTTTTCTTTATCGGCATGGGCCGCCAGCAAATCGTCGGCTTTATCTAGTGGCTTGAAGTCATTTGGGAACGCAACCGAACCTTGGCTCTGGCTGCTAGCGCGCAAGGCTTTAAGTTTCTCACGGCGCTCGGCGATCACGTGATTTTCGTCCAGTGGCGTTACTTCATTATTTTGCTCGTTACTCACACTCATACTCCCTGCTTCAAACTTTCAGTAATAAATGGATCCAAGTCGCCGTCTAACACGCCTTGGGTATTGCCTATCTCAACACTGGTACGCAAATCCTTGATGCGCGATTGATCCAATACGTAGGAGCGAATTTGATGGCCCCAGCCGATATCGGTTTTTGCGTCTTCCAGCGCTTGTTTGTCGGCATTGCGCTTATTTAGCTCTAAAGCATACAGCGCGCCTTTTAACATGGCCATCGCTTCAGCACGGTTGCGGTGCTGCGATCTGTCGTTTTGACACTGCACCACGGTATTGGTCGGTATGTGCGTAATACGCACCGCAGAGTCGGTTTTATTAATGTGCTGACCACCGGCACCACTGGCGCGGTAGGTATCCACCCGCAAATCGGCGGGGTTGATGTCTATCTCTATCGAATCGTCCACTTCCGGGAAAATCTGCACGCTGGCAAACGAGGTATGGCGTTTGGCGTTCGAATCAAACGGGGATTTGCGCACCAAGCGGTGCACGCCACTTTCGGTACGCAAGGTGCCGTAGGCATAATCCCCACTCACTTTAATCGATGCGCCTTTGATGCCGGCCACATCGCCGTCGGACAACTCCAACACTTCCACCTTAAAGCCTTTACGCTCGGTATAACGCAAATACATGCGCAGCAACATATTGCACCAATCTTGCGCTTCGGTACCACCACTGCCCGATTGAAACTCTATGAAACAATTGTTGGCGTCCATGGGGCCGGAAAACATACGCCTAAATTCCATCTCGGCAATTTGTTTTTCCAACGTTAGCGCGTCGCTGGCGACACTCAACAAGGTAGCGTCGTCGTTTTCCTCACGCGCCATGTCAAACAAATCTTGTGCGTCTTGCAAGCCGGCCTGCAAGTAAATTAAGGCGTCCACTACCAAGCCCAATTCACGCTTTTCTTTGCCTAAGGCCTGACTCTTGGCGTTATCGCTCCAAATTTTCGGATCTTCTAATAAACCGTTAACTTCTTCTAGGCGCTGACTTTTTGTTTCAATGTCAAAGATACCCCCTAAGGGCCTGATTGCGCTCTGCCAAATCCACTAGGCGATGGGCAATGCTATTAAGTTGTTCGGCTTCCATGACGGTTCTGCTAGCTTAGAAAAAACAGCATTATACAACAAGCCATTCACCACAGATAAACACAGATGCACACAGATTAAAAACCATTCACGGCAACAAGCTTTTGTACCACAGGCGCTCCGATTTTCTAAGAAATAAATTTCTTGAAAAGTCGTATGTAGGAGCGCAATTTCACGCATGAATAATGACATTCATGTCATATATTCTGCGGGGAAGCCAAATGCTGGCTTATTGCGCGAAAGCAACACCATGCGAATGATAGTGGCGCTTTTATGTAGGAGCGGCGCCCCGCCGCGAAATCCTCACCGTGGCATTCGCGCAATAAATTGCGCTCCTACAGATTAACTACCTCACCGTCTTCTTTGGTGAAGCAGCCTATGTTGGGATTATCCAATAACGGCAGCACCAACTCGGAGGGACGGCACAGCTTGACGCCTTTGGCAGTGACCACGATGGGCCGGTTAATTAAGATAGGGTGTTGCAGCATGGCATCAATTAAGGCATCGTCCGACAAATCAGGATTGGCTAAACCCAGCGCCTCATAAGGCGTGCCTTTTTCGCGTATCACGGCACGCACACCACCGCCCATGGCATTAATGAGTTCCACCAAACGCGCACGGCTAGGTGGGTGAGTTAAGTACTCAATGACCTCGGGTTCTTCGCCGCTGGCCCGTATCATGGCCAAGGTGTTACGCGAGGTACCGCAGGCGGGGTTGTGGTAAATAGTCACGGGCATGGTCTTTTCCTTAATTTGCTTCGTACCAAGAGCGGCTACGGTTAACGATGGCCACCACCGACAACATCACCGGCACTTCAATCAACACGCCGACCACGGTGGCTAAGGCGGCGCCGGAATTAAAGCCAAACAAGGCAATGGCCGTGGCGACTGCCAATTCAAAGAAATTAGAGGCGCCTATCAAGGCCGATGGCCCAGCCACGCAATGCGCGACCTTAAATTGTTTGTTTAGCCAATAGGCCAGCATGGCATTGCCATAGGTTTGGATGAAGATGGGCACGGCCAACAAAGCAATAATGGTGGGTTGGGCCAAAATTTGCTGACCTTGAAAGCCAAACAACAACACCAAGGTGAGCAATAAGGCGCCCAATGACAGCGGCTGCAACTTGCTAAGCAACCCATCTAAAGCGGTCGGACCTTTGGCCAACATGGCTTTGCGCAGCCACTGACTGAACAACACCGGCAACACAATAAACAAGGCAACAGAAAGCAACAAGGTATGCCAGGGCACAACGATGCTGGATAAGCCCAACAACAGAGCGACCAAAGGTGCAAACGCAAAGACCATGATGCCGTCGTTAATCGCCACTTGCGACAAGGTAAATTTGGCATCTCCGTTGCATAAATTACTCCACACAAACACCATGGCGGTGCACGGTGCAGCGGCTAACAAAATGAGTCCAGCAACATAGCTATCCAATTGCTCAGGCGGCAACCAATCAGCGAAGGCATGGCGTATAAATATCCAGGCCAACAAGGCCATGGAAAAGGGTTTAACCAGCCAGTTGATAAACAAGGTCACGCCTATGCCACGTTTGTGCGCCCACACTTCCTTCATGGCAGACAAGTCTATTTTGAGCAACATGGGTATGATCATCAGCCAAATCAATGCCGCCACCGGCAAATTAACCTCGGCCACTTTCAAACTGGCCAGGGCTTGGAAAAAGCCCGTGAAAAATTGCCCTAAGACTATGCCCACGCCTATGCAAGCCAACACCCACCAACTGAGGTTTTTTTCAAATGCACTGATTTTTGCCTGAAGTTTTGCCACCACAACATACCTTTATGTAATGAAAAAATTGAAATGAATAATTTTTAACGCTTTAATAAATTAGCAGTAATTTAACCCGTTTCAAAGCCCGGTAAGATTTTTATTTTTCGCCAAAGCGGTAATTCATTTTTTGTCATATACTTGTCACAATTGATACTTAATATCGACGTTGGTTAAGAAAATTACTTTTTACAACGATGGAGATTATATGAATACTGTATTTAGCAAATCAATGCGTATTGCGGCTTTAGTGGCCGTTACCTTTGCCAGCTCACACGCTTTGGCCGCAGACAAAATCATCAAAATTGACGGTTCAAGCACCGTTTACCCAATCACTGAAGCGATGGCGGAAGAGTTCCAAAAAGCCACAAAAACCAAAGTGACTGTTGGTGAATCAGGCACAGGCAGTGGTTTCAAAAAATTCTGTCGCGGTGAAACAGACATTTCTGACGCTTCACGTCCAATTTTGCAAAAAGAAATCGACGCTTGTAAAGAAGCCGGTATTCAATACATAGAATTACCAGTGGCATTTGATGCTTTAACTGTGGTGGTCAACCCTAAGAACGATTTCGTAAAAAGCTTAAGCGTGGCTGAATTGAACGCCATGTGGAAACCAGGTTCTAGCGTTAAAAACTGGAAACAAGTAAACCCTGCTTACCCAGACAAAGCCTTGGCTTTATACGGCCCAGGTACAGCATCTGGTACATTCGACTACTTTACTGAAGCGGTGAATGGCAAAGCAAAATCCAGCCGTACCGATTACACACCATCTGAAGATGACAACGTGTTAGTGCAAGGCGTTTCTGGCAATGCCGGTGGCTTGGCTTACTTTGGTTACGCTTATTACGAAGAAAACAAAGACAAATTAAGGGCGGTGCCTATCTCTGCTAAAGCAGGTTCACCAGCAGTAATGCCTTCACCTGAAGCAGTTAAAGACGGTACTTACCAACCGCTTGCTCGTCCATTGTTCATCTACGTAAACGCGACAGCCGCTGCATTTAAACCTGAAGTGAAAGCCTTTGTTAACTTCTACCTAGAAAATGCCCCTAAATTGGTGGCTGAAGTGAAATACGTACCATTGCCAGCAGAAGATTACGCGGCGGTAAAAGCACACTTTAAGGCCATGAAACCAGGCACAGGTTTTGGCGGTAAAAACGAAGTGGGCATTAAAGTTAAAGATTTAATCGAAAGAATTAAATAATTAGCCAACGCTGAAAAGGAGCGGTCTCCACCGCTCCTTTTTTATTCGATTAGCTACACGCATTTGCAATTTATTTAAACTCGTTACAAACTTCAAACTCACACTATGAATAACGCTGCCACTATGCTTAATAACATTACAGAATTAGCGATCAGTCCACGTTTAGCTAAAAACATACGCCGCAACGTTAAAGAGCGGGTCATTGAACTCATCCTCATGTTGGCCGCCTTATCGGCTGTGTTTACCACCTTTGCCATCGTGGCCATTCTTTTATACGAATCTTTTGGTTTCTTTGAAACCGTTTCATTGGTCGAATTCTTCACTGGCACCGAATGGACGCCATTGTTTGAAGATGCGCATTACGGCATCATGCCGCTGATTGCCGGCACCCTCACCACTTCTTTAGTGGCGCTTGCCGTAGCTGTCCCAGTGGGCACCATCGCTGCGATTTATTTATCCGAATTCGCCTCACACAAAACCCGTGAAATTACCAAACCGATTTTAGAACTATTGGTCGGCGTACCGACCATTGCCTTTGGTTACTTCGCCTTGTTGTTTGTCACCCCATTGTTGCAAATCATCTACCCGGACTTACCTGGCTTTAACATGCTAAGCGCCGGCTTAGTGATGGGTGTGATGATAGTGCCCTACATTGCTTCCGTGGCCGAAGACGCCATGCGCGCCGTGCCCATGAGCATGCGTGAAGGCTCCTACGCCATGGGCGCAACACGCTTTCAGACGGCTTTACGTGTAGTCACCCCTGCCGCCACATCGGGCATCGTGGCTGCGTATATCTTAGCCATATCACGTGCCGTGGGTGAAACCATGGTGGTGGCCGTAGCCGCTGGGCAACAACCCAATTTAACCTTTGACCCGACCGAAGGCGCAGCCACCATCACCGCCTACATTGTGCAAGTAGCGATGGGTGACTTACCGCACGCCAGCATAGGCTACCAAAGTATCTTTGCGGCGGGCCTAGTGCTGTTTGTCATGACCTTGGGTTTCAACATCATTGGTTATGTCGTACGTAAAAAATTCCGGGAGCAATACTAATGCAAGCGCAAGACACAGAAAACAATAAAGCCTCCGTATTGGCTGATTTAGATGCCGTGCGGAGCATGATACGCCGCCATAAATTCAACGATTTGGTGTTTGCCTGTATAGGTCTAGTCGCCTTGATGATAGGCTTATTGACCTTATTAACCCTATTTATTGATTTGGTGATGGACGGCTACCCGCGTTTCAACCTGCAGTTTTTTAGCGACTTTCCATCACGTCGTGCTGGCAGTGCAGGCTTGTTATCGGCTTGGGTAGGTTCGGTACTGGTCATGGGCGTCACTTTTCTAACCGCGGTGCCAGTGGGTGTAGCAGCAGGCCTGTATTTAGAAGAATATGCACCAAAAAATTGGTTCTCCGACCTGATCGAAATTAATGTGTCCAATCTAGCCGGCGTGCCATCCATTATTTACGGTTTGCTGGCATTGGGCTTATTTGTGTACGGCTTGGATTTAGGCCAAAGCATACTGACCGCCGGCTTAACCTTGGGTCTATTGATTTTACCTATAGTGATCGTATCAACCCGTGAGGCGATACGCGGTATACCGGTAGCCATACGCGAAGCCGCTTACGCCGTGGGTGCGACTAAATGGCAAGTGGTGAGTGACCACGTGGTGAAATATTCGCAAGGCGGCATCCTGACCGGCGTAATCATAGGCATGTCACGCGCCATTGGCGAAACCGCTCCTATCATTACCATAGGCGCCCTGACCTTCATCGCTTTCTTGCCACCGTCACCGGTGACCGAAGTGGCACCTTACCTTAATTTTGAATGGCTAAGCTCAGGCTTCACCGTATTACCGATACAGATGTTTAACTGGCTATCACGCCCTGACCATGCTTTTCATATTAATGCAGCGGCTACCGGCGCCATCATTATTCTTGTTACGCTGTTAATGAATGGCACGGCCATCTATCTGCGCTACAAAATACGTAAAAACATTAAATGGTAAAAATTGACGTTATTAAATACACATTAGGACAACCATGGTTAACACTTCGACACCGCTAAAAGCAGAATCTAAAAACCTGAATTTTTATTATTCAAACGGCCATCAGGCACTTAAAAGTGTCAGCATGCCGATTTATGAAAATAAAATCACCGCCTTGATTGGTCCGTCCGGTTGCGGCAAATCCACTTTCTTACGCTGCTTTAACCGCATGCACGATTTGTACCCTGGCAACAAATACGAAGGTCAAATTGTCATGCACCCGGACAACACCAACATCTTAGCCGATGGCGTGGATCCGATTGAAGTGCGCATGCGCATCAGCATGGTGTTTCAAAAACCCAACCCATTTCCTAAAACTATCTTTGAAAACGTGGCTTACGGATTGCGTGTGCGCGATGAGAAAAACAAACGCGTGGTGGCCGACAAAGTGGAAGAAGCCTTAAAAGGCGCCTCACTTTGGAATGAAGTGAAAGACCGATTAAATGACTTGGCATTTAACTTGTCCGGCGGCCAACAACAGCGCTTATGCATCGCCCGTGCTTTGGCTACCGACCCAGAAATCATGTTGTTTGATGAGCCTACCTCAGCATTGGATCCAATCGCCACAGCGAACATTGAAGAGCTGATGAATGAATTGCGTGGAAAATTGACCATATTGGTCGTGACGCATAATATGCAACAAGCGGCCCGAATTTCGGATTACACGGCTTACATGTACCTAGGTGAAATGATGGAATACGGCGACACCGACACCATCTTTACCCGTCCGGTACGCAAAGAAACCGAAGATTACATTACCGGCAAATTTGGTTAATTATTTAGCCCTAGGCACAAGAATTTTTATAAGGATTACTCATGTCATCTGAACACATATACAAACAGTACGACGCCGAATTAGAAGCCGTACGCGCCAAGGTCCTAGAAATGGGCAGCCTGGTCGAGCAACAAATAGTCGACGCCTTGGAATCTTTGGTTAAATCCAATACCCAACTAGCCGAAAACGTCATTAAAAATGACCACCTAGTCAATGACCTGGAAGTGCAAGTGGATGAAGATTGCAGCCACATTATCGCCCGCCGTCAACCGGCTGCCGGTGATTTGCGCATGATTTTAATGATGATTAAAACCATTACTGACTTAGAGCGCATAGGTGACGAAGCAGCTAAAATTGCGCGCTTTTCACAAAAAACCATAGAAACCGATCGCATGTGGACGCCGCGTTTTGCTGAGATCAAAACCATGGCCAACATGGCGCGTGAGATGTTGCACATGGCCTTGGATGCGTTTGCTCGTTCGGATTCTTCCAAGGTGTTAGAAATTGCCGAAATGGACCAACAACTGGACGAACATTACCAAATGTCCATCCGTCATTTGATCACCTTCATGTTGGAAGACCCACGCACCATCTCCATGTCATTGGAAGTGTTGTTTATTGCTAAAGCCATAGAACGAATTGGTGACCACGCAAAAAACATTTCCGAATACGTGGTTTACATGGTTAAGGGTAAAGACGTGCGCCACATCAGCATGGATGAAATGGCCGAAGAAGTTAAAGCCTAATTCGCTCCCCTAGCGATTAAAAAAGCCAGCATTCATGCTGGCTTTTTTTATGTCAGAAATCGCAATTCGCGGCGGGGCTGCAATGCCGCAATTTTCGCCCCGTTCGTGCTGAGCTTGTCGAAGCATGCGCTATCCAGAAACAAGCCGATAAATATCACGGTTATCTGCAATTTGCACTTAGCACCCTTCGACAAGCTCATGCCGCAATGCCGCAAGGGCATTCCCGTCATTTCTAAGTCTCAAACAACTCGACTTGAAATTCGTGAAGGGCATTCCCTTCTGATCTAATGCTCAATAAAACTCACATTGATCATCGTGAAGGGCGAACGGTGGGATTTGGACAAGCTCATGCCGCATTGCCGTCATTTCTAAGCCTCAAATAACTCGGCTTGAAATTCGTATGTAGGAGCGGCGCCCCGCCGCGATAAGGTTTCGCCCGTTTCAGCCGTCGGAATTTAACGTACGATTAAGCTGACTTAGGTCCCTGCTTGGCTTCAATCACGCTTTGGTAAAAGCCCTCTAAGCGTTGCGCTTGTAATCTTGCTGTCCAATTGGCCATCGCGTAATCCAAGCCCTGACGGCCTAACTCGTAACAGTGCTCAGGGTGGGATAGTAATTGCGCCACTTTTTCAGCAAACAAGTGACTGTCATCGGGTGCTATTAACGCCCCTTTACCCTCCACCAATATGGAGGCCGTGCCCAGCTCGGCAATCGCCACCACAGGCGTGGCTTGCGCCATGGCTTCCAACAACACCAAACCTTGCGTTTCACTTTTAGAGGCAAACACAAACACGTCGGCGGACTGATAACAGGCGTTAAGCTCGGTGGCACGGTCTAGGTAACCTATGAATTGCACGCTGTTTTCTATGCCTAGGGTTTTGGCCAATTTATGCAAGCTGGCTTCTGCCGGGCCTTCGCCGGTGACCACCAATAAGGCATTGGGCTGCTTTTCCAATAGCGCCTTGGTCATGTGCAAGAGAAAATCGATATTTTTCTCAAAGGCTACGCGGCCCACATACAGCATCATCGGCCTATCCGAGGCAATGCCGTATTTTTTCCTAAAAGCCGACCCGTCCGCTTCCTTAAAACTGTGGGCTTGCAAGCCGGTAGGAATGACATCGGCATTAACGGCCACCCCATAGGCTCGCAGCACATCCAACATGGGTTTAGAGGGCGAAACAATAGCGTCCACGCTGTTGCACTGGCGTTTGGAAATGAAGCGTGCCAAACCCTTGGCCATGGTCTTGGGCAACCACGGCAAATAGTGATGCAAATAATCTTCGAAGAAGGTGTGGTAAGTTTCTACACAGGGGATATTCAGCTTTTCTGCTAACTTCAAGCCGACGTAATGCGCCACAAATGGCGTGTGCACATGTATCAAGTCATAGCCTTGTTTGGCTAAGTCAGGCAGCAAATCCATAGCCGAACCAAAGCGCATTAACTTGTCTTCCGGATCGAAATAAATGCTGCGTGCCGCCACCCGCATGATCCAGGCTTCGTCTTCAGTTACGCTCGCATAATCGGGTGCAATTAAATGCACGGTATGGCCCAAACCTTGTAACTGCTCGACAAAGGTGCGTATGGAGGTTGAAACCCCATTAATACGCGGGAAATACACGTCCGACAAAAATAAAATCTTTAAAGGCTGGGTATTGCTATTGCGCTTGATCATGGTGGCTTGGCCTATCCTTGGTATAAGGTCTGCTACTGATGACTAGCAAGATAACGCGACAATATGACACTTTAATGAATTTGATTAAATTTCGTCATGAAATTATCATGTTTCTGTCACGATTTTTTCATGTGCAAGCGTCACATTACTAAACATGAAATTGACTGGCTTCATGCACAAACTTTATTGGTGGCTACCCTGCTGCTTGTATTCGGTAGACGCTAACGCATGGGGCTTGGTGACGCACTTATACTTCGCCCAATCGCTACTTTGGGCCATGCCACTGCTGGACCCACGCTTGCAGTCCGCCATTAAGAAATTTCCTGAATTGGTCATGGCTGGTGCCTGCCTGCCGGACCTGGCCATCATCAGCCACCGCTTTCGCCACACCCACTTATGGGAAAATGCCCAACAACTCATGGCATCCGCCAAGACCGAGCAAGAAACGGCGATTGCCATTGGCTACCTAAGTCATTTATACGTGGACGTGATTGCACACAATCACTTTGTGCCCGCTCATGAGGCTAAGTGGTTTAAGAACGATATCCTCACCCACATCACTTCTGAATGGGCCATGGACGCCCACCTAGCGCCACTGATTAAGACCTCGCCACGGCGCTTACTAAATGAGCACCAAGTCGCCTTGAGCCAGTTCATGTCCGTGCAATTTAGATGCAGCATCGGTATTACGTCCGCCGCCTTAAAACGCCTGGCATTTTGGGACGGGGTGTTGCGTGCGATTCATTTGCCGCATTTAATTTATCGCACGGTCCATGTCTTGG
This sequence comes from uncultured Methylotenera sp., assembly GCA_964400215.1. Lineage (GTDB taxonomy): Bacteria > Pseudomonadota > Gammaproteobacteria > Burkholderiales > Methylophilaceae > Methylotenera. The sequence continues at coordinate 85,541 of CAYNSY010000005.1, read as the reverse complement.
ATAAAAAAGTTTTCAAGCACTTCGTCTATTACATCGCCAAAACCCAAGTGGCGGTGCAAGACATAGGCCTGGTGCTTAATGGCGACCGACCTTTGCTAGAACCGGAATTGAAAAACTTAAGTGTGCAACAGCTCGATGATTGGCGTGAGGAATGCTTAAGCCACTTACACGTGTTGCATCCGCTACCGCTGCGTTATTTCCCAGCCAATGCCAATTAGGGCTATGATTTTTTAGGCTAATTTTTTAAGCTAGTCGCTTACACCACTAGAAAAGACAAGGCAGCGATCAGACTGCCTATCAAGGCACCGGCCAACACATCGCTGGGGTAATGCAAACCCAATACCACGCGCGACAAAGCCACCATACTGACAAACGGTAGTATCAAGAAAGACAGCGCTGGGTAATAATTAATCGCCACCAAGCCGAATACCACGGCGTGCAAGGTATGGCCTGAGGGGAAGCTGAATTTGTCCAAGGGTTTGCCGGTCAAGAAGATATCCTGGTGCACTTCAAAGGGACGAGGACGCAGCGTTTTGCCTTTTAGCCATTTGTACAAGAGCGTGCCAAACAAACCGGCCAGCGCCATGTGTATCACTGGCCCAATACCAGCCCTACCCTCAAACAGCAGGATTAATAACATCAGGCTATACCAGAATAGGCCATCGCCTAGACGACTAACCAGTCTAAACACATCGCGTATCAAGCGAACTTGACTGGTCTGATTCACCGCTATGCACAAATTACTGTCCAATCTATGCATGCGATTTAAATACCAACGCATTTTATAGGGCATGCTGCACCTCGACTTTTATGGCTATTGAAATAATCATAAAAGCGAGGATGTCATTGTCGCGTGAACGAAAGATGAAAATAATATGAAAAATTTGTGACAGCGAACTTTATTGCAAAGCGCTTGCTGCCTGTGGCTGGGTTTAGCTGGCAGCCAACTTAACCGCAGCAGCAATAGATTCCGCCAGTGTTTGCACCAAACCGGCATCTTGCCCTTCCACCATGACGCGTATCTTAGCTTCAGTACCCGATGCGCGCAGCAGGACACGGCCGCTGCCGGCCAAGCGTTGTTCCGCGACTTTAACGGCGTCCTGTATGCTGACCTGATCCAAGGCTATCTTTTTAGCGGTGGTCACATTGATCAAGACTTGCGGATACAGCACTAAATCCGCGCTTAAATCGCTAAGCGATTGCCCGCTTAAGCGTAGCGCATGCAACACTTGCAAGGCAGCAATGATGGCATCGCCGCTGCTGTGTTTATCCAAGGTCAAGATGTGCCCAGAATTCTCACCACCCAACAACCAGCCTTTTTCATTGAGCAACTCCAAGACATAGCGATCACCCACTTTGGCGCGGGCAAACGGAATGGCGCGTTTTTGTAGCGCATGTTCCAAGGCCAGATTGGTCATCAGCGTACCCACTACACCGCCTTGCAGCTGGCCATTTTTATGCAAGCCACTGGCAATGATGTAGAGCAATTGATCGCCGTCGAGCAATCGGCCTTGGCTATCGACCATCATGACCCGATCGCCATCACCATCAAACGCTATGCCTAAATCGGCTTGCTCAGCCAACACAGCTTTTTGCAGTGCTTGTGGATGGGTGGAGCCTACTTGCTCGTTGATGTTTAAGCCGTCCGGCTTGTTGCCTATGGCGATGACTTCTGCGCCTAACTCATGAAACACATTCGGGGCGACGTGGTAAGTCGCGCCGTGCGCGCAATCCAAAACGATTTTTAGACCACGCAAATCCATGCTGGACGGAAAGGTGCTTTTGCAAAACTCGATGTAACGACCGGCTGCGTCGTCTATACGCCGAGCTTTACCGAGTTGAGCCGATTCCATGACTTGCATGGGCTTAGCCAATTCGGCCTCTATGGCATGCTCGATGGCATCGCCCAATTTAGCGCCAGCGCTGGAAAAAAACTTGATGCCGTTGTCGTAATAAGGGTTATGCGAGGCAGAAATGACGATGCCGGCTTGCGCGCGCAATGCGCGAGTTAGGTAAGCCACGGCTGGGGTGGGCATGGGGCCGGTCAGCAATACGTCGACGCCTGCAGCCGATAAGCCTGCCTCTAAGGCCGCTTCTAGCATGTAGCCGGAAATGCGCGTGTCTTTACCAATCAATACCGCCGGGTGGGCGCCTTTAGCCAGATTGCTGCTTACTTGGGTCAGCACCTTGCCCGCGGCATAGCCTAAACGCATGACAAACTCCGGGGTAATCGGTGACTCACCCACCTTGCCGCGTATGCCATCTGTACCAAAGTATTTTTTCGTCATTTGCTTTATTCCATTCATTGTATGGCAGAGTAAACCTTAAGGGCTTCTGCAGTGGCTTTTACATCGTGCACACGCAGTATTTTAGCGCCTTTCATGGCTGAAATCACGGCTGCGGCAAGACTGGCTGGCAAACGCTGACTATCATCACCGGCAATCGCAGCCAGTATGGATTTACGCGATAAGCCCACCAATAATGGCGCGCCTAAATCGCACAGCTGCTGTAAATTTTTAAGCAAGCTGATGTTGTGCGCGCGGGTTTTACCGAAGCCAAAACCCGGGTCAAGCACGATACGCTCGATGGCGATGCCGCGCGCCTGCAGTGTTTGCAAACGCTCACTTAAGAAGTCCCGCACATCGTTCAGCACGTCATCATAGTGGGGGCTGCGCTGCATGGTTTGCGGTGTGCCTTGCATGTGCATTAAGCACACGCCTGCCGTGCTATTGGCTAGCACGTCTAAAGCACCTGGCATGCGCAAGGCCTGCACATCATTGACCATGGCGGCCCCCGCTTCTATGGCTAAGCGCATCACCTCGGGCTTGTAAGTATCGATGGAAATGGGCACGGAGACGGCTTGAGTTAATGCGCTAATCACAGGAATAACCCGAGCCAGCTCCTCGTCCAAGCTGACCGGTTCGGCACCGGGCCGGGTCGATTCACCACCGATGTCTAAGATGTCTGCGCCGTCAGCAACAAGCTGCATCGCATGGGCCACGGCCAAATCAACACTGGCATAACGACCACCATCGGAAAAGGAATCGGGGGTCACATTGACTATGCCCATGATATGCGGGCGATCGAGCACCAATAGGTGGTTACCACATTGAAAATTCATAAGACGAATTATACTTAAATTCGTTAAGCATAGAAAAAGGGCTAGTTTCCTAGCCCTTTTTTGCATGCGCCTTAGAAAAAATCCAGGCTTAGGTTTTGGCGGCAGGCTGCGCTGCTGGCGTAGCGCCGACTTCACCGGGACCCTTGTCTTTGGGTGGGTTTGCTTTGCTTTGCGATGGTTTAGGCGGACGCACAGCGATGCCTGCCATGATGTCGTTAATTTGATCGGCATCGATGGTTTCATACTCCATCAAAGCGGCGGTCATGGCTTCGACTTTATCACGGTTGTCTTCTAACAATTTACGCGCTAAGCCGTACTGTTCATCCAAGATGCGTCGAATTTCTGCGTCCACTTTTTGCTGGGTGGCTTCAGACACGGTTTTCGAACTCATGCTACCAAACAAGGAGTCTTGCTCACTGCCGGCATAGACCATGGTACCCAGTGCATCGGACATGCCGTAGCGGGTCACCATGTCACGCGCCAATTTGGTGGCACGCTCGAAATCATTGGACGCACCGGTGGACATTTGATGCATGAAAATTTCTTCGGCAATGCGGCCGCCAAATAAGATAGAAATTTCTTCCAGCATCTTGTCTTTGTAATTACTGATGCGATCGAACTCCGGCAACTGCCAGGTCAAACCCAATGCCCAGCCACGCGGCATGATGGTCACTTTATGCACGGGGTCGGCTTTAGGCAACAACTTGGCAACCACGGCATGACCAGATTCATGGTAGGCCGTGTTACGGCGTTCTTCTTCACGCATGATCATGGATTTACGCTCAGGGCCCATAAAAATTTTATCTTTGGCGTCTTCAAAGTCTTGCATGTCCACCGTGCGTTTATTGCGACGCGCAGCAAACAAGGCCGCTTCGTTGACCAAATTGGCCAAATCCGCACCTGAAAAACCCGGCGTACCACGCGCCAGTATGTCGGCTTTCACGTCCACATCGATAGGCACTTTACGCATGTGCACCATTAAAATTTGTTCACGGCCTTTAATGTCCGGCAAAGACACCATCACTTGGCGATCGAAACGGCCTGGGCGCAGCAAGGCTTTATCCAATACATCGGCACGGTTGGTTGCGGCAATCACAATCACACCGGAGTTACCTTCAAAGCCATCCATCTCCACCAATAGCTGGTTGAGTGTTTGCTCACGCTCGTCATTACCGCCGCCTGTGCCCGATCCACGGCTGCGACCTACCGCATCAATTTCATCGATGAAGATGATGCAGGGTGAGCTTTTCTTGGCTTGCTCAAACATGTCGCGCACGCGTGATGCACCAACACCGACAAACATTTCAACGAAATCGGAACCCGATATAGTGAAGAACGGGACTTTGGCTTCGCCGGCAATCGCACGCGCCAACAAGGTTTTACCGGTACCCGGTGGGCCCACCATGAGCACACCCCGCGGGATGCGGCCACCTAGTTTCTGGAATTTAGTTGGGTCACGCAAAAACTCAACGATTTCGGTCACTTCTTCCTTAGCCTCATCGCAACCAGCCACGTCCGCAAACGTTGTTTGGTTATTGCTTTCGTCCAACTGCCTGGCCTTACTTTTGCCAAACGAGAACGGTCCGCCGCCTTTACCGCCGCCTTGCATTTGGCGCATGAAAAACACCCAAACAGCAATTAACAATATCATTGGGAACCAGGAGACAAACAAGCTCATCAAGAAAGATTGCTCTTCTTCAGGCTTGGCTTCCACCTGCACATTATTTTTTAGCAAATCGGACACCAACCACGGGTCGGTAGGCGCATAACTATTGAATTTTTTACCGTCATGCGTGGTACCACGCAATACGCGACCATCAATTTGCACCTTAGCGATGCGTCCATCTTTCACTTCTTGGATGAATTGCGAATAGACGATTTGGCTGTCTGCGCCATTTTTAACACCAGACAGATTAAACACCGCCATCAATACCATGGCGATGGCGACCCAGATGGCAATGTTTTTAAAGATGTTGTTCAAAATTCCGTTCCTTTTTAAAAGGCATAATAGCAATGGCTATTTTATGCTTAAATCTCAGCCTACTGCCAGCCGTTAAGGGCTATTTTTAGTGCCTAGCACCGTATTATTTCTTAGCTATTATTTCTTACCTAGCCCAAGCAAATAGACTTCGTTGCTGCGACCCCGTGAAGCCTTGGGTTTGCGGGTGACCACCTTATCAAACATACCGCGCATGCTGAGTAAAATTTCATCGAAGCCAGCGCCTATGAATACCTTGACTAGGAAGTTACCGCTTGGTTTCAACCAATCTCGACTAAACTCCAGCGCCAATTCCGTTAAATAGGCGGCACCGGCTTGATCAACTATGGTGATACCTGACATATTGGGGGCCATGTCGGCAATTACAAGGTCTGCCTGTTTGCCCTGCAGGCTATTTTCCAATTGCTTCAAGACCGCCTCTTCCCTAAAGTCGCCTTGAATGAATTCCACGCCTTTAATCGGCTCCATTTCTAGCAAATCCAAGGCGATGATGCGCCCCTGACCTTTCAAACGTTGCGTGGCCACTTGCGACCAGCTACCAGGCGTGGCCCCTAAATCAACAATGGTCATGCCAGGCTTGATTAATTTATCTTTGTCGTCGATTTCTATCAGCTTGTAGGCGGCGCGCGCACGGTAGCCTTCTTTTTGCGCACGTTTGACGAATTCATCGTTAACGTGCTCGTGCATCCAAGCTTTGCTGGAAGGTTTTAGCTTCATCTGTTAAACTTCGCCCACATAAAATAGTGTACCCAAGAAATACCTCAAAGCAAAAACCCTAAAGAAGAAACCAACGTGAATTCAAAACAAATCAGCTACTTACGCGGCCTCGCCCACACCTTAAATCCTGTCGTCATGATTAGCAATAAAGGCTTATCCGAGGCGGTGATGAAGGAAATTAATGTCAATTTAGACGCCCACGAATTAATCAAAATTAAAGTCATGAGCGATGACAGGGCCTTGCGCGCACAAATGCTGTTGGATATTTGCGCTCAAACCAATGCTGTAGCAGTGCATCAAATAGGTAAACAATTGGTGGTTTACCGCGCCTCAACTAAAGCAAAAATTGTACTGCCGCAGAAATAAGGCCTTACCTTTTCAGCACCACCACGAAGCCCAACAAGCATTGCAACACATAGGCAATGCTGGCCACCCCGTGCCAAGTAGCAAAGCGATCAGAAAACACGCTTTGCATCACATCGCTAGGCAAGGCGTCGGCTTTTAATTGAGCCAATATCGGTTGTATACCAAACTGGCCAGCCAAGACCAACAACAACATCACGAACAGCGCCCAAAAATAACCTTGCTTTAAGGCCTGAGTGCCATAGGCAAACAAGCGTTGCAACAACAAGAAAAAAGCCGAGAACAAGCCTAAATAGGCCAGGTAAGTGAAAAATTGACCAGCTATTTGGCCCGCCAATAGGTTGTCTGGCAAGGTGCTGAATAACACATAGGCCACCGCCCCTACCGTCCACAAAGCGCCCACCCAAAAAGTAATTAACAGTAAACTGAATTTATCTGACCAATTATTTCTCATAGTCACACCCTCAAGCTATGCTGCATTAAATGTATTGAACGTCTAAAATCTCGTACTCTTTCACGCCACCTGGCGCCATCACTTCAGCCACATCGCCTTCTGACTTACCAATTAAACCACGTGATATCGGTGAGCTGATGGAAATCTTACCATTTTTGATGTCCGCTTCGTCGTCACCGACAATTTGGTAGCTAATAATCGCGCCGCTTTCCAAGTCTTCTATGCGCACGGTAGCACCGAACACACAACGGCCATCCGCATTAAGCGTGGCTGGATCTATGACCATGGCATTGGACAATTTGGCTTCCAACTCAGAAATGCGGCCTTCGATAAAACTTTGCCGTTCTTTGGCTGCTTCGTATTCGGCATTTTCCGATAAATCGCCTTGTGCGCGCGCTTCAGCAATGGCCTGAATAACATCCGGACGATCGACACTGCGCAAACGCAATAACTCTTCTTTTAATAGCGCGGCACCTTTAACGGTAACGGGAACTTGTATCACTGCCATGTTGAAAAACCTCTGAATAAAAAACAAACCACACCCAATCTGAGTGTGGCTTTAAAGTACAAACGAATAGCTCTTGTTAAAAAATGTCGGACAAAGTGTATTTTAAGCCAGCTTTTTATGCAAGTCTTGCAAAGACTCCACCGTCAACTCTTGCATGTGCGCCATGCCTATGCAAGCCGCTTTAGCGCCAGCCAAGGTGGTGTAATAGGTAACTTTGTTTTGCAATGCACTGCGCCTAATTTCGTAGGAATCGGCCACGGCACGCTTGTCTTCCGTGACATTAACGATAAAGCTGATGTCGTTATTTTTTATCATGTCGACGATGTGTGGACGGCCTTCAGCCACCTTGTTGACGGACGACACTTTTAAACCGTTGGCTGTCAATGCAGTAGCCGTGCCTTTGGTGGCCACCAACTCAAAGCCTAAATCATGCAAGGCATGGGCGATCTCCACCACTTTATTGTAGTCTTCCTTGCGCACACTAATGAACGCACGGCCGCCTTCAGGTAAGGTGGTTGAAGCACCCAATTGTGACTTCAAGAAGGCTTCCGCAAAGGTAGCGCCCACACCCATCACCTCGCCGGTGGACTTCATTTCTGGGCCTAAAATCGTATCCACGCCAGGGAATTTAATGAAGGGGAATACCGCTTCTTTCACCGAATAGAACGGTGGAATAATTTCACGGGTGACGCCTTGCGCTTTTAGCGAGGTGCCTATCATGCAGCGTGCGGCCACTTTAGCCAATTGCAAACCACAGGCTTTAGAAACAAAGGGCACGGTACGCGATGCACGCGGGTTCACTTCTAAGACATAAACGGTCTTGCCTTGTATGGCAAATTGCACGTTCATCAAACCAACCACGCCTAAGGCACGGGCCATTTGTTTGGTTTGCTCACGCAATTCATCCTGCAACTTAGGCGACAAACTGTAAGGCGGTAATGAACACGCTGAATCACCGGAATGCACCCCCGCTTGCTCTACGTGTTCCATGATGCCGCCAATAATGACGTCGCCGGTGTTGTCGCACAGGGCATCGACATCAACCTCTAAAGCATCGTTTAAGAAGCGATCCAATAACACCGGTGACTCGTTCGACACTTTGACTGCTTCACGCATATAGCGCTCAAGTTGTGACTGCTCTTGGACAATTTCCATGGCGCGACCGCCCAGCACATAACTAGGACGAACGACCAAGGGGTAGCCAATTTCCAAGGCCAAGCGTATCGCTTCTTCTGGTGTTCTGGCGGTGCGGTTAGGCGGTTGTTTTAAGCCCAACTCTTGCAGCATTTTTTGGAAACGCTCGCGGTCTTCGGCTTTATCAATCGCATCCGGAGTTGTGCCTATGATGGGCACACCGGCTTTTTCTAAATCGCGCGCTAATTTCAATGGCGTTTGACCACCGTATTGCACGATCACGCCGACCGGTTTTTCTATGGCGACAATTTCCAGCACGTCTTCCAAGGTTACCGGCTCAAAATACAAACGGTCTGAGGTGTCGTAATCGGTAGACACGGTTTCTGGGTTGCAGTTAACCATGATGGTTTCATAACCGTCTTCACGCATGGCAAAAGCCGCGTGCACACAGCAATAATCAAACTCTATGCCCTGGCCAATACGGTTAGGACCGCCGCCCAAGATCATGATTTTTTTCTTATCGCTAGGTGCGGCTTCGCATTCTTCTTCGTAGCTGGAATACATGTAAGCGGTGTTGGTCGCAAACTCCGCCGCGCAGGTATCGACGCGCTTATACACCGGACGCACTTGCAAGGCTTGACGATAAGCACGCACCGCGTGTTGATCGGTATTGAGCAAGGTGGCTAAACGCCTGTCGGAAAAACCACTGCGTTTTAATTTCAGCATGGCGGCTTTATCCAGGTCGGCAATCTGCTTACCTTTCAAGGCTAATTCACGGTCTATCAAATCTTTAATTTGCACCAAGAACCAATGGTCTATTTTAGAAATAGCATAAACCTCAGCCACGCTTAAGCCCATTCTAAAAGCGTCCGCCAGATACCAAATACGCTCTGGTCCAGGCACGCCCATTTCTTTGGTAATTAAATCTAAATCGGTGGTTTTTTCATCCAAACCGTCCACGCCCACTTCCAAACCGCGCAAGGCTTTTTGGAAGGACTCTTGGAAAGTGCGGCCTATGGCCATGACTTCGCCCACCGATTTCATTTGCGTGGTTAAACGCGAATCGGCTTGCGGGAATTTTTCAAAGGCGAACCTTGGAATCTTGGTGACCACGTAATCGATGGATGGCTCGAACGAGGCCGGCGTCGCACCGCCGGTAATTTCATTGCGCAACTCATCCAAAGTAAAGCCCACTGCCAATTTTGCCGCCACTTTAGCAATCGGAAAACCGGTCGCTTTAGAGGCCAAGGCAGACGAACGCGACACCCGTGGATTCATTTCAATCACGATCATGCGGCCATCGACCGGGTTAATGGCGAACTGCACATTGGAACCACCGGTGTCCACGCCAATTTCACGCAACACGGCCAAGGAGGCATTGCGCATGATTTGGTATTCTTTATCGGTCAGCGTTTGCGCCGGTGCCACGGTGATGGAGTCACCGGTGTGCACGCCCATGGGGTCTAAGTTTTCTATTGAGCAGATGATGATGCAATTGTCCGCAGAGTCGCGCACCACTTCCATCTCGTATTCTTTCCAACCCAGCAAGGATTCTTCTATCAGCAACTCGCTGGTGGGCGACGCATCCAAACCGCGCTCGCAGATGGAGACAAATTCTTCACGGTTGTAAGCGATACCACCACCGCTGCCGCCCATGGTGAAGGACGGGCGAATAATGGCTGGGTAGCCTATACCAGGCTGCACTTGCAAGGCTTCTTCCATGCTGTGTGCGATCACCGAACGGGCGGAACCCAAACCTATCTTGGTCATGGCTTCTTTAAATTTTTGCCTGTCTTCGGCTTTATCAATCGCTTCTTTGGACGCGCCTATCAGCTCAACTTTGTATTTGGCTAACACGCCATGCTTGTCCAAATCCAAGGCGCAGTTCAGCGCGGTTTGTCCACCCATGGTAGGCAACAGCGCATCGGGACGCTCTTTGGCAATGATCTTTTCCACCACCTGCCAGGTCACTGGCTCTATGTAAGTTGCATCGGCCATTTCCGGGTCGGTCATGATGGTCGCTGGATTGGAGTTCACCAGAATGACGCGGTAGCCTTCTTCGCGTAAAGCTTTACACGCCTGCGCACCCGAGTAATCGAACTCACACGCTTGACCAATTACGATAGGCCCTGCGCCTATGATAAGTATGGATTTAATGTCTGTACGTTTTGCCATAATTTTTCAGTGTTTAGTCTTTAGAAGCCGGTTTTCAGTTAATACGCTTAACTAAAAATCAGGTCCAAAGAACTACTTACTTTTTTCCATTAATTCAATAAATTGATCAAACAAATAACTCATTTCCGTGGGGCCAGGGCTGGCCTCAGGGTGACCTTGAAAACTAAAGGCCGGCTTATCGGTGCGGGCTATGCCTTGCAAGCTGCCGTCAAACAAGGACACATGGGTGGTCTTTAGATTGGCCGGTAAGCTGGCGGCATCCACTGCAAAACCGTGGTTTTGACTGGTGATGTAAACCCGTTTGGTTTTTGTATCTTGCACCGGGTGATTGGCACCGTGGTGACCGAATTTCATCTTGTGCGTTTTAGCATTGCTGGCCAAGGCCAACAATTGGTGACCCAAGCAAATACCGAAGGTAGGTAAGCCCGTATCAACGATGGTTTTAATCGCTGTAATGGCATAATCGCAAGGCGCCGGGTCGCCCGGGCCATTGGACAGAAACACGCCATCCGGCTGGTAGGCCAAGGCCTCTTGTGCTGTAGTTTGCGCCGGCACCACGGTGACTTTGCAGCCACGCGATACCAACATGCGCAAGATGTTGCGTTTGACGCCAAAATCGTAGGCCACCACATGGAATTTTTTAGCCGGCGCCTTAACAAAACCTTGCCCCAACGCCCACTCAGCCTCGGTAAACTCATAGGCCTTGCTGCAGCTCACCACTTTAGCCAAATCCATGCCAGACAAACCTGGGAAGCCTTGGATCAAACTCATGGCGGCGGCAATGGCTTTTGCCTCATCGGCCATACCAGCGATAATGGCACCGGTTTGGGCGCCTTTTTCACGCAACACACGGGTTAATTTACGGGTATCAATGTCGGCGATAGCCACAACTTTATTGGCCACTAGGTAGTCACTTAAAGACTGACTGTTTCTAAAATTGCTGTGAATTAAAGGCAGGTCACGAATAATCAAACCGGCGGCGTAGACCTGGCCGGACTCGACGTCTTCCTCGTTAACACCGTAATTGCCGATGTGTGGGTAAGTCAGGGTAACAATTTGTTTGGTATAAGACGGGTCGGTAAGGATTTCTTGGTAGCCGGTCATGGATGTGTTGAACACCACTTCGCCCACGGTTTGGCCTGCGCTGGCTTGACCAGAAATTCCAATAGAGCTACCACGAAACACAGTTCCATCTGCAAGTACTAGTATGGCGGGCAGGTTTTGTGACACAGTAACTCCTTGTTTTAGCTAACTTAAAACAGCTTAAGCCAGCTAATAATAATTTTTATAATCGTTGTCCATCATGAACGGATGGTAGATACGCAAAACGGGATGAGTTGTTATACTCTTCCCGTTTCAGAATTAACGAATTATAGCGAAAATCGGCTCGCATTTCAACGTCGTATTGCAAAATAGCAATGGAATAATTTAAGCCCAGCAGGCAGGCCAGGGGACGCAAGCACTAGCGCAAATTCAGCACATCCTGCATGTCAAACAGGCCATGCTGTTTGCTGCTTAAAAACTTAGCGGCACGCAAGGCGCCCAAAGCAAAGGTAGCACGACTGCTGGCTTTATGCGTCAATTCAACCCGTTCGCCGATGCCGGCAAACAAGACCGTGTGGTCGCCCACTACATCGCCGCCACGCACAGTAGCAAAACCTATGGTGCTAGGATCACGCTCACCGGTAACGCCCTCACGGCCGTACACGGCACACGCTTCTAAATTGCGCCCTAAGGCGCTGGCAGCCGCCTCACCTAAACGCAAGGCCGTGCCGGACGGCGCATCCACTTTATGCCTATGGTGCGTTTCCAGCACTTCTATGTCGTAGCCAGTGTTCAATACTTTGGCTGCCGCTTGCACCAAGTTAATCAGCAGGGTCACACCCACGCTCATGTTAGGCGCAAACACAATGGCGCTTTGTTTTGCTGCGGTTTCTATGGCTAATTTTTGCTCGGCGCTAAAGCCAGTGGTGCCTATGATCATTTTCACTTGCTGCGCTTGGCAAGCAGCCAAGTAAGCCATGCTAGCTTCCGGTCGAGTAAAATCAACCAACACGTCGGCGTTTTTCAGCGCCTCATCTATGTTGTCGGTAACTTTTACGCCAGACACAATACCGAATTGCTCACCGGCATCACGGCCAAGCTGCGGGTTACCGGCGCGATCTAAGGCGCCGTGCAAGACCAAATCAGCATCGGCAAACACCGATTCCAACAAAGCATGGCCCATGCGACCTGAGCAACCAGCAATAACAATTTTTAAGGGATTAGCCATACTTAACTACCTGATTGATTTTAACAAACGGCCTTAGAAGCCAATTTTTTCCAACATACGATCGAAGAAGCTCGGCTGGGGTGTAGCCGCCAGCTCTTTTGCTTTAGGTAAATCTGCAGCGGCCGCAGGTGGCGGCAGCGCTTCTGGCTTAGGCGCAGGTGGAGGCGCAATGTCTTCCGGCACATTACTTAAATTGCGCTCAAACTGCATGCCAGAAGGCGAATCATAAACTTGGCTAGGCGCAACCACTGGGGCGGATTCAACCGGACTTGATTCAACTGGGGCGTGCTCAACCGGCGTTGATTGTACCGGCACTGACTCAACTGGCGCCGCCTCTACTGGTGCAGCTTCCACTGGGGCGGCTGACACTGGCGCAGACTCAACTGCAGCCGGCGTTTGCTCTACGGCTGCAGCGCTAGGCTGAGCAGGAGCAGGCACCGACTCCACCGCGGTCGGCACGGCTTCCGCACTAGGGGCAGTCACTGCAACGGGCGCAGGCGTTTCCACTGCAGGCGCCGCTGGACTAGCCTCAGGCAGCACAGGCACAGCCAATACCGAAGGTGGCTCGGACGTAGCGGCAGCGTCAGTCGATGGTTTAGTCTCAGTGGCAACTGCCGGCGCTACAGCTTCTTTGGCGGGCTCCTCTGCTTTAGCGTTTGCGGCCGGGGTAGGGCTAGCTGCGGGTGTTTTTTCCCAGAATTTTAGCGAACTAAACAAGCTTTTATCTTCCGACTTAGCCGACGGATTGATCACGCGCGTGCCGGTGTTATCCGCCACCTCATTGGATTTACTGGGGTCGCCGCTGCTTGGTATGACGTCACCACGCACGGTTTTTAGAAGGTCATTTTCAAAATCCAATATCACCCGGCGCTGTTCGGTAATTTTGCCATTTTCACGCATTAGGTAAACATAATCCCAACGTTTACCGTGAAAACTGTCTTGAACAAGCGGGGTACCCATAATAAATCTAACTTGCGATTGGGTCATGCCAGGGCGCAACTGCAGCAGCATTTTAGAAGTGACCACGTTGCCTTGTTGCACATCCAACTTATACGGCTTAATACTAGGCAAGGCGGTGCCACAAGAAGCACACAGCAAGGCCAACAAAAGGATGGGGTAGCGCAAAGCAGATAAATTACACATAGTATGACTTAAATTAGAATTAGCGTTAATATAACATAGACAGCCTAGCCAAAACACCGTCATTGTTAATTGTGAGTAATCCCGTATGCAAGATCAGAGAGACTTAAAAAACGCCGGCCTTAAAGCCACATTACCCAGACTGAAGGTGTTAAGCCTGTTTGAAAACAGCAAAGACCGCCACCTGTCTGCCGAAGACATATACAAGGTAATGATCAACGCCGGGGAAGATGTCGGCTTAGCGACGGTTTACCGGGTACTCACGCAATTTGAGCAGGCCGGCTTACTCATACGCCACCACTTTGAAAGCGGCAAAGCCGTGTTTGAACTGAATACCGGCGGCCACCACGACCACGTGGTGTGCGTAAAATGCGGTCGCGTTGAAGAGTTCTACGATGCGGAAATTGAGAAAAGGCAAGAAAGTGCCGCCGCCAAATTAGGCTTCACCGTGCAAGACCACTCACTGACCATTTACGGCATGTGCAAGCAACAACCCTGCACTAAAAACTAAGCACACTAAATAGCTAATTAGGTCAGAAATAACCAAGTTTAGGCCAGCATTTCTCTGGCGTGCTGGCGAGTGGTGTCGGTAATGGCTAAACCACCTAGCATGCGAGCTATTTCATCCACTCTAGCCTCCTGATCAAGCAGCGCAATATGGCTTAAGGTTTGGCCCTCTTGTTGCGACTTGCTGACCTGCATATGCCAAGTGGCTAAGGCGGCCACTTGCGGTAAATGGGTGATGACCAGCACTTGGCGCTCAGGGGCATGACCGTTAGCAGCAGCCGAAGGCAGGCCCAACTGTTTGAGCAAGCGCCCCACCACCTCAGCCACCCCACCACCGATACCGACATCCACCTCATCAAAGATCATGGTGGGTACATTTTCTTTATGCGCCGTGACCACCCGTATCGCCAAGCTTATCCTGGACAACTCACCACCCGAGGCCACTTTATTCAGCGGCCTAGGTGCCACACCGGCATGCCCAGCCACTAAAAATTCAACGTGTTCCAAACCACTGGCACTGGGCGATTGTGCCGACAAAGCCACCTCAAATTGCCCACCCGCCAAGGACAGGCTCTGCATTTGTGCGCTGATTTTTTCACTTAATTCGCGGGCCGCCACTTGGCGACCGGCACTGAGTTGCTGCGCACTTTGCTGGTAAGCAGCAAGCGCCTCGGCTTCCATTTTTGCCAAAGCGCCATCATTGGCGTACAGGGCCAACTCGGTCATGCGTGCTTGGGACTGCTGCAACAAAGCTTCTAAGCCTTCGGGCGGCACGCGGTATTTACGCGACAAACCGTGCACGGTTTGTATTTTTTCATCCAATGCCGCTAACTTGGCCGGATCCAACTCAGCGTCTTGCAAGTAATGGTTTAAGAAGCGGTCAGTTTCTGCCACTTGTATTAAGGCCGAATCCAGCGTTTCCATGGCTTCTTGCAATGCCGCATCGTATTCGCATAAATCGTCCAGCTTGTAGCGCACTTTGGACAGCAAGCGTTGTGCCGACTGCTCACCCTCACTTAACAAGTCGCGGCAGGCCGCCCCACCGCTCATCAAATCGGCCGCATTGGATAAGCGCATGTGCTCTTGCTGTAAATGCTGCCAATCGTCTGCGCTTAAGGACAAATCGGACAAGGCTTGCACGGTGTCTTGCAAGTCGGCCAACTCATGGGCGTAAACGGCGGCGTTCTTTTCTGCGGCCAAGCCTTGCTGGTTCAACTGATGCCAGCGTTTAAATTGCTCGGCCACTTGCTGCGACAGGCCAGTCAAACCAGCAAATTGATCCAACACATTGCGCTGCGTGATGGGTTTTAATAGGGAGTGGTGAGCGTTTTGGCTGTAAATATCCAGCAACAATTCGCCCAACTCCTTGAGCTGAGCCACGGTGACCGTGGTGCCATTGATAAAGGCGCGCGTGCGGCCATCGGCATACATGACGCGGCGTAACAACAATTCGCCGCTATCCCCAATAAGCTCAGCAGCCTGCAGCCACTGCTGCGCGTCCAGGTTGTCATTGATGCTAAAAATCGCGCTGATTTCGGCTTTTTCGCAAGCCGCGCGACAGATGCCGCCCTCGCCGCGCGCACCCAAGGCCAGCGACAAGGCATCAATCAATATAGACTTGCCGGCGCCGGTCTCGCCGGTAAGCACGGTGTAGCCCGCATTGAAGTCCAAGTCGAGCTGTTTAACGATAATAAAATCGCGTATGGATAGGCTTAATAACATTTAACCGATTTGCATCCTTTAGACTTAAGCCTTAACCCCAGTTCAGCTTGTTGCGTAGCATATCAAAATAACAATAGTCACTAGGATGCAACAATGAGACGCTTTGCGTCGCGCGTTTAACCGTCACTTTATCGCCTTGTTTTAGCGCCAATTGAAACTGGCCATCAAAGCTCAATTGCGCCTCGCCTAACTGCACCAGCCTGATGTCTATCTGGCTGTCGCTGTGCACGGCAATCGGCCGATTGCTTAAGGTATGCGGGCAGATAGGCACCAAGGAAATGGCTTGCAAATTCGGGTGCAATATCGGTCCGCCGGCCGACAGCGCATAGGCCGTGGTGCCGGTGGGCGTACTGACAATCAAGCCATCCGAGCGTTGTTTGTGGACAAACTTTTCATCCACACTCACTTCCAACTCGATCAAGCGCAATGCGCTTTTAACCACCACGTCGTTGAGTGCGTAATTGGCATGCACCACTTCTTGGTTGCGGGTAACGGTGGCACTCAATATCACGCGTGGCTCCAAGACATAATCGCCAGCCAATATGCCGTCCAACTGACCCAACATGTCCTCGACGCGCAAGTCGGTTAAAAAGCCAAACCGCCCGCGGTTGATGCCCACCAAAGGCACATTAAAATCGATCAAGCTGCGCGCCACGCTGAGCATGGTGCCATCGCCACCCATGACGATAACCAAACCCACTTCACTGCCTATGTTTTCCAATGTAGCGGTTTTGTAGCCGCTAATTGCTGCATGCTGGGCCGTGTCTTGCTCTATCCAAACCTGGATGTTTTTTGCTGATAAATGCTCGGCTAAATCGAGTAAATCCTTGCGCATTAATTGCAAGGCCGATTGATTCATGTATTTGCCTATGATGGCGATGGATTTGAATGCGAGCGTCATGCCGAAATTAAATCACAGATGGCTTTTTGCGCAAAGGGAAAGCGTACTATCTTGCTAAGTTTTAGCGCGTAACAGTATGACGATAGAAATAAATCGGGCAAAATACAGTCCATATGGATAAGCGTGCGCAAATTTTATTAAAAACCTTGGTTGAGCATTACATCAGTGACGGTCAACCGATAGGTTCGCGCACCTTATTGCAGCATTCCGGCTTGGACGTCAGCCCAGCCACCATACGCAACGTCATGAGTGACCTGGAGCATCTCGGTTTCATCGCCAGCCCGCACACCTCTGCTGGACGGGTGCCCACGCAAAAAGGTTACCGGCTATTTGTGGACTCCCTGTTAACCGTGCAACCCTTGGGTAAGCAAGCGGTGCAACAGTTAAAAAGCGGTTTAACGTCACCCAACCCCAACGAGCTTATCAATAGCGCGGCCGACATGCTGTCGCAGCTCACGCAATTTGCCGGTTTGGTGATGATTCCTAAGCGCAAACGCATCGCCTTTAAGCATTTAGAATTTTTACCCTTGTCTGAAACGCGCATACTGGTGATCATCGTCACCAGCGATGGCAATGTGCAAAACCGCATCATTTTGGCCGATAAACCCTACTCCTCTAGCGAACTGACGCAAGCGAGCAATTATTTCAACAGCCACTACGCTGGGCAAACCTTTGAAGAAGTGCAACAAAACTTGCATAAGGAACTGCAACAAATGCAAAGCGACATGAACCGCCTCATGTCAGCCGCCCTGGCGGCCAGCAGCAGCCAAGCCCAAAGCGACAAAGACGGCGTCATCATTGCCGGCGAGCGAAATTTATTGCAAGTCGACGAACTGTCGACCAATGTCACCAGTCTACGTAAGCTGTTTGAATTGTTTGAGCGGCGTACCTCACTGATGCAATTGCTAGACAACAGCCAACACGCCGAAGGCATACAGATTTTCATAGGTGGTGAAAGTGGTTACCTAGCTTTAGACGAATGCAGCATGATCACCGCGCCTTATGAAGCCGACGGTCAAGTGGTCGGCACGCTAGGTGTCATAGGTCCGACGCGCATGGCTTACGAACGGGTAATACCCATAGTGGATGTGACGGCCAAACTGCTGTCCAACGCACTCAATAGCAGTAATTAAGCAGCCTTTTTTAAAGAGATTAGCCATGGCTTACTTCAACAAAGAACCCCATTACGCCCACGGCGACCAACTCAAGGTTGGCATTTTGCTGGCCAACCTAGGCACCCCGGACGCGCCCACGGCCAAAGCGTTACGGCGGTATTTACAGCAATTTTTGATGGATAGGCGCGTGGTGGAAATTCCGCGCTTTATTTGGTGCTGGATACTGCATTGCATTATCTTAGTCATACGCCCAAAAAAATCGGCAGAAAAATACGCACAGGTGTGGACCGAGGCCGGCTCACCCTTGCTGGTACATGCACAAAACCAAAGTCGCTTATTAAACGAGGTCTTAGCCAAGAAAATAAAATCGCCATTTGCGGTGGCGCTGGGCATGAGCTACGGCAACCCGAGCATGCAATCGGCTATGGACAGCTTGCGCGCCCAACATTGCGACCGTATTTTGCTACTGCCTTTATACCCTCAATACGCTGCTAGCAGCACCGCCTCTGCCATGGATGCGGTCTACCGTATTCTGTTAAAAACCCGCAACCAACCGGCGCTGCGCAGCATACGCAGCTACCACGACCACCCAGACTACATTACCGCCCTGGCCGCCAGCGTCCAAGCGCATTGGCAAGTGCACGGCCAGCCCAGCGTATTGGTCATGAGCTTTCATGGCGTACCGAAAGCCCACCTAACGAACGGCGACCCCTACCATTGCTTATGCCACAAAACTGGCCGTTTATTGGCCGAGGCCCTGCAACTGAATCAGGCGCAATACACGGTGGCATTTCAGTCTCGCTTTGGCAAACAAGAGTGGTTAAAACCGTATTTAGCGAGCACCTTGGCCGATTTAGGTTCGGCCAAAACGGCGCGTATAGACGTGATATGCCCAGGCTTTAGCAGCGACTGCTTAGAGACCTTAGAAGAAATCGCCCTAGAAGGTAAGCATATTTTCCAAAGCCATGGCGGCGGTGACTACCACTACATTCCTGCCCTGAATGAAAATCCAGCATGGATAGAAGCCATGAGCAACATCGTTTTGGAAAACTTACAAGGCTGGGTGAGCCAAGACTGGAATGAAAAAGACGCGCTAGCGGCGGCTAAATTAACGCAAACTCGTGCGCAAGCCATGCAAAACAATTTAGCCAAATCAGGCTAAGGCCCAAATCAGGTTAAGGCCCAAATCAGGTTAAGGCCAAAATCAGGCTAAGGCTGGCTTAATCTAGTCCAAAAGCGCAGCAAGGTTAGCTAGAACCTTGATCTGCTGCGCTAGACAAAACGCTTGCCAATCCGCCACTTCCGTCCAATCACTTAAAAAAACAAAATCCAAACCCGCACGGCTGGCTGCTTGGTAATCGTACTTGCTGTCGCCTATAAATAAGGCTGGCAATGCCACGTTGCCAGTGGCTAGCTCCCTAGCTAGGACGGTGTCTTTATTGTCCGGGCTGCCAAACAAGCCGCCATCAAACAGCGAGCTTAAATTACGCCGCGCAAACAGATCGCGAATTTCTTCTTGATCGCCGCCGGACAACACCATCCAGTTGGCCTGTGGTGTGGCCGCACGCAATGCCAACAAACCTTCGGCTACCGGGCAATGCAACAAGCCCACTTCCAACTCACGGGAAAACTCATCGAGCAAGGCTTGCACGGCCGCTTGCGTGGGGGCTTGCTGGACAATTTCTCGTAAATAATAATCAAACTTGTGGTAACGCGATATACCGCCTAAGCGCACGTGGTAGTCAACCAAGGCTTGCGCCTGACTGTCGCTTGCGCCTAAATTTTTGGCCGTGCGGAAGTAGGCTTGCGTTTTAACCACATTGGAATCCAACAGCACGCCATCGCAATCAAACACCAAGGTTTTATAATTTGTTAAATCAAAGGACAAGAGGCATTCCTAAACTAGGTGATATAAAACTAGGTGACATAAAACTAGCTGTCATAAAAAAAGGCTTTGCCCTAGAGCCAGGTCTAGATTGCAAAGCCCGTTAACAGACCAGAAAAAAATTAAGCCGCTTTAATTGCGCTGGCTTCTTTGGCCAATTTAGTGATGTGCGCCCAATCGCCACGTGCCACCGCATCGGCTGGCGTTAACCAAGTACCGCCGCAAACCACCACATTAGGCAAGGCTAAAAATTGCGGTGCACTTTCCACCGTCACGCCACCGGTTGGGCAAAACTTCACGTCACCGAACGGGCCAGAAAAGCCTTTAAGCAAATTGATGCCACCCACGGCCACGGCTGGGAATAATTTTAGGAAATAATAATCGTCGGCATTGGCCATCATGATCTCAGAACCGGTAGAAACGCCAGGCAACAAAGGCAAGCCCATTTTGCGCGCGGCTTGGCCTAACTCACTGGTGTAGCCTGGGCTCACCGCAAATTGGCAACCGGCATCTTTGGACGCTTGCGCATCTTTTATATTGCGCACCGTGCCTGACCCCATAATCGCTTCAGGCAAGGCTTTCGCAATCGCTTCCATGCCGGCTAAAGCACAAGAGGTGCGTAAGGTAATCTCTAACACGCGTATGCCACCTTCTAGTAAAGCGCTGGCCATGGGCACAGCATCTTCAACGCGGTTGATGACGATAACAGGAATAACGGGGCCGTAATTGGCTAAATCTAATGTGTTCATGTTTTTACCTAATTAATAAATGATCTAAATTTTAGTTACTTAGAAAAATAAAAATGGCCATGCAAGACTAGGCGCGAGTAAAAAATTTAGCGCCGCATACGAGTGGTATGTAAGCGAAGATTTTTGGCGAGCAACAACGTATTGCGCCGCAATTTTTATTTTACTAAAGCCAGGTGATGGCGCCCTCTTCAGCCGACAACACATTTTTACGCATGCCACCAAACAATTCACGCCCAAAGCCATGGGCGTTATTGTGGCGTTTGCTGTCGGACAATTCCGCCACTTCACGTTCAGCCCATTCGTCTTCATCCACCAAGACATTGACCATGCCCACCGTGGCATTCAAGCGAATAATGTCGCCGTCACGCACTTTGGCTAGCGGCCCACCAGCAGACGCTTCTGGACTCAAATGGATGGCGGCAGGAATTTTACCTGAGGCGCCACTCATGCGGCCGTCGGTAACAATGGCCACCCTAAAGCCTTTGTTTTGCAATACAGCCATGGGTGGGGTTAATTTATGCAACTCTGGCATGCCATTGGCTTTTGGCCCTTGGAAACGCACCACTGCAATGAAATCTTTTTCCAATTCGCCACGATCAAAAGCGGCCAACAATTCTTCTTGGGCATCAAACACGATGGCCGGTGCTTCAATGATATGACGATCGGCCGGCACGGCTGAAATCTTAATCACACTGCGGCCCAAATTGCCTTTCAGCAAACGCAAGCCGCCGGATTCATCAAACGGCGCCGCAGCGGTGCGAACGATGCTGTCGTCCGGGCTTTCTTTTGGTAAGTCTTTCCAAACCAATTGCTCGTTTTCTTTGGCTGGCACCTTGCCATAATCACGCAAGCCGCCGTGCGCAACGGTCAACACATCGGGGAACATATAGCCGGCATCAATCAATTCGCGGATGACGAAACCAGGGCCACCGGCATCTTGGAATTGGTTCACATCGGCTTTGCCGTTCGGGTAAACACTGGCCAATAAAGGCGTGGTTTTAGCCAAGTGGTAAAAGTCTGTCCAGTCGATCATGATGCCAGCCGCACGAGCGACAGCCACCCAATGGATTAGATGGTTGGTCGAGCCGCCAGTCGCCAACAAGGCCACCATGGCATTCACGATAACGTGCTCATCAACTAAGCGGCCTATGGGGGTGAATTGTTCTTTCTTGGTTTTAGCCAAGACCATCTTCACCGCTTCACGCGTCAACAACTCGCGCATACCGTCGTGCGGATGAATAAAGGCAGCGCCTGGCACATGCAAGCCCATGGCTTCCATCAACATTTGGTTACTGTTGGCCGTGCCGTAGAAAGTACAGGTACCGGCACCGTGGTAGGCGGCCGATTCGGACGCCAATAATTCTTTACGGGTCACTTTACCTTGAGCATATTGCTCGCGCACTTTGGACTTGGCGGTATTATCTATGCCGGTGCTCATCGGGCCAGACGGCACAAACACACAGGGTAAATGGCCAAACTGCAAAGCGCCTATTAATAAGCCTGGCACGATTTTGTCGCACACACCCAATAACAAAGCCGCGTCAAACACATCGTGTGACAAGGCAATCGCCGTGCTCATGGCTATGGTGTCGCGACTGAACAAGGACAACTCCATGCCGGGTTCGCCTTGGGTAATGCCGTCGCACATGGCCGGCACACCACCCGCCACTTGCACAGTAGCACCGTGTTTATGCGCCTCATTGCGTATGATTTCTGGGTAATTTACATAGGGTTGATGCGCAGAAAGCATCTCATTGTAGGCCGTCACGATACCAATATTGGGGGCTTTTTCGACCACCACGCGTAATTTATCGTTGGCTGGCATGGCGGCAAACGCGTGCGCCACATTAGCGCAACCCAGCCTGTCGGCACCACGTTGGCGGTTCACAATATCGTCTATGCGATGCAAGTAAGCCGTGCGGGTAGGCCGACTTTTTTCGATAATGCGCTCGGTAACTTCTATATGAGATTGCTTCATTTTCTATAAGACCATTAAGGATGATTAACTGCCTCAATTATCCTCAATGCAGGCCTCATCGTCAAACGAATGATGGCTTAAGCCCTAGAAACCCGCATCTCGCCATCAACCATTAAGAATCGCCATGATTCAATCCAGACTCCGCTATAATCTAATTATGCGTTACCTAAGTTTTCATTTATTGCGTTTACTGCTGACGGCCTTTGCCCTATTACCATTGCCGGTAGTGCATGGCTTAGGCAAGCTGTTAGGCTGGCTTGGGTCGGCCTTATCCCTACAGCATGCCCGCATCAGTGCGGAGAACTTGCAATCCAGCGGCATATACCCCCAACCGGGCGAATTTAAAAAAGCCACGCGCCGCAGCATAGGCGAGTCAGGTAAAGCCTTGTTAGAAAGCTTGGCCATCTGGTTACGCAGCGACAAACGCCAAACCGCTTTAGTAAAAAGCTTCGATGGCTGGCAACACATAGACCAAGCTTTCGCCCGCGGCAAAGGCATTATCTTTCTCAGCCCCCACATAGGTTGCTTTGAAATCACCTCACTTTATGTAGCCGACCGCTTTCCCATCACCGTACTCTACCGCAGCCCAAGGCACGCCTGGATGTTGCCTATCATGAACTTGGGCCGCCAACGCGGCAAAATCAGTTTGGTGCAAGCCAATGCGCAAGGCGTCAAACACTTATTAAAAGCCCTGCAACGTGGCGAAGCGATAGGCATATTGCCTGACCAAGCGCCGCAAGAAGGCGATGGCGAATGGGCGCCTTTTTTTGGCAAGCCCGCTTACACCATGACGCTGGCTTCTAAATTAGCCAGAACCACAGGCGCACAAGTGCTCATGGTGTTTGGTGAACGCTTGTCTTACGGCCGCGGCTACGCCATTCACGTGCGACCGGTTGCCGAGGGTGGCATAGACACCCCCAGCCTGCTTAACAGCGAAATTGAACGCACCATCTTGCAATGCCCCCACCAATACCTATGGGGCTACGACCGCTACAAAGCCCGCGATTAATCAAGCTGGTCTGGGCAAACCAGCTGGCCTGGGCAAATCAGCCATCTGCTTTACACCGCAAAAAAATAATTAAAAAAAATTAAATTTCTCGCTTGAGATTCCGTCAGCCATCCCCATTGATGTCACATTGTTTTAAATAAATTGGCTAATAAATTAACAGGAACACTCCATGACTGAAAACGCAAACGACAGCCCATCAACGGAAACCACGGACGAGGGTGCTAGCCAAGGCATCGCCCAAGACACCGTTCAAACCAGCCCAGAAGAACGCATTGCTGCATTGGAAGCCCAACTGGCTGAAGCCCAAGCGGCAGTGTTATACATCAAAGCCGAAGGCGAAAACATCCGCCGTCGCGCCATGGACGACATCGATAAAGCACGAAAATTTGCTTTAGAAAAATTCTCCAATGAATTGTTGGCCGTTAAAGACAGCTTGGATGCGGCCTTACTGATAGAAGCGACAGAAGTACAAAGCTACAAAGACGGCGTTGACCTCACGGCAAAACAATTGGCCTCGGTGTTTGATAAATTCAATATTGCCGAGATTAACCCCTTAGGCGAAAAATTTGACCCGAACAAACATCAAGCCATCAGCATGTTGGAAAACAGCGGCGAACCGAACACGGTGACCAGCGTCTTGCAAAAAGGCTACAGCTTGAACGATCGCGTGTTACGCCCAGCATTAGTGATGGTGGCTAAGTAAGTTTAGCCACGGATAAATTCAAAAAAGACTTGAAATAATCGCAATAGACCACATTGTAAATCCATCAAACAATTCGCCACTTAACTGAACACCTGGCTGAACAGCTAACTAAACACTTAGCAGCAGCCCGGGAGACACCGGTTCAATTTGTGGCCAAACGAAAAATTTTTAAAAGGAATAAACGAAAATGGCAAAAATCATTGGTATAGACTTAGGCACCACAAACTCATGCGTGGCCGTGATGGAAGGCGGCAAACCGCGCGTGATTGAAAACTCTGAAGGCACACGCACCACGCCTTCCATTATTGCTTACCAAGAAGACGGTGAAATCTTAGCCGGCGCACCGGCAAAACGCCAAGCGGTAACCAACCCAAAAAACACCTTGTACGCGGTTAAGCGTTTAATTGGCCGCCGTTTTGATGAAAAAGAAGTGCAAAAAGACATAGGCTTGATGCCGTACAGCATAGCCAAAGCCGATAACGGCGATGCTTGGGTAGAAGTGCGCGGCGTGAAAATGGCACCGCCACAAATTTCTGCTGAAGTCTTACGCAAAATGAAAAAAACCGCCGAAGATTACTTGGGTGAAGAAGTAACCGAAGCGGTGATTACCGTGCCGGCTTACTTTAACGACAGCCAACGTCAAGCCACCAAAGACGCAGGCCGCATTGCCGGTTTAGATGTAAAACGCATCATCAACGAACCGACTGCAGCGGCTTTGGCATTTGGTTTGGATAAACAAGAAGGCGATCGCAAAATTGCCGTATACGACTTGGGCGGCGGCACCTTTGACGTGTCCATCATTGAAATTTCCAGCATCGATGGCGAACACCAATTTGAAGTGTTGTCTACCAACGGTGACACCTTCTTAGGTGGTGAAGACTTCGACAACCGTTTAATTGACTTCTTGGCCGACGAGTTCAAGAAAGAAAATAACGGCATGGATTTGCGCAACGACTTATTGGCTAAACAACGCTTAAAAGAAGCGGCGGAAAAAGCCAAAATTGAATTGTCTGGCGCCACCCAAACCGAAGTGAATTTACCTTACATCACGGCTGATGCCACTGGCCCTAAACACTTGGTGGTAAAAATCACGCGTGCCAAACTGGAATCCCTAGTCGAAGACTTGATCGAGCGCACCATGGCACCATGCCGCACGGCGATTAAAGACGCGGGCGTGTCCATTGATGACATCACCGATGTGATTTTAGTCGGCGGTCAAAGCCGCATGCCTAAAGTGCAAGAAAAAGTGAAAGAAATCTTTGGTAAAGAGCCACGTAAAGACGTTAACCCAGATGAAGCGGTAGCGGTCGGTGCAGCGATTCAAGGTGGCGTATTGCAAGGCGACGTGAAAGACGTGCTGCTATTGGATGTCACCCCATTGTCTCTAGGCATTGAAACCTTGGGCGGCGTGATGACTAAAGTGATTAAGAAAAACACCACCATCCCGACCAAGGCATCACAAACCTTCTCTACCGCGGACGATAACCAAAATGCAGTGACCATCCAAGTCTTGCAAGGTGAGCGTGAAAAAGCGGCAGCGAACAAATCCTTGGGCCAATTTAATTTAAGCGACATTCCACCGGCACCGCGTGGCGTACCTCAAATTGAAGTGACCTTTGACATCGATGCTAACGGGATTCTGCACGTCAGCGCTAAAGACAAAGCCACCGGTAAAGAAAATAAAATTACCATCAAAGCCAACAGCGGCCTTAGCGAAGCTGAGATTCAGCAAATGGAAGAGGACGCAATTAAATACGCGGACGAAGATAAAAAATACCGCGAATTGGTGGATGCACGTAATGCCGCCGATGGCATGGTGCACTCCGTGAAAAAATCCTTGAGTGAGCACGGTGACAAATTGGATGCGGCGGAAAAAGAAGCGATAGAAGCAGCCATTAAAGACGTGGAAGAGGTATTGCAATCGGATGACAAAGAAGCCATAGAAGCCAAAACCACGGCCTTAACCGAAGCCTCACAAAAACTGGGCGAGAAAGTCTACGCTGAGCAACAAGCTCAAGCCAACACCGAATCTGCCCAGCCAGCAGAAGGCGAAAAAACCGTCGATGGCGATGTGGTGGATGCAGAGTTTGAGGAAGTGAAAAAAGACTAAAAAAGTCATACTTAGTATGTGGTCACGAGTCGTTAGCGTCTTTTCCGGTGCTAACGACTTTTTCGCTACCCACTAACGACTTCCGACCAACGACTACAAACTAGCGACTATCATTATGGCAAGCAAAAGAGATTATTACGAAGTACTGGGCGTCAACAAAGATGCCAGCGCAGAGGAGATCAAAAAGTCTTATCGCAAATTAGCGATGAAACATCACCCCGATCGCAACCCAGACAACCCGAAAGCCGAAGAAAACTTCAAGGAAGCCAAAGAAGCTTACGAAATGTTAAGCGACGAGCAAAAGCGTGCCGCTTATGACCAATACGGTCACGCCGGTGTTGAGCAAGGCGCTGGTGCAGGCGGGTTTGGTGGCGCAGGCTTTGGTGACGCATTTGGTGACATTTTTGGTGACATTTTTGGTGGCGGCCGCTCAGGCGGGCAAGCCAATAAAGTCTACCGTGGTGCCGATTTGCGCTACAACATGGAAGTGTCCTTAGAGGACGCCGCCAAGGGCACGGAAACTAAAATCCGCATCCCTGTGCAATCGACTTGTGAAACCTGCAATGGCTCTGGCGCTAGACCAGGCACACAACCAGTCAGCTGTACCACCTGCGGTGGCCACGGCCAAGTACGCATGCAACAAGGCTTCTTCTCGGTGCAACAAACCTGCCCGAAATGCCACGGTAGCGGCAAAATGGTCAAAGACCCTTGCCCAACTTGCCATGGCGCAGGCCGCACCAAGCAAAATAAAACTTTATCGGTCAAAATTCCAGCCGGTGTGGACGAAGGCGACAGAATACGATTAAGCGGCGAAGGCGAAGCCGGCGTGAACGGTGGACCTACCGGTGACTTGTACGTGGTGATACACCTCAAAGAACACGCCATTTTCCAACGGGAAGGCGGCAATTTACATTGCGAGATGCCCATCAGCTTTAGCAACGCCGCTTTGGGGGGCGAAATTGAAGTGCCCACCTTGGACGGCTCAGCCAAAATGAAAATCCCGGCCGAGACCCAAACCGGCGCGGTATTTAGATTGCGTGGCAAAGGCATCAAACCGCTACGTCAATCCGAACACGGCGACTTGATGGTGCACGTGGTGGTTGAAACACCGGTTAAATTAACGGAAAAACAAAAAGACTTATTACGCGAGTTTGAAACCAGCACCCAAGCGGATTCAGGCAAACACAGCCCACGCAATAAATCGTGGATGAATAAAGTTAAAGATTTTTTTGATTAATGTTTAAAACATCTCAGCACAGATGCCGCATGCGGCATCTGTGCTGAACGCTTTTTTGCATCTATCGGCGTCTAATTAAAGCGCTAATTCCCTAGCAATAGCCTGCAACTCTTCTCTGGCATCGTCGTAACGCTCGTAGCTCATGCCATTCGTTTTGGCATACCAATACTGGCTGTTCCAAGCATCCCCTTCGATTTTATGCAGCACCGCGTGCAACCAATTGGCCATCGGATCTTGGTGTTGCTGCGCCAACTTATGTGCAGCATGCCAGTCATCGGCTAAGGCCAATTGCACGGCTTTAAGTAAGTCCTCACGCAAAATAATCCAACTTTTTATCTCGGGGTAATTTTTTCAACCGGGCTTCGGCAACGCTAGCAGTGGAGCGATTCAGATAAGATTTGCTGGCCAGGATTTTGATGGGTGGGTTGGCTCGGGTATACCTGGCGCCTTTACCCGCAAGGTGGGCGGCATACCTGGCATCTAAATCATTGGTGATGCCGGCGTAATAGGCGCCATTTTTGCATAGCAATAGGTATAAAACCCAAGCACCATCCATGCTTAATAGGTGCCGGCCTGGATGAACTCCACCTTATAGCCATCCGGATCTTCCACAAAGGCAATCACGGTCGTGCCATGCATCATAGGGCCTGCTTCACGCACCACCTTACCTCCGGCTTTGCGCACGGCCTCGCAGGCTTTGGCCGCGTCGTCCACTTCCAAGGCAATGTGACCGTAGGCTTTGCCCATGTCATAACTTTCCACACCGTAATTGTAGGTAAGCTCCAACACCGTATGCTGGGCTTCATCGCCGTAGCCAACAAATGCCAGGCTGAATTTTCCCTCCGGAAAATCGTGTTGGCGCAGCACTTTCATGCCCAGCACCTTGGTATAAAATTCTATCGAGCGCTCCATATTTCCAACACGGAGCATGGTATGTAGCATGCGCATAGCGATCCTTTATGCCTTAGTAGCGGTTAATTGATGGTATTTTACGAGCAGCTGCTCTTTAGTTTCAACCACGTCTGGGTTGAACGGTATGCAATCGATGGGGCAGACTTCTTGGCATTGCGGTTTATCGTAATGGCCCACGCATTCGGTGCATAAATCTGGGTTGATTTGGTAAATTAGCTCGCCCTGAAAAATAGCGCTATTAGGGCAGGCAGGCTCGCACACATCGCAATTAATGCACTCATCGGTAATCATTAAAGCCAAAATCAGTTTCCTAATTTCTGCTTAATCGCATCGTTCACGGTTTGCGATAAGAAAGCTTGCACATCGCCACCCAGCACCGCCACTTCGCGCACCAAGCTTGAGGATATAAACATGAATTGTTCCGACGGGGTTAAAAACAAGGTTTCAAATTGCGGATAAAGCTTGCGATTCATGCCGGCCAATTGAAATTCGTATTCAAAATCCGAGGCCGCACGCAAGCCGCGTATGACCATTTTTGCGCCTTGATCTTGCACAAACTGCATGAGCAAACCGCTGAAGCCCATCACCTTGATATTGCTTGCGTGGCTAAATACGCCTTGCGCCATCGCCACCCGCTCTTGCAAACTGAATAAGGTATTTTTGTTGGTGCTATCGGCCACCGCCACGACTACTTGGTCGAACAAATCGGCAGCACGCCTAACCACGTCCTCGTGACCCAAGGTAATGGGATCAAACGTACCTGGGTAAATTGCAATTCGATTTTTAGACATCATGCCACCTATTCATTTTTGGCTAATTTTAACAGATGATAAAAAACATTACCCGCTTTGCTTTGTTTGACCACTTGCCAGCCAACCAGAAATGGCTGACTGCTAGCTTGCTCGGCCTCATCCAAGGCAAACTCCGCTTCCACATAGACCGTGCCGTCGGGGTGCAAATGCGCAGCCAATAGCGGCAATACTTTAAGCAACCAACCGTGGTTGTAGGGAGGATCGAGGAATACCAAATGGAATGGCTGCGTATTTTGCGCTAAAAACTGCATAGCATCGTGTTGCAAGACGGTGGCCGCCGTGGCGTTTAATAGGGTTTTATTAGCAAGTAAGGCAGCACAAGCCAGGCTGGATTTTTCCACCAAAGTCACGGCTGTTGCGCCTCGCGACAAAGCCTCAAAGCCCATCACACCGGTGCCGGCGAACAGGTCCAAACAGCGTAGACCCGTTAGATCTTGCCCCAACCAATTGAACACGGTTTGCCTGACACGTTCCGGCGTGGGCCGCAGGCCCTCGCTATCGGGAAATTTAATCAGCCGACTGCGCCATAGGCCGGCATTGATGCGCACCGTATTGAGTTTTTTTGCTGCTGTTTTTGCCACTGCGTATTTCCAGCCTTGTGAATGCGTTGTTATGCATAGCGTGCAAGATTGCACGAGGCCGATATTACTGAGTATTAGGCGCGCCCACAATCACCGTGACAAAATTTTCTAGTTTTAAGCGCCGATTAAACGCGTCTTTGATTTGCGCCGCCGTCACACTGGCCACTTTGCTGTTGTATTCGTCCAGGTAATTGAGCGGCAATTTATAGAAGCCGATGACCGCCAAGTAATCCAAAATTTTGCTATTACTGTCTATGCGCATGGGGAAGCCACCAATGATATTGGCCTTAGCCGCTTTCAATTCGGCCTCGGTTACGCCTTTTTCTAGGAAGGTGGCCAAGGTGCTGTTGACCAACTGCAAGGCCTCGTCGGCTTGCTCTTTTTTGGTTTGCAAGCCTATTTGAAATGCGCCCAGCTCAGCCATGGGCATGAAGTAACTGTATACGCTGTAGACCAAGCCGCGTTTTTCCCTAACCTCCTCGGTTAAACGCGAAACAAACCCACCGCCACCCAAAACATAATTGCCTAAATACAAAGGAAATAGATCCGGGTCGCCACGCTTAATGCCGGGATAACCCAATAAAATATGCGATTGCGAGGCCGGGTGGGCTATGCGTTTGGTGACCGGCTGGGTCGGGTAAGACACGGCGGCAATGGCTGGGTTAGCCGGGCCCGTGGGCAATCCGCTGGCCAAGGTTTCGGCCATGACTTCGGCTTGGGCACGGCTCAAATCGCCCATCATGGCAATCACCGCGCCATTAGCACGGTAATATTGCCGATAAAACGCTTGCAAATCCGTCACAGCAAGTTTGGCCACCGTTGCCACCTCGCCGCTTTCATCCAGACTGTAGGGGTGCGTACCAAACAAAGCGCTGGCAAAGGCTTTACTGGAGATGCTTTCTGGCTGGGTGGCCGATTCTTCCAAACCTGAAATAATGCGGGCTTTTTCGCGAGTAAACACCGCCGCCGGGAAATCCGGTTTTTGCAGTATTTTCGCAAACACCTCCAGCGCTTGCTTTTGTTCACGCTCACTGCTCAATGTACGTAGCTTGAGCGCCGCCCTATCGCCGTCAAATTCACCGCCCAATACGGCGCCCACGTCGGCCAGTTTGTTAGCAATCACTTCATCGCTCATGCCGGCCGCGCCTAAGGTCATCATGTAGCGAGTGATGGCCGCCAAGCCGGATTTTTCTGGCGTGTCGCGGGCACTGCCGGCGGCAAAGTTAACACTCAAATCCACCATGGGTAAATCGTGATTTTCCACAAAATACACGTCCGCTCCACTGCTGGTTTGCCAGTGTTGGATGTTAACGGCCGCTTGCGCACTGACGGCGCTAATCAACAGAGCCACATTAAGCAGCAGGCTTTTTACTAGGGTATTTAAATTCATGGTTTACTGACCTTCATTAATTCACGGGTACTGGCTGGGCTTAATGCACATGGGGCTTGCCTTTGGGCTTAGCGTTAGGGTCCATGGGCTGCGGGTCCAAGGTGGCGATGGTTAAATTGTCTGGCAATAAAAACTCTTTAGCCACGGCCTGCACTTGCTCGGCCGTCACCGCGCGCAATTTGGCTGGGTAATCGTCTAAAATTTTCCAAGAAAAACCTATGCTCTCCACCGTGCCGATTTGCATGGCTTGGTAAAACATGGAATCGCGCTGATAGACATCGGCAGCAATTACCGCGGCTTTTACCCTATCCAATTCTTCTGCGCTAACGCCCGATTGTTTAATCTTTTCAATTTGCTGCAACAAAGCCGCCTCGAGTTCACGCACCGTTTTACCTTCGCTGGGCGTGCCGTCCAACTCGAATAAACTCAAACGACCGCGCGACATAATGTCGTAACCGGCACTGGCGTCCACCGCCAATTGTGTGTCACGTACCAAACTTTGGTTTAAGCGTGCCGCTGGGTTGCCACTGAGCACGCCGGCCAACACTTCCAATGCGTACGGCTGCCAATCTTTATCCGGGTCTTGCAAGGCCGGCACGTGGTAGCCCATCAACAAATACGCTTGTTTAGCTGGTGCCTTAACCACCACCCGGCGCTCGCCCAATTGCACAGGCTCCACTTGCGGTTTGCGCTCGGGCAATTTTTTTGCCGCCAACTTAGCAAAATGCTGCTTGGCTAATTGGTACACCTCATTGGCTTGTACATCGCCCACCACCACCACGGTGGCATTGTTAGGCGCATACCACAGCGTGTACCATTCACGCGCATCTTCATAACTCATGTTTTCTAAATCGTTCATGAAGCCTATCACTGGTCGTGAATACGGGTGTGCTCGGTAAACGGCGCCCTGAAACGCTTCGTTCACCAAAGACTGGGGTTTGTCATCCGTGCGCCAACGGCGCTCTTCCATCACCACTTTGATTTCTTTATCGAACTCTTCTTTGCTTAATTGCAAATTGGCCATGCGGTCGGCTTCCAATTCGAAGGCCAAGCCCAATTGGGATTTTTCCAGTTGCTGAAAATAACAGGTGTAATCGCTGCTGGTGAAAGCGTTTTCCTTGCCACCGGCGGCGGCAATCAAACGGGAAAATTGCCCGGCTTTAACTTTTTTGGTGCCCTTAAACATCATGTGTTCCAACACGTGTGCCACGCCGGTTTTACCGTTAACTTCGTCTATGCTGCCGGCCTTGTACCACACTTGCGACACCACTACCGGTGAGCGGTGGTCTTCCTGGACGATGAGCTTTAAACCATTGTCCAATTTGAATTCTTGCACGTTGGCCGCCCAACTGCTGATGGGCAAGGCCAACAATACTAGCAATAAACTTTTGATCCGCACCTTGTATTTCTCCTGTTGTTTCTTACTGCTTGCAGTCAAGCAGACTGAATTATAGCGCGGCCCATGGCACAAGCAGCCGCTCATTTTTTATCCGCCAATCTGACCGCGCTTCCCGCGGCTAAGTTCACCGAAAAATGCCCGTGTGCTTTTTTTCTGCAAGTTGAAAGTCGCACTAAAAATTAAGTTAAAATACGCCCTATGTTTGATTTCTTCAAAAAGAACAAAAGCCCTGCGCCAACGCCAGCCACGCCGGACAGCGGCTTAGCCATCAGCGCAGCAGCGACCGACACGGCAGTACAAACAAAGCCTAATGACTCTTGGGCTGAACGCCTAAAAACCAGCTTAAGCAAAACCCGCAAACACCTAGGTAAGCAACTGGCCGGCCTATTTGGCGGCGGCAAAATTGATGACGATGTCTACGAGGAATTGGAAACCATACTGCTGACCTCGGACGTTGGGGTAAATGCCACCAAGAACTTGCTGAACGACATTAAAACCCGCGTTAAAGCACAAAATTTAGACGACACCGTGCAACTCAAAGCGGCCCTAAAAGCCGCCCTGTCTGACTTACTCAGCCCATTGGAGCAAGCCTTGGTCACTGAACAACAGCGCCCATTTGTCATCATGCTGGCCGGCGTTAATGGCGCCGGCAAAACCACCAGCATAGGTAAATTGGCCCACGCCTTTCAAGCCCAAGGCAAGTCGGTATTGATCGCCGCGGGCGACACCTTTAGGGCGGCCGCACGTGAGCAATTGCAAGTATGGGGCGAACGCAACAACGTGCACGTGGTGGCACAATCCAGTGGCGATGCCGCAGCCGTCATGTTCGATGCAATCAATTCAGCCATCGCCAAAAAAATCGACATCGTGCTGGCCGACACTGCCGGGCGCCTGCCCACGCAAATGCATTTAATGGACGAAATTGCCAAGGTTAAACGGGTCATGGACAAAGCCCTGCCCGGCGCACCGCACGAGGTGTTATTGGTGCTGGACGCCAACACCGGCCAAAATGCCGTGTCGCAAGTCAAAGCCTTTGACGATGCCTTGGGCGTGACTGGCTTGGTATTAAGCAAGCTAGACGGCACCGCCAAAGGGGGCGTCATCGCTGCCATTGCCGAAGCACGGCCTATCCCTATCCGCTTTATCGGCATAGGGGAAGCGATAGACGATCTGCGTCCGTTTAAGGCCAGCGAATTCATAGACGCCTTGCTCGATTAAGCCAACTTTAGCGATATAATTGAGCCATGATTAAATTTGACCACGTCACCAAACGTTACCCCGGCAGCAACGAAGCCTTAAGCCAGGTCAGCTTCGACATTGAAGCCGGCGAGTTGGTGTTTGTCACGGGTCACTCAGGTGCCGGCAAAAGCACCTTGCTCAAACTGATCGCCGCCATAGAGCGACCAACCAGTGGCACGGTCTTGATTGCCAATCAAAACATCAGCCAATTAAAAGCCGCCGCCATTCCCTTTATGCGCCGCCGCTTTGGTCTGATTTTTCAAGACCATAAATTACTCTACGATCGCAATTGCTTTGAAAACGTCATTTTGCCTTTGCACATCAATGGCATCACTGGCCTAGACGCCGCCAAGCGTGTGCGTGCCGCTTTAGATAAAGTGGGCTTGTTGCACAAAGAAAAAGCCATGCCCATCACCTTATCCGGCGGCGAGCAACAACGCTTAGCGATTGCGCGTGCGGTAGTAAGCCGGCCATCGATATTAATCGCCGACGAACCCACCGGCAACCTAGACTCCAGTTACGCGGCCGACATCATGGGTATATTCCAAGATTTCAATCAAGTGGGCGTCACGGTCATCGTTGCCACCCACGATGCACGCGGCATGTCAGCCACGCAAAATCGCGTGCTGCATTTAGACCACGGCCAATTAGCCCCTGCAACAAAAGAAAGCGTGACGGCATGATGAACTGGCTCAATCAACACGTGCAAGCCATGAAACTGGTGCTAGCGCGCATGGACAACAACAAGTTGTCGACCTTTATGATCAGCTTGGTGATCGCCGTGGCCATGGCCATCCCTGGTGTGTTTTATTTAGGCGTGGAGCACTTGTCCAAACTAAGCAACCACATGCAAGATGAAACAGAAATCAGCTTGTTTGTGCAACTCGATGCCCCAGCCAATACATTGACTGAAATCGAGGCGGCCTTAAACAACAACCCAGCCATCAAAAAATTCAATCTGGTCACCAAGGCCGATGCCTGGGTAGCCTTGAAAGCTAAAGCCTCGTCCAGCAACATCAATAGCGAAGTACAAAACTTAGAACAAAACCCGCTACCGGATGCTTTTTTTATTCAAGCTAAATCGGCAGATCCAGCCGCCCTCGCTAGCCTTAGGGAAGAATTGCAAGCCCTGCCGGGTGTCGACCAAGCCCTGTTAAATGCCGAATGGGCCAAACGCTTGTCCAGCATTTTAGCCTTGGGCACAAAAATCATCGCCTTCATCGCCGCCCTTTTGGCCTTGGCCTTATTGGTTATCATAGGCAACACCGTGCGTATGCAAATATTGACGCAAAAAGACGAAATCGTGGTCAGCAAACTCATAGGCGCCACCACCAATTTTATCCGCACCCCCTTCCTTTATGCTGGCATGCTCTACGGCTTGTTTGGCGGCTTGTTGGCCATGGTCATTTTGATTGTCATCGTGCAACTGTTTAACCAATCGGTCGCGCAACTGTCGCAGCTTTACAGCAATGACTTTAGCCTAGCCTGGTTTAACCTGCCGCTTTACCTAGGCATCACCCTGCTGTCCATCTTCATAGGCTGGCTGGGTTCCTTCTTGTCTGTCAGCCGCGCGATTGCGGCCATCAAAATCGATTAGATTTTCACTCGCCTGGCCGATTGAACTAATTTAGCCTCTAGCACTCTCTTATACAGAGTGCTAAAATTAGACTACGGAGGACTAAATTTTAATGACCACTGCCTTATTACCCGTGTTAACTGCCAGCGATAGCCTAGAGCACTACTCTAGAGCCATTAAGGCTTACCCTATTCTGTCCGCAGAAGAGGAATACGCGCTGGCCGTCAAATTTAGAAAAGAAAACGATTTAGAAGCGGCGCGGCAATTGATTGTCTCGCATTTACGCTTGGTGGCCAGCATCGCGCGTGGCTACAACGGTTACGGCTTGCCGCAATCGGATTTAATCCAAGAAGGTAACATCGGCTTGATGAAGGCGGTAAAACGCTTTGACCCAGAGCGCGGCGTGCGCTTGGTGTCCTTTGCCATGCATTGGATTAAAGCTGAGATCCACGAATACATCGTGCGCAATTGGCGCTTGGTGAAAATTGCCACCACCAAAGCGCAACGTAAATTATTCTTCAACTTGCGCAGCATGAAACCCGGCCACAACAGCTTGCAAACCAGCGAAGTGGAACACATTGCGCAGACCTTGAATGTCAAAGCGGAAGAAGTGCGGGAAATGGAAGCGCGCCTTAACGGTCACGAATTTTCCTTGGAATCCGCTACGGATGACGACGAAGACGGCCATTACAGCCCTATCGCTTACCTGCAAGACGAGCGCTTAGAACCGCTTGCGGCCATAGAGGCCAAGCAAACCGAAGCTTACGAAACCAAAGGCTTAAGCCATGCCTTGCAACACTTAGACGAACGTAGCCGCCGCGTGGTGGAATCGCGCTGGTTGCAAGACGACGGCGGTAAAACCTTGCACGAATTGGCCGATGAGTTTGGCGTATCCGCAGAACGCATACGCCAAATTGAACAAAAAGCCATGCAAAAAATCAAAAGCACGATGTTGGCTTACCAAGCCTAAATCTGGCTAGAGTGATAAAAAGGCTGCGTTTAGCAGCCTTTTTTACGCGCATATTCCTATCTACAAAGCCACCATAGCTAGACCTAATGATGTCGCTACCACGCCATTCTGTTATTATCTTATTTTATAAAAAATTGACCGTCGCATGAGCAAGCAAACTCCCAGACCGACCGACATACGGCTACACCAAGCATCGCGATTGTTAGAAATTAAATTTGATGACGGCACCGAATGCATGTTGTCCTGCGAATTTTTACGCGTTTACTCGCCCTCAGCAGAAGTCAAAGGCCACGGCCCTGGCCAAGAAGTGCTGCAAACAGGCAAAGAACTGGTCAACATCAGCAACATCGAAGCGGTCGGTAATTATGCCGTCAAACTGATTTTCACTGATGGCCACGACACCGGTTTGTATTCCTGGGATTACTTACACGAATTAGCGCGCAACTACGAAGCACTGTGGTTAGAGTATTTGGGTAAACTAAGTGCAGCTGGCCTAAATCGAAACCAATAAACGAGGCATCCATGTCAAACGATCAACAAACCCATTTTGGTTTTAAAACCGTAGCCGAGGGCGAGAAAGCCAAAAAAGTCGGCGAAGTATTCCATTCCGTGGCCAGCAAATACGACTTGATGAACGACGTCATGTCCGCCGGCTTACACCGCACTTGGAAACGCTTTGCCGTCGAAATAAGCGGCGTCAAAGCCGGCGACACGGTATTGGACATCGCTGGCGGCAGCGGCGATTTATCCAAATTGTTTGCGCAAAAGGTCGGCGCCCAAGGCCGTGTAATCTTAACCGACATCAATGCCTCCATGCTCAGCGTAGGCCGTGACCGCATGCTCGATGCCGGCTTAAACGTTCCCGCCTTGCAATGCGATGCCGAAAAACTGCCTTTCCCAGACGGCCATTTTGATTGCGTTATCGTCGCCTTCGGCTTACGCAACATGACCCACAAAGACTTGGCCCTGGCTGAAATGCAACGGGTGCTTAAAGTTGGTGGTCGTCTGTTGGTGTTGGAATTCTCCAAAGTATGGCAGCCCTTAAGCAAACTCTACGACGCTTACTCGTTCAAACTATTGCCTTTAA
Source organism: uncultured Methylotenera sp. (assembly GCA_964400215.1). Lineage (GTDB taxonomy): Bacteria > Pseudomonadota > Gammaproteobacteria > Burkholderiales > Methylophilaceae > Methylotenera. The sequence goes on along the minus strand of CAYNSY010000005.1, from coordinate 47,776 downwards.
TGGGCAAGCTCTTTGCTAAGGACGCCGACAGTTACCAATACTTGGCCGAGTCGATACGCATGCACCCGGATCAAGAAATCCTCAAACAGATGATGGAACAAGCGGGCCTGGCCAAAGTGGATTATTACAACCTGGCTGCCGGCGTGGTGGCCTTGCACAAAGGCTACAAAATTTAATGGCGCTTAACTTATGCTAACCGGCCTATCCACCCGCATGCTGCAACACCTGATTGCGCAAAACAGTTGGGCTTGCGCCATGCTGCAACCCCATGCCGGCCAGTCCGTCGAATTTAAGCTGGGCTTTTTTAGCCGCAGCCTAGTCATTTTAGAAGACGGCAACCTGGCCATGGCCGGAAAAAGCAACACGGCCGATGCCAGCGTGAGCTTATCTCCCAGCTTGGCATTACGCTTATTGGCCGGCGACGAAGCCGCCAAACGCCAAGTGCAGATCACTGGCGACACCCAGTTGGCCGCTGAATTGGCCAAAGTCTTGTCCGCCATGCGCTGGGACTTTGAAGACGATGCCAGCAAATTGGTGGGCGACGTGGCTGCCAGCAAAATAGGCGACACCCTGCGCGACATCAAAACCAGCAGCAAAGAAACCGGGGCCAATTTAGCGTCCATGCTTAGCGAATACTGGCAAGAAGAAATGCCTTTAATCGCCAAAAAACGCCACGTGGAAAATTACATTAGCGAGGTCGACACCTTACGCGCCGACGTCGCCCGTTTTGAAAAAAAACTGGCCAAACTCAAACAACAACTCGATAACAAAGGCCCTGCTGCCAACAGCAAACCCTAAGCCATGCGCCTATTTCGCCTAATCTACATAGTTTACATCGCCCTGCGCTTCGGCCTGGATGAATTCGCCTTAGGCAACAGCAAACTCAAACCTTTGCACAGCCTAATCCAAGTGCTGTTTTTTTGGCGCAACAAACACACACCACGCGCGCAAAGACTGCGTTTGGCCTTGGAGGCCTTGGGGCCGATATTTGTGAAATTTGGCCAAATGCTTTCTACCCGTCGCGATTTAATCCCACTGGACATCGCCGACGAACTGGCCAAACTGCAAGACCAAGTGCCGCCCTTCGCTTACGCTGAGGTCGATAAAATTGTCCAAGCCGCTTACACACTGCCCCTCAATCAAGTGTTCGCCAGCTTCGAGCAAACCGCCATTGCCAGCGCCTCGGTGGCGCAAGTGCACTTCGCCGAATTAATGGATGGCACACCGGTAGCAGTGAAAGTATTACGCCCAGGCATCGCCAAGGTCATACAACATGACCTTGATTTACTGGACACGGCCGCTTGGTTGCTACAAGCCTTATCGGCTGAAATTAAACGCTTGAAACCACGCGAAGTGGTGGCAGAATTTGCCGAGCACACTGAAAGCGAACTGGACCTCACCCTAGAAGCCGCCAACTGCACGCGCTTAGCCGGCAACTTCCCAGACAAAAAACTGCTGGTGCCCGAGGTCTATTGGGATTGGTGCCGTCAACAAGTCATGGTCATGCAGCGCATGCACGGCACGCCCATCAGCAAGATTGAACTGCTGCGCGAACAAGGCATAGACATCGCTAAATTGGCGCACGATGGCGTGGAAATTTTCTTTACCCAAGTATTTAGAGACGGTTTCTTTCATGCCGACATGCACCCAGGCAACATCTTGGTGGTCAACAGTGGGCCAGACAAAGGCAAGTACATCGCCTTGGATTTTGGCATCATGGGCAGCTTAAGCGACACCGATAAATACTATTTAGCGCGCAATTTCTTGGCCTTCTTTAACCGCGATTACCGTGATGTGGCGGTCGCCCACATCGAGTCCGGCTGGGTACCCAAAGACACCAATGTGGAGGCCTTGGAAACCGCCGTGCGCGCCATATGCGAACCTATATTCAACAAGCCTTTAAAAGACATTTCATTTGGCCGCACCCTATTAAGCCTGTTTCAAATGTCGCGCAAATTCGGCGTGGTCATCCAACCGCAATTGGTCATGCTGCAAAAAACCTTGCTTAACATCGAAGGCTTGGGCCGCGATTTAGACCCTGACATAGACTTGTGGCAAAGCGCCAAACCCTTCTTAAAACGCTGGATGAGCGAGCAAATCGGCTGGCGCAGTCTGGCCAAAACCTTGCGTAAAGAATTGCCTTTTATTGCTAAAACGCTGCCGGAAATGCCGCGCTTGGTGCATGCTTTTTTACGCCAACAAACTCAAGCCGAGCAAGACGAACCTCTGCGAGCCGGCCTGGCTCAACTCATCGCTGCGCAAGAACTGCAAGCGCGTTGGCAAAAACGATTATTCATAGGCATCGCCGTGTTGGCCAGTTTGGAGATAGCCATGCTACTCAGTGCCTTTTTGCCGCTAAGCAACTGACCTGAGTTTCTGGCAGTGCGCGCAGTAAAAGGTTGAACGCTGACCCAAGCGCATGGTTTTAATTGCTTTGCCACACACCCGGCACGGCTCATCGGTCCGGCCATAGACAAAATAACTTTGTTGAAAATAGCCGGGCAAGCCATTGGTACCAAAAAAATCCCGCAAGCTGCTGCCGCCGGCATTCAGTGCCTCGTTCAAGGTCAGCTTGATTTCCGCCACCAATTTTTCACAGCGTTTTAAGCTTAAGCTGTTTGCCGGTGTTTCAGGATGGATGCCACTGCGGAACAAGGATTCCGAGGCATAAATGTTGCCTACCCCGACCACCACATGGCCATCCATAATGGCGTTTTTAATGGCCAAGCTTTTGTTGGCCAAGGTCTTTTGCAAATACTTGGCATTAAAGCCGTCTTCCAAAGGTTCGGGGCCTAAGCTGGCTAATAAGGGGTGATTAGCCGGATGGCCATCCAACCACAACACCGCACCAAAGCGACGCGGATCACGCAAGCGCAGCACCTGCCCATCAGTAAACGCCACATCAAAGTGATCGTGTTTTTCTGCTGGGTAGGCATCATCCAATAACTGGATGCGACCGGACATGCCTAAATGCAAAAGCAAGGTGCCCGCCCCGTCAGCCCCAGAAAAATCACACAAGAGGTATTTAGCACGGCGTTCCAAGCTGTTGAGGGTCATGGCCGGCAAGGTTTTTGGCAAGTGCGCCGGGATAGGCCAACGCAAGGTGGGGTGACGTATGGTAACGGATTCCACCACCTTGCCCAACAGAGGCAAAAGCCCACGTCGCGTGGTTTCTACCTCGGGCAATTCTGGCATGGCGTTTATTTACTGGGGATATTAAGCGGCGGATTCAGCATGCTAAAGCCGATATCCGATGGGAAATGGTAGATCAAGCCTTCGTCCGGTCTAGCCAATATTAAATCCGGTGACTCTTGCACCTTATCAAAATGCACTTTGCTGCCGTCGGCCAATTTGATTTCAAACGAGGGGTAGGTCAGCTTGCGATCTGGCGTGTACATCTCCACCGATTTAGCCGGGTTGTGTATCCATGAAAAATCCAACCACTCATTCAATTCGTTTTGCTGTGGTTTGGCCGCCGCAATCGAGAATTTCCAAACACCATCAACGATGTCGACTTTTAAGTTGGTCTCTTGCCATTGTTCCAAACGACCAAACTCAAAGCCCACCACTTTTTCCGTCGGCTTCAATGGCGCTTTATCGATCAACTCAATCAACTGCGTGGCTGCCGCTTCCGCATAGCCGTTGGACACCAAATAGACGTTGTTTCTGTGAGCCACGTATTGCTCTTCGGTCACCGGGTTGTGCGTGCCAAAGGCAAACTCTTCAACGTTGTCTTTATCGCGTATTAACTTGAGCTTAATTTCTGGCGTCGTTAAGCCGAACTTCTCCATGTCGCCACCGCTGATTTTATCGGTCGATTGCGCCGCTATGATGGATAAAATACGCTGCACCGACGCTTGATCGGCACGCATATTAACCGGTGCGGTTATGCGCCAATAGCCGTCCACTTTGGCAAAGGTCACGGCCGCCTGCGCAGGAAACTCCACGCGTATGGCATTAAATTCAGCCAGCTTGTAATTGGTTAATTCATGGCTAGTCGATTGCTCCGTGTCGGCTTTGGGGCGCAAATAAACAAAAGCCACCAAGCCTGCCACCAGAACCAATAAAATTAAATTAAGTACCCAACGTTTTTTCATGTCTGTCTCTAAATAAACAAGGTCGCGACCAGCGATGGCCCTTAGGCTTTCCTGCGCTTCCACCAGAAATAAAAGCCCGCTAGCATCATGGCCAAGGGTAGGAAATACTGGAAGCCATGGAACACCGTCCAAGCCACCAAGCGGCCACTGTCGCTATCCGGTATGGTCACATTAATGTCTTTCAACGGCATAGGTTGTATGGTGATTAACTGATCGTCACCGGCCAACCAATTGACGATGTTGACGCCTAAATCCAAATTACCGCCGTTGGTAATAAAGGTGTTGGATAAGAAGTTAGCGTTACCCATCACCACCACGCGCTGGCCTTTTTTGCCGTAAATACGCTCTAAAGCCACACCGATATTAATCGGGCCGCGTTTGTCGGTTTTTTCATTGAATTCCGGTTTGGCGTCTTTAGCTAACTTGCCTGCCATCAACCAGCCATTCGGTGCCACTTCCACCAAATTGCTGACTTTCCAACCGTTTTCATCGGTGCCCATGGCCGTGACTTGGTGCGCTTCTGGAAACAAGGTGCGCAACATAAAATTCTTAGTAATGGCGTGCTCGCCGTACAGGCTAGCAAAAGACACACGCGCATCAGCACCGTATTGCGCTGAGGCCATGTCGAGCGCGATACCAGGCGACACCGTCATGCCCAAGTACTCGGCCACGGAGTCCAAACCGCGTAAATTATTGTCGTCCAACAACCAAAGTAAATTACCGCCACGCTCTAGGTAGGCTTTGATTTTTTTCGCTTCCACTTCGCTGACATTCACTTGCGGGCTGGCTATCACCAACATGGCGCCATTGCTTGGCACCGCTTGAGCCACGGTTAAATCCGGGTTAGCAAATTTGAAACCTTTTTTCTCTAACTGTTTACCAAACTCACCGATGTCGTGGTTTTTAACCCCCAACAAATTACGCTCGCCGTGGCCGTCTAAATACATCACCGCTTGCTGGTTGGTGCGTGATAAACGCACCAATAGATTGGTCATTTCTTGCTCAGCGATAGGTGGAATAATGTGCTCAGAACGCTTGTTGTATTCCACCACCACTTCGCCGTCTTCTTTCACGCCGGCATCTTGCGCCAACTTAGGCTCTATCGATGGGTTAATGAATTTTAAATTGACGTTCTTTTTCTCGCGTTGGTAGCGGGCAATAAAATCGATCATGCCCTTACGGAAATTGTCGCCGCCCGAAGCATCGTCTTTGGTCGCAAACACGGTAATGTTAATGGGCTCTTTCATTTGCTTGAGCACATTGACACTGCCTTGCGTCAAGATGTTACGGTTGGCTTGGGTAATGTCTTTAGCCACATGGTATTGGCTAGCCAAATAGCCAAGCAAGACCACCAGCATTAAGAACAGCACGACAAAGAAACTGTTTTGCACTAAAAGTTGAAAACGCAATTTACGATTAATATTCATTTCATCCGGCCTAAAATTTCACAAGGGCTAACACTATAAAAAAGCCTTAACCACGCAAGCGGTCGGCATCCAAGCGACGCACGGTTAAAGTTAAAAAGCTGGCTATAAATAAGCCGAAATAAGCGATGTCTGCCGTATCAATCAAACCGCCGGCAAACGATTGGAAGTGACGGGTTAAGGACAAGCTGGCCAAAGTGTTGCTTGGGTCACCGGCAAAAAAACGGTCCAAAAACATCAAGGCAAACAAAGCGATAAAGGTCAGAATTGCCGCCACCACAGGCTGTTGTGTGATGCTGGAAAAATACAAACCAAGCGCAGAAAAGCTGGCCACCATCAATAACAAACCGATGGAGTTAGCCACGATAAAACCAAAATCAATGTCCGCCCAAATATTCAGGGTAGACAACATGGCGCCTATGTAAACCACCAATATGCTCAAGAAGGCCACCAAACCTAAAAATTTACCCAAGACGATTTCAGTTAAGGACAAAGGCGCACTGAATAGGAAGGGCAGGGTTTGGCTGCGGCGTTCTTCAGAAATCAAACGCATGGACAACAATGGCACGGCAAACAACACCATGAAGGAAGCAAAGCCATAGACATTTTGCCCAACAAACTGGGTCACCCCAGTGCGCTCAGCAGGACGCATGGCGCCTGACATCACGGCAAAGTAATCGTTAACGCCATTCAGGTAATAAGTCCCAAACGAGAACATCAACAAGGCTAAAATCACCCAACCCATGGGCGAGGCAAACATACTTTTTAGTTCTTTTCTTGCTACATTAATAATCATGAGGGTTCCTTAAGCCGCGGCTTGTTCTTGGTAAGTCAACTGCACAAACACGTCTTCTAAGCTGGTTTGGTCTGGGCCAATTTGGTATAAACCCCAACCTTTAGCCACGGCCGCTTGCACAATGGCTTCAGCCGGGGTGGCACCTTCGACAAAGCGCACGCGCATTAATTGGTCAGACACGCTTTCGGCCTCTTCCACGCCAGCAATTTTCAACAGTTCAGCCGCTTTCGGTGGCTTGTTCATGGCGATTAACAACTTGTTGCCTATGCGTTGTTTTTTCAGCACATCGATGGCGCCATTGAACACCAGCTTGCCCTTATCAATAATCTGCACATGATCGCAGACCATTTCCACTTCAGGCAAAATGTGGGTAGAAATAATGACGCTACGCTCGCTGCCGACTTCACGAATCAAGGCGCGAATGTCGCGAATTTGTATCGGGTCCAAGCCCACGGTGGGCTCATCCAAAATCACCACCATGGGGTTGTGTATGATGGCCTGGGCAATGCCCACGCGTTGTTGGTAACCGTTGGATAAGTTTTCGATCAAGCGCTTGCTCATGTGGCCTAAACCGCAGCGCTCTTTAGCCTGCTCGACGGCTTTTTTAATGTTGGCGCCGCTGACACGGTGCAACCTAGCCGCGATGGTCAAATACTCATCCACCGTCAACTCTTTATATAAGGGACGCATTTCCGGCAAGTAGCCGATCAGTGCTTTGGCTTCTTTGGGATTTTCCATCATGTCGATGCCGCAGATTTTGACGCTGCCGTTACTTGGCGCCAAATTGCCAGTCAACATTTTCATGGTAGTGGATTTGCCTGCCCCGTTGGGACCGAGAAAACCCAAGACCTGGCCTTTGCTTAAATTAAAACTGACATTGCTGACGGCTTCTCTGCCGCCATAAAGGCGCGTAAGACCGATGGCCTCTACTGTAAAATCATTCATAGTCACTCAATTCAAAAAACGCATTACAAAAAATAATGATGGCCAACCGCTGCCAGGCAATGCTGGCGTAATTCTTAAGGGAGCATAACAGAAAATTTCTGGCGCAATGACTAACCCACGCGTAATTATGTGGGAACTTGCGCCAACTGTCACGCACTAAGAAATGCCGTTTATAATGAGGCTAAATTTACTAGCCCTGTTATTAAGGCTCAACCAGACAACAGCTAAAACAAAAAAAATGCCAAGCTTTGCCAGTGCATGGCAGTATGCTACTTTAACCTTACATTGCTATGCCCAACTTATGCGTCCAACAACAAATTTAAACACCTCCCTCTTAGCGTATCGCCAGCGTATTCTGCCTGCATTAATGCACGGCTTAACACGGAGTTTGCTGGTAAGCAGCTTAGTCTTGAGCGCGTGCGCGAGCAATGGCGGCTACCACAGCCAAACTATCCAAACCAAAATCAACCCCGAGGACGCCTCAACGGCCGAGTTTGTTTACCGTTACTTAGTCGCAGAAGTGGCTGGCCAGCGTGGCGATTTAGCCACCTCAGGCACCATCTTTTACGAGCTAGCCAAAACCACGCGCAACCCCGGCTTAGCCGAACGCGCTGCCAAAGTGTCGGCTTACGGCAATGTCAGCAGCTTGACCATACCCGCCGTGAAACTATGGGCCGAATTGGACCCCAGCTCTAACGAAGCCCAGCAAGCCATGACCGAAATACTGGTGAGCTCAGGCAAATTGAAAGAAGCCCAGCCTTACTTGGCACAATTGTTTCTTAAAGAAGAAACCCGTGCCGGTGGGTTTTTATACCTAAGCACCTTGCTTAGCCGCAACCCAGACAAAGCTGCCGTATTAAGCTTGGTGCAAGCGCTGGCTAATCCATACCCAGACTTGGCCGAGGCCCAGTTTGCCATTGGCCAAGCCGCCTGGGCCGCGCAAAAAGACAGCGTGGCCTTAGCCGCCTTAAACCAAGCTGAAGCGCTCAAACCCGATTGGCCGATTGCCGCCTTACTGAAAGGCCAAGTGCTGTTCGAACAAAACCCGGCAGCAGCCATTAGCTTCTACCAAGCTTTTCTTGACCAACACAGCGACGCCAACGAAATTCGTTTAAATATGGCCAAGCTGCTGGTTAGCCAAAAACAATACGAGCAAGCCAAAACGCACTTCCCCATCTTGCTCGCCAACGCCAAACAAGCCGACGCTAAAAACTTCGCCGAAGTCACTGCCATTATTGGCTTGCTGTCCTACCAAGCTGGCGATTACCCGGCTGCCGAAAGCTACTTTCAAGACGCCCTTATATTAGGCTTCAAAGACGCGGATCAAATCCACCTCTACTTGGGCCAAGTAAATGAGAAATTGAATCGCCCTGACGCCAGCTTAAGTTGGTACAACAAAGTGGCGCCCGGCCAGCATTACCTAGAAGCGCAGGTCAATGCAGCCACCCTAATCGCCCGTGGTGGGGAAGTGGACAAAGCCATCGATAAATTAGATAGCCTAGAAAACTTAAGCGCCCAGCAACAAATCATCGTCATACAAAGCGAAGCCTCGCTCTTGGTAAAAGCAAATCGCCACCAAGAAGCGTTTGATTTGCTAGACAAAGCCGTGAAAAACTTACCCAATACCGCCGATCTGGTTTACGACTATGCTTTGGCCGCCGAGCGCTTACAAAAGTTTGAGCTGATGGAAGCCGAGCTACGCAAAGCCATCGCCGCCATGCCCAATTTTGCCGCCGCCTACAATGCCTTGGGCTATTCATTTGCCGACCGCAACATCAAGCTAAACGAAGCCTTAAGCCTGATAGAAAAAGCCTTAAGCCTCAGCCCAAATGACCATTACATGCTAGACAGCTTGGGTTGGGTGCACTACCGCAAAGGCGATTTAAACCTAGCGGCAAAGTACTTGCAGCAAGCCTACCAATTGAACCCGGACCCGGAAATTGCCGCGCATTGGGGCGAGGTATTGTGGCAACAAGGCCAGCGCGATCAGGCCAATGCACTGCTAGATGATGCTTTACGCAGCTACCCGGACAACGAATTGCTCAAAACCACGCGCAATAAATTTAAACCCTAAGTAGGCAGTCGGCCGCCCATGCATTTTCTACGCGCAACCCTGTCGTTTTGCCTGCTAGCCATCTTGGCCGCTTGCAGCAGCGTGCCCACTAGTGCGCCCAAGCAAACGCCGGAAAACCTAAGGCTGCACCAGCAGCAGCAAAGCAACCTAGCGCGCATCCAACAATTTAGCCTGCAGGGCCGCTTAGGCGTGCAAGCCGATGGCAAAGGCTATTCGGCTTCGTTGCTGTGGCAGCACAGCGACAGCCAAGACGACATCCGTCTCTATTCGCCTTTAGGCAGCCAACTGGCGCACATCCAAAAGAATGCCCGCGGCATTAACCTGGAAGATGCCCAAGGTCGGGTATTTTCTGGCAAAGACGCCGAGAGCCTGACGCAAGGGGTATTGGGTTGGCGCTTACCGCTCAATGGCTTAGCCGACTGGGTGTTAAGCCGACCTGCCAACGCCGCCATGGCTAGCCAAACTTGGGACGAAGCCGGCCTAAGCAGCAGCCTAAACGAAGCCGATTGGGTGATAACTTACCAAGGCTACCAAACCAACAACGGGCAGCTGTTGCCGCATAAAATCGCCCTTAAAAACCAACGCGTGCAATTGAAACTCGTCGTGGAAAAATGGACCCTAGAATAAAACGCCCAGCCGGCCTCTAGCCGCAGCCTTTGCCAACTATCTGATAAAATGCCGCCATGCAAGATTTTCAAACTTTTTTAGCCCCGGCAAAAATCAATTTATTTTTGCACATCACCGGCCAACGCGCCGATGGCTACCACCTATTGCAAACGGTTTTTCGGCTGTTGGATGTCTACGACACCATCAAGCTTAAAGTGACCCAAGACGGCTTGATTCGGCGCGTGAACGACATCGCCGGCGTACCGGCCGAGCAAGATTTGTGCGTGCGCGCGGCCCGTTTGCTGCAACAATACACCGGCGTCAGCTTAGGCGTAGACATCCTAGTGGAAAAACGCATCCCCATGGGCGGCGGCTTAGGCGGTGGCAGCTCGGATGCCGCCACGGTACTGTTGGCCTTAAACCGCTTATGGCAATGCCAGCTAAAGCGCAGCGAATTATTGGCCTTGGGTTTGCAACTGGGCGCCGATGTGCCCTTCTTCATCCACGGTAAAAATGCTTGGGCCGAAGGGGTGGGCGAGCAACTGCAAAGCATTTCTTTAGCGCCGGCGCACTACTTGCTGCTAAGCCCCAATGTGCATGTCTCTACCGCGCAAATATTTGCCAATAAGCAATTGACAAAAAATGCTATTCCTAAGACAATGTCGGACTTTTCAAGGGCTGCAAACACAGCGTCAGTCAATTTAGTGAACAACACTGAATTTATTAACGTGCTTGAAAAAGCGGTTTGCAACGATTACCCAGCCGTATCAGCTTGTTTAACCTGGCTTAAGCAATTTGGTGATGCCAGAATGAGCGGCTCAGGTGCCTCGGTGTTTGTCGAAGTGGCCAATGAAAAAATAGCGCATGAAATCTGCCAACAAAATCCAGCGCAAGTCCTGGGCTTTGCCGTGCAAAGTTTTGTCGCAAACGGGTTGAATCAACACCCATTAATCGACTACGCGTCCGATTAAACAGTTTGATTAACAATTGGGGAGTCGCCAAGTTGGTTAAGGCACTGGGTTTTGATCCCAGCATCCGAAGGTTCGAGTCCTTCCTCCTCAGCCAAATTCTTTAAGTGCAGGCCTTCAGCCTGCATGGTAGCAAGTAAAAAGCGTGTAGATTATTTGATTTACGCGCTTTTATTTTTTATGCATTTTTATTGACAGTTTGATGCCGGCATACGTCGGCACGACAGGGAATCAACAGATGTCTAACGGCAACTTGATGGTCTTTACCGGCTCAGCCAACCCAGCTTTAGCAGAACAAGTCGCTAAGCACTTGGGCATAGAGCTAGGTCGCGCGCACGTCGGCACCTTCAGCGACGGTGAAACCACCGTGGAACTGTTAGAAAATGTGCGTGGTCGCGATGTGTTTGTCTTGCAATCGACCAGCCACCCAACCAACGACAGCCTAATGGAAGTCATGGTGATGGTGGATGCACTGCGCCGTTCATCGGCCGGTCGTATCACGGCTGCGATTCCCTACTTTGGTTATTCACGGCAAGACCGCCGTCCACGCTCAGCACGCGTGGCCATTACCGCTAAGGTGGTGGCCAATATGCTCACCGGGGTAGGCGTGAACCGCTTACTGACCATGGATTTGCACTCGGATCAAATTCAAGGCTTTTTTGATATTCCGGTAGACAACATTTACGCCACGCCGATTTTATTGGCCGATTTGTTATTGCAAAACCACGACAACTTGATGGTGGTGTCACCGGATGTAGGTGGTGTGGTGCGTGCCCGTGCTGCTGCTAAACAATTAGGCTCAGACTTGGCGATTATCGACAAACGCCGTCCTAAACCTAACGTGGCTAAAGTGATGAACATCATAGGCGATGTTTCCGGCCGTACCTGCGTGATCATGGATGACATGGTCGACACAGCGAACACATTGTGCGAAGCCGCCGCCGCTTTGAAAAAACACGGCGCGAAAAAAGTCATCGCCTACGCCACCCACCCGGTCTTATCCGGTGGCGCAGCGGCCCGTATCATGGCCTCAGAATTGGATGAATTGGTGGTGACTAACACCATCGCTTTGGGCGAAGAATCGGCCAATTGCAAAAAAATACGCGCATTAAGTGCTGCTGAATTATTAGCAGAAACCATACGCCGCATCAGCAGTGAAGATTCCGTGTCTTCATTGTTCATGGATTAATTAACGGTTTTTATCCCTGCACACTGGTCGCGGTGTGCAGTTTTTAGTGTAGGAAGGCTGTCGAAAGCCTAGTAGTAAATTTAGGAGCAGTAAAATGACCATCGAAATTAAAGCAGTAAAACGTGATGCTAAAGGTACGGGTGCGAGCCGCCGTCTACGTCACGCAGGTTCTGTGCCAGGTGTAGTGTATGGCGCAGGTAAAGAAGCGGTAACCATAGAGTTAGACGCTAAAGAGCTATTTTTAGAGTTCCGCCACGAAGCGTTCCACGCATCTGTGCTAAACCTAAACCTAGACGGTAAAAAAGAAAGCGTATTGCTACGCGACTTCCAAATGCACCCAGTGCGCAACAGCATTCAACACGTTGATTTTCAACGCGTCAGTGCCACAGAAAAAATCCACGTTAAAGTGCCATTCCACTTTATCAACGGCGACATTGCCCCAGGCGTTAAATTAAGCGGCGGTATCGTTGCTCACATTTTCACTGAAGCCGATGTAAGCTGCTTGGCAAAAGATTTGCCAGAGTTCGTTGAAGTCGATGTAGCGAAATTGGAAATGGGTCACTCTATCCACTTATCACAAATCGCCCTACCAAAAGGCGTGAGCTTTGTGCAATTAGCCCACGGTGACGATGCAGCAGTGGTATCGATTGCTAAAACACGCGGTAGCGTATCTGAAGCAACAGCCGAAACAGCTGAAGCGGCCGCACCTGCAGCCACACCAGCCGCAGACGCTTAAGTCGATTCAAGTTTAAGCATGACCAACAACGCGCACTTTCTAATGAAGTGCGCGTTTTTTATTGCTACTATAACGCCATGACCAACATCAAACTGTTTGTCGGCCTCGGTAACCCCGGCGGTCAATACGAAGCCACCCGGCACAATGCCGGCTTTTGGTGGATAGACCAATTGGCGGCCAGCAGCAACAGCCCGCTTAAACTCGATAGCAAATTTTTAGCCCAGGTAGGCAAACTAGGCCAGAACAACGACACCTGGTTACAAAAGCCCAACACCTTCATGAACGCCAGCGGCAAAGCGGTCGCCGCCTTGGCCAATTACTACAAAATTCTGCCCGAGCAAATCCTGGTGATCCACGACGAATTGGACATACCGGCAGGCACGGTCAAACTTAAAAAAGCCGGCGGCCACGGCGGCCACAATGGCTTGAAAGACATTACCGCCGCTTTAGGCACACCGGAATTTTGGCGCTTACGCTTAGGCATAGGCCACCCAGGCGACAGAAACGAAGTGGTTAACTTCGTGCTTAAAGCCCCGACCAAAGACGAACAAAGCGCCATAGATGGCTGCATAGATAAAAGCATGCAAATTATCCCGCAGCTCTTAAGCGGGGATTTTGAACAGGCAATGTTAAAATTGCATACTAAGTAATTCGAACGCAACACTCGCAAGCAACGCATAAAAACGAACTGGAAAAAACATGAAATGTGGAATCGTAGGCTTACCCAACGTAGGCAAATCTACCCTCTTTAACGCCATCACCAAGGCCGGCATTGCTGCCGAAAACTACCCGTTTTGCACCATAGAGCCCAATGTCGGCATAGTGGAAGTGCCAGACACGCGCATGCAAGCCTTGATCGACATCGTTAAGCCACAAAAAACCCAACCGGCCATCGTCGAAATGGTCGACATTGCTGGCTTGGTTGCCGGCGCCTCGAAAGGCGAAGGCTTGGGCAATAAGTTTCTAGCCAACATCCGTGAAACCGATGCCATCGCCCATGTGGTGCGCTGCTTTGAAGACAGCAACGTGATCCATGTGTCCAATAAAATAGACCCACTGTCCGACATCGAAGTAATCAACACCGAATTGGCTCTAGCCGACATGGAAACCGTAGAAAAAACCATGCAACGCGAAAGCAAAAAAGCCAAAAGCGGTGACAAAGACGCTATTGCCCTATTGGCCGTGTTGGACAAAGTGTTGCCCGCTCTAAACGAAGCCAAAGCGGTGCGCACCCTAGGCCTAGACAACGACCAATTGGCCTTATTAAAACCGCTGTGTTTAATCACCGTTAAACCGGTCATGTATTTAGCCAATGTTGATGAAAGCGGCTTTACTAATAACCCCCTATTGCAAAAAGTGCTGGACTTAGGCAAAGCCGAAAACGCACCGGTGGTGGCCATTTGCGCAAAAATTGAATCGGAAATTTCCGAATTAGACGACGACGATAAAGCGCTATTTTTAGCCGAACTCGGCCAAGACGAACCCGGCCTAAACCGCGTTATTCGTGCCGCTTACGCCCTGCTTGGCCTGCAAACCTACTTCACCGCTGGCGTGCAAGAAGTGCGCGCTTGGACAGTTAAAAAAGGTGCCACCGCACCACAAGCCGCCGGCGTCATCCACACCGACTTTGAACGCGGCTTCATTCGTGCTGAAGTGATTCAATACGACGAATTCGTTAAAAACAAAGGCGAACAAGGCGCCAAAGAAGCCGGCAAAATGCGCCTAGAAGGCAAGGAATACATTGTGCAAGATGGCGATGTAATGCACTTCAGATTTAATGTGTAATTAGCAAACTATTTTTGACAAGCACCGCCTAAAACACTAGAATTGCGCCCTTGTTTATGTTTTAAACAACTAAAAACAACCGGTTTACCATGGTGATGTAGCTCAGCTGGTTAGAGCACAGGATTCATAATCCTGGGGTCGAGGGTTCAAGTCCCTCTTTCACCACCAAACAAAACGCCCCTTTCGAAAGATTGGGGCGTTTTTATTTTCAGCACACCCCTCTTATTTGATGGCTATCTAATCGACATACCGCTCACCTTATGTCGATAAAATGCAAAAAAATCGACATATATTATTGACGTGTCGATGGCATCAACATACACTGCTCTTAATATCGAAAAACAATTAAAGTATCAACATGAGCAATTGGCAGCCAGATAACCCGTATAACGACCTTCCATCCTTGCCCCCTAAGGCGGAGATGGAAACCAAAGCCGTTTTAAAGCAGTGCATCTCTGCGCGCGCAGCAATAGCTGAGCTCAAACAATCTGCCGAGCTTATTCCTAACCAAGCGGTTTTAATTAATACCTTGCCTTTATTAGAAGCGCGCGCCAGCTCTGAAATTGAAAATATTGTTACCACCACAGATAGGCTTTTTCAGCATCTGCGTAACGACGAGCATGCAGACCCCGCCACCAAAGAGGCCTTACGTTATAGAGGCGCACTATTTCAAGGTTACCAAGAACTTGCACGCCACCCTCTAAATACCAGAGTGGCAGAAACAATCTGCACGCAAATCAAAGGCATTGAAATGGCTGTGCGGCACACGCCTGGTACAGCTTTAATGAATGACAAAACAGGTGAAACAATCTACACCCCGCCAGAAGGCGAAAAGCTACTACGCGATATGCTCGCCAATTGGGAGCAATTCATGCATAACGCCACAGATTTAGACCCGCTTATTCGCATGGCGATAGGCCACTATCAGTTTGAGGCAATACACCCATTTAATGATGGCAATGGCCGTACAGGCCGCGTGCTGAATAGCTTGTTTTTGATACAAGAAAATTTTCTCACCTTGCCGATTTTGTATTTAAGCCGCTACATTATTCAAAACAAACAAAACTATTATCAGTTGCTACTTAACGTCACCACTAAAAACGAATGGGAAGCTTGGATCTTATACATATTGCAAGGCGTAGAAGAAACAGCCATTTGGACAACTGCAAAAATTGCAGCAATTAAAACCTTATTTGAACATACATGCGAACACGTTTCTAAGCATGCCAATAAAATCTATACCTACGAGCTTGTAAGCCTGATATTTGAACTACCTTACAGCCGCATCAGCAACCTGACCGATGCAGGCATTGCCAAGCGTCAGACCGCTTCAGTATATCTGAAGCAGCTTGCAGAAATTGGCGTGCTTCAAGAGGTGTCCGTGGGAAAAGAAAAACTGTTTGTACACCCAAAACTATTGCAATTACTGACTACCGATAATAACAATTACAAAACATACTAAGTCAAAAAATATAAAGGGTTATGATAAAAATTCACCCTATAGCTGTACTAGCTCAGCTGGCTAGAACACAGGATTCATAATCCTGGGGTCGAGGATTCAAGTCCCTCTTTCCCACCAAACAAAACACCCCTTTCGAAAGATTGGGGTGTTTTTATTTGCGGGGCAGTTAGTAAAAACAAACCACAACAATTACCCCTATCATCTATTAATATCTAGATATTTTAGGTGTCCGTATTTCGCAGTTGCTTTAACCGAAAATCACAAAACTCTAAATTCCTAGTTTAGATTAAATTGCTGCTATATTCCCATAGTCAACGGTCGATAATAATAGTCATTGTCATATCTCGGGTCCAAGCGGACATAACGTAAAAGTGAGGGGCGCCACGATTTTTCGCCGCCCCTCTCGACTGCCTGATTATGGCTTAGGTGCATTAGTAAACACCTTTCCAAATTCTAAAATAAACGCATTCATCGCGTTCCAAAATCCAACAAGCTCGACTTGCGGGTTGTCGGCCATTGACTCCATAGTAAAGGAATATTTTCTTAGTACACCAGTGCCATGCGCCTCCGATGTACGAAATGTATTATCAAAGCGAGTCAGAAGGTCGTTTAGGTTGGCTATGAATTGGGCATCTGCGAATTTGTGTTTGTCGGCAATCTTGGAAAATGTGCGCTTCTTACTCTTAGCATTCGCGAACGAATCATAGTCGTCTGGGGCGTACATCAGGATGATTAAACCCATCAGTTTGTCCCATATAGCTCTGTATCTCAGCACGTATGCGGTATTGAAACGGTGAATATCCATCTTCCCGAAGAATTTCGCCGGTGTGTCGAGTACCGAGCCGCCCTCAAATTTGCCCTTCGAAAAAAGACCATTCCAGGTGGCTCCGACAGAGTGGGAATCCAAGTGCAGCAACAGAAAACTAATCCGAATATCGAGAAGAGCCGAGAAAATCCGCCCCCCATCCGGGTGCGGCTGCAATTGATCGTAGGCACTCGTGAGAGAAATATGTTTTAGCGGAAACTGAGCCCTCGCAGTTGCGTAGCTATCAAGAAGCTCCTCGAAACGCGCAACCTCCTCACGTGAACTCAATGTAAATGTTTCGGCAGTCATCGCTCAATCCAATAAGCCCTAACGTTTGACATAAAGGACGCCGTTAGGCATCCCGCTTGAATGATTGGGTTAGGCTGCAATATAATATTTTTATGCAAATAGTCCGCCAAGATAACCAAAAAATGCTTGAGGTATTATTTATTATTGCAAACATTAATGAAGCAAAATTACTTCAAGAAATGCCTAGGTCGCAGCTTTAATGACAATATAACTGATTTCAATGGCGAATAGAGTTGCAAATGAAATTAAGATGCCAGATTTTAAATTACCCTTGGCACAGACTACGCGGAACCCTGTAGCAAGAGGCAATATAACCAAAGTAATGACTAGACTAGTAACACAAAGCTAAAAAATGATATTTTTTCAAAACGAATCTTACTAACCTAAAGTCGGACCGCTTACTAGCAGCATGTCAAACAGCTCACTTAATATAAAGGATTATTTTGAGTAATTACCTAATTCCAATTGAAGACTTAATAGCGAAATACTACGACCCAAGTAGCTTAGAATCTGTACTTAAATATGCAAAACTAATACAAAACAGTACACTGAGGCCGCACCTATCCCCTGAAGAGCTTCAATTATCAAACGAGGGGAAAGGTGACTTTGGCAACCTGCTCGAAACTGCCTACTTTAAGATAAAGAATAACAACGAATCACGTCCAGATATTCCTGAATCAGGTATAGAAATAAAGTCAGGTCAAGTAAAGCTCGTTAGAGATTCACGAGAAGTCATCAAAGAACGATTAAAAATATCTATGATTGATTACATGGGAGGCTTTGACAAAGATAGCCTGACTGAATCTAAACTATGGCCTAAACTAGAACGCCTACTTTTATTACTTTTTAGAAAAGATGGCCTCTCTATACGCATAGATGAAACCTGCGTTTATTCAGACCTGCTTAGCTGGAGCCAAAATGATATTAAACAAATGTCATCAGATTGGCTCCACATAAAAAATAAGGTAGTTAATGGCAAAGCTAATGAACTTAGTGAGGGTCACACTTGGTATCTTGGCGCTTGTACTGCAGGAGCAAATTCAACGAAATTGCGTGATGCTCCCATGGGAATTAAAGCTAAAGTAAGAGCCTTTAGTCTTAAGCCTTCCTACTTAAACTATAAACTTGGTTATACTCAGACCGCCAAAGGACCAAAGATAATACTTGAGCCAAGTGTTGGACAAACGCTGGACGAGTACATTTTGAGTAACATGTGTACCTACTTTGACAAACCTTTAGACTATGTAGCATCTTCTATTGGACGTGCCGAATTATCTAATAGCTTTGCAAAAAACATGAGATCTAAAGTCGCAAGAGCACTCCTTGAGGAGATAGCTGGTAAGCATACCTCTGACATATCCAGCGACTTTGAGCAATTCCGTAAGGCCGGTGTTATTGAAAAGGCTGTAGCTTTAGAGCAAAACGGCCGCTTGAAAGAAAGCATATCATTTCCAGCTTTCAAATGGAAAGAGCTGGTCAATGAGGAAGAATGGGAAGATTCCGAGCTCTATACATTATTGACTACTAAGTTCTTTTTCACTGTCTACAAGAAGACCTCTACCACTATGCCTATACTAATCGGCTGTTTCTTTTGGACTATGCCACTCAAAGATTTAGATTCCATGAAAATGCTATGGTTAGATACTAAACATAAGATAAGAACTGGCGATTATGATGACTTCATCAAAAAAACAGAGCATGCCGTAGGTCATGTTAGGCCACATGCAAGGGACATTTCAGACACTTATCCAACTCCGCAAGGAACAGCCCAAACTAAAAAATCTTTTTGGTTGAACAATGATTATGTCAGAGATGTGATTATCAAAGAACTCAAGCTCTAACTTAGGAGCTTTAGCGCCCGAGAAAAACTATTTCTTTATTTCACACTCCCAAAGCCCCAGTACTTTCCAGCTTAGCGCCTCCAAAGACTCCCTCTTCAAAAAATGACGAGCTACATTTAGCTCAAAATTTTTCCAAAACTCTGTATTAGATTTAGGTAGACCTAAAATACATATAGGGCATCTATGCCAGAAACAGCCATGCACGAAGATAGCGAGTTTTTGCTGGGATAGCAAACATCCAATCTATCTGACATTTTATTCCAGTTAAGGCAATAACCTTTATATCAGTTCTTGGTAAGGGATTTTCTCAAGACACGCTCAGATTTAGCACCCCTCGCCTTGTTAGACTTCATGACTTTAGCTACATTAGGTGATGTAGCGTTAAGAGGTACAGGCAACTAGTCATACGTCATTCAGCAATCATTGACTTAAGGCGCCTTCCCAGTCTTTCTACAACACCCACTACAAGAGCGTTCCCCATGCAGAAATAGCGCTTACCCTTTGGCATACCTGTATTTGTCCAATCATCTGGGAAGCCATTCAATCTCTCCACCTCAACAGGGGTAATAGTCCTATATCTATTACTATTCGGGTCCAATATCAAATGTGTAGACCTATTCGGATTCTGATTACCCTCTCCAGTCAAGATTGTCCTTGAAGGACCATCTAACTTCTCAGGGAAAGGAATAGCTCCTTCAGTATAGTGATATGCATGACCAGTCTTAGCAGTGCGTTCTTCTTTCTTTGCACCTTTGACATACTTCCAACCCTTTACCTTAGTGATGTCAAGGTCTGATACGTAATAACTTTCATCTACTGTATTCTGAAGAACGGAAGCTAACATACTTATTTTCTTATCTTTTGGAACTACTTTTAAAGTGTATATTTTCCCACCAGACATCACACCTGCATTATTGAATTTGAAGCTAAATTTATCAGATATAGATTGTAGGGAAGCATCAAATCTATCTGGCATATCATGGTCTATAGGACTGTGTTCCACAGGAAACTCTTTAGCAAAGAACCCCTCCGTTTGTAACCAAAGATGCGATACCCCCGTCTCTTTAAGGCGTCTTGCTATATTAGTATCTTCTCTTGAGGCGAAGATGAATACCCGACGTCTCTTTTGAGGAAAGCCATAGTCAGCTGCATTGATAACCCTCCATTCAACTGAATAGCCTAAATCTCTGAGGCAGGCTAATAGAATCCCCATATCGCGCCCCCTCTGCTTTGATGGAGAGACAAGCAAGCGGTCTACATTCTCGAGCAAAACATAGGGCGGGTTCTTTACCCTGACTATCTTCTCAATTTCCCACCATAGGACACCTTTCTTACCGAGCATGCCTTTAGCCTGTGTAGTAGCAACAGAGTAATCCTGACAAGGAAATCCACCTACAAGTAGTGTGTGGTCTGGTATGACGCGACCATCTTCCTCTAGCTTAGCGGTTACTGCAGAGATGTCTGTATTGAAATCAGGGTTCTGACATTGGTCAGGAAAATGAGATTTGTAACAATCTGCTGCCCACTGTACCTTTGTTGCAGGCTCCCACTGATTAGCCCATACGGTACCCCAGCCACTTCGCTCTAAAGCAAGCCTAAAACCTCCAACCCCTGCGAACAGCTCTGCTACTGTATATTTCATATTAGTCAAACCTATTATCTAGAATATAGGCGTAATTATAGGGAGCTTATCCTAAAGATGGAAGATCGAATTTGAAAATAAATTTATCGAAATATCGTTCCTAGCACACCTTTCATCTCAACACCCCAATTGAAACGACGTGCTGCAAAATATGCTATGGGCATAGCGCCTCCAAGAATCTTTGTCTTTGTCTCATCTTTAACAATTGTGCGATAAAACCATCTATCCCCACGATTAGCTTCTTCACAAAAAACTAGGCTAGCAAAGATGATTGCTAGTATGCGTGCAGGGAAAGAAACTCCACTTCTTGTCACTAGTAATTGATATGACGCGTTATTACTAGTTGGGAAAAATTGGTCTACCACCTTAACTACATGGTCATTAAAAAGCTCTGGTAAGGAAGTATTAACAATAGGGCTCAATGGTGTTACTCCATCCAAGGTGGTCACGTCAGGTATATTGCCTAAAATGTTAAAGCCTAATCCTTCGAAAAATGGTTCCAACCGATAATTCCTTGAGTGTGCCCAGTCAATAAGTAGCTCTATTATCTCGATATGACTTGGAAAGTTAATTTCAACATCTAATCGTATAACAGCCAACACTAAGTCATTAGTATGTTTTAAATGCTCATCACACAATCCGCTGGTTCGATTAGCTCTAAATGTACCTGAACATCCACGAATCTGACATTGCCTTGATAAGCGCTGTAAGTTGTATTTACAAGGGTTGAGTTGTGGTATCAATCCACCTGATAGTGATATTGACCAATCAGTTGCTATAAGATCTTGATGAATATGAGGAATTATTGCCATAACGCTTAATCTCTAATGTAAAAATAACCGCACTGTTAGTGCACGAACAATAATAGTGCAATTGACTTATAATTTCGAGGCTAAGAATTATAGGACGTGCTTTAGACTTAACGCAAGCCCACTCACACACGACTGTAACATTGCTTCATAAGGGCTTTTGAATGATCACATGGAAGATGTAGGATGCTAAAGTACAATTAAGTGCATTGGTAAAACAAGCGATTAAAACTGGGCTACAATTCATCATCCTTAGGGGAGAATCTGTTGTAGTAGTAATTTTTGAGGTTGAACATGATGCACTTATGCGCAGAATTAGTAATAAAATTTAGAAATTTAGAAACTCAGAAACAGCGACTGATAAATCCAGTACCTTCTATTGTAATTCCCCTAAAACTAATCACATTCATCTGAATCGGCAAAAAAAATTAATACTGAAATGCTACTTTATTTCATGTTAATATTATTTCTCAGTGCCCTGTTGCCAGCAAAAATCCACGCATTATTTGCAGCCTAGCCCGCCCTTCCCTCAGCACTGTTGCTGCACCTACTTTAGACGAAACCGTTATGTTGTTAGGAGATTTGCATGCCCTTGCTTACCCTGCTGCAACCCCATACGAGCCCAGCACCATGTCTACCATAGACTTAGGCTTTTTAAGCCAGGAGTTTCCTAATGATGTGGCGGCGATTGTTAGGCTTAATTCGTTTTTTTCTAGTCAATGCTCTGCACCCGAGGCCACTTCGGCAGCGTTTAGTGTGCCGGGCATTTACCGCATTACCCACCCCTGTTCACAATCCATTTTAGTGCGGATACTGACGCGCTTGGTGGACATAGGCCTATTGAAAGAGTTGTTTCGCCTAGAGTCTGAGCATGCCAGCGCCGTGCGCGAGTTTGCTCGTTTTGAGGAGATCCCGCCGTTTATCTTTGATGAAGTGCGGGGCATAGAAATTGCGGTGGACCCGGCTGCGATTCGGCTATTTTATAAACTCAATGGCTGATCTTAGGCTAGCAGACTGAACACCATGACTGCGCTTAACAATGCCGATGGCAAGTTAGCAGCGATAAGCAGTTACATTGATTCGATTAAAAAACCCAAAGACCGGGAAATGGCCGTTAGGGCCACGCTGATTGCGCTGGAGTTGGGCAAAGAAACCCCAGAGAAAATAGTGGTGGTGTTAATTCATGGCATACGCACCTTTGCCGAATGGCAGGATAAGCTTAAAAACGAATTTAGCAACGACATGTATGTGACGGTGATTCCGATTGGTTACGATTATTTCGATTTGCTGCGCTTTTGGTTTCCGTTCTTTTTCAGAAACTTTCCGGTGAAACGGGTAGAGCAGCAATTAAGAAACATCACCTCGGAAAACAGCCAAGCGAAATTGGTGGTGGTGGCGCATAGCTTTGGCACCTACATTATTTCTAAAATATTGAAGGGCAGCCCAGACATACGCATAGAACGCTTGCTGTTGTGTGGCTCTATCATTAAAACCGATTGGCGCTGGGATTTGGTGCCGCAGCGGCCGAAAGTGATTTTGAACGATGTGGGCGATCGGGATATTTTTCCGGTGCTGGCCAAGGCAACCAGTTGGGGTTATGGCGCAAGCGGCACTTTTGGCTTTAAGGCGCAAGAGGTCAACGACCGATTTCACCATTGCAAACACAGCGATTTTTTTGAGTTAGGGCACATTAAAAATTATTGGGTGCCTTTCTTAAAAGACGCCTACATCGAACAATCCAATTACAGCGCCAGCCGTATACAGCCATCGTTACCGATCAAAGTGATGAATATGCTGCCGTTTAAAAGCATGCTGGTGGTGTTGGTGTTGTTTTGCTGCTATGTGTATTAAGCAATCTTTAAGATGCATGAACCCGCTTTTTTTAATCCACCCCTAAACGAAACTAAGCGCCTTGCGTTATAGTCTTGATGTTGCTGTTATTTATTAATGTAAAGGAGTTACCATGAAAAAATTACACCTAGCCCTATTTGCTGCCTTGACCTTGGGCTTAAGTAGCGTGGCTTATGCCGACCACCATTGCAAAAAACACTGCGATGAAAAGCATTGCGATTACAAAAAGCACGGCATGATGGATGCCGATGCGAATAAAGATGGCATGGTTAGCTATGAGGAATTTACCAAAGCGCACCAAGCGCGCGCTGATAAAATGTTTAACGCGATGGACACCAACAAGGATGGCAAAATTGATGCCGCAGAACGCAAAGCCATGCATGGCCACGGCAAAATGCAAGGTAAAGCAGAGAACAAAGGCCATGACCCAGAGCACTGCAACATGGAGGCTAAAAAGCTTTACGACAAAGGTGATAAAGAGGACAAAGGCAGCGATAAATAAACTGGCTGCTTAAACGATAGAGGCCCGCATTGCGTGAGCCAATAAAAAGCCACCCCAGAGGTGGCTTTTTATTGGGTATAGCGGATAATGCGCGGTGCGGTTCTTATACTAAGGTATGGCTTAGTGGCCGATTAAGCCGAAGTAATAACCCAGCATTAATAACAGAAACAGCGCGATGGATAAGCCTATGCGCACGGTTAGCGCTTTGACTGTACGGTCGCCACCGCTTTTGTCTTTAGATAAAAAGAATAAGGCAGAGAATAAGCTGCCTACAATGACCAGTAGCGTTAACACTATGAATACTTTAATTAACATAATTTTACCTAACGATGAATTTGAGCGACCATTATGGGTCAGATAGCGCGTAATTTCAATCCAGTAAAAATCGGTGGGTATGAGCATGCAATGTAAGCTAGCTAATTTTGTCTTTAAGCCGTCCTTGGTAGGCGTGATTGTCTGTTTGATTTGCGTCCCCTTGTTTATTAAGTTTGGCTTGTGGCAATACCATAAAGCACAGCAAAAAATAGCCATCCAAGCGGTGTATGAAGCGGCCAAGGTCAATGGCGCGTTGCCTTTTCCGGTGACCTTGCAAGCGGGTTTAACGCCGGCCGATTGGCAATACAAAAAGGTGACGGTGAGCGGCGAATACGCGCCCCAATACCAGTTTTTGTTGGACAACCAAGTGGAAAACAATCGGGTCGGCTTTCACGTGATTACCCCATTAAAAATCAGCGGGACTAAAGACTATGTGTTGGTCAACCGCGGTTGGATTTTAGGCCATGCGACGCACGCGAGCTTGCCCAGTTTTAGCACCCCAAGCGGTATGCAAACGGTAGTCGGGCAAGTATGGGTACCAAGTAAAAAAATATTTAGCCTAGAGGCGAAAACGGCGCCTAGCGAAGTCGGGCAAACCCTGCCTTGGCAAGCGGTTTGGCAACACATGAATTTAGCGGCTTACCAGCAACGCGTGCCGTTTACGGTGTCTAGCATGGCGATCAAACTGGATCCGGCCAGTGAGGCTGGTGGCTTTGTCAGGAATTGGACGGTGTCGGCCGAGCGCATTACCACGCACATGGGCTACGCTTACCAATGGTTTGGCTTTGCGGTGGCTAGCCTGCTGATATTTTTATACATGAGTATTAGCAAAGTGAGGCACTAGCAATAAGGCCAGTATGGCCGATGAATCGATGAAATAGCTTTGTGCAGGTGCACTACTGGCAGTTACAATAGTGCGATTTATTTTTAACCCTTAATTTTTACACCGAGTGTTACATGCAAACCAATGAACAAACTTTAGACACAGCGCAGCAACGCAAAGGCCGTATCGTGCTGGTGTTGATGTTGACCTTTTTTGTGGTGCCATTAGTGGTGGTGATGTTGATGTACAAATTCAATTGGATGCCACACAGCGAGAGCGTGGGCGAGTTGGTGCGCCCTGCACGTTTATTGAGCAGCGAACACGCCTTGCAAGACCACACCGGCCAAGCGCTGCCCGGCGATTTTTGGAAAACGCGTTGGAGCGTAGTCTACATAGCCGATGATTGCGAGGCGGTGTGTTTAGCCAAACTGCACGACATGCGCCAACTGCATGTGTCGCTGTATAAAGACATGCCACGCGCGCAGCGTGTGTTGATTACCCGCATGCAAGACGTGACCGCCATCAAACGCGATTACCCGGATTTGATCGTGCTCAACCAACCGGCGGATGCGATTGCGCCTTTTACTGCGCAATTTAAGGTGGCGGATGAAGCCGTGGCCAGCAGCCACCGTTTGTATTTAGTGGACCCGCTCGGTCATTTTATGATGAGCTACCAAGCCAGTTTACCCCTAGCAACGGTGCGTAAAGACGTCACGCGCTTATTGCGATTTTCATGGGCGGGCTAAGCATGCATCCAAGTTCTAACAGTTACCGTTATTTTAAAGGCTTGGTATTGGCCGCTACTTTATTGGCCCTGAGCGTGGTGGCGCTGGGCGCTTACGTGCGCTTAACCGACGCCGGTTTGGGTTGCCCAGATTGGCCGGGTTGTTACGGCACTTTAACCGTGCCGGAAAGCGAAGCGGCCATACTCAAAGCACAAACGGCCTATCCAGACAGCGCCGTGGTGGTGGGCAAAGCCTGGCGAGAAATGGCGCACCGCTATGTGGCTGGCACCTTAGGCTTAATGGTGTTGGCGATTTTTGTGTTGGGCTGGAAAGCCCGCAGTGAAATTAAAAGCTCGCCTTACACCTCCAGTTTTTTACTGCTGTTGATAGGCTTTCAAGCCATGCTCGGCATGTGGACCGTGACCATGCTGCTTAAGCCGGCCATCGTCAGCGCGCACTTGTTGGGCGGCATGTCTACCCTAGCCTTGCTCACCTGGATTACCCATCGGCATTGGGGCTATTACTCGGACAGCATCCTGTCTTGCAATCGCATGCGCTTAGCCATACGCGTGGCTTTGCTATTGCTGTTTGTGCAAATCTTTTTAGGTGGCTGGACCAGCACCAACTACGCGGCCTTGGCCTGCACCGATTTTCCGACCTGCCACGGCGCCTGGTTGCCCGACATGGATTTTAGGGATGCCTTCCACATGGTGCGCGAGCTTGGTCTAAGCAAAGACGGCGGCGCGCTATCGTTGGCCTCTTTAACTGCCATCCAATGGACACACCGCGTCGGTGCTTTAATCAGCCTTATTTACTTAGGCGCAGTGGGATTAACTGCCTTAAAATACTGGCAGTTAAAACGCTGGAGCGTTTTATTGTTAGTGGCTTTATTGACCCAGATTATTTTAGGCATCAGCAATTTGCTGCTGCACCTGCCCTTGGTTTTGGCCGTGGCACACAACTTTACCGCCGGTCTATTGGTGATTATTTTAGTGGTGCTTAACTCCAAAATCAGCGGTGCTAAGGCGAGCTAATACTCGGCATTTTTAACGGTTTTTTTAACGGCATGGGTCAGCCCTAACAGGCCCCATGCAAGGCGATGAGCAAACGATGACCAGCACTACTCAACCCAGGCAAACCTTAGGCGCAAGCTTTAAAAACTTCTTTTCGCTGTGCAAGCCAAGGGTAACTTCACTTATCGTGTTTACCGCGCTGATAGGCATGTTTATGGGCACACCCGGCATGGTGCCCTGGTCATTGTTGATTGCCACCACGCTGGGCATCGCCTTTGCCTCAGGCGCAGCGGCGGCATTTAATTGCTTAATTGAACACAAAATTGACGCCATCATGGCGCGCACCCGTGGCCGCGCACTACCGACCGGCCAAGTGTCGTCTGGCCAAACCAGCATGTTTGCTACCATCTTGGGCGGTAGCGGCTTAGCCATTTTGTACTTCTTTGTGAACCCTCTCACCATGTGGCTGACCTTTGCCACCTTTGTCGGCTACGCGGTGGTCTACACGGTGCTTTTAAAACCGGCCACGCCGATGAACATCGTAATCGGTGGCGCATCCGGCGCCATGCCGCCGATACTAGGCTGGGCAGCCGTCAACAATGTGGTGTCCCCCGAATCGCTGATTATGTTTTTAATCATCTTCGTTTGGACACCGCCGCACTTCTGGGCCTTAGCCTTATACCGCCGTGAAGAATACGCCAAAGTCGGCATGCCCATGTTGCCGGTCACGCATGGGGAAGCATTCACCCTGTTGCACATTTTGCTCTACACCATCATCTTGGTGGCCGTGGCATTGATGCCTTATGCCATGGGTATGAGCGGTTTAATTTACCTAGCCTCGTCCGTTATTTTAAATGCCATTTTTATGGCCTATGTGATCGGCTTATACCGTCGCTATTCGGATGATTTAGCCAAACGCACCTTCCGCTACTCCATCATTTATTTGACCCTGCTGTTTGCCGCTTTATTGGTCGATCATTACTGGTTTTTCTAAACCGTGATGTCGGATTAAACCAGACTTAGTCATAAAAAAAGCCACTGACAACAGTGGCTTTTTTATTTCTTACTCTTGTCTTAGGCGATGGCGGCACTCACTTTGGCGTTAAATTTACTGCGCGCTTGCCACAAGTCATAACTGGTTTGTTCTGCCAGCCAGACATCGGCACGCCCTCCATTTTCCACACCCAGCCACTTTTCCAAACGCAAAGCCATCTCTGGCGAAATCGCCGCACGGCCATTTAGCACCCGCGATAATGACGGTCTAGCAACACCCAATTGCAATGCAGCTTCTGTCACAGACAGGCCTAGTGCTGGCAACACATCGTCTCTTAGTGTTACACCGGGGTGCGGTGGGTTGTGCATAATACTCATTACATTCTCTCCTAGTGGTAATCCTGATAATCAACCAAAATTGCATTTTCACCTTCAAACATAAAGGTCATGCGCCAGTTTCCATCAACCCATACCGCGTAATGCTGGTATAGCACGCCTTCCAATTCATGCAATTTCCAACCGGGCACATTCATGTCTGCAACCGATACCGCAAGGTCTAAACGGTGCAGTTGACGGCTTAGCCTCAAGGCATGATGCGGCTGTATTCCCGCTTTACTGCCAGTCTCAAAAAAAGACTGCATGCCTTTATGTTTGAAGGTTTTTATCATGGCCAAGGAAGTGTAATGCGTAACGTTACAAATTGCAATGGCAGGATAAAAAAAGCCCCGACTCAAAGGGGATAGAGCCGGGGCAAACTGCCTTAATTAAGGCTTCCGCTCAGGGAGGGGAGCGGAACGCTAGTTAAATTTTCATTTAACTATCATGACCTGTCAGACTGAAGGCCATTTCGTTTGGTTCCGATTCATTTGTAACAGTTTGTATCGCCTTAACACCCCAACTTTATGCGCATCCCGTGCGATAATAATGCCATGGAAAATCAATCAACTTTACTCGCCGATCTGAATAACAAACAGTTAGAAGCGGTCACCCTGCCGCACCAATCCGCCTTGATATTGGCCGGCGCCGGCAGTGGTAAAACGCGGGTACTAACAGCGCGCATTGCTTGGTTGATACAAACCGGCCAAGTGTCCCCCACCGGTTTATTGGCGGTCACTTTTACCAACAAAGCTGCCAAAGAAATGCTCACCCGCATCACCGCTTCCCTGCCGATCAACACGCGTGGCATGTGGGTAGGCACTTTTCACGGCTTGTGCAATCGCTTATTGCGCGCGCATCACCGCGAAGCCGGCTTACCTGCCAGCTTTCAAATTTTAGACATCGCCGATCAGTTGTCTGTCATCAAACGCTTGATGAAGCTGTTGAATGTGGACGACGAAAAATACCCGCCCAAGCAAGTGCAAAACTTTATTAATGGTTGCAAAGACGAAGGCTTGCGCGCTAATAAAGTGGAAGCCTACGATGCGCACTCGCAAAAAATGCGCGAAATTTTTGAAGAATACGACAAGCAATGCCAGCGCGACGGCGTGGCCGATTTTGCTGAGCTGTTATTGCGTTGCTACGAGTTATTGGAGCGCGATGCCAACATTCGGCAGCATTACCAAAGCCGCTTTAAGTACATCCTGGTCGATGAGTTTCAAGACACCAATCGATTGCAATACTTGTGGTTAAAACTGCTAACCGGCCCCGACAATTGCATGTTCGCGGTGGGCGATGACGACCAATCCATCTATGGCTTTCGCGGTGCCCGAGTGGGCAATATGCGCGACTTTGAAAAAGACTACGCCATACAGCACATCGTTAAACTGGAAGAAAATTACCGCTCACACAGCAATATCTTAGACGCAGCCAACGCGATCATTTCGCACAACAACAACCGCTTAGGCAAAAACCTCTGGACCTCAGCCGGCGCCGGCGAGCCGGTGCGTGTCTACGATGCGTACAACGATAATGACGAAGCACAATTCATCGTCGATGAAATTAAAATGCTACATTGCGAGGGCACCTCCTTAGGCGAGATCGCCCTGCTGTACCGATCTAACGCGCAATCGCGCATCTTAGAACACGCGCTGTTTTCAGCCAATTTACCTTACCGCGTGTATGGCGGTTTACGCTTTTTTGAACGCGCAGAAATCAAACACGCCTTGGCTTACATGCGCTTAATTGCCAATGCCAACGATGACACAGCGCTGCTACGCGTGATTAACTTTCCAGCGCGTGGCATAGGCGCCCGCAGCTTAGAACAATTGCAGGAAAACGCACGGGCAGCCGACTGCAGCATCTGGCAAGCAGCCATTAATAAAGTCGGTAATGGCAAATTGGGCGCCAAAGGCATAGAGGGCTTTGTCGCTTTGATACGGCAAATGGTGGACCAAGCCTACGGCATCAGCTTGGCTGAACTGACTGAATTGGCCACCTCCATGTCTGGCTTAATGGCGCATTACGAAAACGACAAAGAAGGCGAAGACCGCATCGAAAACTTGAAAGAGTTGGTGACGGCGGCAGTGTCGTTTAGCAACCAAGACTTTGGCAACCACAACAATGTGGACGGCGAAACCGAGCAAGATTTGCTCACGCAATTTTTAAGCCATGCCAGTTTAGAGGCCGGCGAACACCAAGCCGATGTCGGCAAAGAAGCCTTACAGTTGATGACGGTACACGCGTCCAAGGGACTGGAATTTAAGGTGGTCTTTATCAGCGGCTTGGAAGAAGGCTTATGCCCACACGAACAAAGCATGTACGAAACACAAGGCTTGGAAGAAGAGCGCCGCTTGATGTATGTGGCGGTCACCCGCGCGCGCCAACGCTTGTATTTAAGCCACGCGCAAAGCCGCATGTTGCATGGCAAAGTGCGCTACGGCATCCCCTCGCGGTTTTTGGAAGAAATTCCTGAGCAATTGCTTAAGCGCCTCAACAGCAAACCGACAGCTAAATCAGGCAGCGG
Organism: uncultured Methylotenera sp.; assembly: GCA_964400215.1. Lineage (GTDB taxonomy): Bacteria > Pseudomonadota > Gammaproteobacteria > Burkholderiales > Methylophilaceae > Methylotenera. The sequence continues at coordinate 17,164 of CAYNSY010000005.1, read as the reverse complement.
CCGAGACTTTAACGCCATGCCGGCCATGATGAGCGCGCAACAAAGTGTGAATCAGAAAAATGCCATGCCCTGGAAAATAGGCCAGCAAGTGGCCCATGCTAAGTTTGGCAACGGCGTGGTGGTGAGTTACGAAGGCAATGCCAGCGACATGCGCGTGCAGGTGAATTTTGGCCACCAAGGCCTGAAGTGGCTGGCCATGGAGTTTGCTAAGCTAAGCCCTATATAGGCTAACCCCGATATAAATTAAATACGTTAAGCAGCCGCGTCCAGCGCAAACACATCGACATAACTGGCATACAAGCTGGTCATCATGACCGGCACCACGATGAGCAAACCTAAGCCCAGCGGGATAATGGCCAACAGCAACAAGCCAGTAAAAATCAGCCCGTACAAGAAGAATGGCAACAGGTTATTTACGCAAGCCATAAAGCTTAATTTCATGGCTTGGCCAGCCGTCAAATTATGCAAGCCTGCCAACAAAGGCGCGTACCAATACGCCATCAATATCGGCACTATCAACAGCATGGCGAATAACAAGGGCTTAAGCAAAGCATCGGTTTGGTCTGGCGTTAGGTTTTGTTCTAACTTGATGGCGGCAATGGTGGCGCTGTCCATGTTTAACACCACCATGACGGCCACGACCAATAAGCAGGCCATGTAAATGCCGCCAACAGCGATTAGTTGTGCGGTGTTTTTCTTAAAGCCTTCAAACAAATGGTTGATTTCTAGATCTTGCTGATGGGCCACGGCTCTGCTACCCCACATCATGCCGGCAGCAAATACCGGCGCCAATAAGGTGGTTAACACCGAACCAAACAGCGGGATCAAGGAGATAGGCAAAATAATGGCCAAATAAATCACCCAGAGGATGATCCACATGGCCGGGTTGGCTCTAAACAATTGAAAACCGCTGACTGCCCATGCCCAAGCATGGCTGGCTGGAACTTGTCTAAACTGCGGGTTGGGAATGGGGCTGTCGGTGCTCATGGCGGCTTATCCTAGCGTGCGTAAGGTGAGTATGCGTTGAAAGTGATCGGGATCTTTGGCGTGGGTTAATTCACCGGCTTGCGGGTAGATTTTATCGTGCAAACGTGACAGCCAAAAGCGCAAGGCTGCCATGCGTAATAGGCTAGGCCAAGCCGCCTGCTCGGCAGCGCTGAAAGGGCGAACCGCGTGGTAAGCATTGAGCATGGCGCTCAACCTTGTTTGATCAAAACGGCCGTCTGCCTCCACACACCAATCGTTAACGGCGATGGCCAAATCGTAGGCCAGCACATCGTGGCAAGCGTAGTAAAAATCAATCAAGCCACCAATTTCATCGCCATCAAACAACACATTATCACGGAATAAATCGGCATGTATCACGCCGCTAGGCAAAGCGGATAGATCGAATGTTGCTTGAAACGCTAAGGTGTCACTTAATAAGGTTTGCTCGGCCGGGCTTAAATGCGGCATGACCAAGGCGGCCGTTTTTATGCGCCAATCAGCCCCGCGCGAGTTGTGGCTATTGTGGTGATTGGGTTGCAAATCAAAAGACAAACTAGCGACATGCATCTGCGCCAACACGCGGCCAACGGCAGCGCATTGCGCGACATTGGGCTGCGTTACATCTTGCCCCTTCAAGCAACTGATCAACACCGCTGGCTTGCCGTTTAGCGTATGCAAACTGTTGCCGGCTTTGTCTGCAATTGGCTTAGGGCAAGGTATGCCGTGGGCAGCCAAGTGGCTCATCAAATCAATAAAATACGGCAGCTCGTCCAAGCTGTTGTGCTCAAACAAAGTCAGCACGTATTTGTTTTGACTGGTGGTGACAAAGTAATTGGTGTTGGTGATGCCAGACGCTATGCCTTTTAACTCCAGCAGCTCGCCGATAGCGTAGTCTTTAAGCCAAGCTTGCAATTGGGGGAAACTGACTGAGGTAAATACCGACATAAATTAAGCGATTGAGTAATGTGTGTGAGCGTAAAACGGACCATCAAAAAGGCCGGCTCGCGCCAGCCTATCGTGCATGTATTTTAAAATCGGAATATCGTCCACTTAGGGATGCTCATGGGCTGCACTGGGCCATTGTTGAGCCAAGCACCGTCCTGGTCTTCCTTGTGCAAATAATAGGGTATGCCGTTCGCCGGGGTAATTTTCATCATGTAAAGTTGCCCACCAATGCGGTATTCCTCTATGGTTTCTTCGCCTTTTTTAATGATGGTAATTTGCGGCTCATCGGCATTTTCTTCGTTGCTGATGGCAGGTGGCGGCAATTCTTCTAAGGTTTCCAAATCGGGTGGTGGCGTTTTGTTGTCAGCCGCAGCCAAAGGCAGGGCCACGAGCGCTAGCAAGACCGCTAAACTAATATGGATTTTTCGCATCACTGACACTCGCTCTCTTTTTGTATTGTATGGATAACAACGGGGTTATTTTAACAAATTACCTGCGCCTAGTCTTACATAGATTGCAAATAAAGGCTTATAAATAAAGCTGCACGCGCTCTTCTTCGGCGGACAATTTAAAGCCACGGTCTTGGTAATGTTTGAAGATGGCCTCAACAATTTTAGCCGGCTCGTCGATGACTTGGATTAAATCGAGGTCTTCCACCGCAATCATTTTCTCATTGACCAAGGTAGTTTTTATCCAATCCAACAAGCCGCGCCAAAACGGTTCGCACACCAAAATAATCGGAATCTTGATGGTTTTGCCGGTTTGCACCAAGGTCACCGCCTCCATCACTTCATCCAAGGTGCCAAAGCCACCTGGCATGACGACATAGGCACTGGCGTATTTAACAAACATGACTTTACGCATGAAAAAATGTTTGAAGTTTTGGCTGATGTCTTGGTAGGGGTTGCGGATTTGTTCGTGTGGCAATTCAATGTTCAAGCCTACGCTAGGCGATGGGCCCGGGTGAGCGCCTTTGTTAGCGGCCTCCATAATGCCAGGCCCGCCACCGGATATGACGCTAAACCCAGACTCACTTAACAGCCTTGCAAGCTCTACGGTTAGCTTATAATACGGGTGGTCTACCGGCGTGCGCGCACTGCCAAAAATGGACACGGCTGGCGTGATGGCTTTGAGGCGCTCGGTGGCCTCAACGAATTCTGCCATAATCTCAAACGCGCGCCACGACTCTTGTCCAGTGTGATGCAGGCCCGGCATTTCCGGGTCACAGAGGTTGGGGACTTTTTGCGGTTTTTTTGTCACAGTCATGTACTGGCACCTAAGTAATAATTGAAAGCGCTACTTTATGAAAACATTGTTATTGGTTGATGGCTCATCCTACCTGTATCGGGCCTTTCACGCTATGCCTGACTTACGCAACAGTCAAAACGAACCGACCGGTGCCATCCAAGGCGTGTTGAACATGCTGCGCCGTTTACATAAAGATTACCCCTCGGATTATAGCGCGTGTGTTTTCGATGCAAAAGGCAAAACCTTTCGCGATGACATTTACCCCGAGTACAAAGCCAACCGCGCCTCCATGCCAGACGAGCTGCGCGCGCAAATAGAACCCTTACACGAAGCAATCAAAGCCATGGGCTGGCCCTTAATCATGGAGAGCGGCGTAGAGGCCGACGACGTGATAGGCGCACTGGCCAAACAAGCCGAACGCGAAGGCGTGCGGGTCATCATTTCCACCGGCGATAAAGACATCTCGCAATTGGTCAATGAACACATCACCGTGGTCAATACCATGCGCGATGCATTTAGGCGGGTGGACGATGTGCTGGACATCGCCGGCGTGGAAAAGAAATTTGGCATACCACCGCGCTTAATCATTGATTACTTAGTGTTGATAGGCGACACCTCAGACAACGTGCCTGGCGTGGAAAAAGTAGGTCCAAAAACGGCGGTGAAGTGGTTGCTGGAATACGGCAGCCTGGACAACATCGTGGCCAATGCCGACAAAATAACTGGCGTGGTCGGCGAGAATTTGCGCAAGGCCTTGCCGTGGTTGCCCACCGCGCGCGAACTCATCACCATACGCTGCGATGTCGGTATACAAGAAAACTTGAGCGACCTGGCGCCGCAAGCCATGGACAAGGCAAAGTTGGCCGAGCTGTTTGAACGCTTCGAATTTAAAAGCTGGCGCCGTGAATTGGATGGCATGAGCGATCAGCAAGCGCCCAGCAGCCCTAAGCCCATGCCGACTAGCAGCAGCGTGCAAAGCACAGACACGCTGGACATGTTTGCCGTGGTGCAACACACCGCCAATACCAGCCGTCAGTATGAAACCATTTTAAGTACGACGCAGCTGGATGACTGGCTGGCTAAATTGCAAACGGCCGAGCTGATGTGTTTTGACAGCGAAACCACCTCGCTAGACCCCATGACGGCAAAAATCGTCGGCTTGTCGTTTAGCGTGGAAGCCGGCAGCGCGGCGTATTTACCGCTGATGCACGATTATTTCGACGCGCCTGTGCAGCTGAATTTTGCCGAATGCTTAGCCAAAATTAAACCGGTGTTGGAAAACCCAGCCATTAAAAAAGTCGGGCAAAATTTAAAATACGATCAGCATGTACTGGCCAACCACGGCATAGAAATTAAGGGCATCGCTCACGATACTTTGTTGCAGTCCTATGTATTTGAATCGCACAAAAGCCACGGCATGGATGCCTTAAGTGAGCGGCATTTGGGTTTAAAAACCATCAGCTTTGAAGAGGTGGCCGGCAAAGGCGCCAAGCAAGTGACCTTTAACCAGGTGACGGTGGAAACCGCGGCCGAGTATGCGGCAGAAGATGCCGACATCACCTTGCAACTGCATCAAGCCATGTACCCAAACATTGCCGCAGACAGCAAACTGGACTACATCTACAGCCACATAGAAATGCCCAGCTCACAAGTGCTGTTTAACATAGAGCGCAACGGTGTGCTGATAGACAGGGCCATGCTGGCCAGTCAAAGCAATGAAATTGGCGGCAAACTAATAGAACTGGAAAACCAGGCCTACGCACTGGCCGGTCAACCGTTTAATTTAGCCTCACCCAAACAATTGCAAGAAATCTTGTTTGATAAATTGGGCATCAAACCCACCAAGAAAACCCCGTCTGGTGCCCCGTCCACTGACGAAGACGTATTGCAAGAATTGGCCTTGGACCATCCCTTGCCTAAGGTCTTACTGGAATACCGTGGTTTGGCCAAATTAAAATCCACCTACACCGATAAATTGCCGCGCATGATTAATGCCAGCACTGGCCGTGTGCACACCAGCTACAATCAAGCAGTGGCCATCACTGGGCGCTTGGCCAGCTCAGACCCTAACTTGCAAAACATACCGGTGCGTTCAGCCGAAGGCAGGCGCATACGCGAAGCGTTTATTGCAGCGCCTGGCAGCGTGATCGTGTCGGCCGACTATTCACAAATCGAGCTGCGCATCATGGCGCATTTATCGCAAGATGCCGGCATGCTCAAAGCGTTCGCCAATAATGAAGACATCCACCGTCACACCGCGGCCGAGATTTTTGGCGTGGACTTAGACGCCGTCGATAGCGAGCAACGCCGCTACGCCAAGGTGATTAACTTCGGCTTGATTTATGGCATGAGCGCCTTTGGCTTAGCGCAAAACCTAAACATCGATCGCGCATCGGCACAAAGCTACATAGAACGTTATTTCGCACGCTACCCTGGGGTACGCGACTACATGCAAAGCACACGTGACATGGCCAAGCAACGCGGCTACGTAGAAACCTATTTTGGCCGGCGCTTATGGGTGCCGGAAATCAACAGCCCGAATGGCATGCGCCGCGCTGGCGCTGAACGGGCAGCGATTAATGCGCCCATGCAAGGCACGGCAGCGGATTTAATCAAGCTGGCGATGATCGCCGTGGACAACTGGCTACAATCCAGCAAGCTAGAAAGCAAATTGATCATGCAAGTGCACGATGAGTTGGTGCTGGAGGTGCCTGAGCACGAATTGGCTATAGTCAAACCCAAACTCGCCGAACTCATGCAACAAGTAGCCACCTTGGATGTGCCCTTGCTGGCCGAGGTTGGCGTGGGCAAGAACTGGGAAAGCGCGCATTAAAAATAAAAAAAGGCGATGCATTGCATCGCCTTTTTTAGTATTGACGGCTTATAGCCAGTACACGAACACGAATAGACCTAACCAAACCACGTCCACAAAGTGCCAGTACCAAGCCACGCCTTCGAAACCAAAATGGTGCTCAGGGGTGAAGTGGCCTTTAATGCAACGCAATAAGATCACGATCAACATGATGGTACCCAACATCACATGGAAGCCGTGGAAGCCAGTCAACATGAAGAAACTTGCGCCGTAGGCACCAGAAGCCAAGGTTAAACCCATTTCAGTGTAGGCTTCATGGTATTCCATCGCTTGGCATGCCAAGAAAGCGATACCTAGTAACACGGTTAATGCCATGCCTGCTATCAATTGTTTACGGTTATTTTTAATCAAACCCCAATGGGCCCAAGTAATGGTGGCACCAGAGCTTAACAACAAGGCAGTATTGATCGCTGGCAAACCCCATGCGCCCATAGGGTGCAATGGACCCGGTTTGAATTCACCGCTTACGGTTAAACCGCCTGGGCCTGTGGATGGCCATGAACCCAAGAAATCTTTGTACGGGGTGATGTCTAAATCGTAGCCGCTTAATTCTGGGACGGACAAGACACGCATGTAGAACAGTGCGCCAAAGAAAGCCGCGAAGAAGGCAACCTCAGAGCAAATAAACACGATCATGCCGATACGGAAGGATTTATCTTCCCATTTTTTAAATTGGCCGGTGATGCTTTCTGTAATGATGGATCCCATCCATTTAAATACCATGAATAAAATCAGCGCAAAACCTAAAATCATCATCCACTTGCCTGGCGCTTGCAGATACGCCAAGTCTTTGTTTTTATCGGTCGCCACGCTAAAGATAAAACCCGAGGCTAGCGACAGCAAGCCCATGGATATAATCGCTGGGTAAATACTACCGTGCGGTACGTAATACTGATTGTTAGAATGTGTCGCCATGCAATAACTCCCGTGCATCTTTTATAGTTTAAATTCAAACAGCGAAATTGCCGCCATCTCCTCGCCTTCTACTACTAACCACTTAAGCCTACTTAGCCGCATCCACCGATGGATAGAATGCATACGACAAGGTCATGTCAGACACATCCTTAGGCAATTGTGGGCTTACAAAAAACCGCAAGGGCATTTCTTTTTCTTCACCCGGCTTGAGCGCCTGATTCACAAAACAAAAACACTCTATCTTCTTAAGGTTAGCCGCCGCTATACCTGGAGTAATGCTTGGTATAGCGCGTCCAACCACCACTTGATTGGTGGTATTTTTTGCTACAAAAACAACCGTTTCTATCTGACCTGGGTGCATCTTAATGCTGCTTTGTTTAGGGTAAAAATTCCAACCCAAACCCGGCATCACGTTGGTGGTAAATTGCACTGTCACCCAACGGCTGTTGTCTACTTTTGCTTCTGCCAGCACCGCTGCAGAATTTTTAGTTTTGCCATTCAGGCCGGTCATTTCGCATAACACGTCGTAAATCGGCACCAAAGCAAAGGCAAACAACAATGACCCTAAAAGCATCCAAAGGAGCTTACGTACTAAAACTTTATTCTTTAAATCCAGTTGCTGTTTTTGCGATAGCGGTTCGCTGTTTTTTACTTTTGCCATATCACAAACATCGATACTACATAACAAATTAAGGCCAGCCCGCCGAGCACCATGGCGATACGCTTATTGCTTAATTTTTTGTCTGCGGCTTGCTTAGTCATAGTATTCCAATATAAAACTCGGCTTGATGATCAAGCCGAGTTGGTGTGCTTACTTAACGGTAGGTTGCTCAGTAAAGCTATGGTATGGCGGAGGTGAAGGCAATGTCCACTCCAAACCTTGCGCGCCTTCCCATACTTGATTGGTGGCTTTTTTGCCGCCTTTAATGCAGCTCACTACGTTGTAAACAAATAACAGTTGTGACAAGCCCAAGACGAACGCTGCAACGGATGAAATCATGTTGAATTCAGCAAATTGCAATGCATAGTCAGGAATACGACGAGGCATACCAGCCAAACCTAAGAAGAACTGAGGAATAAAGGTTAGGTTGAATGAGATGGCAGTTAACCAGAAATGCAACTTACCTAATTTCTCGTTGTACATATGACCGGTCATTTTTGGTAACCAGAAATACACACCGGCCATGATACCCATGATGCCGCCGGCAAATAAGGTGTAGTGGAAGTGCGCTACCACGAAGTAGCTGTTGTGGTATTGCGCATCGGCCGCAACGTCTGCCAACACTAAACCGGTTAAACCGCCGATACCGAATAAGATAATCCAACCCACGGTAAACAACATCGGTGTTTCAAAGCTCATGGAGCCTTTCCACATGGTTTTAATCCAGCAGAAGAACATCACGGCCAATGGTAATGAAATGGCCATGGTGCTGTACATGAAGTACAACAAGGCTGGCACTGGCATACCTGAGGTAAAGAAGTGGTGAGCCCAAACGACCACAGACAAGGCACCAATCGCCCAGAATGAGTACACTTGTGCTTTGTAACCGTACATTGGTTTGCGTGAGAATGTTTCTAAGATTTGTGGAATGAAGCCCCAAACCGGTAATAACAAAATATACACTTCAGGATGACCGAAGAACCAGAACAAATGTTGGAACATCACTGGGTCACCACCACCGGCCGCATCAAAGAAGTGCGTACCGAAGTGACGGTCTGTTAGCAACATGGTCACGGCACCAGCTAACACAGGAATGGTGGCCACTAACAAGAAAGCAGTAATTAACCAACCCCAAGCGAACAATGGCATTTTCATTAATGTCATGCCAGGCGCGCGCATGTTGAACAAGGTTACGATGATGTTGATAGAACCCAATACAGAAGACACACCCAACAAATGCACCGCAAAAATCGCGAAGTCAACGCCGATGCCACCTTGTATAGATAGCGGTGGATAGAAGGTCCAACCGGTAGCTAATGCACCATCACCGATGCCGAACAAAGCCAAGGTGAACGGTAAGGTTAGCAAAATAGCAGAAGGTGGCAATAACCAGAAACCCCAGTTATTCAAACGCGGTAAGGCCATGTCTGGCGCACCGATTTGCAATGGGATCATCCAGTTAGCGAAACCAGTAGCCGCTGGCATAAGCGCCGCGAAAATCATGATCAGCGCATGCACGCCGATTAATTGGTTAAAAAACTCTGGGTTAACCAATTGCAGACCCGGCTGGAATAACTCAGCACGGATGCCTAAAATCATGGCACCGCCAACAAAGAACATAATTAGGGAAAACGTTAAATACATTGTCCCGATGTCTTTATGGTTAGTAGTGGTTAACCAACGCATGATCCCCGTTGGGTGTTCAGCGTGATCATCATGATGCGCTACTGTTGTTGTACTCATTACCTTCTCCTGATTACTCAAACAAAATATTAACTAATGACTGTTATTGACGTGCGGCTTTGACTTGCGCGGGTTGCAACACATCACCGACGCTGTTACCTAAAGCATTTCTTTCATAGGTAATCACGGCTGCAATTTCAGTATCATTAAGCAAGGCCTTCCAACCTGGCATCACACGAATACCGTTTAACACGCGGTCTAAATGGCCGTCTTTTAAGTATTTACCGTCTGCATCAAAGATAGGGCCAGTGGCAATTTTACTGCCGGTCAAGGCTGGGAATGCTGGCGGTAAGCCGGCACCAGACACTTGGTGGCAAACGGCACAGTTTTTCTCGTACACGCCTTTGCCTTCAGCTACCAATTCGTCTTTAGTCCATTCTTTATCGGCACCGGCAGAAGCCTTAGCCATTTCTTCTTTCTTCGCCACTACCCAGGCTTTGTATTCCTCCATAGGCAAGGCATCAACCACCACAGGCATGTAGCCATGGCCTTTACCGCACAGCTCTTTACATTGACCGCGGTAAGTCCCGGCTTTATCCACTTGCACCCATGTTTCACGCAAGAAACCAGGCACAGCCAAGCGTGATGAACCAAATTGTGGCACCCACCAGTTATGCATCACGTCGGTGGCCGTCATTAAAATGCGGACTTTCTCACCCACTGGCAACACTAAACGGTTATCCACTTCTAACAAATATTGCTCGTCTTTCTTACCCTCAAAGCCCATATCCGTTTGTTCTTTAGGCGTAGACAAGTTGCTGACAAATTTAATGCCCTTGGCATCACCATCCATGTACTCATATTGCCAGCGCCATTGTGAACCGGTCACTTTAACCACCATGGTGGCTTTATCGCGGGTGTCTTCCATCATCACCACGCTGTGATATGCCGGTATGCCCATGATGACAAAGTCAATCAGCAGCAAAATAGCAAACGGCACCAGTGTCCAAAAAATTTCCATCGCAGTGGATGGCGCCTTATCCTTAACCGGTTTGAAATTTTTACTTTTTCTATGAGAAAAAATAGAGTAAATCATGATGGCCAACACAACAAAGAAAATCACCATGGTGATCAACATAAACTTGTTGTGCACATGCAATGTGTCTAAAGCCATAGGCGTTACAGGCTCTGGAAAATTCCAAGCATAATCCGCATGCGCAGCAAGGGATGCCAGCATGGTCGATAACGCTAAACTAATTTTTGTAAAACCTCGCATAAAACTCACTCCAAAACTAAATTAATTAATAATTTTTAATTTTTGCCTGAGGTCCCGCGCCAATTGGCTGCGCTGCTCATCGTTTATAAAATTTCGACCAAACTCCACTTCATTCCCGTGTGAACTTATAAAAAGCCCACACTTACCATTACTGCCTTTAATCATCGCCACATCACGCACATTGACTTGCGCCCAGTAACGCTGAAAAACCGCTGTCGTTATTTCTTTGACGTTTCTTTTTTCTACAACTATGCGTTCGTTTTCTATCGTAATGCTATCGAAATCGTCCGCATGCAAATAAATGCTATAGAAGGCGTAAGCAAAGGCCAAAATTTCCAGGCCAGCAAACGGCAACACCAACCACGCACCTATGTGCAAAAAACCCAATGCCACTACCAAGGCTATGCCAGCCAATACTGCCAGCAACTTAACACTGTCCTTTACAGACAATGAATTATTGGGCCTTGCTATAATCTTGTAACCCAAATCTGCTACTGCCATACACGGCCCTTAATCAAAAAAACTTAAGCCCTTACTTAAAATCCCAAGGAATTTAAGTTGAAAATAGCCAGCAAACCATGCTGTTTTTTTGAACTTTTCGTAGCACGATTTAACATGCGACAATTTGACGCAACGCAAAAATAGCACGAAAAAAGATTTGGCTCAAGGTAATTGTTACATTTTCGTAACAATTAAATCACACAATTAGCGTATAAGCTAAGCGGGCGTTTTGTCTGCGGACTTTTGACTTATAAGGTCGAATATGCCACTATCCAACCATACCAACACGCAACCATAGAACCCTCGCAAACGGGGCTTAGGCTTTATCATCAAGCAATAAATTTAGGTAAACAAACACCCATTAATCAGCATGCAAGCACCCCTACCCTTCAACACATACCGCGTAATCCATGGCAACGGCTGCAAAAAATAAGAAACCAGCTAAGCCGGCATCCAACACCTTATATGACATCGTCATCATAGGCGCTGGTCCTAGCGGCCTGTCCGCTGCCGTGCGCGCCAGCGAACAAGGCTTGGCCTACCTGTTATTAGAAGCCGAACAAGCACCGGCCAATACCGTGCGCAATTACCAGCGCGGCAAATTGGTGATGTCGGAACCACGCGGCTTACCCCTGCGTAGTGCATTGCCTTTCACTGCGTCCTCGCGCGAATCTGTATTGCAGACCTGGGAACAAACCATGGCCGAGCACCAAGTGAATATTCGCTATGGGGCTAAAGCCGTGGGCATACAGCAACAAGCCGATGGATTATTGGTGGCGCTGGAGGACGGTAGCAACCTCCGCACTAAAAATGCTGTGCTGGCCATGGGCGTACAAGGCAATTTGCGCAAACTGGACATTCCGGGCGGCGATTTACCGCAAATTCAATACCAATTGGATGACCCCGATGCCTACCAAAATGAAACCATCGTGGTCATTGGTGGTGGCGACAGCGGTGTGGAAAACGCCATCGCTTTATCGGCGCGTAACCAACTCATCATTCTCAATCGCGCGGAAGACTTCAGTAATTGTAAGGAAACCAACCTTAGTCAATTAACCGAAGCAAAAAAACGCGGGGTGTTGGACTGGCTGTTAGAAACCAAACCGCAATCCATAGAAGCGAATGCCAAAGGTGACTTTCCCATTACCGTGTTCGCCAACACCGCCAATGGGGTAGAGCGCATACCCTGCCACCGCGTGATTGCGCGTTTGGGTGCGCTATCGCCACGCCCCTTGCTAGAAAGCTTTGGTGTGGGCTTCTCCACCCCAGATTTATATGCCCTACCGCAATTGTCGTCACACTACGAATCCAGCGTACCCGGTTTGTATGTGATAGGCGCACTGGCCGGTTACCCACTGATCAAGCAAGGCATCAATCAAGGCTATGAGGTTGTAGAGCATATTTTAGGCAACCCAGTTGAGCCGGCCGACAACCAATTATTGCGTGAGAAATTTGCCAGCTTCTGCACCGACCGTGGCATAGACGATGTCTTGGAAAAGATACGCAAAAGCGTGCCTTTACTGGCCATGCTCAGCACCTTGCAACTGCGTGAGCTGGTCTTAGAAAGCAATATATTATTGCCGCAAGCCGGCGACGTGATTTTCAAGCGCAACGACTACAGCACCACCTTCTTTTTTATTATTGAAGGTGAATTAGACATACTGATAGACGATGACGATGTGCCCGATGGCAAGCTCATAGCCGGCGAATTCTTTGGCGAGTTGGCCTTAGTCTCTGGCCGTCGTCGGGCTGGCACCGTGCGTGCTACGCAAGCTTGCGTGCTGATAGAAACACCAAGACGGGTGATGCAGAAGCTGATTGATTCTGTGCAATCCATGCGCCGCATCTTAAATGAGGTGGCGATTAAAACCATCATCCACCTTTGCATAGGCTTATCGCTTAGCGAAGAAGATTTAAACGATGTGGCCAATAATGCCACCTTGAAAAACTACGCGGCTGGCGAGGAGTTATTCCACGAAGGCGACGAGGCAGATGGCCTCTACCTCATCCAAAGTGGCTCGGTAACCGTTTCACACATGATAGGCGGTCGCGAAGTGGTGCTGTTCTATGTGGCGGCTGGCCACTATGTGGGCGAAATGTCTTTGGTTTCGGGCGAGCCACGCTATGCCACGGTGCGTGCTGCGATAGCCACGGAAGCGGTGTTTATTGAAGCCGGTCGCATGCGCGACATCATTGCACGCAACCCAGAAATACGCGGTGAATTGGATGCGCGCTATTTGCAGCATTTACAAGACCAAGAAAATCGCCAGCGCATGGAGACGGCATTTGAAAGCAACCAGGTCACGGGCAAGCAATCCAGCCCATCCAACTTAATTTCCTTTTTAATTCAACAAGGCGTGGGCGAAGCCACCGACGTGTTGCTGATCGACGAATCTTTATGCGTGCGTTGCAACCATTGCGAACAAGCCTGTGCTGATACGCACGGCGGCGCCACCCGCCTAGATCGCGACGCAGGGCCTATTTTTGCCAACATCCGCGTGCCCACTTCCTGCCGCCATTGCGAGCACCCGCACTGCATGAAAGATTGCCCACCGGATGCCATACACCGTGCACCGCATGGCGAAGTCTACATCGATGACAGCTGCATAGGCTGCGGCAATTGCCAAGAAAACTGCCCGTACGACGTGATACAAATGTCGGTGATACACGAGCAAAAAGAACGCAGCATCCTGCAAATGCTGTTAGGCATCAAACCCAAAGAGCTACCGGTCAAAGACGGCGCCAAGGTAGCGGTAAAATGCGACATGTGCAAAGACATCAGCGGCGGCCCAGTGTGTGTGCGTGCGTGCCCAGTGGGCGCAGCCCTAAGGGTAAACCCGGAAGCCTTGTTAAGCTATGCCGGCGGTACAGGTGGCGAGGCCAAGCTAATGAATGACGATGAGGATTAAGGCTTAAGCCATGCAACACAGCAACATTTTCGATTACAAAAGATACCGCTACTTCAAACTAGCCGTGGTGATGATTTTGCTCGCCTTCGCCGCTTTCCTCGTCTTTGAACCCGCGGTTGGCCATTACGGTGGCAGCTGGCTAGGTTACACCTTAGGCACCATCTCGGCGGCCTTGGTATTCTGGATGGCCTGGTATGGCATACGCAAACGCCGTTATCGCAGCAGCGGCACCACCCAAGCCTGGTTGTCAGCGCACATCTATTTAGGCACGGCCTTGACCTTTATTGCCACCTTACACAGCGGTTTTCACTACGGTTTAAACATACACACAGTGACCTACGGCCTATTATTAATCGTCGTAGTGAGTGGCTTTTTTGGTAACTACGCTTACATGATTTACCCACGCCTGATGACAGAAAACATGGGCGAGGACAATTTAGACGGCTTGCTACTACGCATCGCCGAATCCGATAAAATGGCGCGGCAAATTGCCATGGTGATGCCAGACGACATCAATAAAACGGTGATGCGCGCCTGCCGCGAAACATCCATAGGCATAGGCTTGTTAGAACAACTTCGCGGCTTTCAACCGGACTGCCCAACGGCCTTGGCCGTGCAAGAATTAACCGTGCTGGGCCAAGATTTGCCGCCAGACCAGCGTAAACTTTACCGCGATTTATATTCCATTATGGTGCGCCGCGAATCCTTGGTAAAACGCGCTAGGCAAGATTTGATGTACCGAGCGCGCATGGGCTTTTGGCTGTACTTTCACGTGCCGTTTGGCGTCGCATTATTGATGGCCATGATAGCGCATGTACTCGCGGTCTTTTTTTATTGGTAAGCGATTTAACCCACCATGATCAATTGCTTGTTAATTAAAATTTCCCACAGTACACGCGGCGTGCTGTCACGCAGCTACCGCACTTTAACGTCTGAAGAAATCAGCATAGGCCGCGGCGCCGAATGCACCATCCATCTGTTAGACCCCCGCTTGGCCATGCACCATGCCGTCATCAAACGCCTGGATGACGGACAACTTTATCTAGTTGCCCTCAATGGCGAATTGACGGTCGATGGCGTGGTGCAACAACACATAGAATTAAGCCACGGCAAACTCGTCAGCATAGGCCCCTACCAATTAAAAGTTGAACCGGCACCTCCCGATGTGAACATCGCCGTGTCTTTATTGTTGCTGCAACGACTACCGGATGATTTTCAAGATTTAAAATTACGCACCCATGAACCCTTGCACGGCGCGGCCAGTTTCAAACGGCGCATGGCATTGTGGATGGCAGCCTTCATTGCCTTGGTTTTTATCGCCCTGCCCTTGGCGCAAAACCTCATCCCATCGCTAAACAAAACCATGGCGCAATTACCGCTAGGCTTTGACCGCGTTTGGAGCCCGGGCCATCTCTCAAATGCGCATTTGCATTTTGCTTCGCAATGTTTTAATTGCCATGAAAAATTAACCCAACAGGTTAAGGATCAGGCCTGCCTGAAATGCCATCAAAACACCGCTGCACACATCGCCGATGCCGCCTTACAAAAACGCGTGTTCAACAGTAGCGGCCGTTTGTCTGATGGCGTGCGCTGTGCAGAGTGTCATAGAGAACACAAAGCGCCGCATCCGCTGGCCAAACAAGACAACAACAATTGCGTCAAATGCCATGCGGACATCAAGCAAGTGGATGCAAAATCTGCCTTGTCGAATGTCAAAGATTTTGACCGCAGCCACCCAGACTTTAAACTCAGCTTTATTCGTGAGAACAATGAACAGCCTGGGACGACTAGCATAGAGCGCATACCCCAAAGTGAGGGTGCGCGTTTAGTGGAGCATTCCGGCTTGAAATTCCCGCACTCCCAACACGTGGGTCTAGTGCAAGGACCCAACGGCGTCATGGACATTCGTGAATTGAGTTGCAGCGATTGCCACCAAGGCGAGGGTAAAGACATGCGCATACAGCCGGTTGATTTCAAGCGCGACTGCCAACTGTGCCATGCCAACCAATTGCAATTAGGCTTCGGCAAACAAAGCTTTAATGTACCGCATGGCGACGAAGAAACGGTCATGAACGCCCTCAAGGCCAAGGCGCCTAAAGAGCAAACCCGTTATGCCACCTCACTCAAAGAAAACGGCTGTGCCTATTGCCACGAAATCCAAGCCAGCCATAAAGACGACAGCGTGCCATGGCGTGTTAAAAAAGTCAGCATCAACCAAGATTGGTTTAGCAAAGCGCAGTTTAATCATGCCTCGCACCGCACGCAAAAATGCGTAGCCTGCCATCAGGTGGAGCAATCTGAAAGCAGCGCCGACGTGGCCATGCCGGACAGAAAATCCTGTTTACGCTGCCATTCTGGCAACAGCCCTAAACCCAAACGAATTGCCAGCAGCTGCATGTCCTGCCACGCTTTTCATAATGCGCATTTAGCTCAGCCCAAGTAATACCACGCTGATGTGCCGTTGCCATAAGAAATTCACCTGAATAAAAACCGACCGCTTGCTTACAATTTACTTGTATTTTTATCCATTCATTTGCGCTATATTACGCCGTTGAACCTACCGCTTAGTTTAATCACAGAGCCACCCTAGCAGAGGGTATCAAGCCGCTTGCTGGGATGATAGATAAGGGGGTGCATGGCTAAATTCAGATTAGCATTCATCAGTGGCTTGGGCTTACTGCTCGCAGGCACCACGGCTTACGCTGCCTGTACGCCTAACATTACTAACACATCCCCCCGCACCAGTACGCTAAGTTCGAGCACCGCTGGTGACTGTGTCGAGAATAGTAGCAGCATTGCCACCACTAGTGATCTTATTGACGGGATCAGTTCGACCGGCGCCAGCACCACCATTACCAACACCATCTCGGGCACCATCTCCGCCAGTGGGAGTGGTGCCTTTGGCATTTTTTCAAATGGGATCAACGGTACAGTTACCAACTTGGGCACCATCACCACCAGTGGTGGTAGTGGCTACGGAATTCGTTTAAATCAATCAGGCAGCACAGCTACCAACATCGGCAGCATCACCACCAGTGGGGATGGTGGCTACGGGATGTATTCGGATGGAACAGGCAACATTTTCACCAATTCGGGCAGCATACGCGCAACCGGCACCAACTCAGCGGCCATCTATTTAGTCTCCGGTGCCACCAACAACACCATCA
>CAYNSY010000004.1:0-162133 GCA_964400215.1 uncultured Methylotenera sp. | reverse complement strand
ACCTTTTAGAGCCCGTCAATCATAAATTTGATTTGTTTCGCGTTTATTATTGATTGTATTTTTTGCCTCAACTAATTGCAGCAAAATGCACATTGAATTGTTGGTTGCGGGAACAGGATTTGAACCTGTGACCTTCGGGTTATGAGCCCGACGAGCTGCCAGACTGCTCCATCCCGCGTCCGATTCGACAATAGTGCCGTCGAGAGGTGAGACTATAGCAAACCTAGCCATTTAGCGCAAGGTCATTTGCCGCTTTCTTTGCTTAATCAAGCAAAACACTTAAACACTAAGGACTGTTGCCTTACGCTAATTAGAAGCGGGCGCGCACTGCATCAAGGTCTTCCTGGGTGTCTACGCCGCTGGCCGCCGGCTGATTGCTCACATGTACAGCAATTTTATAACCCTGTTGCAAGGCTCGCAGCTGCTCTAAGCCTTCCACCTTTTCCAATGTGGATGCCGGCAGACTGGCAAACCGCTTTAAAAACTTAACCCTATACGCGTAAATGCCCACATGCCTATATGCACCGAACTGCTTACTGACCGTATCGCCTGCCGCGTTTCTGCTAAAAGGAATGGGCGCCCGACTAAAGTACATGGCATGGCCATGATCATCCAGCACCACTTTAACCACATTAGGATTTAAGTAATCGGCCTTTTCTGTAATGGTGTAGCAAGCCGTGGCCATCGTCGCCGCACTATCGTCACTTAATTTTGCCGCTACCTCAGCGATCAAGGACGGTGCTACCAAGGGCTCATCCCCCTGAACGTTAACCACTATGGCATCATCCGCCCAGCCTTGCTGCGTTACGACTTCCGCAATGCGATCGGTACCGCTCACATGCTCGACTTTAGTCATGCAGGCCGCAAAGCCGTGATCTTTAACTGCTTGCATAATTCGCGCATCATCGGTGGCCACCATCACTTGCGTCGCCCCGCTTAGCTTGGCTCGCTCAGCAACTCTAACCACCATGGGCTTGCCAGCGATATCAAGCAGCGCCTTGCCTGGCAGCCTAAGGCTGTCATAACGGGCCGGAATCAGCACATAAAACGGCGGTGCATTAAAACCACTAAGCAAACTACTCAAGCGCCTCGTCATCCCTTAATTTACGCGCCTCTTCTTCCAGCAACACAGGGATACCGTCTTTAATTGGGTAAGCAAGCTTCGCTGACTTTGAAATAAGCTCATTCGCCGCCTTATTGTAAATCAGCGGCCCCTTGGTCACTGGGCAAACTAAAATCTGTAACAACTTAGCATCCATATCAACTTCTCAACTTTTGTAATATATAGGAAATAAAATTCATGTCAGGCGCACTGCTGATGGACGCACTGACAGGCAAATACCATGCATCTAAGCCAGAAAATCCAGTGCCCGAAAAACCCGCACATTTTACGGCATCTTTTTCTGTCATTAGCAAGGTTTTGCCCGAATACTGCAGCAAAGCTTCCTCAGTAAAATCATAATGATCAGGATAAGCTCTGGACTCAAATTGTAGCCCTAAAGCGCTGAGTTGATCAAAATAACGTTGCGGGTTAGCTATGCCGGCTATGGCCACCATGGGTTTACCAACAAAGTCTTTTGCCGAACGCGGCATTTGCACACCGCCTAAGGAATAAAAATGACTCCCAAGCAAACTCATGGAAAAACACGGCGAAGGCAAACCATCCGGCAGATCAAAAGTCTGGCCGCCGGTCACCACCACCACATCGACATGCTTTAGCCTAGCCACGCTTTCGCGCAAGGGTCCGGCAGGCAGCAAACGCTGATTCCCAAACTGCGCGCTGGCATCGACCATGGCTATTTCTACATCCCGCTGCAAAGCGTAATGTTGCAAACCGTCATCACTAATAATCACATTGCACTGAGGATGGGCGTGTAATAAAGCTCGTCCAACCTGCACTTTATTTGCCCCTATAAACACCGGGCAAGCCGTGCGTTTTGCTATTAATACCGGCTCGTCTCCAACCAATCTAGGATTACTGTGAGCAAACACCGGTGTGGGTGATTTCAGCTTACCGCCATAGCCACGGCTGATGATGCCAGGCTTAAATCCAGCGGCTTGCAATTGCTCAGCCAAGTAAATCACCATAGGTGTTTTGCCCGTGCCACCCAGACTGACATTGCCCACCACAATCAGCGGCACACTTAAGCGGCTACTTTTCAGCAAACCAAGCTTATACAGCGCTTTTCTTATGGCAAGTAGCGCCATAAAGACCATAGACAACGGCACCAACACTAGCTGCCAAGGCGAGCCAGCTCGCCATTGTTTTTGCAAGTAGCGCCTCATTTAAGCCGCGGCAGAATCATAGTTAGGCCTGTGCAGCAAACTGTTTTTGATACAGCTTGGCATAATGACCGGCTTGTTTTAGCAAAGCTTGGTGCGTGCCACTTTCAACGATCTCACCCTGCTCCATCACCATAATGCGATCGGCATTTTCTATGGTGCTTAAACGGTGGGCGATGACTATGCTGGTACGGTTCTGCATCAAACTGTCTAGCGCTTGCTGAACATGCTGTTCGGATTCACCGTCTAAAGCCGAGGTTGCCTCATCCAAGAGCAATATGGGCGCATTCTTCAAAATCGCCCTAGCGATAGCGATACGTTGACGCTGGCCACCGGACAATTGCAAACCGCGCTCACCCAACTCTTGCTGCAAGCCATGCGGCAACTGCTGGATAAATTCCCAAGCATGCGCGGCTTTAGCGGCTTCAATGACGTCTTGCTCACTGGCATTGCCTAACATGCCATAGGCAATGTTATTAAATACGCTGTCGTTAAACAAAATAACGTCCTGACTGACCAAGGAGAATTGCTGACGCAAATCAGCCAAGGCCAAATCACGCATGTCCAAACCGTCCAACAAAACTTGGCCTTGCTGCAATTCATAAAACCTAGGCAACAAATTAATTAAACTGGTTTTCCCGCCGCCAGAACGCCCAACTAAGGCCAGACGCTCGCCAGGCTTGATGGTGAAGCTGATTTTATTTAACGCAGGCCGCTTGGTATTTGGGTAGGTCAACAACACTTGCTTAAACTCAATCTCGCCTTTAGTTCGCAAGGGCATAAGCTTACCGCCATCGTACTCCGATTCCAGATCAATCAAGGCAAACACACTGTGGGCAGCCGCCAAAGCCACTTGCACGTCTTCATTCATGGCCGTTAAATTTTTGATAGGCGCGATCAGCATCAACAAGGCGCCAACAAATGCAGCAAATTCACCGGCACTGAATTTTCCTATGGCGTAATAAACCACCAGCCCCAAGGCCACGGCAGCCAACAGTTCCACCACCATGCTATTCAAACCGGATAACCGAGCCAAGCGCGTTTGCAAGCGCCTGTTGTTAATCACCACCTTGGCATAACGCTCATTTTCATAGGCCTGCCCGGCAAATATTTTAACGATACGCTGACCTGCGATGGCTTCTTGAGCTACTTGGGTCATTTCACCCAAGCTGGATTGGACGTCCCTACCAGCATCCCGCAGTTGTGGCGACATGGTCTTCAAACACCAAGCCATGAGGGGCGCCAACAAAACAAAAATGAGGGTAAGTTGCCAATCCAAATACAGCATATAGGCCATAATGCCTATGGCCGTGAGGCTGTCTCTAACGATAGTCAGGGTGGATTTAGTGGCGGCACTGGCCATTTGCTCAACATCGTTGACCAACTTCGACACCAGCTTGCCATTTGCTTGCTGATCATAAAAACCCAGCGGCAAACGCATGAGTTGACGGAACACATCCAAACGGACATCCGCCACAATCCGGCGTGCCAGCCAGCGCATGGAGAAATTTGAGGCAAAGCCAGTCAGCGCACGCAAGGCCAATAATGCAAACAGCATGACCGGCAAGTAAGCCACTTTGTTGGCCGATTGCTGAACGAAACCTTCGTCAGTGACTTGTTTAATGAGGGCTAAAAAAGCCGTGTTGCTGAAGGCCAGCAACATTAGGGCAACAACGCCTAGCAGGCATACCGCAAGGTACTGACTAGCGTAAGCCCAAAAGCGTAAGAAAAGATTTTTTGAGTTTGCCACTGCCGTTGCCATCACATACTTAGGTAAAGAATTTGACGCGGCATAAACCGACTTAAAAATTCAAGCACGACCACAGTACGCCATCGAATTTTCAAGCGGTGTTATTTAAAAGCCGGCTTTGGATTGCGTCGCAAAAGTGATGTGCGTGTAGCCAACAGTACGAGAGGCTTCCATGACATCCACCACAGACTGGTGTGTGCTCTTCGCATCGGCATTAATAATGACAGTAGGCTCTTTACCGCCGTTTGCTGCCGCTTGCAAGGCTGCAGCAATGCCGGCAACGCTTACATCGGACAGGCTTTTGCCATTGACCACGTATTTACCACTAGCATCCACACCCACCTCTATGGTTAAGGGTTTTTCCTGTGGCACATTGGCTTGAGCCGTTGGCAAATTAATTTGCAATTCGCTGGTACGCGAAAACGTGGCGCTCACCACCAAGAAAATAATAATGACGAGCAGCACATCTATCAATGGCACGAGGTTCATCTCGAGGTCTTCGTGCCGCTTTCCACGTTGAAAATTCATGTTATTTCCCCAAAGCGCAATTACTTGCGTTGACCGTGGATGATTTCCACCAATTTAATCGCTTGTTGCTCCATACCCACCAGCAAATCATCCACTTGAGAACGGAAATAACGGTAAGCTACCATGGCCGGCACAGCGACAACGATACCCGCAGCCGTGTTGTATAAAGCCACAGAAATACCACGGGCAAATTGTGCAATGTCATGGCCGCTGCTAGTAAATGCACCGAACAACTCCACCATACCAATAACGGTACCTAACAAACCAAGCAATGGTGCAACCGTTGCAATGGTGCCCAGGGTAGATAAATAACGATCTAAATCATGGGCAACGGCACGACCGGTTTCCTCGATAGCTTCTTTCGTCACTTCACGGCTGTGATCGGCGCTGTTCAAAGCACTAGCGAACAATCGACCTAACATGGAATGCTGCTCCAATCGCGCGATGGTCTCTTTGGTAATACCGCCTTTGGCTAGCCAAGCCTGCACTTCTGGTAATAAATTTGCTGGTGCGACCGCGCTTTCACGCAACACAAACGCGCGCTCACCTATGATGGCCAAGGCAATGACGGATGCAATAATCAACGGCCAAATTGGCCAACCTGCAGCTACTATAATTTCCCACACAATGCGACTCCCTTAAGTTCAGATGGTATTAGTCATACTCAAAATGACTATGCTATTTATTCCTGCGATACTTTAGCTGGTCAGGCCCATTTGGGCAAGCTAGATGTGCAGATTCCGGCTTAAAGCTTGGTTAATAAACATCATGCCAATAGCGTTGATTCTGCTGACGCCAAGGTATCAAATGAATGGTTGGTCCATGCGATTTATCGCCTAGCACAAACCGCAACTCTAGGGCGCCAGCGTAATCGGAGCGGTACAAAATACTGCCTTGCGCTTCATAGCGCGCCCACACCTCGGGATTGGGATGGCGATAATGGTTAAGATAGCCTGAAGTGATGATGCTAATAGTCGGGGCTACGGCTGTTATGAATTCAGGGCTGGATGAGGTTCGACTGCCATGGTGAGGCACCAGCAAAACATCACTGGATAACCCACTGGGAGCTTGATCCAATAACGCGCGCTCGTCTATTTTCTCTATGTCCCCAGTCAGCAAGGCGCTACCGGCCAAACTACTTACCTTAAGCACGCAACTGCGATTATTGTCTTTAATACTGCCGTCTTTGTAACTGGCAATACTTGGGTAGAGCATGTCAAAACGCACCCCATCCCACACCCAAGCTTGCCCGGCATAACACGCTAAGCGTCGCTGCCCGGACAAAATAAATCCATCTGCTGGTAAGGAACTGGCCAGCCACGCGACGGGCATTAAGCTCATGACGGACTGCATGCCTCCGCTGTGGTCTATGTCATTATGGCTGACCACAAACCCATCCAATTTAGCCACCCCAGCACCACGCAAATACGGCACCACAATACGACTGCCAGCATCGGTTTGGCTATCGTATTTAGGGCCTGCATCATAAAGCAAGGTGTGCTTAGCCGTCTGCACCACCACACTCAGCCCTTGTCCCACGTCCAACACCGTGACCTTCATCTCACCCATCAAGGGCCGTTCGGGAACAATCAACAGCATAGGCAACAGCGTTAGCAAACCCAAATAACGCATAGGAAAGCCGCTGGGCAACAACAGCCAGACCATGCCCAGCAATGCCGGGAAGATAGTCCAAGCCAGCGGCGCATGTTGCTGCCAAGTGGATAGAGGCAAGTGATTAAGGCCGTTCAACAGGGCCATGCAAAACTCAAGGCCAGCATAGGCTAAATGTAAAGGCCAGTTCATGAGAGAAAAACTGCCCAACAAAGCCAATGGTGTCACAATGAAACTGATCAATGGGATGGCAATGGCATTGGCAATAGGCGAAACAATGGACGTTTGATTAAATAAAATCAACAAGGCCGGCACCATGCCCACAGTGACCGCCCACTGCGCCTTTAGTGCCGATTTAAACCAACCCAGCTTGGCAATACCACCCCCTGAGGCATACGCCATGATAGCCACGGCACCGAATGACAAGTAAAAACCGGGCGCGTTGACTGCCCAAGGGTCTAATAACACCACCAGCGACAAAGCCAAGGCCAAAACCTGACTTAAGGCCAAGCGCCGAGACGAATATAAAGCCATGGCTAACACCGCAAGCATGTATAAAGTACGCTGGGTAGGCACAGAAAATCCAGCAATCACAGCGTAGACTAAGGCAGCTAAGAACCCTGCCATGCTAGCCGCTTTTTGGGCAGGTAGCCGCATAAGCAAGCTGGGATTACGCCGCCAAAGAAAACCGACCAAGCCGTAGGCTAAAGCAGCCAACATGGTGATGTGCAAGCCAGAAATTGACATCAAATGGCTGGTGCCGGTTTTTAAAAATAACTGCCAATCACTAGCCCGAATTTGACTGTCATCCCCCATGACCAAAGCCTGCACGATGCCCGCGTAAGCTTGACCATGCAAAACCCGCTTAATGCGTTGCTGGATTTGCTCCCGCGCTCGTTCTATCACATAGCCTGGCGACCAAACCAAGTCATCTAACTTACGCATGCCATCCTTAGCTCGGATAGTGCCTATAGCGCGTATGTTTTCGGCAAGCGCCCACGATTCAAAATCAAAACCGTGAGGATTGATGCTGGCATGCGGTCGCTTTAAGCGAACTGCAAACAACCAACGTTGCCCCGCATGAAAAAATCCCGAACTGGCCTGCAGTGAGTTCGGCCTAGGCTGCTTGATAGCAGCAAAGCCATCATAGTCGGCGTAATAACTTAGGCTGATACGACGAGGAACACTGGCCTCTTTTGTAAGCACGGTTTCCACATCAAAACGAAAGCGCGTGCCACGCTCCGTGGCTTCTGGAACGCTGGCCACCACGCCTATGACTTCTATGGTTTTTTGCTGCCAGACTACTGGCAGTGCATCATGCATGCGCCATAAAGCAAAACCAGCAGCCCAGCACAAGCCAAATAAAAAACTGGCCAAGCAGATTAAGCTGGTTTTTAGATGAGAGGTCGGTAACTTACGGCAGGCTAGCCATAAAACAAAGCCTGCTGTTAACAGCAGGCTTATTAAAACAGCAGGGCCAGGCAATTGTGTGGCCTGTTGCACCAACCAAGCAGCAAAAACAAATGTTAATGCAAGCAAGGTCATGACTTAAGCCATTGATGACGTATCTACAGGGGCTGCAACTTACCATCAAGCAATTTATATTGCCGCTGCATTTTTTTGGCTAGCTCTATGTCATGCGTCACCACCACCAAACCCCGTTGTTGACTTTGATTTAAACCCAACAGCAAATCGAATACGGCATGTGCAGTGTGCCTATCAAGGTTGCCGGTTGGCTCATCGGCCAAGATGCATTGCGGCTCTGTAATTAAAGCGCGGGCTAAGGCCGCCCGTTGCCGCTCACCACCGGACAACTCTCCTGGCATATGCTGCAACCTATGCTGCAAACCAACATTAGCAAGCATCTCGGCAGCCAACTCAAATGCCTGCTGGCAAGGCATGCGTCTAATTAATAAAGGCAGGGCGACATTTTCTAAAGCGGTAAATTCCCCCAAAAGGTGGTGGAATTGGTAAACAAAACCCAAACTACGGTTACGCAATAGCCCTTTTTTTGCTTCGCTCAATTCAGCCAGGTCTTGATTAAGTATGCACACCTGACCGGCAGACGGTGTGTCTAATCCACCCAACAAATGCAATAAGGTGCTTTTACCCGAGCCTGAGCTCCCCACGATGGCTATCTGCTCACCGGCCTTAACCGTGAGGTCTATGCCATTTAACACAGCCACGTCTAAGCCTTGGTAGGTTTTATGCAGGCCAGTGCAAGCGAGAATGTTTGAGACTGAGGATTGCGAGGCATTATTCATAGCGCAAGGCCTCTGCAGGATTAATCTTACTGGCACGCCAGCTTGGGTAGAGCGTGGCTAACAAACTTAAAGCGAAGGACATCAAGACGATGACCAGCACGTCGGCCCAAATCAAGTCCGAGGGTAACTCACTGATGGCATAAACTTCCTTGGATAAAAACTGCACGTGAAATAGGCTTTCAATAAACGGAATGATGACGCTTATATTGAGCGCAATCAGCACCCCAAAAACCGCACCTAACAGCGTGCCTACCAGACCAATTAAGGCGCCTTGCACGATGAAAATGCATAATATGCTGCTTGGACTAGCCCCCAAAGTGCGCATGATGGCAATGTCTGCGCGTTTATCGGTTACCGCCATAACCAAGGTGGAGACAATATTAAAGGCCGCCACAGCGACGATTAAGGTGAGGATGATAAACATGACGCGTTTTTCCATCTGCACCGCTTTAAAAAAGTTGGCATGCTGCTGGGTCCAATCGCTAACGTAATACTGCTCACTGGCAACCAAACGGTTATTTAGTCGGTTCGCCAGCGATGCGCCTATCAGCGGTGCGTCAAACAAATCGTCCAGTTTTAATCGCACCCCAGACACGTTGTCTCCCATACGGTATAACTTAGCCGCATCGTCCAGGTGTATCAAAGCCAAGCCAGCATCGTATTCATACATACCCACCTGGAACAAACCAATCAGGGTGAATTGCTTTAACCGTGGGACTATGCCGGCCGGTGTAAACTGCCCTTGGGGCGCCATCAGCAACACCTTATCGCCCACTTGTACACCTAAGTTATAGGCCAAATCCGCACCTAAAATAATGCCGAACTCACCGGCTTTTAGCTCAGACAACTGCCCTACTTTCATATTCCGGCCTAAATCCGCTACCGCATCCTCGGCATTCGGCAACACCCCTCTAATGATTGCGCCTTGTACCCCTTGATCGTAACTAAGCATGCCCTGCGCCATGATGTAAGGTGCAGCAGCCAAGACATGCTCTTGCTTAACAGAAAAATTGAGCACCTGTTGCCAATCGCTCAGCTGATTATTTTGGCCACTAATTTCCAAATGCGAGGCCACCCCTAAAATGCGACTACGCAATTCTTTTTGAAAACCATTCATCACCGACAACACCACAATTAGCGCCGCCACACCAAGCGCTATACCTACCATGCTGGTTAATGAAATGAACGATATAAAATGATTTTTGCGCTTAGCGCGCGTGTAACGCAGTCCGACCAAGAGCTCGTAACCGGCAAATTGCTTAAGCATTGATTTTAATTTTGACCACATAAGTTAAATTCTAACAGGCTTATGCCAGCGCTTAACAAGTATTGTGTACGCAAGCAATGAGCCCAAGCCGGGCTAAGTCTGATAAAATTAGCGCATGTTCACCGGCATCATACAAAGCGTAGGAAAAATCGAAAGCACGCAAGCCATAGGCGCAGACCTAAAGCTTAGAATCGCTTGCGCGGAATTGGGTATGCAAGATGTGCAAACCGGTGACAGCATTGCCGTCAACGGCGTATGCCTAACCGCAACATTGGTAAACGATGACCATTTTGAAGCCCACGTTTCACAAGCCAGCTTGGCCGTAACGGTGGGCTTAACCCAGCTGCATGCAGTTAACCTGGAAAAAGCCTTACGCCTAAGCGACCGGTTGGGTGGGCATTTGGTCAGCGGTCATGTCGACGCCGTAGCCAGCGTCGTATTATTTGAACAAGTCGGCGAGTGCTGGACATTAGCCATACGCGCGCCACACGCTATCAGCAAGTACATAGCCATCAAAGGCTCGATTGCTGTCAACGGCGTCAGCTTGACTATTAATAGCATAGAGCAGGACGTGTTTAGCGTTAACTTGATTCCACATACATTGGAAAATACCACCTTGCAATTTTTAACAGCGGGCAGCTTAGTGAATTTGGAAGTGGATCAAATCGCTCGCTATGTCGATCGCATGGCGCAGTGGGCAAAAGAATAATTAGCGTTTAGGCCGGTTAAGCTAACGCACTCAATACAGCAATTGGATAAACCAACGTGACTATAAGCAGCGCCCAAGAAATTATTGCAGAAATCAAACACGGCCGCATGGTGGTCTTAGTCGATGACGAAAATCGCGAAAACGAAGGCGATTTGGTCTTGGCTGCAGAATTTGTCACGGCTGAGCACATCAACTTTATGGCGAAATACGGCCGTGGGTTGATATGCCTAACGCTCACCGAAGCGCGTTGCCGGCAATTAAACCTAACTAAAATGGTGCAGAAAAATGGTGCCCGCATGGGCACCAATTTCACCGTTTCCATAGAGGCAGCCGAAGGCGTGACCACCGGCATCTCAGCGTCAGACCGGGCGCGTACCGTGCAAGCCGCAGTCGCTAAAATGGCCAAGCCTAAAGACATCGTTAGTCCTGGCCACATTTTCCCCTTAGCCGCCATGGACGGTGGCGTGCTTGTACGAGCAGGACACACAGAAGCCGGCTGCGATTTAGCACAATTGGCTGGCTCCGAGCCCAGCAGTGTGATTTGCGAGATCCTAAAAGACGACGGCAGCATGGCTCGTCTGCCTGACTTGATGGCTTTTGCCGCTACACACCAGCTTAAGATAGGCACCATTGCTGACCTCATTCAATACCGCGCACAAACCGAGCGCTTGGTTGAAAGAGCAGCAGAACGCTCAATCCAAACGCCTTACGGGCCCATGCAGTTGATCGCCTATCACGATAAAATTGCCAAAGAAACGCATTTAGCCCTGATCAAGGGCAAGCCCACGCCTGACCAAGAAACCTTGGTCCGCGTACACGAACCACTGTCGATTTTTGATCTACTCGATCGATCCAGTTGCTCCCACAGCTGGAACACCCTGGCTGCCATGCAAGTCATTGCACAAGCCGAGACTGGCGTCATGATCTTATTGCATCACCAGGAAAGCGGCGAAACTATAGTGGAACGCATACTGGGCGCCGATCAACCGGTACGCATCAACCAAGAATTACGCACCTACGGCATAGGCTCACAAATTTTATTGGATTGCGGAGTAGGAAAAATGAAATTGCTGGCTAATCCACGAAAAATGCCTAGCATGGCTGGCTTCGGCCTGGAAGTCAGCGGTTACCTAGAGGCAGAATAAAGCGTCATTAGCATTAATTTCTATAATAATCAGCAAGCTATGGTAAAATAAGCACATTGGAAAACGTTAATCTCACAGGCCACTTCCTCATCGCCATGCCAGGCATGACGGATCCGTTTTTTTCTAAGTCAGTCACCTTCATCTGTACCCACAATCGGGATGGCGCCATGGGCGTCATGATCAACCGTCCAACAGACCTCACTTACGAAACCTTGTTTGAAAAAATAAAAGTCGATCTAGCCGATGGCGAGATCGCTCGCTATCAAGTGCTGTATGGTGGGCCGGTTCAGCCGGAACGAGGCTTTGTCCTGCATGAACACAGCGGCGAATGGGATAGCACCCTAGCTATCGCAGAAAACACCGCCCTTACCACCTCGAAAGACATCTTAGAATCGGTTGCAATAGGCGCCGGGCCTAAGAAAATGTTGCTGGCTTTAGGTTACGCGGGCTGGACCGCTGGGCAACTGGAAGAAGAGATCGCTGCAAACGCATGGCTGTCTGTGCAAGCCAAGGATGGCGAGACGCTGCATAAAATTTTGTACGAAACCAAGGCCGAAGACAAGCTTAATGCTAGCCTAGCCTTACTGGGCGTCAACCCAGCCATGTTGTCTGATGTGGCAGGCCACGCCTAATGCTTACCAGTACGCACAGCAAAACCACAGCACACGGTCAACTGATAGACAACGAAAACGTTTATCAAGCAGACACCGTCTTAGCTGGTACTGCCATGTGCTTTGATTTTGGTGAGCAAAGAATAGGCGTAGCGATAGGCGAACACCTGCTGGCCCAAGCCCAAGCGCTCACCACCATAGACAACGAAAGCAACACTGTGCGCTTTAATAGAATAGCCGAGCTAGTCGCAGAATGGCAGCCAACATTGCTCATCGTCGGCCTGCCTTTGAATCTAGATGGGGAAGAAACGCCGATCACGCAATTGTGCAAAAAATTCGCGCGTAGGCTTAATGGTCGATTCAACCTGCCGGTTATGCTAATAGACGAACGTTACAGCTCAGTGGCGGCAAGCGAGCTGCTTAATCAAGCAGGGATAAAAGGACGTGCGCAAAAAATTCATTTGGATCAAGTCGCCGCCCAAACGATATTACAAAGCTATTTTGACAGTATATAAACATGAATTATGATAAGCATAAAATTTTGACGGCCTAAATCCATGACCACAGAACTCAAGCACATACCCGACGCAGAAACACTGATTAGCAAACTTGCAGAAAAACTACAGCCCTTGCTGCAAAAGAATACCGCTTTGGTCGGCATACAAAGCGGTGGTGTTTGGGTGATGCAACGATTGATGGCTAGCTTAGACCAAGCCATGGCCGCCCATGCCATTGAACACGGCACCTTAGACGTGTCTTTTTATCGGGACGATTACGCTAAACGCGGGCTCAAGCCAGAAAATCAACCCAGTCAAATTCCCTTTGATGTGGAAAACAAACACATTATTTTAATAGACGATGTGTTTTATACCGGCCGCACTACCCGTGCCGCCATGAATGAGCTGTTTGACTACGGTCGACCTGCCAGCATCACGCTAATCGCACTGGTCAATCGAGGTGGCCGCGAGCTACCAATTAGCCCGCAAATCACGGCCCTGGATTTAAGCCTAGCCGCCACGCAAAACTTGCAATTAGTCCAGCTGGCCAATGGCCGCCTAGGTTTCACCTTAAAATTGCTCACCCCATCTACTAACCAGGCGGTCCCTAAGCATGAATAACCCCCAACTCTATTCTGACGGCCAACTGCGGCACCTTCTATCCATAGAAGGCTTACCAAAAAAGATATTGAATCAAATTTTAGACACGGCAGAATCCTTTGTTGGGGTGGCCGAGCGCGAAGTGAAAAAAGTGCCTTTGTTACGCGGAAAAACCGTATGCAATCTTTTTTTCGAAAACAGCACCCGCACCCGCACCACCTTTGAAATAGCCGCCAAACGCCTATCGGCCGATGTTATCAGCCTGAATGTCAACACCTCTTCGCAGTCCAAAGGCGAAACCATTTTAGACACGGTGGACAACTTGATTGCCATGCATGCCGACATGTTTGTGGTCCGCCACGCGCAATCGGGTGCCGCGCATTTCATTGCCAAACACGTGCCTGAGCATATCCACATCATCAATGCCGGTGACGGTCGCCATTCGCACCCGACCCAAGGTTTATTGGACGTCTTCACCATACGCAAATACAAACCCGATTTACATAACCTGCGTGTGGCTATCGTTGGCGACATATTGCACTCTAGAGTAGCACGCTCCGAGATACATGCCCTGACCACCCTAGGCGTGCCAGAAGTGCGGGTGATCGCGCCTAAAACGCTGTTGCCTGCAGAGGTCGAGAAGCTGGGGGTGCATGTCTACCACGACATGCGAGCTGGGCTTAAAGACGTCGACGTGGTCATGATGTTGCGTTTACAAAATGAGCGCATGACTGGAGCCATGCTACCGAGCGCACAAGAGTACTTTAAAACCTATGGTCTCAGCCAAGAAAAATTAAGCCTAGCAAAACCAGATGCGATAGTCTTGCACCCTGGCCCGATGAACCGTGGCGTAGAAATTGATTCCGGTGTGGCCGATGGTCAGCAATCGGTTATTCTGCCGCAAGTGACCTACGGCATAGCCATACGCATGGCAGTCATGGCCATACTGGCCGGCGGCCAACCCTCAGGAAACCCATCATGAAGATCCACATTAAAAATGGCCGCGTCATCGACCCTAAAACCAAGCTAGACAGACAATTAGACGTCTACATAGGCGCAGGTAAAATTCTTGCCTTGGGCGAGGCCCCTGCTGGGTTTGTTGCTAACCAAAGCATAGACGCGAGCAAACTTATCGTCTGCCCTGGCTTGGTCGATTTATCCGCCAGATTGCGCGAGCCTGGCGAAGAATACAAAGCCACCCTGGTCAGTGAATTGCAAGCTGCGGTTGCTGGCGGCGTTACCAGCCTGGCCTGCCCGCCGGATACCGACCCGGTGCTGGATGAGCCTGGCCTAGTAAAAATGCTAAAACACCGTGCCAAACAACTTAACTTAGCCCACGTATACCCCTTAGGCGCATTGACTAGGCAACTCAAAGGTGAAGTGCTGGCTGAAATGGGCGAATTGCATGAAGCTGGCTGCGTAGGCTTTTCTCAAGCGAATATAGCCATTACCGACACGCAAGTGTTATGGCGGGCCATGGAATACGCCGCCACCTTCGGTTACACCCTGTTTTTACATGCGGAAGAAGCGTTTCTGGCTAAAGATGGCGTCGCTCATGATGGTGAAGTGGCCAGCCGATTAGGCCTGAAAGGCATACCCAGCGCGGCCGAAGCACTGGCTTTGGCCAGCATACTGCGCATCGCCAAAGAAACCGGCGCCAAAATCCACATCAGCCGCCTATCGACCGCTGAAGGCGTGAGCATGATACGCGATGCAAAAAAACAAGGCTTGGACATCAGTTGCGATGTCAGCGCCAACCACATACACCTGACTGAGCATGATCTGGCTTACTTTGATAGCAATTGCCATCTCAAACCGCCCTTGCGCAGCCAGCGTGATAAAGAAGCCATAGTTAGCGGACTCAAAGACGGGACCATAGACGCGATTTGCTCAGACCACACGCCCGTGGATGACGATGCTAAATTAGCCCCTTTTGCCGAAGCAGAGATCGGCGCTAGCGGCTTGGAACTGTTGCTAACATTGACTTTAAAATGGGCAGCTCAGGAAAAAGTCAGCTTAGTCAGCGCCCTTAACCTAATCAGCAGCGCCTCTGCCAACATTTTAGGCATCAGCGCTGGCAATTTATCGCCCAATAGCGATGCCGACATTTGTATATTTGATCCCTCGCTGTACTGGAAAGTTGAAGCCAGCAACTTAAAAAGTCAGGGTAAGAACAGCCCATACACTGGCCTAGAAATGGCCGGAAAGGTTAAGTACACCTTGGTTAATGGCCAGCTCGTCTACCAAGCCTAACTAAAAAACTCAGGGGCGCGAAAAGCAAGCAGGGAAAAGCAGTTAAAGGATATTTAGCTGCGCTAAATTAGCCGCGGGTGGCTGGGCCTTGCTGGCGTCAAACGCCAATTTTATTTTTAAGCGCAAATCATTTTCCGAATCGGCATTGAGCAAGGCATTCTCGTAGCTGATTACGCCGGCCGCGTATAAATTAAACAGTGCTTGATCCAAAGTTTGCATGCCAAAATCCGTGGCTTTTGCCATGCAGTCCTTGATGGCGTGCACTTCACCTTTGGCGATTAAGTCTGCTATCAACGGCGAATTGAGCATCACTTCAACCGCAGCCGCACGGCCTTTTCCCTGACTTAGTGGAATCAAACGCTGAGCAACGATGGCTTTGGTATGCAAGGACAAATCCATCAGCACTTGATTGCGCCGCTCTTCAGGGAAAAAATTCACAATACGGTCTATGGCTTGGTTAGTGCTATTGGCGTGCAAGCTGGCGATACACAAATGCCCGGTCTCAGCAAAGGTCATGGCATATTCCATGCTTAGCCTATCGCGTATGCCACCTATGACCACCACATCCGGCGCCTGGCGCATAGCATTATTCAGAGCGCTTTGCCAATCCCGACTGTCAACGCCCACTTCGCGCTGACTGACGATGCACTGCTGATGCGCATGCAAATACTCTATCGGATCTTCTATGGTCAAGACGTGACCACTGCTGTGGGTGTTTAGGTAGCCCACCATGGCGGCCAACGAGCTGGATTTGCCAGAGCCGGAGCCGCCGACAAAAAGGACCAAACCGCGCTTGGCCAAGGCAATGTCTTTCAATACCGCAGGCAAACCCAAGCCATCAAAATCGGGGATGCTAGTGGCTATCATTCTAAACACCAGCGCGACTGCGCCCCGCTCTATAAAGGCATTCACTCGAAAACGCGATAAGCCGTTACGGCTGAGCACAAAATTACTTTCTTGGCTAAGTTCAAATTCAAGCAGCTGCTGATCCGTCATCATGGCACGGGCTATTGCTTGTGTTTGCAATGAAGACAAGACTTGATTGCTAACCGGCGTGACTTTCCCATCCACTTTCATGGCAGGGGGTGAGCCACTGCTAATAAGCAAATCCGAGGCGTTTTTTGCCATGCTTAAGCGCAATAAATCCAGTATAAATTTCTCTGCCTGATCTTTGTCCATGGTTTACCTAATCACCACAATGTGCATCTCTAGCCAAAGATACTGTCTTTATTGGCGGCCTTGGCTTTCGCCTCGGCGACCGAAATGAGCTGACGTTTCACTAAATCTTGCAAGCATTGATCCAAGGTCTGCATGCCCACATTTTGGCCGGTTTGTATGGCTGAATACATTTGCGGCACTTTGGCTTCACGGATTAAATTGCGTATCGCTGGCGTCGCCAACATAATTTCATGGGCAGCCACACGGCCTTGCTCATCCTTAGTTTTACATAGGGTTTGTGAAATAACCGCACGTAAGGATTCGGACAACATGGAGCGCACCATTTCTTTTTCCGCCGCGGGGAACACATCAATAATACGGTCTATGGTTTTTGCTGCTGAACTGGTGTGCAAGGTGGCAAACACCATGTGCCCGGTTTCTGCTGCGGTTAAGGCTAAACGTATGGTTTCCAAGTCACGCAACTCGCCGACAAGAATCACATCGGGGTCTTCGCGCAGCGCTGAGCGCAAGGCATTGCTAAATGAATGGGTATGCGGCCCCACTTCACGCTGATTGATTAAACTTTTGTTCGGCGTGTGCACAAATTCTATGGGGTCTTCCACGGTCAGTATGTGCGCATACGCTTTGTTGTTAATGTAATCTATCATGGCGGCTAAGGTGGTTGACTTACCTGAGCCTGTGGGCCCAGTTAACAAACACAAGCCCCTAGGTTGATCGGCAATCTCCTTAAAAATGGCCGGGCAATTTAACTCTTCTAAGCTCAATATTTTAGATGGGATATTACGAAAAACGGCACCCGCACCGCGGCTGTGGTTAAAAGCATTGACCCGAAAACGCGCTAAATTAGCAATTTCGAATGAGAAATCACACTCCAAACTTT
Source organism: uncultured Methylotenera sp. (assembly GCA_964400215.1). GTDB lineage: Bacteria > Pseudomonadota > Gammaproteobacteria > Burkholderiales > Methylophilaceae > Methylotenera. The sequence goes on along the minus strand of CAYNSY010000004.1, from coordinate 144,556 downwards.
CTTCGTATTGTTTGCGCTGTGTGTCGCTCATGATGTCGTAGATCATGGCGCGAACTTGCGCATGGTCTAAAACCGGCAGATTGATTTTACGGATATCGCCATGCACCCGTATCATGGGTGGCATGTCGGCAGACAGGTGCAAATCGGACGCTTGGTTTTTAACTGAAAATGCCAGTAAATCTGAAATATCCACAAGCTGCTCCTGTTATAATTTGCTCAGCCTCGCAGTTAAGCAAAGCTAAATTTAGCGCACTATACATCAGCACGACTGGACGTCAGCACGACTGGGCCCAGAAGCTGAACCACCATGAAAATTTGAAACATGAGAATTTGCAACGTAATGAATTATGACCTCAATTAGCAATCGCTTGCAAGCTATTCTAAGCGCCATTCAAGCAGCAAGGCAGCTGGCTCATGCAAACCAAGCAGTGCAATTGCTGGCCGTTAGTAAAGCGCAATCTGCAGCAGCTATACGAGCAGCCTACGCGGCAGGACAAACGCTATTTGGTGAAAACTACTTGCAAGAGGCTTTAGATAAGCAAGCTCAATTAAGCGACTTGGCCATAAAATGGCATTTTATTGGCCCCATACAAAGCAACAAAACACAAGCAATCGCCCAACATTTTGATTGGGTACACAGTGTCGATAGGCTAAAAATAGCACAGCGTTTAAATGATGCCAGAGCGAATAACAGCGTGCCTTTGCAAATCTGCGTGCAAGTTAACATCAGCAATGAGGCCAGCAAAAGCGGCGTGCTGGCTGCCGATTTAGCAAGCACAGCGGCTGCCATAGCCAAACTGCCGCACTTACAATTGCGTGGCCTAATGGCTATCCCCGCCCCGAGCAAAGACCCGTATGTACAAAGCCAGCAATTCAAACAAGTAAGGCAATGTTATGATAACTTGTTAGCTGAGGGCTTCGCATTGGACACCTTGTCCATAGGCATGTCAGACGATTATGCCGTAGCTATCGAACAAGGCGCCACCATAGTGCGCATAGGCTCGGCTTTATTTGGTGCCAGAAACTAAATAGGCCGCTTATATTGAAGGGTTAGGTCCACACATGAAACAAACGATGCACATTAGCTTTATCGGTGGCGGCAACATGGCCAGCGCAATCTTAGGCGGATTAAAAAAACAGGCGTTTAACATGGGCGCTATCTGCGTGATTGAACCCGATGCAGAAAAACGCACGGGCTTAAGCAAGCAATTTGGCGTGCAGTCTGCTCAGCACATCGCCGACCTACCGACTGCAACGCAGGTACTAGTATTAGCCATCAAACCGCAACAGATGCAAGCTGTCTGTGCCCAGCTCAATGGCCAACTTCGTGAACAATTGGTTATTTCAATCGCTGCCGGGATACGCACCAAGGAGCTTAGCCGTTGGCTAAATGGCCACCCAGCGATCGTCCGTGTCATGCCTAACACCCCAGCACAAATTCAAGCCGGCGTATCTGCGCTGTACGCTTTAGCTAGCGTCAATGCATCACAACGCGAGCAAGCAAAAAGCATATTGGCCGCCGTGGGGGCTAGCCTGTGGTTAGACGAGGAAGAAAAAATGGATGCCGTGACGGCTATTTCCGGTAGCGGCCCAGCCTACGTCTTCTATCTGATTGAAGCCTTACAGGATGCCGCCATCAATCTAGGACTAGCCCCTGAAGATGCCAAATTATTAGCCATAGAAACCTTTGCTGGCGCCAGCTTGCTGGCTAAGCAATCCACAGTCGACATCCAACAACTGCGCGCGCAAGTAACCTCTAAAGGCGGCACCACTGAACAAGGCATACACAGCCTAGAATCCGCCCATATAAAAGACATCATTTTGGCGGCGGCAACGGCGGCGGCTAAAAAATCTAAATTACTAGGGGACGAACTTGCTAATTAATGCCCTGCTATTTTTACTGCATACCCTATTAGGTTTGCTGACCTGCTTGTTTTTATTACGCTTTTATTTTCAACTGTGCAAAGTGTCGTTTCAAAATCCAGCCGCAGAATGGGTCATCACCTTAAGCCAATTTGCCGTTAAACCAACACGCCGCATCCTGGCTGTTTTTAAAAACTTTGGTTTTAGCCGAGTAGACATATCGACCTTAGCCTTGGCCTACCTGACACAACTGGCTTTGTTTACCCTAAGCTTGTGGTTAAAAGACTTCCCCTTGATCGTCGCCGGCAGCAGCATCTGGCCCAGCCTGCTCGGCTTGGCTTTACTGGGTGTGATCAATATCAGCATCACTATTTTTCTCTACGCGGTATTGCTACAAGCGGTATTAAGTTGGCTTAATCCGCACACGCTGCTGGCACCATTATTGAACTCCCTGACTGGCCCCATACTCAGCCGCATGCGTAAATTTATACGCCCCATAGGCCATGTCGACATCAGCCCGCTGGTGTTCATCATCGGCGCGCAATTGCTGCTCGCCACCGTCGCCCTGCCTTTAGAAAACCGTCTCTTAGCCTCGCTATAAAGCACAGCAGCCATCATGACCCACATGAATAAGCTAACAGACAGCACGCACACGCAAATCGATGCGAGTGGCAGTTTAGCTATAAAAATAAATGAGTACGCCCAGTGGCGTGAAACGCTGATTGGCACCATCAATGATTACATCGCTTGGCTAGACCAAGCAGGGCCCATGGATGCCGCCCAAGAGCTCAGGCTATTCGACATAAAAGAAACCTTAAAAAGTGACCGATTGCTGCTGGCATTTTTAGCGGAATTTTCTCGAGGCAAAACCGAAACCATTAATGCCTTATTTTTTGCCGACTTTAATCAGCGTTTACTGCCCAGCGCACCTGGCCGCACCACCATGTGCCCCACTGAAATATTCGCAAACGATGAACCGGCTTATATAAAACTTTTGCCCATAGAGACCAAGTTCACCGATGCCAGCTTAAGCGAGCTAAAAAACAAACCCGAACTGTGGCAAAAATTTCTTTTGGATACAAATTCCGCCGAGGCCATGAAAGTCACCTTAAGTGCCTTAGTCGAAAAAAGAAGCGTGGACCTAGCAACGGCAAAATCGCTGGGCTTCTGGAACGAAGACGACCCTGCCATGCAACGCCTGCTGACAGAAAAAGGCACGGTGGATGTGCCCATGTGGCGGCACGCCATGATTAATTACCCGCATCCTTTATTGCAAAAAGGCTTGGTCGTGATTGATACGCCAGGATTGAACAGCATGGGCGCAGAGCCTGAACTGACCTTAAACATCATCCCAAATGCCCATGCAGTCTTGTTTCTGACGGCCATAGACAGCGGTATCACCAAATCTGACATGCAAATATGGACAGACTACGTAAAGAATAATGCCAGCCATAAATTGGTCTTGCTGAACAAAATCGACATGCTTTGGGATGGCTTAGAAAGCGATGCGGAAGTACAAACCATGGTGCAGCAACAAATTGACTATACCGCCCAGCAATTGGATTTAGATGCGCGTCGAATTTTCGCGGTGTCCGCACAAAAAGCCTTGCTGGCTAAAATCAAAAAAGACCCTAAGTTGCTAGAACGCAGCGGCATAGCCGCGCTGGAAAATGCCTTAGCCCATCAACTGATTAAATCCAAACACGAGATATTAGGACGTGCCATCGTGACGGAATGCGCCAACATGATAGCGCTGTCACAAAAAGTAACGCACAGGCGAGTCCAGCAAAACCAAACTCAACTTAAGGAGTTGCGGCAAATACAAGACCAGCAGGCAGACCACAGCCAAGAAATTTTGACGCAAGTGGCCATGGAGCGTAAACGTTACGATGCATCGGTGCTGACTTTTAACCAAGGTAGCGAAAAGATTAAACGCCTGAGCGACAAGCTGCTGCTACAACTCAGCAGCGGGCACTTAAACAGCCGGCTGGAGCAAAGCAAGCAAGACATGGGCGACAGCTGGACCACCATCAGCTTAAATAGAAGCATGCGCACGCTGACTAAACAAGCCATACAGCTGGCGCAAGAAATTAAGCAAAACGGCGATTTAATCAAACAAGAAGCAGACGAGTTATACCAATTATTTTGCCGCCAGCATGGTTTTGAAAAAACGCTGGCCATGGCACTTAATATGGATAAGTTTATAAATACCATGCAAGCGCTGGAAAAAATTACCAACGAATTTTGTTTGGATCCGATAAATGTGCTGACAGAAAAACGGTTTTTAATTCGTCGTTTTTACCTAGGCTTAGGCGCGCAAATTCAAACGGCTTTTGAGCAAGCACAGCAAGATTGTTCGCAGTGGTTAAGCGTGGTGATAGGTGAACTTAAAACGCAAATTAACGAGCACAAAAAATCACTGGACAAGCGGGCAGCCGCTTTAATGGAAGCCCACAATCATGCGGACCTTACTGAGAAAAATATACGGGTAGCGGAAGGCGAGGCATTGCAGTTATCCGAGCAAGCGCAGCAACTGGATGGCATATTGCTAAAACTCATGCGCTCAGCTAAATACCATATAGACACCAGCGCCTAATAGACACCAGTGCCTAAGCCGCTCAATAGGCTTACATCAAAATAATATCAAACGATTCCTGACTGTAGCTAGGCTCGACCTGCAGGGAAATCTGCTTGCCGATAAAGTCGGATAAATTCGCTAAACTTTGCGACTCCTCGTCCAGCAACATGTCTATTACTTTAGGCGCAGCCAGTACCCTCAGCTCACGGGCATTAAACTGCCTGGCCTCCCTTAACAATTCCCGCAAAATTTCATAACACACGGTTTGCGCTGTTTTTAACTCACCGCGGCCTTTGCAACTGGCACAGGTCTCACACAGCACGTGTGCCAAACTTTCACGGGTACGCTTACGCGTCATTTCCACCAAACCTAATGGGGTAAATCCATTTACCCCAGTGCGGGCACGGTCTCGTGCCACGGCCTTTTGCAACTCATCCAAGACCGCCTCGCGCTGACTGTCTTCATCCATATCGATAAAATCGATGATGATGATGCCGCCTAAATTTCGTAAACGCAATTGCCTAGCAATGGACTGTGCGGCCTCTAAATTGGTTTTGAATATGGTGTCAGACAGATTCTTGCCGCTGACAAAACTGCCGGTGTTCACATCGACCGTGGTTAACGCTTCCGTTTGATCAAAAATCAAATAGCCGCCGGATTTCAACTCCACCTTGCGCGACATGGCTTTTTCTATCTCTTGCTCTATGCTGTACAAATCGAACAATGGCCGTTCGCCTTGGTAATGCACCAGCTTATCCAAGCCCGCAACAGCGTATAAATTAGCAAAATCGACTAATTTTTGGTAGGTCTCACTGGAGTCTACGCGAACCATTTCCGTGTCATCCGACAACACATCACGCAATACCCGCATAGGTAAATTCAAATCTTGAAAAATTAAAGTGCGGTCTGGCACAGCCGTGCTTTTAGCACTGATGTGCTGCCAGGTTTTAGTCAAATAATCTATGTCAGCCAACAACTCTTCATCGCTTGCCGCTTCAGACATGGTGCGTATGATGTAGCCGCCCTCCCGCTTGTCTGGCAACAAACCCAGCAAACGCTGTTTTAATTGCTCCCGTTCCGCCTCATCTTCTATGCGTTGCGACACACCTATGTGCTCTTGTTGTGGCAAATACACCAAAAATCGCCCGGCAATGCTGATTTGCGTGGTCAGTCTGGCACCCTTGCTGCCTATGGGCTCCTTAATCACTTGCACCATTAGCGACTGACCTTCATGCAACACGGATTGAATGGGTAACTGCGTTTCGGATAAACCGCATTCAAAAATATCGCCGGCATGCAGGAATGCCGCCCGCTGCAGGCCTATTTCCACAAAAGCAGACTGCATGCCTGGCAACACCCGACACACCACCCCACGGTAAATATTGCCAACCAGACCTAAGGACGAACTGCGTTCAATTTGCAATTCCTGCACCACACCATTCTCCATCATGGCAATGCGCGTTTCTTGTGGGGTTACATTAATTAATATCTCTTCACTCAATTGTCATTCTCTTTTAATTTAATCCATGCCCGTCAAAATGCAGGCATTACAATACGCTTAAACCCTGTCCACGCAATAAAGCGGCTGTTTCATACAAAGGCAATCCCATCACCCCTGTGTAACTGCCCTCTATACGCTTAATCCAAGCCGCCGCCAGGCCTTGTATCCCATAACTACCAGCTTTATCTCGTGATTCCCCACTGGCGAGGTAGGCCTCAATTTGCGCCTCCGATAACACCATCATTTCCACATTCGTGCATGAGCAGGCCAGCTCGATTTTTTGATTAAGCAGCAAAGCCACGGCCGTGTACACTTGATGCACACTACCGGACAAACGGCTCAACATGCGGCGCGCATCCTCGTCATCAACCGGCTTACCTAATAGCTGATCGCCTAAAGCCACCGTGGTATCGGCCGCCAAAACTGGCTGCGCGCTATGCGCGGCACCTAGTTGGAGACAAGCGGCTAGCGCTTTTTCTTGAGCCAACCGTTGCACGTAAGTGGCGGCCGACTCGCCAGCAAGCTCACTCTCATCAATGTCGGCTGGGATCACCACACAGCGCCAGCCCAGTTGACTTAAGAGCTCAACCCGACGCGGACTACGTGAAGCCAAATAAAGGGTGGTGCCAGTATTTAAATTGCCAGTATTCAAACTGCTGTTTCCATGTATGCGTATAAACGCAATCTTAACAAAGCTTTAGCGCTGCCAGGACATTTTATGCAGGACGCCAAGCAAATAACGGCTTAAGGCCAGCCTAGATTGCAGATATGCATGAATGGGCTGAGTTTGAGTTAAAATAGACTATCTTTAATCAACACAAGCAAGATTATGCAATGGATGCCCCATGCCACGGTCGCGGCAATTGTAGAAGATCAAGGCAAGTTTTTACTGGTCGAGGAAGAGACCGATCGCGGTAATCGCTATAACCAACCGGCCGGCCATTTGGAAGACAATGAAACCTTGTTAGCCGCGGTCATACGAGAAACCTTAGAAGAAACCGCTTACGCATTTGAGCCCAGCGCCTTGCTTGGCATTTACCATTGGAAACACGAGCACAACGACAGTACCTATTTGCGCTTTGCTTACGTCGGCAGCGTTAGCAACCATCAAGCCACGCGCGCACTCGATGTTGGGATAGTGCGTACGGTATGGATGACGGTAGAAGAAATGCGCAGTAAAGCCATGCTGATGCGTAGCCCACAAGTCCTAAAATGCGTGGAAGATTATTTGGCTGGCAAACGTTACCCCCTAGAAGTGCTCACCCATTTATAAAGACCGGTTTAAGCCACGAAACAACATGAATTTAAATACACAGCAAAAGAAAAAAGTGGTGGTCGGCCTCTCGGGTGGCGTTGACTCCTCAGTGACTGCCCTGCTTCTTAAACAGCAGGGTTATGAAGTCACCGGGCTATTCATGAAAAACTGGGAAGACGATGACACCGATGAATACTGCTCCAGCAAGCAGGATTTGCTCGATGCCGTCGCTGTCGCCGACAAAATAGGCATAGACATAGAAGCGGTCAACTTTAGTGCCGAATACAAAGACCGTGTGTTTGCTAACTTCTTAAGTGAATACCAAGCAGGTCGCACGCCCAACCCAGACATACTGTGTAATGCAGAAATAAAATTTAGGGCGTTTTTAGACCACGCCATGGGCTTGGGTGCAGATCTTATTGCCACCGGCCACTACGCCAAAGTCAGAGAAAACCCGCTTAAACCCGGCTTATTTCAATTACTAAAAGCCGATGATGGCAGCAAAGACCAAAGTTATTTTTTATACCGATTAAACCAAGCCCAGCTCAGCAAAACATTGTTTCCTCTAGGGCAATTACTAAAACGCGAAGTGCGCGAAATAGCACGCCAAGCCGGTTTAATTAATGCAGACAAAAAAGATTCCACCGGCATTTGCTTTATTGGTGAGCGGCCTTTTCAAGCTTTTCTTAGCCAGTACTTACCGCGCCAGCCTGGCGACATAAAAACAGCCGAAGGCAAACTGGTCGGTCGTCACGAAGGCTTAATGTATTACACCCTAGGCCAACGCCAAGGCTTGAAGATAGGTGGCAGCCGCGACAGCAATGGCGAGCCATGGTTTGTTGCCGCTAAGGACATGGAAAATAACGTGTTGACCGTAGTGCAAGGCCACGACCATCCGCTATTACTAAGCGATGGCTTGCTCGCCAAGCAATTAACCTGGATAGACCCAGAAGCACCTCAGCAAAATTGGGTGTACGGCGCTAAAACCCGTTACCGGCAGGCCGATGCCCCGTGCGAGATAGAGCGCTTAAACACCGATGAAATTGAAATAAAATTTGGCCAAAAACAATGGGCCGTGACGCCCGGCCAATCCGCCGTGGTTTATGAAAGTAATGTCTGCCTAGGCGGCGGCATCATTACCAGCGCACTGTCCGCCTAAGCCTTTAGTGCACAACTAATAGGGGCTGGGTTCGCTGCCGACAAATGATGGACGCGCCACCAGGCTTAAGTGCAGTCGGTGCAAATTCGGGTAGTCCAGCGCCAAGTCTATGTCCTTAGCAAAGCGCATGCTGACATAAGCCAACATGCAACCCACGGCAATGTCTGCCAAACTAAATTCACCAGCCACACACCAGGTATTTTTTGCCAAGTCATCGTTTAGCGCGGCCAAACCGCGGCTTACTTTATCCATTTGCTTGGCCATAAATGCCGCATCTTGCGCCGCGACTAATTTACGCTGCTCCAGCATAATGGCGACGGCAGCATCGCAGACGCCATCGGCCAAGGCTTCCCAGCGGCGCACGGCTATTTTTGCTTGTGGCGCTTGCGGAATCAACCCATGCGACGGGCTAGACTGATCCAAATACTCAACGATGACCCGTGAATCATAAAGACTGCTGCCGTCATCCATGATCAATACCGGCACTTTGCCCAATGGGTTGTATTGCTTCACCGGGCAATCCGGGTCCAACAAAACCACTGGCTGCATGGCCATGGTCAAGCCTTTTTCTTTGGCAAGGATGCGCACTTTACGGGCATAAGGGCTGTTGGTGGTGTACAAAAGTTTCATGCTATGGCTCAGTCTGTTGTATAAAAAAATTCTAGGCTAGCATTATAATGCAATCATCGCTGCCCTGAATTAAGGCCAGCTTACCTTAGCTCAACTTTTTCAAAAAGCGTCCACCAACATGACTGCTAATCCCTCACTAGCCTCAACCCTAACAGACAAACAATTGGCCTCAATTAAACAACAAGTGCAATTAGCCATAGCCGAAGATGTGGGCTCAGGCGACTTAACAGCACAACTGGTGCCAGCATCGCAAACAGCCAAGGCCAACATCATCGCCCGAGAATCTGCGGTGATTTGTGGCATAGCGTGGGTAAACAGCTGCTTTGCTGAAATCGACCAAACTGTCAGCATTAAATGGCTTATTCATGAAGGCGAAGAGGTCCAAGCAAACCAAGTATTGTGCGAAATTAGCGGCTTAGCTCGATCCATTTTAACTGCCGAACGTTGCGCACTGAATTTTCTGCAAACCTTGTCTGCCACCGCAAGCCAAACCCGTCTATACGTTCAGGCCATCGCTGGCAGCAAAAGCCAAATTTTAGACACGCGTAAGACCATCCCCAATTTAAGGTGGGCACAAAAATATGCCGTCACCGTTGGTGGCGGACACAACCAGCGCCTAGCCTTGTACGACGGCATTTTAATCAAAGAGAATCACATCGCCGCGGCTGGCAGCATAGCGGCCATTCTAAAACAGGCTAAAGCCTTAAAAAGCGATAAAAGCATACAAATAGAAGTGGAAAACTTGGCGCAATTAGAGGAAGCATTGCACGCCGGTGCCGTGAGCATATTGTTAGACAACTTCAATCTTAGCCAACTGCAAGCGGCGGTTAAACTCAATCGAGAATCAGGTGGCCAAGCCATCCTCGAAGCCTCTGGTGGCATAGATTTGGAAAACGTTAGGGACATAGCGCTCACCGGCGTGGATCGCATATCCATAGGCGCCATCACAAAAAACATACGGGCAGTAGACTTATCCATGCGATTTCATAACTAGGCGCTTTCATAACTAGTCACAGCCAGATTCATACCGCCTGCCTAAGCACTGCGGCAACCCTACAAATCGGCTATCCATGCGCTGTCGTCCTTGACCAAACAGGCTCAAACCGTTATGGTATAGGGTTGGTGTATAAATTAACAAAAAAGTCTCTAAAATCGAATAAAAACAAGCGCTAATTTAGTGTTGTCTAAAAAAAGTAAAGCAAAAAAATAAGCATGGGCACAAGCATGGAAAAAAGTTCTAAAAAGATTACCGGCGCAGAAATTCTAATACGCTGCTTGCATGAAGAAAACGTTGAATTTGTATTTGGCTACCCAGGTGGCGCGGTCTTGCACATTTACGACGCGATTTTTCATCAGAAAAAATTTAAGCATATCTTAGTTCGTCATGAACAAGCTGCCCTCCATGCGGCCGATGCCTACTCACGCTCCACAGGCAAAGTGGGGGTTGCATTAGTCACGTCTGGTCCAGGCGCGACCAACGCCATCACCGGCATTGCAACCGCTTACATGGACTCCATTCCCATGGTCATTATCAGCGGCCAAGTTCCCACCTACGCCATAGGCGAAGATGCGTTTCAAGAATGCGACACCGTTGGCATTACCCGCCCATGCGTCAAACATAACTTTTTGGTTAAGGACGTAAAAGACATCGCTGCCACCCTAAAAAAAGCCTTCTATGTGGCTTCCAGTGGCAGGCCAGGTCCAGTGTTGGTCGATATCCCTAAAGACATCACCGCCGACCTATGCCAGTTCGACTACCCAGAAACGGTGCAATTGCGTTCCTACAACCCGGTCACCAAAGGGCATTTAGGGCAAATCAAAAAAGCCTTGAAATTGTTAGCTGAAGCCAAACGGCCTATGGTCTATTCAGGCGGCGGCGTGGTGCTGGGCGATGCGTCAGCGCATCTCATTAAACTCATACAAGCGCTGGGCCTGCCCATCACTAGCACCTTGATGGGCTTGGGCGGCTTCCCCGCATCGGATAAAAAGTTTTTAGGCATGCTAGGTATGCACGGCACTTACGAGGCCAATATGGCCATGCAAGAATGCGATGTGCTACTGGCCGTTGGTGCGCGCTTTGATGACCGCGTGATCGGTAATACCGCACACTTTTTATCCACCCCTAGAACCATCATACACATAGACATAGACCCATCCTCTATATCAAAACGGGTAAAAATTGATGTGCCCATCGTCGGTGACGTAAAGTCCGTTCTAGCCGACATGAATGAGCTGATTGCAACGGAAAAACCACAGCAAAATACGACTGCGCTTAACGCCTGGTTCAAGCAAATTGACACTTGGCGCGATAAGAAATGTTTAAATTTTGCGCAAAGCGACGAATTCATCAAACCGCAATACGTCATACAAAAACTGCATGAAGTGACTAAAGGCGAAGCCTTTGTGACGTCCGACGTGGGTCAACACCAAATGTGGGCAGCACAGTATTACAAATTTAATGAGCCACGCCGTTGGATAAACTCCGGTGGCTTAGGCACCATGGGCGTTGGCCTACCCTATGCCATGGGCGTGCAGCTTGCTCATCCGAACGCGCAAGTCGCTTGCGTGACCGGCGAGGGCAGCATACAAATGAACATACAAGAACTGTCAACCTGCGCGCAGTACCACTTGCCGATTAAAGTGATTATGTTGAATAACCGCTATTTAGGCATGGTGCGTCAATGGCAAGAGTTTTTCTATGAAAATCGCTATTCCGAATCGTACATGGACAGCTTGCCCAACTTTGTAAAATTAGCCGAAGCTTATGGCCATGTAGGCATGCAAATCACCCAACCGGGTGACGTTGAAGCCGCGCTAAAAGAAGCATTTGCCATGAAATCACGCTTCGTCTTTATGGACTTTATCACCGACCAAAAAGAAAACGTGTTCCCTATGATACAAAATGGCAAAGGCCTGTCTGAAATGATTTTAGCGGAGGATTTATAAGATGGCGACCCAGTCTACACGTCACATCATCTCGCTACTGATGGAGAACGAATCAGGCGCCTTGTCGCGCGTGGCCGGCCTATTCTCAGCACGCGGCTACAACATTGAGTCACTCACGGTTGCTGCCACCGAGGACCCCACTTTGTCTCGTATGACCATCGTGACTTCAGGCTCAGAAGCAGTGATAGAGCAAATTATCAAACAATTAAATAAACTGGTGGACGTGGTGAAGGTGCTGGATTTAAACGACGGCAAATTCATAGAACGCGAATTAATGTTGGTTAAAGTTAAAGCCACCAGCGCATTTAGAGAAGAAATGAAGCGTATGTGCGACATATTCCGTGGCCGTATTATCGATGTGGCCGACGGCAGCTTTACCATTGAGCTTACCGGCTCAGGCAATAAGCTCGATGCTTTTATCGAAAGTTTAGATAAAGCGGCGATACTAGAAACCGTGCGCACCGGCGCATCGGGCATAGGTCGAGGCGATAGAATTCTAAAAGTTTAAGTTTTAAAAACCCCTTACATTTATTTAGCATTTGCATAGAAAGGCGACACAAAAATGAAAGTTTATTACGATAAAGACGCGGACCTTGGCTTAATTAAAGGCAAAAAAGTAACCATCGTTGGTTACGGTTCACAAGGCCACGCGCATGCGGCCAACCTAAAAGACAGCGGCGTTAACGTGACCATAGGTTTACGTAAAGGCGGCAGCTCATGGGCAAAAGCCGTGGCAGCAGGCCACCAAGTGCTAGAAATTGCTGAAGCCACCAAACAAGCCGACCTGGTCATGCTGTTGTTGCCTGACGAAAACATGCCACAAATTTTTGATGCCGATGTGGCGGCGAACTTGAAACAAGGCGCAACCTTGGCTTTTGCTCACGGCTTCAATATCCATTACAACCAAATCACCCCAAGGGCTGACCTAGACGTTATCATGATTGCCCCTAAAGGCCCTGGCCATACCGTGCGTTCAGAATACTTAAAAGGCGGCGGCGTACCTTCATTGATCGCGGTTTACCAAGACAAATCAGGCAAAGCGAAAGCCTTGGCCTTGTCTTATGCAGCGGCAAACGGCGGCACTAAAGGTGGCGTGATTGAAACCGATTTCCGTGAAGAAACTGAAACAGACTTATTCGGTGAACAAGCGGTCTTGTGTGGTGGTGCTGTTGAATTGGTTAAAGCCGGTTTTGAGACCTTGGTTGAAGCTGGCTACGCGCCTGAAATGGCCTACTTTGAATGCTTGCACGAACTTAAATTGATCGTTGATTTAATGTACGAAGGCGGCATTGCCAACATGAACTACTCTATTTCTAACAATGCCGAATACGGTGAATACGTAACTGGTCCTAAAGTCATCAATGATGAATCACGCTACGCCATGCAAGAATGCTTAGCTAACATTCAAAATGGCGAATACGCTAAACGCTTCATCTTAGAAGGCCGCACCAACTACCCAGAAATGACAGCGCGTCGTCGTTTGAATGCAGCCCATCCTATTGAGCAAGTGGGCGGTCAATTGCGCGCCATGATGCCTTGGATTGCTAAAAACAAATTAGTCGATCAAGCCAAAAACTAAGGTATTAATTGAGTCTGTAGACTTTAAGTTAGGCGGGTAGCTGATTAGGCTCCCGCCTTTTTTATTAGGAATTGCCATGAACTTAGCCGTGCTGTCGCAATACGTCATCCCCAAGCAAGCCATCACTGTGTTGGCTGGCAAACTAGCCCACCTAGAAGGAGGGCGTTTAACTGCCGCAGTCATACGCTGGTTCGTGCAACGCTATCAAGTCAACATGGCGGAAGCTCAACACGCCAATATCACCGCCTACAAAACCTTTAATGCATTTTTTACTCGGCCATTAAAACCGGGGGCGCGGCCATTGGCGACCGCAGACTTTATTAGTCCGGTCGATGGTCGCATCAGTCAACTAGGGCGCATAGAAATCGATCAAATATTTCAAGCCAAAGGACATGCCTACTCAACAACGGCCTTATTGGGTGGCAATAAAAATTTGGCTAAGAAATTTGAAAATGGCCAATTTGCATGCCTGTATCTTAGCCCTAAAGACTACCACCGCATCCACATGCCATGCGATGGCACCTTGAGGAGCATGACTTACGTGCCAGGCGCCTTATTTTCCGTCAACCCAAGCACGGCACAAGGCGTACCCGGTTTATTTGCCCGCAATGAACGCGTGGTTTGCGAATTCAGCTCACCCCAGCACGGGTTATTCATCATGGTATTGGTTGGCGCAACCGTTGTCGGCAGCATGGCCACGGTATGGCACACGAGCAAAAATGGCATCATCAACCCACCGCGCAGCCGACATCCCAGATCCTGGTTTTACGACAATAAAAACATTATGTTGCAACAAGGCGAGGAAATGGGCCGGTTTTTACTGGGCTCCACGGTGGTGATGTTATTTGAGAAAGACGCGCTCGCGTTTAATTCAGATTGGCAAGCCACGCACGCTATTAATATGGGTGAGGTGATGGGAAACAGAAAAGCCAGCTAAGCTTTTCAATAAAAGGCCTTTTCAACAAAATGGCAGCTACCTGGCTGGCTTGTGGTGCAGATGAGCAAACAATTCATTAAGCGCAGATTCATAAACGCCACGTTTAAACTCAATCACGTCTTCTAAAGGCACCCAATATTCAGTCCAGCGCCAAGCATCAAATTCAGGGTGTTCGCTCGCGCGCAAAGACACATCACTATCACGCCCTACCATGCGCAGCAAATACCAAATTTGTTTTTGGCCTTTGTAACTGCCGCGGTACTCGCGCTTAACCCAGGTAGTGGGCACTTCGTACCTTAACCAATCCTTGGTCCGCCCTAAAATTTGCACGTGTTGTGGGGCTAAGCCGACTTCCTCCATCAACTCACGGTACATGGCCTGCTCTGGACTCTCGCCCTGATTAATACCCCCTTGCGGGAACTGCCAAGCATGCTCACGAATACGCTTAGCCCAAAAAACCTGATTGTGGGCATTACATAAAATAATGCCTACATTCGGGCGAAACCCGTCTCGATCTAACATATGGTTATACTGCCTTAATTAGTTAGTGCAATTTTTTCATATTTTGCACATTATTGAAAGCAAGCATTTACGTATAATGGCTAAGCCCATGAATATCCAATCAATTAAAAATTTTCATCCTCAAGCAAGCAAGCTGATCGTGCTGTGCAGCATGTTGTGCTGCGCGCTTATCTCAAGCAACTCGATTTTAGCGGGAGAAATGGGCGCTTACGCTTACATTACCAATCAAGGCGACGACACCGTATCGGTCATCGACACCGCAAAAAACAGCGTAATCCATACCATAGCCGTAGGCAAAGGTCCGGTTGGCATTACCGTCTCAGCGGCCTTGCAACGGGCCTACATTGCCAATGTTGAAAGCCAAGAGATCAGCATCATTAATACGCAAAGCAACAGCGTTATTCAGACTTTAAAAATCCATGGTGCACCGGTCGGTTTGGCGCTATCGGCCGACAGCAGCACACTGTATGTGGCCGATTGGTTTGCCAACAAAGTCTTGGCCATCAATACTCAACAGGCTAAGGTCGTGCGAGAACTTAATGTCGGCGATGCGCCCGCAGGTTTAGTGGTCAGCCCAGATAACAAATGGTTGTATATTGCCAATCGAGACAGCGATGACATCGCCATCGTTGACACCGCGACCTTAAGCATAAAAAAACGCATCAAAGTCGGCGCACACCCCTTTGGCTTATCCATTAGCAGCACTGGTAAATGGCTGTTGAGCGTCAATGTAAGAGACGACAGCGTCAGCCTAATCAATACCAAAACACATGACCAGCAAACCATCAAAGTCGGCTACCATCCTTACTGCGCGGCCATCACAGCCGATGAAAAAATACTCTTGGTGAGCAATACCCAAGATGACAACGTGTCGGTGATAGACCTGGCTACAAATAAAATCATAAAAACCATAGCCGTGGGTAGCACGCCAGAAGGCATTAGCATAGATCCAATCACCCAACGCGCCTATGTCGCCAACTGGGGTAGCAACAATGTCAGCGTTATCGATAGCAAAACCCTACTGGTGATAGCCACAATCAAAACCGGTGAAAAAAGCCGTGCTTTTGGCCAATTTATTCTGCTGTCGCCTTGAGCCAACTGACTGATTCAACCTCACCACCCTGCTTGGATGGTGTTTCTAAAACCTTAGGTTCTCATTTATAATGGAATCTTGTTTTAATCAATCACTCTCAGCCTGAGAGCCACGGAGAAAGAAAAAATGAAAAAGATTTTAGCCCTACTTACCCTTAGCTTGAGTATCAGCTTGCTACCTAGCCTAGCTAGCGCACACGGCCCTTCCCCTCAAAAAGTTGAAAAAACCGTGACGATTAAAGCCGACCCAGCCAAAGTGTGGGCCATCGTTAAAGATTTTGGTACGGTGCATCAGTGGCACCCAGGCGTAGCCAGCACTAAAATGGAAAAAGTGGGTGAGGATACCTTCAGAACACTGACCTTTAAAAGTGGTGGCAATGTCTACGAGAAATTACGTAGCATCGATAACGACAGCATGCGCATCAAATACGAAATCATTAGCGGCACCTTGCCACTGACAGATTACAATGCCAGCATGACCGTGACCAAAGGCCCTGCTGCCGGCGAAACCACCGTGACTTGGGTAGGCCGTTTTTACCGTTTATATAAATTGAACCCCCCTATTCCAGAGGGTCAAGACGATGCTACTGCTATTAAAGCCATCACTGATATTTTTGATGCTGGTTTAGCTAATTTGAAAAAAGTGGCAGAAGCGGCCAAATAAGCATTTGCTAAATGCTAAAGCCCTCATTTAATTTAACCAAAACAGCCTAAGATAAGGCACTATGCTAAGTATTGATATTTGCAGCTTAGTGCCTATCAATTAGTACGCTTAAAGCTAAGAGTTCATTTACCATTAAAAAGGAATAATAATGAAAAAACAACAAGGTTTTACGCTAATTGAATTAATGATAGTTGTGGCTATTATTGGTATTTTAGCCGCTGTAGCCATTCCACAATACGGCAACTACGTTTCACGCACCCGTGCTGCTGCAGCCGCAGCAGAACTGGCCGCAGTAAAAACAGGGATAGCCTTGTGTGCGCAAGAATTGGGTACCTTAACCGGTTGCAATGCAGGGGATAATGGCGTGCCTACACTTGCCACCACCGCCAATATAACCACGGTAAGCAGCATTACTAACGGTGTTATTACCGTGACTACCGGCGCAACAGCAGCAGATGGTACAGCCTTAACTATTGTCAACACCCCCACTGTAACTGATGGGGCTGCCAATATGCTGTGGACCAATACCGGCACATCTTGCAACGCAGTAAGAGGGTTCAAAAACGGTCAAGGCGATTGCCCTATACCAGCTCCTGCCGCGTAACTTAATACCACCTAAGCTTAATAAAAATGCCCTCTTAACGAGGGCGTTTTTATTTTGGCAATCAATTACGGCTTCAATACTGCTTTTAGCGCTTAGCTAGCCCCCTTATTTTTCCAAAAAATTAAATACCCCGTCCCAATCGGCACTCGGCGGATTGTTTTTGAAATGCTTAATTCTGTCCAAATAAAGGGTGTAAACATAGCGCTGCGGCTCCATTTCTTGCAACTGCAGCAACAGTAGCTCAGCCCCCGGCCAATCCTGACGACGGTAGCGTGCCAGTGCCTCATGGAAGCGACCCAAAGAATCCAGCGTCTTTGCGTCAGCCGATTCAACTGGGCCTATGGGCTCAAAAATAGCAACCGGCTTATCCTTACCTTTAACCCGCACCGCATCCAATTCGCGGTACACATAGTCTGGCACCTGCGCTTTGCTGGCCTCACTGACTATGATGTCTACCCCATAAAATTTAGTTAAGCTCTCGAGGCGCGACCCCAAATTAACCGCATCCCCCATGATGGTATACGCCATACGAAAGGTGGAACCCATATTACCCACCACCATTTCCCCGCTGCTAACACCTATACCCATGCGAACTGCAGGCCAACCCTTGCGGGCGAAATCAGTTTGCAGTTGATCCAGCGCAACCCGCATTGCCAGCGCTGTTTGCAGGGCGTGTTTTGCGTGTTGCGTATCCGCCATGGGTGCGCCCCAAAAAGCCATGATGGCATCGCCCATGTACTTATCCACCGTACCTCGGTGGTGATGTATCAGCGCTGTCATGGCGCTTAAATAAGCATTCATAAACTCGCTAAGTTGCCTAGGATCAAGGCCCTCGGCTATGGCGGTAAAGTCACGCACGTCTGAAAACAACACCGTCATTTGACGACTTTCGCTTTGCAAACGGTAGTGCTGAGGATTTTTAGCCATTTCATCCACCAACGCGGGGGGAATGTATTGCCCAAACAAGCCACTAAGTTGACGCTTACGCCGCGATTCAAAAAAGAAGCCATAAGCCACGTTAAAAAAGTACAGTAGGGCTAGCATGAGCAGCAGTGAGGCTAAGGGCAAAACAACATTACCCACTTGCCATGCGTACAAATTCGCCCCCAAAATCAAGCCAAAAAATATCAAACTTAGCGCTGTCGCTTTAGCTGGGCTGAGCTTAGGCAAACTGAAAGCCAAAATTAGCCCGATAAGCAAGACCAAAACAAACTCCAAACCTTGCGTATAGGCAGGGTTTTGTTTGACCTTGCCATCCAATAGGCCAGCTACCATGTTGGCATGCACTTCCACCCCAGGGTAGACATTTTGCATGGGCGTGGCACGCAGATCCATCAAACCAGCCGCTGTCGTACCGAGCAGGACCACTTTATTTTTCAGCGCCGCATTAGCCACTTTATGCTCCAGTAAGTCAGCGACAGAAATGTAGCGGAAGCTGCCTTGAGCTCCACGGTACGGTATCAATGCGGCTATTTCACCGTTTACTGGCACACTAAGGCTACCTAAACGTAACTGCTCAGTATCAGCAAATACGGCAGGCGTCATGGGCATGGTTGTTTCATGCCTTGCCTGGCTACTAGCGGCGCGAGCAACAGCACTGGAAAAGGCCTCATAAACCTGACCGCGATACTGCACCAACATAGCAAGCTTACGGGAAATCCCATCTTGGTCTGGGCTGGCATTAAAATGTCCAGCGGCATAGGCATGCGCTTGCAAGCTAGCCAGATTAGCCACGTAGCCCGTGGCTTGCATTAGCTCTACAGGCTGATCTTTGAAGAAATCAGCAGCTAACACGGGCTTGGGTAAAACCCCTTTCTCATTGCCAAGCTCATCCTGCAAAAACACATAGCCCAACACCACTTTACGGCCTGTTAAACTATCCGCAAACAGCTGATCGTAATCCAAGCTGGGCTTAAGTTTATCTATGGCGGCCCGCAGCGCATGATCCTGACTGAAGTACTTGTTTTGTATACCTTGCATGCCAGCAAGACCTGAACTTAGGTCATGTTCAGCAAAAACCATGTCCATGCCTAAAACCTTAACCTGGTAATCGTCAAACAACACATCAACTAAGCGAGCCAACTCATTTCTAGGCCAAGGCCAATGGCCAAGTTTTTTAAGGCTTTTTTCGTCAATGTCGAGAATAACGATGCGCTCATCCACCGTATTAGGCATGGTCATATTGAGTCGCGTATCGTAGGCAAAAAGCTCTAATTTAGTAAGGGCTGTCAGAGGCATTAAGCCGCTGACATGCAGTAACATGAGCAACACAATGGCTAGGCCTGTTATTGCCCGAATACTATGCCGTTCAGTAAAAAAATTATGGATTTGCATAAATTAAATGATGGTGATGTATCGGTAGGGATTTATAGTCCTGGCTGGGCTAGCAGTGCTATGATTTAACTATGACAGGGACAGCATAATGCATATCCTTATTATTTAATAGCTCAGCTTCCCTTAGCTTAACCCTTTTTTAGATTAATAATTCCCATGCATAAACAGCCCCCTTTAGAATTAGTCAGCGCTAACAGCCCAAGCATCCATGCCAGCATCATTTGGCTGCATGGTTTAGGCGCGGATGGCTACGATTTTGCACCCATAGTAGAGAAATTAAATTTAGCGCAGGTTCGCTTTATTTTGCCACACGCACCGGCCATGGCCGTGACACGAAATAATGGCTACGTCATGCCCGCCTGGTACGATTTATACCAGCCCAGTGAGCCCCAACAAGAAGACTTAGCTGGCATACGCCGCAGTGAAAAATACCTATGCAGCCTAATACAAAATGAGCTTGATCGTGGCATAGCCAGCGATAAAATCGTCCTGGCTGGCTTTTCGCAAGGCGGTGCCATAGCCTTGCATACGGCTGCACGCTACCCGCAAAAATTGGCCGGGGTGCTGGCACTGTCTACCTACTTGCCCCTTAAAACAGCATTGGCGGCGGAAGCCTCTACAGCCAATCTAGCCACCCCCATATTCATGGCGCACGGCAGCCATGATGACATCATCACCATGGAAAAAGCGCAACTGTCACGTCTGGCTATGCAACAAGCAGGCTTTAGCGTGCTTTGGCATGAATACGCCATGGCGCATACTGTTTGCGCAGAAGAAATTAATGACATACGCTTATTTTTAACAGGGCTTTTACAGCAGGATTTGGTAGAATAAGCACTGTGCAAACTAGGCAAGGCCATCATGACCACAACAAACGCTAAATCCAGCAACAGCGAGCAAACATTAAACGCGCAGGCAGGAGAAATGCCACTTAATTTTGAGCAGGCTTACACCGAATTAGAGCAAATTGTGACGCAAATGGAATCGGCTCAACTGCCTTTGGATGCCACGTTGGCAGCGTATCAACGGGGCAATGGCTTATTACAATTTTGCCAACAATCCTTGCTTGCGGCTGAACAACAAGTGCAAATTTTAAATGAGCGCAATCAACTGCTCCCTTACGCCAGCCAAGATTAATAGCCATGCCCAAACTCACCAACCTTGATCAGGCCAATCTAACATTTCCAGACTGGGTGGCCAGCAAACAGCAGCGTATTGAAGACCTGCTTGAGTTGTGTCTCCCCAAGGCCAGCATAGAGCCAACTAGGCTGCATAGCGCCATGCGCTACAGCGCATTGGATGGCGGCAAACGCGTGCGCGCACTGCTCTGTTATGCCACGGCTGAATTGTGCGCATGCGACGCCAAGATTGCTGATGCGGCTGCCTGTGCTGTCGAGCTGATACACGCTAACTCCTTGGTTCACGATGACATGCCTTGCATGGACGATGACGATTTAAGGCGCGGCAAAGCCAGTTGCCACAAACAGTACGACGATGCGACCGCCTTATTGGTGGGGGATGCCTTACAGAGCTTAGCCTTTGAAGTGATATCCGAAGCGCATATTTACGCCGACAGCCGGCTGAACGCCAGCCAACAAATGAGCTTGGTCTACCTGTTGGCTAAAGCCGCCGGCTCCACCGGCATGGCTGGTGGACAAGGCATAGACTTAGCCTCGGTAGGAAAACCACTCAGCCAAGCCGAGCTTGAAACCATGCATCAAATGAAAACCGGCGCACTCATCCAAGCATCCATCTTGCTTGGGGCCATCAGCGCGTCCCAGTCAGATTTAGTCGCCATTAAACAGTTTGCTAGCAATATAGGCCTGGCTTTCCAAGTGGTCGATGACATACTCGATGTGGAAGCCGACAGCCTAACCTTAGGCAAAACGGCCGGCAAAGACGCCGATAGTAACAAACCGACCTATGTCACTATTTTAGGCTTAGACGCTGCCAAGCAACACGCGCAAGCGCTCTATGAACAAGCCATCAACGCCCTTACGCCTTTCGACGATGGAGCACAACGTTTAAGAGAGCTGGCAGGCTACATTACCCAGCGCAGCTTTTAATCGGTTTGGGCTTAGTTAAAATCAAGTAACCCGCAATTAGGAATCTCCCAGGTGACGCCATTACTCGACAGCATCAACAGCCCCTTGCAGCTTAAGTCATTAAACCGCAAACAACTCAAGGCCTTGGCTTTAGAGTTACGCGCATTCATTGTAGACAGCGTGGCCAAAACCGGCGGGCATCTGGCCTCCAATTTAGGCGTAGTCGAACTCACTATTGCCTTGCATTATGTGTTTAACACCCCAGACGACAGGTTGGTGTGGGACGTAGGCCACCAAACCTACCCACATAAAATATTAAGCGGTAGGCGTGAAGCCATGGCCAATTTGCGCAAAGCAAAAGGCATCGCCGGCTTTCCTAGGCGCAGCGAAAGTGACTACGATGCGTTTGGCACCGGCCATTCCAGCACCTCCATTTCTGCCGCTTTAGGCATGGCCATCGCTGCGCAAAAAGCCGGTCTTGAACGCCGTGCCGTGGCCATTATCGGCGATGGTGCGATGACTGCCGGCATGGCCTTTGAAGGTTTAAACAATGCCGGCAGCATGGACGCCAATTTGCTGGTCATACTCAATGACAACGACATGAGCATTTCTAACAATGTCGGCGCTTTAAACAATTACCTATCAAAACTACTTTCCAGCCGTTTTTACGGCACGATCAAAAAATCCGGGAAAAAAATATTGTCTGCCATGCCACCCATGATGGAATTTGCCAAGCGTGCCGAAGAACACGTCAAAGGCATGGTTTTACCCAGTACCCTATTTGAAGAATTTGGCTTTAATTACATAGGCCCCATAGATGGCCATGACCTTGATGCATTAATAGATACGCTGCAAAATATCAAGCAATTGAAAGGCCCGCAATTCCTGCACATCGTCACGCAAAAAGGCAAAGGCTTTGAGCCGGCAGAACACGATCCGAATAAATTTCACGGCATAGGTAAATTTGATCCCTGCAATGGTGACCTACTTGCCCATGCCGGCAAAAAAACCTACACCCAAGTATTTGGCGAGTGGCTGGTTGACATGGCCGCTAAAGATGAGCGTCTTATTGGCATCACCCCGGCCATGTGCGACGGTTCCAGCCTCAACGCTTTTGCAGAAAAATACCCCAGTCGCTACTTTGATGTGGGCATCGCTGAACAGCATGCCTTAACCTTTGCCGCCGGCATGGCTTGCGATGGATTAAAACCTGTAGTGGCCATATACAGCACCTTCCTACAGCGTGCTTACGACCAACTGGTGCATGACATCGCCTTGCAAAACTTACCGGTATTGTTAGCCATAGACCGGGCTGGGCTGGTTGGCGCCGATGGCCCCACCCATGCAGGCAGTTTTGACTTGAGCTATTTAAGGTGCATCCCCAATGTGCTCATCATGGCCCCTAGCGATGAGAATGAATGCAGGCAAATGCTATATACCGGCTTCCAATACGATGGGCTAGCAGCCGTACGCTACCCACGTGGCAGCGGCACAGGTGCTGCGATCGAGCAGGCCATGCAAGCCATCCCCATAGGAACAGCCGAAATTAAACGACTAAGTTCGGCAAAAAACCCCAAGCAAAAAATAGCCATTTTAAGTTTTGGCAGCATGCTGAGCGCATGCCTACAAGCCGGTGAAAAACTGGATGCCACCGTAGTCAATATGCGCTTTGTAAAACCTATCGATCATGCAATGCTAGCGAAACTGGCTGAAGACCACACTGTATTTGTGACGGTTGAAGAAAATGCAGTCATGGGCGGCGCAGGCACAGCCGTACTGGAAGCGCTGCAATGCCTACAGAAAAAAGATGGCGCCGCAATTAAAACCCTGTGCTTGGGCTTGCCCGATGCCTTTATTGAGCACGGCGTGCATGAAACTATGTTGGCGGAATGTGGTCTTGATGCTGAAGGAATTAGCCGTGCAATTGCGCAGCTAATAACCTAGTGTTATACTCAAGTATTATCAGCTAAACGCATCCCTAAACGCAACCTAGGATCAGCAATGAATCAAGCCACGCCAGCCGGCCCCATTGAAGACGTACAAAATACCGTAGATACACGCCACATCGCCATCGATAAAGTAGGCATTAAAGCCATACGCCACCCCATCGTCGTCAAAGACAAATCCGCCGGCGAGCAACACACCATAGCCGTGTTCAATATGTACGTGCACCTGCCACAGCAGTTCAAAGGCACGCATATGTCACGCTTTGTTGAAATACTCAACATCAATGAACACGCCATATCCGTGGAATCCTTTGAAACGATATTGCGTGAAATGGTTAAGCGCCTAGAAGCCGAATCCGGTCATGTGGAAATGACCTTCCCTTACTTTGTCAATAAAGCTGCCCCTATTTCCGGCGTGAAAAGCTTGCTGGATTACGAAGTGACCTTTATCGGCGAAATCAATAAAGGCAAATTCGACATTACGGTAAAAGTATTGGTGCCGGTGACCAGCTTATGCCCATGCAGTAAAAAAATATCCGACTACGGCGCACACAACCAGCGCAGCCATGTCACGGTCACCGCACTGATCAATGATTTTATTTGGATAGAAGACATCATTAACTTGGTTGAAAAACAAGCTTCGTGCGAACTGTATGGCTTACTAAAACGCCCGGATGAAAAATTCGTCACCGAACGGGCTTACGATAACCCTAAATTTGTGGAAGACATGGTTAGGGATGTGGCGGCACAACTGTCGGCAGAAAAACGCATCGTCGCTTACACGGTAGAAAGTGAAAATTTTGAGAGCATACACAACCATTCTGCCTATGCCTTGATTAGCCACGACAAACGCAAATCAGTCTAAAGCCCTAGTCATTCCCCTGGCCTCATTCTTAGCCAAACAGACTGCGCTTCTGCTGCTGGGCAGTTAACTTCAAGCCCACAGCGATCACCAAGAAACCCAGCAAAGGAAAGACCGCCGCCAACATGAATGTGTGCTGACCGCCTAAGTATTGTAAAGCATAGCCGCCGGCCACCCCACCTAAGGTGCCACCTACGCCGTAAGCCACACTGTTATATATGGCCTGACCTTTGGCTTGATGCCTACCATTGAAAAACCCTGCGATCACTTCCACCGAGGCCGCATGAAAACTACCAAAGGTGGCGGCGTGCAAGGTTTGCGCAAGCAACAATAATGGCCAAGAATCAATCGCCCAGCCTATTAAGCCAAAGCGCGTGACCGCCAAAGCCAAGCTCACTAGCAAGATGGCTTTTAAACTGAAGCGCGCCATTATTTTTGGCATGGCCATGAAAATGCCGATCTCGCACACCACCCCAACCGCCCACAACAAGCCTATAACACTTTTGCTGTAGCCGTGCTCACTCAGGTATATGGAGTAAAAATTATAGAGCACCCCGTGCGCCGTCACCATCAATGCGCAACCCAGTAACAGCGCAATCACATTTGGCTGGCGTATCAACTGCCAAATGGAGTATTCGTCATGGTCATGTGGCGCTACGCTGGCATCGGGCAAACCGAAAGAGAGCACGAACAAGGTCATTTGCACAAACAACAAAAACCACAACAAACTCCGTATGCCGGCAAAATCGATTAGGTAACCCAATAGCACGGCCGCCACAATAAAGCCCAAGGATCCCCACATGCGTATACGGCTGTAATGGCCATTGGTGGTGGCCAAATGCGCTAAAGTGAGTGATTCTGCCAAAGGCAAGGTGGAACTGGTAAACAGACTCAAGGCGGCCATGACAAAAAATAGCCAAAAAAACCCGTGCGCCCAAAACACTGCGCTAAAGCCACACAAGCCTAGCAAGGCTGTCAGCTTAATCCACTGCGCACGCTTACCGGTATGGTCGGCCAACCAACCCCAAAAGTTAGGCGCAAAAATCCGGCTGATTTGAAATAAAGACATCAGTATGCCGATATCGGCAGGACTGAATTGCTCGGACTTTAGGTACAAACCCCAATACGGCACAAACGCGCCAACAAAGAAGTAATAAATAAAGTAAAAGCGCGACAGCCTAAAATGGAGTTTTGTGTGCATGAGGGCTGCTAAAACTAGCGAGCATAAAAAAGTCGGCCTATGGCCGACTATAAACTCACTTAATTAAACTAGCAACATGGCGTAAAGTTGATCTTTAAGCATGGCACGTTGTTTTTTCTGCTCTATCAAGGTCGCATCAGCAACCGGCGCACCCTCACCCTCCAAACGCTCCACGTCCTTAGTCAAAGCATGGTAAGCATCAAAAAGCTTAGCAAAATGAGCATTGCCTATTTTTAGGCTGTGTATCTTATCTTTGTGCTCTGGAAATTCGTGGGCTAAATCGTGATGCTCAATGTTCATTGTCATTCCTTAAAAATTAATCGTATCCAAAAAAACCTATCCAAGATCAAGAACCCATACCCTCAACGTGAGGCTCTTTAGCTTAGGCTTTCATTGTAAAAGCAAGGCTAAAAAAAGCACATGATTTACATCAAAAATTTGTTTAATTAACCAGTTTAACTAAACGATAGCAGGCGTAGTGCTCCGCACATCAGCATTTTGCGCGCGATGGCGTAGCGCATGGTCAATCAGCACCAA
This sequence comes from uncultured Methylotenera sp., assembly GCA_964400215.1. Lineage (GTDB taxonomy): Bacteria > Pseudomonadota > Gammaproteobacteria > Burkholderiales > Methylophilaceae > Methylotenera. Next base: position 118,301 of record CAYNSY010000004.1, on the reverse strand, counting down.
AGCCATCATGGCTTCAACGATAGGCGTTGCACGTACACCCACGCAAGGGTCGTGCCTGCCTGTGGTTTCCATCTGCACCGCCGATCCATTTTTATCCACGGATCGACGTGGCTGGGGAATACTGGAGGTGGGTTTTAATGCCACATTGACCCGTATCGCCTGACCGGTTGAAATGCCGCCCAGTATGCCGCCAGCGTGGTTACTGAGAAAGCCTTGTGGGGTCATTTCATCGGAATGCTCACTGCCGCGCTGAGCAATCGCAGCAAAACCAGCGCCTATTTCCACGCCTTTTACCGCATTGATGCTCATCATGGCGTAAGCAATTTCCGCGTCCAATCGATCGAATACCGGCTCGCCCCAACCTACCGGCACACCCTCTGCCAAGACGGTAATCTGCGCGCCCACGGAATCACGCGCGGCACGCACTTCGTCTAAGTAATTGGCCAACGTTGGCAACATATCGACGTTGGGCGAAAAAAATGCATTGTCCGGGTGCTGCAAGGCATCCCAACTGACAAAAGGGATGTCATGCTCACCTAACTGACTCATGTAAGCTCTAACCGTGACGCCATAACGTTGCTTTAACCATTTCTTGGCAATCGCCCCGGCAGCCACTCTAACGGCGGTTTCCCTAGCACTGGATCGTCCACCACCACGGTAATCGCGTATGCCGTATTTTTGGCTATAGGTGTAATCGGCATGACCAGGTCGAAAGGTATCCATGATTTTAGAATAGTCCTGACTACGCTGATCGGTATTGCGTATCAATAAACCAATAGGCGCACCGGTAGTTTTACCTTCAAAGACACCGGACAAAATCTCCACGGCATCGTCTTCTTTACGCTGCGTGACGTGACGCGAGGTACCGGGTTTGCGTCTGTCCAAATCCACTTGCAAATCGGCTGCAGACAACTCCAATCCTGGCGGGCAACCATCCACCACCCCGCCTATTGCGGCGCCGTGAGATTCACCAAAAGAAGTTAAGGTGAAAAGCGTACCTATGGTGTTACCAGACATAATGGATTTCTCATAAAATTTTGTTCAATTTTAACATACTGCCGATGCACATTACAGCAAGCCCTTAATCCACTGCCCATAAAGCTGCCTGGCCACCTTCTGTAGAAAAAAACAATGCAAAGGCAAATTCTCTTGCATGCCATCGGCTTGTTGCACGGCCGGACTGCCCTTAGCTTCTAGCAACTCATGCTGGCCCTCATCGCACCAGCTCTTGATCATGTCTGGGGTCATTTCTATGTGGCACTGCAAGGCTAAATGCTTGCCCATTGCATACGCTTGATTTTGACAGTGTGCGCTTGCCAGTAAGTGACTAGCGCCTGCTGGCAAATCAAACGTTTCACCGTGCCAATGGAATGCATTAAAGCACTCGATGTCAGCAAACCAATGCTTAGCGACCGCGCTGTCGGTGACCGTTGCCGGCCCCCAACCTATCTCTTTGACGGTATTTTTACTCACCCGCGCCGCGCAAGCCTTGGCCATCAATTGGCCGCCCAAACAATGGCCTAATACAGGAATGTCGGCGGCCATGGCTTGCTGAACGATGGCCAGCAAGCGCGCCATCCATGGCAACTCATCGTTAACGCTCATGGGACCACCCATTAAAACGATGCCACTGAAGTCCAGCGCGGAACTGGGCAAACCAGCCATATCGTCGGTATCAAACAGTACACTAGGGATATTTGCTTCATGCAAAAAAGTAGCTAAGAACCCTGGCCCTTCATGCGCCACGTTTCTAAAAATGGCAACCGGCTTCACGCGGCAGCCACCTTATATTCACCGCCAGCTATGCCATCTAGGGAATACGGCCCTATCGCATAGCGGATTAAACGCAAAGTGGGGAAGCCGATATGGGCGGTCATGCGCCTAACTTGCCGATTTTTACCTTCACTGATTTTAATTTCCAACCAAGCCGTGGGGATGGCTTTGCGCTCGCGTATGGGCGGATTTCTTGGCCACAACAGTGGTGGCACATCGATAATGCGCACGCTCGCTGGCTGAGTCACAAAATCCGACAGCGCCACACCCACCCGCAATGGCGCCAAATCCTCATCACTGGGCTGACCTTCAACTTGCGCCCAATAGGTTTTAATTTCTTTGTGTTTAGGATCGCTTAAACGGTGTTGCAACAAACCATCATCGGTTAGAATAAGTAAACCTTCGCTATCGGTATCCAAACGACCCGCAGCGTATACATTCGGAACGGCAATAAAATCTTTTAATGTGGGGTGCTTTTCGTGCGGACTAAATTGGCACACTACATTAAATGGTTTGTTAAATAAAATTATCATTATCTACTTATACTATTAAAATCATAAGCTTAGGAAAAAAATGACTGCAAAAAATAGCATCACCGGAAAAATCAAAACGCCTGCATTCGGTGAAAAAATCACCGTCAATGCCGACAACTCACTGAAGGTACCTAACCAGCCCATTATCCCATTTATTGAGGGCGATGGCATAGGGGCTGACATCACACCACCCATGATTAAAGTAGTGGACGCGGCGGTAAACAAAGCTTATCAAGGCAGTAAAAAAATTGCCTGGATGGAAGTCTATGCCGGCGAGAAAGCCACCAAAGTGTATGCGGAAAATGATTGGTTGCCGGCTGAAACCATGGCGGCCGTGCGTGACTACGTGGTCTCCATTAAAGGCCCTTTAACCACCCCAGTGGGCGGTGGCATACGCTCATTAAATGTAGCGCTACGCCAAGAGTTGGATCTTTACGTCTGCTTACGCCCAGTGCAATATTTCACTGGCGTACCTAGTCCAGTAAAGCACCCAGAAAAAACCGACATGGTTATTTTCCGTGAAAACACCGAAGACATATACGCAGGCATAGAATGGGCGGCCGGTTCAGACGAAGCCGAAAAAGTCATACAATTTATCAGCGACATGGGCATGCGTAAAAAAATTCGCTTCCCGGCATCCTCAGCCATAGGCATCAAACCGGTGTCCATAGATGGCAGTAAACGCTTAGTGCGCAAAGCCATACAATATGCCATAGACAACAACCGACGCTCCGTCACCATTGCCCACAAAGGCAACATCATGAAATTCACCGAGGGTGGATTCCGCGATTGGGGCTACGAAGTGGCTAAGCAAGAATTTGGCGCGGTTGAAATTGACGGCGGCCCATGGTGTAAATTGCCTAATGGCATCATCATTAAAGACTGCATAGCCGATGCCTTCTTACAAGAAATTTTATTGCACCCACAAGATTACGACGTGGTCGCCACACTTAACTTAAATGGCGACTACATGAGCGACGCACTTGCTGCACAAGTTGGCGGCATAGGCATCGCCCCAGGCGCCAACCTAAGCGATACGGTAGCCATGTTTGAAGCAACGCACGGCACGGCACCGAAAATTGCCGGCAAAGACCTAGCCAACCCAAGCTCCATCATACTTTCTGCTGAAATGATGTTGCGCCACTTAGGCTGGACAGAAGCCGCTGATTTGGTGCTACAAGGTGTAGCAAAAGCCATCCTAGCCAAAAGGGTGACTGGTGATTTTGCCAGCGAAATGCAAGGTGCTACCCAAGTTGGCACAGCACAATTCGCCAATGAAATTATTGCCCATATGTAAGACAAACCAGCAAGGTCTCGCAGCGCGAGGCCTTGCCTTAGGGATTAACCCTAGGAAACACGCTGATTTATCTGTGTATGGTTTACATGTGTATGGTTTACAATGGTTCAGCTGTATCAACGTAGTCCAACCCATTATTCACTACTAACTTTATGGCCACTGTCCCTGCACCAATAAAACTGAGTGGCTTAGCCCGATCACTCATACAGGAAAAATTGCTTAGTGAAGACGAGGCGCAGGCCATACAATTGCAGGCCAACGCGGCTAAAAACCCCTTCATTACCCAGCTTATATTAAGCAAAAAGCTAAACCCGCAAATCATCGCGCAAACGTCTGCGCAGGCCTTTGGCTTACCCTACCTCAATTTAGACGCGTTTGATGCGGCACAATTACCGGCCAAACAGATAGACTTAAATTTAATGCAAGCGCACCGCGTCATGGGTCTGCAAGTTCGCAATAACGTGATGTTTGTCGCCGTGTCCGACCCCACCAATCTGCATGCACTGGATAGCGTGCAATTTATTATGGGCATGAGTTTGTCACCGGTGGTGGTGGAAGACGACAAGCTAGGTCACTGGATAGCTCAATTGGTAGAAAGTAGCGACAGCAGCATGCCATCATTTGATTTAGCCGACGATGCATTCGGGATCATGGAAGCCGACCACCTAAACGAAAAAGCTGAGCAGTTAGCGCAAGACATAGACGATGCCCCGGTGGTCAAATTTTTGAACAAAATGCTGCTGGATGCCATACACATGGGCGCATCCGATTTGCATTTTGAGCCCTATGAAAAATTTTACCGGGTGCGCTACCGTGTCGACGGCATCTTAAGAGAAATCAATCAACCGCCACTGGCCATCAAGGAAAAATTAGCCTCACGCATTAAAGTGATCTCCAATATGGACATCTCAGAAAAGCGCATACCACAGGACGGTCGTATGAAGCTGGCTGTAAGCAAAACGCGGCACATCGATTTTCGGGTAAGCACCCTACCCATGATACATGGCGAAAAAATTGTTTTGCGTATTTTAGATCCCGCCAGCGCCAACTTAGGCATAGACGCACTGGGTTACGAGCCCGAGCAAAAAGCCGCCTTATTGAATGCCATACACCGACCTTACGGCCTAGTCCTAGTCACTGGGCCTACCGGCTCAGGCAAGACCGTCTCGCTGTACAGTTGTTTGAATCTATTGAACAACCCTGGCGTCAACATAGCCACGGCTGAAGACCCATGTGAAATTCCCTTGGCCGGCATTAACCAAGTGAATGTTAACGACAAGCAAGGTTTAAGTTTTGCGGCCGCATTAAAATCGTTTTTACGGCAAGATCCTGACATCATCATGATAGGTGAAATTCGCGATTTAGAAACAGCCGACATGGCCATCAAAGCCGCTTCAACCGGGCACATGGTGCTCTCCACCTTGCATACCAACGATGCCCCATCAACATTGACGCGCTTACTCAACATGGGGGTAGCCCCATTCAATATCGCGGCCGCAGTATCACTTATTACTGCACAACGCTTAGCACGCCGACTTTGCCCTAGTTGCAAAGTACCCATGGACGTGCCTAAAGAGGCCCTGTTGGGCTTGGGTTTCGGTGAAAAGGATTTGGATGGCAGCTGGCAGCTCTACGGTGCAAAAACTGGCGGTTGCCCGCATTGCAATGATGGGTACAAAGGCCGAGTGGGCATATACCAAGTCATGCCCGTCAGCGATGCGATCAGTCGCATCATCATGAAAAATGGCTCCGTGCACGACATAGCCGATCAAGCCAAATTGGAAGGCATTAAAGACTTACGCCAAGCTGGCCTGGAAAAAGTAAAACAAGGCTTAACCTCGATCGCAGAAATCGAAAGTTGCACCAATGAATAAAAGGCGCAGCCCACATGGCCATCACTAGCTCATCCACGAAAGAGTCGCTGTATGCCTGGGAAGGCAAAGATAAAAAAGGCAAAATCATCAAGGGCGAGATGCGCGCACTTGGCGATGCTTACGTTAAAGCCAGCCTACGCCGCCAAGGCGTCAGCGTAGGGAAAGTCAAAAAAGTAAGCAGCTTTGCCAGCAAGGGATCGATCAGCGAAAAAGACATCACTTTATTTACTCGCCAGTTGGCCACCATGATGAAGGCCGGCGTGCCTTTACTGCAGTGCTTTGACATTGTAGGCAAAGGTCACAACAACCCAGCCGTGGCTAAATTACTCATGGACATCAAAGCCGATGTCGAGACAGGCAGCAGCCTGAGCGCGGCATTTCGAAAATATCCGCTGTATTTTGATGCCTTGTTTTGCAATTTAATCGCCGCCGGCGAACAGGCGGGCATTTTGGACACCTTGCTCGACAAACTGGCTACCTATAAAGAAAAAACTCTGGCCATCAAATCCAAAATAAAATCAGCCTTGGTCTACCCCGCCGCTATTGTTGCGGTGGCATTCATCGTCGTTTGCGTCATCATGATCTTTGTTATTCCCGCCTTTAAAACGCTATTTGATGGGTTTGGTGCAGACTTACCGCTACCCACCCTGGTGGTCATGGCCATTTCCGATGTGTTTGTGGCATGGTGGTGGGCCATCTTTGGCGTAATGGGCGCTGGGCTGTGGTTTTTCTTTTACACTTGGAAACGTTCACTCAAGATGCAAGCCAGCATGGACAGATTGATGCTGCAGATGCCCATCTTTGGGCCTCTGGTGCGCAAGGCCACCATTGCGCGTTGGGCGCGTACTTTATCCACCATGTTTGCTGCCGGCGTGCCACTGGTCGAGGCTTTAGACTCCGTAGGTGGCGCGGCTGGCAATCATGTCTACTTAGTCGCCACTAAAGATGTGCAGCGCGAAATCAGCACAGGCACCAGCCTAACGGTTGCCATGCAAAATACCCGAGTTTTCCCCAGCATGGTCTTACAAATGACCGCCATAGGCGAAGAGTCAGGGGCTTTGGATACCATGCTAAGCAAAGTGGCGGACTTCTTTGAAGACGAAGTAGACGATGCGGTTGCTGGCCTTGCCAGCCTAATGGAGCCTGTCATCATGGTGGTGCTAGGCATCCTTATAGGCGGCCTAGTGATTGCCATGTACATGCCAATATTTAAAATGGGGGCGGTGGTTTAGACAGCGACTAAAGTCACTGGCCTTAGTTCTTACTAGCCGCTTGTAGAGCCCGTTCTATTTCCTTATACGGCTGCGCACCTAACATGCGCTTACCATCAGAAAAAATCAGTGTGGGCGTGCTACTAATGTTCAGCGACTTAGCCAAGTCCCCTACTTTCTCTAAAGGCACATCGCAATTTTGAGCATTTTTTGGCAATTGATTGCGCATGATCCAATCGTCCCAGGCTTTAACCCGGTTGCTTGCGCACCAAATTGCTTTGGATTTAGCAGCGGCATCAGGATGCAATTGCACGATAGGGTAAAGAAAGGTGTAAACCGTGACGTCAGTAATATTGCTTAACTCATTTTGTTCCAAGCGCTTGCAATACGGGCAATCCACATCAGAAAATACCACCAGCTTACGACTGCCGTTGCCTTTTACGACTTTAATGGCCTGATCTACAGGCAGTTTAGCAAAGTCGATTTTGGTCAGCTCGTCCATGCGCTCGGCGGTCAAATCTTTTTTGGATTTTGGATCAACCAAACGCCCTTCCGCAATCAAAAACGTCATTTTTTCATCGGTATAAACAATTTGCCCAGCCATGAACACTTCATACAAACCGGCATAGGGCGTTTTCGTCACGCTGTCTACCTTATATTTTGGGTAAGCGGCTTCCACGGCTTTTTTAAGGCTGGCTTCATCGGCCATGGCGGCAAAACTAAGGCCGCTCAGCATGGCATACGCTACTATTTTCTTAATCATACTGCTCCTAAATTAAATCAATCGGCTTAAACGCCAGAACCCATGCCCGCATTAAAACTTAAGGGCATAGGCCAGCAAGGTTTTCTTTATCAGGCCTACATTGGCTGCCATCCATGCGGCGTTCCTGATGCCTTTGACGGCAGTATGGCTACTGGCAAAGGCCTGAAATAGCCCATCCGTGAGCAAGCGCATGCTCAGCACATCGGCTTTTCTACGCCTAGTATAAGCTTTTAATAGGCTGCTGTCGGCCAAACTTTGGTAGGCATTTTTCGCTTGCAAAGCATGCACCAAGTCGATGACGTCTCTAAACCCAAGGTTCACTCCTTGGCCGGCCATGGGGTGTATTTGATGGGCGGCATCCCCCACCAAGACCACCCCATCTTGCACGGTCTTTTCAGCCAGTTGTAGCCGCAAAGGGAAGGACATGGGCGCAGCCAGCAAGCGCATTTCACCCAAGGCATGGTCGCCAGCTTGCATCACCGCCAGACTAAAGTCAGCCGCGCTTAAATTCATTAATTCATCTGCATAGCTTAAAGGCACCGACCAAACTATGGAGATGGTGTTGTCTGGCAAGGGTAACCAGGCCAGGATAGCGCTGCCATGCGAGGAACTGCCTAATACAGGCTCGCTGGTGAACCATTGCCTAGCAGTATCGGCGTGCGGCTTTTCCACACTAAAATTAGCCACTATAGCCCGCTGTTCATAAGATTTTTGCTGCACGGCTATCTGCAATTGTTGACGCAATGAAGAGTGACTGCCATCGGCGGCAATCAGCAAGCGGCTCTCTATAATGCGCTTATCAGCCAACTGCAAACGTGTGTTGGCGCTGCTGCTGTTGACCACAGCACAAGGGCTATCAAACAACACTGGCATGCCGGTCGCTTGTATGCGTTTATACAAAGCTTGCAGCAATTGCCCGGCTTCGACCACGTAAGCCAACTGTTCAGCGGAGTCGTCAGCAGCCAAGCTCAAGGGTACTGCATCGGCGTATAACTGCATGCTTTTTATCTGACCTATGCGCGCCTTGTCCAACAGCGGCCACACCCCTAAGTCAGCTAACCACCCTGCATTTTTGGGGCTAATGGCATAGATTCTTGCGTCCCACTGCGTGGGGTGCGCGCTTGCGTTTGTATGCGCTATGGCTGGGCCAGCATCGACTAGGGCCACTGTGTATCCAGCCTGATGGCAAGCCAGGGCTGCAGACAAGCCCACCAAACCGGCACCCACCACCGCCATGTCTACGCTATATGCCGGGACGCTCATTTGCCAAAACTCATTTTGCGGAGCAAATGCCGTTTAATCGGTTTAATCACGTCAAAGATAGCCAAACCGGAGCTGCGTAAAGCGGGCAAACCCAGCACCTCATTGGAAAAAATGTTGACTAAAAAGTCGGTGAACAGCAAGCCGCCTTTGGTGTCGGCTTGACGGCTGCTTTGGTAAGCCTGCAACATGGCACTGTCGCCTAGACTGGCTGGTGGGCAGGCCGCGATGCTAGCAGCAAGCGAGACGGCATCGCGCAGACCCACATTAAAGCCCTGACCGGCCACGGGGTGCATGGTTTGCGCTGCATTACCAATGACCACCAGATGTTCTACGTCCTTGGTTTTTAACTGCGACAGCCTCAACGGAAAACGCATGCGTTTACCTACCGTCAAAAATTGCCCCACCCTATCGCCAAACTGTTGATGAAATGCCTTAAGAAAATCAGCATCCGACAAAGCCATCAATTGCGCCACATAATCGGTTTTGCCTGTCCAAACCAAGGAAAAGGCAGTTTTACCATTTGGCAACAAGGCCAAAGGGCCATGCTCGGTAAAACGTTCAAAAGCCACGTTGCCGTGCGCTAATTCGGCATCCACTACGCTAATCAAGGCATCGTGCCCGTATTCTTTTGTTTCTCTGCTCAGACCTGCAACGGCATTGAGGCTACGACCGCCGTCAGCTAAGACCAGCAAAGGACTGTCCAAACTGACTTGTTTGGCTAACTGCGTGTAGCGCACCGTGGCTCCCTCCGCGCTGTGTTCTATGTGCTCGGCACTGGCCTCAAACAAGCAACTAACAGACGCTTGCTGGCTAAGCGCTTGGTATAAAGCACGGCTTAAATCGCCATAAGAAAGCACATAACCCAAGGCCTCTTGTTGCATATCAGCGGCCCGCAGCCATGAACGGCCTAGGCTGCCTTTTTGCGAGACATGTATGCTGTTAATGGCCGTGGCCGAATGCGCCAGCGCGTCCCAAACGCCTACCTTTTCCAGTACTCGACGGCTGCCAAAAGACAATGCCAAGGCGCGGCTTTCTTGGTAGGCATCGGTCTCTTTACGCGCTTCCAGCAAAGTAACCGGCAAGCCCTGCTGTGCCAACAACAAAGCCAAGGTTGCGCCTACTGGCCCACCGCCAACGATAACTATGGGTGCGCTCATGACGTTTGCATCAAAGCCTCTATGTCGGCCACCGATTTAAGCGCGTTTGCCGTTAGTACCTCACGGCCTGCCGGCGTCACCAAGACATCGTCTTCTATGCGTATGCCGGTATGCCAAAAGTGCTCGGGCACATTGGCTGCTGGGCGTATGTAGCAACCAGGCTCGACGGTTAAGGTCATGCCAGGTTCTAAACCACGCCATTGTTGATCGAGGTTTTTATACTCACCCACATCGTGCACATCCAAGCCCAACCAATGGCCGGTTCTGTGCATGTAAAAGCGTCGGTAGTCGCCACTTTCTAACACGGCTTGCAGACTGCCTTGGCACAATTTCAAATCGATAAAGCCTTGCGCCAACACGGCCAAGGCGGCTTGGTGTGGGGCATCCCAATGCTGGCCTGGTGCAACTTGATCTATGGCCGCCAATTGCGCCGCTAAAACCAATTCATACAGGTCTTTTTGCGGACCACTAAACTTACCATTCACTGGGAAAGTGCGACTGATGTCGGAAGCATAACCGTCCAATTCGCAACCGGCGTCTATCAATACCAAGTCGCCATCACGCAGAACGGCGTTATTGGCGTTGTAATGCAAGGTACAGGCATTCGCGCCGCCAGCCACGATGCTGGTGTAGGCTGGGGCCTGCGCCCCTTGTTGGTAAAATTCCTGCAAAAATACCGCTTCTAACTGGTATTCCAGCATGCCAGGCTGAACCAACTGCATGGCGCGATTGTGCGCGGTCGCTGCAATGTTGGCAGACTGTCGCATGAGCGCCTGTTCAAACGGAGATTTATAAAGGCGCAATTCGTCGATGAGCTTGCGCGGGTCACACACGGCATCCGGCACATGCACCCCGGCTCTGGCTTGCGTGCCCAATTGCTTCAAACAGGCCGTCAAGCGTGCATCCCAAGCGGCATTGTGGCCTAAAGCAAAATACAGCTTAGGCTGATTGGCTAACAAGCTTAGTAATTTGGCGTCCAGCTCATCCATGCTGTAGGCTTCATCAAATCCAAACTGCTCGCAGGCGGCCGCTGGCCCATAACGAAAGCCATCCCAAATTTCCCGCTCCGGGTCTTTATTCCGGCAAAATAAAATGGATTTTTCTTCTTTTCCTGCCAATAACACCAGCACCGCTTCCGGTTCTTTGAAGCCAGTTAAATAATAAAAAGAGCTATCGAATCGATAGGGATAGTGGCTGCCACCATTACGCACCACTTCGGCCGCGGTTGGAATGATGGCGACGCCATCGCCCATGGCACTGAGCATTTTCTGACGTCTGGATTTGAATTCTGTCTGCGCTGATTTCATGTGCTTACCGTCCTATGCTTGTGCCGCAGGCGCATGCCCAGTTAAGTGCTGATCTAATAAGTACTGATCTAATAAGTGCTGATCTAGACTTTGCAAGCGCTCTGGTGTGCCTATGTCATGCCAAACGCCGGCATAATGGACAGCTGTGGCTTGTTGCTGGGCCATGGCCAAACGTAACAAGGGCGCTAATTTGGCCGCTTGCCCCCTAGCCACACTGGCAAACAAACTGGGGTGGTAGACTCCCACACCAGAAAAAGTAAGCTTGGCCGATCCACTTTCGCACAAACAGCCATCGACAATAGCAAAGTCACCCTCAGGATGCTGAGGTGGGTTATCCACCATCAGCAAATGGGCCAACTTAGGCGTCAGCTTGTGGGCCGCCAATGGTGCAAAATCAATCTCGGTATAGATGTCGCCATTGACCACCAAAAAAGGCTGGTCGCCTAACAACGGTAAGGCCTGAGCGATGCCGCCAGCCGTTTCTAAAGCCTGCTGTTCTGGGCTGTATTCTATGTGCATAGCCCATGGACTGCCATTGCCCAAGGCTTGTTCAATCTGCTCACCTAAATGGGCATGATTGATCACTACTTCTTTAAACCCAGCTTGCGCCAGACGCTCCAAGTGCCAAACAATCAGCGGCTTGCCACCGACCTTTAATAAAGGCTTAGGCGTGAAGTCGGTCAATGGCCGCATACGCTCACCACGACCAGCCGCCAATATCATCGCTTTCATTAGAAGGTATAGCCTGCTTGCGGCACGACTTTATCCAACTGATTAAGCAGACGCAACATGGGCCTTAATTCCACGTAACGCTCGCATACCTTGCGCAACTGAGTCATGACTAAAGGCTGGTCTTTAAGGTAGGCATGCTTGCCATCCCGGTAACTGAGTCTGGCAAATATGCCTAACACTTTGATGTGCCGCTGTGCGCCCATCCATTCAAAGTCACGGTAAAACTCGCTGAAATCATGCGGCACCGGCAGACCGGCTTTTTTGGCCGGCTGCCAATAGCGAACCGCACTGTCTATCACCTGCTCTTCATCCCAGCTGACGTAGGCATCTTTTAACAAGGACACTAAATCGTAGGTGATGGGGCCGTACACCGCATCCTGAAAATCCAGCACGCCGGGGTTGTTGTCTGCGGTCAGCATTAAATTGCGCGAGTGAAAATCCCTGTGCACATAGACCTTTGCTTGCCCTAGCACATTGTTGTTTAAAACAGCAAAGGTGTTATTTAACACGGCCTGCTGCTCAGCCGTTAAGCTCAAATTAAGCTGCTTGGCCACGTACCAATCCGGGAACAACTGCATCTCACGGCTCAGCAAAGCCTCATCGTAATCAGGCAAGGCATTGGCTTTGCTGGCTAATTGCAATTTGATCAAGCTGTCGGTCGCGGCCTGATAAAGCGGTGCAACGGTTTGTGCATTTAATTGCGACAAATAGGTATCGTCACCCAAATCACTTAACAATAAAAACCCTAGGCTTAAATCTTGCGCCAACACCTGCGGCACATTCAGCCCAGCCTCTAGAAAAAGTTGGGCGATGCGAACAAACGGGCCACAGTCTTCTTGAGGTGGCGGCGCATCCATGGCAATTAAACTGCTATGGCCTAAATGCGCTTGTGCTAAATGCACTCTAAAATAGCGCCTAAAACTGGCATCCGCCGATGCGCTAGTGAGGGTAAAGTTGGCCGATGGCAAGACCGTATTAAGCCATATAGTGAGTTGTTGCTGTCTGTCGTCCACGGGGGCTTATCCAATGTTATATAATGTGATCGTGTCTGCTCTACGCAATAAAAAACGCGCCAGCAATAGGGTGCTTGGCCAGGCTATATAGCCATTTACTGATTGCCAAAAAGCCCTATTTGTGAGATTTTAGCATCGATAAACTCATCCTTAAAATAAAACCGCAGCTAACCACCCGTGCTCACCCGTTCACCTTCTTATCTAAGCAGCGCTAGCTTGATTAAGCATGGGAAAACCGCATGTTGAACAGGCGTTTTTCTAGCGGCCTGCTGGCGGCTTTTTTTTGCTACGCCTGGCCATGCTTTGCCGACAATCCGCTAGTAGCTAATGACAGCGTATTAATAGATGGCGACCAACTGGAACTGCATCTGGACCGCAAAATGCGCGCCATTGGTAACGCGTCCATGCGCCGTGGCAAGCAAAGTGTCTCCGGGGACAGTATAGATTACGACCTGCAAAATGATGAATTGCACGTCATAGGCAACGTGCAAATTACCTTAGACAACGCGCAAATCGAGGGCTCAGAATTGCGCTTAAAACTTTCAGACCAGTTGGGCGAATTTAAAAATGCCAGTTTTAGAATGTTGAAAAATGCTAGCGCACGGCCAACAGCAGTCAGCCCGCCGCGCGTCGAGGACAACAACAAAAGCACGCTGGACTACCCAACCAAATCCTTAAACGGCTCAGCCAGCGACGTGCTGGGCTCTTTATACCTAAGCACCACTTTTAGCGCAAAAAAACTCACCGCAGAAGGCCGAGGCGAGGCCAAAAGCGTGCTGTTTGAAGGGCAAGATGTCAGACGCTTTAAACAGGCGCGCTACACCACTTGCGCACCGGGAGTGGACGATTGGTACATCACCGCCGACGAATTGAAGCTTAACAACTACAGCGAAACCGGCAGTGCCAAAAATGCCCATTTGGAGGTCAAAGGCGTGCCGGTGCTGTACACGCCATGGCTAAATTTTTCTTACAATGACCAACGTAAAAGCGGCTTACTGGCCCCCACCTACGGCACCACTTCGAACAGTGGTGTGGAAGTGGCCGTGCCTTACTACTGGAACATTTCGCCCAATAAAGACGCCACCATCACCAGCCGCGTGTTAAGTCGACGCGGCCTGCAATTGCAAGGGGAATTTCGCTACTTAGAAGATAATTTTTTCGGTATAGACAACCTAGAATACTTGCCCGATGACAATCAAAATGGCAAAAATCGTTATTACGCCAACTTACAGCACCAACATCAATTTGAGCAAGGCTGGTCGGCTGGCTACAGCGTAGAAAAAGTATCGGATGACCAATACTTTGCTGACTTGTCCACGCTCATCACCAACACCAGCCGGGTGAATTTACCGCAGCAATTTAATCTGGATTACAGCGATGAAACTTGGCGTTTTAATGCCTTGGCACAACAGTTTCAAACTTTGGATCAAACGTCTTACCCTTACCAACGCCTGCCACAGTTATCATTGATAGGCGAAAAATTTTACGGCAAGGTCTACGGCCAAATGTACAGTGAGCTGGTATCGTTTGATCAAAACCAGCATGCACCCATCGCAGCGACCGGCATCCGAGCCACGCTCTACCCTAGCGTGAGCCTACCCATGAGCCAGGCATACGGCTACCTCACCCCAAAACTAGGTCTGCATCACACCAGTTACAGCTTAGATAACGACCCTAACAACCACGACAGCTACCACCGGACCTTGCCCATAACCAGCCTAGACGGTGGCTTATTTTTTGATAGGGATTTCAAAATTGCCGACCGGGCGTACACGCAAACCATAGAGCCCAGGCTGTTTTACTTGTATATCCCTAACGTCAATCAAGCCGACATGCCAGTATTTGATACCAGTCAGTCGGACTTAAATTTCAGTAGCCTATTTGCTGAAAATCAGTTTAACGGAAACGACAGAATCAATAATGCCAACCAACTTAGCCTGTCATTGACCGCCCGCTTAATTGAAACCGACAGCGGCACACAACGCCTGTCTGCCACGGTAGGCCAGCGCTATTACTTTAACGAGCAAAAAGTTGCGCTTGATTACACTGACCAAAGTGCTTACAGAAGCAGCAACAGCTCAGACATCTTGGCCGGGCTCAGCACCAACCTAAAAACCCACTGGAATATGGATGCGTTTTGGCAATACAACACCGACCAAGACCACTTCGTCAGCACCACGCTGACCAGTCGCTTCACCCCGGAACCAGGCAAGGCCTTGAACCTCAGTTACAGTTACCGGCAAGACTCGATAGAGCAGGTAGATTTGTCTGGGCAATGGCCGCTGGGCAAAGGCTGGTACGGTATCGCACGTGTCAACTATTCTCTTTTAGACAAGCAGGTCGTCGAAACGCTAGCTGGATTAGAGTATGATGCTGGTTGCTGGCAAACGCGAACGGTAATGCATAAAATAAGCACCGCGACTTCGGGCGATGTGTACGCCTTATTTTTCCAAGTGGAATTAGGTGGCATAGCGTCCATAGGCATTAACCCCATGGAAGTTATCGAACGCAGCATTCCAGGCTATATGCACTCAGGGAGTATCCCTGAAACTTATAAACAACCTTAAACACGAGTGATTATTTTGCCCATTTCTACTAAACATTTTTTTAAATGCATGGCCTTGTTAGCGGGGCTGAGCTTGACTTACCAATTTAATGCCCTAGCCGCAGAAGTAGTCGAAATGGATCGCATCGTGGCCATCGTCGACCAAACCGTGGTCACCGAGCAAGAGCTGGAAAGCCGCATGGCAACGGTGAAGGCACAATTTAAAAAGCAAGGCACCGAGTTGCCAGCAGAGGACATACTGCGCAAACAAATTCTAGAGCGCCTCATCAGCGACACCTTGCAACTGCAATACGCCGCGCAAACCGGTCTTAAAGTAGACGACAATCAACTGGATAAAACCATAAGTCGAATTGCCGAGCAAAACCAATTAAGCCAAGCCGAATTCGCCGAAGCGCTGGCTAAAGACGGTGTCAGCATGACCAAGTTCAGGTCGGACATACGCAGTGAAATTACCTTGGCACGCTTGCGTGAACGGGAAGTGGATGGTCGCGTCAATGTCAGCGAGTCGGAAATCGATAACTTTTTAACCAGCCAAGCGGCCAACAATGAGAATCAAGACGAGTACGAGATTGCCCACTTACTGATACGTACCCCCGAAGAGGGCGCCACAGAAGACATACAAAAGGCTAAAAGTAAAGTTGACAAGGCGCTCAGCGACCTTAAAGCCGGGGTGAGTTTTGCCAAGGTGTCAGCCAGTTACTCGGATGCACCCAATGCATTAGAAGGCGGCAACTTGGGCTGGAAAAGCGCCGCACAAATGCCAGCCTTGTTTCTCGATGCGCTAAAACCCATGAAAATAGGCGAGGTGTCTGCCCCGCTACGCAGCCCGAATGGCTTCCACGTCTTAAAATTAAGCAATAAACGTGGTGGCAATTCGCCCTTAGTGATACAGCAAACCCATGCCCGTCATATCTTAATTAAGCTGTCGGAAATCATGTCTGAAAAAGACGGCAAGCTAAAAATAGACGGCCTCAAAGAACGCTTGAATAACGGCGAAAAATTTGAAGCACTGGCCAGGCAATATTCGGAAGACAGCACCGCCTCCAGTGGCGGCGATTTAAATTGGATCAACCCGGGTGACACCGTGCCTCAATTTGAAAAAGCCATGAACGAGCTTCAAGACCAGCAAATCAGTGCGCCAGTGCGCACGCAATTTGGTTGGCACCTCATCCAAGTGCTAGAGCGCCGCAGCCAAGACATGAGCAAAGAAGCCGCCAGACTAAAAGCACGGCAAGAAATTCGCGCCAAAAAAGCCGACGAAGCCTATCAAGATTGGATACGTGAATTACGCGACCGCGCTTACGTGGAAATTAGACTTGAAGATAAGTTTTAATTACCCGACTGCAAACCAACGCTTCAATAAAAACCGAACCATCGTGTGAGCACTTTCTTAGCTAAAATCATACTGAGCGCTGGCGAGCCGGCTGGCATAGGCCCAGACTTATGCGTCATGCTGGCCCAGCATACACTGGATGCGGAGCTGGTCGTCATAGCCAATGCCGAGATGCTAGCGGCCCGTGCCGCCTTACTTAAATTGGATTTGCGCACGCAGGCGTATGACCCCCTCAAACCTAGTAAGCACTTGGGCAACGGCAGCTTAACGGTTTGGGACCAAGCCTTAGCGCAAACAGCCACGCCAGGCGAGCTTAATGCCAACAACAGTCAGTACGTATTGGACTGCCTAAGCGTCGCCACGCAAGCCTGCCTAAACCATGACTTTGATGCGCTGGTCACGGCCCCCGTGCATAAAGGCATCATCAATGCAGCCGGCATCGCATTCACGGGTCACACGGAATTTTTAGCCGAACTAAGCGGCACCCCACAGGTGGTCATGATGCTGGTGGGCGGTGGCATGCGCGTGGCCCTGGCGACCACGCATTTAGCCCTCAAAGACGTACCGACTGCGATTAGCCAAGCTGGACTTGAGACCACCTTGCGCATTTTGCAACAGGACTTAATCACGAAATTTGGCATCGCACAGCCGCGCATCTTAGTCGCCGGGCTTAACCCACATGCAGGCGAAGACGGCTACCTGGGCCGTGAAGAGATTGAAATCATCAACCCCGTATTAGAAAAATTGCGCGCGCAAGGCATGCATTTAATAGGCGCACTGCCAGCCGACACCTTGTTTTCGCCAGCCAATTTAAAATCAGCCGACGCCGTGCTGGCCATGTACCACGACCAAGGGCTGCCGGTGCTTAAGCACGCCAGCTTTGGCACTGGCGTTAACGTGACGCTGGGCTTGCCCATCGTGCGTACCTCAGTGGATCACGGCACGGCATTAAGCCTAGCGGGCAGTGGCAAGGTGGACCTAGGCAGCATGCTAGCCGCCATAGCACTGGCCATAGCGCTCGCTCAGCAAAACAGCAAACCCCGGTAGACCACCTCATGAAACACGTCGCAAAAAAACGCTTTGGGCAAAACTTCCTCACCGACCGTGGCGTCATCAACAGCTTAGTAGAGGCCATTGCGCCGCAAGCTTCTGACCTAATGGTGGAAATAGGGCCAGGGCTAGGCGCATTGACCAAGCCACTGTTGCACACCTTAAAAAAGCTGCACGTGGTGGAAGTGGACCGCGACATCATCAGCTGGATGAACGCTGAATACAGCAAACCGGCCTACGCCCAAGCCAGCATTAGCATACACAATGCCGACGCCCTAAAATTCGATTTCACCAGCTTGGGTCAAGGCTTACGTGTTACCGGCAACCTGCCCTACAACATTTCGACGCCCATCTTGTTCCATTTGCTGGCCAATCTATCGCACATCACCGACATGCACTTTATGTTGCAAAAAGAGGTGGTGGAACGCATGGTGGCCCAGCCATCCACCCCGGCTTACGGCAGGCTGAGCGTGATGCTGCAATACCACTTGCACATGGATTATTTAATCACCGTGCCGCCCACGGCTTTCGAGCCTGCGCCTAAAGTGGAATCGGCCTTTGTACGCTGCGTACCGCATGCCACCCGTCCTTATATCGCCAAGGATGAAAGCGTATTCGCAAAGGTCGTGTTGGCGGCTTTTTCCCAACGCCGAAAGACCTTGCGCAACACCCTCAAGGGCTTGCTGGCAGACGACGGCTTTGCGGCTTTGCAGATAGACTCGCAACAGCGGGCAGAAAATTTAAGCGTGGCCGATTTTGTCGCCATCGCCAATTACCTGAGCTGATATAATGGCCACGGTAATAATTACTAAATAACCACAGCACAGCAAGCATTTCCAACCAACTTTTTTAGGACGACTTTATGCGTATTATTCTTCTAGGTGCGCCAGGTGCAGGCAAAGGCACACAGGCTACCTACTTACGTGAAAAATTTAACATTCCGCAAATCTCAACCGGGGACATGTTGCGTGCCGCTGTTAAAGCCGGCACACCGTTGGGCTTAGAAGCAAAAAGCTTCATGGACAGCGGCGGCTTGGTGCCAGACGCAGTGATCATAGGCTTGGTCAGCGAACGCATTAAAGAGGCCGATTGTGCCAATGGCTTTTTATTCGATGGTTTCCCACGCACTATCCCCCAAGCCGAGGCCATGAAAAATGCCGGCGTGGGCATAGATTACGTGGTGGAAATTGACGTGCCTGATGCCGCCATCGTTGAACGCATGAGTGGCCGTCGCTCACACCCAGCCAGTGGTCGCACTTACCACATCAAATTCAACCCACCCAAAGTAGCCGGCAAAGACGATCTCACCGGTGAAGACTTGGTGCAACGTCCGGACGATGCAGCCGAAACCGTCATGACCAGACTCGATGTCTACCACAGCCAAACCAAACCCTTGGTCAAATACTATGCCGACTGGGCAAAAAGCGGCACTGCAGGTGCGCCCAAGCACGTATTTGTCAATGGCTTAGGCGACATGAACGCAATACGCGACAGCATTTTTGCCGCGCTAAACTAAGTCCTAATTGGGCCGCGCAGCTGCGGCCCAATGAATGCTATGCATAAACTAGCCGCCTTTCTTCGGCCCGCCTTGCCTGCTGTATTTTGGCTGGGGCTGGCACTGACCACAGTGGTCGGCTTAATGCCTGGCTCCTCCTTGCCACAGGCCTTGCTGTTTTGGGATAAAGCCCAACACGGCATCGCCTACAGCTTGCTCGCCATGAGCGGCGCACTGGCCTTTCCCCGTACTCTGACTAAACTGTGCTTAGCCTTAGTCGTACACGGCATCTTGCTGGAGTTGTTGCAGAGCCTGTTTTGCCGTGGCCGTTATGGCGACGTTTACGATATCCTAGCCGATAGCATTGGTGTTTTTATCGGCTTAATGCTGTATAAGCTGATTGCATCCCGCCGCTTGTTAGGTGCGCCCAAAGCCTAAAAAGCACTGCGATTATTCCTGCTAAAAATCGCATTATTGGGCGGCCAAAGGTATAATCTAGCCATTCCATTTAATTCCATGAAGCCTTAAATTATGCAGCAGCAGTACCCCTTCCAAGAAATCGAACGCAGCGCCCAAAACGAATGGGAAAGCAAGCAAACCTTTGCTGCCAAGGAAGCAAGCGATAAACCAAAATACTATTGCTTATCCATGTTCCCCTACCCATCGGGTCGCCTACACATGGGCCACGTGCGCAACTACACCATAGGCGATGTCTTGAGCCGCTACCATAAGATGAAGGGTTACAACGTCATGCAACCCATGGGCTGGGATGCGTTTGGTCTACCGGCAGAAAATGCAGCGATTAAGCACAATACCGCCCCGGCAAAATGGACCTATGAAAACATAGAACACATGAAAACCCAACTTAAGCAATTGGGCTTGGGCGTCGATTGGAGCAGGGAAATCGCTACTTGCAAGCCGGAATACTACCGTTGGGAACAGTGGTTATTTACCGAATTGTACAAAAAGGGTTTGATCTACAAAAAAACCGCCACGGTCAACTGGGATCCAGTAGACGGTACCGTGCTGGCCAATGAGCAAGTCATCGATGGGCGCGGCTGGCGCAGTGGCGCCTTAGTAGAAAAGCGCGATATCCCGCAATATTTCATGAAAATCACCGCCTACGCAGAAGAGCTGCTCAGCGATTTAGACACACTAGACGGCTGGCCTGAGCAAGTTAAAACCATGCAGCGCAATTGGATAGGCAAAAGCCACGGTTGCGAAGTCTGCTTCCCTATCCTAGACCAGGACGGTAAAGCGCAAGAAGCCACACTGAAAGTCTACACCACGCGTCCCGACACCTTGATGGGCGCAAGCTATGTCGCCGTCGCCGCCGAACATGCCTTGGCCAGCCTAGCGGCGCAAACCCATCCTGAACTGGCCGCGTTTATCGCCGAATGCAAACGCGGCAGCGTGGCCGAAGCTGATCTGGCCACTGCAGAGAAAAAAGGCATGGCCACCGGCCTATTTGTCATCCACCCTATCAGCGGCGAACGCTTGCCGGTGTGGGTAGCCAACTACGTATTAGCTAGCTACGGCGAAGGCGCAGTGATGGCTGTGCCTGCCCACGATGAGCGCGATTTTGAATTCGCCAACAAGTACCAATTGCCGATTAAAGCGGTGATTAAGCAAACTGAGGCCGACACCCTACCCATGGTAGAACACGGCCTATTGTTTAACTCCGGTGACTTTGATGGTTTGAATTTTACGCAAGCCAGTGAGGCAATTGCCCAGCACTTGAGCGCAAAAAACCTAGGGCAAAAGCGCAGCCAATTCCGCCTACGCGATTGGGGCGTTTCGCGCCAACGTTACTGGGGCTGCCCTATCCCCATCGTGCATTGTGCCAGCTGTGGCGAAGTGCCCGTGCCAGCCGAGCAATTGCCTGTGGTCTTGCCTGAAGACGTGGTCATGGACGGCGTCGGCTCACCCATCAAAAAAGACCCAACTTTTTACGACACCTCGTGCCCGCAATGCGGCGGCAAAGCACAGCGTGAAACCGACACTTTGGACACCTTCTTTGAATCGTCTTGGTATTTTGCACGCTACGCCAGCTTTAACAGCGAGCAAGCCATGGTCGATAGCCGCGCCAATTATTGGTTGCCGGTCGACCAATACGTAGGCGGCATAGAACATGCTATTTTGCATTTGCTGTATGCGCGCTTTTTTAACAAGCTCATGCGCGATGTTGGCTTGATCAGCAACGACGAACCGTTTACCAATTTACTGACCCAGGGCATGGTCTTAAAAGACGGTTCGAAAATGAGTAAATCCAAAGGCAACACCGTCGACCCGCAAGCCTTAATCGATGCCTACGGCGCCGATACGGCCAGGCTGTTCATGATGTTTGCCGCCCCACCCGAACAAAGCTTGGAGTGGGCCGACAGCGGCGTTGAAGGCGCACACCGCTTCTTACGCCGGCTGTGGAAAGCCGTTTACGACCATGTCGCGCTAGGGCCTATTGCTCCCTACAGCGGCGGTGAATTAAGCGCCGAACTCAAAGCCATGCGCTTGCAATTGCACCTCACCATAGACAAAGTAGGCGACGACTACGGCAGGCGCCATAGTTTCAATACCGCCATATCGTCGGTGATGGAGTTAATGAATGCTTTGGCTAAAATGGAAAGCACACAGCCCTTGAGCCGCCAAGTACGGCAAGAAGTCTTACAAAATGTGGCGCTCTTGCTCTCGCCCATCGTGCCACATATATGCCAAGCCATTTGGACCGAGCTCTGCCCAGGCAGCCACATACTCGATGCCTCTTGGCCGCAGGCTGACCCTGCCGCCATGGAACAAGACACGGTGGACTACGTTATTCAAGTCAACGGTAAATTGCGCGGTAGCCTAACGGTGGCTAAAAATGAAGATAAAGCCACTTTGGAAAAACTGGCGCTGGAACAAGACTTTGTGCAGAAATTTATCACAGCACCCTTGCAAGTGAGAAAAATAATCGTGGTGCCTAATAAATTAATTAATGTGGTGGTCTCTTAGGATAGCCTATGCGCATGCTGACGGTATTTGCAGCAATAAAACGCAGCAGCAAGCTATGCAGTTGGCTAGTCATGGCAGGCCTACTGGTCAGCAGCTGTGGCTTTCACCCTCGCGGCATGAGCGAAGTCACCTTCAAGACACTGTCTATCCAAGGCAGCAACTTGAGCGTAAGTAGGGAGCTGCGTCAAACGCTCAAAAGCAACGGCATTAAGGTGCTAGACAAGCTAGACGAAACGGCACTGATGCTTGAAATGCTTAACGAAAGCAATGAAAAACGCATCTTATCCTTGAGCGGTGGCGGTACCGTGAAGGAATACGAGCTGGTGTATAAACTGAATTTCAGAACCCGATTGCCCAATGACCCTGTTTGGAGCGAGCCCCAGACCGTGCAATCACGGCGCAATTTCTCCTACGATGATAAAGCCTTGCTGGCCAAGCTCGACGAGGAAAACAAACTGAATGCGGACATGCGCAGTGAAGTGGTGCGTGAAATCATGCGCCGATTATCCGCCATTAAACGCTTGCAACCGTAAGCATGCAGCTCGCCCCAGCCCAATTATCAGCCCACCTAAAGCAAGGCCTGCAAGCCCTATACGTGTTGGTGGGCGACGAACCCTTAGCCCACCGGGAATGCTTGGATGCGATTAGGCAGGCGGCCCGCCTGCAGGGCTTTGATGAACGCAACAGTTTGTTGGTGGAGCGCGCTTTTAATTGGCAACAGATTGCTTCCTACGGCGCCGCCCTGTCCTTGTTTGCCAGCCGCCGTTTATTGGAAATCAGCGTGCCTAACGGCAAACCTGGGGTGGAAGGCAGCAAAGCCTTACAGGCCTTAGCCAACGAGGCGCTGATTGACACCACCGTGCTGATTATCCTGCCTAAATTGGAGCGCGAAGCGAAAAACAGCGCTTGGTTTTCTGCCTTAGAAAAAAAAGCCGTGGTGATTAATATAGAAGAAGTGCCGGCTAATCAATTGGCAAAATGGATAGGCGCACGCTTGGCAGCGCAAGGTCAACAAGCCAGCCCAGCTACCTTGGATTTTCTAGCCCACCAAGTGGAAGGCAATTTACTGGCGGCCAATCAAGAAGTGCAAAAACTAGGCCTGTTGCACCCGCAGGGCGAGCTCAGCGACGAAGCGGTCAGGCAAGCGGTGCTCAATGTTTCCCGTTACGATGCATTTCAATTAGGCGACGCCGTGCTGGCTGGCGACAGTGCCCGCACAGTACGCATTTTGCAAGGCTTACAAGACGAAGGTGAAAATGCCGTCGCCGTCATGAACCCTCTGATGTGGGTGTTGCGGCCATTATTACGCATCAAACAAGCTGAATTGCGTGGCGAAAATGTCGTGCAGGCCATGAGCAATGCACGCATTTATGGCGACCGGCAATCCTTAGTCAAACGCGCTTTAAGCCGACTGAGCTTACGCCAATTGGAAGCGGCCGTGCAAAAATTGGCCGACATTGATAAAACCGCCAAGGGCGTCATGCAAGGCGATGCCTGGCTAGAGATTTCACGGCTGTGTTTTGGTTTAGCCGGAGTGCGCGCACGCTAAGACCTACGCAGGCTTACTATAAAAAAGTATAATCCAAGAAAAAAACAGAATCCAAGACAGATGAACATCATGGGCAGACAAATATCATGGACATAAAAAAATACATGCAGGACATTGGCCTGGCCGCGCGTGCCGCATCGAGGCTGATGGCCAGTGCGGACAGCAACAAAAAAAACCTTGCCCTGCAGCACATAGCCAGCGCCCTATTACGCGATAAAACTACACTATTAGCCGCCAACCAACTGGACTTGGCTGCCGCGCGCGCCAATGGCTTAGACGATGCCATGCTAGACCGCCTAAGCATCTCGGAAAAATCCATCCTCAGCATGGCCGACGGCTTGGTGCAGATTGCCAAACTGGATGACCCCATAGGTGAAATGAGCGATTTTAAATACCGCCCAAGTGGCATACAAATAGGCAAAATGCGCGTACCGCTAGGCGTCATCGGCATCATCTATGAGGCGCGACCCAATGTCACCATAGATGCCGCCGGCTTGTGCATCAAATCCGGCAATGCCGCCATTTTACGTGGTGGCAGCGAAGCCATACATTGCAACCAAGCATTGGCGCAACTGGTACAGGAAGGCTTAGCCGCGGCTGGCTTACCTGCGGCCGCCGTGCAAGTGATAGAAACCACAGACCGAGCCGCTGTCGGCGAATTGATCACCATGAAGCAATACGTGGATGTGATTGTGCCACGCGGTGGTAAAGGTTTAATCGAACGGATTAGCAATGAAGCCCGCATCCCTGTCATTAAACACTTGGATGGCAATTGCCATGTCTACATCGATGACGACGCCGACTTGGACAAAGCCTTACGCATAGTAGAAAACAGCAAAACCCAGCGCTTGGGCACCTGTAACACCGCCGAATCGCTATTGATTGCCAGATCCGTGGCGGCCAATATGTTGCCTAAAATTGCCGACATGCTAAGTCAACACGGCATAGAAATTCGCGGCTGCAAAGAAACCTGCGCGCTGGTCAAACAAGCCAAAGCCGCGACTGAGGAAGATTTCTACACCGAGTATTTAGCGGCCATCATTTCCTGCAAAGTGGTCAGCGGTTTGGACGAGGCCATACAGCACATCAATCAGCACTCGTCACAGCATACCGAAGCCATCGTCACGGAAAATTACAGCCATGCCAGACGCTTCTTACGCGAAGTCGATTCCAGCAGCGTCATGGTCAATGCCTCGACACGCTTTGCTGATGGCTTTGAATATGGCTTAGGGGCTGAAATTGGCATTTCCACCGACAAATTGCACGCACGCGGCCCAGTCGGTTTAGAAGGCTTGACCTCGCTCAAGTACATCGTGTTGGGCGACGGCCAAGTACGCGCATAAATGGCCCGCATAGGCTTGCTAGGCGGGACCTTTGATCCCATCCATTTTGGCCACTTACGCATGGCCGAAGAGCTGGCACAATCGCTACAATTAGATACGGTTAAATTCATCCCTGCTGCCACACCAGCGCTCAAAGCCCAGCCTAAGGTTTTAGCCAGCGACCGTAGCGCCATGGTGCAATTGGCCATAGCCGGCAATCCATGCTTTGCATTGGACGAACGCGAACTGCACCGAGACGGCCCGTCTTACACGGTAGACACGCTGCGCAGCTTGCGCAGCGAATTGACTGACAATGACAGCTTGGTGATGTTTATCGGCAGCGATGCCTTTAAACAATTCAACCGTTGGCATCGCTGGCAAGAGATTATCCAGTTATGCCATATTGCCTTGGTAGATAGGCCCAATGGCAGCGGCGCAACAGGCTTGGATGAAGACTTGCTGGCTTTTTTACAGGTGCACTACACGGAAAACAGCCTGGACTTGCAAACCAAACCGGCCGGTTGCATCACCATGCAAGCCATCACCCCCTTGACGATTTCATCCACCGCACTGCGTGAGCATATTAACCAGCACCAATCGGCACGCTATTTGAGCCCAGACGCGGTATTGGATTACATAGACCAGCATAAACTCTACCTAGACTAGCCGGCAAGCACTACCAGCCAAGGAAACGCCCATGTTAGAACGCCACTTAATTAAGCACGCATTACTAGGTTTAGTCCTTGCACTAGGCTTAGTCACGCCTGGCTGCGGCACCAACCCGGTCACCAAAAAAAGGGAGTTGCACCTTGTTTCCGAATCGCAAGAAATTGCCATAGGTAAAAAAAATTACGGGCCCACGCGCCAAGCACAAGGTGGCGACTACACCTTAGATCCTGAGCTAACGGCCTACGTGCAAAGCATAGGCAACAAACTGGCAGCCGTTTCCGATCGAAAATTACCTTACGAATTTAGCATCATTAACGACTCCACCCCAAACGCTTGGGCCATGCCAGGCGGGAAAATTGCCTTTAACCGTGGCCTACTCTATGAATTAAACAGCGAAGCCGAATTGGCCGCAGTCATGGGCCATGAAATGGTGCATGCCGCCGCTAGGCACGGCGCCAAAGACATGGAACGCGGCTTGCTGTTGCAAGGCGCCATGGTAGCGGTAGGGATAGGCGCACAGAACACCGACTACGCCAACCTAATCGTCGGCGGTGCACAGATAGGCGCGCAACTGGTCAGCACCAAATACGGCCGTGATGCCGAAAGTGAATCGGACTTTTACGGCATGCAGTACATGAAAAAAGCCGGCTACGACCCTGCTGCTGCCGTCACTTTACAAGAAACCTTTGTGCGCTTAAGTGCCGAGCATAAAAGTAATTTTATAGACGGTTTATTTGCCAGTCACCCGCCCTCCGCTCAACGCGTGGCAGCGAACAAGAGCACCCTAACGCAGTTGGGTGCAGGCGGCGATATGGGCACGACTGCCTACGCACAAAAAGTCAGCAAGTTGAAATCCACCCAAGCGGCTTACAAAGCCTATGACGAGGCGGTTAAAGCACTGGCCAGCAAAGATTTGGAGAAAGCCAAACTACTGATTAATCAAGCCATTGCTGGCGAACCGCGCGAAGCCAAATTTCAGGAATTATTGGCCGACATGGCCTTGCTGCAAAAAAAACCAGAAGCCGCCTTGGCCTTATATGCCAAAGCCATCACCATGCAGCCTGACTACTTTAAACCGTACATACAAAGTGGCATCGCACTTTTTAATATGGGTAAAAAAGCCGAAGCCGAAAGCTATTTGAAGCGCGCCAACGAACTGCTGCCGACCGCCCCGGCTTACAATTTATTGGGGCAAATTGCTGAAAGCCGCGGTGAAACAGCCTTAGCCATGCAGCATTACCAAATCGCCGCGGATTCGAATTCGGAGATAGGCCAACAGGCCAGTGCCAGATTGACTAGATTGGATCTGCCGCGTAACCCAAGCAAATACTTACAAGCTAGGATAGAAGTCGATCGGGCTGGCAATTTATTCGCCGTGCTACAAAACAACACGGCATTAACCCTACAGAACGTGCAGTTCAAAGTGATCAAATACGACGCCAAAACCGGCCGCATGATCAGCCGTAGCGCACCCTTAGTCATGCGTGGCAGCATCGCCGCTGGGGCCAAGAGCCAACTGGCACTGGGGCAAAAAGTAAGCACTATGCAAGAAGCGCAAAGCTACAAAATAGTCTTGGAAGCAGCCGAGATTCAGCCCTAGCTTAGGTTAAATTAAATTTAGGCTAAATTAAACTTAGCTTCAGCTTGCCATGGCACGATACTGAGGCAAGGCGCGGCAATCGCTTGTTGCAAACTGCTTAGGGTTTCTTCAAAGTGCAGCATGGGGCTAGGCGCTAGGCTATTGGCTACCCAACCAGCCAGGTGTAAACCGCGTGCTTGTATGGCTTCTACCGTCAATCTAGCATGATTAATGCAGCCCAAGCGCATCCCTACCACCAACACCATGGGTATGGCCAATGCCACAGCCACATCCGCCAGCGTTTGCTTGTCATTGATAGGCGTCATGAAGCCCCCTGCTCCTTCAACCACCACCACGTCGGCCTGGGCCTGTAAAGATTGGTATGCGTCTAGTATGGTGTTTATGTCTGGCTGTATGCCCGCCTGCTGCGCGGCGATGTGCGGAGCAATGGCGGGAAGAAAGCGGTACGGGTTGATGGTGTCCATATCGGCTTGCACATTACCAGCCAATTGCAATGCCCTGACATCGCCGTTGATGAGCTTGCCATTAGCATCAAGCTCGCAACCGGAGGCCAGCGGCTTCATGCCTACCGCTTGGTAGCCTAGCGCCACAAAATGGCGTAACAAGGCGCTGGCGACATAGGTTTTACCTACATCAGTGTCCGTGCCCACCACAAAATAGCCCGCGTGCATGGCCTACTTTGCTTTTGCGTGGAAAGCGATGGGCGAGACACCCTCAGCCAACTTAGGCTTATCGTCAGCACGCCAAGCATGACCGTACACCACTTCGTAGGTGGCGGGCAACTTGCCGGCCAGCCTGAATTGTTCGTAGCTAGCGGCTAATTTTTGCAAGAAACCACGACCCAGCAAGCCCCGTGCACGGCCATCGGTGGCATTGTGTGCGCCTATGTTTTTTAGATCGCGCATCAGACTTTTAATGTCGTCATAGGTTAAGGTGTAACGCTCAACGTCCAAGACCGGTGCCGTGAATCCAGCGCGGATTAAGGCGTCACCTATGTCGTGCATGTCTATGAAGCGGCTGACGCTGGTCACGCCCGGGTACGCTTGGCTAGCCAAACGCAATTCTTTTAGCGTGTCTGGTCCTAAGGTGCTGAACATAAGCAGACCTTGCGGCCGCAGCACCCGGTGAAATTCGCTGAAGGTGGCATCCATATCATTACACCACTGTATGGCCAAATTCGACCAAAGCAAATCGATGCTCTGGTTGGCCAGAGGCAGCTGCTCTAAGTCCGCGCACAACAAGTGCTGGTTACGCTTACCAAGCAGGCGCTGGCATAGGTTTTTCCATCGTGCAAAAAAACCACAGGCACGCGTTGCGTGCAACATGGCTAGGGCAAAATCCATGGCTATCACTTGCGCCGATGCAAAGCGTTTCTGTAAGGCATGGCTGGCGGCACCAGTGCCACAGCCTGCATCTAAAATGGTGAGTGGTTTTAATGTCACCAAGTCCAAGCGACTCAGCATTTCCTCACGCACTTGTTTTTGCAAAACAGCGGACGCATCGTAGCTGCTAGCCGCGCGGCCGAACGACGCCCGTACACGCGCCTTATCGATGTGGTAGTGATCGACTTTTGCGTCCATTAGTTTGGGCTATCAGGCTCTAGGAATTGCAACAGCGCTTGAATAAATTGCTCTTGGTGGGATAAAAATGGCGCATGCGATGCACCTGCCATGACGCGTAAAAAGCCCACCGGCAAGTTTTGCATCATCCAATGCGCTGCTTGCACGGGTGCCAAGCTGTCTCTATCACCATGCACCAACAAGGTTGGCTTTCTTAAGCCGCCAACCTCAGGCCGCAAATCGGTATCTAACAAGATATCCAGCATGCGGTACAGGGTTTGCGAACTAGGGCTGGGTCGCTCGCTAAATTTATTACGCAGCAATTTGACCGTGGATCTAGCATCTTTGGCCCCCATGCACTGCAAGCTTAAAAACTGCATCATGGTTTTTTGGTAATCTTCATTGACGTTATCGGCAAAGTTGCCGAACACCTCAGGCTCTATGCCGGCATCCCAGGTTTTTTTGTATTCCACGTTTTTTTGATCAAAACTTCGATTAACGAAGCACGGCGTGGAGCCCACCAGCACCAACCTACGCACCAAGTCGGGGTAATCCAAGGCAATACGCATCGCCACCTGCCCACCCAGCGACCAGCCCAGTACATCGGCATTAGCTGGCATGATTTCAGCCACTTTTTCGGCTAAGGCATGCAAATGCAAGGGCTCTATCGGTTTGCTGTAGCCCATGCCTGGCAGGTCCAGTATGTGCAGGGTAAAGTGTTTGCTTAAGGGTTTTACGATAGGCTGCCAGACCGAGCCGTTCATGCCCCAGCCGTGAATTAACACCAAGTTGGGGCCTAAGCCTAGCGTTTCGATGTGCATGGTATTGGGGCTCATGTAGGCAACTCACTTTCTGCTAGATGTATCGCGTGCAACAATTTTTTTATGTCCTCTAAACTGTGGGCCGCCGAGATTGAAATGCGTAATCTGGCCGTTCCAAACGGTACGGTAGGCGGGCGTATGGCAGGCACCAATATGCCCGCTGCTTGCAAGTATGCGCTCAAAGCCAGGGCCGCTTGATTGCTGCCCACCAACAAGGGCTGAACCGAGGTATCGGATGGCAGCAAACGCCATTTTTGACAGTTGAGCTGCGCTTTAAAATACGCAATTAAACCATACAAATGCGCACGTAAATCATCGCCTTGTTCTATCAGTTTTAAGGAAGCACTCAAGGTGGCAGACAGCGCCGGTGGTGCTGGCGTGGAATAGACATAACTCTTGGCCGTTTGTATGAGGTAGTTGATCACTACGGACTCGGCGGCCACGAAGGCACCAGCCACACCGGCGGCCTTGCCAAGGGTGGCCATCATGATGATGCGTGGCGAGTTCAAGCCTAAATGGTTTAGGCTGCCCTGCCCATGCTCACCCAATACACCAAAACCATGCGCATCATCCACGTACAGGTAGGCATCGTAGCGCTCACACAATTGCAAGTACTCGGCCAATGGGGCAAGATCGCCATCCATGCTGAACACCGCATCCACAGCGATCAGTTTATGCTTGGCCGTGCTGGCCTTAAGCAAAGCCTCCAGAGCCTGCACGTCATTGTGGGGAAAGCGATGAAAACTGGCTAAGGAATAGTAGCTGCCGTCGTTCAAACAAGCATGATTCAGCTTGTCGGCAAAAATGGCATCGCCACGGCCGACCAAGGCCCCAAGTACGCCAATATTGGCCATGTAACCGGTGGAAAATAATAAAGCGGCAGGCCGACCAACAAAGGCCGCCAATTGGCGCTCCAAATCATCGTGGTAGCGGTGGTGACCGGTGATCAAATTGGAGGCGCCGCTGCCCACTCCCGAGTCGCCAGCGGCTTGCTGCATGGCGCTGATTAATGCGGGATGATTAGCCAAGCCCAAGTAATCGTTGCTACAAAAGGATAAATAAGCTTGATTATTGGCAACGATATGCTCCGCCTGCGGCGAATCCAGCAAGCGCCGCTGACGCATCAAGCCATCGGCTTGACGCTTATCCAAAGCACATTGGAGGGCAGCCAGCATATTAGATTGCGTTGATGCCAAGCTTAGCGAATAAATTCTTATCTTCAGAGGCTTCCGGATTGGCCGTGGTCAAGAGTTTTTCGCCATAAAAAATGCTGTTTGCCCCGGCTAAAAAGCACAAGGCTTGTATGCCCTCGGGCATGCTTTGGCGACCGGCTGACAATCGCACGTAGCTATTGGGCATGGTGATGCGGGCCGCGGCTATGGTACGCACGAATTCCAGATGGTCCAAGCTGTCGGTGCCATGCAATGGCGTGCCTTCAACCTGGGTCAATAAATTAATCGGCACGCTTTCCGGTGGGCGCTCCATATTAGCCAATTGTGCCAGTAAGCCGGCACGTTGATTGCGCGATTCGCCCATGCCTATGATGCCGCCACTGCAAACATTGATGTCCACACTGCGCACTCGGTCCAAGGTGTCTAAGCGATCTTGATAGGTACGCGTGCTAATGACGTCGCCGTAAAATTCTGGCGCGGTATCCAAATTATGGTTGTAATAATCCAAACCGGCCTCTTTTAATTGCTCGGCTTGACCGTCTTTTAACATACCCAAGGTGGCGCAGGTTTCCAAACCCATGGCCTTGACCTCAGCGATCATTTTTAAGACCGGCTCCAAATCGCGTTGCTTAGGCCCACGCCAAGCCGCCCCCATGCAGAATCGGCTAGCCCCGTTGGCTTTAGCTTCCTGGGCAGCCGCCACCACTTCATCCAATTGCATTAAAGGCTCATCTTCCACCTCGGTGTGGTAACGCGCGGCTTGCGGGCAATAGCCACAATCCTCTGAACAACCGCCGGTTTTAATCGACAACAAGGTGCTGACTTGCACAGCATTCGCATCAAAATTGGCCCTATGCACCGTTTGTGCTTGGTACATTAAATCACTGAAGGGCAATTCGAATAGTGCGACAATGTCTGCAACACGCCAACGCTCTACCGTTGTTTCACCACGGCAAGACGATTTGCTATTAAGGCCATCGGTGTTAATGACTACTGGGCTGCTTGAATTAAGCATGGGCACATCCTCATGTTAGTGTCAGTTTGGGTAGCGGCCAATGTGGCCATTAATTAAAGCCAGAGGCTCTTATAGCCGCTTGATTTTTAATCGAATTATACATTGTCAAGCAAAAGTGAGGCAAACTTTGAACATTAGATTAAAAATTAATCATTTGTTTTTTAATGGCCTACTAAAGCAAGGCTGCATGCTGTGTTTAGCCCAGCATCATACCTCACTAGGCCTATGCCAACCCTGCCTAGACGAATTACCTTGGTTGCCAGCAGCGGTTTGCCCAGTGTGCGCCCTACCCTGCACAAGCGAGCGTTGTGGCCATTGCCTGAGTGAGCCACCCTATTTTGATGCCTGCCACAGCATTTTTAGCTACCAATTTCCAGTCAATGCTTTATTGCAAGACTATAAATACGCCAGTCAACTGCATTTGGCAGGCACTTTTGCCTTATTGCTAGCAAGACGCGTCTCACTAAGCGGCGTGGATACAGTCATGCCCATGCCTATGCACGCGCAACGTTTAAAAGAGCGTGGCTACAATCAAGCACTGGAGATAGCCAAGCTAATCTGCGCCGAGCAAATGAGTAAATTGGATTACCTAAGCGTATCAAGGCAAAAGCACAGGCCACCGCAAGTATCGCTGGCGTGGCAGGCGCGGCTAAAAAACATTAAAGGGGTGTTCAAAGTGAAGCCAGACCATGCATTGAAAGGTAAACGCATCGCCATCGTAGACGACGTCATGACCACAGGCGCTAGCTTAAACGAACTGGCAAAAACATTAAAACAAGCCGGTGCTAGCCATGTAGAATGCTGGATTGTCGCCAGATCATTAGCCAGATTTTAATCCTTATGTTTACCATCGTTTTATTTGAGCCGGAAATACCACCCAATACCGGCAATATCATACGGCTATGCGCCAACACCGGCGCGCATTTGCACTTGGTGCGCCCTTTGGGTTTTAAATTGGAAGATAAACAACTCAAACGAGCAGGCTTGGATTATCACGAATATGCCAGCTTGGTGGTGCACGACAATTGGCAAGACTGCAAAGCCGCCCTAACAGGCAAGCGTCTGTTTGCCATCACCACCAAAGGCAGCACGCGCCACAGCGACGTCAAATTTGAAGCAAACGATGTGTTTGTGTTTGGCCCAGAGACACGCGGCCTACCGGCATCCGTACGAGAAGAATTCAGTGAAGAGCACCGCTTGCGCCTGCCCATGCTGGCCAACAGCAGAAGTTTAAATCTGTCCAACTCGGCCGCGGTCATACTCTACGAAGCATGGCGCCAAGTTGGCTTTACTGGCGGGGTTTAGAGCCCCTCGGCTTTTTGCTCACGCCCTAGCAAAGCCAGCACCGCGTCTTTAGCACTTTTGCCGTGCGATAAGACCTGATCCACCTCATGCGTAATCGGCATATCCACATGCAGCGCTTTTGCACGGCGCATCACCTCAGTGGTAGTGTTGACCCCCTCAGCCACGTGGCCCAAACCCTGCAATATATCCGCCAAAGTCTTGCCGCTGGCTAACTGCAAGCCCACCTCGCGATTGCGCGAATATTGCCCGGTACAAGTTAGTATCAAATCGCCGGCGCCGGCCAAACCCATGAAGGTCTCGGCACTGGCCCCTAAAGCCATGCCAAAACGGGTCATTTCTGCCAAGCCACGCGTGATCATGGCCGCACGCGCATTGTTACCGAAACCCATGCCGTCCGAGATGCCTGCCGCAATGGCCATGACATTTTTGATGGCGCCACCAACCGACACCCCAACCACATCGCTGCTGCTATACACGCGCAGATTGCCGCCATGTATTAATTGCGCGGCGCGGCTAGCAAATGCTGCATCGCTGGCCGCCAAGGTCACCGCCGTTGGTAAACCACGCACCAACTCTGCCGCAAAACTGGGGCCAGACAAAGCACCCCAATGTTGGCCAGTGAGCGCTGGGTCACCCAATTCTTCTAGGGCCACCTCAAAAGGCAATTTGGCGGTATTGGGTTCCAAGCCTTTGTTGGCCCATACCACAGGCAAGGTACAACCCAAGGCTTTGATGTCTTTTAATATAGCCCTAAAGCCTGCAGTCGGCACCACGCTTAAGATGAGATCGGCATCTTGCAATGCTGTTTGCAAGTTATCTTCCACCTGCAACTGCTCATTAAATTTGAAGTCGCCTAAATACAAGGGATTGGCACGCGCTTTACGCATACCAGAAACGTGGCCAGCATTGCGCGCCCATAAAGCCACTTGGTGGCGCTGACTAATGTGCATGGCCAAGGCCGTACCCCAAGCACCCGCGCCCAATACTGCAATTTTTGCCATCAGCTAACTTCCCCGTACAAAACAAACATGGCTACTAGTCGCCACCCCAGGTGGCGGACGACAAGACAAAACCCAGCACACCATCCCTATGCTTAACCTTAAGCCAACCATTACTAGGCTTTTGCTCCAACAGCTCCAGCAACACGTCTTTTTCAACCGTGGCCAGCAAACGTGAATTGGCATCCGCTACCAAGCGAATTTCCGCTTTGCTCGCCGTGACCAACACGCTGCGTTTACTAGACAACTGCTTAGCCTCCCGCCAATTCAAGCTACCCTGCGCGTCTCGCACTTTAAGCCAGTCGCCCAAGTTAACCACCACTTCTACCGGGTAATTTTGACTCAGCAAATAGACTTTTTTAGCGGCCAGCGAAGGTGCATCGTAAAGCACCGCTTTAGGCACTGCCACCGACCGAAAATCCAAGGCCGAAGCCAAAGCAGGCAGTAGCAACAAAGCTAAAGCCAGCAGTGACTTTTTGCCAAGACCGGGCATGGGCTTAGTGTTTTGCAGGTGCTTCTGCCGCTTCAGCCTGTTGTTGTTTTTGTTGCGCGAACAAGGCTTCAAAATTGATGGGGTTCAATAAGACCGGTTGGAAACCAGCACGCACCACCAAATCAGAAACGGTTTCGCGCGCGTATGGGAACAAGATGTTAGGGCAAGTGATGCCCACTATCATTTCTAAATTCTCTTCTGGCACACCGCGGATTTGGAAAATACCGGCTTGCGTGACTTCCACCAAAAACACGGTTTTATCTTCAATTTTAGACGTCACCGTGACTTTAATCGCCACTTCAAACACATTCGCCTCTAGCTGTTGGGCAAAATTGCTGAGCTCTATGCCCACTTGTGGCTGACTGCGATCGGTGAAAATTTGTGGTGCATTGGGGATTTCCAATGACGCGTCTTTAACGTAAATTTTTTCTATGCTAAAACCCGCTTGCTGGGTTTGCTCTTCGGCGGCTGCCTTGTTGTCATCTTTTGCCATGATAGTCTTTGGTTTCTTGTTAAATGAGGTTAAATAAAAATTACCGCGCCATTTTATCAGAGATTTACACGGCCAGCTTTTAACTTACGCAATCTTTGCTAGGCCAATAAGGGGTCTAAACCGCCTGCCAAATCCAAGGCACGCAAATCATCGAAACCACCAATGTGCCGCTCCCCAATGTAAATCTGCGGAACGGTACGCCTGCCGGTTTTTTGCATCATTTCCTCACGCAACTCGGGCTGCAAATCGATTCTGATTTTTTCGATGTCGGTCACGCCTTTACTGATTAGCAAACGCTCCGCATTGCTGCAATACGGGCAGACAGCACTGCTGTACATGGTCACTTTAGCCATGTTATGCGCTCGCTTTCTTGGCAACCGATTTAGGCTTAGCTAACGGCGCTTTTGGTGTAGCAGGCGCACTGCCTTTTACCACTGGCAATTTGGCCTCTACCCAGGCACTCAAACCACCCTGTAAATTATGCAATTGGCTAAATTGCGCCGCGCGTAAAATGTCGCAAGCTTTGACAGATCGACCGCCAAGCTGGCAATTCACCAACACCGGTTTAGTTTGGTATTTTTTTAATTCGACTAAACGTGCCGCCAAATTGGCTAAAGGCACGTGCATGGCGCCAGCAATGTGGCCTGCAGCAAACTCAGCCTCATCCCTTACATCCAGCACCAAGGCATTGGATCGATTGATTAAAGTCACCGCTTCGGCCGGGCTTAAATTGGGCACGCCGCCAGCGGTTTTCTTTAATGAAGGCATCAACAACATCAGGCCAGAACCAAGCGCTAGGCCAATTAACAAAATATTGCTTTTAATGAATTCCACAACTTTCCTTTCAAATTTCTTCTATGAAACAAGCGCTTAATTAAAAGCCGTTTAAATCGCAAACTGCCGCAAATTTTATAAGCTAATTTTACGTGTAAATACGCTAAAATAGTGGCATTAATTACACTGTCCTAGCTAAAATTTTGAGGCTATCCTTTTATGTCATCGCCATTGAAAACCAGCACTGCTAACATCACACCGGTATGCTTACTAATATTAGATGGCTTTGGCTACCGTGAAGCGTCTGCCGACAATGCCATTGCACTAGCGCGCACCCCGAATCTGGATAAGCTTAGGCAAGGCCATCCTCACACCTTGATCAATGCCTCCGAACACTACGTGGGCCTGCCTGATGGCCAAATGGGCAACTCAGAAGTGGGCCATTTAAACATAGGTGCCGGACGCGTGGTATTTCAAGATTTCGAACGCATCAACAACAGCATCGCTAAGGGTGAGTTTTTTGAACACGCCAGCTTAAAAGCCGCCTTGCTAAGCATCAAACATAGCAATAAAGCCCTGCACATCATGGGTTTGCTGTCGGATGGCGGTGTACACAGCCATCACTTACATATCCATGCCATGCTGGAGATGGCCGCCAAATTAGGCTTAACCAAAATCTATCTGCATGCCTTTTTAGACGGCAGAGACACGCCACCGGTAAGTGCCAGCCCGTACTTGGCAGCACTGGAAGCTAAAATCAAGTCCTTGGGCGTAGGTAAAATTATTTCCGTCAGCGGCCGCTTTTATAGCATGGACAGAGACAAGCGCTGGCCTAGGGTGGAAGCAGCTTATGCCCTGATTACCGAAGGCATGGGCGAATTTTGCTACAGCACGGCCGATCTAGCCTTGCAAGCAGCTTACGCACGCGGCGAAAACGACGAATTCGTCAAGTGCACGGCCATACGGTCTGAGCATGAGGCGGCCATCCACCTAGAAGACGGCGATGTGGTGGTGAACATGAATTTTCGCTCCGATCGCGCCAGGCAGCTAACCCACGCCTTATTAAGCGCAGAGTTTGATGGCTTTCACCGTCGCCATCGGCCTAACTTAGCCGGCTATTTCACGCTGACCATGCACGATGCCAAAGAACGCCAAGCCCAGGCTATTTTCCCACCCTTTGCCGTCAAAAATACCTTGGGGGAATACCTGTCCAGTTTGGGCTTGAAACAATTGCGCATCGCAGAAACAGAAAAATACCCGCACGTAACCTTCTTTTTTAACGGCGGCGAAGAAACCGTGTTCCCAGGCGAAGACCGCATTTTAGTACCTTCCCCACCGGTTGCCACCTACGACATGCAACCGGAAATGAGCGCCTACGAGTTAAGCGACCGACTAGAAGAAGCCATTTTATCGCGCCAATACCATGCCATCATTTGCAACTATGCCAATGGCGACATGGTCGGCCATACCGGCAACTTAAGCGCCGCCATTAAAGCAATTGAAACCTTAGATGCCTGCATAGGCCGCATCGTGGCGGCCATGCAAAGCACCGGCGGTGAAGTTATCATTACAGCAGACCACGGCAATGCCGAAATGATGTTTGATGCCCAAAACAATCAGCCACACACGCAACACACCACCAATAAAGTGCCGCTGATCTACTTGGGACGGCCTGCCAGCCTAGCCAACGATGGCGCACTATCAGACTTGGCACCCACCCTGCTGCACATGATGGGACTGACGCAACCAAGCGAAATGACCGGCAAAAATCTTGTTCACTTCCTGCCATAAGACCTAAATCATGCCCGTAAAATCGTCTTATTGCGCCTCTAAACTTGCTTTTCTAATCGCGCTAACCGCCATGCTGAGCGTCAGCCCCAGCGCGCAAGCGGAAAAGAAAAGCGAGACCTCCAATCAAAGCTTGAGCTTGGTACAAGAAAAATTAGCCAAACTCAAACAAGCCCTCAGCCAATCGCAAGAAGCCCGCAAGGACGCCGCTGACGCCTTAAAAGACAGCGAAGTGGCGATCAGCGTAGCCAATAAAAAACTCTTTGAAATTAATAGAAAGCAACAAGAACACAAAGCCATGTTGGCTAAGTTAGCGGCCGAGTCGCTGGCCACCAGCCAAGCGCTAAGCACGCAGCAAAAGCAGCTGAGCAATCAACTCTACCAACAATACATACACGGTCGCCAAAGTTACGTGCAAATGGTCTTGCAAAATGAACACCCCAGCGCCATGGCTCGCGACGTGCACTATTTTTCCTTCATTGCCAAAGCGCGCGCTGAACTGATCAACAAAATGCAAGGCAACTTGCATCACCTGACTAAGCTTAACGATGAAACCACCAGCACATTGCAGCAAGTAGCCGCACTCAAACAAAAGCAAATCGATGAGCGGCAAGTATTGCAAACGCAAAAACAAGTTAAAACGAAAATCGTGCGTAGCCTATCCCAGCAAATAGCCACGCAACGCGGTGAAATAAAAAAACTCAGCCGCGACGAAAAGCGCTTATCTCAATTGGTAGAAAGGCTAGCCAGAGCAACGCCAGCCCCGTCTAGAAAACAGCGAAATAAACGCAATCAAGCGTCCGAGCCAGACAGCCGTGGCGAAACAAGCATAAGCAATCCGCCCGCCTTAGCCAATAACTTTGAACCCAGTGCAGATGGCCACAACGGGAATTTTTCTGCGCTTAAGGGTAAACTCAGGTTGCCGGTGCGAGGTGAAGTCAGCAACCGTTTTGGTAGCAGTCGGGCCGATTCCGGCATTTCTTGGAAAGGCTTATTTATAAAAGCCAGTGAAGGGGCAGAAGTAAAATCCATCGCCAGCGGTCGGGTAGTTTTTGCGGATTGGTTACGCGGCTTTGGCAATCTGATCATTTTAGATCACGGCGATGGCTACATGAGTTTGTACGGCAACAACCAAGCAGTATTGAGGCAGGTGGGTGATAACGTTAAAGCCGGCGATGCGATTGCCTCGGTAGGCAACAGCGGCGGCAACGAAACCAATGGCTTGTATTACGAGTTAAGGCGCCAAAGCAGGCCTTTCGACCCGCTGAGCTGGAGCCAAATTAACTAAACAAACGCTGACAGGACGCCATCAAGGCGTCCTACGCTGATTTAGTTGGCTTTATTGGCAGCTTCAGCCTCGGCTTTAGCCGCATTCATTTGCGCTTCCAATGCGGCCGCATCCAAGGTAATGCCAGGCACGCGTTCATCCGCAGAAGGCTCATAACCACCGCTTGATCCGCTAGCATCTGCCGCCGCAGGCGCTACTACTGCAGGGGCCTCAACGGGAGCAGCCGATTCTTCTTGACCACAAGCCTGCAATACCAAGCCAGCAAAACTGATTACTAAAACAGATCGTAATAACACTGATCGCAATAACAAAGACATAACACTTTCCTTTTTAATCTAAACCTATAAAAAAACACTGCACCAGCTGCCAACCAGGCCTATGGTGCAAGGTACGTTCAGTCTATCTAAATTCAATCTATCGATTATTAACTTAATGTAATAGTTCTGTATCCAATTGTAATAAGCGCCTTCCTACTCGCCCAGTATGTGCACTAAGACCTGACGCTGACTGGGCACGTGCCGGTGTTCATACAAAAACACCCCCTGCCATTGACCCAAGGCAGCCTTGCCATCCAACACAGGGATACTTAAATGGGTTTGCGTCAAAGCACTGCGGACGTGAGCCGGCATATCATCCGGGCCCTCCACCGTGTGTATAAACAAGGGATCACCGTCAGGGACCAGACGATTAAAAAAAGCCTCCATGTCCACCAACACATCGTGATCGTAATTCTCATTGATCAACAAACTGGCCGAGGTATGTTGTATGTACAAGCTCATCAAGCCGGTTTGAAAGCCACTGCGCTTGATCTGCGCAGCGACTTCCGCGGTAATGTCATACAGCTTACGACCATGCGTGGTGATGCTGATTTTTCCTGTAACTTGCTGCATGCTTGTTCCAGTCTCGCTTAGGCTTTTGAAAAGACTATTTTACCTGCCTTTACATCCACTTTAATCACGTCTTTGGCTACAAAATCGCCATTTAAAATTTCACGCGCCAAGGGGTTTTCTATTTCAGACTGTATGGCGCGCTTCAATGGCCTTGCCCCGTAAACCGGATCAAACCCAGCATTGGCAATTTCGGCAATCGCCGCATCACTCATGTCCAGTTGCATATCCATGGCAGCAAGGCGTTTAGCCAAGTACTGCAACTGTATCTTAGTGATGGAGCGTATATTGCTCTCATCTAAGGCATGAAATACCACCACTTCGTCTATCCGATTGATAAATTCCGGCCTGAAATGCGTTTTCACTTCGCCCATCACCGCCAATTTCACCACTTGATAATCTTGATCGCTCATGCTTTGTATCATTTGCGAACCTAAATTACTGGTCATGATGATCACGGTATTTTTAAAATCCACCGTGCGCCCTTGGCCATCGGTTAAACGACCATCATCCAGCACTTGCAACAAGACATTGAACACGTCCGGATGGGCTTTTTCCACTTCATCGAGCAAAATCACGCTATAGGGTTTACGCCGCACCGCTTCGGTGAGTGTGCCACCCTCCTCGTAACCCACGTAACCCGGCGGCGCACCTATCATGCGGGCAACCGAGTGCTTCTCCATGAACTCACTCATGTCGATACGAATTAAGTGGTCTTCACTGTCAAACAAGAAGCCAGCCAAGGCTTTGCATAGCTCAGTTTTACCGACACCGGTTGGGCCTAAGAACAAAAAGCTGCCGTAAGGTCGGGTGGGGTCACCCAAGCCAGAACGTGAACGGCGTATGGCGTCCGACACCAGTCTAACCGCCTCATCTTGACCCACCACGCGTTCGTGCAATTTACTTTCCATGCTTAGCAGTTTGCCACGCTCACCCTGCATCATTTTGGCCACCGGGATGCCCGTAGCACGGCTAACCACCTCGGCAATTTCATCGGCCCCCACTTCGGTGCGCAACATCTTGTTTTTAGTCTGAGCTACACCATTTTCTGTGCCATTTTCCATGCTGGAAGCTTGCTTAAGTTGCTGCTCCAATGCCGGCAATTTACCGTATTGCAATTCCGACACTTTCTGCCATTCGCCTTTACGGGTCGCCTCTTCCATCTCGAATTTTATTTTTTCTATGGCTTCCTTGATGTGCGATGAGCCTTGCACCTGGGCTTTTTCCGCCTTCCAAATGTCTTCAAAATCGGCATACTCTTTGCCTAGCTTGTCTATCTCTTGCTCTATCAATTCAAAGCGTTTTTTACTGCCTTCGTCTTTTTCTCGGCGCACCGCTTCCCGCTCAATTTTTAACTGAATTAAACGCCGCTCGAGCTTGTCCATGATTTCTGGTTTGGAGTCGATTTCCATCTTGATACGCGAGGCCGCCTCATCGATCAAATCGATGGCTTTGTCCGGTAAAAATCGGTCGGTAATGTAACGGTGTGACAATTCTGCCGCCGCCACGATGGCCGGGTCGGTAATTTCCACGCCGTGGTGCAACTCGTATTTTTCTTGCAAGCCACGCAAAATGGCGATGGTCGCTTCCACGCTAGGTTCATCCACCAACACCTTTTGGAAACGCCGTTCCAAAGCCGCGTCTTTTTCTACGTATTGTCTGTACTCGTCCAAGGTAGTGGCGCCCACACAATGCAGTTCGCCTCTGGCCAAGGCCGGTTTCAGCATATTGCCTGCATCCATCGCGCCTTCGGCTTTACCAGCCCCCACCATGGTATGAATTTCATCGATGAACAAAATGGTTAAGCCTTCGTCTTGCGCCAGCTCTTTTAGCACGGACTTCAAACGCTCTTCAAAATCACCGCGGTACTTGGCGCCAGCCAATAAAGCCGCCATATCCAAAGACAAGACTTTTTTACCTTTAAGGCTGTCCGGCACTTCACCGTTGACGATACGCTGTGCCAAGCCTTCAATAATGGCGGTTTTACCCACCCCAGGTTCGCCTATTAACACCGGGTTATTTTTTGTGCGGCGCATCAACACTTGTATCACCCGACGAATTTCATCGTCACGGCCTATCACCGGATCCAACTTACCCATGACGGCACGCTCGGTTAAATCCACCGTGTATTTTTTTAGCGATTCGCGATTGGATTCGGCATCCGAGGCATTTACTTGCTCACCTCCACGCACGGCATTGATGGCAGATTCCAAGGCCGCTTTGCCCAAACCGTGTGCCTTGAGCAATTTACCGGCCGCGCCTTTGTCCTCAAGCAATGCCAGCAAAAACATTTCACTGGCAATAAAACCATCCCCGCGTTTTAAGGCCAACTTATCGGTGACATTCAGCAAATTATTTAGCTCACGCGAAATCGTCACCTCACCGGCGCTGTCGCTTGTTTTAGGTAAATTCGTTATGGCGCTGGCCAAGCCCGCTTTCAGTGGCGCTAAATGCACCCCAGCGTGAGCCAACAAAGAACTGCTGCCACCGTCTTCTTGTTTAATTAAAGCATCTAATAAGTGCAAGGCCTCTATGGTCGAGCTATCATTGGCCACGGCCAAACTTTGAGCGTCATTGAGTGCTTGCTGAAACTTAGTGGTTAATTTATCAAAGCGCATGCTTCACTCCATTTAGGTTGATATGGCTTAATCATGGGGCCGATAGCTCAATTTTCAATATATAATTACAGTAAGAAACGTAAGCTAGAACA
Source organism: uncultured Methylotenera sp. (assembly GCA_964400215.1). GTDB lineage: Bacteria > Pseudomonadota > Gammaproteobacteria > Burkholderiales > Methylophilaceae > Methylotenera. The sequence goes on along the minus strand of CAYNSY010000004.1, from coordinate 75,503 downwards.
TAAGCGTAAATAGCCGATGACGGCTTACGCAAACAGACTATGCCGACCATTCCATGGAATCAACCTTGTTAAACCACACACACACTGACGACGAACAAGCCAACCCGGCCTGGGCCATATTAGATACCCCAGAGCAATGGCTGCGCTTTAGCCAAGTGGCTGGGGACGAAGCACATCCCTTAGTCCAATCCAGCTTGCTGCTCGATGGCTTACGCTGTGCCGCTTGCTCAGGCATCATAGAACGCGGCTTAAACGACATGCCCGGCATCGTCAGCGCCCGCGTGAGCATGTCTAAGAAGCGTGCGGTGGTGGTCTGGTCAGCGGATGCAATCAAACCATCCCAGATATTGGCCGCCATCCAAAAAATGGGCTACAGCGCCAACCCAGCCTCGCACAATGAAAGCCAGTTGAATGCCACACAGAAAAACCGTACGGCTTTTTGGCGCTGGTTAGTGGCCGGCTTTTGCATGATGCAAGTCATGATGTACGCCAGCCCCAGTTATTTCACCCAAGCCGGCGAGATCGAAACCGACATCAATCTGCTGCTCAACTGGGCAGCCTGGTTATTGAGCTTGCCTGTTATGTTGTTTTCCAGCCGTTCCTTTTTTAGCAACGCCTGGCATGATTTAAAAGCCAAACAAATCAGCATGGATTTACCCGTAGCCTTAGGTATAGGCATTACCTTTGTCGTCAGCTCTGCGGCGACGTTTGACCCCAGTGGCTGGTGGGGAAACGTGGTGTACTTTGATTCGCTGACCATGTTTGTATTCTTTTTACTCTCGGCACGCTTAATTGAGGTCAAGCTGCACAGTAAAACGCTAGGGGCGATGGAAGCTTTGGTCAGCCGCATTCCGGAAAACACCGAAAAACAAAACGCCGACGGCAGCTACACGCGTGTCCTTAATAGCCAGCTCAGTGTAGGTGACATAGTCAGAGTCAATACCGGTGAAGCATTTCCCGCAGATGGCCTGCTGCTGTCCGGACAAACCAAGGTCGATGAATCCTTGTTGACCGGCGAATCCACCCCTATCCATAAAAATAAAGGCGAGCGCGTCGTGGCCGGCAGTTACAACCTAGGCGCAACCGTCAACATGCGCCTAGAAACACTGGGCGAATCCACCCAATACGGGCAAATTGTGCAGCTCATCAACCAAGCGGCCATAGAAAAACCGCGTCTCTCGCAATTGGCCGATCGTGTGGCCAGGCCCTTCCTGTTATTCATCTTAGTCAGTGCCGTGCTATCAGCGGCCTTGTTATGGGACCAAGGCCACGGGCTGGCTTTAATGACGGCAGCCGCGGTCTTGATAGTCACCTGCCCTTGCGCTTTATCCCTTGCCACGCCAGCGGCCATGTTGGCCAGCGCCAGCGCCTTTGTTAAGCGCGGCATTTTAATCCGGCACTTGCAAGCCATAGAAAGCATCGCCCAAGTGGACACGGTCATTTTCGATAAAACCGGCACGCTGACCGATAACCACATCGCCGTGGAATCCTATGTACTAAAACCGGGCTTAAGCGAAGCCCAAGCTTTAGCCATGGCGGCAGCCTTGGCTAGCCAGTCCATGCACCCCATCGCCATGGCATTGGTCTTTGCGGCCAAACAACATGCGCTCGCTAACAGCCTGACGATCGCGATCGATGGGGTAGAGGAAAAGGTCGGTGCCGGCATGCAAGGATCACTCGATCAGCGTCTGTTAAAACTGGGCTCGGCTTCGTTCTGCGGGCTAACTGCCGAACAACTGGCAAACACCAGCGACAGCCGTTACCAACAAGTTTACCTGGTCGACGATAGCGGCTGGTTGGCTACCTTCAACCTGCAAGAAGCCATTAAAGCCAATGCGGCCATGGCCGTTGCTAGCTTGCAGCAAGCGCAACTGCGGGTGGAATTGTTATCCGGCGATCAATTGCACACGGTAAAAAACACCGCCAACACGGTCGGCATCAGCGTCTTTCAAGCCGGCTGCAGCCCGAACGATAAACTGCAACGCCTGCAACACCTCAAACAGCAAGGCAATAAAGTGCTAATGGTGGGTGACGGCTTGAACGATGGGCCCATTTTGGCCAGCGCCCATGTCTCTATCGCCATGGGCAAAGGCGTGCCACTGACCCTGGCGCATGCCGATTACGTCTTACTCAACGGCGACGTAGGTGAAATCCCTGCGCTGGTTAAACACGCACAAAAAACCATGCGCATCATCAAGCAAAACATTGCTTGGGCGGTCATCTACAATGGCGTATGCATTCCCTTGGCCTTCTTTGCTTGGTTAAGCCCATGGCAAGCAGGCTTAGGCATGGCCACCAGCTCATTGATCGTGGTGCTCAATGCCATGCGTTTAACGCAATTTAGCCAACACACCACCCCACTCACAAAGACCTAAGCATGGACATTTTATTTGTACTCATTCCCTTATCCGTGGTGCTGGCCCTAGTGGTGCTAGCCGGCTTGTGGTGGGCGGTTTACCGCGGCCAATTTGAAGACATAGAAGAGGAAGGCCGCCGCATTTTTGAAGAAGATCAAGAATGATGCTGCGCCCTCAACATAGCCACCTAGAAACTTAGCCTATATGCAAACCGCTTTACTGTATAGCGCCCTAGTCATGGGCTTGGCCGGAGGCCCACATTGCGTAGCCATGTGTGGCGCTGCCTGCACCGCCTTCACTCAAGATGCCGAGCAACCCTACGCCATCGGTCTCTACCATTTAGGACGCTTATGCGGCTATGCCTTGCTAGGCGCCATCGCCACTTTTGCCATACAAAGCATCGCTTGGCTATCTAACTACAGCGCCATACTGCATCCCTTGTGGACTTTTTTTCATGTCTTAGTGTTTTTCTGGGGTGTGCTATTGGTGATTTATGCACGCCAACCGGTATGGGTAGACCAAGCGGGGCGCAACATTTGGCGCCATGTAAAAAAACTAAGTAGGCTAAACGGCGGTTATTTTTACATAGGCATGTTGTGGGCATTGATGCCTTGCGGCTTGCTTTACTCGGCGCTAATTATCGCCTCATTCAACGGCAACCCATTAGGCGGGGCGCTTAGCATGTTGGCCTTTGCCTTAGGCTCAGGCATTGCTTTATTTTTTGCCCCTTGGGCCTGGTTAAAACTAAAATCCAGCACAGTCGAGCCATATGGCATGCGCTTGGCCGGCTTGATGTTGAGTTCGGCCAGTGCGTGGGCGATTTGGATGGCCTTAAGTCACAACAGCAAAGTCTGGTGCAATTAAGTCACCAGTTCACCAGGCAATCAGGCGCAAGCCCTCCTGCGCAGTCTGCCAAGCCAAATACACCTGCTTACCCTGATTTAACAATTGCGGGTAATCGGCTTTGCCGCTAGTGTCTGCTAGCACCCTAGCCTCGCTCCAATTTCGACCGCCATCATCGGAAGACCTAGCCAGTATTTTGTTCTGGCCAGACTCGCTTTCGCGCCAAACCAAATAGACGTTTTCACCCAAGCTTAATAAGGCAGGATGACCGGCTAAATTTTTCGCCCCGGCAAACTTCTTGGCCGGTGACGATGCCCACGCTTCACCGTCCATGCGCGCGTAATACAAACCGGGCGCTTGACCGTTAGCCTCGTTTCCGCCATCGAACCAAGCCATGTGGTAGCCCCACCAATCTTTACCCTCACCCCCACTCACCAAAGCAGGTCCATGGTGTGGGCAACCGTCTATTTTCCAGCGGCCATAGGTGGCGCGATTAGCCACAATCTTTTTACCAGCACTGCGTGGAATTTCTGCCAGCATGTGATCGCGTTCATTGCCAGCAAAGACATGGCGCCACATAGCTACCGCTGTGCCATCCGGCTTAGTGGTCATGGCAATGCGGCAGCATTCACAGCTACTGTCAGCAAGTTTCTGTTCTATGCCAAAACTAGCGCCATCATTAATGGATTGGGCGTAGTAAATAGCCGCCCCATCATAGGGCTTCCCTGCTAACTTAGCCGCAATTAAGTCTCGCTTATCAACCCAAGCCACGGTCAATCGACCATCTTTAGCCACATTAAGCGCATCAAATCTATGGGTAATTTCACTACGGTCTTGATGGACTATGTAAGGCTTTTCAAAGGTTTTCCCTTGATTAATAGAGCGTGCAAACCAAATATACCCCGCAAATGGTTTTTTTAGCGCCTCTGTCCAGGTAATGAATATATAGCCCTGTGGGCCGATGGCAATTTTTGGCCGAGCTTCACCGTTAGCGCCAATTTTTTGCGGGAGAGTATTCACGGCTACCGGCTTAGAAAAGGTTTTACCTAAATCGCGACTGACATCCACCCAGACGATGCCATCTTTCTCGGCAGCGCGCCATAGAGCAGCTTGTGCATCCATCACGGCACTGACCGCCAAACTTCCAGCTTGATAGGCCGTGTGTTCTTCATGCGCCAGCAATGGGCTACAAACCAAACAGAACAGTAAATTAATGATAAATTTCATGCGAAAGAAATACCCTTACTTGGTAAATTGGGCCTAGCCTGCCGCCCCATGGTTAAAATTTAGCGGCCATTGTAATTTAATGACGGCCATTACCTTGGTAATTAATAATCAAATTTGGCTTGCAAATAAGTTGTACGCTGTGGGTATGGATGAGCCACGTACGACTTGCAATTATTGATGTTATCCATACCTATACTGGCGGTAAAGCGATCGGCAAATTTATAATTGACTTTCGTATCCAACACAAAAAAGTTGCTGGCACCGCCATAGGTATCTGGATTAACATCGGTATTGCTTAAGTTTGTGTATTGCCTACCGCTGTACCTAGCCGCCAAACTATAGCTTAAATTATTCCCTTGATGGTAGGTGCTTACCAGCTTAAACATAGCCTTTGGAATACGCGTGGGCTTATTGCCTACCGTGCTTGGCGCACCTGCGTTAGCTAATACCTCGGCATCGGTAAAGGTGGCGCTGCCTTGCAAATCTAAGCCATGCACCAACACATCCTGCCACTGTGCGGACATCTCCACACCCTGCGTACGAATGTGATCCACATTTTGGATGAAAACACAGCCCCCCGTCTTGCTACATATACCCGTGTCGTATGGAATAGCGCTATTAATTGTAAATGTTTGTGAAATCAATGCGTCGTATTTATCTTCGTAAAATAAACTGACCCGCAACAATCCATTAGCAAAACGCCGTTCCGCAGTCAGTTCACCCGCTCTAACTTGCTCTGGTTTTAAATCGGGATTGCTCGCCACGTAATAAACGGGGCTGCCATTTTGCAATAATTGAAACATTTCAGCCACGGTAGGAAAGCGATACGCTTGCCCGTAGGAAGCCCTGAAACCCCAAGCCGGCTCTGGCTCGAAGCTTAAAGACAGCTTAGGTGAAAACTTATTTGCTGACCGATCAGCGTAGCTCACGGTATTGATTGCCGATGTTGCATTCTGCCCATTGCTTGCCGCCCAATGTTCAGCACGGCCGCCCAAGGTAAGCGCCCATTTTGGATCCATTTGCCATTTATCTTGCAAATAAACCGCTTGGGTACTGGTGTCGCCTTGTGCAGCAGATTTTAATGTGCCATTAAGCCCAACAGACCAATCATCCGTGTTGTAGACGTCACTGCGTAATTCGTATTGGTCAAAATGATAGCCGACATCCAAGGTATGATTAGCTGGGTGCAAGGTCCCGCGCGCTTCAAATGCCAGCCAACCGGTACCTTGCATATCCGTTACTGTGCCTGTGCGTGTTAAATATGGGTTACCCAATGTCATATTGGATGTTGAACTTGAACTGACTGTCGAGCTGTTATTTTTATCTTTTTGGTAATTAAAATCCGACAAGGTTAATTCCCAATCAAAAAAACCCTTGCTAGTGGATTTTATGTCCAGTGCCTGCATGATATGCAAGGCCTCTGCACGACCTGGGCTTAAGCCCGTCACACTGTAAGATTTACCATTAAAACTGACCTTATTGTTATACACAACATCGCCATTGCTGTCTTTTATATAACTTTGCACATCGGTCGTGCTATTTAAATTCCATATGCCTATGGTATAGGCTACTTTAAGCTGCGGGCTAATGTCATAACTGGCTTTAAATTTGACGTCCGTTTGCTTAACATCTTCCATACTGTTTGCACCAAACACAATACGATCGGCATTTGTGACGTCTTTATCTTGGTAAGCGCCTGTCACCGCATTCGCCGTGGCTGCCGTGCTTGAAAGTGCACTGGTTGAAAAACCCATGGGCTGCCCTTTATTTTCCAGGTAATCCACACCGAACCAAAAAGCCAAATCATGCACTTTACTGCCTATCGATGCGGTGACGTGCTGACCAGTATAGTTTTCATGGGTGCCATACAAATCAAAATTCTGCATGAAAGTCTGGGCACTGGCATGGCGTTCGAACTTTTCTGGCATACGCGTGTGTATGCTCATAACGCCACCAAAAGAATTGCCGGCATACAACGCTGAGAATGGGCCGTACATCATGCTGACACTCTCGACTTCTTCCGGGGTGATCAGGCCCCACCTTGGTGGGTAGCCGTAAGAATTGCCCAGTAAATTAGACAACAACACCCCGTCGGCATAGAGCATGCTTTGGGCGCTGGATAGGGTGCCGGCTGTACGGGTGGCAATGATGCCATTACGGTCACCAATAAAACGTTCGCGCACTTGTATGCTAGGCAAGTACTTTAAGGTCTGCGCCACTGTAGCCGCGTTAATGCTGTCAGATATTTGTTGCCGATCAAAGGTTTCCACTGTGGCCGGGTGCTTAAGAATGCGGCTGTCTATCATGGGCGCACGCACGTCAATATCATCCAAACTGATACCATGTTCTGCCCAAGCTGAATTGACAAAAGCGAGCATAAACAACACTGCGACAACCTTATTCATTTGCTGCATGACCTAAGCTAAAAAATATTCAAACGGATGCATAGTAGGGGAGAAATTAAATTTATGGAATGTGACATATTGTCGCGCGACAATATGACGCACCCTATCATGGCGAAATATTTAGCATGGCTCAATATTTCGCCTTAGGCTTTATAATGAATACTTAAAATAATTTACCTAGTGATTGCATGCCCGCCAGTAACACCTCTTTTTTAAATGCCACCCGTTTAAACATGCAACGCTTAATCATGTTGCGTGGCCTGGTCATGCTGGTGCTAAGCTTGGTGATTATCAGTTTGCGCCAAGCGGCCGTACCCTTGCCGGTTTTGCCCTTAGGTCTTGCCATCGGTGCGCTGGGGCTATTTAGTCTGATAGCTTGGTGGCGCCTCAAACACACCAAACAAACCCAGCAAGCCATCAGCCAACTTGAATTGCTCTTGCAATTGATAGGCGACATGCTCGCCTTAAGCGTGCTTTTTTATTTTAGCGGCGGCTACAGTAACCCCTTCATTTGGATGTTTTTGCTGCCAATTACGGTGGCGGCCGTCGCCCTGCGTGCCGCTTATGCTTGGCTGATCGCCAGCTTATGCATAGGCTCATACACCCTCTTGATGTTCTTCCACGTGCCGCTGTCACACCTGCATTTACACGCCCAACTGGCCGATCAAGACAGCGTGCAATTGGACATCCATCTGCTGGGTATGTGGATAGGCTTTGTCGTCAGCTCGGTGATCGTGGCCATTTTTATCGCCCGCATAGGTCAAAGCTTGCGTGATTATGACAAGACCATCGCCGCGGTGCGTGAGCAAGCATTGGAGAGCGAGCGCATGTTAGCCCTAGGCACACTGGCCACCAGCGCTGCCCACGAACTGGGCACACCGCTCGCCACCATGGCGGTGGTGGCTAAGGAACTCAGCCGCGATTACGCCGACCAAGCCGCGCTGCTGCAACAACTCACGCTAATGCAAAAACAAATCGCCCGTTGCAAAGAAATTTTGTCTTCCATTACCCGTAACGCTGGCCTAGCCAGGGCGGAAGCCGGCTCAGGCTTGCCCTTAAACGACTTCATCCACGAGGCCTTGCAACGTTGGCGCGACACCCGGCCTGCTACAGAATTAGTAGTGCACCTAGCAGAGCTTGGGGCTACCCCTGTGGTCAGCAGGGACAGAACGCTCACGCAAGCACTGCTGAATTTATTGGACAATGCCGCCGACCAATCACCGGCGCGCATTAGCTTTGATGCCCAATGGACGGACAAGCTACTGACCCTGCACATTAGGGACTTTGGCAAAGGCTTGAGCGCAGAAACGCAACAAAAAATAGGCACGCCGTTTTTTAGTTCTAAAGCCACCGAAGGCATGGGCTTAGGCGTGTATTTAACGCAAACCACGCTAGCCCGTTATGACGGGGAGTTAAGTTACCACAACCATGCTGAGGGCGGCGTGTTAACCACGGTTAAACTGCCACTGGCTAAATTAAAGGTCGCCACATGAATAGCTTGAGCACGGATGAAAACCCCAGCTTACTTTTGGTGGATGACGACGAGGAATTTTTAAGCGTGTTAGCCCCCGCCATGTCTAAGCGCGGTTATCTAGTGAGCACCGCCGACAGTGCTGAAAGTGCTTTTGAACTGGCCCAGCTAGACCCGCCAGAATACGCCGTGGTCGATCTTAAAATGGCCGGCAATTCCGGCTTGGTATTGGTGCGCCAACTGGCCAGCCTGCAAGCGGGCACGCGCATTGTGGTGTTAACCGGTTATGCCAGCATCAGCACCGCCATCGAAGCGATTAAGTTGGGGGCGACGCATTATTTAGCAAAACCGGTGGATGCCGATGAAATCGTCACGGCTTTTGGCAAGCAAAGTGGCGACACCGACATTGAACTGGCGACTTCGCCTTTGTCCATAGACCGCCTAGAATGGGAACACATACAGCGCGTATTGAGCGAACACGATGGCAATATCTCGGCCACGGCCCGCAGCTTAAATATGCACAGGCGCACCCTACAGCGCAAACTCAGCAAACACCCAATTAAAGCGTAAGGATAAGCATGGCCGCAGGCAGTTTATTAGCATTATTAGACGACATAGCCACGATACTTGATGACGTATCGGTAATGACCCAGGTAGCGGCTAAAAAAACCGCTGGCGTGTTAGGCGATGACCTCGCCTTAAATGCCCAACAAGTCGCCGGCGTGCATGCCGAGCGGGAATTGCCGGTGGTCTGGGCAGTAGCCAAAGGCTCGTTTTTAAACAAACTTATTCTGTTGCCCAGTGCGCTGGCCATCAGCTACTTTGCCCCAGCGGCCATATTGCCCTTACTCATGGCCGGTGGCGTGTATTTATGCTTTGAGGGCTTTGAAAAAATCGCCCATAAATTGGCCCATAGGCCGTCCGACAGCCAGCACCAAACAGCCCTGAGCGAGGCCATGGCGGACGCCAATATCGACTTAGTGGCACTGGAAAAAGACAAAATTAAAGGTGCCATCCGCACCGACTTCATTTTATCCGCCGAAATCATCGTCATCGCCTTGGGCACCGTTGCCGGTGCCGCCTTTAGCATGCAAGCCACGGTGGTTAGCAGCGTTGCTATTTTAATGACGGTAGGCGTCTATGGTTTGGTCGCCGCCATTGTCAAACTGGACGACTTAGGTCTGTATTTGCTACTCAAAAAAGGCAGCGGGATTTATGCGCAATGCCAACGCAAAGCGGGACAGCAATTACTGGCATTTGCACCTAGACTAATGCGCAGTTTGTCGGTGATAGGCACCTTGGCCATGTTCATGGTGGGCGGTAGCATTATCGGTCACGGCTTAGCCGCCTGGCACCATGCCGCCACCGATTTCAGCGTCTACTTGCAAACGCTGCCGATTGTTGGCACAGCTTTGGCTGGTCTCGCCCCCTTGCTGATGGATGCGCTATTAGGCGTGCTGGTTGGCGCACTCAGTCTGGCGCTGCTTAAGCTAGGGAAAAAGCTGGGTTTAGGAAAAGCATAAACTTATACGACGATCTTAAGCCGATACACTAGCGGGCCTGTCACTAGTGGGCTTGTTACTAGCGGGTTTGGCCGCTGCTTTTAAAACTGTCCCATACCAGCAAGCCCACCCCCAGGCAAATGGCACTATCCGCCACATTGAATGCCGGCCAGTAATAATGCTGATAATGCAGGCTGATGAAATCGACCACGTAGCCTAGGGTTAATCTGTCGTACACATTGCCGGCGGCGCCACCAATCACCAAAGCCAAGCCTAAGCAGAATAGTTTTTCAGCGCGGTGCTTCTGTATTAAGTAGCTCATGACCACGATGGCCAGCAAGGAAATGCCGGTAAAAAATGGTTTTTGCCAGCCGCCCGCTTGCGCCAAGAAACTAAAGGCTGCACCTTCGTTGTGGTAGCGCACCAAATCAAAATAGCTGCTGATGGTCAGGCTATCGCCGTAAGCAAAACGCAGTTGTATCAGGTGCTTGCTGTACAGATCCAGCAGCATGACCAAGGCACTGATAGCGAAGAATTTGTAGCTGTCTTTCATCATTGAGCGCATCACTTTTACGCGTAGCGACGCGCTTCCCCTTGCCCAAATAAATTGCTGACACAACGGCCGCAAATGTGCGGATGCGCTGCATCGTGGCCTACGTCGGCACGGTAATGCCAGCAACGGTCGCATTTTGCGTGGCCACTGGCGCTGACCTTAATTTTTTGTTGAGCCGCATCGACCGCTTTGTAAACGCGGGCGCTGGAGGTGATCATGACAAAACGCAAATCATCGCCTAAGCTGTTGAGCGCTGCAAAGCTGGCGTCGCTGGCATGAAACTCCAGCTCTGCTTGCAGCGATGAGCCCACTTGTCCGGCCGCACGCAACACTTCAATTTCTTTAGCTGCCAAACCACGCGCCACGATGATGGCTTGCCAAGCAGCAATGCGCTCGGCACTTAAGCCGTGATTAGGTAAAGCGTACCAATAATCTTCAAACACGGTTTTGTCGGCATCAAGCGCTAAACTTTGCCAAATTTCATTGGCAGTAAAGCTTAAGATGGGCGCCATCAAACGCATCAAGCTGTGGCTGATGTGGTACAAGGCACTTTGTGCCGCGCGTCGCTCAGGTGAATTAGCACCGGCTGTGTACAAACGGTCTTTAAGTATGTCTAAATAGAAACCGCCCAAATCTTCTGAACAGAAACTGACGAATTTTTGCACCGCCAAATGAAATTCATAGCGCTCGTAATCGGCCAAGATACCGGCTTGCAATTCCTGCGTGAGGTGCAAGGCGTATTGGTCTATTTCCAACCAAGATTCGACCGGCAACAGGTCTTGTTTGGCATCAAAATCGGCGATATTGGCTAACAAAAATTTCATGGTGTTGCGTATGCGTCTGTAGCTCTCGGCCACCCGCTTCAAAATTTCATCGGAAATGGTCAGTTCACCGGAATAATCAGTGGAGGCCGTCCATAAGCGCAAGATGTCTGCGCCATAGGTGTCCATGACTTTTTGTGGCGCCACGACATTGCCCTTGGATTTACTCATTTTATGACCGGCACCGTCCACCACAAAACCGTGCGTGAGCAAGGCGGCATAAGGGGCTCGACCGTCAATCGCACAACCGGTTAGCAAGCTAGACTGGAACCAGCCACGGTGCTGGTCTGAGCCTTCTAGGTACAAATCAGCAGGAAACTGCAATTCGGGACGGCGTTTTAGCACGGCAGCGTGGGTGGCCCCCGAATCAAACCAAACGTCCAAGGTGTAGGTCACTTTTTTGTAATCGTCGGCTTGAGCCGGCGCATGCTTAGCTAAAAAAGCTGGACCGTCTAGACTAAACCAAGCTTCCACGCCTTGCATTTCCACCAATAAGGCAGCTTGCTCCAGCAAGGCAGCCGTTTGTGGGTGCGGCTCACCGCTTTCTTTATGCACAAAAAACGGCATGGGTACGCCCCAGTTGCGTTGGCGTGACACACACCAATCGGGGCGATTTTTTATCATGGCTTCTAAACGGGCACGGCCCCAATCTGGGAAAAACGCCGTGGCATCGACGGCTTTATTGGCGTAATCGCGCAAGCTCACGCCCGCCGCATCTTTTGCATGCATACCGACAAACCACTGGTGGGTCGCCAATTGCATTAAAGGCGTTTTATGTCGCCAGCAATGCGGAAAGCTGTGGTTCAAGCGTGCACTGGCTAATAAGCTACCGTTTTCTTGCATGTGCGCCAAAATGACTTTGTTCGCCTCGGCGCGGCTTAAGCCACGGATGGCAGCAAACTCAACTAAATCACTGTTGAAGAATTTGCCGTCGCCCCCCATCAGCACGCGCGGTTTTTCATTCGGGAAATTGGCCCACATGACTAACCAGTCGTCGTTACCGTGCGCGGCAGCGGTGTGCACCAAGCCGGTACCTGCATCGGTGGTGACGTGATCGCCGGCGATAATAGGCACTAGGCGCTTATCAAACGGATGCTGCAGGCTTAAGCCAACCAAATCGGCACCCAAGCAAGTGGCTAGCACCTTAGTGTCGACTTCGCCGTACCTAGCCAAAGTGGCTAGCGCTAAGTCCTGGGCTAGGATTAATAAACCACGGCTGCTTTGTATTAGCTGGTAATTAAGCTGTGCGTTAACCGACACGGCTTGGTTGGCCGGCAAGGTCCACGGCGTGGTGGTCCAAATAACCGCCCGCACCGGCACCGTTATTGCCACGCCCAAGACCTTAGTCAAGGCCGCGTTATCAGCCACGGTAAAGCCTACATCAATCGCCGGGGAATTAACATCCTCGTACTCCACCTCGGCCTCGGCCAGCGCAGATGCGCAATCCACGCACCAATGCACGGGCTTGCTACCTTGGTATAAAAAGCCATTTTTATGAATATCGCCTAGCGCACGCATGATGTCCGCTTCGGTTTTGAAATCCATGGTGAGGTAAGGATGGTCCCAATCGCCCAGCACGCCTAAGCGTATGAAATCTTTCTTTTGCCGCGCCACTTGCTCCAAGGCATATTCGCGGCAGAGCTCGCGAAATTTAGCCGGGGCTATGTCTTTACCGTGGTTTTTTTCCACCACCAACTCAATAGGCAAACCGTGGCAATCCCAACCCGGCACGTAAGGCGCATCAAAACCACTGAGGGTTTTGGCTTTAATAATGATGTCTTTAAGTATCTTATTGACCGCATGACCTATGTGTATGTCACCATTGGCGTACGGTGGGCCATCGTGCAGGATGAATTTAGGCTTACCCTGACGTGCTTGACGTATGCGTTGGTAGAGCTTTTTCTGGGTCCATTCTTGCAGCCAAGCCGGTTCACGTTTAGCTAAATCACCACGCATGGGAAAACTGGTTTCCGGCAGGTTTAATTGGTAAGCACTGGCTTGTTTGTTCTGTTCTTCGGTCATGTTAAATCTCAAATAAATCTCTCGCCACGGCGACGTCTTTTTCTATCTGCGCTTGCAAGGCAGACAAACTCTCAAATTTCATTTCTTCACGTATCTTATGCAAAAATTCCACGCGCACGTGTTTTCCGTACAAATCCCCATCAAAATCAAGTACATGCACTTCTAGAAGCAATTTTGCAATGCCGACTATGGTGGGTCGCACACCCAAATTAGCCACCGCAGGCAAGCCGTCCAATTTTACCGCATAGACGCCAGTTAAGGCAGGCCGCTCGTGCCGCATGTGCACATTGGCGGTAGGAAAGCCCAGTTGCCGGCCACGCTTGGCGCCGTGCACGACCTTGCCGCTGATGCTGTAGGGCCGATTTAACAAACGGGCCGCTTGGGATAAATCGCCGCTGGCCAAAGCCAATCGCACCCGCGTGCTGGAGACGCGCTGACCGTCTAAATCCACTTGTGGCAAGGTAAGTAAATTGAACTTGGCCTGAGTAAAGTCGGCCACCGATCCAGCGCGCTGCGCACCAAATCTAAAATCATCGCCCACTAAAATCGACTGGGCATTCAGCGAATCGCGCAATACGTTTTGCATGAATTGCGCAGCCGTTATTTTAGCAAAGGCTTGATTAAATCGACACACATAGCATTTCTCGACCCCGACCTCGGCAAAATACTCCAACTTTTCACGCAAAGAACTCAGCCTGGCCGGGGCTGTTTGCGCTGCAAAAAATTCCCTAGGGTGCGGCTCAAACGTCATGACGGCTGAGCTTAAATTGAGCGATTGCGCGGTTTCTGTCATGCTACGCAGCAAGGCTTGGTGACCCAAGTGCATGCCGTCAAAGTTGCCTATGGCCAAGGCGCAAGGCGCCTGCTTAAGGCTAGGAAAATGCCGAAACACTTGCACTAATGCACTACCCGCCGTATGTAATCACGCGGCCTAAAGCCTAACAAGTACAAGCTGGCGAAATAACTCGCCGAACCTATGAATACCAAGCCGCTGATGTAAAGCAAGCGCTGCATGACGCCAAACTGCAACCACGCTTGCGTGTCGCCCTTACAGTAATAAAGCACCAAGGCCATCACCAGTAAGGCCACGGCTAATTTTAGTAAAAACCCCAACCAACCTGGCTGCAAATGGTATACCCCGGCTTTGCGCAAATGGTAATAGAGTAGCCCTGCGTTTAAGCAAGCACCCAAGCCTATGGCCAAGGCCAAGCCGGCGTGATTTAAACCCAAGCCAAACACAAACAACACATTCATTAACTGGGTCATGAGCAAGGTAAACACGCCTATCTTGACCGGCGTCTTAATGTTCTGCCGCGCATAAAAACCCGGGGCCAATATCTTGACTAAGATGAGGCCGAGCAAGCCCGCGCTGTAAGCAATTAGGGCTTGCTGCGTCATCAGCACGTCCAAGCCGGTAAATTTACCGTAGTGGAACAAGGCCACCACCAAGGGTGCAGACAAGACCGCTAAGGCCACCGCCGCTGGTGCCGCTAAGATGAAGGTTAGGCGCAAGCCCCAATCAAGCAGTTGCGAGTATTCACCGTGGTCTTGGCTAGCGTAGGCTTTGGATAAGCTGGGCAGCAATATGGTGCCCAAAGCCACGCCTAACACACCGGATGGAAACTCCATCAATCTATCGGCGTAATACAACCAACTGACGCTGCCGGTCACTAAAAAAGAAGCAAAAATGGTATTAATAATCAAGGAAATTTGCGCCACGGAAACGCCCAAAACCGCCGGTCCCATGAGCTTCAATATGCGCTTAACGCCTTGGTCGTAACTGCCATCGGCGCGCTTAAGCGCAAACTTAGGCAATAAGCCGATTTGCTTGAGGAATGGAATTTGAAAAAGCAATTGCAAAAATCCACCGAAAAATACCGCCCACGCCAGCGCTTTAATCGGCTGCTCAAACTGATCGGCAAAAAACAACACTGCGCTTATCATGGCCACATTGAGCCAAACCGGCGTAAAGGCCGGGATACCAAATTTATTGTAGGTGTTAAGCACCCCACCGGCCATAGAGACCAAGGAGATAAAGAAAATGTAAGGGAACGTGATGCGCAGCAATTCCACAGTCAACTGCATTTTCGCTTGATCAGCGGTAAAGCCGGGGGCAATCAAAGCCACGATAAAAGGTGCTGCCAACATGCCCAGCAAGGTCACGCCAACTAAAATAATGCCCATCCAGGTGGCGACTTGATTGATCAAGCCATGCGTTTCAGCAAAACTACGTTGGCTTTTGTATTCGGCCAAGATGGGCACAAAAGCTTGGCTAAACGCCCCTTCTGCAGAAATTCTACGCAACAGGTTGGGGATTTTAAAAGCCACGATAAAGGCGTCACTGACCATGCCAGCACCAAATACGCGAGCAATAAGCGTGTCTCTAACAAAACCCAAGATACGCGAAATAAACGTCATGCTGCCAACCTTGGCAAGGGCTTTAAGTAGGTTCATGAGTGGCGCTTAAATGGGTCATTAAATAGGGGACTAAACACATACCGCGAGATTTTAACATGCAAGCCACTGTCAGGTAGCATATGCCTAGGCAAATGGCTGGGATATTTAGCTTATTTTAACTTGCAATACTTTTATAAAATGGCTATTATGACGGGCTTCGTATTTTGAATAGCTTTTAGGCGACTTTTAGGAAAAAACACTCAGATGGCAAATACCGCACAAGCAAGAAAACGTGCTCGTCAAGCAGTAAAGCAACGCGCTCATAATGCAAGTTTGCGCTCTACTTTGCGTACCGCGATCAAAAAAATCATTAAAGCAGTTGAAGCTGGCGATAAAACAGCCGCCGTGGCTGCTTACAGCGAAAACGTAAGCGTGATTGACCGTATTGCGGATAAGAACATCATCCATAAAAACAAAGCATCACGTCATAAAAGCCGCTTAAATGCAGCGATTAAGGCGATGGCTGGCACAGCCGCTCCAGTGGCTAAAAAAGCCGCCAAGCCAGCAGCCGCTCCAAAAGCGAAAGCAGCACCAAAAGCAGCCGCAGCCCCTAAAGCGAAAGCCGCTCCAAAAGCTAAGGCAGCGCCTAAAGCTAAAGCCGAATAAGCTTAAGCCACACAAAAAAGCCGAACATCTGTTCGGCTTTTTTTATGCCCCGCAAAAAGAGGACTGCCTCTAATTGCCTGCGTTTAAATTAGCCTATGTTTAAATCTGCACGCACTTGCATGGCCAACTTAATCGCCTCATCACGGCTGGCACTGATCACCGTGTAATGGCCCATTTTTCGGCTAGCACGCGCGGCTTGCTTGCCGTACAAATGCATTTTTAGTTGCGGCTGCGCAAAAGCGGCCAACCAAGCCGGCGTCTCGTCAGCAGATGGCCATATATCACCCAGCAAATTCACCATGACGGCCGAACTGTGTTGCTTAGCACTGCCTAATGGCAAACCAGTCAATACCCGTACTTGCTGTTCAAATTGGTTAGTCACGCACGCATCCAAGGTGTAGTGCCCGGAATTGTGAGGGCGTGGCGCCATTTCATTGACCAATAACTCGCCGTCACAAACAAAAAATTCCACCCCCAAAACGCCAGTGTAATCTAACTTTTCAGCGACCAAGATGGCCAATTTTTGCGCCTGATGGCTAATCGCATCACGGCCACGCGCTGGCGCAATGGACACATCCAAAATCCCATTTAAATGGCTGTTTTCTGCGGTCGGAAATGTGGCCACATTGCCCTGTGCATCACGCGCCAAGACCACAGACACCTCATAATCCAACTTAAGCATTTTCTCCAACACGCATTCTTCATGCTCAAAGGCATTAAATGCCGCCAGCGCTTCTTGTCGATTACTGACTCTAGCCTGGCCTTTACCGTCATAGCCAAAGCGAGCCACTTTCAAGATAGCCGGGTAAATGGCTGGGCCATCCTCAGGCACGTCTTCGGCTTGGTTGATGACGGCATAAGGTGCGACTGGCAAGCCAGCCTGCTTTAGAAAATTCTTTTCACTGACGCGATGCTGAGCAATTGCCACGCTGTAAGGGCTTGGTCTAACCGGCTTGATTTGCGCCAACAAGGACAAAGAGTCAGCAGGTACATTTTCAAATTCGGTGGTGATGGCGGCGCAACTATTGGCTAATTTTAACAAGGCCGCTTGGTCATCAAACGCCGCACAAAGGTGCACATCGGCAATTTTCCCGGCCGGGCTGTTGCTGTCCGGATCAAGCACGGTCACTTTATAGCCCATTTCATGGGCCGCAATAACAAAGAATCGGCCCAATTGACCGCCACCCAACATACCCAACATGGCTGGTGGCAAAATAACGCTGTCTGCGGCTAAGGTTTGTACATTCATAATTTAAAACAATATTGGTTAATTGAAGGTTGTTACAAGGGTTGTTACAAGGGTTATTGCGGTTGATCACTTAAGACCATGAGCTGCACTTTATCGCTTTGCTTGGCCCTAAAATCGGCCAATTTCTGCGCCAAAATGGCATCCTGGTTAGCCAAGATGGACGCCGCAAATAAACCGGCATTGGCTGCGCCAGCCTCACCTATGGCAAAGGTCGCCACCGGTATGCCTTTAGGCATTTGCACGATGGATAGCAAGGAATCTTGCCCTTGCAAATGCTTGGATGGCACAGGCACACCCAACACCGGCAAGGTTGTTTTTGCCGCGACCATGCCAGGCAAATGCGCGGCGCCGCCGGCACCCGCTATGATGACTTGGTAGCCTTTTTTGGCGGCCGTTTCAGCAAAGCTGAACATCAAATCCGGAGTACGGTGAGCCGAGACCACCTGAGCGGTGTAGGCGATATCAAAATCTGCCAGCATTTGCGCGGCAGCTTTCATGATGGGCCAATCGCTATCGGAGCCCATGATGATGGCTACTAAGGCTTGTTTTTTCATTGCTATTCCTTGTTTTTTTGGCACAACCAGATGAATCCGGCCACCCACAGAAAACTACATTAACACCAAGTTATCCCTATGTATGAGCTCGGAAGCATCCACATAGCCCAATATTTTCTCTATGTCCGCACTCGGTTTACGCATAATGCGTAAAGCTTCAGCAGACGAATAATTAACCAAACCACGAGCAATTTCCTGGCCATCGGCATCGCAACAGGCCACCACTTCGCCACGCTCAAACTGACCATCCACCGCCGTCACGCCTATCGACAACAGGCTTTTGCCCTCTTGCCTTAATACTTTAATGGCACCGGCATCCAAGGTTAATTTGCCGCGTAACTGCAAATGGTCTGCCAGCCACTGCTTGCGTGCGGTTGTTTTCATTTCCGTGGTTTGCAAATGGGTGCCAATCAGCTCGCCTGCCGCCAAGCGCACCAACACATCCGCCTCACGACCGGAGGCGATGATGGTGTGAGCGCCACTGCGGGCCGCGCGTTTGGCCGCTAAAATTTTTGTCAGCATGCCGCCTGTGCCGACCGCGCTACCTGCGCCACCGGCCATTTTCTCCAGCGCCACATCACCCGCCATGGCATGATCTATGAAACGCGCCTGCTTGTCTTGCCTAGGATCGGCCGAATACAAACCACGCTGATCGGTCAAAATCACCAAAGCATCCGCTTCTATCAAATTAGCCACCAAAGAACCTAAGGTGTCGTTGTCACCAAAACGGATTTCATCGGTCACCACCGTGTCGTTTTCATTGATGATAGGAATAACTTTTAAATCCAACAAGGTACGCAGAGTACTGCGGGCATTTAGATAACGCTTTCTATCGGCCAAATCATCGTGGGTTAACAGCAATTGCGCGGTGTGCAGTTGGTGCAGGCTAAAACAGGACTCGTACATTTGCACCAAACCCATTTGCCCAACAGCCGCCGCCGCCTGCAATTCATTGACCGCGGTAGGCCGTTTTTTCCAGCCTAAGCGCTGCATGCCCTCTGCCACGGCGCCGCTTGAGACCAAAATCACCTGCTTACCTTGCGCCACCAGATTGGCTATTTGCGTCGCCCAGGCGGCAATCGCCAGTTTATCCAGGCCATTGCCGTCATTCGTGACCAGGCTGGAGCCGACCTTGACCACGATCACTTTGGCATCCACTAGCAGCGATTTAAATTCCGTCGAATTCATTTTTTACAGTCTTATTTTTAGTCTTAATTTCTTAGGTCTTATGCATCCAGCGTTTTGGACGCCATGGACTCATTAATTAAGCCCGTTTCTTTAAATTCACCCGCACTGGCATCGGCTTCCAATGCCAAGCGTTTGGCTTCGTCTATGTGCGCCATGATGGCATAGGTTAATTCTTGGCAACCGGCACCGCTAATGGCTGAAATAGCAAATACCGGGCCCGTCCAGCCATAGGCTTTAACAAACTGCTTCACCGCTTGCTCGGGCTCTTGCACCATGTCCAATTTATTGAGCACCAACCAACGTGGTTTTTCATACAAAGCTTGATCGTATTTACGCAGCTCTTCCACGATGGCTTTGGCCTCGTGCACTGGATCCACAGCCTCATCAAACGGCGCGATGTCGACCAAATGCAACAATAATGAAGTGCGTTGCAAATGACGCAAAAATTGATGGCCTAAGCCGGCGCCTTCCGCCGCACCTTCAATGATGCCGGGAATGTCGGCGATCACAAAACTGCGCTCGGTATCCACCCGCACCACCCCTAAATTTGGGTGCAAGGTGGTAAATGGGTAATCAGCCACCTTGGGTTTAGCCGCTGAAACCGAGCGTATATAGGTTGACTTGCCAGCATTCGGCATGCCCAACAAGCCGACATCTGCCAATACTTTAAGCTCTAAATAGAGTTCTATTTCTTCGCCAGGATCGCCTTTGGTGCATTGGCGTGGCGCCCGGTTTAAACTGGATTTAAAATGCACATTGCCCAAGCCACCTTTACCGCCGGCAGCCATCTGTGCACGCTGGCCGTGCTCACTTAAATCCACCAACATCTGCCCACTGGCTTTATCCGAAATTACCGTGCCGACAGGCACGCGCAACACCATTTCATCGCCCTTAGCGCCGTAACACTCGGCACTGCGACCATTTTCGCCACGCTGCGCACGAAACACGCGTGAATAGCGGTAATCCACCAAGGTGTTGATGTTGCGGTCTGCTTCCATATAGATCGAACCACCACGACCACCGTCGCCGCCGCTTGGGCCACCGAGCGGCTCGTACTTTTCCCTACGGAAAGTTGCCACACCATTGCCACCATCGCCGGCATATATTTTAATCGTTGCTTCGTCTATAAATTTCATAACTACAGTTTACCAAATAAAAAAGCCCCATCAAACGATGAGGCTTTGACTATTGCTACTTTAACTTAAGCAGCAACAATGATGCTTACAGTGTGGCGTTTTAATGCGCCTTTAACTGCAAAAGACACTTTACCTGCCGCTTTTGCGTACAAAGTATGGTCTTTACCCATGCCTACGTTTTCACCGGCGTGCATTTTTGTACCGCGCTGACGCACGATGATGCTGCCTGCTGTCACTACTGTTTCGCCAAAGGCTTTAACGCCTAGTCGTTGGGAGTGTGAATCGCGACCGTTACGTGAACTACCGCCTGCTTTTTTGTGTGCCATGATTAATCCTTAAGTCTTAGTGTTGCGTCAATTACGCAGCTGCTTTAGCTGCTTTAGCCTTGGCTGGTTTAGCAGCGGCTTGACCGGCAGCTAAAATTTCACCAATTTGAATTTCTGTAAAACTTTGGCGATGGCCTTGTGTTTTACGGTAGTGTTTACGGCGACGGAATTTGAAAATCATTACCTTGTCACCACGGCCATGCGCAAGCACAGTGGCTTGAACCGTTGCACCATTGATAATAGGTGAGCCTATGGTTGTCGTCGTGCCGTCTGAAACCATTAAAATTTGATCCAGCGTAACCGTACCGCCAACTTCAACTTCTAATTTTTCAACTTTTAATCGCTCGCCTGCATTGACGCGATATTGTTTACCACCAGTTTTAATTACTGCATACATGATTGAGCCTTAAATTACGCTTTCTGAAGAACTCGGCATTATACGCAAATAATGTAGCAAAGCAAACCATAATCGCAAGCTAATCTAAAAAAGCTGATACGGCGTTTTTTCGGCACATTTTAATCGATAAGTTCTTTAAGCTAAGGGGCATAAACATATTTTGCCTGTGTTAAAATAAAAGCTTAATTTAAAGCTTAACCACCCTTACACACAGCATGAACACAACCCAGCCAGTCCTTACAAAAAACCCTGCATTAGCCTCCATACAAGCTTGCATAGCCGCTGACATCGATGCCGTGTATGGTGTAATTGAGCATGCACTGCATTCCGAAGTAACGCTGGTCAATCAAGTATCGCATTATATTATTAATAGTGGCGGCAAACGCTTGCGTCCTATGTTGGTCTTGTTAGCGGCCGGTTTATTTGGCAAGGTCAAGGCCGAGCACCACCAACTTGCTGCCGTGGTTGAATTCATCCATACCGCCACCTTGTTGCACGATGACGTGGTGGATGCCTCCTCAAAACGCCGCGGTAACCATACCGCCAATGCCGTTTTTGGTAACCCGGCCAGCGTGCTGGTAGGCGACTTCGTTTACTCCCGAGCGTTTCAAATGATGGTAGCCGTGCAAAACATGCGCGTCATGGAAGTTTTAAGCCACGCCACTAACACCATAGCCGAAGGCGAAGTGCTGCAACTGTTAAACGTCCACAATGCCGCCCTCAGCGATGCCGATTACCTACAAGTCATCCATTACAAAACCGCCAAGCTGTTCGAGGCTGCCGCGCAATTGGGGGCCATCATCAGCCATGCCAGTGCTAGCGATGAAAAAGCCTTAGGTCTATACGGCATGCACATAGGCACGGCCTTTCAATTGATAGACGACGTATTGGATTTAAGTGGCGATGCCCATGAAATAGGCAAAAACATAGGCGACGACTTAAGTGAAGGCAAACCTACCCTACCACTGTTATATGCCATGCGACATGGCAATGCTACTGAAAGCGCAGCCATCAAACTCGCTATAGAACAGGGTGGACTGGATGATTTAGCCACCGTATTGCTCGCGGTTGAACGCACCGGGGCACTGGCACACGTTAGGCAAACGGCTAAATTAGAAGCTGAAGCGGCTTGCGCTGCTATCGCCCACTTCGCCGACTCGCCTTACAAGCAAGCACTGTTGGCTTTAGCTGATTTCGCCATAGCCAGAACACATTAAGCAGTTAATTAAGGGTGATTTTTTCACCACTATCGGCGTGGTAATAAGTCAAATGGGCGCATTCATTGGCGCCGGAGGTCAAGGAGCCGTCAAACAAAAAACGGCCATCCACGTCCACGACGGCATAGCCGTTATGGTACAAAGTCACTTCCGCAAGTTTGGGGCTTAGTTTAGGCCCCTGGCGCAGTGCAAAGCTGATGCAATTTTCTTCTTCCTCTTCGGAATAGACTTCCCAATCCCGACCGCCGGTCAACTGCGCCAACCAAGCCGGCAAATCCACTTCCACGCGACAAATAATAGGCTCATCCCATTCCGGTCTATGCAACTCGGCTGAGGAAAAGGCGATACTGGTTTGTTGCTCTTTGTCTGTCATGTTTATTCCTACTTACTGGTTATGCCATTATAACGTGTGCACTTAAAAATCTAACTTGTATTTGCGGCCATTTTTTCTGCTTTCAAGTGGCCCATGGCATTTTTTATAGCGCAATCTCAAGCGACTAATGGCCGCCATTTAGACCAGCGCAGGTTGCCACATGGCGTCGATAATGCGATGATGCTTCAAGTTAAGTTAGCCAACAAAATCAGACGCTGCAACCAACAACAACCTTAAGGATTTTAATGCCAACCGCCATTGCTGAGATATCGCTATCCCTGCAACAAAACAGCAGTTTATTCCTATCATTTACCCTGCTATTGGGTTTGCTGTTGGGCAGCTTTCTTAATGTACTGATTTACCGATTACCCAAAATGATGGAACGCGATTGGCAGCACGATTGCCTGACCATGCAAGGCAAAACACCTGCACCCGCCACGCCATACAACCTAATCAGCCCGCGCTCGGAATGCCCCCAATGCCAGCATAAACTGAGCGTCTTAGACAACATTCCACTGTTAAGTTATTTGCTACTTAAAGGCCGTTGCCGCGCATGCTCAGCCAAAATAAGCATGCGTTACCCGCTGCTGGAATTACTATCGGCCGCACTCATGGGTCTAATCAGCTGGCAATTTGGCTACAGCAGCGTGACTTTTTTTGCCTGGCTGTTGAGCCTGGTGTTAATTGCGCTGACTTTCATCGATTTCGACACGCAATTGCTACCAGACAGTTTAACCTTGCCTTTGCTGTGGCTAGGTTTGCTATTCAATTTAAACCACGGCTTCACCGACCTAAACAGTGCGGTACTTGGCGCCATGGCAGGCTATTTAATACTCTGGTCTATATACTGGTTGTTTAAACTCAGCACCGGCAAAGAAGGCATGGGTTACGGTGATTTTAAATTACTGGCGGCACTTGGCGCCTGGTATGGCTGGCAAATGCTACCGGCCATCTTGCTACTGTCATCCTTATTGGCTGCAGCCATAGGCATTGCTCTCATAGCGACTGGCCGGGGCAGACGCGACAGCGCCATGCCATTTGGGCCATTTTTAGCCATGGCCGGATTAGCCGCGCTCTTTTTTGGCCCACAAATCATGCAGTTTTATCTTAGTTAAGCATGCAGACCGCTAGATCATGCAAACCATAGTACTCACTGGCGGCATAGGCTCAGGCAAAAGTGAAGCTGCCAGGCAGTTTGCTGCACTGGGCGTGCCCGTGGTCGACGTAGACGCCATCGCGCACGCATTGACTGCCAAGGGCCAACCCATGCTGGCGGAAATTCGTCAGTTGTTTGGTGCCGAGGTATTGCAAGCAGATGGCGACTTAGATAGAGCAAAATTAGGCGCCGTCGTTTTCAACGATCCCGAGCAACGCATAAAACTAGAAGCGCTCATGCACCCGGCCATTTATGCCCAGGCCATGCAGCAACTTAAAGAGCATGCCGATAACGGCACTGCCCCCTACCAAATTTTAGTGATTCCCCTGTTCTTTGAAAGCACGCGCTATCAGCATGTGCCCGATAAAATCTTGGTCATAGACAGCCATGAGTCCTTGCAACTAGCGCGCAGCATGCACAGAAACGGCAGCACGACTGAGGCTGTGCAAGCCGTCATGGCTGCGCAGGTTAGCAGAGAACGGCGACTCGCTGGCGCCGATGAAGTCATAGAGAACAATGGTAGCCTGACTGAACTGCAAGAAAAAGTGGAGCAGATTCATAAAAAGTTCATTAAAACTTGCATAGTTAACAAATAAATTTAATAATCCATGTCAACTTGATCTTAGGCCAACTTATTTTAGTGTGTTCATTCATGATTATTGCTGCGCTGTTTAGCTAACCATACGTGTAACCATGCCTAGCTACGACTACCCCTTTAACGAACGCATACGCACCTTACTGCGCGTAGAGGATTTGTTCGCCAAGCTCTTGCACAACATCGAGACTGGCCACGAACACCACCATCACTGTGCCCTCATCACACTTTTGCAAATTTTAGACGTGGTCGACCGATCCGAACTTAAATTGGATTTATTGCAAGAATTAGAAAGGCAAAAAGTGGCCATGAGCGCCTTGGTGGGCAACCCCGCCATCGCCGCTAAGACACTGAACAGCATACTCAATGAAATAGACCAAACTGCCGAAGGCTTGCGAGCGGAAACCACCAAATTAGGTCAAAGCTTGCGCGCCAACGAATGGCTAATGAGCATTAAACAACGCGCCGGCATACCGGGTGGCGTGTGCGCATTTGATGTGCCGTCTTACCATTATTGGTTGGGTCTGGGCGAAGCGCGCCGCCGAGAAGATTTTACGGCTTGGCTAAAACCCTTGTTACCCATGCACGCCGCCATAGGCATCATATTGCGCATACTGCGCGGTAGTGGCGTAAGCAGTAAATTAATGGCCAGCAATGGGGCTTACCAGCAAATGCTAGCCGGGGCCAAACCGGCGCAAATGTTGCGTGTGGTGTTGGACGAATCCTTAAATTGCTTCCCAGAAGTGAGCGCCAATAAGTACGCCATTAACATCCGCTTCAATCAACTGGACGCCGGGCAGAAATTACAAAAATACGAACAGGACGTGGCTTTTTCACTGATTTTATGTAACCTTTGACCAGCGGCACAAGCCAATTAACCAAGCCGTGCGACTGTGCTAGCAGTCAACCATAGCAAGCAACCTATCAATACGCGATTCATACACCATGCAAACCACCAAAAAACGCTTAGTAGCCTGCCCAAAATGCGGCAATTTAGCCGAGTTTTCTCCCAGCAATGCCTTTCGGCCGTTTTGCAGCGAGCGTTGCAAAATGGTGGATTTTGGCGCTTGGGCGAATGGCGAATACGCCATTCCTGTGCCGATTAGCAGCGATGATTTAGACGAGTTATACCCAGACAACAACCCTTGAGAGAGTAAAAACCCATGAAAAAATTGACCATTTTCGGCCTAGCAGGCTTGGCTTTATTGGCAGCATTAAGCAGCTTCAGCGCGCAGGCAGAACCGACCAGCAACGCGCCGTTGGTGACCGTGCAAGACGCTTGGGCACGCCCTAGCAATCCCGGATCAGCAGTAGGTGCGGCTTACATGACCTTAACCAGCAGCAACAATGCCAGCCTGATTGAAGTCAAGGCAGACGTCAGTGACAGTGTTGAAATTCACAGCATGAGCATGGAAAACGGTGTGATGAAAATGCGCATGTTAGAAAGTTTAGACCTCAGCGCTGGCCAGCCTTACAAACTGAGCCCAGGCGGGTTTCACTTGATGCTGTTTGACTTGAAAAAGCCCTTGCGTGTGGGTGATAGCATCAATTTTGTGCTGAGCTTCAAATTGGCCAACAAAACCGTGATCAAACAAAACGTAAAAGCCACGGTTAAAGACAGTCGCTAAAGCCAGCAGGCGCGTTGCATGGCCAATCCATGCGCGCCGCAACTTCTAGCCAGCGGCAAATCACTCAGCTGCATGCCACCCAAGGCATAGACCGGCAAACCATAGCCCTTAATCAATTGAGCCAAGCCCCGCCATCCCAAGCTGCTAGCAGCCGGGTGGCTGGCCGTGGCTTGTACGGGCGATAGCAGCACATAATCCAAACCCAGTTGCGCAGCCTTAGCCAATTCATAGTCATTATGGCAGGAGGCACCGCATAACATAGCCTCAGGCTTAGCGCTCAATTGCATTAAATCCCGCGCGGTAAAATGCATGCCGTGCGCAGGCAAATCACCAAGGCCATACGGCCCATGGGAATTCAGCAAAACCTTAGTTGAATAGGGTTTAGCCATGGCCATGACACGCTCAAAAAATACCGAAAATGCCGCGGCCGAGAGCTGCTTTTCGCGCAACTGCAGCAGGCCCAAACCATTATCCAGCGCACGCTGCAAGCCAGCAAAAAAGGCCTCTTCGCCCATTTCACTGAGGTTGCTGATGGCATACAAACGAGGCAGATTGAGCGCGCCCAAGATGGGCGTATTGGCTGGCAACATTGGTGAGACGGAAACCGCGGCCGGCGATTGCCAGCTTAAGCGTTGCTGCTCTAAGCCTTGAGGTTCACCCAACCAAGCAGTCACCACAAAAAAATGCAGTTGCACGGTTTTAGCTGGACTGGCCAATTGGCCGTTATCATGAAATTTTGCCGGGTAATCAAAACGGCGGGTAAGCCAGGGATAAGCGTGCGTGACGGTGATGCCGAGTTCTTCTTGCAATTCGCGCTTCAGGGCTTGTTCCGGCGTCTCGTTGTCTTCTATTTTGCCACCGGGAAATTCCCAATAACCAGACCAGGGTTTACCAAGTGGCCGTTCGTTCAATAACACACTGCCATCAGGCCGCTGGATCACCCCAACAGCGGCGTGCGTGACGGTACTTGCAACCAAGGCAGCATCAAGAGCGGTAGTCTGCATTGATTTTGACGTAGTCGTATGAAAAGTCGCAAGTCCATACCGTGCAACTCGCCCCACCTCTAGCCAAATCAACGCGCACTAAAATTTCCGCTTCTTGCATGATGGCTGCGCCTTGCTCTTCTCTGTAGGCGCTAGCACGGCCACCTTTTTCCGCCACCAACACATCGCCCAAATAGAGTTTAAGACTATTGACATCCAACTGCTCGACGCCAGCGTAACCAATGGCCGCTAAAATTCGGCCTAAATTGGGGTCGGAAGCAAAAAAAGCCGTTTTAATTAGAGGCGAATGCGCAATCGCATAAGCCACCTTGCGGCACTCGGCTTCATCTCGCCCACCTTCAACCTGCACCGTCATGAATTTGGTGGCACCTTCGCCATCGCGCACGATGGCTTGGGCCAACTCAATCGCCACCTCAGTCAAGGCATCGCGCAAGGCGATAAAGTGCGGGCTATTTTCAGTAATTTCGGCATTGCCTGCTTGTTGGCTGGCCATCATAATCAGGCTGTCGTTGGTTGAGGTGTCACCGTCCACGGTAATGCAATTAAAGGATTTGTTCACTGCGTAATGGATGATGGCATCCAATGCCGCTTGGCTCACCACTGCATCGGTGGCAATGTAGCCCAGCATGGTCGCCATGTTCGGGTGTATCATGCCCGAGCCTTTGCTCATGCCAGTGATGGTGATGGCTACACCATCCAGCAACAAACGGCGCGAAGTGGCTTTGGCCACAATGTCCGTCGTCATGATGGCTTCCGCAGCAGACAACCAATTATTCTCGCTTAAATTGGCGATGGCGGCCGGCATACCTTGTATCACTTTGTCTAGCGGCAATGGCTCTAAAATCACCCCGGTAGAAAAAGGCAAGACTTGCTGCGCATCCAAACCCAATAGACCGGCCAAGGCCAAGCAACTTTGCTGAGCCGCTTGCATGCCCTGCTCGCCCGTGCCGGCATTCGCGCAACCGGTATTAACCAATAAGGCACGTATGCCATGTTGGCTTTGTGCCAAGTGTGCTTTGCACAGGGTTACCGGGGCCGCGCAAAATTGATTCAAGGTAAACACCCCAGACACCGCACTGCCTTCGGGCAAGCTAATCACCAGCAAGTCTTTACGCTGCGCTTTGCGTATGTGCGCCTCGGCATAGCCCAATTTAATGCCACTAACGGGCAATAAGCTTGTTGCTTGTGGGGCAGTTAATTTAACCGGCATGCTGCATTTTCCTTGTCTTTTCTTATCGGGGTAGGTTTAAGCACGACGCCAAGTCGTGCCTTGTGGGCTGTCTTCCAAAACGATGCCGGCGGCACTTAGTTCTTGACGAATAGCATCGGCCAAAGCGAAGTTTTTAGCCAGCTTAGCCTCGGCGCGCGCCACAATTTTGCTGTCTATCAATGCCACAGTGAAACCCTGCGGCGCATCATTTTCGGCGGCCAAGTTTGCTGGCGCTTGGCCTTGCAAAAAGGCCGTCGCATCTTGCTGCAATAAGCCCAGCACGCCGGCTAAATTGCTCAAAAGCGCAGCCGTCGCCGGCGACTTGCTCTTATTCAATTCATTGGCCAAATCAAACAACACGGCCAGGGCTTCTGGGGTATTAAAATCGTCGTCCATGGCCAACTTAAAGCGTGCCGCATGGGCTTGCTGCCAATCTATGCTCTGCGGTGCTACAGCATGACCGCGCAAAGCAGTGTACAAGCGAGTTAAGGCCAATTTAGCATCGTCTAAATGCTGATCGGAATAGTTAAGCGGGCTGCGGTAATGCGCGCGCAAAATAAAGAAACGCACCACTTCTGCATCGTACTGTTGCAAGACCGTGCGTATGGTAAAAAAATTGCCCAAGGACTTGGACATCTTCTCATCATCGACACGCACAAAACCATTGTGCATCCAATAGTTGACCATCTGGCAGGGCTGGCCATCGTGGCTGTGCGCCGCTTCCGATTGAGCGATTTCGTTTTCGTGGTGGGGGAATTGCAAATCCTGGCCGCCGCCGTGGATATCAAAGCGCTCACCTAAGTGGTGGGCACTCATGGCCGAACACTCAATGTGCCAGCCAGGACGACCGCGACCGCCATTGGGGCCGCCAAACGGCGATGGCCAACTTGGCTCATTGGGCTTAACCGATTTCCACAAGACAAAATCCATGGGGTCTTTTTTATGCGTATCGACATCCACGCGCTCCCCGGCACGTAAATCGTCTAAGGATTTACCCGACAATTTGCCGTATCCAGCAAATTGATTCACCGAGTAAAACACATCGCCATTATCGGCCACGTAGGCATAGCCTTTTTCGATTAAAGCAGCGATCATTTTGACCATGCCATCGACGAAATCCGTCGCCCTAGGTTCAATGTCAGGTCGCACCACGGCCAACTGAGCGGAATCTTCGTCCATGGCGTCTATGAAGCGCTGGGTCAATTGACCTATACTTTCTTGATTATCATTGGCTCGCTTAATGATTTTATCGTCTATGTCGGTAATGTTGCGTACGTACTTGACTTGGTAGCCACTGGCACGCAACCAACGACTGACCATGTCGAACACCACCATCACCCTAGCGTGGCCAAGGTGGCAGTAGTCATAAACCGTCATGCCGCAGACATACATGCTCACTTTGCCAGCCACGATGGGGGTAAAAACTTGCTTTTCACGAGCCAGGGTGTTGTAGATTTTCAGCATAAACGGTAATTAATTAAGACTGGAATGGATAAATTGAACGAAATATATAGCAATAAACCGAATTGAGCTATTGGATGTTAGCTAGGCTGTTGATAGAATTGCACTTTGTTAGTTAACTAAAAAAGTATATCACAATGAACAAATTTATTTCTTTGCTAAATGCCACGCTTGCCAAGGCTGCCTTGATTTTGTCACTCAGCCTGAGCGCTTCATTAGCCCATGCCGACGAGCTAAAAGACATTTCACAAATGGCCGACCAAGGTCAAACGGCTGCAGCCATTGAAAAATTAAGCGCTTACATCAACAACAACCCAAAAAACGCCCAAGCACTGTTCATGAAAGGCGTGTTGTTGGCCGAGCAAGGTCGCCGTGATGAAGCCATCAAAATCTTCACTGAAGTCACGGAAAAATTCCCCAACCTACCCGAACCTTATAACAACCTAGCGGTGTTGTATGCGGATCAAGGCCAGTTTGATAAAGCCAGAAAATCCCTAGAAACTGCAATTAAAACCCACCCTAGTTACGCCACTGCGCATGAAAACCTAGGCGACATTTACGCACGCATGGCCTCCGAAGCCTACGACAAAGCCTTGCAACTAGACACCAGCAATACCCGAGCGCAAGGCAAGTTATCCTTGATCAAAGACTTGTTTGGCACAGGCAACAAAACCACCATCGCGGCTAAAGAACCCGCTAAAGTAGCCGCAAGCGAAGCGAAAAAATCAGAGCCCGTGAGCAAAAAAGCAGCCAGCGAAGCATCTAGTAACGGATCCGCTAAAAGCGCCGAAGAAAGCTTAAACGACGCAGTCAATAACTGGGCGCAAGCCTGGTCAGCCAAAGACCTTGATCGCTACTTTGCCAGCTACGGTGCAAGCTTTCAGCCAGCCAAAGGACAAAGTCGCAAAGCTTGGGAGCAGCAACGCAAAGAACGCATTAACAGACCCTCTAAAATCAGCGTCAGCCTATCCAACATCAACATCAGTGTAGCCGACAGCAACAACGCCAGAGTGCGTTTCAAACAAAGCTACCGTGCCGATGGCAAACCCATACACACGACCAAAACACTGATCATGAAAAAAGAAGGCGACAACTGGTACATCCAGCAAGAGAATGCCAGCAACTAGCTTGCGGCATAACGATGCTATAGGCACGGCTTGATGTCACTTTTTAAGGCTAAGCATTCATTGATGCATTTAAACAAAAGTTTAACCTACGCATTGCTAACGGCGATCACACTGATGCCGTGGAATGCCACGGCAATCAACAGTGACAGCTTCAGCAATCTGTTTCAAGCCAAACAAAATGGCTTAAGCGATTTAGCGGAAAACTTGCTCGCCAAGAGCTTGTTGGAAATCACCCAGGGTAAAAATCAGCAAGCGCTCAACACCGTGGATGAGCTGATTAAAACCATCCCAAATTTCAAATTAGCCTACCTGGTGCGCGGTGATTTGCTCATGGCACAGGCGCAGCAATTGCAAAGTTTTGGTGGCGCCGACAGTAATCAAACCGAAGCCGTTAAGGACTTGCAAGACGAAGCCAGGGTGCGTATTGAGCACTATTTGTCTAAGCAAAATAACGACAGCCTACCCAATTTGCTATTGGCTCCAAATGAGCAGCAAGGCCATGTCATCGTGGTCGATACCGACAAATCACGCTTGTACTTGTACAAAAACATGGGCAACGGCTTAAGTTACGTTAAAGATTACTACGTCACCATAGGCAAGAACGGTGTCGACAAAAAAACCGAGGGCGATAAACGCACGCCCCTAGGCGTGTATTTTGCAAAACAAAAACTCAACCAACCCTTAGCCGATATGTATGGCGATGGCGCTTACCCGCTAAACTACCCGAACGAGTGGGACCAAAGACACAACAGGAGTGGCTCTGGCATTTGGTTGCATGGCACGCCCAGCGACACCTACAGTCGCCCACCGCGCTCCAGTGACGGTTGCGTGGTAGTGAGCAACCACGATTTAAAAAGCTTAGCCCCCATACTGCAAACCGGTAAAACCCCGGTCATTATTGCTAATAATTTAAGTTGGGCGGTGAACGATAGCAGTGAAGTGGAAAAACAAAGTTTGCAAGCGGCGATGGATGCCTGGCTTAATGATTGGCGATCACAAGACACCGAGCAATACTTAAGCCACTACTCAACGGCCTTCAACAACAGCGGCATCAATTACCAACAATGGGCTGCCCACAAGGTTCGCGTGCAAGCAAGCAAGCCCGAGGTCAACATTGCCCTGTCCAACATCAGCATGTTTGCCTACCCAGACAATGACAAAAAATTGGTGGTGGTCGATTTCACGCAAGATTTTAAAAGCGCACACTTAAGCAACAAAATGCAAAAACGCCAATACTGGATACAAGAAGACGGCCACTGGAAAATCCTATCCGAAGGCGCCAGCTAATTATTCCTGCCGCATTAATCATGTATTCGCTTTAACCCTAGACCAACAAGCAGCGCCAACACAGCAATTTCATTTTAAGGATAAGCATGCGTCACATTCGTTTTTTACTATTAGCCAGTTTACTTAGCAGCAGCATTTGGATGGCTGCGCCAGCGTTGGCAGCGAACCCACAAGTGGTGTTCGAAACCAATCGTGGCGAATTCGTGGTCGAACTCTACCCGGAAAAAGCCCCTAAAACCGTGGCCAATTTTATGCGATACGTGGACTCAGGCTACTACAAAGAGACCATATTCCACCGCGTGATTAACCGCTTCATGATACAAGGTGGCGGCTTCACCGCAGACATGTCGGAAAAACCCAGCTCAGCGCCCATCGTCAACGAAGCCGCGAACGGTTTAAAAAATGAACCAGGCACGATAGCCATGGCCAGAACCAGCGATCCGGATTCAGCCACCTCGCAATTCTTCATTAACCTGGAAAATAACCTGCCACTCAATTACCAAGGCAACGACCCTGAATTAATTGGCTATTGCGTGTTCGGCCGTGTACTAAAAGGCATGGACGTGGTACGCGACATTGGCGCTTCACCGACCATGAACGTTGGACCCTATTCCGACGTACCCAAAGCCACGGTGCGCATACTGCAAATCAAACGCAGCAGCAAACCACTATAAATTTAGCGGCACCCTCATTTTTTACGACTCTTTATTAAGGACACATTGTGGTTAAACTACTTACCAATTTTGGCGAAATTACCCTAGAACTCAATGCAGAAAAAGCGCCAATTACCGTGGCTAACTTTTTGCAATACGTGGACAGCGGTTTTTATAACGGCACCATATTCCACCGTGTTATCAATGGCTTCATGATACAAGGCGGCGGTTTTGACGCAAAAATGCAACAAAAAGCCTCAGCCGATGAAATTAAAAATGAAGCCGACAATGGCTTGGCCAACGATATATACACCATCGCCATGGCACGCACCTCAGCACCCCACTCCGCCAGCAATCAATTCTTCATTAACGTCGGCAATAATGATTTTTTAAACTACACCGCACCTAACAGCAGCGGTTGGGGTTACTGTGTTTTCGGTAAAGTGACCGCAGGCATGGACGTCGTGGATAAAATCAAAAAAGTCGCCACCACTACACGCAATGGCCATCAAGATGTGCCTGTGGAAAACGTCATTATTGAAAGTGCTAGCCGCTGTTAATTGCCTACCGGCATAAGGGCATGCTCTTTTTTAAGGCCTCAATTGAACAACACCGGAGATACATCAGCTGCCAATAAAGCAGACCTGTTTATCTCCGATTTGCATTTATGCGCCAGTCGGCCGCACATCACACTCGCCTTTCTTAACTTCCTTAACAGCACGGCTAGGCATGCGCGTGCCTTGTACGTATTAGGTGACCTGTTTGAATACTGGGCCGGTGATGATGACATGGCCAGCCAGCAGACGGTCATAGCCGGCCTTCGCGATTTAGCCAACAGCGGTGTGCAGCTTTACCTGCTGCATGGCAACCGCGATTTTCTGTTTGGTCCGGAGTTTTGCGCCGCCGCCAAAATTACCTTGTTAGCCGATCCCAGCCTAGTGATGGTGCATGGCGTACGCACGCTCATTAGCCATGGCGATGCGCTGTGCAGTGACGACGTGGACTACCAAGCATTCAGATTAAAAGTGCGGGATAAAGATTGGCAAAAAGAATTTTTACTGCAGCCACTGGCTGATAGAAAATCCCAAATTGACGCCATGCGAGCGCGCAGCGAACAAGAAAAATCGCACAAACCCAGCCAGATTATGGACATCAACCCGCAGTCGCTTGAACAACTGTTGCAAGCACATGACTACCCTGCACGCTTTATACATGGCCACACGCACCGGCCCAAGCAACACGATTTAGTATTGGATGGTCACACCATGAAGCGCTGGGTGCTGGGCGATTGGTACGAACAAGGCAGTTATTTATGCTGTGATGCCAGCGGCTGCCACTACCGGCCTATTGCTAAGACTTAAGCGCGCACCTCGGCGGCACGCACACTGGCCGCCAATTTATCCAACACGCCGTTGATGTACTTGTGGCCGTCGATACCGCCGTAAATCTTAGCCAGTTCCACGCCTTCGTTAATCACCACGCGATAAGGAATGCTTAAATCAAACATCAGTTCGCAAGCCGAAATGCGCAATATAGCGTGCTCAATTGGGCTTAATTCGCTGATTTTCCTGTCGATAAAATCCGCCATCTTGGCATCCAAGGCCTCGACATGGGCATTAACCGATTCCAACAAAGATTTAAAGTAAGCCTCGTCGGCTTTGTTGTAATCCGGATCATCCGCCATGTCCTTATACACGGCACTGGCCGTGGAGGCGTTCAACATGCCACGGTAAACGGCTTTGAGGACCAATTCTCTGGATTTGCGTCGGTTTTGTCCGCCACGGGACTTAGCATTAGCCTTGGCGCTGGCTTTAACATTGGGCTTGGCACTGGCCTTGGTCGCGGTTGCGTCTTTATCCACCACCAAACTGTTTAGTGTGGCCTTTGCATTGTCTTTAAGGGTGCTGGTCATTACAGTGCCCGTATCAAATTAGCCATTTCAACCGCCACTTGTGCGGCTTCCGCACCTTTGACATGCATGCGCGCGATGGCCTGATCATCATCTTCCGTGGTTAACACGGCATTCGCCACCGGGATGCCAGTATTGAATTGCACTTCTAAAATACCGCGCGCAGATTCGTTGGACACCACTTCAAAATGGTAGGTTTCGCCGCGGATAATAGCGCCCAGCGCGACCAAGGCATCGAATTTTTCACTGATGGCCATGTGTTGCAATGCCAATGGCGTTTCCAATGCACCCGGCACGGTCACCACGGTGATGTCCTCGCTCGCCACGCCCAACTTAAGCAACTCGGTCGTGCATGCGCTAAGCAAACCATCGCCTATATCACTGTTGAATCGAGACAGCACCACGCCAACTTGCAGGCCTTTACCATCTAAGTTTTTTTCAATTTCCCTCACGGCACACCCTTTAATCACAAAACTTATTAAATAGGCCGCTATTTTACCGCATATTAGCCAGTGGCTTTAATGAAATAAGATCCAGGCTTTCTGTACCGTACTCCAGACACCGTAACTAATGGGAATTAGAACCAGCGCCCAGGCAAAGACCACCGCATACGATGGCGCAGCGTTTGCGCTAACAGCCTGCGCCTTGCTGGCTTTTGCCGGTGCGGATTTTTCATGGGCCAATTGCCGTTCGGCGGCCAGTTCGGCATCGCTCATATAGTATTTTGCCGCCACCGGTGTCACCAATAAATTCGCAATAAAGCCCACCAGCATCATGCCGGCCAGCACCATAAAGATGGGGGCGTAAATTTGGTCGAACGGCACTTGCGCTTCCAAGCGGGTGTCATGTAAATAATTCACCACCACCGGCCCTAGGATGCCGGCCGTAGACCAAGCCGTTAGCAAACGACCGTGTATAGCACCGACAAACTGCGTACCAAACATATCCGCCAAATAGGCCGGAATGGTGGCAAAACCACCGCCGTACATGGAAGCAATCACACAGAAAATAGCCGCAAACATGGCCAAGGATTTAAAGCCAGCCACGTAACTGGCGGTGCAATACATGATGGCGCCCAGCACAAAAAAGATGGTGTAGGTGCGTTTTCTACCCAATTTATCCGACGATGTCGCCCAGGCAAAGCGGCCAAAAATATTAAACAAGGAAATTAAGCCCACAAAGCCGGCACCCACGGCAGCAGCGGCAGCGGTTAAGTCGGCGTCCAATTTAATGTCGGCGTAGGTTATTTGCGGTGTACCTAACAAGGCGCCACCAAAGGTTTCCTGCAACATGGGTGCAGCAGCCCCGATCAAGCCGATACCGGCCGAAACATTCATGCACAACACCAACCACAACAGCCAAAACTGCGGAGTTTTATGCGCATTTTTAAGATGCACGTGGCCGGCTGAAATCATGGCATTGGCTTTATTGCTCGCCGCCGGCTTCCAGTTGGCAGGCTGCCAGCCGCTAGGCGGCACACGATAGCCTAAAGCGCCCCACAACATAAAGACAAAGTAAATGGCGGCCAGCGCCACAAAGGTTTGCCACACACCGACGCTGCTGTCTGTTGCAAAATAGGTCATTAATTTGGTCGCCAAAGGCGAGCCTATCATGGCGCCACCACCAAAGCCCATGATGGCCATGCCGGTAGCCATGCCGCGCCTGTCTGGAAACCATTTGATTAAGGTAGAAACCGGTGAAATGTAGCCCAGACCCAAGCCTACGCCGCCTATCACCCCACTGCCTAACCACATCAACCAAAGCTGATGTATGTAGACACCGTAAGCGGATATAAGCAAACCACCACACCATAAGAGCATGGACACCAAGCCTGCTTTGCGTGGGCCTTCACGCTCTAGCCAACCGCCCCAAAGGGCAGCCGAACAACCCAACAAGACAAAAAACAAGGTAAACATCCAACCCAAATCGAACTGCGTCCAATTGCAATCGGTGGCAAACAAGGCCTTGGCAGTGCCGGCTAATTTATCCGAAAAGGTAGCTGCACCAGCCGCACAGGCTTGCAGCGGTGTGCCATCGGCCGCTTTTAATGCGTTGCCTAAGGGCTTCCAAAACACACTAAAGCCATAGCCCATGCCTATAGACAAATGCACTGCCAAAGCGGCGGGGGGAACTAACCAGCGGTTAAAATCCGCTTTGGCTACGGTGTTCTCTTTGGATAAAAAGTTGGCCATACGATCCTCTCTCGTTTATTTTTTATTTTTAAAAAAACAACAATATGTAACATAGTGTAACAAATACTCGAACAAATCAAAAAAATTGACCGAATAACTGGACTAGCATTTAATATCTGTCATAAATAGTTCATATATAAGTCATAAACTGGCGTTCATGAATACTAGCCATCAACACCAAAAGTTAGCCAAGGATGCACTATGCCAGCCAATATATTAGTCGTAGAAGACGAACCGGCCATACAAGAGTTGCTTGCCCTCAACATCACGCAAGCTGGACACAATGCTATACGCGCACTCAGCGTTGAGATTGCGCAAAATTTAATGCGCGAAACCATACCGGATTTAATTTTATTGGACTGGATGTTGCCTGGTATGAACGGCTTGGATTTTGCACGTAAATTAAAATCCGACCCGCAAACAAAATCCATACCCATCATTATGCTCACCGCCAGGGGCGACGAGTACGATAAAGTACGCGGCTTAGAAGTAGGCGCGGACGATTACGTCACCAAACCGTTTAGCCCGCGTGAACTCAACGCGCGAATTAAAGCCGTGTTGCGCCGCCGTGCGCCGCAAATGACCGACGACCCGATAGAAGTTAGTGGCCTGCATTTAGACCCGGGTACGCACAGGGTTACCGGCAACAATAAAAACATAGACTTGGGACCCACCGAATTTAGGTTGCTGCATTTCTTTATGACCAATGCCGAACGCGTGCACACCCGCAGTCAACTGTTGGACAAAGTCTGGGGCGATCGCGTGTTTGTTGAAGACCGAACCGTAGACGTACATATCAGACGATTACGCAATGCCTTAGCCGTGTCTGGCCACGAAGACCTCATACAAACGGTGCGCGGTGCAGGCTACCGCTTGTCTATCAACAACAACTAATGCCCTCCGGGCCCGCTTGGCAAAAGCGGGTCAATAAAATATTTTTCGCACCCGCAATTCCTCGCTATAATCAGTGGCATCTTTTTTATTGAAAATACCCCTGTGCAAAATATACGTTGGAAAGCTGGCTCTTTTATTTTTGCACTGCTGCTCATCTGTCTGTTTGTTTGGCTGATCAGCAGCACCACAACGGCCTTATTGGTGTTTTCTACCGGCCTACTCATCTACCTTGCCAACCACATTTTTTGGCTAAACCAACTGCAAACCTGGTTTAAAAAACCCGACCTAAAAA
Organism: uncultured Methylotenera sp.; assembly: GCA_964400215.1. GTDB lineage: Bacteria > Pseudomonadota > Gammaproteobacteria > Burkholderiales > Methylophilaceae > Methylotenera. The sequence continues at coordinate 37,391 of CAYNSY010000004.1, read as the reverse complement.
CCATACCGGACGGTTACGGTTTATGGGAAGGCTTATTCAATTTACTGCTTAAGTACGAGCGCACCAACAAGCACAACCAAACCCAACTCAACGCCTCCTTAGAGCGCTTTAATTTGGCCACCAGCGCCATGCCTGATGGCTTGGTCATTTTAGGCGCTAGCAACGAGATTGAATGGTGTACCGCCAATGCAGAAAATCAATTGGGCTTGGATTTGGGCACGGATAAAAACCTACCGGTGGTCAATTTAATCCGTGACAGCGGCTTCATCGCCTATTTGTACAATGAAAAATACGACGAACCGTTTAAACTAAAATCTTGGCGCAACCCAGATGTGGTGCTGGACATCCAGCTAATCGCCCTGGCTAACAATCAAAAATTATTGATCAGTCGTGACATGACTCAATTGGAAAAAGTAGACGTCATGCGCCGCGACTTCATCGCCAATGTCTCGCACGAACTGCGCACACCGCTGACCGTGGTAGGTGGCTTTTTAGAAACCCTGAGCGACATGGAAGGCGCGGTGCCGGAAAGTTTGCAAGGCTACTTCGCCATGATGGAAGAACAAACCGTGCGCATGCGCCGCATCATAGAAGATTTGCTCACCTTATCTACCATAGAAAGCAACACCGGCAGCCCGGACAACAGTGAAATTAACATGGTGAGTCTGCTGCAATCCGTGCAAAACGATGCCATAGGCTTAAGCCAAGGTCTCAACAAAGCCACGCACCGGATACTGCTAGAAGCCGACCCGCAGCTAAATTTGAAAGGCTCTGCGGACGAATTGCGCAGCGTGTTCAGCAACCTGGTCAGCAATGCCATACGCTACACGCCTGAGGACAAAGCCAAAGGCCATGGCGAAATCGTCATCGGCTGGCACATGCAAAACAATCAACCGGTGTTTTCTGTGCGCGACACTGGCATAGGCATAGAGCCACAGCACATAGAACGCCTGACCGAACGCTTTTACCGGGTAGACAAAAGCCGTAGCCGTGAAACCGGCGGCACCGGATTGGGCTTGTCCATCGTCAAGCACATACTGATACGCCATCAAGCCAAATTAGACATCAGCAGCGAATTCGGTGTGGGCAGCACCTTTAGCGTTATTTTTCCTAAATCACGCGGTGTGCAAAAAACGTGAAACCCTGCCTAGGCCGCTTATTGTTTGTCGGTCTGTTGCTAATCGAGCTCAGCGCCTGCACGCTCAATAGCCCGGTAGATCGCAAAGCCATACCCGAGCGCAGCGACCGCAGTTCAGGCAGCCAATTGGCAAAAACGGATTTTGATCGCATGGCCGATGTGGAGATATCGGAGAACATCCAAAGCCTGCGCAATTTAATGATTAAATTGTACAAGCGTAACCCGCATGAACTGGCCAAAAGCACGCCGGACAGTGCAGAAAAGATGGTGACTTGGGTAATCGATGGCGAGCAACAACACCATTACCAATTCAAAGAAATAGACAACAAACAAGGCACAGAGGCTATCTTTCTGGCCTTCAAACCGGAGTACAGCGGTGACCGCGTGCTGCCTTTCATCGTCGGTTTGCAAACCATGCTCTTGCAAGCACACGGTGGCAAACGCGACTTTTACATCAACGATACGCTGAATCCGCAGTTTATTTACAACGTCGCTCGCAACATAGAGATTGCTGCCTGGAAACTGTCCAACGCCAGGGACGAAAATGGCAAGCTCTATTTACTCAGCAATGAAATAAACGAGAAAGACAAAAACCTAAGTTTTGAGCGCGAGTTTGGCAAGATGATAGGCCGCACGGATTTATACGCCGTGGCTTTATCGGAAAAGTCCGAACGCCTGATATCGCGCGTCATGCAAAACTTAGCCACGGCGATATTCCTGCCCTTCGTTCCTTAAACCCCAGCTCGCTCCTTAAACCCTAGGGGCAGCCAAACTTAGAGCAATACTTTTTCTATGCCGCCTTGATTTACTTTGGCTACGTAGTCTTGCATCCAATCCGGCCCTAACAAATGCTTAGCCATTTCGACCACGATGTAATCCGCTTCTATGCCGGTGTCATCCCCGTAACGGGACAGCCCTTGCAAGCAACTGGGGCAAGAGGTCAGTATTTTGACTTTCTGCTCAGGCGCACCGACGGTTAGGCCCAGCTTGTCCATGCCTTTTTCCAGCTCTTCTTGTTTGCGCATTTTTACCTGCGTGGCAATGTCCGGCCTAGCCACAGCAAAGGTGCCACTCTCACCGCAACAACGGTCATTCAAGGCCACTTCGGTGCCCATCAGCTTATTGGTCACTTCCAAAGGCTTATAGGTTTTCATCGGCGTGTGACAAGGGTCGTGGTACATGTATTTAGTGCCGGTGATGCCAGTCAATTTCAAGTCTTTTTCCATCAAATACTCATGGATGTCCAATAAGCGGCAACCAGGGAAAATGTTTTCAAACTGGTATTTTTGCAATTGGTCCATGCACGTGCCGCAAGACACAATCACGGTTTTAATGTCCAGGTAATTGAGGGTATTGGCCAACCTATGGAACAAGACCCGATTTTCCGTGGTGATGGCCTGCCCCTTATCGTGATTGCCGCTGGCCGTTTGTGGGTAACCGCAACACAAATAGCCCGGTGGCAAGACCGTGATGGCACCCACTTCGTACAACATGGCTTGGGTCGCCAAACCCACGTTAGAGAACAAGCGCTCAGAACCGCAACCGGGGAAATAAAATACCGCTTCCGAATCTTCCGTGACATTAGCTGGGTTGCGTATGACCGGTATCATGCGGTCATCTTCTATGCCCAGCAAAGCACGCGAGGTTTTGGTCGGCATTTTTTTCGGCATGGGGCGATTGATAAAATGCACCACTTGCGCTTTGATTTCGGGTTTGCCGACGGTCGCGGGCGGCCGCACTTTGTCTTTCAATAGGTGGAATTTTTTGGCCAAGCCGTGCGCAAAACTTTGCGCTCTATAGCCTATCGTCACCATGAAAGTACGCATCAATTTGATGGTGGCAGGGTCTTTAGCATTCAAAAATGCCATGCCCAGCGCCGTGCCTGGATTGAATTGTTTTTTGCCTTGTTCACGCAAGAAATTGCGCATGGCCACTGACACGTCGCCAAAATCGATGTCAACCGGGCATGGGTTTAAGCAGCGATGGCAAACCGTGCAATGGTCCGCGACGTCATTAAACTCGTCGAAATGCTTGAGTGAAATACCGCGCCGCGTTTGCTCTTCGTACAAAAACGCTTCGATTAACAATGAGGTGCCCAAAATCTTATTGCGCGGGCTATACAGCAGATTGGCGCGCGGCACGTGGGTAGTGCAAACTGGCTTACACTTACCACAACGCAAACAATCGCTGATGGAATCGGCAATCTCACCTATGGCGGATTGTTCCATAATGATGGATTCTTGTTCCAACAAACCAAAGCTAGGCGTGTAGGCGTTGTCTAAGCCAGAGCCAGCCAGCAATTTGCCTTTGTTAAAGTGCCCATTGGGGTCCACTTTTTGTTTGTACGCACCAAAAGCCGTGATGGTGGATGCTTCCAAAAACTCCATTTTGGTGATGCCTATGCCGTGCTCGCCAGAAATCACCCCATCTAAATTTTTAGCCAAGGCCATGACGCGCGCAACGGCCTCGTGGGCGACGCGCATCATCTGGTAATCGTCAGAATTCACTGGAATGTTGGTGTGCACATTGCCGTCACCGGCGTGCATGTGCAGGGCAATAAACACCCGTGACTTGAGTACGCTTTTATGGATTTCATCGCAACGGTTTAGTATTTTTTGGTATTCGCGCCCAGCAAAGATATCCGCCAAGGGGCGTTTGATGTCACGCTTCCAAGAAATGCGCAAATCATAGGATTGCACGGCACGGAATACATTTTCGTATTGATTAAGCGAGGCCGCCAGCGCACCCAGCACGCTTACCGGTTGGTCTAGGCTTTGCAAAATCAAACGCCAATGCGCGCGTAATTCTCGTAACAATTGCAAGGCAATGCCTTGCTTAGCCAAGACCATTTGGCCATCGGCATTGCCATCTTCATCGGCCTGCAAAGGCAAATCGCTTTGCATGAATTCTTCCAAGGCGTCTAGCAATTGCAGTTTGTTGTTAATCGACAACTCGATATTGATGCGCTCTATGCCATCGGAATAATCGCCCAAACGCGGCAACGGTATGACCACGTCTTCGTTAATTTTAAAGGCGTTGGTGTGCTTAGCAATGGCAGCAGTACGCGCCCTATCCAGCCAGAATTTTTTGCGGGCTTCCGGCGATACCGCAACAAAGCCTTCGCCATTGCGGGCATTGCATAAACGCACAATGTGCGAGGCCGCTTCACCGACGGCATTTTCATCGTCAGAAGCAATGTCGGCAATCAAAACCATTTTTGGCCGTTGCTGACGGGCCGCTTTGGTCGCGTAACCCACCGCTTTGATGTAACGCTCGTCCATGTGCTCTAAGCCAGCCATCAAGACCAAGGGGTCTTTTTTGGCCGTCGCATCTAAATAATCTTTAATTTCCACGATGGCTGGCACGGCATTCGACACATTGCCAAAAAACTCCAAAGCCACGGTACGCACGTGCTTAGGCATGCGGTGCAAAATAAAGGTGGCGCTAGTGATTAAGCCATCGCAACCTTCTTTCTGTATGCCAGGCAAGCCGGATAAAAATTTATCGGTTACGTCTTTACCTAAACCGGTTTTTCTAAAGCTGGGCCCAGCAATCTCCAAAATCTCCGGTTCGGCCAACAAGGTTTTCATGTCTTCCGCGTAACGGCTGACTTTAAATCGCGCAATCGCCACGTCATGGATTTTGCCCAAGTTATGGTCTAAACGCTGCACTTCCATCCACTGCGCATCCGGCGTAACCATACGCCATGACGCCAGGTTGTCTAAAGCCGTTCCCCACAGCACGGCTTTTTTGCCGCCGGCGTTCATCGCCACATTACCGCCTATGCAACTGGCATCGGCACTGGTTGGGTCACAGGCAAACTCAAGCCCAGCGTCCGTCGCGGCTTCCATGGCGCGTCGTGTCACCACGCCAGCGCCACATTCTATGGTCGCCACTTGCCGCGCCACGCCAGGTAAGGTGCGCATTTGCACGCCACCGTGTTGGTCTAATTTTTCGGTATTGATCACCGCCGACATGGGTGTCAGCGGAATGGCGCCACCGGTATAACCGGTACCACCGCCGCGCGGAATCACGGTCAAGCCCAGCTCTATACAAGCCCGCACCAAAGCCGCAATTTCTTTTTCCGTGTCCGGGCTCAAGACCACAAACGGGTATTCCACACGCCAGTCAGTAGCGTCGGTAACGTGCGATACACGCGCCAAGCCGTCAAATTGCACGTTGTCTTTACGGGTAATTTTGCTTAATTTGCTTAAGGCTTTTTTACGCAAATCATAAGTCTGACGAAAATCCTCGGCAAACTTAGCGATGGCGTTTTGTGCAGCCACAACCATTTTCTGCACGCTGGCATTGGCTTTGCCGCCGGCATTGCGCTCTTCTATGGCAGCAATGCGGTGTTTGAGCGCATCAATCAAGGCTTTACGGCGCTTGGGGTTTTCCAACAAATCGTCTTGCAAATACGGGTTGCGCGTCACCACCCACAAATCACCCAGCACTTCAAACAGCATGCGGGCACTGCGGCCGGTTTTACGCTGACTGCGCAATGCGTTTAAGGTATCCCATATCTCCTCGCCAAGAAATCGTATGACGATTTCACGGTCAGAAAAAGAAGTGTAGTTGTAGGGAATTTCACGTAAGCGCTGACTGGCTTGCGGTTCGATGTGCTCAATATGGCTAGGTAGGGGTGCGTTCATTGGCTTTTAAATAAATAGCTTGGCTATTAAAAAACGCATTATATCATGCTGAATCACGGCAAATAAGCGTAAACCTTACATGGGTATTCGGCTTTGCAGCAGCCACGATAGGCTCATGTACTAGACCGGCTTTTTTCTAAAAAAATCCGTTAGACTAAGCACATGCATAAACACAGACTAAAAATCAGCTTAGCGCTCATTGTCGCCCTAATCCTAGGCTATGCTCTGCTTCAGTTTCAACCACACCGCCAAGCACCGGCCGTCACCTTCACCACCCTAGAGGGTAAAAAAATCGCCATGGCCGACTTACAAGGCAAATTCGTACTGGTCAATTTTTGGTCGATAAACTGCTTAAGCTGCCTCAAAGAAATGCCGGACTTGCGTGAGCTATACCAGCGCTACCACGCCCAAGGCTTTGAATTGATTGCCGTCGCCATGGACTACGATCCACCGTCGCAAGTGTTGGCCTACACGCAACAGAAAAAGCTGCCCTTCCCTGTCATGCACGACGGCTATGGCGAAATCAGTGCCGCCTTTGGTGAAGTAAGCGTCACCCCCAGCCATTTCCTCTACAACCAGCAAGGACAGCGTATACAGCGTACAATAGGCAGTATAAATGCCAGCGCATTAGCCACCTTACTAGAGCGTGAATTGGCCAAGCCTAATTAAACAATCACAAGGATAGATCTATGTTATGGGTTAAAGCGTTCCACATTATTTTTGTCACCAGCTGGTTTGCCGGCTTATTTTATTTGCCGCGATTGTTAGTCAACCATGCCATGGTCACCGACAGCGCCACCTCAGACAGACTAAAAATGATGGAACAAAAACTCTACCGCTTCATGTTGCCCTTGGCCTTGTTAGCCTTGGGTTTTGGCCTGTGGTTATGGCTAGGCTATGGCATCAGTGGCGGTTGGATGCACCCAAAATTAGGCCTGGTATTGCTACTCATAGGCTACCATGGCTATTGCGGAAAATTAATAGCAGACTTCAAGAACGATAAAAATACCCGCAGCCACGTTTGGTACCGCTGGTTTAATGAATTGCCAGTGATTGCGCTGACCATCATCGTTATTTTGGTAGTGGTAAAACCATTTTAATTGCGCGTAATTTCAAGAGTAGCCCATGGACTTTTTTAATTCAGACGCGCTGATAGCCACGCTCAAGCTGGCCAGCAAAACGCCAAGCGGTCGCTTGCTGGGCGTGTTTGATGCTTTGGCCGAAAGCCCACACAAACTTAGCATGACTAAGCCCATGTCAGCCTACCCCGAGCTACTGGCTTTTTGTACCAAGCAAGCCCGCGCCTTAGGCGCAAGCCAAGCGCAAGTATTGGCTGAGCACATCCTGTTAATCGCCATCAATGCCAGCATGCAAACAGAGCCAGAAGCCCGTCTGGCTTGTTTAAAGCACGGCAAAAAAGCCGCCCAAGCACTGATCACGGCGCAGACCCAAACCCACTGGGCCAGCAGGCCATTGCTTTACGGCATGGCGGCCAGCGTAATCATGGTCCTTGCCGTTGGCTTGATGGTAGCCATGCCCAAAGAATTTACTCAGACCAGCTACCCATCAGCCAGTTTGCCAGACAGTAACTTAACGGCAAAAGACGCCAGCCTGCTCTATGCAAAATACGAACAAATGCGCCAAGGCACTTGCCAATACCCCGAAGCATTGCAAATCCCAGACCAAGACAAAGCGGTGTATTTAGAAAACGTGGTGGGGGGCAAACTGCCTACCAATCTGAAGGATTTGGCCATAGCCAACCATTATTTGGAAAAAGTGCGCTGCAATTTCACCCCCAGGCTGATGGCCAACTCCACCAGCTAAGACAAATAAGCATTGCAGGCTTTGTATACAGATTAGTATAATCAGACCATGTCCACGCTACGCGATAAAATACTGGCCACTGCCACCACCTTATTCCAAACCCAAGGCATCAATTCAACCGGGGTGGACAACATCGTGGCGGCCGCCGGCACCACAAAAATGACCCTGTATAAATACTTTCGCAGCAAAGAATTATTGATACTGGCCGTGTTAACGCAAAGCCAGCAACAATTTCAAAGCTGGCTGCACAGCAAGCTCGATAGCCAGACGCAACAACCTGCCGAAAAAATTCAAAAACTATTTGATTGCATAGAAGAATGGGTGAACTCGCCCGACTTTAATGGCATGGGCTTCATCAAAGCCGCGGCCGAATTTCCTAGCGAAGCCAACGCGGTGCATCAATTGTCTGCCGAGCAATCGCGGCAATTTAGAAGCTTTATTCGCAGCCTAGCCACGCAAGCCAACATCAAGGATGCCGACGGCCTCGCCCTGCAATTGTCCTTGTTGTTTGAAGGCGCCGTGCAAGCCGAGCAAATGCAACGCGGCTCAGGGGCAATGCAATACGCCAAAAAAGCCGCCAAAATTCTCATAGACGGCGCCATACGCCAATCCGCCTAATCTTAACGCTTGCTTGCAGGCGGCAAAAAATAAGATAATGCTCTTTTAACCTTAGCTCCAAACCTCATGCACACCCTTATTTGCGGCTCACTAGCCTTCGACACCATCATGGTGTTTCAAGATAAATTCAAAAACCACATACTGCCAGACAAAATTCACGCCCTAAGTGTGGCGTTTTATGTGCCAGAAATGCGCCGTGAATTCGGTGGCACCGCCGGCAACATCGCTTACAACATGCAATTGCTGGATGGCAATCCACTCATCATGGCGACCGTGGGTGACGATTTCGCCAGTTACCAACAGTGGCTCACGCAAAACAAATTAGCTAGCACGCACATCAAAACCATAGCCAACACCTTTACCGCGCAAGCCTTCATCACTACCGACACCGACGATAATCAAATCACCGCTTTTCACCCGGGCGCCATGGTGGCTTCGCACGAAAACAGCGTTAAAGATGCCACGGGCGTGACACTCGCCATCATCGCGCCTGACGGCCGCGACGGCATGTTTCAACACGCGCGTGAATGCTTTGAAGCAGGCATCCCCTTCTTATTCGATCCCGGCCAAGGCTTGCCCATGTTTAACGGTGAAGAGCTGTTGCAATTCATAGGCATGGCAGACTACTTAGCCGTCAACGATTATGAATCGCAAATCATACAAGATAAAACTGGCTTAACTTTAGAGCAGTTAGCTGCCAAAGTGAAAGCCTTGGTGGTCACCCTAGGTGGCAATGGTTCGCAAATTTATGCCGATGGTCAGCGCTACGACATTCCATGCGTCAAAGCCATGCGCATTGTTGATCCTACTGGTTGCGGTGATGCTTACCGCGCGGGCTTGCTGTACGGCATTGCACGCGGTTGGGATTGGCCTACCTGCGGTCGTTTAGCCTCGACCATGGGCGCCATTAAAATTGAAAGCCGTGGGGGTCAAAACCACAAACCAAGCCGTGCCGAAATTGAGGCCATCTACACCCAAGCCTTGGTGAACGAAACTAAATTGGACGAGATCTAATTTCAAACAGCACTAAAGATTAAGCATTTAACAGGAGACTCACCATGAAAATAACACGACTATTGGGCATCGCATTATTGAGCCTATTCTTAGGCGCTTGCGCCAGCTCTAATTCCGGTGGCGTCTACACCCGCGACGAAGCCCGCAAAGTACAAACAGTGCGCATGGGCATGGTTGAAAGCGTGCGCGCAGTTAAATTAGAAGGCACCAAAACGCCGATAGGCACAGCGGCTGGCGCGGCGGTCGGCGGCGTGGCTGGTAACAGCATAGGCAAAGGCGACGACAACATCATAGGCGCGGTCATAGGCGCCGTGGTAGGTGGCTTAGCCGGCTCAGCCATAGAAGAAGGCATGACGCGTAAAGATGCCTTGGAAATCACGGTAAAATTGGATAACGGCACCTTAATTGCCATCGTGCAGGAAGCCGACGAGCAATTTAATGCCGGCGACAAAGTGCGTTTGATAGAAAGCGGTGGCACCAGCCGCGTTTCCCATTAAGCCCATGAGTTTAAGGAAAGCTTTTAAGAAAAATCCTTAAAGAAAACCTGTCAATAAACCGTCACATTTCTGTCACCATTTCTTAATCTGTAGGCATTAAAGTCTCCTCAATTCAAAAGGAGACTTTAATGTTACCCAAACAAAGACTGCGCCCTTTAAGCAGCAATCAAAACGACAAACACATAGACTTAGCGGTCCCCAACCAACGCCGTCTAAGCATTAGCCTAGCCCGCACCCAAGTGGAAATAGAAGAAGCGCAACGCTTACGCTACAAAGTGTTTGCCGAAGAAATGGGCGCGCAATTGCTAGGCACCGGCGGATTGGATGTGGACGGTTTTGATCAGTATTGCGACCATTTAATCGTGCGCGATAGCGACACCAACCAAGTCATAGGCACCTACCGCATTCTTAGCCCATCCGCAGCCAACGAAGCCGGTGGCTATTATTCCGCAGGCGAATTCGATTTGAGCCGACTCAGTCACTTGTTCGACAGAACGGTAGAAGTAGGCCGCGCTTGCGTGCACCAGAATTACCGTAACGGCGGCACCATCACCATGCTGTGGGCGGGGCTGGCCAAGTACATGCAAATTCACAATTACGAGTACATGATAGGTTGTGGCAGTGTCAGCATGTATGACGGTGGCCACGCCGCCGCCAGCTTGTACACCAAACTGGCTGATGATTATTTAGCGCCACTGGAGTACCGCGTTTTCCCACGCAACCCATTACTTAACGACGCCTTGCGCACCGACATGCAGGTGGCTTGCCCACCCTTAATCAAAGGTTATTTACGCTTAGGGGCTTACATTTGTGGCGAACCAGCATGGGATCCCTATTTCAACACGGCCGATATGCTGGTAATGTTACCGCTATCTAAAATCAACCCCAGATACGCCGCTCACTTTTTGAAATAAATTACTTATTTTAACCAGCTACGCCCTATCAACCGACCATTTGCCCGCCACTACGCATAAAACCACCAGTCGATTAATCCGCTACTACCGTATCAGTCGCATTGCTTACCACACCTTAAGCGGTGTGGCGATTGCGGCGCTGATCATGCCCATGGTGGGCAAAAATGGCAGGCTGGCCATCATAAAATGGTGGAGTAAATCGCTGCTGCAGATTTTAAATGTGCGCGTGCGGATACACGGGAAAACCCCGCCTAGCTACCAAACGGCACGCAACAACCTATTAGTAGCCAACCACATTTCCTGGTTGGACATCCATGCCATCAACAGCATTTTGCCGGTACGCTTCATTGCCAAAGCCGACATAAAAGCCTGGCCACTGTTTGGTTACTTGGCAAAGAAAAGCCATGTCTTGTTTATAGAGCGAGGCAAGCGCCAGCATGCGCCACGCATAGTCGATGCCACACGCCACTGCCTGCAAGCGGGTGACAACGTCTGCTTTTTCCCAGAAGGCACCACCACTGACGGCACCACCATCCTGCCTTTCAAAAGCAGCGTCATGGAGTCCGCTCTGCAAGCTAAGTCGACCATTTGGCCGATAGCCATACGCTACCCGCGCATGGACGGCAGCATCAATACCGAAGTGGCTTATGCCGGTGAGACCACGCTGCTGGAATCGATAAAATGTGTATTACAACAAGCGAGGCCAGTGCTAGAGCTGTATTTTCTAGAACCCATCGTTTTAAAACCCATCGTTTTAGATCCCACCGCTTTAGATCCCACCGTTTTAGATCACATCGTAGGCCAGCCACACGCCATGCAAACTAAGCGCCGCGAACTGACGCAGTTGATTCAAGCGAAAATCACCAAGCAATTAAAGCTTTAGCGGCCTGGGATTGTCCCGCGGATCCGACGGCACTTGGCTGATTGCTTTCGTTTGCAAATTCATGGCGGTTAATTGGCCGCCCCACAAACAACCGGTATCGAGCGCATACACCCCACCCTGATGCTGCAAGCCCAAGGCCGACCAATGGCCAAAAATCACTGGGGTGGATTTTGTTGCACGGTGCTTTAGCGCAAACCAAGGCAAATACGGCGCCGGCACATCGGCCAGCTCGCCCTTAAACTGAAATTCCATTTCCCCTTCTGCCGTGCACACGCGTAAGCGCGTCAAGGCATTGGTGATCACCCGCAAGCGGTCTATGCCGGTTAAATCGGCTTGCCAGCGATTAGGCAAATTACCGTACATGTGCGCCAGAAAATGCAAGTAATCCGGGCCTTGCAAAGCCGCTTCGACCTCTGCGGCGTAGGCTAGCACCTGCTCAGCTGTCCAATCCGGCAACACGCCAGCGTGCACCATTAAATACGACAAGCCAGGCGCTACCTCGGCTTGATAAGCCAGCGGCTGATGACGCAACCAAGTCAACAAGGCGGCTTTATCTGGCGCCGCCAACAGGCTGTCTAAGGTGTCGCCTTTGTGGGCTTTAACAAAGCCAGCAGCCACCACCAGCGCGTGCAAATCGTGGTTGCCCAAGACCACATGGATAGCAGACTGATGTGCATAACACCAACGCAACACCTCCAGCGAGCCGCTACCGCGATTGATTAAATCGCCGACCAGCCACAAGCTGTCTTTTTTAGGATCAAACTGTATGCGCGCCAACAAGGCTAGAAACGCATGGTAACAACCTTGTATATCGCCTATCGCATAGGTGGCCATGGCTAACTCGCTGAAAATAAAAAACCACTTAAGGACTTAAGTGGTTTTTTGTTAAATGGCCTAAACATAAGTTAAGCACCCATGGTAGCCGGCGCACGCACCGGCTAATCAATGGGCTTATTTTGCTGGAGCAGGCGCTGCTTCAGCAGCTTTTGCATCAGCTGCCGGTGCCGCTGCTTTGGGCGCTGGAGCAGTAAAGCTAGCACCACTGGCGTTGGCCATGCTCGCTACGGCATTGGCAATTTCGCCATCCGTTAAGGCCGGGTTGCCGCCACGCGCTGGCATAGAGCGAATACCGTTAATGGCATGACTCACTAGCACATCGTAGCCTTGCGCATTGCGTGGACCCCATTGACCCTTGTCGCCAATTTTAGGCGCATTCATTAAGCCTGCTGTGTGGCACATACCGCAAACGGCTTTGACCACTTCTTCGCCGCTCTTGTCTACGTGTGGACCAGCATCCGCTGCCGCCACTTCCACAGTCGCTTCCGGTTTGATATTGGCATCGGCTTGCGATGTCGCCGCCGCCGGCTCTGCCACCGCAGGTGTCGGTGCATCCGCCACGCCAAACGATTTAGCAATTAAAGAAATAATGAGGGTAAACGCTAAAATAGCGCCCGGTATCACCAGAAGTAATTGCCACAAACTCGAGCTTTTGTATTCATTATTCATAACAGTCCGTTTCCACATATAAATTAAATAGATGGGTGATTATACCTGCAGTTGATCGCCAGGTAAAAGGACTTAAACCAAGCTAATCCGCCCTGATAAGCAATGCTTTGCTATAATGGCAAGCTCTTTTGCGCCCGTAGCTCATTTGGATAGAGTATCGGTTTCCGAAGCCGAGGGTAGTGGGTTCGAATCCCGCCGGGCGCGCCAAATAAAACAATGAGTTAGCCTAAATCAACTCATCAAAAACAGCTAAAACCCTTTTTGTGACACACTTTTGACACAGTGAGGGAAAATGGCTTCAATATCTAGACGCTCTAAGGGTTGGCAAGTCCAAATCCGCAAACAAGGCTACAAAAACATTTCGAAAAGGTTTGAGAAAAAGGCGGATGCGGACGCATGGGCAAGAATGACCGAATCAGAAATGGACCGTGGCATATTCATTGACCGTACTGAGGCAGAAAGAACAACCTTAGCGGAAATTCTTAATCGCTACCTTAAAGAAGTATCCATTCACAAGCTTGGTTATAAACAGGAAAAGTCTCGAATAAAATGTTTTCTAGCCCACCCCTTAGCTTCAAGATACTTAGCGACGCTTAAGTCATTAGATTTCACAAACTATAGAGAATCACGGCTTTTGCTGGTGAGCGGCACAACCGTCAATAAAGAACTTAACCTGTTTGGGAAAATTATTGATACCGCTCGAAAAGACTGGTCTATCAATATGGATAATCCAGTCAGACTTATTCGTAGACCTAAGAACAATAGGCCAAGAGACAGACGTTTAAATACAAATGAACTGCATTTAATACTTAATACGACCAAGTCGGAAATTCTTACAAAAATCATTCTATTCGCACTTGAAACAGCTTTACGCAGGGGCGAGATAGCAAATGCAAAATGGAGCGACCTAGACCTCGCAGAATGCGTTTTAAAAGTACCAGAGACGAAGACAGGTGAACCAAGAATCATCCCTTTATCAAAAAAAGCGATTGAAGTTTTAGAGTCTATTAAGGAAGTTGAAAACGACAACATTTTTAGTCTTCGAGCAGAAAGCATTAGTCAAGCGTTTGAGCGGGCTTGTACAAGAGCAGGGATTGTTGACCTTAATTTTCATGATTTAAGGCATGAAGCCACCTCACGACTATTTGAAAAAGGCCTCAACCCAATGCAAGTTTCTACTATTACCGGCCATAAAACTTTTGAAATGTTAAAACGTTATACACACCTTAAAGCCAAAGACCTTGTTAAGCTTTTAGACTAACTAATTTTTTCTTGTTCTCAGAAACAATACCCTGTTTTAACCATCGCGGGTTAAACAAGATATAAGGCTGGTCTTTACGGGCGCAAGCGGCTCGGTAAGTTTCCAACAAAAAGGTCTCCTGATTAGTCATTCCCTCAATCGTCATGTATAGCTCTAAAGCCATCAAGGTTTCAGGCATATACTCACCTAGAACTATTCTAAAAAACTCCCTTCCATCAACTCCGAGTGACCTTGCTAAGGGGCCTATCTTATCCAATGGGACTTTAGTTTTACCCTGCTTGAACATCGTAATGATGTTGGGCTTTGAGTAGCCAATATCCGCACATATTTCTGACTGTGTTTTTCCCGACGCCTTAATTGCTCTCGTTAAAAACTGCGCTACCGTTTCTGATTGTTGATATAAACCACGCATTGCTGACCCCTTTAATAATTAATCACTGATGAACTTATTATAGTTAGGGGAATGAACAAATTTAGTGGCGAAAGTAGTGGCAATATTATCAATAAAAATCAATAAGTTAAAACGCTATAATCGACACTACATTTCATAGGAATTGCATGTTTTTTAACAGAAATAAAATCTTATAGAGCGGTATGTCTTAGGTGCAGCAAACACCAGTCAATGGTGATGGTGAGGAATTTTTCCAAGATTACAAACCTTCACTTATACAGGGGAAGTATTTGGTCAATTCCGTGCAATATAAGTCACTGCTTACATATAATGAAATCATAACAA
The DNA here is from genome assembly GCA_964400215.1 of uncultured Methylotenera sp. Lineage (GTDB taxonomy): Bacteria > Pseudomonadota > Gammaproteobacteria > Burkholderiales > Methylophilaceae > Methylotenera. The sequence goes on along the minus strand of CAYNSY010000004.1, from coordinate 22,348 downwards.
TAGATTTTTTGGAATTATTGCCATGATTAAAATGCCAGCTAGCAATCCCACTTTCTCAGATGTTCACATCTCTGCAAAAGTTGATTTTATTAAGCTTTTCTCTCCAAATCTAAGCGGGATGGAACGAATTAAGGGGAAACTTCAAATTGGCCGAGATTTTAGAAATGGAAAAACTGGCTATCGCATTACCATCCACGACTTACTTCCATCGGACTTAGAGCTATACAAAGACCAGTTGAAGGATGCAGAAATAATAGAATTAGAAACCGCGATTGATTTCAAACCACGTAGCACTCTTACAAAAGCAGAGTTTGACCGCGAATTGGAATTTTGGAGATTTTGGCTAGTAATGCATGTTTACCCTTGGGATGCCTATGGAATACAGAAATCTCATAGGCTCACAAGAGCAAAAAACAGTAAAAACAAAACATCAGTGACAGAAGCCACTTTTGGCGGAGTCCATCACCAAGAAAGAGTACCTGGCTACAATCAAACTTTCTATCTTGGTCATAGAGATGACAAATGGGCAGACCCTTCTAAACCTAACTCCGCTTACATGAAAATCTACGGAAAACGATTTGACCAAAACGATGACCTAACTTTCAAAAAATGGTCAGCCCGTATTGAAGTAACACTCAAAGAAAACAGCTGTCAGCTTCTAAAGCTAAAACGCCTAAGTGATTTACGAACATTTAATTTCAGAAAGGCACTTAGCGGCTATTTTAGAATGATAGATATGGATAAAGTCGAACTGCCTCCAGCCAAAACCACTCATCCACTGATTGGAATAATGCGTTCTTTCAGTGAAAAATTCTTAAGGCATGTAATAACGAATGTTGGGGCTTACGCACTCAAATACAGAAAAATTGTCACTTATCGCGATAGCCACGCTATTGCCAATGAAAGAATCGGCGATGCACTTGCCAACTTAGGAAAGCAATTCAAAACCGGTACATAATCATTTCATGGTCAAAATTGAGCTTGGCCTAACTCATTGAAATTATTAAAAACCTGCTACGCAAAGCCTTTATTTCAGTGGGATTGCTATAACTCTATTAGTAATACTAAATAGCAAGACTGATTACTACCCCCCTATAGCATTACTGAGAATCCGTTTTTACTTATTAATGTATCCCAGCTCTTTCATCTTTCTGACTGTAATGGCTAACTGCTCTTTAGAGTCATCTGGGGAACTCATTACAATGTCCTCATACTCTTTCCTTGCTGCTTCCTCTCTTTGCTTACGTTCAGCTAGATACTCCGCGGCTGTTTTACTGGGTTTAACTTCATCGTAACCTGCTGGGGTAGTGGGTTCAGAAGCGTAAGCTTTGGCCGCTGGGGCAACAACGGCTTGCTCTTCTATTGCCGCTGATTCATTCGGAGACTTCTCTGTACATCCATTTAAGGCAATAACCAGCATAAGTGGCAGTAGTAAATTTTTCATTGTTTATTCCTTGATTACGTTTTCGATTTAAATTGAACTTTAGTTACTAGATTACTAAAGAACATAGTAAAAGTGACCGCATCGCTGACACACACGCTGCTTGTTATAAAGCTCAACTTGCTTTGTTCTTGCCTCTGCACCATCTGACCATGTCACAAAAGCCCCAACAATAAACAAAACAGATATTAGCCACCAAAAGGAAGTAAATAATCCCAAAATAGCTGTGATGACAGCCCCGGTAACAAAAGCAACTCGCCAAGAGTTTTCTGATGGTAGTTCGGCTTGTTTTGATAATGCCGTCTGATGAATACCTTTTGTCTTACCTCGCCCGATTCCTACACCAACATGTCCACCGCCCACGCCAAGACCCAAAGATTTGGTAGCTGTATCAACATTAGTTAAACCCTCTTGGTAAACCAAACTAGCAGTCTTCCAATCATCACTCCCGCAAGCAGGACAGCTCATTCCATCAATCTCCCTATTGATTCTTATTAAAAATGTCACGATTAGTGCGTGGCTAATAAGTGAACAATAGCGGAAATTATTGTCCGTGAACATCCCCCTCAGAAAAAAATTTGGCTCCAGAATTAGAGAGCTGAGAAAGGCAATGGGCATCTCCCAAGAGGAGTTTGCTGACCATTGCGATTTTGCACGTTCTTATATGAGTCGAATTGAACGAGGCGGGGCTAATCCGTCTCTTGATGCTATAGAAACGCTTGCCAAAGCACTTCAAGTAGAAATCAAAGACCTCTTTTAAATCGCTTATACAGCCGGAAGCGTTTTAAGCCATCTAAATTAAAGCCTACAGTCTGGGCGAGTATTTTTATTTCAGCGCCCCCAAGGGCGCTTAAAATGCGTTTTAAAAGCATCCAGTCACTTAACAGCCCATCATAACAATTCCTATTACATTGATAATGAAATTGCAGGATAATCAAACTAATTAATAATAAAGTAGCTAGGGCAAAAATGTCAGAAGAGCAACGTCGTCAGTTACAGCAGCAACTATGGAATATCGCCAATACTCTTCGCGGTAAGATGGGGGCTGATGAGTTTAGGGATTACATCCTAGGCTTCATTTTCTACAAATACCTGTCCGAGAAAATCCAACGTTTTGCTGATGCTGAACTGGCACAAGAAAATCTAAAGTTTGCTGAACTCAATGAAACTACAGCAGAAGGTAAGGCTTATATTGATGCGCTAGAGGATGCGGCATTAAATGAACTGGGCTATTTCTTAAAACCTTCTGAGATTTTTCATGCAATTGCCATGAAAGGCAGCAATCAACTTGATACGAATGGGGTTGGTGACAGCCATAACTTCATCCTTGGCGACCTCACTAAAATCCTTAAAAACATCGAACAAAGTACCTTGGGTACTGATAGCGCCGATGACTTTGTAAACCTGTTTGAAGATTTGGATTTAACTTCATCCAAACTTGGAAAAACCGAAAAAGAAAAAAATGACCTAGTCGCTAAAGTGCTAGTGCATCTAGATAAGATTGACTTCAATTTAAGTGATGCCACTGCTGATGTACTAGGTGATGCCTATGAGTACTTGATTGGTGAGTTTGCAAGCGGTGCCGGTAAAAAAGCAGGTGAGTTTTATACACCGCAACCAGTGTCAACATTGCTTGCTAAGTTAGTCACTGCCAACAAAACAAATCTCAAAAGCGTCTATGACCCCACCTGCGGTAGTGGCTCATTATTACTACGTGTAAAGCGTGAAGCTACAACCGTTGATAAGATTTACGGTCAAGAACTTAATCGCACCACCTATAACTTAGCCCGCATGAATATGATTCTGCACGATGTTCATTATGCAGATTTCGACATCAAGCAAGAAGACACTTTAGAGAAACCTCAGCATCGTGATTTACGTTTTGATGCGATTGTAGCTAACCCTCCCTTCTCGGCACAGTGGAGTGCCAGTCAGTTACACATGAACGATGACCGTTTTAGTGTGTATGGCAAGTTAGCGCCAAGTAGCAAAGCCGACATGGCCTTTGTTCAACACATGATTTATCACCTATCTGAAGAAGGCACGATGGCGGTGGTATTGCCGCATGGTGTGTTATTCCGTGGTGCGGCAGAAGGCCATATTCGCCAATATCTGATTGAACAGATGAATTGCCTAGATGCGGTGATTGGTTTGCCCGCTAACATTTTCTACGGCACTTCTATTCCTACCTGCGTGTTAGTACTTAAAAAATGCCGCAAGAATCCGAATGACATTTTATTCATTGATGCCAGTCAGCACTTTGAAAAAGTCAAAACGACCAATGTCATGCGCCCTGAGCATATTCAAAAAATTGTGGATACCTACAAGGCGCGCACTAATGAAGAGAAATACAGTCATGTAGCAAGCATCGAGTCAGTTAAAGCCAATGACTACAACCTGAATATTCCAAGATATGTCGATACTTTTGAAGCAGAGGAGGCAATTGACCTTGCAGCCATTTCAGCACAATTGATTGAGTTGGATAAAACTAGCAAAACTACAGATGCCGCCATTGCAGCTTTTTGTAAAGAATTGGGCATCGCGCCACCATTTGCACAGGAATGATGATGAATAACACTGATAACGACCAAAACATTATTATTTATAACACCGCAGATGGTAAGGCGGCGGTATCGCTATATGCCCGTGATGGCAATGTATGGATGAACCAGCAGCAGCTCGCAGAACTTTTTTCCACCTCAATACCAAACGTTAATACTCACATATCTAACATATTGAAAGATAAAGAGTTGGAAAGAAATTCAGTTATTAAGGATTATTTAATAACTGCCTCAGATGCCAAGCAATACAAAGTTAAATTTTACGCACTAGACATGGTACTGGCTATTGGATTTCGTGTACGCAGCCCACGCGGAACAGAGTTCAGAAAATGGGCGAACACCCATTTGAAACAATACCTGATTAAAGGTTTTGTAATGGATGATGAGCGCCTGAAAAATCCTAATGGCAGAGCAGACTATTTTGACGAACTGCTTGAACGCATCCGTGACATACGGGCTTCAGAAAAACGCTTTTACCAAAAAGTTCGTGACCTGCTGGCGCTGTCATCTGATTACGATGCGACAGATAAAGCCACTCAAATGTTTTTTGCTGAAACACAAAATAAATTACTGTATGCGGTGACAGGCCACACTGCCGCAGAGATTATTGTGCAGCGTGCCGATGCAAGCGCTCCTAATATGAATCTCAATACTTGGAAAGGGAGCGTAGTTCGCAAGGGTGACATCACCACTGCAAAAAATTATCTAAATGCAGATGAGGTGGACAGCCTTAACCGTCTCACGGTCATCTTTTTAGAAACCGCTGAGCTACGTGTTAAGGAACGGAAAGACCTCACGACACAATATTGGCGTGACAATGTAGATAAGCTTCTCACGTTTAATGATAAACCCATTCTTAGCACGGTGGGGCGTGTGAGCCATGCCCAAATGGAAAAGAAAGTAAGTGAAATCTATGAACAGTTTGATGCGCGACGTAAGCATGAACAAGCCATTGAAGCAGATGCGCAAGACTTACATGAGTTAGATGAAATAGCTAAAGCTGTCTCAAAGAGTAAGCGAGATAAAGCATGAGTATGCCTGCATTAAGGTTTAAAGGGTTTAGTGATGCCTGGGCTGAAACAAAAATCGGCGAAATTACGACGAAAGTTGGTAGCGGCAGCACGCCTCGTGGTGGAGTAGAAGTTTATCAATCAGCTGGTATTCCGTTTATTAGAAGCCAAAACGTAAACAATGAGCAATTGCTGCTGAATGACATCACCTACATATCTGATGAAATCAATAATCAGATGAAAGGTAGTTTAGTAAAACCTAATGACATTTTATTAAACATTACTGGTGCTTCAATTGGGCGTAGTTGTGTTGTTCCATTGGACTTTGAAATGGGGAATGTTAATCAACACGTTTGTATAATTCGTTTAAAACCAAATTACGTACCTCGATTTTTGCAACCATATTTAAGCTCATCGCGTGGCCAAAAATCAATTTCAAGCACTCAAGGTGGTAGCGGGCGCGAGGGGTTAAATTTTGAAGCAATTAGGTCATTTAAAGTATTCACTCCAACACTGGACGAACAAACTAAAATCGCTAGCTTCCTCACGGTGGTAGACGAAAAAATTAGCCAACTCACCAAAAAATACGACCTATTAACCCAATACAAAAAAGGTGTGATGCAACAGGTATTCAGTCAAGAACTTCGATTTAAAGATGATGATGGGCAGGATTTTTCAGATTGGGGCCAACAAAAACTCGGAGATATTAGTAGCTTTTTTTCGGGTGGAACCCCACTTACGACAAACAAAAGTTTTTACAACGGGAATGTGGCGTTTATTAAATCTGGTGAAATTGCTGCAACAAAAACTGAACAATTTATTACCGAGGCCAGCTTAAAAAGCTCTTCAGCAAAAATGGTCGCAGCAGGCGACTTGCTTTACGCTCTATATGGAGCCACAAGTGGGGAGGTTGCAATTTCAAAAATCAACGGTGCAATCAATCAAGCCGTACTATGCATTAGGTCAAAGTTGAACACTTACTACCTTTACTCATTTTTGCACTTTCACAAAAAATCAATACTTGGAACATACTTACAAGGTGGGCAAGGTAATTTATCAGCTGAGATTATTAAGTCCCTCGATGTACCATGCCCTTGTGAGAAAGAACAAACCAAAATCGCCAACTTCCTCACGGCCATTGATGAAAAAATCACCAATACTCAAGCCGAACTAAGGGCTGTTAAGCAATATAAGCAAGGCCTGCTGCAACACTTGTTTGTTTAATAAGAGATTAGCAATGGACAATCATACATTCACCTTAGAGTCGTTCAAAAACATTCAAGAATTGATTAAGTTTACTGACCAAAAATCGGGCGGTGTTTTAGTAGTTGCAGGGCTAGAATTAACAGTTTTTTTAAGTGTCATTGATAAACTAGCATTTAATAAAAACTATACGGGCGTTCTTTCTATTTCAGCTTTTGTATTGGGAGTTATAACTGCCGCACTTTTAATTTTGACCATATATTTTTCAGTTTTTAAAGTTTTGCGCCCTCAATTAGCAAAACATTATTCAGGAAATGATGCTTCACTGTTCTACTTTAGTCACCTTGCTTCAATGACAGATAAAACAGGCATGTTTGAGCAGTTTAGAAACTTAAACGACGATTCAATATTGAGAAATCTAACAGACCAGATATTTGAAATTTCTAAAATTATGAATAGGAAAATAAGCGCACTACGTGCTTCTATGAATTTACTGTTTTATTCCATAATTTCCCTTGTATTATTTATATTAATAACAAGATTCATCTAATAAAAAGACTAATAGCCATGTCACTAAAAGACGACATTAGAAACAAAGTACAGTCCATTGTTGATGAAAGCTTTACTGTTGCTGACATTACTTATGTACCAAAACTTGATGATTCAAAATTAACTTTTGGAAATACAGGATTAAAATTTGACGCTACAACTTTATTTATTGATATGCGAGGCTCAACAGAAGTTTTAAATAAACATAACCGAACAACGGTTGCTAAAATTCACATGTCTTACTTCCATGCCATTGTGAAAATTGCTAATGCCCTTAATGGGCATGTAAGAAGTTTTAATGGTGATAGTGCATTAATATTTTTCCAAGGAACAACAAAAGCTTCCTTATCCGCAGCAGTTCAGGCTGCAATGCAAATCAAATACATGCTATCAGATGAAAAAGAAGGTATAAATACGATTCTTAAAAAATATTCTGAGATAAATTTTGGTATAGGAATTGATTATGGCGATGTTCTTTGCACAAAGGTTGGTCTTGGCGGCGAACATAATAGAGATTTATTTTGGATTGGGAATTGTGTCAACAAATCCACTGTGATTAGTAATGAGCGTAAGTCACCGCATCATATTGGTATATCAAGTTTTGTTTATAACAATTTACTAGATAATGTTAAATATGGACTTCAAAAAGATATCTGGGGACAAGATGTAAAAGTAGACATGTGGACCCGAGGAAACTTTCAGTATAACGGTAATTTGGAGATTTACTATTATACAAGTTGGCAATGTACGTTTAATTAGTCCGCAATAATAGAATGTGATGACAACCCAATCAGAATACGCACTAGAAGCTGCCTTAATCAACCAACTAATCGGCATGGAATATGCTGGTATAGCAATTGATGATGAAGCGACTATGTTGGCAAATCTCAAAAACCAATTAGAGCTTCATAATAATGGCATTCAACTCACTTCAAATGAATTTGAACGTGTGCTTAACCACCTTAATACAGGTGGTGTTTTTGAACGAGCAAAAGTATTACGAGACCGTTACGCATTAAAACGAGATAACGACGAGACTGTTTATCTAAGTTTTATCAATACTGATGAGTGGTGCATGAATGAGTTTCAGGTGACCAATCAAGTCACCATCCAAGGCAAGCGTAAGAATCGCTATGATGTGACTTTACTCATCAATGGCTTGCCGCTTGTGCAGATTGAACTCAAGCGGCGTGGCGCTGAATTAAAGGTCGCATTCCATCAGATTAATCGCTACCAACATGAGTCATATGACGCGGGTGCTGGGCTGTTTCAGTATGTGCAGTTATTCATTATCAGCAATGGCGTGAATACCAAGTATTTTTCTAACAATAAACAGCAAAGTTTCCAGCAGACCTTCTTCTGGGCAGACAAAGATAATAAACGCTTATCTGACTTGCATGAATTTAGCAGTGAGTTTTTAAAGCCGTGCCATGTTGCCAAAATGATTACGCACTACATGGTGCTGACCGAAGAACAAATCATTAAAGTCTTAAGACCATATCAGTTTTATGCCACAGAAGCCTTAGTGGATAGAGTTAAAAACAGCAATGACAACGCCTACATTTGGCACACCACAGGCAGCGGCAAAACACTTACCTCATTCAAAGCCAGCCAAATCATTCAGAAGATGCCCAAGGTGCATAAAGTGGTGTTTGTGGTGGATAGAAAAGACCTAGATTACCAAACTGCCAGAGAATTTAACGGCTTTGCTAAAGGTAGCGTGGATGCGACTACTGATACGCGTAACTTGGTGAAGCAACTTAATGATGACAGCACTAAACTAATCCTCACCACCATTCAAAAACTTAACAATGCCATTATGAATGAGCGGCATTTAAGCAAGGTAGCGCACCTGCAAGACAAGAAGTTTGTGTTCATTTTTGATGAATGTCACCGCAGTCAGTTTGGCGATACGCATCAGAACATTAAGAAATTCTTTAAGAATGCCCAGATGTTTGGCTTTACTGGCACACCTATTTTTGCAGATAACGCATCAGGTGGCATCGGCAATCAAAAGACCACCCATGATTTATTTGGCGATTGCTTACACAAGTATGTGATTGTGGATGCGATTAAAGATGAGAATGTTCTACGCTTCGCCGTGGAGTATGTGGGTAAGTACACCAAGAAGAATAGTGCTAATGAATTAAATATTGCTACCAATGCGGATATAGAGGTGGAAGCAATTGACACCAAAGCCCTACTAGATAGTCCACAGCGTCTTGAAAGAATCACCGACTACATCTTGCAACACCACACCCAGAAAACAAAGTCACCTGACTTCACTGGCATGTTCTGCGTCAGTAGTGTGCAAACCTTAATCAAGTATTACGAATTGTTTAAACAAAAACAGGTGGGCGCAGTTAAGCCGCTTAAGATTGCCACTATTTTTAGTTATGCCGCTAATGAAGAAGACCTTAATGCGAATGGTTTAACCAACGGGCTAATCCCTGAAGAAAACCCAATGCCAGAGGGTGAGATTAACCCATACAGCCGCGACAAATTAGATGAATTTATTGCTGACTATAATGTTATGTTCGGCACGAAATACTCAACGCACGACAGCCAAACTTTCTATAACTACTATCAAGACATTGCCCAGCGGGTGCGTAGAGGTGAGGTTGATTTATTGCTAGTGGTGAATATGTTCTTAACAGGCTTTGATAGCCCACGGCTGAATACGCTGTATGTAGATAAGAACCTCAAGTTTCATGGTTTAGTACAAGCCTTCTCACGCACGAATCGCATTCTTAATGACAAGAAGTCACAAGGCAACATCGTGTGCTTCAGAAACCTCAAAGCCGCTACCGATGAAGCCATCGCATTATTCTCAAACAAAGATGCAAAAGAAACCGTATTGCTTGAGCCGTATGAGGATTATGTAACGCAATTCAATGAAGCAACTGAAGTACTATTGACCCTTGTACCTACCGTTGCCAGCGTGGATGACCTGCCAGATGAAAATGCTGAACTTGAGTTTGTCATTAAGTTTAGAGAATTACTACGTATTAAAAACATCCTCACGACTTTTGCTGATTTTAAAGATGAAGACTTAAATTTGCCTGCACAAGCCTTTGAAGACTATAAGAGCAAATACCTGGATGTGCATGACAAGGTAAATAAACGAACCGACCCAGATAAAGTTTCTGTGCTGGATGACATTGATTTTGAGTTAAGCCTTATCCACCGTGATGAAATCAATGTGTCTTACATCCTTAATCTTTTAGTTACCCTAAGCAAGCTCAACCCAGAAGAAGCCAAGAAGCGTCAAAAAGAAATCATTGATTTGGTTGCTGGTGAAGTTCAGCTTAGAAGTAAACGAGAGCTAATTGAGCGTTTCATTGATAGTAATTTACCAAAACTAAATTCAACCGCTAATGTGATAGCTGAATTTGAAAATTACTGGTCAGAAAATAAAAAGAAAGCATTCGAACAGCTTTGTGTAGATGAAAACATTACCCCAGCGAAGCTTGAAAAAGTGCTTCAAACTTACGCATTTGCAAATCGTTTACCTAGAGACCAAGAGATTGTTGATTCATTCACGTTTAAACCAAAAATACTGGAACGTAAGTCAATTCTCGAACGTGTAAGCATGAAAATTCAAGATTTCATTACTACCTTTATTGATGGCATGGGTGGTAGTGCATAAATTATGAGTAATAAACCAGATGAAACCACTGTCCTGCTTAATAAGCTCAAGGAGTTGGGTTATCGCTTTACTGAACCTATAAAAACTAGAGAATCATTTTCAGATGAAGCATCTCCTGAGAAGCTAATTAAAGCTATTGTTCTAGATACTGAAACCACAGGTCTTGACCCATTAACCGATAAGATTATTGAGCTTGGAATGGTTGCGTTCGAGTTCTGCCCTAAAACAGGGCAAGCATATAGAGTGTTAGGCACTTTCAATGAATTGGAAGACCCTCAGTTCCCTATCCCCGTAGAATCATCCAAGGTTCACGGCATAACGGATGAAATGGTTGCAGGCAAAAGCATAAAAGATGATGCGGTTTCAGCCTTTATAGAAAATGCTCGCCTAATCATTGCCCACAATGCAAAATTTGACAGGCAGTTTGTAGAAGCTCACTTTCCTATATTTCAGAACTTATCCTGGGCTTGTTCGCATGTTCAAATACCTTGGAGTGAAGAAGGCATTTCCAGTTCGAAACTAGAGTTTTTAGCATATCGGTTTGGATTCCATTACGAAGGACACCGCGCATCAAACGATTGCTTTGCTCTACTGGAAGTGTTGCAAAAGGAATTTCCAGAGTCTAAAACTCTTGTCATGAAAAGGCTAATAGAGTCACTCATTAGAAAAGAAATAAAAATATCTGCTTTAAATGCCCCATTTGATAATAAAGATGCACTCAAAAAGAGAAGGTACTTTTGGGACGGTAAAGTATGGGCGACAATTCTACCGCTAGATGAGTTAGAGAGTGAAATCGAATGGTTAAGGGTTGAAGTTTATAGCAATCGACCCTTCAAATTGGAGCAAGAAGAAATCACTCCTAAAAATAGATTTTCTAATCGCCAAGGCGAAAAACAAATAATTAGCTACTAAACATTAACGATAGATTAATTACAGCGAATCAGTCTCAAGAATCGTTTGAAAATATTACTTTTATTTGAACTATATTCAGGCTCACATCTTTGCGCCGCAAGAGGGCTAATTTCGGCATTTGGCATTAAAGTTTGAGGTGGATTACTTGAGACAACAAATTGCGCTTGTTGAATGTAAGCAACTCCCAAATTATTTTCAATAATTTTGAAAGCAGCAGTACTTGAAAGGGTATGGCAATATATATGATGGATTGACAGTAATTTATCTTGAAGCTTTTGGTCTGATTCAAGTTCTTTAATTACCAAGCCGATTTCAATACATTTATTATTTGAAAGATGTCTGTTATGTGCATAACTCACCGAATGGTCAATTAATTCAGTAACAATCGTATCGATAACGGAGTCTTTATTTGGACAGCCCTTCAACATATTGCGAGCCAGCCAATCTTTAACAAGAGAAGTCGACCATACAACAGCCTTCTCGCACTCTCCAATGAACGCTGGGTTGTATTTTGCTATCACTGGTTGCCATATTGGTATAGTTCGAGGGTCATTTAAAATTTCTTGGTATGCTTTTTTAAATTCTTCCAACACTCCATGAGCTGGTATATTCCCATACTGAGGGTCAACAGGCCCTAGTGAAGACTGCTTTCCCATCCAAATTTCTTTACATGAACAAGCAATCATGGTTCCAGCGGACATGGCCATTTGAGGTACAAAACAACGAATATCTCCCTCGAACTTTTGCCATAAGTACTCCACGATTGATTCAGTAGCAGCTGTATCGCCACCCGGTGTATGCAAAATCAAGTCTAGCCCTAGCGATGTATCAAGCTGGTTGATAGTCGTCATTAATCCATTTTTATCATTATCATTAACAGCGCTTGCCCCACCAATTTCAGGCTTTTGAAGCCATCCACTGTAATAACAAATTACATTCCTTCCAGTATATTCAGCAAACTCCTTAACATATCTGCGTCTTAAAATATCGTAAGGACTTCCTATAGACTGAATCTCACTAAGTAAATTGGCCCAGTTTGGCATTATTTAGGCTCCTCTCTGAGGTCTTTTCCACTAGCATTTATAATGTTAGTAGTAATAACTAAACTTAAAGCACTTGAGTCTTTTGCAACGCTCATCTCCGCAAGATATTCAAGGTTTTTAATTGCCTGCTCCGTGAGTAAGAACTGGGCATATTTATGCTCAATTGACATATCAAGTTCCATATACATTTAGTTTGCTAAGATTCATACATATTAGTACATCATTAGGACCATGGACAATGTTCTTTCTCAAACACGAAATGAAGTGACACAGTTTTGACACAGTTGGAGCTTGATAATCCAGCTAAACTCCGATAATCTTCGTTAAACCAAGAGATTATCAATCTATTGATTTAACTTGGGTTTTATCTGTTACAGGCCATCCGTCACCGTAGCTCATTTGGATAGAGTATCGGTTTCCGAAGCCGAGGGTAGTGGGTTCGAATCCCGCCGGGCGCGCCAAATAGTAAGGCCGACATCTTTACCGAGTCGGCCTTTTTTATTTTCACATCCCTGCTTAATGCAGCAATTCAGTCACTTCAATATCCACCGCCGCCAAACCCGGCATAACCGGTGCTGACATGCCCCGCATATCGCCGGCTTGCGGTTTAGCATCCCCTGTTTTAGATACACGGGCCACGATGACCACTTCACCGGCTTGGGAAAGCCTTAAGTCGGCCATAAGGCTGACGCTGTCGTCTAATTGATAAGCGTAGGGCAACTCTTTTGCCGTGGTTTGCACGATGGCCAAGGGCATGGCTGGCCCTTGCGTGGAGCGGGCATAAATAAACACCGTGGCCGCCGGATCAACTTTTTTAGCCAAGGCCGGCGACAAACTTACCGTGCCTTGAATGCTGGCAGTTTGGGTGTTCATCGCTTGCAGGTTGGGGTAAACAATGGCAAATGGCCGACCAATCACCAGATACAAGTAAATGGCCAGAATTGGCACAATCAGAATTAAAGCAAACGCCAACCAACGGTCTGGCTTCACCTTAACCGCGACCTTATCCAGCGCACCCAATTCTTCCAACATGCGGCGCTCCAACTCAGTTTTAGCGATTTTATAATGCGCCTCATCGAGCATGCCATTGGCTTGGTCTTGGGCCAATTCCTCAAATTGCTGGCGGTACACCTCGCGTCTTTCCTGGGTAGCGTCGTTGTTCAACGCGCTATTGGGCCACAGCAACGGTCGCACCATAAACGTCAGTACAATCACTATTAACAACAGCACTAAGGCTAAAAATGCCAGCATGTCTTTCCCTTATATACGCAATGAATTTATTTTAACAGTTCGCTGACTTTACGCGCTTCGGCGGCGCTAAGTGGCGCTTCAGCCGCCATGCTTTGACGCCTACGCAACATCACCAACAAGCCTATGCCACCAGCAATCAACAAAGCAAACGGCCCTAACCAGAGCAAAGAGGTGGTCTTATTCAAGGGCGGTTTGTAGCGCACAAAATCACCGTAGCGCGCCACCAAGTAATCGATAATGGCTTGATCGGACATACCCTTAGCCGCCATTTCGCGTATTTCTTGTTGCAAATCTTGCGCGAGATCGGCATGCGAATCCGCCAGCGTTTGGTTTTGGCAAACCAAGCAACGCAATTGGCTAGACAACCGTTGCACTTGGGCTTCCACCGCCACATCGGATTGTAAGGGTTGCGCCTCTTGTGCCTGAAGCGCAGCAATAGTTAGCAATAAGGCAGTGGCTATTAGGCCTGTCATCCATTTTTTCATCATTGTGCTTGCAACCGTTTAACTAAGGGCAGGATATCGTCACGCAAAGATTCTAGCGTTACCGGGCCTATTTGCTTGTAGGCTATGACACCGGCTTTATCAATCACATAGGTTTCTGGCACGCCGTACACCCCGTAATCGATACCCACCCGGCCATCGGCATCCACCGCGCTTAATAGGTAGGGATTACCACGCTCATCCAACCACTGCTTGGCATCGGCCGGCGTGTCTTTGTAATCCATGCCCACCACTGGCACCAAGCCGGATTTAGCTAACTCCACCAGAATCGGGTGCTCATCACGGCAAGCGCCACACCAAGATGCCCAGACATTAAATAACCAGACCTGGCCTAACATGTCCTTGGGTGAGAAGGTTTTTTCTGCACTGTCCAATCGTGGCAGGCTGAATGCAGGCGCAGGCTTGCCCACCAAAGGTGAAGGCACTTCACGCGGATTCAAGAACAAGCCTTTGAACAAAAAGCCAACCATGACAATAAAGATGGCAAAGGGAATTAACGCCCGCTTCATACTGACCGGCCTTTTTTAACGGCCGCGCTTTTAGGCTGCGCATGCAAACGGTAGCGCTTATCCAACATCGCCAACAAGCCACCAAAGGCCATCATTAAACAACCGAACCAAATCCATTCCACCATGGGCTTGTGGTAAATGCGTACACTCCAAGCGCCGCCTTCCAAGGGCTCGCCAAGCGAGGCATAGAGATCGTGTATTAAATGCGGGCTGATGCCGGCCTCACTCATGGGCATATTGGTGACGGTGTATAGCCTTTTTTCTGGCTCCAGCACGGTACGCAATACGCCGTTTTTGCTGACATGAATTTGCCCGTGACTGGCCATGTAATTTGGGCCATTGCGACTCTCCACACCATCAAAAGTGAAATCGTAACCGGCCAAATGCGCGACATCGCCTGGGTTCATTTTCACGGCAATTTCTGACTCAAAGCCTTTAACCACGGTCACGCCTAAGACAAACACGGCTACGCCTAAATGGGCAATCACCATGCCCCACCAAGAGCGTGAGCTGGCCGTTATGCCAGCCAGCAAGCCGCCTTCGGATTTACGCAAGCGTTGGTAAATCAACTCCGCACTGCTGGCAAATACCCAAAAGGCCAAAAATAAACCCAAGCCTATCATGGGCGTTAGATTGCCCAAGAGCAAAGGCAGGATGATGGCGGTCAACAGACTAATGGCAAACGCCCAACGCAAGCGCACAGCCAGTTCGGGCAAGGCCGCGTCCTTCCATCTGGCGATCGGGCCTACGCCCATCAAGAAAACCGCCGGCGCCATCAGCGGTGCAAACACCGCATCAAAGTACGGCGGACCTACGGAGATTTTGCCTAAATTTAACGCATCTAAAAATAAAGGGTAAAGCGTGCCCAGCAACACGGATAAGGCCGCCACCGCCAGCAAGACATTGTTGGCCAGCAAAAAGCTTTCACGCGAAATCACATCAAACTTCCCGCCGCGTCCTACTGTTGCGGCGCGCCAAGCAAACAGCAACAAGGAACCGCCTATCACCACCACTAAAAACGCCAAGATGAACACCCCGCGTCTGGGGTCAGTAGCGAAGGCATGCACCGATGTCAGCACGCCGGAACGGACTAAAAAGGTACCGAGCAAACTCAATGAAAAAGCGCAAATAGCCAGCAACACCGTCCAAGCTTTAAAGCTGCCGCGTTTTTCCGTGACGGCCAACGAGTGTATCAAGGCGGTACCGACCAGCCATGGCATAAAGGATGCGTTCTCCACGGCATCCCAAAACCACCAGCCGCCCCAGCCCAATTCGTAATAGGCCCAGTTACTGCCGGCCATGATGCCCACGGTTAAAAACACCCAAGCCATGATGGTCCAAGGCCGCGACCAGCGCGCCCAAGCCGCATCCAACTGCCCGCCTAATAGCGCCGCAATGGAAAAAGCAAAAGCCACGGAAAAGCCCACGTAGCCCATGTACAACATAGGCGGATGAAAAATCATGCCCGGATCTTGCAACAAGGGGTTTAAGTCACGGCCATCCAAGGCAGCCGGCATTAAACGATCAAATGGGTTGGATACCATCAGCATAAACAATAAAAAGCCCACGCTAATTAAGCCCATCACGCCTAAGATACGCGCCCGCATGTCGTCCGGTATGTGTTTAGAGAACCGACTAACAGCCAAGGTCCACACACTCAAAATCAAGGCCCACAGCAACAAGGAGCCTTCATGACCGCCCCACACGGCAGCAATACGAAATTGCAATGGCAGCTGCGAGTTGGAATTGTTCGCCACGTACACCACTGAATAATCTTTCGTAGCAAAGGCGTAGGCCAAACACAAAAAAGCGAAGGCCATCAGAAAAAACTGCACCCCAGCTAAGGGTTTAGCCAAGCCCATCCACACGGTGTTACCGCGCGCGGCGCCGACTATGGGGAAGCTGCCCAACACCAAAGCCACCAATAAGGCGAGGATCAGGGAAAAATGACCAATTTCAGGTATCACGGTGTCGTCCTTTTAATAATGCGGTGTGCTACTTAATAACTCAGTGCGCTCGATGCTTAATGCTATTACTTGCTTGGCAACTGCAAGGTTTTGCTTTGCTGTTGCGCGCTTTGTAAAGCAGCGGCCGCTTCCGGCGGCATATAATTTTCGTCGTGCTTAGCCAACACTTCGCTGGCCACAAACAGTCCGTCTGCCCCGACTTTACCCTGTGCCACCACGCCTTTGCCTTCTTTAAACAAATCCGGCAACACGCCTTTGTAAACCACAGGCACGGTTTTGGCCGTATCGGTAATGACAAAATTAACCGTTAAGCCATCCTCGCCGCGTTTGATGCTGCCCACTTTCACTAAGCCGCCGATGCGAAAACCGGTGTTGTGTGGCACCTCGCCTTTGGCCACTTGGCTAGGCGTGTAAAAGAACACCATATTGCTTTGAAAGGCATTCAATATCAGCATGGCCGCCAAGCCAATTAAAGCCAAGCCTATGCCGATTAAGATGAATCGTTTGTGTCGTGCTTTAAGTGCCATGTTAATCCTGTGCTAATAATTGCGCTAAATGCAAAGCATCGCGACTGCGTTTACGAAGGGCATAGACTTCCCACAGCACACATAGTGCCGTCAAGCCAAAGGAAAACCACACATAAAATGCGTAGCCGCCCATATTGAAAAAAGCTGACCAACTCGCCCACTGCATTATTTGCTCCCTTGTGCTGATAAGGCTTTTACCCAGTCGCTGCTGCGCTCGCGTTCCAACATGATGCAGCGCACGCGCATTAAGCTTACGGCAATGCTGTACATCCAAAAAGCCAAGGCCATGAGCAACATACCGAGCAACATGGTGGCGGCCATTTTTGGTGCCACGCCAACATTAATGGTAGATCCTTGGTGCAAGGTGTTCCACCACTTCACTGAGAAGTAAATAATCGGCACATTCACCACCCCAACCAAAGCCAGCAAGGCACCGGCTCTATCGGCACGGCGCGGATCATCGATGGACGATTGCAAGGCCATGAACCCCAAATACAAAAACAATAAAATCAATTCCGAAGTCAAGCGAGCGTCCCACACCCACCAAGTGCCCCACATGGGCTTGCCCCACAAGGAACCGGTCACCAAGGCCAATAAGGTAAAAATCGCACCAGTAGGGGCTAAGGCTTGCGCCATCATGGCCGACAACTTGGCATTAAAGCCCAAGCCCATGGCTGCCCAACCGGCCATCACCAAGTAAATAAACATGGACATCCAAGCGGCTGGCACATGCACGAAAATAATACGGTAGGCTTCGCCCTGCTGAAAATCGGTAGGGGCGATAGCAAAGCTGACATACAAGCCAGCCAGGGCGAACAAGGCCGCTGCCAAAAAAAACCATGGGACCATTTTACCGGCCAGCGGGTAAAAGCTTGATGGGGAGGAATATTTGAACCAATTCATGCGCATAGTTATTTACTCTACAGAAATGCGTAAGGCCGCCGCCGTTGCTACAGGAGCCAACACCAAAGACAATAATGAAACCGCGGCCAACAAGGACAAATGTGCTTCCGCGCTCATGCCATGCTGACTGGCCGCCACCGCCCCTGCCCCAAAAATGAGGGTGGGTATGTACAAGGGCAAGACCAATAAGGCCACCAACAAACCGCTGCCACGCACACCCAAGGTCAGCGCCGCGCCTATGGCACCGATTAAACTCAAAGTCGGCGTGCCTAACATTAAAGAACAGACCAACACCCATAAGGCTTCGTTCGGCAAAGCATATTGCAAGCCGATTAAGGGCGCCAATAGCACCACCGGCAAACCGCACACCAGCCAATGGGCGGCTATTTTTGCAGTGACCAACAAGGCTAAAGGCTGCGGCGCCAGCAATAATTGCTCCAAGCTGCCGTCGCTAAAATCGGCCGCAAACATCCGCGACAAAGAAATCATGCCGGCCAACAAAGCCGCCACCCACAATACGCCGGGCGCGATGCTACTCAACACAGCCGGCTCCGGGCCTATGCCTAAAGGAAATAGGCTGGACACGATGACAAAGAAAAACAGCGTAGTGGCAATGTCGGAGCGCCGACGAAAGGCCTGCAACAAATCGCGTTTTAATACGGTTAACCAGGCCTGCTTCATGCGCTTAAGCTCACGGTAAAGGTCGATTTAGCGGTAATCGGCACGTCTTGATGGCTGGTGATAATGGCCATGCCGCCAGTGGCCAAGTGCTCGCCTATGCGCGCAGCCAATACCTGAGTCGCTTGCACATCCAAGGCCGCAAACGGCTCGTCCAAAATCCACAACTGACTTGCGCTTAACCACAAAGCGGCCAAGGCCACCCGTCTTTTCTGGCCTTGCGACAACACGCGTACTGGCAAATTCGCACAGCGCGCAATGCCTATGGCGTTCAGCGCCGCCAAGGCGGATGCTGCTGTCACTTCTTGGCCAGACAAGCGCGCGCCCATTTGCAAGTTTTCTAAGGCGCTCAAGTCGTCTTTCAAACCGTTTAAATGCCCCAGGTATTTCAAGTTGGCTAAATACTGCTCGGCA
The DNA here is from genome assembly GCA_964400215.1 of uncultured Methylotenera sp. Taxonomy (GTDB): domain Bacteria; phylum Pseudomonadota; class Gammaproteobacteria; order Burkholderiales; family Methylophilaceae; genus Methylotenera. The sequence continues at coordinate 3,228 of CAYNSY010000004.1, read as the reverse complement.
TTGGCCTTAATCGGTTTGTCCGCCCATAAAACCTGCCCCTGCTCAGGCACCAACAAGCCACAGAGCATGCGCAATAAACTGCTTTTGCCACTGCCGTTTTCGCCCAGCACATAGAGCAAACTGCCGGCTTCGATGGCAAAACTCAGGTCTTTGAATAGCAAACGGTCGCCACGCACACAAGCCAAACCTTGCGCTTTTAGCATGCTGTATCCTGCAGAAAAAATCTAGGAAGCGCGTCGATGGCACTAGCATAAGCCGCAAAACTTAAGGCCAACTTAATGCGGTGGGTGATTAAAAAATGGCGGACATTCATAGTGTTAGCTTGGCCTTAGCAATGTGCTTGGTAGGGCGTGCGAGGTTCGAACTCGCGACAAACGGATTAAGAGTCCGCTGCTCTACCAACTGAGCTAACACCCCATCAATTCAAGGTTAAACAACAGCGCTTATTATAGCAAAATAGCCTGGCCTCGTCTGCTCCATGACTGGCTTTGCTATTGCGTAAGCGGAGCTAGTTTATCATATCTTTGCTGGCGTCTGCTGTGCCTGATGGGAGATCGGGGCTAGACGCTAGACCTCCCGGGCACAAACAGCAGATTACTGGCGAAACTGACTCGCTATGGCCGCAACCCTAGCCCCGTAAAGTCTGGCTGTTTCTAGGTCGCCTTGATTAACTTCGTCAACACTAGCATCAGAGGGTGTTTGCATCATTGCACCAGCAAATGAACCCACATAATTCACGTCATCACGCTTGGCTGCCTTTGAGTTTGCAGGCATTAATCCGGTGCCTACCCAAATGCCAGAATGTTGCATCGCTAAAGTAAAGAAATAATGAAGGGTCGAATGTTTGTCCCCATTCATCGTCGCCGAGTTGGTGAATCCACCAAACACTTTATTTTTCCATTGTTGGGAAAACCAAGGCTTAGAACTGGCGTCAGCAAATTTTTTAAACTGCCAGCTCACGCTACCCATGTAAGTAGGTGAGCCAAAAATAATAGCGTCGGCTTCGTTTAATAGCGCCCATTGCGCCTCCGCAATATTCCCCTCCGCATCAATTGCAAGCAACTCGGCATTGGCGCCTTTTGCAACCGCTTCAGCTTGCTTAGATGTATGTCCGTAACCGCTGTGATAAACCACCACTGTTTTTGTCATGCCCTGCCTCCTAAAATTTATAAATCTATTTCTATCTGACACTTTACCGGAAAAAGAACCGTGCTTGCCTAATGCTTGATCGCATCAAAGCGACCGTTTTTAAAATCATCAAATGCCTGCACAATTTCTTGCTCGGTGTTCATCACAAACGGGCCATGTCCAACAATAGGCTCATTCAACGGCTCCCCATTAAGCAACAGCAAGCGACTGTCTTCGGTAACTTCAAACTCCAAACGACTGCCCGCCCTCTCCATCACAGCAAGCTCTGCCGACCTCACTGACTGGTTATTGTCGACGCGGATACTTCCCCGCAATACAAAAAGCGCAGTGGTGTACCCTTCAGGCAAATCCAAGGAAACTTTATGACCTGCATTGAGTTGCAAATCCCAAACGTTCATAGGGCTAAATGTTTGCGCCGGCCCAGCAACATTTCCATACTGGCCTGCAATAATCCGCGCTGTCCCGGCTTGCTCAGGCAATTCAAGCGCTGGAATCAAATCATTGGTGATGCCTTGGTATTTAGGGGCGGTCATTTTGTCTTTGGCTGGAAGATTGACCCACAACTGAACCATCTCAAAAGCACCGCCTTTTTCAGCAAATTCCGGACTGTGGTACTCTTCATGCATCACCCCTGACCCTGCGGTCATCCATTGCACATCGCCGCTGGCTATGCTGCCTCCCGCACCAGAAGAATCCTTGTGGGAAACACCGCCTTCATACACCACCGTTACCGTTTCAAACCCTCGGTGAGGATGTTGCCCAACACCAAGCTTGTGAGCCGTTGCTGGAAAAGTAGTAGGGCCTGCGTAATCCATCAGCAAGAATGGTGACATTTCTTCATGGATGTCTCGGTACGAAAAAATACTTTTGACCGGGAAACCATCACCGACCCAATGGCTGCCATTACTGCGTTTAATAAATGAAAGTGTTTTCATCACTAGCCTCCTTTTTTGTAATGGTGTTACTTTAAAGCCTAGACATTACCCATACTAGATGGTTAAATCATAAAATACTTTTCATTTAATTGAACAATTAGCCTAAAAACAATTGACCCAAAAACAACCTACCTAAAAACAATGGACCTAAACGAAACCGCGGTATTTGTTAAAGTGGTGCAAACAGGCAGCTTCAGCGAGGCAGCCAGGCAGCTAGGCTTGCCCACGTCCACCATTAGCACCCGAGTCTCACGCCTTGAAAAAAGATTGGGCGTCACACTATTGCAACGCACCACACGACGCCTGCATTTAACCGACGTTGGCGAGGTCTACTTCCAACACGCCGCGCTAGGCATGGGCCATCTATCGGATGCCGAAGTGGCTATAACGGAAGCCCTTGGGGAACCGAAAGGCGTGTTACGGGTAACCGCCCCTGCAGACCTTGGCGATCGTATCTTGGCGGACATACTGAAAAGTATGCGGGAGACTTACCCCAATATCAACATAGACCTGGCGCTGATGGACCGCTACGTAGATCTGGTGGCCGAAGGAATTGATGTTGCCATTAGAGCCGGCGAATTGAAAGATTCAACACTGGTGGCTAAAAATGTTGGCACCGCGAGCTGGTCCTTATATGCCAGCCCGGCTTATCTAAAATCGGCATCCGCATTGAATCACCCCAGTGAATTGAAACAACACGACTGTTTACAGTTTACCCCCCTAGGACGAGAGGCCTGGAAACTCAACAAGCAGCAACAACAGTTGATAGTCCCAATGACCGGGCAAATCATGATTAACGATATCCGAGTCATCCACGCCATGGCCATAGATGGCGAAGGTGTCGCATTGCTGCCTAACTACCATTGCCAGCAAGAATGTCTAAGGGCTAAGTTGGTAAAAGTACTGCCAGAGTGGCATGCCAAGCTCGACCCTATACACATAGTCTATCCTCGTCAGCGATTCGTGCACCCAAAACTGCGTGCCTTTATAGACGTAGCCGCTTTGAAATTAAATCAGGTTTTAGACTGAAAAAGTCACCCCATTCACTGCCAATAGCCGGGCATCTATTTTAAAAACAAGTTTATCGCCGCAATGCCGCAATTTTCGCCCCGTTCGTGCTGAGCTTGTCGAAGCATGCGCTATC
>CAYNSY010000003.1:0-265287 GCA_964400215.1 uncultured Methylotenera sp. | reverse complement strand
TGCCCGGCGCCAGCCCAGAAACCATGGCCGCGGCCGTGACCACGCCGCTTGGACGTTCGTTAGGGCGCATTGCCGGCATCACCGAAATGACCTCCATTTTTTGGCTGGCAGAAATACGGCATCGGCTTCGCACCGGAAGATATTATTTTTGACCCCAATATTTTCGCTATCGCCACCGGCATAGAAGAACACAATAACTACGCCGTGGACTTTATCGAAGCCACGCGCTGGATTAAACAAAACCTGCCACACGCCAAGATTTCTGGCGGCGTGTCCAACGTCAGTTTTAGCTTTAGGGGCAATGACCCCGCCCGCGAAGCCATACACACGGTATTTTTATACCATGCCATACAAGCCGGCATGACCATGGGCATCGTCAATGCCGGCATGATGGGCGTTTACGATGATTTGCCGGAAGACTTACGCACACGGGTTGAAGACGTGGTATTGAACCGCCCCATAGACCCAAGCAATCCATTAGCCGCCACCGAGCGCATGATAGAAATTGCCAGCACTTTAGTCGCTGGCGGCAAAAAAGAGGCCGCCACCTTAGAATGGCGCGGCACGGCAGAGGCACCAACGCCGGTGGAAAAACGCTTGAGTCATGCCATGGTGCACGGCATTACGGAATTCATCGTGGCAGACACCGAAGAAGCACGAGCCACCATTGCAGAAAATGGCGGACGACCTATCCACGTGATAGAAGGCCCCTTAATGGATGGCATGAACGTGGTGGGCGATTTGTTTGGCCAAGGCAAAATGTTTTTACCACAAGTGGTGAAATCCGCGCGCGTGATGAAACAAGCCGTTGCGCATTTAATCCCTTACATCGAGGCAGAAAAAGCCGCCGATGAAAAACGCACCGGCATTGTTGCCAAACCCAAAGGCAAAATGGTCATCGCTACCGTTAAAGGCGACGTGCACGACATAGGCAAGAATATCGTGTCTGTGGTCTTGCAATGCAATAACTTTGAAGTGGTCAACATGGGCGTTATGGTTCCGGCAGCGGAGATTTTAGCCATGGCTAAAGCCGAAAATGCCGACATCATAGGTTTGTCCGGTTTGATCACGCCATCCCTAGAAGAAATGACGCACATCGCCAAAGAAATGCAACGTGACCCCTACTTTAAAGCCCTTAAAATGCCTTTATTGATAGGCGGCGCTACCACTTCGCGCGCTCACACGGCGGTAAAAATTGCGCCACATTACGACGGACCGATTATTTATGTGGCCGATGCATCACGCTCGGTCTCGGTGATGCAGTCCTTGCTGACAGTAGATAGCCGCGATGCCTACATAGCCGAAGTGGCGGCCGATTACGAAAAAGCACGGCAGCAACATGCCAATAAAAAAGGCACGCCCATGCTGACTTTAGTCGAGGCGCGAGCCAATAAAGCCAAGCTATCATTCAGCGGCGCTAACGCACCCGTCAAACCAAAATTCATAGGCCGGCGTGAAATCAAAAATGCCGATTTAAGCGTGATTGCCCAATACATAGATTGGACGCCGTTCTTTCAAGTCTGGGATTTGGCTGGTTTTTACCCGGCCATTTTAAGCGACAAAGTGGTGGGTGAAACCGCCAGCAAACTGTTCGCTGAAGCGCAAACCATGCTGAAAAAAATCATAGACGGTCGCTGGTTAAGCGCCAATGGCGTGATCGCCTTGATGCCAGCCAACACGGTGAATGACGACGACATTGAAATCTACAGCGACGACAGCCGTCAACAGGTCGCGTTTACCTATTACGGCATGCGCCAACAAACACTAAAGCCAGTAATCGATGGCGTGGCCAGACCCAACCAATGTTTAGCCGATTTTATTGCACCTAAATCGACGCCGGATTACATAGGTTTATTCGCCGTCACGGCAGGCTTAGGCGCGGAAAAACACATCAAAAAATTCGAGGATGCCAACGACGATTACAACAGTATTTTATTCAAGGCCTTGGCGGACCGTTTGGCCGAAGCCTTTGCTGAATACTTGCACGAACGCGTGCGGGTGGATTTTTGGGGCTATGCTGCCGACGAACAGCTAGACAAACCCGCCTTGATTAAAGAACGCTACCAAGGCATTAGGCCAGCGCCTGGCTACCCAGCTTGCCCTGACCACACGGTCAAGCCGGACATGTTTAATTTGTTGCAATGCGACAGCATAGACATGCACTTAACCGAATCGTTTGCCATGACACCAGGCGCTGCCGTATCGGGCTTTTACTTTGCCCATGCCGATGCTAAATACTTTAGCGTGGATAAAATCGGCGAGGACCAAGTACTCGACATGGCCAAGCGCAGAGGCCTAACAAAAGACTATTTAACGCGCTGGTTGGCGCCAAACTTAAGTTAAGGCTAAGCAATATGCACATTCATATTCTAGGTATTTGTGGCACCTTCATGGGCGGCATTGCTGTCTTGGCCAAACAAGCCGGGCACAAAGTCACCGGCTGTGACGCCAATGTCTACCCACCCATGAGCACCCAACTGGAAGCGCAAGGCATAGAACTGATAACCGGCTTCGACCCCAGTCAAACCGAGCTGAATCCGGATGTCTATGTGATAGGCAATGTGATCAGTCGCGGCAACCCCTTGATGGAAGAAATCCTAAACCGCGGCTTAAGCTACATTTCCGGCCCGCAATGGTTGGCGGAAAATGTCTTGCAAGGCAAATGGGTACTGGCCGTGGCCGGCACTCATGGCAAAACCACCACCAGCTCCATGCTGGCCTGGATCTTAGAATACGCCGGCTTAGCCCCTGGCTTTTTAATTGGTGGCGTGCCGCAAAACTTTGCGGTGTCTGCCCGTTTGCCGCAAGCGCCTGCGCAAGACAAGAACAGCCTATCACCGTTTTTTGTGATTGAAGCGGACGAATACGACACGGCATTTTTTGATAAACGTTCTAAGTTTGTGCACTACCACCCACGCACGGCGGTGCTAAACAACCTGGAATTCGATCATGCGGACATCTTTGATGACTTGGCCGCCATAGAAAAACAATTTCACCATTTAGTGCGCACCGTGCCACAAGCCGGCTTGGTGGTAAGCAATGGTTTGGAAGACAGCTTGCAACGGGTCATTGCTAAAGGCTGCTGGACGCCAGTAGAACAATTCGGCTCAGACAGCGACTGGCAAGCGGCCAACCCTCAAAGCAATGGCAGTTTCGACGTGCTGTTTGCCGGCCAACTGCAAGGCCACGTGGCCTGGGATTTGTTGGGTGAACATAACCGCATGAATGCCTTAGCCAGTATCGCTGCAGCGCGCCATGTAGGCGTGGCTGTGCCAGTGGCCATAGCCGCCTTAAGCCAATTTAAAAATGTAAAACGCCGCATGGAAATTCGTGGTGAGGTGCAGGGCGTCACTGTCTACGACGACTTTGCCCACCACCCCACTGCCATTACCACCACCGTGGCCGGATTGCGCAGCAAAGTGGGCAAAGCACGCATCTTGACTGTGCTTGAACCACGCTCTAACACCATGAAGTTGGGCGTCATGAAAAATGCCTTGCCCGCCAGTTTAAGCGAAGCCGATTTGGTCTATTGTTACGGCGCTGATTTAGGCTGGGATGCCAGTGCCGCACTAGCACCCATACAACATAAAGCCCAAGTTTACGATGACCTAAACCGCATGGTCAGCGCCATAGTGGCCGCGGCGAGCAGCGGCGACTCCGTATTGGTCATGAGCAACGGTGGTTTTGGTGGGGTGCATCAAAAAATACTGGATGCACTAAAATCAAAATTTAGCCCAGAGTAAGCCTTTGTTTACTAGTGTGCGTCAAAAATTGAAGGCCATGCCGCTGATACGCACGGCCGTCTATGTATCTGTGCTCATACACCTGGTATTACTCAGCGTGCACTTTAGCCCCGATTTAAAAAAAATGGCCGACAGCATGCCGGTGCTGGACGTCAGCCTAGTCAATGCCAAAACCCACAGCAAACCAAACAAAGCCGATGTATTGGCACAAGCCAATTTAGACCGAGGTGGCAATACCAATCAAAACAGAAAAATGCAATCCGCTTTAGCGGCCAGCAATCAGCAGCAAACGGCACTTAAGGCGCAAGAAAAAAACCAGCAGGGCGGGCAAGCGGCGCAACAAAAAGCCGAACAAAGCCAAGCGCAAAAACGGGTGACTGACCTAGAAAAACAAGCCCGTGAGTTAATGACCCAATTGCAGGCCAACAAAACCGTAGTCACGCAATCCGTGCAAAAAACCAGCGCACAAGAAGTACAAACTGGCCAGCAGCAAACGCCTAGCAAAGCCATCGATGTGCATGACATGGCATCGGCCGCGATGGAGATGGACAGATTGGAAGCCTTGATTGCCAAGCAACAAGACGTTTACCAAAAACGGCCTAAACGTAAATTCATAGGGGCCAGAACCAAAGAATACAAATACGCTTTATACGTGGAATCTTGGCGGCAAAAGGTAGAAAAAATTGGCAACCTAAACTACCCGGAAGCCGCCAGAAACCTAAAGCTGTATGGGCAATTGCAAATGACGGTGTCGATTAACGCCGACGGCAGCATAGAGTCCATCGAACTAAACCGTAGCTCCGGCCACAAATTACTGGACGAAGCGGCCAAGCACATCGTCGAACTGGGTGCCCCTTACGCGCGTTTTCCTGAGGACGTGCAAAGCGAGATTGATATTTTAAGCATCACCCGCACCTGGACCTTCACTAAGGAAGACAGCCTTGCCAGCGGCGACTAAAGCCTTATATAGTGACGCCTTCATCGCCATCCAGTAAACTGACCCCATGACAGCCCACTTTCAACACCATGTGTTTTTCTGCCTCAACCAACGCGAAGACGGCGCCGCCTGCTGCATGGATAAAGGCGCAGAAAAAGCATTTGACTACATGAAAGCGCGGGTGAAAAGCTTAGGCTTAAATGGCGTAGGAAAAGTGCGTATTAACCGTGCTGGCTGCTTGGACAGGTGCGATGCCGGCCCGATAATGGTGATCTACCCGCAAGCCGTTTGGTATACCTTCGTGGATAACGAGGACATTGATGAAATCATAGACTCGCATTTAATGCAAAATAAAGTGGTTGAGCGACTGCTGCTAGACTAACAGGCTTACGACACGCCTAACAGGCTTAGGACGCAGCTAACATCCGCTCTAAAGTCAGCTTGGCCAACTTAGCCTCATGCTCAGGCACTTTAATTTGATTCACCACCTGGCCTTGCACTAAATTCTCCAGCACCCATGCTAAATGCTGCGGGTCGATTCTAGCCATGGTCGAGCACTCACACACCACGTGGCTCATGAATTGCACCAACTTACCCTGCGGTTTCATTTGCTCAGCCAAACGGTTAACTAAATTCAATTCCGTGCCAACTAACCATTTGGTGTTCGCCGGTGCTTCGCTGACGGTTTTGAGGATGTATTCGGTAGAGCCCACGTAATCGGAATGCAAGCACACCTCGTACGGCGCTTCTGGATGAGAAATCACCAATCCATCCGGATGCTGTTCACGGAATTTTGTGATGTTTTGCAAACGGAACATTTGGTGCACCGCGCAGTGACCTTTCCACAGCAGGATTTTCGCATTTTTGATTTGCGCTTCAGTTAAACCGCCCATAGGCAAATCCGGATCCCAAACCGGCATTTGTTCTAAGGGTATGCCCATTTGATGGCCAGACCAACGGCCTAAATTTTGATCGGGGAAAAACAGCACTTTTTCGCGTTGTTTAAAACTCCACTCTAGAATCTTAGGGGCATTGGTACTGGTGCAAACGATGCCACCGTGTTCGCCACAAAATGCTTTTAAATCGGCGGCAGAATTGATGTAGGTAACAGGGGTGATGACCTCATCAAAGTTCAACACTTTATTCAGCTCGCGGTAACTGCGTTCAACCTTAGCCAGGTTGGCCATGTCGGCCATGGAGCAGCCAGCGGCCAAATCGGGCAGTATGGCAATCTGATCTGGGCGACTCAAAATATCGGCCACTTCCGCCATAAAATGCACGCCCAAGAAGACGATAAATTCCGCATCCAAGCTCTCACAATAGCGCGACAATTTAAGTGAATCACCGGTGTAATCGGCATGCCGGTATACGCTCTCGTTTTGATAGTGGTGACCTAAAATCACCAGCCGTTTGCCTAAGGCTTGCTTGGCGGCAACAATGCGCTGCTGGCATTCGTCATCGAGGCTGGCCTGGAATTTTTCAAATTTAATAGCGGATACTTGCATGGTGTTCAATCGCAATAAGAGTTATGGGTAAAAAAATACGCGCTCATTTTATAACGATAATTGGTGTCGCTCACCTAATCTTTTTATGGCGTCAACATTGGTCCACGAAAAAACCCGTTGCGCCGCCTCCCGCCAATCAACCCACGCGTACTGCAAGTGTTCGTCCGCTGCCAGCGTGATCGGCAAAGCACTCGGCAGCAGCAATGCAAACTGGTGTTCGATATTGCTAGTAACCCCAGGGGCGTAGCGGTAACGCCAATGCGGGTAGATTTCATACGTGTTGGCCACTTGCCAATCCTGCAACTCGTAGTCTTCTGCGTGCAAGCCGGTTTCTTCTAACACCTCACGGATAGCCGCTTGCCTAGGACTTTCACCCGCCTCCAAACTGCCGGTCACCGATTGCCAAAACCCGGCTTTATCGGCACGCTCCATAATCAGTACTTGCAAATCCACGGTATGTATGAGGACCAAAGCAGAGACTGGAATTTTAAACATGGTCGAATTGAATAAAGATCAATAACAGCGCGGCTAAAATCAGGCTTTTTTGCTGGGGGCAGCACTAAGATTTTTAGGCAACTGAAACACCACGCTCTCTATCACGCCATGCAACTCCTCAACATCCTGCGCACCCATGCGTTGCAATTGGCTAATCACTTCCTTAACCAACACCTCGGGGGCCGAAGCGCCTGCAGATACGCCTATTTTCTTCTTACCCACCAACCAAGCGGCTTGTAAATAACTAGCGTTATCCACCATGTACGCTTCCACGCCTTGCTTCTCGGCAACCTCACGCAAACGGTTGGAATTGGAGCTGTTTGGTGAACCAATAATTATCACTAAATCGCAATCCTTGGCCATCAATTTCACCGCGTCTTGACGGTTTTGCGTGGCATAACAGATGTCTTCGCTTTTAGGCGCATGGATGCTTGGGTATTTAGCTTTTAAAGCGTCTATCACCGTGGCAGCATCGTCCATGGATAAGGTGGTTTGCGTCACAAAAGCCAATTTCTCTGGATTTTTAACACGCAATTGCGCGACATCGGCTGGCGTTTCTACTAAATACATGCCTACACTTTCCGCTGATGCATCCTCATCCTCACCAGCTTCCACTTGACCCATGGTCCCCTCAACTTCGGGATGGCCTTTATGGCCTATCATGACAATTTCCATGCCGGCCAAACGCATTTTGGCGACTTCCATATGCACTTTGGTCACCAAGGGGCAGGTGGCGTCGTATGCAATCAAACCACGCGCTTCGGCTTCGGCACGCACGGCTTTGGACACGCCATGCGCACTAAAAATAACGGTGCTGCCTGTAGGAATTTCATCCAGGTGTTTTACAAAAACAGCCCCCTTGGCACGCAAGCCATCGACCACAAATTTATTGTGCACCACCTCATTACGCACGTAGATGGGTGCGCCAAATTTTTCCAAGGCTTGCTCTACAATAATGATGGCTCTGTCCACACCGGCACAGAACCCTCTGGGATTGGCTAATACAATATCAGTGGACGTTTGCATGCTGGGTTTATTGTCTGTCATACGCATTTTTATGGCTTAAATTAACTTAAGGTATAATGCACATATTAACCTAACTGCACACGCTTAATGCGAATTTGAAATCGAGTCAGCTTAAAAAAATGAACCCTAGTTCCAGTAAAAATACCGCCACCTTATTGATCACTTGCCCGGACAGCAAAGGCATCGTTGCGGCCATCGCCGACTTTTTGTACCAGCACAACGCCAATATATTGCATGCAGATCAACATCAAGACGCGGAAAACAATTTATTCTTAATGCGCGTGGAGTGGGATTTGGCTGGCTTTAGCCTGGCCACCAGTGATTTTGAGCAGCACTTTGCGGCGATTGCGCAGCGCTTTAACATGCAATGGCAGTTAAACCTCTCGCAAAAACCGTTACGCGTCGCCATCATGGTGTCGCAATACGACCATTGCCTAGCGGATTTATTGCACAGGCACAAAAACGGCGAATTGGCCTGTGACATCCCGCTGATTATCAGCAACCACCGCGACACCGAAGCCTTGGCTAAATTTTACGGCGTGGACTTTCATTACCTTGCGGTCACTAAAGAAACCAAAGCGGCCACCGAGGCGGCTCAATTTGCCTTGTTCGATCAATACAAGATTGACCTCATCGTATTGGCACGCTACATGCAAATTTTATCGCCTGATTTTGTCGCGCGTTACCCTAAACAAATCATTAACATACACCACTCTTTCTTACCGGCATTCATAGGCGCAAAACCTTACCATAGGGCGTTTGAGCGCGGCGTCAAACTGATAGGCGCGACCGCCCATTACGTGACCGAGGTATTGGATGAAGGGCCGATTATTGAGCAAGACATAGACCGCATTTCGCACCGCGATCAAGTGGAAGATTTGATACAAAAAGGCCGTGATTTAGAGCGCGTGGTTTTATCGAAAGCCGTGCGTTGGCACATCGAAAATCGCATCTTGCTGTACGCCAACAAAACGGTTATTTTTGCTTAAACACTGGCTGGCAAGATTTTTTCCAGGGCGTAAAGCTCGCTGATTTTTTCACGCTGGCGTATCAAATGGCAGGTCTCGCCATCCACCATCACCTCAGCAGCCCGTGCCCTGGTATTGTAATTGCTGGCCATGCTCATGCCGTAAGCCCCTGCCGACATAATCGCCAAAACATCACCTTCGGCCAAAGCCAAGCGTCTATCGTGGCCTAAAAAGTCACCGGTTTCGCAAACTGGCCCAACAATTTCATACTGGCTGGCTACGCCAGCACGCGGCGCCACTGCTTGTATGGCATGGTAAGCATCGTACAAAGCCGGACGCATCAAATCGTTCATGGCAGCATCAACGATGGCGAAATTTTTTGCCTCAGCGTGTTTTAAATACTCCACCTTGGTCAACAATACGCCGGCATTACCGACTAAAGCACGACCCGGTTCAAACACCAGCTTAATGGCACGGCCAGCAATTTTGGCGCGCATGGCTGCTGCGTAAGCACTGAATTCAGGCGGGGTTTCGTCGTTATAACAGATGCCTATACCACCACCGGCATCGATGTGTTGCACGGCAATACCATGACTAGCCAAAGCATCCACCAAGGCTAACACGCGATCAAAGGCGTCCAGAAAAGGCGAGAGCTCGGTAATTTGCGAGCCTATGTGGCAATCCACCCCATGAATAGCAATGCCAGGCATGCTGGCCGCTTGCAGGTAAATACTTAATGCATCTTCATAAGCCACGCCAAATTTATTATTTTTTAAACCGGTGGAAATATAGGGATGGGTTTTAGCGTCAACGTTGGGGTTGACCCGTAGCGATACCGGTGCGACTTTACCCATGCTTAGCGCCACTTGATTAAGCCGATTTAATTCACTGGCAGATTCCACGTTAAAGCAAAATATGCCGGCCTTCAACGCGTCTTGCATTTCCACTTCGGTTTTACCGACCCCAGAAAAAACAATCTTTTTCGGGTCGCCACCGGCCGCCAACACGCGAGCCAACTCACCGCCCGAAACAATATCAAAGCCGGCACCTAGGCTAGCAAATAAATTTAAGATGGCTAAATTGGGATTGGCTTTCACCGCAAAACACACCAAATGATTGCAATCGGCAAAGCCAGCGCTGAAATTTTTAAACGCGGTCGTCAAGGCCGCTTTTGAATAGACGTAACAGGGCGTTGCATAGGTTTGAGCGACATCCGCTAGCGATCGATTTTCGACGTGCAATAGATTGTTTTTATAGCTAAAAGAGTTCACGGTTAGGGCTTATATAAGGTTAAAAAGCGCCAGCACTTTTAGTGGCTGCTAGCAGGTGGTTGCGGGTATTGCTGTTCAGGAATATACAAAGGGCCTTTGGTGCCGCAACCGGATAAAATGCAGCACAAGAGCACAGCATACAAAAGCCTTACCCTTGTTTTTTGCATTGCGCTGCCTTTATGGTTAAAAGTAATACTGGGCCTAGTTTAACATAAAGGCCTAGGCAGAGAAATGCTGCTCATGGGTGTAGCAAACGGTTGCCGCTTATCGGCTTATTTTGACCGACGATCGATTGTGACTGGACTTCTTTAAAGTCACTGGGCAAGATGGATACTGACCTACAGGAGATGGACATGCGAAATTTAACCAGCACCGCAGCACAAAAAAATAGCCCGAATCGGCCGCTTGCACAAACTGGCTTTACCCTCATTGAATTAATGATAGTGGTGGCCGTCATCGGCATTTTAGCGTCTATCGCTATACCCAGTTATCACGATTACATTAAGCGCGGCAAAGCCGCTGAAGCTACCAGCAACCTAGCCACGCTCAGGGTGAAAATGGAACAGCATTTTCAGGATAACCGTACTTATGAAAATGGGCCATGCGAGCCAGTCACCGGTGCGCAGTATTTTACCTACAGTTGCAGCGTGACACCCAGCGCCACCGCTTACACCCTAAAAGCCACCGGTATCGCAGCACAAGGCATGGCCGATTTCGAATTCACCCTGGATCAAAGCAATGCCAAAACATCCAAGTTTGATGGCACAGTCGGAGCCAGCTGCTGGCTCACTAAAAAAGGCGGCACATGCTAAGGCCTTTGCAAATACCAAGCCCACTACGAAAAGAATCGGCCTTAGGATTTAGCTTGATAGAGCTCATCATCGCCATTGCTATCGTCGGCTTGGTCAGCGCCATTGCCATGCCTAGCTACGCCACCTGGATAAAAAATACACGGGTGCGCACGGCGGCAGAGTCCATCCAAAACGGCTTGCAAATAGCGCGAGCAGAGGCCGTTAAAAGCAATAGCCTGGTTGAATTCAAGTTGGATGCAGCCTTAAATTCTGCATGGAAAATCAATCAATGCCTAAGCACAAACAATTGCAACACCCCCTTACAAAATCGGCTAGCCAGCGAGGGATCCTCGACTAAGGTTACCGTCACCGCAACCCCGAGCGCATCAAAAAGAATTGTGTTCAACAACCTAGGCTCCGTGGCTACCAACCCTACCCCATTTAGTCAGTTAGACATCCGCTTAAGCGGTGCCGATAGGCCACTTAGGGTAACCCTTGGGGTGGGTGGCCACACGCGCTTATGCGACCCATCGGCTAGCCTAGCGGCCGATGATCCAAGACGCTGTTAATGCCATGATCAAGACCAAGCCATCCGCAGCAACGCAACAAGGTGGTGTTCTTTTGGAATCGCTGATAGCCATGCTGATTTTTTCCATGGGCATATTGGCCTTGGTAGGTTTGCAAGCGGCCATGGTCAGCAACACCTCGGCCGCAAAGTACCGCAGTGAAGCTAGCTACATCGCTCAACAGAAATTGGCAGAGCTTTGGGCTAATCCTGAACACATCGTCGCCACTACCGAGCCCATCCCCTTAGCAGAATTACCCAATGGCCATTACAGCATCATTTTGCCCAGCCCCGCTACAGGTGAAGTGCGCATCGTAGTCACTTGGCAAGCCCCCGGTGAAACGGAAACGCACAATGTCACCAGCAATGCCCGCATCATGGGGGCAATCTAACATGGGCACCCGCAAAAGCGCACAGCGTTTTTCTCATGGCCAATCTGGTTTTAGTTTGATCGAAGTCATGGTTGGTTTGGTGGTCAGCTTGTTAGTGAGCTTGGTCATCATGCAAGTGTTCGCCGTATTTGAAGAACAAAAGCGCAGCACCTCAGGCACTGCCGATGCGCAAACCAACGGCCACATCGCGCTGTATAACCTGCAGCGTGATGTGCAACTGGCCGGCTTCGCCTTGCCTATTTTTTCTACCAGCAATTCCCCATTACAATGCACCAGTTTCACACCAGCCGGCACCGACATCTCGCCCATTAGCATCATGGATGGCGGCGATGCCAGTGACACCGTGACGGTGCGTTACGGCGATGCCGATAGCGGTGGCTCACCGTCAACCATCAGCAGCGTTAATGCAGCCATGGCCAGGGTCCTTAATAATGCTGCCTGTAAAGTTGGCGACACAGCCATCATTAGTCTAGCGGACGCATGCTCACTAACCACAGTCAGCAGCCTCGACGGTAGCACCGGCATCAGTTTTAACACAGACAGCGTCGTCAGCCCTGACGCCAGTATTGCTTGTTTAGGCAATTGGAAAACCATTAGCTACAGCATTAACGCACTGCAACAATTAGACCGTAGCGAAAATGACAGCGCCGCCGCCAATGTCGCTGAAATTGTAAGCTTGCAGGCACAATACGGCATATCCGCTGAGGCGAAAAATAACACCATCAGCGCCTGGGTAAACGCCACGGGCGACACTTGGGAAAAGCCAAGCAACGCCAATCGCAACCGCATTAAAGCCATACGCGTTGCCATAGTGGCGCGCAATGGCTTGTTAGAAAAAGACCAGGTCAGCGCTGCTTGCAGCTCATTAAGCAGCAGCAATCCCAGCGGCCTATGCGCTTGGGCAGGCACTGCCAACAACCCCGCGCCAGCCATAAACCTGTCCAACATAAGCAATTGGCAGCGCTACCGTTACCGTGTGTTCACTAGCATTATTCCGCTACGCAATGTCGTTTGGTCTAAAGATGCGTTCCCTAATTAAACCACCATCATCAATTCGCAAAGTCTATCCAGCCAAACAAGCTGGGGTGGTGCTGTTTATTGCCTTGATCGCTTTGATTGTCATGTCCTTGGCCGCCGTGGCATTGATACGCTCGGTAGACACCAACACGCTGATTGCTGGTAATTTAGGATTTAAACAAGCCGCGCTGGTGTCATCCGACAGTGGCGTGGAAACCGCCCTCACTTGGCTAAGCGATCAAACCACTAGCGATCAAGCTAGCCTCAATGGGGATCTCAACGGTCAAGGTTATTATGCAACGTCGGCAAGCAACGCTAAAACCTTGGCTGACAGCAGCAAAGCGCAACTGGCCAAAGGCAGTAAAACTGCCGACCTTAATACCATGACTGCCGGGGTGGACAGCAGCGGCAACACCATTAAGTACATCATACAGCGCATGTGCAAAAACATTGGCGCTGCAGACACTACGCATTGCTTGTATGGCCCGCCTGGCGAGGATGAAAATTCCAAAAGCCATTGCGATTTATCTAATCCCTGTTTAGGTGAACCCACGGGAGCACTTTTGTACCGCATCACCACTAAAGTGACCGGCCCAAAAAACACCGTCAGCTACAGTCAGGCCTTTGTCTATTAAGGGACGCCATGAAACGCTATTTAATCTTGCCGGTGCTGTTCAACTTTTTGACTTATCTGCTGATGCCCATCAGCGCGCAAGCCGTTGATTTAGCCAGCACTCCCTTGTCTGCCTCATCCAGCAGCGCAGCCAAACCCAACATCATGCTACTTTTGGACGATTCCAATAGCATGCTTAACACCTATATGCCAGATTGGGTAGGCGCAGCCTTCTGCAGAAATACCAGCACCGGGAAATGGGATGGCGTTTGTGGGGGTGAAGTGGCGTTTTTGAGCAGCGATTTTAATGGCCTGTATTACAACCCGGCCATACGCTATTGGCCTGCCAAAAATGCCGATGGAACCAGTATGCCAAGCATAAATACGCAGACAGCCTGGGAAACAGCTAAATACGACGCCTACCAAACCATCGATATGCGCACAAAAAATTTAACAGCTAATGCCACTTACTACACGCTGAAGGCTGGCGAATATTGCAATTCTCCAAAATTAAATCAATGCATTAGCAGCGCCAGCCCCAGTGGCAGTTATATCTACCCTGCCACCGTGCGTTTTTGTGACAGCCTGACCACGGCTATATCAGCTAGCAATCCAGCCGCCGGCAAATGCCAAGCAAACATAGACTCAGGCCATCAAATTATTAACATACGCTACCCTGGTCGCGGCGATGCACCAGGCTCATTTGTTCCTACCAACATCACTGACAAAAACAGCTACCCAAAAACAGCCAATCGAACAGACTGCTTAGGCACAATATGCACGTATAACGAAGAAATGACCAATTACGCCAACTGGTTTAGCTACTACCGCACCCGCTTGCAATTAATGAAAACTGCCACCAGTTTAGCCTTTGACCCCATTGATGACCGCTACCGTGTCGGCTATAGCGTCATTAACTACGATGGCGTGGATAAGAATGCCACCAATCGCACATCACCAAACAAATTTTTACCCATAGACACATTCAACAAAGCTCATAAACAAGCTTTTTATGACCGACTTTTTAAAGCTCAAATAGCCTATAGACTGAGCTATAAGTACCCTGGGGAGACGACTGCAACCACCTATAACGACCCGCTGCACTTCAGTCCTTTACGCGGTGCCTTGGCTAGAGCAGGGAAAATTTATGCGCATAAAATTACCGGCATTAGCGATCCAATTCAGCATGCCTGCCAAGCCAATTTCACCATACTTTCCACTGATGCTTATTGGAATGGGTCTGAATCTCAGATTGCCGGCAAGGATCAACCTGAAACGGCCACCTTTGGACCTTACGGCTTAGATGGAATAAAAGTTGGAGATCTGGATAGTGGCGACACAGTACCATTAACGCAACGAGACACTGAAGCGGCGGAAAACACCTTGGCCGACGTGGCTAAATATTATTACGACACCGATTTGAGAACCAGCGCGCTCGGAAATTGCATCAATGCTAATAACGTAGACGTCTGCGGCACAAGCGACAGCAAACTTAAACAAAACATGAGCACCTTCACCGTGGGTCTTGGCGTTGATGGCATTTTGCTGTATTCCAATGATTATAAAACGGCCAACTCGGGTGATTACTTTGACTTAAAAAACGGCCTAGGCACGGCTAAATGGCCAGACCCAATAACATGCTTTAATCCCATCTATTGTGAAGAGCGTATTGACGACCTTTGGCATGCTGCGGTTAATGGTAACGGCAGTTATTTTAGTGGGGGCGACGCAAAGCAATTGGTGGACGGCCTAAGTTCGGCATTAGCGGAAATTTACGCCAGATCGAATGCTGGTGGGGCAGCCGCCACCAGCACACTCAACCCGGTGACTGGTAATAACAATGCTTATGTCGCCAGCTACACCTCCATGGAATGGCATGGCAATTTAGAATCCCGCAGCATAGATACGGCTACTGGCCGTATCAGTAAAAGCGCAGACTGGTGCGTGGAAGACGTGGTAGAGGAAACTTGCCTAAGCAGCATTTTCACGGCAGACAGTAACGGCAGCAAACGAAGCTACTGTGCCCCAGCAGGCACCACCTCCTTCACTGCAGCCATGGAAATCAGTGCGGCCTGTCACGGCACCCTGAAAGCTAAAATTCCCACCAGCAGCACTGATAGCAGGCAAATTTACACCAACGTTGATGGCGTGCTGAAGAACTTCACTTACGGCAATTTGAGCACCACACAAAAAAGCTACTTTCAATCCACTTACTTAATGAATGCTAAATTGAGCCAATGGGATGGTTTGACTGCCAGCCAAAAATTATTAGCCAAAGAAGCCAATCTAGTTAACTACCTTCGTGGCCAAACGGTTTATGAAAATAGGGATAGCAATGCGCTGGCTAACCGTCTGTTTCGCTACCGTGAAAAAACCTTGGGCGACATTACTGAATCCAATGCGGTGTATGTCACAGCGCCTAACTTTAATTATTTAGAAAGCAGTTATGCCGCCTTTAAAACCGCGCAAGCTAACCGCACTAACAGCGTCTACGTCGGTGCCAACGATGGCATGTTGCATGCATTTAATGCCAATGACGGTACGGAGCGCTGGGCTTACATCCCCAGCATGCTGCTCGCTAAACTGTGGAATCTAGCCGATAAAAATTATGCCACTCAGCATAAAAATTTCGTCAACGGCAGCACCACTGTGACAGACATCTGTAACGGCCCATGCAGCACCGCCAGCGACTGGAAAACTGTCTTGGTTGGCGGCCTTGGTGAAGGCGGCAAGGGCTTTTATGCCTTAAACGTAAGCAATGACCAGCCTAGCTTGTTGTGGGAATTTGACACCCATGACGACGCTGACTTGGGCTTTAGTTTTGGCAACCCAGTGATCACCAAGCAACGCGATGGCACCTGGGTGGTGCTACTCACCTCAGGCTACAACAACACAGGCATGGGTTATTTGTATGTATTAAATGCCAATACCGGCGCTCTGTTACGCAAAATTTCCACGCAGGTAGGCACGGCTGACAAGCCCAGCGGCTTAGCTAAAATCAGCGCTTTTGTCGCACGGCCTAGCGAAAACAACCAAGCCGATTACGTCTACGGCGGGGATTTGCTGGGCAATTTATGGCGGTTTAAATTTGACAGCACAGGCAGCACGTCTGACCCTAAGAACCCGCTATTGCTGGCCAGCCTAACTGGTCCAACAGGCAAGGCCCAAGCCATCACCGCCAGACCGGAATTGGGGAAAATAAGTGGCCATACTGTGGTCTTTATTGGCACCGGTAAATACTTAGGACAATCGGATTTAGCAACGGCGGAAACCCAAACACTGTATGCCATCAAAGACACGGCCAGCTCCCTAAGCCGCTCGAGTTTAAGCAGTCGCAGCATAAAAAATGCAAGCTCCGGCAACAGTCGAACCGGTTTGTTGCAAACGGAAGCGTTTACCAGCGGGCATGGCTGGTACATCGATCTGCCCGACAGCGGTGAGCGTCAAGTTGTGGCAGCCAAACTGGCTTCCGGCACATTGGTGGTGCCGACCATGGTGCCATCAACGACGGCTTGCAGCCCAAACGGTTACGGTTGGGTAAATTACATCCAAGCAAAAACAGGTGGCTTGGTCACTACTAACATTGCAAACCCGGTGGGCACAAAAACCAATGCGGCGCCAACAGGAATCAACCTACTGTATATAAGTGGCAAGCCTACGCTAAGTTACACGGCTGACAACGATCCTACCCCGCAACTGGACCCAAATGCGCCGTTTAAGAGTGGTGGTGGTTTTACTGGTAAACGGGCTAGTTGGCGCGAGTTGATTCGTTAAGCGGCTGCTGCTGCAGTAACCGTGCGGTAATGACGCCATTAACGGCCCCAAAAATTAGCGCGGCTAAGGCAAACACTGGAATCAGATAAGCCAGGCCAGCATGCGGAATTAACCACAAACGCACCACCAGCAGTTGGCCGGCAATGTGTGCAAACGCGGCCAACACACTCAAGCTTAGCGGCCCAAACCACTTGTTAGGCAAGTGCATGGCCACATACAATACGACCAAACTCAAAGACGCGCCGGCCAAGCTTAGAGCAAACCCCGGCGACAAAAATTGGCCTAACAACAAACTGCTGGCGAATACCCGCAATATACTCACCCAAGCCGCCGTGGCAAAACCGTATTGGTATAACACGAACAAGGTGACGATGTTGGCTAAGCCAGGTTTCACGCCAGGCAACGGTGACGGAATAACCGCTTCCAGCATGTGTAAGGCAATGGCGAAGGCCGCCAATTTAGCAATACGGTGATCGTCTTGGGTAGTGTGCAGTGGCGTCAACATCACTAGCGGCACTAATAATTGAGCGTGTCGTAAGGCGGTGCATCGCCGACTAACGCTAAGCTGATTTGATTGGGGATACAAATGGCCACTTGGCCGGCTTTTGACAACCAGCCTTGATGCACGCAATATTGGCTGGTGCAGGGCGATTTAGCAAAGCGCGCCCGGCCTTTAGCAATCTGCACCACTGCCTCGCCCAATGGGCCGCGCACATGCACCTCGCGTTGTTGATTTAAGCTGTAGGTAGCATAGACCTTATCGGCCACGCTGATTTGCACTTTAGCCGCTGGACCAGCCTGCCAGAAATTAACAAACGACAAGTAAACCAGTAGCGTCGCCAACAGCAACACCAGCCAATCACCGACTAACAACTGCTTAGCTAATAATTTAAGGTTGTGCATGCGTGCCTAGGGTAGTTAATTGAACCGGCTTAGCCAGCCAATGCAGTTTTTTGGCTAGGCTGCTCGAGACAAAAATAGCCGCTTTATCGTCTATCAATAAGTAATCTGCTATACCGAAGACTTTAGCATAGTGCTCACTTTGTGCCACGCCGGCTATAAACAAGGGCTTGCTAGCCACATCGGACAACACCCCAGCTTGACTGTGTTGGCTTGCCTGCGGTGGCACCAGCACGGTGACGGACTGCATGTGCGTGGCTGGGTAAGCCGTTCGTGGATCAATGATGTGGCAATAGCGTTTGCCATCCAATAGAAAATAGCGCTGGTAATCGCCCGAAGTGCCTATAGACCACCCATCAGCCAAATCCAGGGTGGCCATGGCATTGGGCAAACGCGGGTGCTGTATGCCGACGCGCCAAGGCTGATCACCATGCTGACCCAAAGCAATGATGTTGCCGCCTATGTTAATCAAGGCATTTTTCACCTGCTGTTGACGCAGGTAGGCCACCGCCCTATCCAAGGCATAGCCTTTGGCGTAACCGCCTAAATCCAATTTAACGGCGCTATTATTGCTGCGCACAAGCGTGCCATCAATGACGATATCGGCCATGCTGGGCTGGGCTTGCCGCCATTTATTGAGCAGTTTAGTGTCGATAGCCAGCGGGCTAAATTCATCGCGCTGAAAACCCCAGCTACCGATTAAATGGCCTATGGCAGGGTTAAACAGGCCGTCGGATTTTGCCGACAATTGCTGGGCATCCAGAAGCATGGCCGCCAAGTCCGGTTGCACTTGCAGGCTTAGTCCTTTTGCTAAGGCTAAATTCAGTTGCCCCAATTCACTGGGCTGATTGGCCGACTGCGGCTTCCACGCATGCAAACGCCCGTGCAAATTCTGAAAGTCTTGCTGCACATGGTTGGCCAACATGGCGGCGCGCTCGTCGGTCTCGCCATAAATGCTGATGTCCAGCAGGGTACCAAACACATAACTTTGGCTATGGTAGAGCGGTGTTTTAAAGCAGCCGCTAAGCAACAAGGCCAAAAGCAAGACTAAATAGCGCATGCTTACTGGCGCTCTAAGGCATCCATAAACACGCTGGCTGCCTGGCAATCGGTTTGCTGGGCAATCTCCACCATGCCGGTCGGGCTGGTGACGTTAATTTCAGTTAAGTAATCGCCTATGACGTCTAGGCCAACAAACAACAAACCTTGCTGTTTCAAAACAGCACCTACCGTTTGCGCTATGTGTAGATCACGCGTACTTAAAGCTTGTGCTACGCCCGTGCCGCCCGCTGCCAAGTTGCCACGCGTTTCACCGGCTTTTGGGATGCGCGCCAAGGCATAGGGCAAAGGCTCCCCATCTATAACAATGATGCGCTTATCGCCTTGCAGAATTTCTGGCAAATAACGTTGCGCCATGATGGTACGCCGACCAAAATCGGTAATGGTTTCCAAGATCACGCTGGTATTGGGGTCCTGCGCCGTCAACCTAAACACACTGCTGCCACCCATGCCATCCAAGGGTTTGACCACGATGTCTTGTTGCTCGCACAAAAAATCACGCAGTAAGTCATTATTCGCCGTCACTAAAAATGCCGGGCTAAATTCGGCAAAGCGTGTGACCGACAACTTCTCATTCCAGTCGCGCATGGCCGTAGGGTTGTTGTACACCTTAGCGCCCTGTTGCGCAGCGATTTCCAACAAATAAGTGCTGTACAAATATTCGTTATCAAACGGCGGGTCTTTGCGCATGAGCACTGCATTAAAATCGCTAGGACTGTATTCCTGCGCCTCACCTAGCGTGTAGCCGGTGGCCGTGAACTGAAAAGACTTGGCCTTAATTTTCGCTCTGTCGCCACGCAAAAATAGATCGTGTTGCAAGCTAACAAACAAGGCATGGCCGCGATCAGCCGCTACACGCATGATGGCCAAACTGCTGTCCTTAGCAGGTTTTAACTGATCCAGCGGATCCAATATAAACAATAGCTTCATGGTGGACCTGGCCTTTAATGATGCATGGGGTCTTGTTCTTGCAACTCTATGGCGGCCGCCAACAGTGCTAAGCGGGCCACCACGCCGTAGGCATAAAAACGGTTGGGGGCCGCGTCTGGGCTATCGGCACAATCTGGCATGGTGCAGCTTTTTTCAAAAGCCAAAGGCACAAATTGCGAGCCGGGGGCATTGAGGTTTTCATCCACGCCACGGCCAGTATGCACGCGGTAAAAGCCGCCGATGACAAAATGGTCCATCATGTACACCACCGGTTCCGCCACGGCATTGTCTATGCTTTCGAAGGTGTACACGCCCTCTTGTATGATCACTTCCGATACCTGCAAGCCGTCTTTCACCACCGCCATTTTATTACGGGTTTTACGGTTTAAATCGCGTACTTCATCCGGCGACTTTACCGTCATTATGCCCATGCCGTAGGTGCCGGCATCGGCTTTAACAATCACAAACGGTGTTTGCGTGACGCCGTATTGGGCATATTTAAGTTTAATTTTTTCCAGCAATTGACCGACTTTAAACGCCAAGCAATCTTCACCGGTACGCGCATTAAAATCGATTTCGCCACAGGTTTCAAAGTAGGGATTGATCAACCACTCATCAATGCCAAGCAGCGCAGCAAACTCACTGGCCACTTTATTGTAGGCAGTGAAATGCTGTGATTTGCGGCGTGTGCTCCAACCGGCGTGCAAGGGTGGTATTAAATTTTGCTCTAGGTTTTTAAGGATGTCGGGGATGCCGCCGGACAAATCGTTATTGAGTAAAACCGCACAGCTATCAAAATCGCCTAAATCCGGGTTGATTAGCTTAATGCGGTTGCCTACCCGCACCACCGGCTCCAATAACAACAATTGACCGTCGTGCGTTTCCAGCGTGGTCGGCTCGGTAATCTCTGGCGAAATGGATCCAACTCGCACGTCCAGGCCGGCTTGTTTCATGATGTGCACCAGCTCCACCACATTACGCAAATAGTAAGTATTGCGTGTGTGATTTTCCGGAATGATCAATAAACGGTGCGCTTCTGGGCAGACTTTCTCCACCGCCACCATGGCCGCTTGCACGCTTAATGGCAGAAAATCCCGGTTCAGATTATTGAACCCACCCGGGAATAAATTGGTGTCCACCGGCGCCAACTTGAATCCAGCGTTGCGCAAATCCACGCTGGCATAAAAAGGTGAGCTGTACTCTAGCCATTGGCAACGAAACCAATGTTCTATTTTCGGCATGGCGTCCAGCATGCTTTTTTCAAGTGATAAGAGTGGGCCGTTCAGCGCCGTAGTTAGATGTGGGACCATAATGAGCTCAATTCCGTTTTATGCAAATATACTCTAAACCGTGGCTAAGCCAATTGTGCCTGCACATCGGCATGGTAACTGCTTCTTACCATGGGGCCACTGGCGGTGTTATTAAAGCCCATGGCTTGTGCTTTTTGTTTTAATTGTTCAAAAATGGCCGGCTCTACGTAACGCATGACAGGCAAATGGTGCACGCTGGGTTGCAAATACTGACCCAAGGTCAGCATGCTCACCTGATGATCACGCAAATCTTGCATGACGGCCAGAATTTCTTCGTCGGTTTCCCCCAAGCCCAACATCAAACCGGATTTGCTTGGTATGTTTGGGTACATCTGGGCAAACACCTTCAGCAAATTTAAGGAATGATGGTAATCCGAGCCGGGTCTGGCTTGCTTATACAAACGTGGCACGGTCTCCAGATTATGATTCATGATGTCCGGCGGCGCTTGATTAAGTATGGCCATCGCCACGTCCAACCGGCCACGGAAATCCGGCACCAAAATCTCGATTTTAATGGCCGGTGAGTGTGCTCGTACCGCGCGTATGCAATCGACAAAATGCTGTGCCCCACCGTCTTTTAGATCGTCGCGGTCAACCGAAGTAATGACCACGTAATTGAGGCGCATTTGGGCTATGGTGCGGGCCAAATTTTCTGGCTCGTTGACATCAGGGGGCAAGGGCTTGCCGTGGGCGATATCACAAAATGGGCAACGGCGTGTGCAGATGTCACCTAAAATCATGAAAGTGGCGGTGCCACCACTAAAGCATTCACCGATATTGGGGCAACTCGCCTCTTCGCAAACGGTGTGCAATTGGTTGTCGCGCAGTATTTTTTTTATTTCTTGATAGCGGACCGAATCCGGCATTTTCATGCGTATCCAGTCGGGCTTACGCTGCACCGGCTGCGGAATAATTTTAATCGGGATGCGTGAGGTTTTGGCAGCATCCCTTTCTTTTACGCCGGCAATTTTCGCTTTCGGTAGGGTAGATTCAGTCATGCACTGTTCCATGGGCTAATTGGCTGAGCAGCTCAGCCGTTAATTCATCGGCAGCTTGTTGCAAGTTAAGCTGCATTCCTAAGTCTTGGGTCTGCGTCACTGGCATGCCCACGTAGCCGCACGGGTCTATCGCGGCAAATGGCGTTAAATCCATGGCCACATTCACACTTAAGCCGTGGTAACTGCCGTTGTTTTTTATGCGCAGGCCCAAGGCAGCAATTTTAGCCTCTTGCACATACACCCCAGGGGCACTGGTTTTAGCCTGAGCCGTGACGCCGTGTTTAGCCAACCAGGCAATCACGCTGTTTTCCAATAGGCTGACTAATTGACGCACACTCAATCCATGCCGCTTCAAATCCAAAAGTGGGTAGAGAATGAGCTGACCCGGGCCGTGGTAAGTTATTTTGCCACCCCTATCCGTCAACACCAAAGGAATGTCCGTGGCGACCGGTAAACGCACGCCTTGGCGGTTAAGTCCTAGCGTGTAGACCGGGAAATGCTCGGTGACCCAGAGCTCATCGACCGTAGCATCGGTGCGCTCGCTGTTAAATTGCTGCATGGCCTGCCAGGTTTTGGCAAAATCGGTACGGCCTAACTGCCTAAGCAAGATCGGCGGGGCGAATACACTGGCAGAGATGGCTGCGGCGTTTTGCAACGTGATCGTTTTAAAGTGAAAATTTAACCAGTGGGTGGGCGCTGATTAAACGGTAAACCGCGTCCAATTGATCTTGCGATGCCACCTGCACATGGCAAGTTAGGCTGATGTATTTGCCACCGGAACTGGCACGCATTTCTATTTTGCTTGCATTAAATAAGGGTTGCACGGTCTGAATCAGACCGGTGATGGTCTCAGCAAAGCCGTCTTGCATTTCACCCATGACTTTAATCGGAAAGTCGCAGGGGAAGTCAATGAGCGCCGGCTTGCTGTTGTCTATGTCAGCCATAATGCTGGTTTTCTAGCGGCTTATCTTATTGCACCAGCAATAAGATACTGTCCCAAATACGACCAAAGATACCGGCCGCTGCTATGCTGTTTGCCGCGACTAAATTACGCTCAGACACGACTTTGCCGTTCAAGGTAAATTGCACGCGGCCTATGACTTGACCTTTAGCAATCGGTGCAATCAATCGATCTTGGCTGGTCACTTGCGCTTTCATCTGCGCGTGATCGCCTTTAGCCACCGTCACGTACAAATCTTCAGCCACCGTTAGGTTCACTTGGTTTTCTTTGCCCTTCCATACGCGCAAGGATTTAATTGCCTGGCCTTGTTTGTAGAGCAATTTAGAATCAAAAAACTGGAAACCGTAATTCAATAATTTTTGACTCTCGGCGGCACGAGCGGCGTCACTGGCAGCACCAAGCACCACAGAAATACGACGCATGCCATCACGTTTTGCTGAGGAAATTAAGCAGTAACCGGCCGATTCCGTGTGGCCAGTTTTCATGCCATCAACGCTGGCATCCGCCCATAACAAGCGGTTACGGTTAGGCTGGGTAATGTTGTTATAGCTGTATTCTTTAACGGAATACAAGCGCTGGTATTGCTCGGGGAAATCGTGGATTAAGGCCGTGGCCAAGATGGCCAAATCGTCGGCCGTGGTGTAATGCTGCGCATCAGGCAAACCGGTCGCGTTCATGTAATGGGTGTTTTTCATGCCCAAACGCAGCGCTTCTTGATTCATCATGTCAGCGAATTGAACTTCTGAACTGGCTATGCCTTCAGCCAGCGCAATCGATGCATCGTTGCCCGACTGTATGATCATGCCATGCAACAATTCGTCCACGGTCACAGGACGGTTAGGCTCAATAAACATTTTGGAGCCTTCCACTTTCCATGCTATTTCGCTAACGGCAAGGTTTTGCGTCAATGACAAATGCTTACTTTTTAGCGCTTTAAAGGTCAAATAGGCCGTCATGATTTTAGTCAAAGAAGCCGGCTCTATGCGCGCACTGTTATTTTTAGCCGCCAACACATGGCCACTGTTGAAATCCTTTAATAAATACGCGTTCACCGCCAAATCCGGTGCTGGTGGAATTTGTGCAGCGGCGGCTTGCACCGCAGAACTCAGCACAAGTGCGCTCAAAGTAAATACAAAAGTACAAATTTTTAATAGCTTGGATGTCATGGTCGTTATCTTGTTAGGAATGCTATGGTTAGTTAATGAGTATGGCGGTCATGTTTAATTGTTGGCGAAGTTTAGCGGCCATAGTTTCCGCTTCCACCTTACTGGCATAAGGGCCTAGACGCACACGGTAGAGGCCATCATTATACACCTTAGCCGCGTCTGGGTTTTCCAGCAGACCGGAATCTTGAATTTTTTTCTGTAAGGACAAACCGTTGGCTTCGTTCTTAAACGCCCCTAATTGTAAATACACGCCGGGCACGGCTGGCGTTTCGGTCAGCACCGCTTTACTCACGCTGCTAGCCTCGCTAGGCAAGGCCTGTATGACTACCCCGTCTTGCTCAGCAGGGGCAGGGCTTACTGGGCTGGGCTGGGGCAGCGTAGTTTGCATGGCCGTTGGGCTGGTATCAATGGCTTCCACTTCCACCAAGCCACTGCCATGATTCACCAAGCGCAGCTGGTAAGCCGCCACATAGGACAAATCAATCAGACGGTCGCGTTTAAACGGCCCCCTATCGTTAATCCGCACGATGACAGAGCGGCCATTGGCCGGATTGGTCACTTTGGCATAACTGGGGATGGGCAAGGTGGTGTGCGCGGCGGACATGGCATACATATCGTAAATTTCGCCGGTGGAGGTTTTTTTGCCGTGGTAGCGCTTGCCATACCACGAGGCCACGCCTTGTTTTTTATACGGCGCATAGCCAGTCATGGGCGTGTAGGCTTGGCCTAAGGCCATGTAAGGCTTATTCGCCCGTGGCAAGGGCTGTTCTACTTTTAAGGTCGCGCTAGGCACGCTGTCCAAATTGGCTGGGGCATTGTCCCCAGGGCCGTCGTCTAGATAATACGCACCGGCGCCGGGTTTAGCGGCGGCCGTTTCTACACTGCTGGGCTTATCATTTTTAATCGGCGCTGAGCTCCCGACCGGGCTATTTAAAGAGAAATCCGCACAAGCCGTTAACAGCATTAAACTCAACAATAGGATGGGTGTTTTCATGGTCATAGCGATTTTAAAAGGGTAAAAAACAATTAAGTGGCCACCACGTTTTTATGGGTGGCAATACTCATCAATATACCTAAACTCAAGCACAACATGACCATGGACGTACCACCATAACTGATCAGCGGCAAAGGCACCCCAACCACAGGCAAAATGCCACTGACCATGCCCATGTTAACGAAGGCATAGGTGAAAAAAGTCAGGGCTATGCTGCCGGCCAATAAACGCCCAAAGGTACTTTTAGCATTCGATGCAATGACCAAGCCGCGTAAAACGATCAAACTAAACAAGCCCAATAATAACAAATTCCCCAACAGACCAAACTCTTCACTGAACACGGCGAAAATAAAATCGGTGGTCCGTTCCGGGATGAAATCCAGCTGGGCTTGTGTGCCATTTAACCAGCCTTTACCGGCAAAGCCACCTGAGCCTATGGCTATCATGGCCTGTATGGTGTGGTAGCCAGAACCGAGCGGATCTTGACTGGGATCGAATAAAATTTCTATCCGGCGGCGCTGGTAATCATGCAACATGGTCCACAAAAATGGTGCAGCGATGGCCAAACTGAGGGCACTACCCAACAATAATTTCCAGCTTAAGCCGGCTAAAAACAACACATAAAAACCGGCAGCCGTGATCAATAAAGCCGTGCCTAAATCCGGTTGCTTCATGACCAAGGCCACTGGCACCAACAGCAACAAACCGGCTTGAGCAAAATGCATAGCGCTGGGCCGGCTTTCCAATTTAGTAAAATACCAAGCCAACATCATGGGCATGGCTATGCGCATGATCTCGGATGGTTGTATTTTAGTGATGCCTAAATTAAGCCAACGCTGCGCACCATGGCTGGTCGAGCCCACCAATTCGACAGCCACCAATAACAGCACACCCAATACATACAGCGGCATGGCTATGCGTTCGAGTTGGTGCGGCGCAATGTTGGCAGCCAACCACATGACACTGAAGGCCAATACAATATTCACTGTTTGATCGTAGACCTTGGAAAAATCCTGCCCCGACGCACTGTACAAAACAAACAAACCCACCATCAGTGTAAAAAACAAGCTCGCCATCAAAAACGAATCGAGATGCGCGAACAAAGGCTTTAAGAATTTATTCATCCTGCGTGCTCTCATGTTGATTGTTAAGGCTGGGCTTTATTGGCTGAGCCTGTGTCAGCTTAGGCGTCGGCTCGTTTGGCGACTTACCCAGCAAATAATAATCCATGACTTTTCTGGCGATGGGCCCAGCCGCTGAGCCCCCATGGCCGCCGTTTTCCACGATCACCGCCAAGGCGATAGTGGGGTTGTCTGCCGGCGCATAGGCAATAAACAAGGCATGGTCTCGGTGCCGCTCATTGATGCTATTGCTGTCGTATTTGGCATTTTGCTTGATGCCTATGACCTGTGCCGTACCGGTTTTTGCGGCAATGCTGTACGGCGCATTTGCCCCAACGCTGGCCGCCGTTCCCCCTGGCAAAGTAACATCCATCATGCCGCGTTTAACGATGGCAATGTTTTCGGCTTTTAGGGCTAGCCGGTCTTGCACCACTGGGGTGATATTCATGGTGCGACCCGTGGCGGGGGATTGCATGGCCACCACCGTGTGTGGACGCATGGCCACACCGTCGTTGGCCAAGGTCGCGGTGGCTTGAGCCAATTGCATGGGCGTCACCAAAGTGTAACCCTGACCTATGCCGACGATGACGGTTTCACCTTGGTACCAAGGCTGTTTAAAGCGGCGCATTTTCCAAGCTGGGGTAGGCAATAAACCGGCATTTTCACCGCGTATATCGATGCCCGATTTGCTACCGAAACCAAAATGACGAACAAAACCGGTGAGCCTTTCTATGCCCAAATCCATGGCTAATCCATAAAAAAATGTATCGCATGAAACGGTAATGGCTTTTTGCATATCCACCAAGCCATGACCGTCTGGCTTCCAGTCACGGTAACGATGGCGGCTATTGGCTAATGAATAAAAGCCGGGGTCTTGTATGCTGTAGGGTGGCAGACGTTTAGCGTGCTCCAAGCCAGCCATCGCCACAAAAGGCTTAAAAGTCGAGCCTGGCGGGTAGATACCGCGTATAGGTCGGTTGACCAAGGGTTTGTCCAGCGACTCATTGAGGAAGGTCCAATTGTCCACATCAATGCCGTCCACAAACAAATTGGGATCAAAACCAGGCTGACTGACGTAGCTCAATACCGCCCCAGTTTTAGGATTAATCGCCACCAAAGCCCCGCGTCGATCGCCGAATGCGGTCTCGGCAATTTCCTGCAATTTACTGTCCACAGACAACACCAGATTGGTCCCCGGCACCGGCGCCGATCTGGCGATGACCCGAACGGCATGGCCATCGGCATCGGTTTCCACCTGCTCAAAGCCGGTCTGACCATGCAACTGCGCCTCGTAGAATTGTTCCACGCCACTTTTGCCTATGTGGTAGGAGCCCTTGTAATTAGACAAGTCGCCGGATTTTTCTAGACTGATTAAATCTTTGCTGTTGATGCGTCCTATGTAACCTATCATGTGTGCAGCAAACTTACCCATGGGGTAATGGCGATACAAACGGGATTTAATCGCCACCCCAGGAAAGCGGTAATGGTTTACCGCAAAATGGGCGGCTTCAATTTCATTGAGGTGCGTGCGTATGGGGATGCTTTCAAAATTGCGACTTTCACTTTTCAATTTAGCAAAACGCTTAATGTCGGCTTTGCTGATTTCCAGCAATTTGCCCAGCTCGGCTATGGTGGTTTTTAAGTCACCGGCTTTTGAAGGGGTAATTTCTAAGGTGTAGACGAAAAAATTATGCGCCAGCACCACCCCATTTTTATCCAAAATTAAGCCGCGGTTAGGCACGATAGGCACCATGGAAATGCGATTATTCTCAGCCAAGGTTTGGTAATGGGTGTATTGGCTAATTTGCAGGTAAATAAAGCGTAAGGCCAATAAAGCAAACAAGCCCATCACAAAAAGAGCGGTGAATCCCAAACGCAGCCTAAAGTAATACTGCTCGTGTTGCGGATTTTTAACTTCCCTAACCACGCTTAAGCATCCAGCAATTGGCTAGGCATTAAGCTCCAGCAGACTAAAAAAAACTTAATTGGCACGACCACGACCGCCTGTATTTAAGCCTAAGCCCATCGCCACCCACCACAGCAACACGCCGCTCAGGCTAGGAAGAAAATAAAACCAACCAGTAAACTGCCAACCGGCAAAGGTTTGGATCATAAGCAACATGAGTTGCGAAACCAGCAATAAGGAAAAGACATAAAGCAATTGCTGCATGCCGGTAAACAAAACCAAGCGGCGTTGGTAGGTCACGGCAAAAAAAGCCGTGACCGTGTAGGCCAGTGCGTATTGACCGAACACCATGCCTGCCGCCAAATCGACCAGCAAGCCTAGCATCCAAGCCGTACCAACATTGCAAAGATTGGGCGCACGTATCAACCAAAAAA
Source organism: uncultured Methylotenera sp. (assembly GCA_964400215.1). Taxonomy (GTDB): domain Bacteria; phylum Pseudomonadota; class Gammaproteobacteria; order Burkholderiales; family Methylophilaceae; genus Methylotenera. The sequence continues at coordinate 236,411 of CAYNSY010000003.1, read as the reverse complement.
TCAGCACCAGCAACATAAAATCCGGGCGCAACACTAAAGCGGCTTGCGACCACGGCAAGAGCAGGCTCATGAAGGCCAGTAGCACGGAAAAATACAAGGTTTTTAATTTATTAGCGGGCATGAGTCTCACTCAACTTAAGCGGCTTATTAGGCCTAACTTGCTTTTTCTCCGCCGGCAATGGCTGCGTCAAACCCAGCTTTACTGGCTGGGTTAAGCTGGGCGATTCCGTGCCAACCACATGCGGCTTACTGACCACCAGCACCTGCCTATGGCTCTCCACCCCAGCCAATGGCAGGCAAACAATGCGTGCGAAGGGGGTATCTGCGCTACTGACGATTTGTTTAACCGTTGCCACCGCCAAGCCGGCCGGGTACACGCCATCGATGCCCGAGGTAACTAATTTGTCGCCACGCTTAATGTCCACATTGGCCGGCAAATACGGCAAATCCACGGTGTTATCACGCCCATGACCAAAGGCAATGGCTCGCAAACCGTTGCGCTCTATCTGCACCGGCATGGCTAAAGAAGTGTCCGTGATCAAAGTCACCTCGCTGCTTAATGGATAGACACGCGTGACTTGACCTATTACGCCTGCCGCATCAACCACCGCCATGCCCGGCAAAATTTTATGATTTTGGCCGCGATTAATCAGTACTTTTTTTGTAAAGGGGTCGCGCCCCACGTGCATAATTTCGCCAACCACGCTGCTTTCTTTAAGCACGCTTTGCGCGCCTAATAATTGACGCAGATGGGCATTCTCGACCACCAATAAATTGAGTTTTTGCAAGGCAATGGCTTGGACTAAGTCGCGCTTCTTAAACTGCTGATTTTCATTGAGCAAGCGGTCGTGCGTAGAAAAATATTCGGCGGTATTGCGGTAGATTTGCGTGGGGGCATTGGCCAATAACTGCAAAGGGTGCAACAGTGTTTGCAAACTTTGTCGCATGCTCAGCGAGTATTGCCAGCGACTGTCGGAGGCCATCAAGGCCAAGGATAAAACGGAGAAAAATGCTAAACGGGCAAGCGGACTAGGACCTCGCACAAAGAATGCCGGGGCTTGTTGTTGTTCTATCTTATTGTATAAATGGCGCGCCATTAGTGTTAGCTGTTGTGGGTCTCGCTATTTTTAGTAAAAGTATAGGCCGTCTAGGCGGCCTATACTGGACTAACTGGGTGCTGCTAAAAACCTAAACCGGCTTAGGTCGGCTTAGTCACTAGGCCTTACTCGTAAGCGAAGATATTGCCTAATTTATCAATTTCTTCCAAAGCACGACCGCAACCACGGGCAACGCAAGTCAATGGATCTTCTGCAACAATCACCGGCAAACCGGTTTCCTCTACCAACAACCTGTCTAGGTCACGCAACAATGCACCACCGCCGGTTAACACCATGCCTTTTTCGGCAATGTCCGCACCCAATTCAGGTGGGGTTTGCTCTAAGGCCGATTTTACTGCACCCACGATGGCGTTAAGTGGCTCAGTCAACGCTTCTAAAATCTCGTTGCTGGAAATGGTGAATTTACGAGGCAAACCTTCGGCTAAATTACGGCCGGTCACTTCCATTTCCAACACGGTAGAGCCTGGGAAAGCCGAACCAATTTTTTTCTTGATGGCTTCTGCCGTTGGCTCAGAAATTTGCATGCCATAATTGCGGCGTATGTAATCAATGATGGCTTGATCGAATTTATCCCCGCCCACACGCTCTGATTTCGCGTAAACGATACCGCCTAATGAAATCACACCGACTTCCGTGGTGCCACCACCAATGTCCACCACCATGGAACCGGTGGCTTCTGATACCGGCATGCCGGCACCAATCGCTGCCGCCATAGGCTCTTCAATTAAAAATACCTGTTTTGCGCCAGCGCGTTCAGCTGACTCTTTAATCGCTCGACGCTCCACTTGGGTAGAGCCCACCGGCACGCAAATAATGATGCGTGGGCTAGGTGAAAACCAACGCGCATCGTGCACGCGGCGGATGAAGTATTTCAGCATTTGCTCGGTGATGGTGAAGTCAGCGATCACGCCGTCTTTCATCGGGCGTATGGCTTGAATATTGGACGGTGAACGACCCAACATGCCTTTGGCTTCTGCACCCACGGCCAGTAAGATTTTTTTACCGCCCGGACCGCCATCAAGGCGTATCGCCACCACGGACGGTTCGTCTAACACGATACCTTTGCCGCGTGAGTATATGAGCGTATTGGCGGTACCCAAGTCGATCGCCAAGTCGTTTGAAAAGTAACTAGTTAAAAAACCAAACATTTTGTTTTTCCTGTGCTTTGATGCAAAATGGCACTTGCCACGCCAACCGAATAAAAGCGCGATTTAGGCGCCCGTAAAATCAAGGTATAATACCGCATATCGTGTTGAAAATTAAGATGCAATGCTAACTTAATTGCAAATAGGCGCCGATATATAGTCGCGCTTAGCATTTGCTAATATAGCTGGCTACGGTTTTAGCACTATGCAACACATAAACCCCGTCATAAAACCATAAACTGAGGCGCCGATAGCCGTGGCGCCATTAAAAATTTTGGATAATTGAAGCATGGCATTAAGCATAGAAGACATCAAAAAAGTGGCGCATTTGGCCCGTATAGAAATCAACGAAAATGATGCCAACGCCACCTTAAGCAAACTAAGCGGCATATTGGCTTTAATTGAACAAATGCAAGCGGTTGACACCAGCGGCATAGAACCCATGTCACACGCGCAAGACGTCAGCCAACGCTTACGCGATGATGTTGTTAGCAAAACCAACCTACGCGATGAATTTCAAAAAAATGCACCGATTTTAGGTAATGGCTCCCAAGAGCTCGCCGTAGCAGGTGGCTTATACCTTGTTCCTAAAGTAATCGAATAATCATGGCCAATAACGAATTAAGCAACGGCAGCCTGAAAGGCTATGCCGAATTATTGCAAAGCAAACAAATTTCCAGCGTGGAGCTAACGCAAGCCTTTTTGGCGCGCATTCAGCGACACAACCCCAGCATCAATGCTTTCATCGCCTTAGATGAAGGCAAAAGCTTGGCCCAAGCAAAGGCCGCCGATGCCCGTATTGCAGCCGGCACGGCAGCACCTCTGACCGGCATTCCGATTGCGCAAAAAGATATTTTTTGCGCTAAAGGCTGGCCGACCACTTGCGGCTCTAAAATGCTGGCCAACTTTGTTGCGCCCTACGATGCCCACGTAATCAGCCAATTTGATGCCGTTGGCGCGGTCAACTTAGGTAAAACCAATATGGATGAATTTGCCATGGGCTCATCCAATGAAACCAGCTATTTTGGCGGGGTAAAAAACCCTTGGAGTTTCGATCGCGTGCCTGGCGGCAGTAGCGGCGGCAGTGCCGCTGCGGTAGCCGCCAGATTGTGTGCCGCCGCCACCGGCACCGACACCGGCGGATCGATACGCCAACCGGCCTCCTTGTGTGGCTTTACCGGCTTAAAACCGACTTACGGCGTGGTATCACGCTTTGGCATGATCGCCTTCGCGTCCTCTTTAGACCAAGCAGGGCCGATGGCCAAAAGTGCCGAAGATTGCGCATTGATGATGAACGTCATGGCCGGTTTTGACGAACGCGATTCCACCAGCTTAGACCGCGCAAAAGAAGACTATTGCCGCGATTTAAACAAACCATTGGCCGGCTTAAAAATAGGCTTGCCTAAAGAGTTTTTTGCCGAGGGCTTAAGCGCCGATGTGGGCAAAGTAATAGAAAGCGCCATCGCCGAATACAAAAAACTGGGCGCAGAAATTATCGACATTTCCCTACCCAATACCGGCCTATCCATCCCGGTTTACTACGTGCTTGCCCCAGCCGAAGCCTCGAGCAATTTGTCGCGCTATGATGGCGTGCGCTATGGTCATAGGGCGAACACATACACCGACCTAATGGACATGTATTGCAAGAGCCGCGCCGAAGGCTTTGGTGCCGAAGTCAAACGCCGCATCTTAATTGGTACTTATGTTTTAAGTGCTGGCTATTACGATGCCTACTATTTAAAAGCCCAACAAATTCGCCGCTTAATTGCGCAAGACTTCGTCGAGGCGTTTAAACAATGTGACGTCATCATGGGTCCTGCTGCGCCATCCACCGCCTTTAAAGCCGGTGAGAAAGTGGACGATCCGGTGGCCATGTATTTACAAGACATCTACACCATCTCAACCAACTTGGCCGGCCTGCCTGGCATGAGTGTGCCGGCTGGTTTTGCCACCAGCGAGGATGGCAAAGCGTTGCCGGTGGGCCTGCAAATTATAGGCAATTATTTTGATGAAGCGCGCATGCTAAATGTGGCCCATCAATACCAACAAGTTACCGATTGGCACAATCAAGCACCAAGCTTGCCTGAAGGAAATGCATAATGGAATGGGAAGTCGTTATTGGGTTGGAAACACACACCCAACTGCAAACAAACAGCAAGATTTTTTCTGGCGCATCGGTTAAATACGGCGCCGAGCCTAACACCCAAGCCTGCGAAGTGAGCTTGGCATTACCCGGTGTATTGCCAGTGTTAAACAAACAGGCCGTGCATTGTGCGATCAAATTTGGCCTAGCCATTAATGCACACATTGCACCGCGCTCGGTGTTTGCCCGTAAAAATTACTTTTACCCGGACTTACCCAAGGGCTACCAAATCAGTCAATTCGAATTGCCGGTGGTAGGCAAGGGTGCCATCACCATACAAGTGCCTGCCACAGGCAAGCAAGCTGCCTATGAAAAAGTAGTCAACATTACCCGCGCTCACCTAGAAGAAGATGCAGGGAAGTCCGTGCACGGCGCCGTGGAAGGCATGAGCGGCATAGACTTAAACCGAGCCGGTACGCCCTTATTAGAAATCGTCACTGAACCGGACATGCGCTCGGCCGCCGAGGCCGTGGCCTATGCCAAAAAACTGCATGAGTTGGTGCAATGGATAGGCATTTGCGACGGCAATATGCAAGAAGGCAGCTTTCGCTGCGATGTCAATGTATCGGTACGCCCTAAAGGCTCAGACAAACTAGGCACGCGCCGCGAGATTAAAAACCTCAACTCGTTTAAATTCATGACGCAAGCCATCGAATACGAAACCCGTTGGCAAATTGAAACATTGGAAGACGGCGGAAAAATCCAACAGGCCACTGTGTTATTTAACCCAGACACCGGTGAAACACGGTCCATGCGCAGCAAAGAAGAAGCCAATGACTACCGCTACTTCCCCGACCCAGACTTGTTGCCTTTAGTCATCACGGAAGCGGATAAAGCACGGGTCAGTGCGGACATGCCAGAATTGCCAGCCGCCATGAAAGCGCGCTTAGAAGCACAGCATGGCTTATCCAGCTACGACGCCAGCAGCCTAACCAGTTCACGCGACTTGGCCGATTACTTTATTGCCACCATCAGCGCCGGCGCGGAAGCCAAGCAAACTGCCAACTGGGTCATGGGCAGCTTGAGTGCTAAGTTAAACAGCGAAGATAAAAGCATCAGCAACAGCCCTATCAGTGCCGAGCAATTAGCACAGTTACTTAAACGCATCAGCGATGGCACCATTTCAAACAACGCCGCTAAGCAAGTATTTGAAGCGATGTGGCAGGGCGAAGGCGAAGTAGATGCGATTATTGCCGCCAAAGGCTTGAAACAAGAATCCGACAGCGGCGCCATAGAAGCCATCATAGACGAGGTGCTGGCCGCCAATGCCGCCATGGTGGAAGAATTTAAAGCAGGAAAAGAAAAGGCCTTCAACGCCCTAGTCGGTCAAGCCATGAAAGCCTCTAAAGGCAAAGCCAACCCGGCACAGGTCAACGACCTACTGAAGAAAAAACTACAGGCTTAAATTACCCCGTATTGTTGCCTATAGGCACTGACCGCGTGCAAGTGGCTGGCTAAATTTTGCTGGCCAGCCAAAAACGCCATCAAATCACTGAGGTTGGCAATCGCGCAGACTGGGATACGGTTATGGGCAATCACTTCTTGCACGGCCGACAACTCCCCTAAGCCTTTTTCCTGCCTGTCGATGGCGATGGCCACACCACAAGCCGTGGCACCACTTGCCTCAATCAGGGCAACCGATTCACGCACCGAGGTGCCGGCCGAAATCACGTCATCAATAATCAACACCCGGCCTTGCAATGGGCTACCAACAATGGTGCCGCCTTCGCCGTGGTCCTTGGCTTCTTTACGGTTATAGGCATACGGCAAATTGCGACCCTTTCTAGCAAAAGCAATCGCAATGCTGGCCGCCAGGGTGATGCCTTTATACGCCGGGCCAAACAACATATCAAAATCTATGCCAGATTCTTCAATAGCAGCGGCATAAAACTCGCCCAGCTTCATCAAACTGACGCCATCGTTAAACAAGCCGGCATTGAAAAAATACGGGCTAAGACGGCCGGCTTTGGTTTTAAATTCACCAAAACGCAACACCTCTTTTTCTAGGGCAAATGCGATAAAATCATGGCTTACGGATGCTGATGCCTCGGCCGACTGGCCGCTTTGGGTTAGGTTCACTGTCATGGTCGTTGAAATCGTGTCACTTTAAGGATGAAGTTTTGAAGATTATATCGCTAAACCTAAACGGCATACGCTCTGCCACAAATAAAGGTGTGCTCGCTTGGTTAAAAACCCAAGCAGCCGACATCGTTTGCTTACAAGAACTTAAAGCGCAAGCCGAGGATATGTCGCCCGAAATGCTCAATCCAGATGGCTATTACGGGCATTTCCATTACGCCGAGAAAAAAGGCTACAGCGGCGTCGGTATTTACTCAAAAACTAAACCAGATGCCGTCATCATCGGTTTGGCCGGCAGCAATCAAGATGTGGCCGACATAGACAGCGAAGGCCGCTACATCGAATGTCAATTTGGCAATTTAAGCGTGGTGTCGCTGTATTTGCCATCGGGGTCCAGTGGCGAAGAACGGCAAGCATTTAAATTTAGTGTGATGGCGCGCTTCATGCTGCACATGCAAGCCTTGATCAACAGCGGTCGCGAAGTGCTCATTTGCGGCGATTGGAATATCGCCCACAAAGAAGTGGATCTGAAGAATTACAAAGGCAATAAAAAGAATTCCGGCTTTTTACCCGAGGAACGGGCTTGGTTAAGCACGCTGTTTGATCAAGTGGGTTGGGTCGATGTTTACCGCACACTACACCCAGAGACCACCGACGAGTGCTACACCTGGTGGAGTAACCGCGGCCAAGCCTGGGCTAAAAATGTGGGTTGGCGCATAGACTACCAAATTGCCACTCCAGCCACGGCCGCCAAAGCAAGGCTGGCCAGCATATACAAAGAACAGCGCTTTAGCGACCACGCGCCTTTGATCATAGATTACGCTAGTTAGACTACTTAATGGCGTCCAAGGCTTTTAAGCGTTTCTGTGCGGCCGGGATAACCTCACTGTTGGGGAACTTGGCAATCAAATCACGCAAGGTTTTTTTCGCGGCTGGCACCAAGCCTAATTGAAACTGGCTGTTGGCCATATTGAACATGGCATCGGCCGCTCTAGGATTGTCTGGGTGCGCATCCAGTAACTTTTGCTGGGTGGCCATGGCCGATTTGTAATTTTTCAAAGCAAACTGGGCATAACCTAAACCGTACATGGCGTCCGCAGCGTATGCGCTATTCGGGTAATCCTTTAGAAATTTATCGTAAGCATTAAACGCATCTCTGTATTTCGCTTCCTTGGCCAAGCCGTGCGCCAACTCTAACAACTGATACTCTTGACTATTCTTGGCTGGCTCAGGCGTACTGGCAACCACTGGCCCAGGGGCTGGAGCAACGGCTGCCGCAGGGCTGGCCGGTTGGGCCTCTGCTGCTGTTGGGCTGGGGCTAGCACTGGTATTAGCTACAGGCGGACCTTGCTCTAACTTGCGTAAACGCGCATCGGCATCGCCGTACAAATCTTTTTGCCGTTGCTGAGTGAGGTTAACATTATGGCTGGCCAGCTCAAGCTCACCCTTTAACTTGGCCACTTCTTGCTTAAGCACTTCAATTTGATTTTGCATGTCCAGCAGACCTTGGCCTTTGGTGATGGCCTCAATTTCAGCCAAACGCTGCTCTATGGTCTGCTGGGTTTTCTTCAACGCCGCCAACTCGGTTTGAGTGGCTTGATGCTGGCTAATGGTGGTGGCTTCCAATTCTAAAATTTTCTTGCGCGCCTCCTTGTCGTCAAACAAAGCGGCGTGACTGTGTACAGCAAACGTCGCAGTGACAATTAACAAACTAGCCAGTATCCATTTTTTCATAATTTATTCTTTAAAATAAGGCAAATTTTTACTCGTTTTCGTAAACAATATCGACACGGCGATTTTGTTGAGAACAAGCGTCATCGGCACAGGCGGCCGTGGCTTTTTCTTCACCAAAACTGACTGTTTCAATTTGCCCATCTTGCACACCGAGTAAATTTAGGGATTTTTTGACCGACACAGAACGGCGTTGGCCCAAGGACAAATTGTACTCACGGCTACCACGCTCATCGGTATTGCCTTGCAATATGACTTTGGCCGCGCGATTGGCCAATAGGTATTTAGCATGCGCTTCCACCAATGGTCGGTATTCCGCTTTAACGGCATCGCTATCATAGTCAAAGTAGACCTGACGCTTGGATAGAATATTATTCGGGTCTTTTAATGGATTGTTGTTGCTGTTAGCACCGGCATTACTGTCTATCACCACTTCTTTGACTGCCGCGGTATCTGCCGCTGGCGCAGGCGCCGCTTCCGCTGGCTTAGCCGTGCTGGCCGCTACCGGGCTTTTGTCTTCTACCGCGGCCGGTTTATCCACCATGGGCGTGCTTTTACAGGCGGCCAACATCAAGGCCAAAACTAGACTGCTTAATAGCTTGCTGTTCCAAGTGTTTCCGTTCATTTTGCTCTCCTTAAACAAGGCCGTAATAGCCTAAAAATTAGCTTAGCGATAATTAAAACACAGCTTATTTAATCAATGGGCCCCAAGCCGGTTCACGTATGTCCCCGCCGGATTCATTCAAACGCTGCTGCACGCGGCCATCACTGGACACGGCTGCCAACGCGCCTTTATAGCCGCTCCGAGTAGCATACAATAATACGCGACCGTTGGGGGCAAAGCTAGGCGACTCGTCTTGCGCGCCCTCGCTCAACACCTGCACTTGGCCGCTGGCTAACTCTTGCAAGGCCAATCGGTATTTACCACCATCGTTACGCACCATGGCCAAAAACTTACCGTCCGGCGACAGCCGTGGACTCAAATTGAACATCCCCTCAAACGTCACCCTCTGCACATCACCGCCACTGCTAGCCACTTTGTATATCTGTGGCCGACCGCCGCGGTCAGAGCTGAAATAAATCCATAGTCCATCGGGTGACCAGGTGGGCTCAGTATCGATCGCGCTACTCTTGGTTAAGGCCTGTAAATCCGTACCGTCAGCGCGTATGGTGTATAGCTGGGAATTGGCACCGTAAGTCAAAACAATGGCCAACTTAGTGCCATCGGGCGACCATGCCGGCGCGCTGTTATTGCCTTTAAAGCTGGCCAACACGGTACGCTGACCACTGAGCGTTTGTATAAAAATGATGGGTTTTTTCTTTTCAAACGACACATAGGCCAGCTTGCTGCCATCTGGCGACCATGCAGGGGAAATAATCGGTTCTTTGGAAGACACCATGGTCACGGCATTCTCCCCATCAACATCCGCTACCCGCAGGGCATAACGGCCATTAAGCTTAGCCACGTAAGCAATACGGCTGGCAAACATCCCACCCTCACCGGTTAGCGTTTGGTAGATGGCATCGGCAATTTTATGCGCGGTGCCGCGTAATTGATTGGCGGCGATGTTGTATTGCAGGCCAGCAAGCTGGGTTTGTTTGAGCACGTCCACCAACTGAAAGCTGACGTTTAAGCGATTGCCAGGCAGCACCTCGACTTTACCCACGGCCACAGCCTGTGCCTGCAATGCCACCCACTCGGCGTATTTAATTTGACTGATGTCGCTAGGCCGACTGGCGACGCCAGCGGTTTCCAACAGGCGAAATAAGCCACTGCGTTTTAAGTCTGCATTGATGATTTGACTGATGTTATCTGCGCCGCCATTGCTTTGCGCAAAGGGCACAATAGCCAACGGCAATTGTTGTGCACCACCACCGCTGATCTCAATTTCCAAGGCCGAGTGAGCTAAGCCACTTAAGCATAAAGTCACTAAAAATAATATTATTCTCACGGTAGGCATAAGCACGGTTATTTTCTTCAGTTGCTTTCTTTAGGTGTTTTCTTTATCTGGCTTTTCGTTAAAAATTCTAAAAACCAACACAGGCCTTTATATTACATGGCACCGGTCGATTTTACTGCAATCTCAAGCTAGTTTTGTGACAATTAACGGTCTTTTTTATTGCAAGCCCTTCATCCTTCACGAATTTCAAGCCGAGTCGTTTGAGACTTAGAAATGACGGGAATGCCCTTGCGGCATTGCGGCATTGCGGCATTGCGGCATGAGCCTGTCGTAAATTACCGTTCGTGGTGAGCCTGTCGAACCACAAACCAAATTTAGTCGTTGGGTCTAAAGGTCAACTTTAAGCTTCTAAACTGCGCAAAGGCTGCAGCCTCGGTAGGCACAGGCAAAGGCTGAGAAGCCATGATGGCTCGCTCCACCGCCTCGTCACAAGCCTTATTGCCACTGGACTTAAGCAACTTGGGCAAACCAGCCATTTCTCCGGTGGGCAGCAGCGCAATATCAAACTTAAGCTCGGGCTTAGCCGTAGCGCACAAGGTTTTATTCACATTGCCACGAATTTTAGCTTGAATTCTGCTGCGGTACTCGTCCAGCACGCCAGCACTGGCTGCTGACTTGGCCGATGCAGCGGCTTGATCGGCCATGGCTTTTTCCTCGGCCAAGGCTTCTTGTTGCAATTTTTTTAAGGCCTCATTGGCTTTGCTTTCTTTGACCAATTTATCGCTGTTTTGCATTTCTTCTTTACGCGCTTCGGCTTGCAAATCGGCCAATTGTTTTTTCTGCGCTAAGGCCAAGTCTTTTTTGATTTGTTCTGCGGCTTTTTTTTGCTCCAGCGCTAGTCGTTTTTTTTCTAAAGCGATATCAACTTCGGGGGCTTTAACTGGTTCTGCTTGTGCTTTTTCTGGCGGCACAGGCGCGACCTCCTTGACAACAGGTGGCGGGGGCGGCTGCACAACTGGGGGTGCCGGTACCGATGGCTCAGGCTGCGGCAAACTGTCCCACAATTCCACTTCCGCCACATTCAATAATGGTGGGCTGGCTTTCCAATTAAACGACAAAAGCAAAGCGGCTAACAGCAGCAAATGCACCGCAATCGCCCATACACCGGCTTGCCAGGACACGTCTTTTTCATAAGCCCGAATCATCATTGCACTTAAACTTAGCTACTGGGCCGGCGACAACAACAAACCGACCTTATCCACCTTGTTCTGTTTGAGCAAATCCATCACCGCGATGACGTCATCGTATTTAACGTTTTTATCAGCAGCAATGACCACGGCACGCTCGGGTGCCGCCGTTAACACTTGCTGCACACGCAACAAAAGCTGGTCGCGCGCCATGGCTTGATTGTCTAACTCAATTTGATTGTTTTGTTTAACGGTTAAGACCAAGGGTGGCACTTGTGCTTGCTTGAGGCTCTGACCAACTTTAGGCAAATCCACCACGCCAGGATTGGTCATGGGGGCAGTCACCATGAAAATAACCAACAAGACCAAAGTCACGTCTATATAGGGCACGACGTTGATTTGATTCATCATGCGGCGTTTGCGGTTGCGTGACATGGTTTAGCTTTTTCTTTGCAAGATATTGGTAAATTCTTCCATGAAGCTTTCGTAGCGCACCGACAAGCGATCAACTGAGCTGGCAAAACGGTTATACGCTATCACCGCGGGTATCGCGGCAAACAAACCGATGGCGGTCGCCACCAGCGCTTCAGCAATGCCTGGCGCCACCTGACTTAAGGTCGCTTGCGCCACATTCGACAAACCACGGAACGCATTCATGATGCCCCAAACCGTACCAAACAAACCGATGTAAGGGCTGACCGAACCAACCGAGGCTAAAAACGGCAGGTGCGCATCTAGGTTGTCCAGCTCACGATTATAGGCCGCTCGCATCGCTCGCCTTGCGCCTTCCATGACATCGGACACTTCCATGCGCGATTGCTGTTTATGCCGCACATATTCCTTGAAGCCAGCTTCAAATATGCTGGCCATGCCTTGTGTTTTACGTCTGCCAGCGCTGATGCTATCAAACAATTTGTTTAAATCGCCGCCCGCCCAAAACGCATTTTCAAATTCCTCGGCGCTGGCTTCAGCCCGTTTAATGGTGGCCAGCTTAATGAAGATATACCACCAGGAAAATAAAGAGGTGAGGATTAACACCAGCAACACCAACTGGACTGGCAAACTGGCGCCTGCTACCAGTGAAAAAATAGACATATCATTTGCAACGCTTACGGTCATAGGATTTCCTGTTGTGTTTCAAATCTGATTTTATGGCTAATGTCAGCCGGTACGCCGATAGGTTTAAAACTGGCGGCATCGACAAACGCCGCTTTTACTTGCGCTTCTATTAGCACCACGCCATCACGGCTTATGGTTTGCTGCATGATTAGACTGCTGTGCTTAAGCTCAGTCAACACGCAGTTTACTGCCAGCATGTCGTTAAAGTAAGCGGGCTTTTTAAACTGCATAGTTAGACTGTGGACAACAATAATCAGGCCTTGCTCATCCTTTAGCCGTGTTTGCTCAAAGCCCAATGCGCGCAACCATTCGGTTCTAGCGCGCTCCATAAAATTCAAGTAGTTGGCGTGGTAGACCACCCCACCGCTGTCGGTGTCTTCGTAATAAACACGTATAGGCCAGCTGAATGCCGTCACGTTTACCAAGCTTCCATCGTCTGCTGTGGCGGTGCAAGCAAGCCAAAATGCTGGTAGGCCAATTGCGTGGCTATGCGACCACGTGGGGTACGCATCAAATAGCCTTGCTGGATTAAATAGGGTTCTAATACGTCTTCTATGGTGTCGCGCTCTTCGCCTATGGCGGCCGCTAAATTGTCTAAACCCACCGGTCCGCCAGCAAATTTCTCCAGCACCGCGAGCAGCAGTTTTCTGTCCATGACATCAAAGCCCAGCTTATCCACGTCCAACATTTTCAAGGCAGCATCGGCCACTTCAGCAGACACCGTGCCATCGCCTTTTACTTGGGCGTAGTCACGCACCCGACGCAACAAACGGTTGGCAATACGCGGCGTACCGCGTGAGCGCTTAGCAATTTCTAAAGCACCGGTATCCACCATGGCCACGTCCAACAAACCAGCACTGCGGTGCACAATACGCGCCAACTCATCGGCCGTGTAAAACTCCAAGCGCGAGACGATACCAAAGCGATCTCGCAATGGGTTGGTCAGCATGCCGGCGCGTGTGGTGGCGCCAATTAAAGTAAACGGCGGCAAATCCAGACGCACGCTACGGGCCGCTGGACCCTCGCCTATCATGATGTCCAAACGGTAGTCTTCCATGGCCGGGTACAAAATTTCTTCCACCACTGGCGATAGACGATGAATTTCATCGATGAACAACACATCGTTTGGCTCTAAATTAGTCAGCAACGCCGCCAAATCACCGGCGCGCTCCAATACCGGGCCCGAGGTTTGACGCATGTTAACGCCCATTTCTTTGGCGATGATGTGCGCCAAGGTGGTTTTGCCTAAACCGGGTGGGCCAAATAATAAAACATGGTCCAGCGCTTCACTGCGTCCACGCGCCGCATTGATAAAAATTTCTAACTGACTGCGGGCTTTTTCTTGGCCTACGTATTCGTCTAATAGCTTAGGACGCAAAGCGCGTTCTAAAGCCTCCTCTTGGGGGCTTTCAGCATCGGGGGCTATCAGGCGATCGGTTTCTATCATGTGTTTTCCAAAACGATTAAGTCGGCAGACTTACAACAAAGCGCCCACTTAAGCGTGCGTAGCGTTTACTTTGACAAGGATTTTAAAGCTTGTTTGATGCCTTCTGCAACCGTGCAGTCGGCAGGCAGCAATTTTACCGCGGCCAAGGCTTCGCGTTCATTGTACCCTAATGAAATAAGGGCATTGAGCACATCGCTAGCGGCTGACTTAGGTTGATTGGCCTGCAAGGCATTGAGGCCAGCCACACTAAATTTATCTTTAAGCTCCAACAACAAACGCTCGGCGGTTTTTTTGCCCACCCCAGGCACGCGCGTTAGCATGGCGCTGTCTTGCATGGTGACCGCTTGGGCTAAGTCGTCTATGGATAAACCGCTCAATATGGATAAAGCCGACTTAGCGCCTATGCCGTTCACTTTCAATAATTGCCTAAAGGTCGCACGTTCTTGCTCGCTGCCAAAACCATACAATAACTGGGCATCTTCACGCACCACAAAATGCGTCAAGATCACGACTTTTTCACCTATGGCCGGCAAGTTATAAAAGGTACTCATGGGCACTTCGCATTCGTAGCCGACACCGTGGCAATCAATCAAGACCAGTGGTGGCGTCTTTTCTAGCAGCGTGCCGTTTAAACGTCCTATCATTGCAACTCCCTTATCAAGACCAGTGCTAACAATAACGCATGGCTAAGCATGGCAGCAAGCGTCAGTTTTATGGCGACCAATAAATCTGCCGGTTTATCTGGGGATTGCCCAAGCAAATAGCTGGCGCGCGCAGAAAGTAACAAAGGCAAGGCAGCCAGCATGGCCAACACTGGCAATGCGCCTATGTAAACAAAATAGCCCAGCCAAGCATAGGCCAGCCCAGCCAACATGGGGTAAACCAAGCGAGCGAATTTAAACGGCAACCGCACTACCCAGTGCCGCTTAGCTGCTAGCGCGTCGGCTTTGCAATCGGGAAATTGGTTAATGTAGAGCAGGTTGGTGACCAGCAAGGCATAGGGCATGGCAATAATGACCACCTGCCAAGAATAAGCCTGCGCTTGTAAATAATAGGCCCCTAAACTGATCCCTAGAAAACCCAACAAAACACAAAACTCGCCCCAGCCGCGGCTGTTTAAACGCAAGGGTGGAGCAGAATACGCCCAACCTAAAACCACGCCGAATAGGCCCAAGCCCAACAAAGCAGCCCCCAATAAATAACACAGATAGAGGCCGGCCAAACTGGCCATACCTAACAAGGTATAAGCAAAAGTGGCTACCTGGCGTGTGCTCATTAACCCATTTTGAATAAAGCGACTGCCGCCGGTATACGGGTAAAAACGCTCGGTGTTGTGCTCGTCTGAACCATTTAAGGCATCGCAATAATCATTAAGCAGATTCACCCCGGCATGCACCAACAGCGCCAAAAATAGGCCTATAACTGCGTAAGCCCAATGGCCAGGATAACCTGCATAGAGCGCGGCTAACAGCCCCAATACATAGGCGCAGACGGTGGCCAGCAAAAAGCGTGGTCGGGTGGCGGCAAAATAACGTTGGTAAGGGTGGGGGTATAAAATTAGGCTGGGTTCATGCATGAGGATAGGCCTTAAACCAAACGCCCGCCGCGTACCCTAAAACCCGCGGTGGCCAATTTACCTAAGCCTTGCCCGCCGTGTGCATGGCAAATAGCACAAGCCAAGGCGTCGGCCGAATCGGGCTTAGGCGTGGCAGCCAAATTAAGCAGGCGTTTGACCATGGCTTGCACCTGCTCCTTATCGGCATGGCCATTGCCAACCACGGCTTGCTTAACCTGCAAGGCAGTGTATTCAGCCACGCTTAAATTACGGATCACGGCAGCACTGATGGCCGCGCCGCGCGCCTGACCCAATAGCAGAGTCGACTGCGGATTGACGTTTACAAACACTTTTTCTATGGCTACTTGGGTGGGCTGGTAGGTGTCGATGACTTCAAACAACCCATCCAATATGACTTTTAAGCGCGCCGGCAACTCTTCCCTATCGTCTTCGCCGACCACTTTGTTTTTCTTGGCACTGGCGGTTTTGATGGTACCGCTGGCGATATAACTTATTTTTTCACCGACTTTCTCAATGAGACCAAAGCCCGTCATGCGCAGGCCAGGGTCTATACCAAGAATTATGATTCTGCTCACTAGTCGTCAATTAAAGCGCTGGTATAGACGTCTTGTACGTCGTCTAAATCATCCAATGCGTCCAATATTTTTTGCATTTTTACCGCGTCGTCACCGCTCAATTCAATTTCATTCATGGGCTTCATGGTGACTTCTGCCATAACGGCTTTCAAACCAGCCGCTTCCATGGCTTCTTTCACCGCCATAAAATCATTGGCTGGCGTGATCACTTCTATACTGCCATCATCATCGCTGACCACGTCTTCAGCGCCGGCTTCCAATGCCACTTCCATGACTTTATCTTCGCTGGTGCCTGGCTCATAAACCAAACTGCCGCAATGTTTAAACATAAAGGCCACCGAACCATCGGTCCCTAAATTGCCGCCGAACTTGGTCAAGGCATGGCGCACATCGGCCACCGCGCGTTGTTTGTTATCGGTTAGGCAATCGATAATAATGGCGGCGCCATTGATGCCATAGCCCTCGTAACGAATTTCTTCGTAGTTCACGCCTTCCAATTCACCCGTGCCTTTTTTGATGGCGCGGGTGATGTTATCGGCCGGCATGTTTTCTTCTTTGGCCACCGCCACCGCCGCCCGCAAGCGTGGGTTCATGGTGATATCGCCGCCGCTTAAACGCGCAGCTACAGTAATTTCTTTAATAATCTTAGTGAATATTTTGCCGCGCTTGGCATCTTGACGGCCTTTGCGATGTTGAATATTTGCCCACTTACTATGTCCTGCCATTTAAGCCACCCCTGCCTTATGTTTATTAGGTTTTTAATGTTTAAAGTGTTAAATTTTTATTGTTATTACACACTTTTTACACAACATATTTGATACACTCATTATAACACAGCGGTATTAGTCACCTGAAAGGTGAAATCATGGCAACCATATCAAAAAGAACCAGCGCAACAGGAAAAGAATTCTACCAAGTCCAAATCAGACGAAATGGATATAAACCCATTAGCAAGTCGTTTCAAAAACTTGCTGATGCAAAAGATTTTGCCACCATTACAGAAAGCAAAGTCATAACCAACGAACTCATAAATAGAGATGCCATAAAACAAACTGTCAAAGATGTAATAGACCAATACCTACTGGCATCTCATCAAAAACCTATTACCGAAAAATCCATAAGACGGCTGAAATATTTACAGCATCCCAATGAGCTTGGTAGCTTCACCGTAAAAACCCTTACTCCTGACATGCTAGTGAAATGGATTGAGAAACGCCTAGAGTTCAATAAAGCCCCTACGGTTTATTGGTATTACTGCAATCTTAAATCAGCACTGATGTGGCATGCTTTAAAGAAGGGATATCGACAAGATCTCTTTCAAATCGCCAAATGCCCAAGCACTGTCACTGCCAGAGACAGACGGATTAGCGATGAGGAAATCAAAAAATTACATGAAGCAATGGATTTGCACATGAAAATCAAGATTGATGAAATGAAATGGGCAATTGAGTTCGCCATTAATACAGCCATGCGTGCTGGTGAAATGCTGGCATTTCGCTGGGCTGATGTAAACCTCAAAGAACGTTTTGTTAAACTGGATGCAAAAATCACAAAAACAGGTACAACTCGCAATGTGCCACTAACCACAGATGCTGTAAGAGTGTTGGAGGCAATACAGAAAAAATATGGTAACAAAGATAAGTTAGCCAGAGTTTTTGGGTTTTATAGCGAAACTCGCCACCTCTCGCGTCAATTCAAAATTATTAGCAAATGGGCTGGTATACCAGACCTACTTTGGCATTACACTCGCCACGAAGCTGCCAGCCGATTATATGAGCGAACCAATCTATCGGATGTTAGAATTGCATCAATAACAGGCCACAAAGACATAAATGTTCTTGCAAATCACTATGCACATCTTAGAACACAAGACCTTTTAAAAGAACTTTGGTAATCCATACAAACATACCGAAGCCAAACTTTAATCAGCTGATGGAGACAACTATGGTTTACGAGAACTTAAGCACAGACGACAAAAGGTTTTTATTAAACTATCATTTGATAGAAGCCGCCAAGGCTGACGATTTGGAGTTGTTTCAATCATTAATAACCCAAGGCGCCGAAATTAATGCGGATAATGGCATTGTTCTAATTGAAGCCACCGCGAAAAATAAAATCCGAATATTGAAATATCTACAAAAAATCGGTGTGGATTTAGATGGCAGAAAAGACGAGCTAATCAGAATTGCTTACCTAAATGATTGTCTAGATGTTGCAAAATACCTGGCAAGACAAGGTGCAGATTTAGATATAGTTGAGGGTAAGTTCAAAGAGCAATTGATAGACTATATGACATCAATTGATGAATTGGCAATTTTGGATAACGACTTAAAAAGCATAACTGCCAACAAAGACAAATCAATAGGCAAAGTTTAAAAAATACAATATCACAAACCTGTTTATGTTGTATTCTCAAATTGGTACTATTCATTTTTAGATTCTCACAGTAATTAAATGACTTAATTTAAGTCCTAGGAAGTAATAATGATTTTCAGATTAGGTGAACTTTTTAGCGGTCCTGGTGGACTTGCATGTGGCGCCTTAAGGGCAAATGTTTCAAACGGAACTACATATGGAATTGAGCATGCATGGGCTAATGATTTCGACAAATCCAGCTGTGAAACATATATTAAAAATATATGTCCCGACCATCCAGAAACTGTAATCTGTGAAGATGTCAGAACGCTAGATATTGATAAACTAGCACCTATAGATGCATTTGCATACGGCTTTCCATGCAACGATTTTAGTATTGTGGGGGAAAAAAAGGGATTTTCAGGTACTTATGGACCACTTTATACTTATGGATTGAATGTAATAAATAAATTTAAACCAAAATTCTTTGTTGCAGAAAATGTTGGTGGCTTGAGTAGCTCTGGCGGTGGCAAAGCATTTGAGAAAATACTTGAAGATCTAGAGGTTGCTGGGAATGGGTATAATTTAACAGTAAATCTCTACAATGCCTCGCATTATGGCGTTCCTCAATCAAGAAACAGAATAATTATTGTAGGAATTGATAAGACTTTAAACCTAACCTTTAAAGTTCCAGCACCGCATACAAAAGAAAATCCTACTACAGCATTTGAAGCTTTAACCAACCCACCAATAACATCCAGTGCACATAACAACGAATTAACAACCCAATCTAAAACGGTTGTAGAGAGGTTAAAGCATATTAAACCAGGTGAAAATGCTTGGAACGCAAACTTACCTGACCATTTGAAACTCAATGTTAAAAGTGCGAAGTTAAGTCAGATATACAGGAGGCTCGATCCAAACAAGCCATCATACACAATCACCGGAAGTGGTGGGGGTGGCACGCATTGTTATCACTGGGAAGAACCTAGAGCGCTCACAAATAGAGAAAGAGCAAGAATACAATCGTTCCCAGACAACTATATTTTCCAAGGCTCTAAAGAATTGGTGAGAAAGCAAATTGGAATGGCAGTTCCACCACTTTTGTCTGAAGTTATCTTTACTTCAATACTTAAAACATTCGCGCACATCGAATACGAAAGCATTCCGGCCAATATCAATCATAAAGAACTAAATAAGCAATCTCAAAGAGAGATTTTAA
Source organism: uncultured Methylotenera sp. (assembly GCA_964400215.1). Taxonomy (GTDB): domain Bacteria; phylum Pseudomonadota; class Gammaproteobacteria; order Burkholderiales; family Methylophilaceae; genus Methylotenera. Next base: position 216,813 of record CAYNSY010000003.1, on the reverse strand, counting down.
AAGAAGTAAGTAAAAATATTTAAACTGCACTGAGGTCAAGATGATAACTGATGATTTATTTAATGAAGTATTAGTAAAACCTTCCAAGCAATTTAATAAATTAAAAATCATTTCTGGCTATGCTTCACCAGCAATGGCAAATAAACACATTGAAAGAATTGCCAATAATATTTCCATTGATTTAGTTGTAGGCATGACACCAACTGACGGAATAGGCAGGGGTGGTCATAAAGGGTTTCAAACCTTATCCACCGATTTAGCAAGATTTAAATGTAATTATGTAATTACTCCACCATCAGTTCATATCAAATCCTACATTTGGCTTAAAGATGAAACCCCTCAACTGGCTTTTACAGGTTCTGGCAATTACAGTCAAAATGCATTTTTTGGAGGAACAAAAGAAAGTTTTGCGGTTGATGACCCCAATCACTGTAATGCACTATTTGAAGCAGTAAGAACCAACTCCATTAGTTGTTTAAATAATGATATTGAAGCGAGAGTAAAGTTTTATGATGAGCTTTACAAAAGAAATGGACTGATTAGGGCGCTTGAAGCCGCACAAGCGACTGAAGTTCCTGAAAATACTCAATATGAAGATTGCCATACACTTACGTTACTAAGCACTAGAGATGGTGAAACACACACTCAATCAGGTTTAAATTGGGGACAAAGGCCAGGTAGAGAAAAAAACCAGGCTTATATCCCAGTGCCAGCTACAGTCGCAAGATCTGGTTTTTTCCCAAATAGAGCCAATCACTTCACGTTGATTACTGATGACGGTCAATCATTTGACTGCGTTATCGCTCAAGATGGCGACAAAGCAATTGAAACCACTAAAAACAACTCTATCCTTGGTCGATATTTTAGAGAGAGAATGGGTTTGCCATTAGGTATTTACCTGACACGACAGCATTTAGAAGCATACGGAAGAACTGATGTGAAAATATGTAAAATTGACGATGAAACTTATTTTATGGACTTCTCTGTTTAAACAGCCCAATCACCACTTTCAGCAGACATTAAAGATAAGAACTGATTATTAATTTTTAAAATATTTTCACCCTCACAGCCAGCGTCAGCGCTGGCTTTTTACTGCGCTCGCAACCTCATAATAAATATTTTTCTCATAAAACAAAAAATAAATTTGACTTTTAAAAAGTATTCATGTATGATAACGGTTGTATTAAATATGCATTGGTAAAGCAAGTCTGATTACCATACTTATTTAAGCGACGTGGTTAAGGGTGTTGCACGTCGCACGATACAAAAAGTTAGTAACTTGCGTATCGGCTAAATACCTTCTTCCCATTGCCTGCCTCGTAGCGAGAAACTGCGAGATGACCTAAAGTATCAGGCTTATTTCTCCACGCTTACCAGCGTTAAATTGGTTCAATCGGTATTTTTCAAAAGGCGTATTTGCGCCCAAGGGATACTGCTATCTAAACAATTTGTAATAAGGAGAGCAAGCATGCACATCAACTCTACGCAAGATCAAGTGGCTTCTATTGAAATGACAACCAGCACTATGATTACTGGTGATAATTATTTCGATAAACTAATCAACGCCATTACATCTGATGAATCAAAAGAAAATATTAAAAAAATAGTTGGTGAATTTCCATCAAAAAGATACGACCAACCTTTAATTACAACCATCCTTCATAAGCTAAAAAACTCAGAAGAGTTAGCATTTAAATGTATTAGCGCACTTGTAGAAGCTGGGGTGGATTTGAACGAAACTGACAATATGAGTCGCACGGTCCTTCATTCTGTTCCTTATAACTCTCCCGGTCTTATTGATTTCTTAATTAAACTTGGTGCGAATGTTAATGCAAAAGATTTTTATGGAGACACACCTTTAATTAAACAAATAACTTACGATTCAAGGAATGCAGAAAGCAAGATATTTGCCTTGATAGAAGCCGGTGCAAACATTAACGCTCAAAATAAATACGGCCAAAATGTTCTACATAAAATGTGCAATCATTGGAATCATGTCTCTATATATTCGATTTTCGGAAAATTGATTGCATTAGGATTAGATTTGAGCCTAGTTGATAATTATGGAGATACAACACTCCATAATTTAACCCTCCGTCTAGATACTGATGAGCTTGAAAACTTATTGAGACAGTTTCCAGACTTAAAGCTATACATCAATAGCACAAATAAAGATGGAGACACTCCATTAAGTAGATTGGTCGAACTTCGAAGCAATGATCCGACTTTAATTCGTAAATTACATTTACTTGTCTCTTTAGGAGCAGATATAAACCATATCAATAATAATGGTAAAACTCTTTTGAAACTCTGTAGCCATGCATCATGTGCTAGTTTTATTATTAATCATCCATCTTATGAGAATCTCAAGAGTGGGGCTCAAAATAAAAGTTTTAAGATATTCAAAAGCAACTTCCGAAATAACAATGTTTTTGAAGCTTGCGCCAAAATTAATAACGGCTTTGCAAAACAAATAGCCAACGCAGAAGAACAAGATTTAAATAAAAAAATTGCAATAATTAACCAAAAGAAACAAGCTGAAATGGTTCAAAGTACTCCACGAAGCTTGGCGCGTAAGCTGTAATGGCGATGCGTTTGTAGCAAAAAAGTACTTCTTCCCATATACCTGCCTGGGTGCGAATAGTCGCCCGGATGATGACTCCACAGGTACCCCCAACTATTCCCCACGCCTCGCCAGCGTTTCATTGGCTTAACCAGTATTTCAAAAGGCGTTTTTACGCCCAAGGGATACTGCTATCTAAAAATAATATAAGGAGAATAAGAATGGCATATTTTGATAATCATTTTGAAGTAAGTGGCCCCGTAAATGCAGTTAAGGCTTTTATTGGTGCTCTTGGAAATAATGGAGTCATCAATACGGATCGGCTCAATAATTTGGTTGGGAATAAACCAGGTGAAAATGATGATTTTGAGTGGGTGCAAAATTATGAATACGATGATGACGCAGATATTGAATGCCAATTGACCATCGGGGAAACGATGGCATGGGCAGAATGGGAAATATGCGGCGGCACCTCTTGGGATAGTGAAGACGTAGTAAAGCTATCATTAGCTTTCAAAGACTTGGATATTATTCATGGCTTCACACGTGATGCTTCGCTTACCTATTTCAATCATTTCAAAAATGGAGAGGTTGTAAATAGCCGTGAATATGGTGAGGCATTATTGATGCTTTCATTAGTGGTAATTGATACACATACCTATCTAACCGGTTCCGAAAATGCAGAGCGGATCTTAAAAGAAATTGATAAATTAGATTCAATTTTGGATTTTGATGAAGTTATTGAATGGCTCAGTGATGAAGATGCTGCTTATGATGACAACTTAAACCTAGAAGCAAATGACTTCCTCTTGCTCAATGCTTGCTTGAATAGACTTGATGATGATTTTTATCAAGGCATAAGCGAAGGCATTCTGAAAAAAATACATGGGATTAGAACGTTTGCAAAAGCACTTAACGATTATGAAGGCGAACTGCCCGCAAACAATCCAAACGCATGGTTAGATGAAGAAGGGGGTGAATAATGAGTATGCCTACTAGAGAGCTTATTGAAAAACATATCTACCAGCGATGTGATGACGTGGTTGACAACCTACGCACCCAAGACTTTTATTTGCCAGAGTATAGCGATAATGAACGTCAGGTTTGCGAGTGGTGGCTAGTCAGCGACTGGTTCTTGTGGAAACTTAAACAAGGTAACTATGAAAACGGTCTTGGCTTTGATTATTTAGGTTTGCATATCTGGGGCCGATTTAGCACCGGAATCTCATTGGAGGATGATGGATATATCCGCGATATGGCAATGTAAATATTAAATCCGATGAAAGGTCGTTGCATAAGTCGATTTTTTTGATTTAGTAGAAAGGTAAGGAGCAAGCAATGTTTTGCACCAGTTTTAAACTGTTGCAAAACGGCTTGCGGGGGATACCCCGACCACCATTGCCCTGAGCAATGGGGATAAGAATAAGAACAAAGAATAATAAGAAGAAAGGGGTTATCAATGAGTAGACCATTGTTAAAAAATAACGAAATACGTCAGCGTATTGACTGTTATTTCAGCAGTGAAGAACTGAATGGCATCCGCTCCCGCGCCAAGGAAGCGGGGTTGCCATTATCCACCTTCATCCGTAAATCGAGCCTTGGAGCTCAGATTCACGTGATGCCAACAGCGAATGCCGAAATATGGCATAGCCTATCTCACACGGCAGCCAATCTTAATCAGATTGCCAAGCACCTAAACTCTGGACTTGCCCAAGGGGTTGATATTGACACGATCACCAACCTTGATGAGCAAGTGAGGCTGTTACGTCTGCAACTTGCTGGAGCAGAAAAATGATAGGCAAAATCATCAAGGGTAAAGGCTTTCGCGGAGCAGTCAACTATCTGTTTTTTGGGAATGAAAAATCCAGAGATAAGCACGCTGAAATAGTTGCCAGCAATATGGCAGGAAAAACACCAAGAGAACTGGCAAGCGAATTCTCCGGATTAAGAAAGCTACGCCCAACTCTCACAAAAGCGGTTTGCCATATATCACTTTCACTCTCACCGGATGACCGAAAACTCAACAATCAGGAGTTTGGTGAGGTTGCAGAAACCTTTTTGAAAGAGATGGGCTTTGATAGCTGTCCGTTTGTGGCAGTTCGTCATCAGGATACCGAACACCCACACATTCATATTGTGGTGAGCAGAATCAAATGCAACGCAGAAGTTATATCAGATAAACAAGATTTTCAGCGAGCGGAAAATATTATCCGCCAGCTTGAAAGCAAGTATGGATTGAGAGCAGTCCTCCCCTCGACCCATACTCCCAAAAAATGGAGGAATAGGAGCAATAAAAACCAAGGAGAAATAAATATGAACGCAAAAAACAATTTAACAAATGAATTAGACAAGGTATTTGCAAGAGCGAAGACAATCAAAAATCTTGTGCCTTGCCTCAATGACAGTCATATCACCTTTAAACCAACGATTGATGACGCTGGAAAAGTAATTGGGCTTAGCTATAAATATCAAGGTAAGTGGATCAAGGCGTCGAGATTAGGGGCAGATTATCAGTGGCCAGCAATATCTACTCAATATGGCTTATATACAAACCATATCAGCAGTAGCCTGCTTGGTCAGGTAAGTCAGCAATCTGATATTTTAGACAATCAGGTTTCTAATTTGGACACAGACGATAAATTAAGGAAACAGCGTCGCAGAAATGTCATGGACCCCTTATATATTGAAAATGTGTGGAAGATTTTTGATGATGAAATCACCAAGGTGGATGTTGGTGATGGTTCGCTGACTTTAACCTTTGAATCAGGTGGCAAAATGATTGATGAAGGTGAGTCAATCTACTGCACTGAAATGGATGATGCTGAATCTGCTGACAAGATGATAAAACTTGCATTGTCTAAAAATTGGAAAAAAATTGAATTAAGAGGCAATGACAATTTTCTGCGTCTGGCAATGGAAAAAGCCATCAAAACAGGTATCGAAGTTTCACCGATAAATGACAAACAAGCCAAAATACTTGCAGAGGTAAAGCTCAAAATTAACCAAGATAAAGCGATGTTGGAATTGAATCCAGCCGCGCCCGAACTTGGTGAAGTTGTAGATGATGATACGCCTGAAATAAATCTACAAACAGCCAAAGATAGGCTGCTAGGTAAAAGAGCATTAGAGAGTGATGCGTTTCGTCCAAGAGGCCCTTCAAGAAATAAGGGGGTGTAATTATGGCAAAACCCGTTTATTACTCAATCAATGGATTGGAAACAAACCTGCTTGAAATAGCACCTTTTGAGGAGGTGGGTTTGTATCTCATTTTAAAGCGATTAGCCGACTTCAAGACCGGAAGTATAGGTAAGCATCCACAAAGCAAAACAAACTGCCAAAAGCTTGCAGAAAAGCTATCCAGACCACCATCGCAGGGTAGGGCTGCAGTTGTTTATGACCGTAAGGATATTGACCGTATTTTAACTCGCATGCAATTGCGTGGCCTGGTGATTAGAGAACCTTACGATGATGACAATATCGTTTTAACACTGCCTTTGTCACCCATAAAACCTGCCACGCAAGTTGCCACGAGCAAACCGAGCGTCAGCAAGGTAAGCCAAGGGAAGTTGCCACAAAAGGCAACTGACATCTCCCCGCAAAGCTTTGACTACGTTGAGCCGGAGACGATTTATCATTCTCCTTCAGTATTGATCAATACTGACAATACCATCAATAATATCAATACCTCCAGTAATGAGGGGTATGATTCTTGGGATAGTGATGATCCACCAACCCTAAACCTTGAAGTGATTAAAAGCATTATGGATTCAAGGGAAGCAATGCTTTACGTAAACAGTAATACCAGTATTGCAATATATAAAGGCTGGATAAAAGCTGGTATCAGTAAAGATGATTTGATTAAAGCAATTGAAACAGCAGAAGAAGAGCTAACCCTGTCGCAAACCCCCAATGATGTTGACCAAGTTTTAAGGTCAACGCGAAAACAAAGTAACAATCGGGTTGCTACGTTACATCTATAGCTGACCCTTCAACGCACCACTTCGGAAGTTTAATCTTTCTTTTGATGATTTAACTTCCGAAGATGCAATTTCTTCTTCAATCTCATTTCTCTCAATAAGAGCAAAAAGTCTAAGGCGATAACTTAACATCCAATCACCTTTTAGGTGATTCCCCATTTTCTTTTTTTGCGTGCGCGAAAGTGGTCTATCTTCTTCTATAACCTTAATAGCTTCCCGAGCAGTATCAGAAGCTGAGGATGAAAGATGCTTTGCGATTGCATGAATAGGATAAACAATTTTGCTTCCAATCTTTTGATGCTTAATTGGGAAGCGACTTTGAGATCTTAAATTAGCTTGCTGACCAACTGATACTCCCAATACCAATTCAAGTTCTGCCGGCGTCATTACGAGCCTTCCACCAGATGCCTGTTTTAAATCTTCTACAATTTCTCTAAACATAATTTAAGAGGGTCTTTTTGTTGTTATACACAATAAACGCTGTTATTATTTACACACTTTTTACACAGAGTTAGTTTGATTTTAAGTGATTCGCAGTGATGTTGGTTAAGTTAAATATCTATATATTTCAATAAGATACGAATTACTTAATGTTATAAAATTGAAGTATTTGCCCATTTACTATGACCTGCCATTTGACCTACCCTAGTGATTTAAAAATAATGTGACTTAAAAATAATTGCCATTTTAACACAAGCAAGTTCCACCCTCATTACTCCTGCCCTTGGGCCGGATCAATTTGCGTGTGTTTAAGAATGTTAATAATGGAGATGGTAATCAGCGACAAGGCGATCAAGACCATGCCGATTAATTCATAAAAATTAGGCACTTCGTCTAACTGTAACCAAGCAGCGATGACCCCTATCACCGGCGCCAACATGGACGCCATGCTGGCAACACCTGCTTGTAAACGCTGCAAAGCGTACAGCCATAACACCCAAGCCAAACAACCGCTTAAAAACACATTAAACAACACGGCATAAATAAAACTGCTGGTCCACTGTATGGCCGGTGCCGGCAAAATAAAGGCAATGGCAACGATAGGGATGGCACCCAACAACATAGGCCAAGCGGTTAAATTGAGCAAATCCAGATGCGGTGCACGGTGGTGCAGTTTTTTTGAAATAATCGCCGATACCGCCCACGATATGCCCGAGCACAAAGCCAAAAACATACTAAACCCGTCGGCTTTAATGTGCAGGGGATCAAAAATAAACAGCATGCCCATGAGCGCAAACAACACCGCTAACCATTGCCAGCCTTGCACTTTTTCGCCCAACATCGGCCAGGCAAACAGCAGCACCCAAAAAGGCATGGTGTAAGTCAACACAGCGGTTTTACCAGCACCGCCCTCAACCAAAGCCCAAATTAATAAGCCGGTAAAACCCACTGTTTGCAGCAAGCCCAGACTCAGCATGGTGGGAAAATTAGTCAAGGCTAAAGGTCGTTTGGTCGCGGCCATCAAGGCAAACAAAACCAAAGCACCCAAGAAAGTGCGCATGGCGGCAAACTGAAACGGACTCGCGTATTGCACAGCAACCTTCATCACCACCCAGTTATAGCCCCAAATCAAGGTGAGAACGAACAATGCCAGAAAGGCTTTTATTACGGTATTTTTATGCATGATAGGGGCTTAAGTATTTTTTCAATTCAATTGTGTAAGACGCATTATAAGGTGTATATTTTTAGCTAGCATTTTTGTGAGGAGAGAATAATGAAAACAATACAACAATTACTGGCAACAAAAAAACACAAAGATGTGATTTCGATTGCCCCTCACCGTCCAGTGTTTGATGCCTTGGTGGTGATGGCAGAGTATGAAATCGGCGCGCTGATGGTGCTTGAAGGCGAGAAGTTAGTGGGGATCTTTTCTGAACGCGACTACGCTAGGGAAGTGGTGCTTAAAGGCAAATCGTCTAAAACCACTGCAATCAGTGAAGTCATGACTGCCAACGTCATTTCTACAAAATTGAACGACACGGTAGAACACGCCATGACTGTCATGACAGAAAAACGCATACGCCATTTACCGGTGGTCGATAATGACAAAGTAGTCGGCATGCTGTCTATAGGCGATTTAGTCAAAGAAACCATAGACTACCAACAACGTTTAATTCAACAGCTAGAGAGCTACATTACCGGCTAAATCATCAAAGTGATTAAAAGCCTGACAAACGTCATGTTTGCCAGGCTTTTTTATAGGTATCTGGCCACCATGGCATTGTTTAAATTCTGCGCCACCACCGGCAAACGCACAAAATAACCACTGCCGGCTACTTGCTCTATGGCTTCGCCCTTTTTGTTGTACATGGCTTCCACCAACACATCCTGATTGCCACTAGGATGAATGATTTGCAAACGGTCGCCCACTGAAAATTTATTGCGTGCCTCTATGTCGGCCCAGCCTTTTTCAGCGTCGTAAGCCACCACATCACCCACGTACAAACTGCGATTGGAGATGGAATAGCCTTGCTTGTAGTTTTGATGCTCGGCCGTGTGATGGCGCTGATAAAAGCCATCGGTATAGCCACGGTTCGCTAGGTTTTCCAATTCGCCCAATAGCTTCCAGTCAAAGGGACGTCCCGCCACAGCATCATCAATCGCTAGTCGGTAATTTTGGCAGGTGCGCGCCACGTAATAACGCGATTTGGTTCGACCTTCAATTTTTAAAGAATCCACGCCCATTTTCACCAAACGCTCGATGTGCTCGATGGCGCGTAAATCTTTGCTGTTCATGATGTAGGTGCCGTGCTCGTCTTCCAAGATGGGCAACAACTCGCCAGGCCGACCTTTTTCTTCTATTAGGTAAACCTTATCGGCCAGCGGATGGCGGGGTAAACTGCCGCAAGCCGATAGGCTAGATTTTTCCATTTCCGCTTGAAAATCAAATTCGTTTAGACGAATGACACCAGCGGCATCTTCAGCCGCATCGTGCACTTTATAATCCCAACGGCATGAATTGGTGCAAGTGCCTTGGTTGGGATCACGCTGATTAAAATAGCCAGACAACAAGCAGCGGCCTGAGTAAGCGATGCACAAAGCGCCGTGCACGAACACTTCCAACTCCATGTCTGGGCACAATTGGCGTATTTCTTCAATTTCGTCTAAAGACAATTCGCGCGACAAAATAACACGGCTCAAACCTAAGCTTTGCCAAAATTTGACCGTGGCAAAATTAACGGTGTTGGCTTGCACAGACAAGTGCACCGGCATATCTGGCCATTTTTCACGCACCATCATAATCAAACCAGGATCAGACATTATTAAGGCGTCTGGCTGCATGGCAATCACCGGTTCCATGTCGGCCATATAAGTTTTTACTTTGGCGTTATGCGGTGAAATGTTGCTGGCGACAAAAAACTTTTTGCCACGCGCGTGCGCTTCTTTAATGCCTATATCCAGGTTAGCCATGCTGAAATCGTTGTTACGGGCACGCAGACTGTACCTTGGTTGACCGGCATAAATCGCGTCGGCGCCATAATCGAAGGCCGTACGCATACGGTCTAAATCGCCAGCTGGCGCTAATAATTCAGGTAATTTCATTTTATTCACCAATAATTTTAACCAACACGCGTTTCTTGCGTCTGCCATCAAACTCACCGTAAAAGATCTGTTCCCATGGCCCAAAATCCAAGCGCCCTTCGGTGATCGCCACCACCACTTCACGGCCCATTAATTGACGTTTCATGTGGGCATCGGCATTGTCTTCACCGGTGTCGTTATGCCGATAACCACTGACTGGCTCATGTGGGGCCAACTTTTCCAACCACTGCGTGTAATCGTTATGCAAACCGCGCTCATCATCGTTAATGAAGACGCTGGCGGTAATGTGCATGGCATTAATCAGCACCAAGCCCTCGCGCACGCCGCTTTCACGCAAGCACTCGTTCACTTGTTCGGTAATGCGAATAAAGGCCACACGGGTAGGGGGATTAAACCACAGTTCTTTACGGTAACTTTTCATGCTGCGCATCCTCATTATTCAACTAATTTTACTGCGCCTATTTTATCATTTCAGCCCACTAAATTTATAATAAAAAAGGCCCCCTGGTGGAGGCCTTAGACAACACTATACTGCAATCAATGGCTCACATCGATCTGCTGAACAAAGCTTTTTCCTTCATTATCTTGGGCCACCACTTCCAATTTACCCAAAGCAGCCGGCACAAAATTAAATTTAAAGTAGGGGTCTTCTGAGGTGCCCACGCCGACATCGATGGTCAAGAGTGGCACCGCATTGTAAGCAATCGCCACTTTATTGATATAAAACGCCGGCACAAAGCCTTGTGAAACTAAATCCCGTTGCAAGCCGGTACGCATGGGGTGTTTGATATTAAAGGTGATGGCCGTTGGGCTATTCAGTGTGACTGGTTGATCCACTTTGAATTTTATTTTACCGGCACTGGCGCGTATGCTGGCCTCATCGCCATCCACCGTGCCACCACAACCGCCCGCGGCGCGTATTTCGCGTGAGGCTAAGTACAATTTACCATCGGCTGTTTCGCCAACCAAACGAACAAAGGCATCGGTCTCAAAGCGAATGCGGGTAGCCAATTGAAAATTACCCAAAGCCGGGCTTAAATGGTAGGTCGCGGTTAAGGGGATAGGATTGGCATCGACAAAGGCATACAGCTTGGTAATCACCACCCCTTTAGCGGCGGCATTGTCTATGCTGTAGGTCACCGGCACTTGCGCACCGCTTTCGGCGCGGCGCGGCGCATCAATTTTAATAAAATCGGCTTCTTGCATATCGCGTTTAGCAAAGAAGGCTTCTTTCATGATGGGCCATAATTTTGTATCCGGCTCAGCATGGGCTGGAGCAAGCAACGACAGCGACAGCATTGCCGCCAAGCCTGCTTTTATTAGCTTATTTGTGCTTAGTACTTTCATTTTAATCGCCTCCAAAAGGGTGGAAAATGCCGCGTATTTACTTAAGCCTGTGACTTACTATTTTTTATAAAATTCATTGCAGGCTAACCTTAAGCGGTATGAAAAAATAATTCTATGCCATTACCCACCGGGTCTTTAAAGTTAATTTGCTTGACCTTTAACACCGGTAAATCACGCACCGTGTAATCGACCTTGCAAGCTTTCAGATGGGCTTCCATGGCCGGCATATCGGTGCAGGTAAAAGAGAAATGGTCCACACTAGTCAAGACATGCGTTAACGGTTCGCCATCACCGCGGTACTCGGCCAGATGCAAGACGTCGTTATCGCCTATGTATAACCAAAAACCACGGCTACTGAACCCTAGCCGCGGCCCTACTTTTAAGCCCACCACATCGCAGTAAAAATCTTTTAATTTCAGCATCGTCTCGTAAGGCGTGCGTAAATTAAAGTGATTTATTTCGGTGACCGGCATGCTGATGACTAAGCTGACCAGGCTGCCTTAGGCTGCTGGTGTTTGCGTGCGCAAACGGATGTGCAATTCACGCAATTGTTTTTCATCCACCACATTCGGTGCGTTGGTCATTAAACATTGTGCTCGCTGCGTTTTAGGGAAAGCAATCACGTCACGGATGGATTCCGCACCCGCCATCAAGGTCACCAAACGGTCTAAACCAAAGGCCAAGCCACCGTGCGGCGGAGCACCGTATTGCAAGGCATCGAGCAAGAAGCCGAACTTCTCTTGCGCCTCTTCTTTGCTTATTTTTAGGGCATCAAACACTTTGGATTGCACGTCTTGCTTGTGTATACGCACCGAACCACCGCCGACTTCCCAACCGTTTAACACCATGTCGTAGGCTTTAGACAGCGCCGCACCCGGATTGGATACCAGCAAATCTTCGTGGCCATCTTTAGGTGCCGTAAACGGATGGTGCAATGCGGCCCAACGGTTATTTTCTTCGTCGTGTTCAAACATGGGGAAATCCACTACCCACAATGGCGCCCAAGCACGGCCATCCACGTGGCCTTTATCGTGGCCCACTTTTAGACGCAAAGCACCCAAGGCCTCATTCACTATTTTGGCTTTATCTGCGCCAAAAAACACGATGTCACCATTTTGTGCACCGGTGCGCTCCACCATCGCTTGCAAGGCTTTAACATGGATGTTTTTAACGATAGGGCTTTGCAAACCTTCTTCGTTTAATTTCGTTACATCGTTAATCTTGATGTAAGCCAAGCCTTTTGCACCGTAAATTTTTACAAACTCGGTGTAAGCATCAATTTCACTACGCGCCATGGCGCCACCGTTAGGCACACGCAAGGCAGCCACACGGCCACCGTCCATATTGGCTGCACCGGCAAACACTTTGAAATCGACGTCTTTCATGACATCAGACAACTCAGTGATTTCCAAGGTCACGCGCATATCTGGCTTATCGGAACCATAACGCGTCATAGCCTCATGGAAAGACATGCGTGGGAAGCTGGCTGGCAAATCGACGTTTTGTACTTTTTTCAGCATTTGCCTAATCATTTCCTCAACGGTGTCCATGATTTCATTTTCTGTCATGAACGAGGTTTCGATATCGACTTGGGTAAATTCAGGCTGACGGTCGGCACGCAAATCTTCATCACGGAAACATTTGGTAATTTGGAAATAACGGTCAAAACCGGACACCATCAACAGTTGCTTAAATAACTGCGGGGACTGCGGCAAAGCAAAAAACTGGCCGTCATGCACACGGCTAGGCACCAAGTAATCACGCGCACCTTCTGGTGTGGATCGCGTCAACATTGGCGTTTCCACTTCAATGAAGCCATTAACGTCCAGGTAATCGCGCAAGGTTTTAGCCACGCGGTAACGCAACATCATGTTCTTTTGCATGGCTGGGCGACGTAAATCAATGTAGCGGTGCTCAAGACGCACGGCTTCAGTCAAATTCTCATCGTCCAACATAAACGGTGGTGTGAGCGATGCGTTAAGCACCTCGATTTCAGTAGCGATCATTTCCACTTCGCCGGTGGCCAAGTTGGCGTTCGTCGCCCCTTCTGGACGCGCACGCACTTCACACACGACTTTTAATACGTATTCACTACGCACACTTTCCGCCACGGCAAACGCCGCTTTTGCGTCTGGATTCACCACAATTTGTGCCAAGCCTTCACGGTCGCGCAAATCGATAAAAATCACGCCACCGTGGTCACGGCGACGGTGTGCCCAACCGCATAAAGTAACGGTTTGGCCTATGTGTTGGCGGTTTAAATGGCCGCAGTAATGGGTACGCATCATAAATAAAGTCTTGTTTAAAAAAGTCAGTTAAAAATTAAAAAGTGGTTAACTTTAGCTCAGCCGTTTGGCAATCTATTTTGTGAGCGGGGCAACCACGCCCATGGAAATAATGTATTTCAGCGCCTCATCCACGCTCATGTCTAAATCCACCAGATCGGCACGCGGCAACATCAAAAAATAACCGCCGGTCGGGTTAGGGGTGGTCGGCACATACACGCTGACATAGTCGCCAGCCAAATGGTTAGCCACATCGCCACCGGGTTTGCCGGTTACAAAAGCAATGGTCCACACCCCTGGCCTTGGAAACTGGACCAACACCGCTTGCCTGAAGGCATTGCCTGAATCAGAAAAAAGCGTGTCCGAAACTTGCTTCACGCTAGCGTAGATGGATTTCACCACCGGCACACGGGCCAATAAAGCTTCCCAGACCAAGATCAAGCGTTTGCCAAAAAAATTCGTGGCTATCAAGCCGGTGACAAAAATAATCAACAAGGTCAGCAGTGCGCCCATGCCAGGGATTTCTAGCCCCAACTGCGCTTTTGGCCGCCATGTTTCCGGCAACAGCAACAAGCTTTGATCCATCATGCCGACCAAGCCTGAGATCACCCAAACCGTGATGAACAAGGGCACCAATACGAGCAAACCGGTTATAAAGTATTTTTTCATGTGTGCTAGCTGTCTTTCACTAAAGTTGGCCTAATGGCAAGCGCAGCCTGTGGCACAGGGTGCTGCGGGCGCCGCCGCTTCAGGCTTTTTTTCCGTACCGCCGTCCTTTTTGCCAGTCGCGTTGCCATTTTTAAAGTCGGTCGCGTACCAACCGCTGCCGTTTAATTGAAAACTGGGGGCAGACAACTGCTTGCTAAATGCATTAGCACCACAAACTGGGCAAGCTTCGGTGCTCACCTCGCTCATTTTGCGCATCACTTCGTCTTTGTGACCGCAACTGGCACATTGGTAATCATAAATAGGCATCAATTCACCTGTCACATCAATAAATTAAGCGCGGATTATACCTTATTTGCCGGCCAGACCATTCTTGCGCGCATGAAAAAATTGCATCCGCGTGGCCCAATAAGCCAAGCTAAACATCCACTCTAGCAGCGCTAGTCACGCTGCGCATTACCGCCAAGGTAGCCTGCGCATTTTGCTTAGCATCCTGCGTGCTTAATAAGGGCGGCTTATTGTTCAGTACACAATCGCTAAAATGGCTTATTTCTAAAGTAAAGTGGTTGCTTGGGGCCAAGCGTTCCTGACCACTGCTGCCATCGTCTAAACCCCAACTGATTATGGCCTCGTCTTTTTCAAACACCCAGGCCGCGTGGCACTTGAGCCAGCCTTTGCTGCCTATGATTTCGTATTCGGATTTACGGCTACGCTCAAAACTGATGTCAAAATGGCCAAATCGAGCGCGGCCTTGCGCATCCAAGCCAAAATCCAATACACCACTGCACACCGTGTCTGCCCCGTAATCATTCAACTTAGCCTGGGCTAAGGCCGTCAATGGCTGGGCCGGCTGGCCATGGCTGGCAAAACACCAGCGCAATGCATGCATCGCATACGGCCCTATGTCCCACAGGGCACCGCCGCCATCCGCCATGCTGCGGTTAACCCGGTACAGTCGAGCCGGCTGCATCAAAAATGAAAAAGACGCACGGGCCGACAACACGTCGCCTATCAGGCCTTGGTCCAGCAGCGCTTGTATGCGAGCGTGCTGCGGGTGGAAGCGGTACATAAACCCTTCCATCAACTTCACTTGCTGGCGCTCGGCCGCCACAACCATGGCCACTATGTCTTCCAACTTAGTGGCCATGGGTTTTTCTACCAAACAATGCTTACCCGCGGCCATGGCCAACATCGCCCATTTGGCATGCTCTTCATTGGCCATGGGACAATAAATGGCTTGCACATTCGGGTCTGCAATCAAATCCGCCAGATCGTCATAACAACGCACTGCTGCGCTATCGCCCAGCGCGTATTTTTCTAGGGTGGCTTTTGCTGCCCCAGGCCGACGGCTGGCTATCGCCACCAATTCCGCATTGCTAGCGCTCATGATGGCTGGCAGCAAGCGCTCATTGACACGAGCCGCGCCCAATATGCCCCATTTTAATTTTTTTTGCGCGGTCATTTATGCCACTCGATTATTCTAGCCACTTAATGCTGCAGCCTATGCTGGCAATTTGCTCGGCTGGCCCCACGCCCGTGTCGGCAATTTGGCACATGGCATGAAACAAATCACGGCTACTGTGGCTGGCCGTTTCTTTACGACTTTCATCAAAGCGTCCTCGGTATTGCAACTGCCCCTGACGGTTAAAGCCAAAAAAATCCGGCGTGCACACTGCGCCATAGGCTTTAGCCACCTGCTGACTGCTGTCCAGCAAATACGCAAAGGGGAAATCCAAGTCTGCCGCTATTTTTTGCATCTGCTCAAAACTGTCTTCTGGGTAAACCCGCGGATCATTGGACATGATGGCCACGCTATGGATACCTTTTTTTTGCAGCGCACGGCAATCGGCTATTAAGCGCGGCAATATGGCTTTTACATAAGGGCAGTGGTTGCAAATAAACATGAGCAGCAGGCCTTTCTCTCCCATCACTTGCGCCAGGCTTAAATCACGCCCATCGACGTTCATTAATTTAAAATCCGCTGCCTGCCAACCGAAATCGCACACCGGTGGATTGATACTTGCCATGCCTTACTCCAAATGGTTTTATAATCAAATTTTATCACTTTAATTTGCTGACACATGGCTAAGCCCCGTTTTTATCACCCCCACCCTATGCGCCTCGGTGACATCGTTACTTTATCGGACAATGCCAGCGCCCATGCCACCCGGGCATTGCGCTTGCAACCGGGCGACAGCCTCGACCTATTCAATGGCGATGGCCATGATTACCAATGCGTATTAAGCAGCACCAGCAAAACGGCGGCCACGGCAGAGATCAAATTAAAAACCCTAAACAGCAATGAATCGCCCTTACAAATCACCTTATTGCAAGGCATATCCAGCGGCACGCGCATGGACTACACCATACAAAAAGCCACGGAACTGGGCGTCACTAACATACAACCGCTGGCTACCGAACGCAGCGTCGTTAAACTCAGTGCCGAACGCGCAGAAAAACGCCTAGCGCATTGGCAAAACATCGTGCACTCAGCCTGCGAGCAATGCGGACGCGCGACCATACCGGCCGTTTTAGCGCCACTAAGCTTAAACCAATGGCTAGCCAAAGAAGCCACCACGGTCAGCACACGCATATTGCTAAACCCAGTTGGCGCAACACGTTTAGCCGACTTAAGCCTAAACCATGCATCCATCGCATTGTTAATTGGCGCAGAAGGCGGCTTGACGGAAGCAGAAATTCAACTGGCCAGCCAACACGGCTTTAAATCCGTGGTATTGGGGCCACGCATACTGCGCACGGAAACGGCCGCGCTGACAGCCATTACAGTCATGCAAAGCCTTTGGGGCGACTTCTAGGGCTAGACTTGCTTTTTTTACAAATTAATTTTATTATTTTGTAAAAATTACATTAAAGGCGGCAAGATGTCACTGGCCCACGCAATTCGTAACCGACGCAAAGCGCTGCGCATGACCCTGCAAACCTTGGCCAGCCAAGTGGCTGCCGATGCAGGCAATCTGTCTCGCATAGAGCGCGGCGAATTGGGCATCAATGAAACCTTGTTGCGCAAAGTCGCCAGCGCTTTAGACTGCACCCCAGCCTACTTGTATGCACACAGCGAGATCCCGCTTAATGCCTTGACTGCATCAGACAACCGCACGACCAATAAGCCCAGTCAGCAACCTCATGCCAAGGACTTTGTGCAATGGTTTCGCTCGGCCACACCCTACATTCACGCCTTTGGCGGCCGCACTTTTGTCATTGCCTTTGGCGGTGAAGTGGTGGATGAAAAACAATTTGTTGCCCTGTCTCACGACCTCAACTTACTCGCCAGCCTAGAAGTGCGCTTGGTATTAGTGCACGGCGCTAGGCCGCAAATAGAGCGGCGCTTAAAACGCGACAAACTCACCCCTAACTTTGTTGATGGCTTACGGGTCACCGATGATGAAGCCATGGAAGCGGTAAAAGAAGCCAACGGCGCCATACGGGTAGAGATTGAAGCCTTATTGTCCATGGGCTTGGTCAATTCACCCATGGCCGGCGCCGACATACGCGTGGCCAGTGGCAATTTCGTTACCGCCAAACCCAGCGGTGTGCGCAATGGGGTGGATTTGCAACACACCGGCGAAGTTCGCCGCATCGATGCGTTTGCCATACAAAAACGTCTAGACGACGGCGAATTAGTGCTGCTGTCGCCATTGGGTTACTCCCCCACCGGCGAAGCCTTTAACCTCAGCTTGGAAGACGTCGCGGTAAGCGCCGCCATCGCCTTGGATGCCGATAAGTTAATTTTCTTAATGGATTCAGCGGGCGTACACAATTTACGTGGCGAATTGCTGCGTGAAATGACCGCAGAAAAAGCCGGCAATTTACTCAAAAACATACAAACCCGCGTGCAAGAAAACGAGCAAGCCATCAATGTCTCGGAAGACGTGAACTACTACTTGCCTGCAGCCGTTAGGGCTTGCGGACACGGGGTCGCTCGTACCCACCTTATTTCCAGACACATAGACGGGGCCATTATTCAGGAGCTGTTTACCGTCGACGGCATAGGCACCATGGTCACCGAGCTTAGCCTTGAGAGCATGCGCCAAGCCAACATTGATGATGTTGGCGGCATACTTAAACTGATCGAACCCTTGGAAGCGGAGGGCTTTTTAGTCCGCCGCGGTCGCGAACGCATAGAAATGGAAATCGAGCATTTTTATGTGATGGAACACGATAACCGGGTCATCGGTTGCGCCGCACTTTACCCATTCAGAGCCGAGCACAGCGCAGAATTTGCCTGCTTGGCCATAGACCCCGCCTACCGCGGCGCCGGGCGTGGCGATAAGCTGTTTTATTACTGTGCCCAGGTGGCCAAAACGCTAGGGTTCAAGCGTTTGTTTTGCTTAACCACACGCACCGAGCATTGGTTTCTAGAACGCGGGTTCACCGAACAAAGCGTGGACAAGTTGCCCGCGGAAAAACAAAAACTTTACAATTTCCAGCGCAATTCTAAGGTTTTTAGCAAAACGCTGTAGGAAATTTTAGTTACAATGGGGCAACCTTAAATTGACCAAAATAAAAGCCGATGGAATTTTTATGATAAACCAAACCACTGCCGCAAAAAAAGCACGCACCTTGGCTGAGGCGCTGCCTTACATCAAACGTTTCTTTGATAAAACCATAGTCATAAAATACGGCGGCAATGCCATGACAGACGAGCATTTAAAAGAGTGCTTCGCCCAAGACGTGGTGTTATTAAAATTGGTCGGCATGAACCCCGTGGTAGTGCACGGCGGCGGGCCACAAATCAATGACATGCTGGATAAGTTGGGCAAAAAAGGCGAGTTCATTCAAGGCATGCGGGTGACCGATGCAGAAACCATGAGCGTGGTGGAAATGGTGTTAGGTGGGCAGGTTAACAAAGAGATCGTTAACCTGATTAATCGTCACGGCGGCAAGGCCGTGGGCTTAACCGGCCAGGACGGCAACTTCATCCATGCGCACAAACTGCTTATGGAAGATTTAAGCGACCCCAAGAAAATGATAGACGTGGGCCAAGTTGGCGAAATCAGCGCCATCGACCCCAGCATCATTAATTTCTTGGATAGCGGTGATTTTATTCCGGTAGTAGCGCCGATAGGCGTTGGCAAAGACGGCGAATCCTACAACATTAATGCGGACGTTGTGGCCGGCAAATTGGCCGAGATTTTGGGTGCAGAAAAACTCATCATGCTCACCAACACACCCGGTGTGCTGGATAAAAATGGCGAGTTGCTGACCGGCCTCACGCCTAAACAAATCGATGACTTGGTGGCCGACGGCACGCTATCAGGTGGCATGCTGCCTAAGATAGGCTCGGCCTTAGATGCGGCGCGCAGCGGGGTAAAAACCGTGCACATTATCGACGGTCGGGTGGAACACGCCTTGCTGCTGGAAGTGTTGACCGACGAAGGTGTGGGTACGCTGATTAAGGCCAAGTAAATTGGCCAGAAGCCGTGCGCCCAAAGTCTGGATTTTTGATCTAGACGACACCTTGCATAATGCCAGTGCGCACATTTTCCCAGTCATGAATCAGGCCATGACCAACTACATCAAAGACACGCTCGCCCTAAATGAGGATGCCGCGCATGCGCTGCGCAAACATTATTGGCGCGTGTACGGGGCAACGCTCAAGGGCCTTATGCGCCACCATCAAACTGACCCGCAACATTTCTTAAAAGTCACCCACCAATTTGATGATTTAGCCGAGCGCGTGATTGCGGTTAAACGCCTACGCCACCTGATTGATAGTTTGGCTGGACGCAAACTGGTGTTCACCAATGCCCCCAGGGATTACGCCCTGAGGGTACTGGACTTATTGGGTATCAGCGATTGTTTTGAGCTGGTGTTCAGTGTGGAATCCACTAAATTTCACGCCAAACCATCCTTGCGTGGCTTTCGATTGCTACTTAGCACCTTAAGGGTAAAAGCCAGCGATTGCGTCTTATTAGAAGACAACGCAGCCGCGCTCATGACCGCCAAAAGATTGGGCATGAAAACCGTATTGCTCAGCAAAAAACTACGCATGCCCAGCTTTGTCGACTACCGCATTAACCATGTGTTAGCACTCACTCACATTCGGTTATAATGGCAACAATAAACGTAAAATAAACCACCAAGGGAGAGTGTTATGGCCGGTGAACGCAAACAACAAATTCTAGAAACCCTAGCCAAAATGCTGGAGTCGCCTAAGCGCGAAAAAATCACCACGGCTTCATTGGCCGCCAAGTTGGATGTCAGCGAAGCTGCTTTATACCGTCACTTTGCCAATAAAGCACAAATGTTCGAAGGCTTAATTGTCTTTATAGAAGAAACGGTCTTCGGCCTAATCAACAAAATCAGCTCAGAAGAAACCGATGGGCAAAAGCAACTGCAGCGTATCCTATCCATGCTTTTGCTGTTTGCTGAAAAAAACCCTGGCATGACCCGCGTGTTAATCGGCGACGCATTGGTTAACGAAGACGAAAAATTGCAGACGCGCATCAATCAGCTGAACGATAGAATAGAAGTGACCCTCAAACAAAGCTTGCGTATCACTGAAACACAAACTGGCCGCAAAACCGATGCCGAAGCCCAAGCCAATTTAATGCTTTGCTATGTCATGGGGCGCTGGCAACAATTTGCCAAAAGTGGCTTCAAACGCAAGCCCATGGAATTTGCGCAACAACAAATCGTGGCCTTAATTAGCTACTAGCCACCCAACCTTAAGGAAAATGAGCATGTCAGGTACCATTTTTGGCCTAAGCGAAGCACAAATCACTGAATTAGGCATGACCTATGGCGTAGGTGGACTGATGCTGCTGATGGTGTTCATCGTCGGCCATTTGGCATGGGAATCGAAAGCCGGCAAATTTGGCACCTTTGCCTTGTTTCTTGGCCTGACGTTTGGCATGGTCGGCTACATCGCAAAATACGTCATAAAAATTAAACTCGGCATACTGTAAAAGACCTCCCCAAAGATTTAGCCATTACGGCTATTTTCTTACCGCATCCTAGCCCTAAGCCCTTGCCGAAATAGGGTAATTAAGCAATAATTTAACTTTTGCAAGAAGCCAGTCGTAAAAACTGGCTTTTTGAAGAATTCATTCAAGGTTTTACTGGATTTTCTGTGTGACTTAAGACTAGCCATACCATGGCCTTAAGGTAAACACGGCGCGTAAAGCCGCAAGCATAATCATTAGGGAGAAATTTATGGCAACACGTAAAGACCTAGCCAACGCCATCCGTGCGTTATCTATGGATGCGGTACAAAAAGCGAACTCTGGTCACCCAGGCGCGCCTATGGGCATGGCAGAAATTGCTGAAGAACTATGGAATAACCATTTAAGCCATAACCCAAAAAATCCTGAATGGGCAAACCGCGATCGCTTTGTTCTTTCTAATGGCCACGGCTCTATGTTGATCTATTCATTGCTACACCTGACTGGTTACGCATTGCCTATGGATGAGTTAAAAACTTTCCGCCAATTGCATTCAAAATGCGCAGGCCACCCAGAATACGGTTACGCGCCAGGCGTTGAAACTACTACCGGCCCATTAGGCCAAGGTATTGCCAATGGCGTGGGTTTTGCCATGGCAGAAAAACTATTAGCCAACCAATTCAACAAACCAGGCCACGACATTGTTGACCACCAAACCTATGTATTTTTAGGTGACGGTTGCATGATGGAAGGCGTTTCACACGAAGCTTGTGCTTTAGCCGGCACTTGGGGCTTAGGTAAACTAACTGCATTCTGGGACGACAACGGCATTTCTATCGATGGCCACATTGAAGGCTGGTACACAGACGATACAGCTAAACGTTTTGAATCTTACGGCTGGCATGTGCAATCCGTAGACGGCCACGATGTTGCCGCTATTGGTAAAGCCATAGACGCAGCTAAAAAAGTGACTGACAAACCGTCATTGATTTGCTGTAAAACAGTCATCGGTATGGGTTCACCCAACAAATGCGGTTCTCACGATTGCCACGGTTCAGCATTAGGTTTAGACGAAGTGGCTGCTACGCGCGCCAACATCGGCTGGCCACATGAGCCATTTGTGATTCCAGCGGATGTATACGCCGGTTGGGATGCTACAGCCAAAGGTGCAGCTGCAGAAGCCGCATGGAACAGCAAATTTGCTGCTTACAAAGCAGCCTTCCCAGCAGAAGCGGCAGAATTCTCACGCCGTATGTCTGGCACATTACCAGCTAACTGGAAATCAGCGACCGATGCCATCATCGCTGCTACCAACGAAAAAGCAGAAACCGTTGCTACCCGTAAAGCATCACAAAACGTGATCGGCGCGCTAGCCCCATTACTGCCTGAATTCTTGGGTGGTTCAGCCGACTTAACCGGTTCTAACTTAACTTCATGCGGTAGCTTTGTGCACGTGGATGCTAAGAAACCAGGTAACTACATTTCCTACGGCGTGCGTGAATTTGGTATGTTTGCCATCATGAACGGTATGGCCTTACACGGCGGTGTTGTTCCATTCGGTGGTACTTTCCACATGTTCTCTGACTATGCTAAATCTGCCTTGCGCATGGCGGCATTGATGAAACAACGCTCTATCGCGGTATTAACCCACGACTCTATCGGTCAAGGCGAAGATGGTCCTACCCATCAACCTATCGAAAACACAGCCGGTTTACGCTTGATTCCTAACATGGACGTATGGCGTCCAGGTAGCTCAACCGAAACTGCCGTGGCTTGGGTAGCTGCAGTTGAACGCAAAAATGGTCCAAGCAGCTTGGTATTAAGCCGTCAAAACGTGCCTGGCATGAAACACGAAGCAGCGCAGTTTGATTTAATGCGCAAAGGTGCTTATGTCTTGTCAGACGTAGCGGGTAAAGCCGATGTGATCATTATCGCCAACGGTTCAGAATTGGAATTGGCCGTTAAAGCGGCGGCAGAATTGAATGCTGCTGGCACGAAAGTGCGTGTGGTTTCTATGCCATCAACCAATGTATTTGACCGTCAAGATAAAGCCTACAAAGACAGCGTGTTAACCCCAGGCGTAAAACGCGTTGCGGTTGAAGCCGGTGTAACTGACTTCTGGCGCAAATACGTAGGTTTAGAAGGTGCTGTAGTCGGTATCGATACTTTTGGTGAATCAGCACCGGGTGGCGTATTGTTGAAACACTTTGGCTTTACCGTTGAAAACGTTGTAGCGACTGTTAAATCAGTACTGTAATGTTAAAACGCTTAACTAATGTTTAAACACTAAACTTAGATGCCGTCAATTAATTAGCGGCTTAGTTGTAGGGCACCTCCAACGGGGTGCCCTATTCTTTTATTAAGGGCTCAGCTTTAATACCTTGGTATTAGCCAGGCCCACACTCTGAAATAACGATAGGAATGATCATGGCAATTCGCGTAGCAATTAATGGTTTCGGTCGCATCGGTCGCATGGTGTTTCGCGCCGCGGTTAAAGATTTTACTGACATTGAAGTGGTCGCCATCAACGACTTACTCGAACCAGACTACCTAGCCTATATGCTTAAACACGACTCCGTCCATGGTCGCTTCAAAGGCGAAGTGGCGGTCAGCGGCAACAACTTAGTGGTGAACGGCAAAACCATACGTTTAACTGCAGAAAAAGACCCTGCCAATTTAAAATGGAATGAAGTGCAAGCCGACATTGTGATTGAATGTACGGGCTTCTTCTTAACCAAAGAAACTTGCCAAAAACACCTAGATGCCGGCGCGAAAAAAGTCGTGCAATCGGCGCCTGGCAAAGACGATACGCCCATGTTTGTTTACGGCGTTAACCACCAAACTTACCAAGGCGAAGCCATCGTTTCTGCGGCATCATGCACCACCAACGGCTTAGCCCCGGTAGCCAAAGTATTGAACGATGCGTTTGGCATTAAACGCGGATTAATGACCACCGTGCATGCCGCTACTGCCTCGCAAAAAACCGTGGACGGCCCTTCCAACAAAGATTGGCGTGGTGGCCGTGGTATTTTAGAGAACATCATTCCATCCAGCACCGGCGCTGCGAAAGCCGTTGGCAAGGTCATCCCTAGCTTAAACAAAAAACTCACTGGCATGGCCTTCCGCGTGCCCACTTCCGATGTATCAGTGGTGGATTTAACCTGCGAATTGATTAAAGAAGCCAGTTACGAAGACATCTGCCGCGCCATGAAGACCGCCTCTGAAGGCGAACTCAAAGGCGTGCTTGGTTACACTAGCGACAAAGTGGTATCCACCGATTTCCGCGGTGAAACCTGCCCATCCGTGTTTGATGCCGAAGCCGGCATGTCACTGGATTCTACCTTTGTTAAGGTCGTGGCCTGGTATGACAATGAGTACGGCTACACCTGCAATTTGATGCGTTTGGTTCGCCACATTGCCTAAGTAGATGATTAAGATACATTAAAAGGAAAAGACATGGCTGTTATTAAAATGACCGATTTGGATTTGCAAGGCAAACGTGTCTTGATACGTGCGGACCTGAATGTACCGGTCAGCGATGGCAAGGTGACCTCGGATGCGCGCATTACTGCGTCCATGGCCACCATAGAGCATGCCTTAAATGCCGGTGCTAAAGTCATGGTGACCTCGCACCTTGGCCGACCTGAAGAAGGCGTTTATTCTGCCGAAAATTCCTTGCAACCTGTAGTGGATGTCATTGCCAAGAAGCTGAACAAACCCGTGCGCTTGATTAAAAACTGGCTGGACGCGGATTTTCAAGTCGCCGCTGGCGAGTTGGTGGTGTTGGAAAACTGCCGTTTTAATGTAGGCGAGAAGAAAAACAACGATGATTTGTCACAAAAGTACGCCAAACTGTGTGATGTATTTGTGATGGACGCCTTTGGTACGGCGCATAGGGCTGAAGCCTCCACCCACGGTGTGGCTAAGTTTGCACCAGTGGCTGCAGCCGGCATCTTGCTAGTCAACGAATTGGACGCCTTAGGCAAAGCTTTGCTAAACCCTGCACGGCCCATGGTAGCCATTGTAGGCGGCAGCAAGGTATCGACCAAGCTAACGGTATTGGAAAGCCTGTCTGAAAAAGTAGATCAAATGGTGGTTGGTGGCGGCATAGCCAATACCTTTTTAAGGGCAGCTGGCCATGAAGTAGGCGCTTCATTGTGTGAAGATGATTTGGTGCCAGTAGCGCGCACCTTAATGGACAAAATGAGCCAAAGAGGAGCGAGCATACCCATCGCCGTCGATGTGGTGTGCGGTAAAAAATTCGCCGCCGATGAGCCTGCCATTAAGAAAGACGCCGATCAGGTAGCAAAAGACGACATGATTTTTGATATTGGCTCGAAAACTGCTAGTCAAATAGCAGAGATCATTAAAAATGCCGGCACTGTCGTTTGGAATGGCCCAGTCGGGGTGTTTGAATTTAACCAATTTGGCGCAGGCACAAAAACCATCGCCATGGCCATAGCCAACACGCAGGCCTTTACGCTGGCTGGCGGTGGCGACACCATAGCGGCCATACAGAAATACGGCATAGAAGATAAGATTGATTACATCTCCACGGCCGGTGGTGCATTTTTAGAGTTTCTAGAAGGCAAAACCCTGCCTGCTGTTGCCATACTAGAACAGCGTGCTGCACTTTAATACTTGGCACTAAGAACACTAGACCTATAAAGCGCAGTAACTTAAATGGGGCGAGTCGCCCCATTTTTATTTGAATTAAGCAGATTTTATGTTGAAAAGGCTAAACGCTTGACCTTACGCAAAACAAAAATTGTGGCCACTTTAGGCCCCTCATCCAACAGCGAAGAAATGCTGGCACGCATGATCACGGCGGGCGTGAACGTGGTCAGACTGAACTTCTCCCATGGCAGCGCTGAAGAACACATCAATCGCGCCTCCATGGTGCGAGCCATAGCGGCAAAACTCAACCGCCCAATAGGCGTGCTGTGCGATTTGCAGGGCCCAAAAATACGCATAGGAAAATTTGAATTAGGCAAGGTCACTTTAAAAACCGGCGATGTATTTATCTTGGACGCCGATTGTGAGTTAGGCAACCAATACCAGGTAGGCCTGGATTACAAAACCTTGCCACAAGAAGTGGCCGAGGGGGTGGTCTTACTCTTGGACGACGGCCGCATTACCATGCAAGTGGACAGAGTAAAAGGCAACCAAATTCATTGCCTGGTTTTAAATGGTGGCGTGCTAAGCAACAATAAAGGCATCAACCGCCAAGGCGGTGGTTTATCTGCCGACGCCTTGACTAAAAAAGACCGCGAGGACATTAAAATAGCCGTGGCATTAGAAGCCGACTTCATTGCCATGTCCTTTCCCAAGACCGCCGCAGACGTTGAATTGGCAAGAGATTTAGTGAAAAAAGCCGGCGGTCACGCCAGTATCATCGCCAAAATAGAACGGGCTGAAGCCATCGTCAATTTAAGCTCTATCATCGAAGCCTCGGATGCCATCATGGTCGCCCGCGGCGATTTGGGCGTGGAAGTCGGCGATGCTGCCGTGCCAGGTTTACAAAAACGCATGATACGCATGGCGCGTGCGCAGAACAAACTGGTGATCACGGCCACACAAATGATGGAATCCATGGTCAGCAACCCCATACCTACACGGGCAGAAGTATCCGATGTGGCCAATGCCGTGTTAGACGGCACCGATGCTGTCATGCTATCGGCTGAAACCGCGGCCGGCCAATACCCGCTGGAAACCGTGCAAGCCGTGCACCGCGTGGTAATGGAAGCGGAAAAAGAGTACATCAAACTCGAGCATGCTGAAAAATCCGATCTGGTGTTTTCAAAAACCGATGAAACCATAGCCGCGGCGGCCATCTACACCGCCAAACACCTAAAAGTTAAAGCCATCGCCGCCTTAACCCAATCGGGCAATGCCGCACGCTGGTTATCCCGAGCCGATGCAGAAGTGCCTATCTACGCCCTGTCACCGGACAAATTCGCTAGGCGCAAACTGACCTTACACCGTGGCGTCTACCCTTTCCCCATCGAACAGGGCAATAAGAATAAAGATGAAATCTTGCAAGAAATGGAACAGGTCTTGTTGCAGCAAAAAATGGTTAACCCAGGCGACATAGTCTTGCTCACCTTTGGCGAACCCATAGGCAGCCCAGGTGGTACCAACACCTTAAAAATCGTCAACATTGGCCAGGCTAAACCCCACTAGGCTAAGCAGGACTAGGATAAGCATGGCTGGGCTAAACTGAATCTGGACTAGAAAAATCCCAGCCAGCAGATAATGGTTTGCTAGCCTTTGCTTGACCTTTATAATAGGCAATCCACTCCTTAACGCTTGAAGCACGCACATGACTACGCCTTTACTACAAACGCACATAGCCAGCCTTAAACGCATACACCAAGGTAAAGTGCGTGACATCTATGAAATCGATGCGCACACCATGCTATTGGTCAGCACAGACCGACTGTCTGCCTTCGATGTGATTTTACCGACCGGCATTGCCAACAAAGGCGCCATGTTGACGCAAATGGCCAATTTTTGGTTTGAAAAACTCAAGCACATCGTCCCCAATCACTTAACCGGCATAGACCCAAAAAGCGTAGTCACCGATGCCGCTGAGCAGGCCCAATTAGGCTCGCGTGCCGTGGTGGTGAAAAAATTAAAAGCCTTACCCATAGAAGCCATCGTGCGCGGTTACCTGGTAGGCAGTGGCTGGAAAGAATACCAAGCACGTGGCACGGTCTGTGGCATCGCCTTAGCCAGCGGCTTGCAAGAAGCATCCAAGTTAGCCGAACCCATCTTCACCCCCTCCAGCAAAGCAGCGGTCGGCGAGCACGATGAAAACATCAGCCTACAACAATGTGCAGATTTACTAGGCGCAGACTTAGCTGCGCAAGTGGCCAAGGTGGCCATAGCCTTGTACAAAGAGGCGGCTACTTACGCACTTAGCCGTGGCATTATTATTGCTGACACCAAGTTTGAATTTGGTTTGGACGAGCAAGGCGTGCTGCACGTGATGGACGAAGTGTTGACCCCAGACTCGTCACGCTTTTGGCCTGCCGACAGCTACGCCGTGGGTAAAAATCCACCCAGTTACGACAAGCAGTTTGTGCGCGATTGGTTAGAAGCCAGCGGCTGGAATAAAACCGCACCAGCCCCAGCTTTGCCTGCTGACGTGGCTGAGAAAACCAGTGAAAAATACATGGAAGCCTTCTTGCGCCTGACTGGCCATCCCTTAAAACAAGAGTGATTGATTCCTAGCGCGTGATTAAGCAATTAAAAACTTACGCTCAGCAGCTGAAACAGGAGTTGGCGATATACCGCCTGCTATTAAAGCATCCGCGCACTCCTTTGCTGGCCAAGTGTTTGCTAGGTTTAGCGGTGGCTTATTTGTTGTTACCGTTCGACCTTATTCCGGATTTCATACCCATACTCGGGCAATTGGATGAGCTGATTATCATCCCACTTTTGGTCTATTTGGCCTTATTGCTAATACCAAAAAGCTTGCTAGATAGCTGCCGCATTCAAGTCCAAGCCAGCCATGCGTGATGATTTTAATTGTTGCATTTCAATTATTTTCTTCTAGTCGCTTGCTATAATTGCAGCCTCAAAATTTAAGCAGATTTCATTTTTTATTATTTAGGACTCAGTCATGTCGTTAAACCAAGTACCCACCGGTAAAGATGTACCCAATGATTTCAATGTCATCATTGAAATTCCCATGCAAGGTGACCCCGTCAAATACGAAGTAGACAAAGACAGTGGCGCCATTTTTGTCGACCGTTTCATGGGCACTGCCATGCAATACCCGACCAATTATGGCTACGTGCCACACACCTTGGCGGACGATGGCGACCCAGTGGATGTATTGGTCATGACGCCAGTGGCATTGATTCCCGGTGTGGTGGTGCGTTGCCGCCCTTTAGGTGTATTGCTCATGGAAGACGAAGCCGGCTTAGACGCTAAAGTGTTGGCCGTGCCGGTTGAAAAAGTCTGCGGTTTGTATGGCCACCTTAAAAGCCATAAGGATTTGTCGGCTTGGCGCTTAGACATGATCGCCCACTTCTTTGAACATTACAAAGATTTGGATAAAGGCAAATGGGTCAAAATTAACGGCTGGGGCGATATCGATCAGGCTAAAAAAGAAATTTTGGACGGCGTAGCCAATTACAATAACGCCAAAGTAAAACCAGCGTTCTAGTATTTAGATACTAAGATTTAGATTCTGGTTTTTAGATTCAAGAAGTTAGCGCTAAATACGATGCAAGGTGGCCGATAAGGATTTTAATT
This sequence comes from uncultured Methylotenera sp., assembly GCA_964400215.1. Classification (GTDB taxonomy): domain Bacteria; phylum Pseudomonadota; class Gammaproteobacteria; order Burkholderiales; family Methylophilaceae; genus Methylotenera. Next base: position 187,262 of record CAYNSY010000003.1, on the reverse strand, counting down.
CCTTTTCCGCCACTTTGTAGTCTGGGCAAATACTGGCCACGGTGGCCCAAAATTTAGCCGAGTGGTTCATTTCTTTTAAGTGGGCTAACTCATGGCAAACCACGTAATTAATAATGTGCGGTGGTGCTTGCAATAAGCGCCAATTCAAACGTATCTGTTTTCTCGAATTGCAACTGCCCCAACGTGAACTGGCATTGGACAAAGCCAGCGAAGCAAAATTGACACCCAGCTTACTGGAAAAAATTTCCAAACGGCGGCTAAAGTCCTGCAAGGCTTGTTTCTTGTACCAAACCATCACCTTACGCGCCACTAACTTAGCATCCTGCGGATCAGGCAAGGCCAATTGCAAAATACCAGGCTCGTGATGCACGGCTTTAGACTGAGCATGATGCTCTATTACCAGTTGCATACTGCTGCCTAAATAAAGCAGGTGCTCGCCGTGTTGCCAACGCATGGCAGGCACTTGGTTGGCCATTAAGGCCGCCAGTTTTTTTAGTATCCAATCGGATTTTTTTATCAGAATAGCTTCTAGCTCATTTAGTGAGATACGCTTAGGCGCGTGTACCACTAAACCGCTTGCGGTTATTTTCAAACCCACGCTACGCCGCTGACGGTGAGCTAATTGGTAGGACAATTGCTCGCCCGAGCTTAAGGTCAAGACATGCGTCATGCCGCGTTTAACACCTGCATTTCAGCTTCTATCCACGCTTCCACTTGTTGATTGAGTGCATCGGCTTTTAGGTCTTTTGTGTCTATTGCTTGGGCTATATGCAGTTTAATAACGCCGGGTTTCTTGATGAAGCCCTTAGGCCAATAATTACCTGCATTGTGTGCCACCGGCAAGACTGGAGTTTGCGTATGGCAAGCTAGCCAAGCCCCACCGATGTGGTACTTGCCATGCAATTGAGGACGTATGCGCGTGCCTTCTGGGAAAATCACCACCCATAAACCTTGTGCCAACCTGGCTTGACCTTTGCTCACCAACTGCTTCAGTGCTTCACGCCCAGAGGCACGGTTAATGGCAATAGGCGAGGTCATGGCCAAGCCCCAGCCAAAAATAGGTATCCACAACAGCTCGCGCTTGAGCACGTAGACTTGGGTAGGAAAGATGGCTTGAAATGCAAAGGTTTCCCAGGTCGATTGGTGCTTAGACAAAATGATGCAAGGCGTATCAGGTATGTTCTCTATGCCGGTAATTTCATGGCGTATATTGCAACTGACTTTTAACCACCAAATCATGCTGCGGGCCCAGCCCGAAATAAGTCGGTTACGCAAGACCGGGTTAAGCGGCCAGGCCAACACGGCAATTAGGGTGAAAATAGGCGCGGTAATGACTTGGCCGATAAAAAACAAACTGGAGCGTAGAAAAAGCATGCCGCTATCCTATATGCGCGGCGGCAATGATGCGTTGTGCCGCCTCGGCTAAATCAGCACACACCCAGGTGTTGGCGGGCAAGGCCTGATCTGCCGACAGTTTGGACGCAGCCAAGGTGGCTTCACCCTTGCCAGTTAAGACCAATATAGGCTGGCAACCTTGCGCAGCATACGCTTGCAGGTCCCTTAAGGCATCGCCCACTGCCGCCACACCGTGCAATTCCACGGCAAAGCGCTTGGCAATGTCTTCCACCATGCCCACGTCTGGTTTGCGGCAACGGCAATGCTCATCGGCCGCGTGCGGGCAATAAAACACCGCATCGATACGGCCACCCACCGCCGCCAATTCACGGTTCATTTTATCGTGTATGCTATTTAAGGTCGCCATATCAAACAAACCACGGCTGATCCCCGATTGATTGGTGGCCACCGCCACCCTATAACCGGATTGATTAAGCAAGGCGATCGCGTCTAAACTGCCGGGTAAAGCGATCCACTCGTTAGGACTTTTGATGAAATTGGCGGAATCACGATTGATCACCCCGTCCCTATCTAAAATCACTAACTTCATTTGACGGTATGGCTTAACTGGCTAATTTTGACAAGTCGGCAACACGGTTCATGGTTTGATGCAACAGCGCCAGCAAGCCTAAACGATTGGCTTTCAATGCCGGGTCATCTGCGTTGACCATGACCGTATCAAAAAAGGCATCCACTGGCGCTTTAAGGGCGGCTAAGGATTGCAATGAGGCCGTGTAATCACCCAGCTCAAACAAGCGATTGGCTTCTGACACCACCGCTAGCAAGGCCTGGTTTAGCGCTATTTCTGCAGGCTCCTGCAATAAGTTAGCGTTCACTTCTGCAGGCACTGCCGCTTCCACTTTTTTCAGTATATTGCTTACCCGTTTGTTTGCCGCCGCCAAGGCTGGCGCCTCTGCCAAGGCAGAGAAGGCTTTAACCGCTTCCAAACGTTTAGGTATCAAATGAATTTGTTCTGGCCTCTGACTGAGCACTGCCTCCACTTCCAGTGCGCTGTAACCTTGCTCTTGCATCGTGTTAGCCAAGCGATCAAAACAGAACACCGAGACTGCCTGACGCGCGTCCTCGCTTACCGCAGAAAAACCGCTGGCCGCACTGCTCAGCAATGCGGATAAATTAAGTGGCAAATTATTTTCCATCAGCATACGCAGCACACCCAAGGCATGGCGACGCAAACCAAACGGGTCTTTATCACCACTGGGTTTTTCCCCTATGCTAAATAAGCCCACCAGGGTTTCTAGTTTATCGGCCAAAGCCACGGCGATACCAACGGCATTGCGTGGCAAACTGTCCCCAGCAAAACGCGGCTTGTAATGGTCTTCTATGGCAAAAGCCACGGCATCGGCTATACCTTCGTGTTGCGCATAATAGCGCCCCATGATGCCCTGCAACTCAGGGAATTCACCCACCATGTCGGTGACCAAATCGGCTTTAGCCAATTGCGCGGCTTGCTCCGCTTGCGCGGCTAAATCGCTGCCACCCAACTGCATAGCAATGGCTTTGGCAATCGCGCTTACCCTAGCGGTACGCTCACCTTGCGAACCCAGTTTGTTGTGGTAAACCACTTTATTTAAACTGCCCAAACGGCTGACTAGGGTTTTCTTGCGGTCTTGATCGAAGAAAAATTTAGCATCGGCCAGACGCGGGCGAACCACCCGTTCATTACCGCCTATGACGGCGCTAGCATCGTCCGGGCTGATGTTGGATACGATCAAGAAACGGTTGGTCAATTTACCTTGGGCATCCAACAAGGGGAAATACTTTTGATTGGCCTTCATGGTCAAAATCAAGCATTCTTGTGGCACCTCTAAGTACACCGCTTCAAATTGGCCAAGCAAGACATTAGGACGCTCAACCAAAGCCGTCACTTCATCCAGCAAAGCCTCGTCGTCTATGGGTTTAAGTTGCTCTTTGGCGGCAGCGACATTGAGTTGGCGCAAGATCTCTGCACGCCGCTCAGAAAAACTGGCTATCACCGCTCCCTCATTTTTAAGCTGTGCCGCATAACTGTCGGCATCGTTGATGACCAAGGGTGAAACCTTGGCCTCAAAACGGTGACCCTGTGTTTGATTGCTCGCACTTAAACCAAGCGCTGTTACAGCCAACACCTCACTGCCGTGCATAGCAAGCAGCCCATGGGCAGGCCGTACAAAATTGACGTTAGTCCAACCGTCAGCCAATTGATAGGTCATGACTTTAGGGATGGGCAGTTTTGCGATGGCTTCGGTCAAGGCAATTTGCAATCCGTCTTTAAGGCTCAGGCCTTTTTGTTGGATTTCAATAAACAAGGCCTCATTTTTACCGTCCATTTGACGGCTGAGCTTGTTAACTGCGGATTCGTCCAAGCCTAGGCCATTTAAGCGTTTAATTAAGGCTGGTGTTGCTTGGCCATTGGCATCTAAACCGACACTGACAGGCATGAGTTTTTGCACACTGGTTTTATCTGCCGCAAGCGCTTGCACGGCCGTGGCATGCATGGCTAAGCGGCGTGGCGTGGCGTAAGCGGTCAAGGCGCTGTTGGCATCGACCAAACCCTGCGCTTGCAAATTCTCAAACAAGACCTCAGCGAACACCTGACCCAGTTTGTTTAAGGCCTTAGGTGGTAACTCTTCGACAAACAATTCGACTAATAGATTTTTTTGACTCATGCGGCAGCTTTCTTAGCTAAATCGGTTAACACTTCATCCGCCCAATCTTTAGGCGCCATAGGGAAGCCTAAGCGGGCACGGCTGTCTAAGTAACTGGCGGCGACCGACCTGGCCAGATTTCGAATGCGGCCTATGTAGCCTGCACGTTCGGTCACCGAAATGGCACCGCGTGCGTCCAACAAATTGAAAGTGTGGGCGGCTTTAAGCACTTGTTCGTAAGCCGGCAACGCCAATTGGTTTTCCATTAAATGCTGGGCTTGCTTTTCATGCGCAGTAAACGCGGTAAATAAAAACTCCGCGTCGGAATGCTCAAAGTTATACGCCGATTGCTCTTTTTCATTTTGCAAATACACATCGCCATAACTTAAACGTTCGCCGTTTGGACCGGTGGTCCAAGTCAAATCGTAGACATTGTCCACGCCTTGCAAATACATAGCCAAGCGCTCTAAACCGTAGGTAATTTCACCGGTAATGGGTTTGCAATTAATGCCACCCACTTGCTGGAAGTAGGTGAATTGGGTGACCTCCATGCCGTTCAGCCAAACTTCCCAACCTAAACCCCAAGCACCTAGGGTAGGGTTTTCCCAATCGTCTTCAACAAAGCGTATGTCATTTTTTTTCAAATCAAAACCCAAGGCCGTTAGGGAGCCAAGGTACAGCTCCAGTATGTCCGCAGGCGCGGGTTTTAACACCACCTGAAATTGATAATAGTGCTGCAAACGGTTGGGATTTTCACCGTAGCGTCCGTCTTTAGGACGACGGCTCGGCTGCACATAGGCCGCTTTCCAAGGTTCTGGGCCCAGTGATCGTAAAAAAGTGGCCGTGTGTGAGGTGCCTGCACCAACCTCCATGTCATACGGTTGCAGCAAGGCGCATCCGCGGTCAGACCAATAGGTTTGCAGGGTAAGTATAATTTGTTGAAAGGTAAGCGCCATATTGAATGTCTGTCGTTTCAGTTGGACTCGATGCCACAACTAGCAAAGCTTGAATTTTACTTTGTTTTAGCCCGACTTGCCAAAAAATTAGGCACAAAAATAAGCAATAAGCCAAGCGAGCACAGCAGTAAAACCAGCGTATTAGCAAAACGCACATAGGGCGTGCTACCACTGTAGCCCTGCGCCATGACAGTGACGGTGCTGACACTAAAATGCGGGGCATGGGCCAGCACTTGCCCATGCTGATCTATCATGGCCGTCGCGCCAGTATTAGTGGCACGCAACACCGTGCGACCTGTCTCCATAGCGCGTGCCTGCGAGAATTGCAAATGCTGATCTGCCGCTATGGACTGACCATACCAGGCATCGTTACTGGCATTGACCAATAAGGTGGCGGCCGGCAATTGGCGAATAATTTCCTCGCCAAACACGTCTTCGTAGCAGATATTAACGGCCAATTTTTGCCCAGCCACGGACATAGGCTGGGGCGATAAGGTGCCGCGCGACAGATCACTTAAGGGCATATTCAGCCAATCCCGATAGACCCAGGCAAACACGGCTTTTAATGGGATAAATTCACCAAATGGCACTAAATGCGACTTGCGGTAGACCTCGCTGTTTGCCACCGCCACTTTGAGCATACTGTTGAAATACTGCTCGCGCTCGTGCTCGATCACGCCCACTAACACGGCACCATCATTTCTTTTTGCCAGCGCCTGCAAGCGCAAGCGGTAGGCTTCCGGCAAGGCGCTGGACAGCACAGGCAAAGCCGTTTCTGGCATGACTATCAGTTGCGCATCACTGGCCTCAGCCATACGCAAATAGTGCGACAAGGTATGCTCAACCATGTCTGGCGACCATTTTAAATCTTGCGCTATATTGCCCTGCAACAAGGCCACTTTAATTGGGCTAGCCTGTGGCGTCGTCCATTCCACCTGCTTCAACAAGGCGCCCACTAGCGTTAGGCTGAGCATGGCATAGATTAGCTGCTGTTTATGTTTAAGGCCTTGCTGCGCTGAGCGTAAACAATAGGCAATGGCGCAAGCGATGCCCAGCGTTATCAGCGTTACGCCATACACGCCGAGTACCGGCATGTAACCGGCCAAGGGGCTCGCTGGGACTTGACTGTAGCCTATGCTCAGCCAAGGAAAGCCGGTGAAAATCCAGCTGCGCGTCCAATCGGCCAAGGCCCACCATACCGGCACAGCCATCAGCAATTGCGTGGATTGCGCTTTCGTTACTTTCAGGCTGAGCCACCCCACTAGCGCAGGGAACAAAGCCATGAATGCACAAAGCAGCAAGGTCGCTAAGGCCGCCATCCAGACTGGCATGTGGCCAAAATCGTGCAAGCTGATGTAGATCCAATAGATGCCTAGGCAGAATAAGCCTAAGCCATAAAAAAAGCCGGCAATGGCGGCTTGCTTAGGGCTGTTGCATTGCCACCAAACGTAGCATAAGCCGCTTAGGGAAAGCAGACTGACAGGGTATAAATAAAAGGGCGCAAAACCCAGCACACAGGTAGCGCCCAATAAGAATAAAACCAGTGGTTTGTGTAGAACGGTGGACTTAAGCATGGGCTAAATTGTAGCCTGTTATGCTGCTTATGCACAAAACAATCCACTGTTGTTGTTTTGCGCAGCGCCAGTGCACAGCGCTTGTACTGACTTATTGGGCTGACTTATTCCGCTGGGCTTATTCTATATTTGGTGGCACGTCGTATTTTTTACCGGCGTCTGCGCCTTCACTACCGTCGTTATTGATGAACACCACTTGCACGACTTTATTGTCTATAAAATCCAACTCAGTGGTTTCATAATAACTGCCATCGGCGGCTGTATTGATGTAGTGGTATTGCCAGATCGAGGCGACCACCTTGCCCGTGCTTTTCACTTTAACGTCATCGGCTTTGGCCGGCTCACCAAACTGGGCAATGATTTTGGCTTTATCGAAGCCGTTAATGGTAGCAACAAAATCTTTTTCTAAGGTAGGGATGTCCACCATGGCCGGCGCCTCTTCGGCTTTAACTGCCGTCATCAGCAACACTGAACTTAAGAACACCCCTAATAATGCACTGTATTTCATTGCCGACCCCAATCCAAAGTAGCGTTTTAAAAAATCACGCAAACTCTGAGCCAGCAAAAGGCGAATAAGTTCCTTGCACTTCCATGATTGATTAGACAGCGCTGGCGCCCAAGCTACAGCCTAGGATACGCCACCCGCATCGTTTAATACTTCTAGCATTAAGCTGTGTAAGCGACGGCTGTCTGCGCGTAAGACTTTAAAACGCAAGCCGCTAAAAGTGATTTCATCGTCACGCTTAGGCAGGCGGCCGAACTGATGCACGACCAAACCACCCACAGTAGAAAACTCTTCATCGCTTAATTGGCAGCCTATGACTTCATTGAAATCGGCAATTTCTGTCAGGGCTTTTACCCGATATTGGCCATCGGCATTTTGTATGATGTTGTCTTCTTCTTCGTCGTAATCGTACTCGTCCTCAATTTCGCCTACGATTTGCTCCAACACGTCTTCTATGGTGACCATGCCAGCCACGCCGCCGTACTCATCGACCACGATAGCTATGTGATTGCGGTTGCCACGGAATTCTTTCAACAGAATATTCAAGCGTTTCGATTCGGGGATAAACACGGCTGGGCGCAACATATCACGCACTTCGAAATCTTCACCTGCGTAATAGCGCAATAAATCTTTGGCCAGCAAGATGCCGATCACGTCATTTTTATCGTCCTCTATCACCGGAAAGCGTGAGTGGGCCGTTTCAATGACATGGGGTATAAAACTTTCAGGGGGATGGGTGATGTCGATGACATCCATTTGAGAGCGCGGGATCATGATGTCACGCACTTGCATTTCACTGACTTGCAGCACGCCTTCTATCATGGCGAGTGAATCTGCATCCATCAAACTATTTTCATAAGCCCCGTGTAACAGGCCTACAAGTTGCTCGCGATCTTCGGGTTCGCGCATTAAAAAATGACTTAAACGTTCTAGTAAACTCGGTTTTTCCGACTCGTCAGCCATGGCAGGCGTCCTATGTAATGAGATAGGGCTCAGCATACCCTAATTTTGTGACAATTGCAGTCTCTATGCTTTCCATTAAGGTCGCTTGCGCCTCATTTTCATGATCATAACCGTGCAAATGCAAGATGCCGTGCACGGTTAAATGGGCGTAATGGGCTAACAGTGATTTATTTTGTGCTAGTGCTTCGCTGGCCACCACGGGCGCACACAGGATGATGTCACCCATTAAATGAGGCTCCTGCGCTAAAGCAAAGGTCAAGACGTTGGTGGCATAGTCTTTAGCTCGGTAAGCCTTGTTTAGCGCCCGCCCTTCGGCTTCATCGACTATACGCAGGGTGACCTCCGTGTCCACCCTAAGTGTGGCTTTTACCCAAGCCCTAAACTGCCCTCGGCTGGGCAAATGGTCTTGCTCGGTGGCGTATTGAACCGCTAACTTTAGATCAGGCATGCTGTATGCCGCTTAAACACGTTCAAGTTCAGCAGCCAACTAGTTGGACTGCTGTGTTGGGCAATCCACGTAAGGGAAACGCACATGGCCATAACGTATCACCAAAATAGCAATCGCTATCAAGAAGATGGAGCCTGACAGTGCCAGCATTTGCAAGGCATTAATCTCGGCGACTTCCAATACCAAATAACGCGCCAAGGCAATGATGCCGATGTACAGCGGGTACCTGACCGGCAAACTACCCGAACCTAAGTAGTGATTGAGCATGGACATCACCTCTAGGTAGAGAAACAGCAAGAGCAAATCCCCGACTGCAATGGCCCGCGCCTGCCATATATGCAATATGGCCTCAACCACGGCGAATATGGTCGCCACGGCGATGGTGATCAATACGCCTTGTTCCACTACGCCAAGGCCACGTTGTACAAATTTACTGAATTTATTTGGGGTCATTGCTATCTCGCTTTATCTAGACATGCGTTGAATTATACATCAGTCGGTTTAGCTGGCTAGAGCCATTGCCACCAGGGCGACCGGCTTATTATTTATCGGCATTTTGCTCATACTGCTCATAAGCATTGACTATCTTCTGCACCAAAGGATGACGCACCACATCCGCCGCTAAGAAATGGGTCATGGCAATACCCTTGATGTCTTTCAAGACTTTTTGCGCTTCAACCAAACCGCTTTTTTGGTGACGCTGCAAATCGATTTGCGTCACGTCACCGGTAATAACCGCTTTAGTGCCGAAGCCGATGCGGGTTAAAAACATTTTCATTTGTTCGGGCGTGGTGTTCTGCGCTTCATCCAAAATAATAAAGCTCTGATTCAAGGTACGGCCACGCATGTAGGCTAATGGAGCCACTTCAATGGCGCCACGCTCAAACATTTTATTGACGGTATCGTAGCCGGCCAAATCGTATAAAGCGTCGTACAAAGGCCGTAAATACGGATCCACTTTCTGGTTTAAATCCCCAGGTAAAAAGCCCAGTTTTTCACCCGCTTCCACGGCCGGCCGTACCAAAACGATACGCTTCACCCGATCTCGGCTCATGGCATCGACCGCACTGGCCACAGCCAAATAGGTTTTACCGGTTCCGGCTGGGCCTATGCCAAAAGTAATGTCGTGGTCTTGAATTTGCTGCAAATACGCAATTTGCCTAGGCGTGCGGCCATGCAGTTCAGTGCGACGTGTCATCAATACCGGTGCATTGACGCTGGCAACGTCTTCTGGCTTGAGTTTATTGATCTCAACCAGCCCCAATTGAATTTCATCCAAGCCTATGGGATGTTTCGCCCTGGCATAAAAATTCTCCAGCAACTGGGCGGCCATACGCTCGTTCTGTACCTCACCAACAAAACGTAAGTGGGCGCCACGACGCACTATTTGCACGTCTAAGGCATCAGCAACTTGCTTGATGTTCTCATCCAAGACGCCGCATAAATTGGCTAGTCTAAGGTTGTCTTCCGGGCTTAGGGTAATGTCCATAAATAGTCGAACTTAGTTGCTAACAATTTCGCCACGCAATCGCTTAGGATTGCTGACATCGGTAATGCGCACTTGAACAAACTGGTGTATGTGACTGCGGTCACCCAATAAATCAACAATACGGTTATTATCGGTTTTACCCGCCAACTCCTGATTGTTTTTCCAGGACACGCTTTCAATCAGCACGCGTTGCACACTGCCTAACATCGCCTGGCTAATTTGCTTACCCTGCTCCTCATTGATGGCTTGCAATTTAGTCAAACGCGCCAATTTTTCCGCCTGTGTAGTGCTGTCAGTTAAATACGAGGCTGGCGTACCCGGGCGCGGGCTGTACAAAAAGCTAAAACTGTAATCAAAGCCCACTTCTTGCATAAGCTTAGCGGTGGCTTCAAATTCAGCCTCGGTTTCGCCTGGAAAACCCACGATAAAATCCGAGGTAAACGTTAGGTTTGGATTGGCCACACGCAACTTACGCACGGTGGATTTAAACTGCAAGCCAGTGTAATTACGCTTCATGGCCATTAGCACCCTATCCGAGCCCGCCTGCACAGGCAAATGCAGCTGCACCGCTAGTTTTGGAATGTTAGCAAAGCAGTCTATTAAGCGCTGACTCATCTCATTGGGGTGACTGGTGGTAAATCGTATGCGCTCTATCTGGGGTATTTCAGCGATGTACTCAATCAACATGGCCAAATCGGCTTCCAAACCTTCGTGATCAGCACGATAGGCATTAACGTTTTGGCCTAACAAAGTGATTTCTTTAATACCTTGCGCAGCCAACTGAGCGGCTTCAGTCAATACCGCAGCAAATGGCCGAGAAACCTCTTCGCCGCGCGTGTAAGGCACCACACAAAAACTGCAGTATTTACTGCAACCTTCCATGATGCTTAAAAAAGCACTGGCACCTTCCACGCGTGGTGGTGGCAAATGGTCGAATTTTTCTATTTCTGGAAAGGAAATATCCACCTGTGACTGCCCGCTGGTTTGGCTCTGTTTAATCATATCCGGCAGACGATGCAGGGTTTGCGGTCCAAACACCAAGTCCACAAAAGGGGCGCGCTTGATAATGTTATCGCCTTCTTGCGAGGCCACGCAGCCGCCTACCCCTATGACCAAGTTGGGATTTTTATTTTTTAGGGGTATAAAACGGCCCAAATGGCTGAAGACTTTATCTTCGGCCTTTTCCCTAACCGAACAGGTATTGAGCAATATGACATCGGCGTCTTCAGGCGTCTTCGTTTCCACCATGCCATCGGCACTGGCTAACATATCAGCCATGCGCGAAGAATCATACTCATTCATCTGGCAACCAAAGGTTTTAATAAACACTTTTTTTGCTTTAGCGCTGGTACTGATGGGGGAGTTTATGGAAATTTCTTTTGCCGTCAAAGCGTCATGACCCAGTTAATATAGCCATGATTTTAGCGCATTTGCGCATGCCCTTCACGCAAAGTTATGCACTGCGGGGTAAAATAGCTGAAATTTGAGACCCTACGACTATGCAAGCATTGCCTATATTCATGAACATTAGCGATCGTCCTTGTGTCGTCATAGGCGCCGGCGAAGTCGCAGCCCGCAAGGTGAGCATGCTATTAAAAGCCCACGCCGCGGTGACTGTCTATGCCCCAGGCATTTGTGCGGCATTATCAGACTTAGTCGACGCCGGTAGGGTGCGTTATGTGCAAAGCGCTTACGCAGAAAACCAATTAAACGGCGCATGCTTGGTGATTGCTGCCACCAACGATGTTAGCGTCAATAGCGCCGTATCCTTGGCCGCCAAGGCCAAAAACATACCCGTCAATGTGGTCGATGCACCGGCATTATGCACGTTCACCATGGCCTCCATCGTGGAACGGTCGCCCATCGTCATCGCCATTTCCAGTGAAGGCAATGCGCCGGTATTGGCACGCTACCTACGTAGCAAAATTGAAACCATGCTCCCCGCAGGCTACGGTCGCATTGCAGCGATTGCCGGTGAATTTAGGGATAAGGTGAAAAGCAAGTATGCCACCAGTCAGGCACGCCGTATATTTTGGGAAGATGTATTGCAAGGCCCCATCGTGGAACGCATTTTAGCTGGACAAGAAGCCGCCGCCAGATTAGCCCTGGACAATTTATTAGCCGATAATAGCGCAGCGCAACAGCACGGTGAAGTGTACTTAGTAGGTGGCGGCCCCGGCGATCCAGACTTACTCACTTTTAGAGCCTTACGCCTAATGCAACAATGCGATGTCTGCGTTTACGACAAGTTGGTTAGCCCCGAGGTATTGGACTTGGTGCGGCGCGACGCGGAATTAATCTACGTAGGCAAATCCCGCGATCAACATACCTTGGCGCAAGAAGAGATCAATCAATTATTAGCCAACTTGGCCTTAGCGGGTAAACGCGTATTGCGATTAAAAGGCGGCGACCCGTTTATTTTTGGTCGGGGCGGCGAAGAAATTGAAACCCTCATGCAACAAGGGGTGCCATTTCAAGTAGTGCCCGGCATTACCGCTGCCAATGGCGTGTCTAGCTATGCGGGCATACCGCTGACGCACCGTGATTACGCGCAAGCGTGCTTATTCATTACCGGTCATTTAAAAAATGGGCTGCTGGATTTGGACTGGGCTGCCATGGCTAGGCCACAACAAACGGTGGTGATCTACATGGGCTTGGTTGGTTTAGAGCAAATCTGCCAGCAATTAATGGCTCACGGGGTTGCGGCTGACATGCCTGCGGCAGTGATACAACAAGGCACAACACAAAATCAAAGAGTAGTGAGTGCTAACTTAAGCGAGCTGGCTGCCAAGGTGGCTGCGGCTAAAATGAAAGCACCTTGCTTGACCATCATAGGCCAAGTGGTGAAATTGCGCGAAAAATTAAATTGGTTTGAACCGCAGAACAAAGGGACAGACCCACTTAAAAATGCAGACTAATTTTTGATGGGTATGGTCAACCTAGCTTCCAAACCACCTTCAGGTCGATTAATCAGCTTCAGTTTACCTTGATGCAATTTCGCAATACGATCTGCAATCGCTAAGCCTAAGCCACTGCCACCGGCATTGCTGCGAGCGGTGTCTAAACGCTCAAAAGGACGCAACAGTTTTTCCACGTGCGTCTCCGGTATGCCAGGCCCATTATCAAACACGCTGATGACGATATGCTCGGCCGTGATATTGCTGGCCACCCGCACCTGACCACCACCGTAAGCGTAGGCATTGCCCACCAAATTATCCAACAAGCGCTGCATGGCCAAGGGCTTGATCGGCACCGCATAGGTGGCCGCCAATTGCACCACGATGTCACGCCCCGCGCGCAACTGCCTATCATGCAGGGCTTGCAATAGGCTGTTTATATCTGCCATTTGCGTGGGTTCACCTTCCACGCCTTTTACAAAATCCAAAAATTGATGAATGATGTTGTCCATGTCAGCAATGTCTTCCACCATGCCATGTTTTAGACTGACACAACCCTCTTCCGGCAACATTTCAACGGCCAAGCGCAAGCGCGCCAACGGCGTGCGTATGTCATGCGAAACACCAGCCAATATCAGAGTACGCTCGGCATCCAGCTCTGCTAATGAATCCGCCATCTTGTTAAAGGTATCGTTCACTTCCTGTAGCTCAGCAAAGCTACCTTCCGGCAGTTTCTCTGGCTGTTCGCCGTTACGCAATCGATCAGCCGCGTTCATCAACAAGTGCAAGGGGCGATTGATTCTTGCCGCAATAAAATACCCCGCGCCTAAGGATAAAGCCAACACCAGAGCCGCCCAACCCAACCATTGCCAAGGAAAAGCGCGTTCCACGTGTACACGTGGAATAACCACCCAATAATCGTCCGGTCCAATATTGAAACTAATCCAAAGCCCTTGCACGCCGTAATGATTGACGGTAATGATGGTTTCCTCACCCAAGCGTTGGCGAATTTTGTTTGCCACCATATTGATGAACGGATCAGCCGGTAAAGGCTCTATCTCTTCCATAAAATCCGCGTAATAAATACGCACGCCTTCTTTGCCGGTAATTTCAGAAAGCAGGGCCAACCTTAAGCTTTCTTGTGAGGCTATCAATGAAGCGCGCGTGTAGTTAACCACGGTGACGGCTTGCAGGGCAGTGGCTTCTGCGCGCGGTTCACGCTCAAAATACTCAAAGATCTGCAAAGAAGCCACTTGCGCCACTGCCAATAAAACAGCTATCAGCAGCATCACTCGCGCCAGCAGGGTAGTAGGTAAGAAAAACCGTTTCAAGTGGCAGTCTAGCTAAGAAAAAATGGGAAAAGACCGTGCAAAAATGGCATTATTCATCCAAGCTGCCGTCAGGAATAAATACGTAACCAAAACCCCACATGGTTTGCAAATAGCGTGGGTGAGCCACATCAGGCTCTATCAGTTTACGCAAACGTGACACCTGTACATCTATGCTGCGATCAAACACGTCCAATTCACGCCCACGCGCTAACTGCATCAAGCGGTCACGCGAGAGCGGCTGACGCGGATGATCAACAAACACCTTCAGCAAAGCAAATTCACCGCTGGTAATAGTGATGGACACGCCGTCCTTAGTGAGTGAGCGGCTGGTGGCACTAAAAATAAAATCGCCTATCGCCACGTTGTCTACGTTTAAGGCAGGGGCACTGGGCTGCAAACGCTCGTGCCTACGCATCACCGCATTAATCCTAGCCAACAATTCACGCGGGTTAAATGGCTTGGGCAAATAATCATCTGCACCCATTTCCAAGCCTATGATACGGTCCACTTCATCGCCACGCGCCGTCAACATAATGATAGGCAAAATTGTGCCCGTGCCACGAATTCTTCGGCATATGGACAAACCATCCTCGCCTGGCAACATCAAATCAAGCACCAGCAAATCGATAGCTTCGCTGGCTAAAATTGTGTCCATCTCTTTGGCATCCGAGGCCACCTTGATGATATAGCCTTGTTCAGTTAAATAGCGCTGCAACAATTCGCGCAAACGGATGTCGTCATCCACGACCAATATTTTCTTGTTTTGATTCGCCATCTTAATTACCCACACGGTTGATTTTTAACTTTAAGCACGGACTTGACGCCCTCGCCTAAACTCAGATTAGTTGGCGACAACTTCTTATACATAGCCTGCCAGCTAAACTCAAGTTCCAGTGTATGCTAATTTTGTTTAATTTCAAATCTAGGCGCAAAATTTAGCGCCTGACAGTGCAGGATTACACTACCGTGCGCCAGAATTTGAGTACGCCATTTTATTACAAATTGTTACAATTTCAGCCCTAATCGAAACAATCGATTAACAATCCTACTCCATGATGTTTGCTCTATTTCTGGTTAATCTTTACAAAGTTCAGGCATTGATTCCACTTCACTCAAAACGAAAGTCAGTTATTAAGCCGCTCTGCTTTTGCCTCAGCGCGCTTTTTACTGTTAGCCTAAACAGCCATGCTAGCGAAAAAAACTACTTTGAGAACAACGGTAAAATCAGCAAACTGGCGGCCAATGAAGAAAGCAATAGCGAGGCTCTAAAACAAACGCTGGAGCTGAACTTCAGCCCAGAAAGCCGGGAAAAATTGCGCAAGGCCTTAGACGATTATGCCAGGGCCATAGACCAAGATCACGACAGAATTGAAGAACGCCGTCGCGCCATGCAAGAAAGTTTAGAGGCGCGTTTTTTTGATGCCGACAATGACGGCGATGGCACGATAGATAGGCAAGAAGCCACAGAAAAATTACCCCAAATCGCCAGGCATTTTAATCAAGTCGATACCAATCAGGATAAAGTCATTTCACTTGATGAATTGGCTGAGGCACAAGCGCGCATACTGGAGCGCAGGAAAGCGGCCGAAGCCGCCATAGAAGCACAAAAGCTGCAAGCGGCAAACGACCTTACTGACGATACAAAAGCTAAAAATCAAAAACAGAGCAAAGCAAAGCAAACTAGCAATAGCAACAAAAAACGCGCGCTTTAATCGCTCTCTTCATCTCCCCCGTAAAAAAACCACGCTGCTGGCCATGCTATGATTAGCCTAGCCATTTATTCTAAGCTTAGCGATAGTAGCCATGACCAGCCAATTTAAAACCAGCCAACTTAAGGCCAATCAATTTAGCTTACTGCGCGAACAGCGCTTTCGCCCCTTCTTTTTTACCCAGCTATTAGGCGCTTTCAACGACAATGTCTTCAAAACTGTCTTAATTACCCTGCTGGTTTTCCATGGCTTAGGGACCGGCAACACAGACTACCGCCTCCTAGCGACCGCCTTACCGGCCATCTTTATTCTGCCTTTTTTATTATTCTCAGCCACGGCTGGGCAACTGGCTGATAAATATGAAAAATCCATGCTAATACGCCGCATTAAGCTGTTTGAAATTGCCATCATGCTGTTGGCTAGCCTGGGCTTTTATTTAGACCAGCTCGCCTTGCTCACCACGGCTTTATTTTTAATGGGCGTGCACTCCAGCCTATTTGGTCCGGTGAAATACGCCTACCTCCCCCAGCACCTGGCCCAAGTGGAATTAATAGGCGGCAACGCGATGGTTGAAACCGCGACTTTTTTAGCCATACTGCTGGGACAAATCATTGGCGCCGCCTTGGCCTTGCACACTCAGCATGCTCTGCTGGCCAGCTTGGTGACTATAGGCATAGCGCTAACAGGCTATTGGGCCAGCCTTAGCATACCCAATTCCCCAGCTGGGGCGAGCAATCTAAGCATGCATTGGCATCCCATACGGGCCACTTGGGAAAATTTGAAATGGGCAAAACAAGATAAAAAGACCGGCTTAGCCTTGCTGGCCATTTCTTGGTTTTGGTTTTACGGCGCCACCTTGCTAGCGCAATTTCCTGCCTTGGCTAAAGACAACTTAGGCGCTGATCAAACTGTGTTTATACTGCTATTAGCCATTTTTTCTTCTGGCATAGGTCTAGGCTCTTTGCTCTGTGAGAAATTATCCAAACACAAAATAGAGCTGGGCTTGGTGGTTTTCGGGGCACTGGGCATCGGCCTATTTGGTATCGATTTATACCTATCCAGCCATCAGTACATCAGGCCAGACTTGGCGACCCTGCCCGCCAGCCTAAATTACCTGCAATTCCTAGCCAAGTTAAGCAATTTGCGCATACTGCTTGATATTGCCTTTATCGGCTTATTTGGTGGATTTTACGTAGTGCCGCTGTATGCCTACTTGCAAACCAGGGTGGACAAAAGTCATCAAGCACGCATCATAGCCAGCAACAACATTTTAAATGCGCTGTTTATGGTCGCCTCTGGCTTGCTGTCGATAGCCTTATTTAAATTAGGCTTGAGTATAGCTGCACTTTTTTTAGTCACAGCACTGCTGCATAGCGTCTTATTTATTAGCCTGTGCCTGAATCAACCACAAGCCATGCGTGCATGGCGACGCTGGCTAGGCACTTGCTTCGCCAAGCACTAAACCTATAGCACTTGCCTGACCGCATCCAAGCGTAGCGTGTAGACCGCCAGTTTAATTTGCTCTGGCTGCGTGCATGCTTGGGCAGCGGCGCCAGCGTCTATGTTTACGGCAGCCGCTAGGGCTGTTTGCAATAGCTGGCTAGCCTTATCGGCATAGCCTTGTTCTACGCTGACATCACTGCAGCGCACCGCACTTAGAAAATCCTTCAACCTAGTCGGCTGCCGAATCGCGTCCAAAGCAATTAGAAAATCAAGCAGCTCGCTAGCCGTCATGCTCATGATTTGCGGCCATTTAGCATGAAATTTAAGCAGCAGCTGCGCCAGCTCTTTATTATCGTTGGGTACTTTTAAGCGTAGGCTTAGGCCTTTGACTTGATCAGCATTTAATTGACCGGCCTGCATAAGCACTGCAAAACGCACAGGCAATGTTTGCTGTTGCCGGGCCGCAATATCCATGATTTGCAACAAGCGTCTGGCTGGTTCAACTGGCTCATCAGTCCACAATGCAGCCAATTCCGGCAAAATCCGGCCTAAGGCGCCACAAGCTTGCAACACCTCAAACATGCGACTGGGTTGTTGCTCCATCAACCCTTTGGCCAGTTCCTGCCAAACCCGCTCTGCTACCAAGGCATCCACTTCACCAGCCGCCACCATTTGCTGCATCAGCCCATTGGTTTCAAGCGCAACCTTAAACGTGGGGAACCTGGCGGCCAATCTGGCTGCCCGTAAAATTCGCACCGGGTCTTCTGCAAATGCTGGGCTAACATGGCGAAAAATTTTGGCTTGCAAGTCAGCGCAACCCTGATACGGGTCTATCAACTTGCCTTGCGCATCTTTAGCAATGGCATTAATAGTTAAATCGCGGCGCGCCAAATCTTCCTCTAGCGTAACCTCAATGGAAGCATGCACCTCAAAGCCCTTATAACCTTGGGCAACTTTACGCTCCGTACGCGCAAGGGCGTATTCGTCATGGGATAGCGGATGGAGAAAAACTGGAAAGTCTTTACCTACCGATTTGAATCCAGCCGCCAGCATGGCGGCCGGGGTGCTACCCACCACCACATAGTCTTTGTCTTTTACGGCTAAGCCCAATAATTCATCTCGCACCGCACCGCCCACTAAATACACTTGCATGGCCATGGGCGCTTACCTAGCCGCCGTTCGACGGAAACGATCGTAAGCGCCACGCGGCGTCTGATTAATCAAGTATTGCGGGATAATGGTTTCCACTGCGCTGGGGTGGATATTAAACAGGGCAGGAAAAGGCTGATCACTGACACTGTCTTGCTGCATGGAGCGTATATTATCGCGTGACATCAGCTTAACTGGTAAGCATTCCATGAAAAATGCCAGGGCCAAGGAGAAGCCATCGCTCAAGCCTATAATTGGTTTAGGCGTGCCCAAAGTCTGCATGATGCCCTTGATTAGGGCACGGAAGGTGTAGACCTTAGGCCCGACTAAATCATAGCTGCGCCCAATGCTTGCTGTTTCATTCAAGCTAGCAACAAAACAGGCGGCCACGTCTTCCACCCAAACCGGTTGAAATTTTGCATTCGGTTTAACCAACAGCACCGCAGGCAAGTACTTGATTAGACTGGCGAATAAATTAATAAATCGGTCGCCACGGCCAAAAATGATGGAAGGCCTAAACACCGTGATGGCTAAGCTGGAGGCGTACTCGGCCAATGCCGCTTCGGCATTACCTTTTGAACGCAAATACAAGCTGGGGGCATCTGGCGAAGCACACAAACTACTCATGTGCAGAAAACGCTTAATGCCTAAGTCCTGACACAACTTAGCGATTTGCACGGGCAATTGCTCGTGCACCTGTGAAAATGTCAGCTTGCGGCCCTGATGCAAAATACCCAGCAAGTTAATAACGGCATCTGCCCCATGCAATGCACTACGCAGCGCTTGCCCATCAAACACATTGCAAACCGTGAGCTTAACTGTTGGCAGCAATAGCAAATGCTTGGCATGCTCGCGACGGCGGGTTAATACCGTCACTTGGTAGCCTGCACTGACCAGCTTGGCGACAACAGCACTGCCCACGAAACCAGAACCGCCTAAAATTACTATGTGTTTTAATCGCATGCTTTGCCTATTTTCTATTGATTTTTATACGTCTAATCCGAGTCTGGCAAAGCCAGGCTTTGTTGTTCCAGCTTAGCGCGGCCTGGTATTTGACCTAAGCGCGCTTTCAAACTTTGAATTTTAATACTGCTATTTTCAGCCAGCAAACGCGGCGCATATATTTGCGCATTCGCCATGACTTTCTGCACGTACAGCCTGGTTTCTGCGTAAGGTATGCATTCTATGTAGATGGCGGCCTCCATGGGCTCAGTCGCCATCCACTCTTTGGCCCGACTGGGCCCTGCATTGTAGCCTGCGGTCGCCATTACCGCTTGACCACCCATGAGATCCAATGCATAGCGCATATAATGCGTGCCAAACGCCATATTGGTATGCAAATCATGTAGCATGCTGTGACTGTAATCGTTCAAGCCTATGCGTTGTGCTACCCATTTAGCCGTCGTTGGCATCACTTGCATCAAGCCTGATGCACCGACACCGGATTTAGCGAAATGCATGAAATGGCTTTCTTGCCGAGCAATGCCATAGACCCAGGCCTCATCCAAAGCGGCGTCTTTCGCGTAGTTTAAGAATAGATCACGGTAAGGCGTGGGGTAACGCAAACTAAAATTGTGGGTAATTCGCGTGTTATCGGCGGTATTAATTGCCAAGTCATACCATTTCTGCCGCAGCGCGTATTCTGCGGCTGCCAACAATTGTTTATCATCAAAACTTCGCGTCGCACTTAGCCATTCGACCTTACTTTCCCAGCGCATGCCTATGCGTTGAAATTCCACCGCGCGTTTGATTGCTGGCTGGTTAGCCAATACGCTTAGCTCTTGCTCTGACACTTGGTAGTCCATTGCGGGACTGGCCATGACACTGTCCAATTCTTCGGCTGCCAACCAGGCGTAATAATGGCGCTCGGTCGCCAGCTTACGAAACAAGGCATGGGCATGGGCATTTTGCTCGGCAGACTTGCCTGCCATCTCTTTGACTGCTCGTGCTTTCCAATAACGCCAGACAGCTTCATCCGCTTGTTTGGGCGACATCAATGCTGTACTTTTTAGCACCACAGACCAGTCCTGGGCGCGCAAAGCCGCCCGAGTTTGCCATGCCAATTGATCAGCGTTTAAGGCCGCACCCTCCGCCAAAGCATAATATTGCAAGGCCATGGGGTCGTGTTTGCGCGCCGCATGGTAAGCAATACGGCCCCAGCCGACGGCACGCTGATCGGCATCAAATTGGCCTTGTAACTTTTCGTACATGGGAATGGCTAGATCGAGTTTCGTGCGTGCCAATCTATCCAGCGCATACAAATTCACCTCCACACCAAAGCGAGATTTAAACGACACCGTTCTCTTTTCAAGCAGCAACTGCGGCGATAAATCCGCACGCTCGAGCAACTTTAACGCGCTAGGCTCGATGTTGGCTAAACGAGCAAGGATGCTTTTTGCTAAAGCAACATTGCCATCCAGCAAGGCCAACCGTACCCTTGCCCACATGTCGTCTTGGCTTAAGCTGCCACTTTTCTGCATGGCATCAAACAAGGCCGTGCAAGCGCCTGGCATATCCTCACTGCTCAGCCACAAGGCCTTGGCTTGAGCGGACACGTCCAAATCTTTTAATTGCTGATGGCCCAATAATGCATAACACTGCACGGCCTTGTCTTCGCCATTAAAGTAAGGCAATTCATCAAAGTAGGCTGACCAATTCTTTTGCTTGGCCAGTTTTTTCAACCACTCGCCACGCAAGCGATCGTTAAATGGCATGTGGCTGTATTGCGCCAGAAAATTTTGCACTTCTTCATCGCGGGCTTGTTCTAGCTTAAGCAACATCAGCCAGTAATCCGCGTATGGCGCTAATAAGTATTGTTGATTTTTAAGTTGATTGAGGTCATCAGACAGGACCTGAGCATTTTTATTGTTATAGGCTTGCTTGGCATGTTTAAACAAAGCCTCATCCGACATCGCTTTGGCAGGCCCTGACAGGGTCAAGGCGATCAGCATTAAGCTAAAGCGGATAATAGGCACAACTGGCCCCAAGCTAGACAAAGCGTAGTCATGAATGCGCCGACACCCATGGGCCTGGCTGTTGATCACTAAAACAGCTGCTTGGCGCATCCGCAATCCGATCAAAACTGTGGTATTCCCAAGCACTTGCATCCGACATCAAGGCCCTTAACAATTGATTGTTTAATCGGTGACCGGATTTGTATGCCGAAAAAGCCCCCAACAATGGGTAACCCAACATATAGATGTCACCTATCGCATCCAAGGCCTTGTGTTTAACAAACTCATTGTCGTAACGCAAACCGTCTAGATTAAGGATGCGGTATTCATCCAGAACAATAGCATTGTCCAGACTGCCGCCGCGGGCATAGCCATTGGAGCGCAAATACTCCACCTCGTGCATAAAACCAAAGGTGCGTGCGCGGCTGATTTCTTGTACATAGGAATCGCTGGCGAAATCCATGCTCACTTGATTGACCATGCCTTCAAACACCGGGTGATTGAAGGCTATGGTGAATTCGACTTTGAAGCCGTGGTAAGGATCAAAACGCACCCATTTGTCGCCATCAATGACTTCCACGGTTTTTTTGATGCGTATGAATTTTTTACTGGCCGCTTGCTCAACGATACCAGCCTCTCGCAATAGAAATATAAACGGACCAGCACTGCCGTCCATAATAGGCATTTCAGAGGCATTAACTTCTATGTAGGCATTGTCTATGCCCAATCCAGCTAAGGCGGACATGATGTGCTCAACGGTTGCGACGCGAACGCCATCGATTTCTACCGCCGAGCACAAACGCGTGTCATTAACAGCACTTGGCCTGGCCAAAATTTCATTGGGTTGAGGCAGATCAACCCGTTTGAAAACAATGCCTGTGTCAGCTGCAGCAGGGCGCAGGGTAAGAGTAACCTTTTCGCCATTGTGCAAACCAACACCGGTAGTGCTAATTGCTGTTTTTAATGTCCGTTGCTTTAACATAACCCAACCTAAATAAACCTACGCTAAGGGCGATGATGCATACTAGCTGACCATACTAGCATACTAGCTAAACATACTAGTAAGCCCTTAAAGCTGGCCATAGACTTAGGCATAAAGGTAAGCAAAGCACAGACTAGGGAGCACTTTCAGCCCACTAGTCGGCTTGTTTACGTAAAAAAGCCGGGATGTCGTATTCTTCTACCCCAGACATTTTCATCGCCTCGACTTGTGCACGGCGGCTGTTTGAACCAAACACCTGCGGCGCATCGTCCACTTGAGCGGCTTCATACGGGTTATTGCCGTTAGCATAAATCGGTTGATTGGTGGTGCCATCGCGTACGATTTGTTGTGGTACCAAGACCGGTTTTTGCGGCCTTCTACCTGCGCCGGTCAAGCCTGTTGCCACCATGGTTACACGCAATTCATCGCCCATGGTTTCATCAAACACATTACCCACAATCACGGTGGCATCATCGGCAGTAAAGGCTTTAATGGTGTTCATCACGTCGTAGTATTCTTTCATTTTGAACGAAGCCGAGCTGGTAATGTTGACCAATACGCCACGGGCATTGGCTAAATTAACGTCTTCCAATAGGGGACTGGCTACCGCTTGTTCGGCAGCGGTACGCGCACGGTCTGGCCCCGTTGCAATGGCTGAACCCATCATGGCCATGCCCATCTCACCCATCACGGTACGTACATCGGCAAAGTCCACGTTGACCAAGCCTGGGCAATTAATGATTTCAGCGATGCCAGATACCGCGTTATGCAACACGTCATTGGCCGCACTAAAGGCATCCAAGAAAGGCACGTCCTCACCCAACACTTCCATGAGTTTTTCATTGGGGATAACAATCAATGAATCGACGTGCTTGGACAATTCTTCCAAACCTTCTATGGCGACTTTGGTGCGTTTACCTTCAAAAATGAAAGGCTTAGTCACTACAGCAACGGTCAAAATACCCATTTCTTTTGCCACTTGCGCAATCACGGGTGCTGCACCGGTACCGGTACCGCCGCCCATGCCCGCCGTGATAAATAACATGTCAGCGCCGTCTATCAATTCAGCGATCGCATCACGGTCTTCAAGTGCTGCTTCACGGCCAATTTCTGGTTTAGCCCCAGCACCCAAGCCTTTAGTCATGGCCACGCCCATTTGCAAGATGGTTTTTGCTTGGCTTTTCTTCAGCGCCTGTATGTCAGTATTGGCACAAATAAACTCCACGCCACCGACATTTTTTTCTATCATGTGGGCCACGGCATTGCCACCACAACCCCCTACGCCTATCACTTTAATGACGGCTTCTTGCGAACTTCTTTCCATAATTTCAAACATACTGTGTCTCCTCTTTTTTTAAAAAATAGTGCGGTCTTAAGCCACTGCACTTAGTTTCTGCGCTTTACTAAGCCAGCCCCTACCTGCCTAAAACCACCCTCTTACCGCTTGCTACTAAACTAAAAATTACCTTGAAACCAACTCTTCATTTTTTCCATAATGCGGCCAAACGAACCGGATTCCATTTGCCCGGTTAAATGCCGCTCTAATTGCTGTTTGCCCATCAATACCAAACCTACTCCAGTGGCATAGCGTGGATTACTCACAACTTCCGATAAACCACCCACATAGCGTGGTAAACCCATGCGCACTGGCATGTGGAATATTTCTTCACCCAATTCAACCATGCCACGCATCATGGCAGAGCCACCGGTAATAACGATGCCAGAAGCAATCATTTCTTCCATGCCACTGCGGCGCAGTTCGTTCAACACCATTTCGTATAACTCCACCACACGCGGCTCCAATACTTCCGCTAAGGTTTGCACCGACAATTGACGCGGTTCACGGCCGTCCACCCCCGGCACTTCGACTGTTTCGCGTGCATCCGCCAATTGACGCAGCGCACAACCGTATTTAACTTTGATGTCTTCAGCAGACTGCGTAGGGGTACGGAATGCCACCGCCACGTCGTTGGTCATTTGGTCGCCGGCAATCGGCACCACCGCCGTGTGGCGTATGGCACCTTGTTTAAATACGGCTATGTCGGTCGTGCCACCGCCAATATCAACCAAACACACGCCCAACTCTTTTTCATCTTCGGTTAGCACGGCCAGGCTGGACGCCAGTGGCTGCAAAATCAAATCGCTAACTTCGATGCCGCAACGCTTGATGCACTTGACTATATTTTGTGCAGCGGCCACCGCGCCAGTCACGATGTGCACTTTCGCCTCTAGCTTCATGCCACTCATGCCCAAGGGCTCACGCACATCTTCTTGACCATCAATGATGTATTCCTGAGTGAGGATGTGTAAGATTTGTTGATCAGCCGGCAAGGCAATCGCTCGTGCCGTCTCTATCACTCTATCCACATCCATTTGCGACACTTCTGCGTCTTTAATTTTCACCATACCGTGTGAATTAAGGCTCTTGATATGGCTGCCAGCAATACCGGTATAAACGTTATTAATTTTGCAATCCGCCATCAGCTCGGCTTCTTCAAGCGCACGCTGTATCGATTGCATGGTCGATTCAATGTTAATCACCACGCCTTTTTTCAGGCCGCGAGAAATGTGCTGGCCTAGGCCAATCACTTTCACCGTGCCCTCGGGTTGCAATTCACCGACGATGGCAACTATCTTGGACGTGCCTATGTCTAGGCCTACGATTAAATTTTTATCTTCTCTTACTCTACTCATTGCTTACTCCTTCATCGTTCATGCACGGCTTACGGCTGCTTGTTTCTTGCCATGACCAGACTTGCCGGCCTTAGCACTGGGTTTGGTTGATTTTTTCACAGCCTTAGCACTGTTTTTATTAGGCTCCAACGACTTGGTGTCGGCCACTTTAGTCTGAGCGGCACGAGCCGATACCGGCTTACGCACCGCGAAACCATTGGGGTAACGCAAATCGGCATAGCTTACTTTCATGCTTAAGCTGGCTATCGTGTTGCGGTAAACCCGTACAAATTTATCCAATCGGCTGGCAATGTCCACACGCCCCAACTCGATGACCATGCCGTTGCTGGTCGTCACTTGCCAAGCACGCCTTGGGCTAAGTGCTAGCGTAGCGATGGTTAAATCAGCCAACTTCAAACTTTTACTCACTTCCATGTATTGCGATGCCACTTCTATAACGCCGTCACCCGGCCCTAAAAATACCGGTAAGTCCTGATTACTGGCGGCGTAAAACAACTCACCGTGCGTGTTCACCAAAGCGATACTGCCCCACCTAGCTAAAGCCTGATGCTCTTCTATCACCACTTCCAAGGTGTCTGGCCAACGACGGCGCAGACTGACATTACGCGCCCAAGGTAGCTTTTTAAAGGCATTACGCGCCTTGATTAAATCCAATGTAAAAAAGTTGCCTTTTAGATGCTTGGCCACTATCAATTTCACCTGTTCACGGTTGACGTGATTGAGCTGACCCTCCACCACCACTTCGCGTAGGGGGAAAATCGGCAAATGCACCACAGCAAACACAGCCGCATAAAGCGTGGCTACCAAACTGATGGCCAATAGAAAATTGGCCAACCAATTTAACCAGGTAGGCTTATCCCACATCGGCTAACTCCAATACGCGCAGTACCAATTGCTCAAAACTGATGCCGGCTGCTTTGGCCGCCATCGGCACCAAGCTGTGGTCGGTCATGCCTGGACTGGTGTTCACTTCCAAGAAATAGTGTTGGCCATGTTCATCCATTAAGAAATCAACCCTACCCCAGCCACTGCAACCCAAGGCTTTAAATGCCGCTATGGCTTCTTGCTGAATCAAGGCTTCCTTTTCTGCCGATAAACCGCAAGGGCATAAATACTCGGTGTCATCACGCAAATACTTGGCCTCGTAATCGTAGAATTCATTTTTAGGCACGATGCGCACGATAGGCAGGGCGACCAGGCCATGCTGTTCATGGCCAAGTATGCCCACGGTATATTCACCGCCACCGACAAACTTTTCTGCCAGCACCAAGGGGTCTGCCTTAGCCGCTAGGGCATACGCCGCGGCTAAGCCGCCGGCTGCTTTCACTTTACTAATGCCTATACTGGAGCCTTCATTGGCCGGCTTAACAAATAAAGGCAGGCCTAATTTCTTCTCTATGGCGGCAAAATCCGTGTCTGCCTTTAGCAATTCAAAATCGGGGGTGACTACCCCCATGGCACGCCACAACAATTTACTGCGCCACTTATCCATACCAATGGCGGAGGCCATCACGCCACTGCCGGTATAGGGGATGTGCAACATTTCCAAGGCACCTTGTATGCATCCGTCCTCACCAAAGCGACCGTGTAAATTAATAAACACCCGATCAAATTTTTCCAGGTCGTGCAAAGCGCGATCACGCGGGTCAAAACCCTGCGCGTCTATGCCTTGCGCTTGCAAGGCTGCCAATACGGCCGCCCCACTTTTAAGCGACACTTCGCGCTCCCCGGAGCGACCGCCAAGCAATACCGCCACTTTGCCGAATTTACTCATGCGTGACTCCTGCTTGACCATTAACATTGGTTTTTAAATAAAAATTAAACATAATCACCTATGACTTTCACCTCTTGCTGCAAAGCAATAGCAAACTTGTCCAATACCGTGTCGTGCATATGCTTAATTAAAAGCTCTATATCCAATGCACTGGCGCCACCAATGTTCACTATAAAATTAGCGTGCTTTTCTGACACCTGAGCCCCGCCTATCAGGTAGCCTTTTAAACCACAGGCTTCAATCAAACGGGCCGCGTAATCGCCTTCTGGGTTTCTAAATGTAGACCCAGCGCTGGGCAAATTAAGCGGCTGCGTGGCTAAACGGCTGGCCAATAAATCCTTAATTTTTTGCGTGGCCAACTGCGCATCACCGGCCTCAAAGCTTAACCATGCCCCAACAAACCATTCACCTTGTACCGGCATACCTATATGACGGTAGCTAGCCACAAAGCTACTGGCAGAGCGTTTATTGAGCTCACCATGGCGATTGATGGTAATAACACTGTCAACCGCATCCCAGGTTTCCCTGCCATAACAACCGGCATTCATGGCCAAGGCCCCACCCAAGGTACCGGGTATGCCGGCAAAAAATTCCGCGCCCTGCTTGCTGTGTTTAGCACAAAATTTAGCCAATTTGCCACAGGTCACACCCGATTCCACGTACACCAGGTCACCCTCCATATGCATGTCCGTCAGCACGTTGTACATGGACACCACGGTGGCGCGTAGGCCGCCATCCCTCACCAGTAAATTCGATCCCAAACCTACAAAATAAATGGGCTGCGTATCAGCCACTTGCTGTAAAAAGTCTTGTAAGTCCTGCAAATCACTGGGTATGTACAATTGATCTGCTGGGCCGCCCACACGCCAACTGGTATGTCTAGCCATGGGCTCATTGAGCATGAGCTTGCCGGAGCAGTGCTGGGATGAGGCCGCTTGCATTACTTAATCACTCCTTGCATGGCTAAACTGCGTGTCTTGGCAGCCACTTGACCAATGGAACCCGCGCCCATAACGATAACCACGTCATTGGCCTGCGCCATGGCCAATATCGCCGCAGGCAAGGCATCGGTGGTTTCAACAAAGAGCGGCTCGACTTTAGCCGCCAAGCGCACAGAGCGCATCAAGCTGCGTGTGTCTGCAGCAACAATAGGCGCTTCCCCAGCGGCATACACTTCGGTCAGTAAAATGGCATCGGCACTGGATAACACCCGCACAAAATCTTCAAAGCAATCTCGCGTACGGGTGTAGCGATGCGGCTGAAACGCCAGCACCAAACGTCGTCCTGGAAAAGCCGCCCTGGCCGCAGCAATCACGGCTTGCATTTCAACCGGGTGATGGCCGTAATCATCGATTAAGGTAAATGTCCCAGCACCTTTATCCGCGGCTAACACCGGCACCTCGCCATAGCGTTCAAAACGACGACCCACGCCCTTAAACTCTTTCAGGGCCTTGATAATGGCCGCATCTGGCACATTCAATTCACTGGCAATGGCAATGGCCGCTAAGGCATTAAGCACATAATGTTTGCCAGGCAAATTAAGGGTCACGTCCATCTCCGTGGTCACCCCATTAATCCGTTGCACCGTGAAATGCATTTTTCCTGCATCCGCTTGCACATTAATCGCTCTTACTTTTGCCTCTTCACTCAAGCCGTAAGTCATCACCGGCTTAGTCACCCTAGGCAGAATTTGCCGTATATTGGCATCGTCTATGCACACCACCGCCATGCCCCAAAACGGCAATTGTTGCAAGAATTCCACAAAGGCACTCTTGAGCTTATCAAAGCTATGCTCGTAGGTTTCCATGTGGTCTTGGTCTATATTGGTCACGACCGCCATCACCGGGGTAAGGTGCAAAAACGAGGCATCCGACTCGTCCGCCTCAGCCACGATGTATTCGCCAGTACCTAATTTTGCATTGGCATTGGCCGCCTCTAACTTACCGCCTATGACATAGGTTGGGTCCATACCGGCTTCGGCTAAAATACTGGCAATCAAACTGGTGGTAGTGGTTTTGCCGTGGGTGCCTGCCACTGCGATGCCTTGTCTAAAGCGCATCAATTCAGCCAACATCAGTGCGCGTGGCACCACCGGTATGTGCTTCAATCTGGCCGCTTTAACTTCTGGGTTGGCTTCATTAACGGCACTGGACACCACGACCACATCGGCTGCGCCTAAATTTTCTGCGGCGTGGCCTTGGTAAACCGTGGCACCAAAATCCGTCAAGCGTTTGGTCGTGGCATTAACTGCCAAATCCGAGCCGCTGACAGTAAAGTCCAGATTGATTAATACTTCGGCAATGCCGCTCATGCCTGAACCTGCAATGCCCACAAAATGAATGTTTTTGACTTTATGTTTCATGCTGCCAGCTCCATGCAAATAGCCGCCACTTTTTGCGTCGCATCCGGCATGCCCAAACTTCTGGCTTTTATGGCCATGTCTAAGCACTGCTGGCGCGTCACGCCTTGCAACAGCGAGGCCACGTTTTTGACGGTAAATTCGGTTTGCGACACCAGCAGTGCCGCACCGGCATCCGATAGGTAATGCGCATTGCCGGTTTGATGATCATCCACCGCGTGTGGGAAGGGCACCAAGACGCTGGCCACCCCGGCCGCGGACAATTCGGCCACGGTTAACGCACCCGCGCGACAAATCACCAGATCAGCCCAGTCATACATAGCTGCCATGTCATCAATAAAGGCCATGGCCTGTGCTTGCACATTGGCCTGCTGATAATGTTGCGTCAATTTGGCTATGTGTTTTTCACCGGCTTGATGCACCACGATAGGCCGGCTGTTTTCAGCCAATTCGGCCAAGGCCAAAGGCAAAATTTCATTTAAGGCTTGTGCACCTAAACTGCCACCTACCACCAGCAGACGCAACGGGCCAGTGCGACCTTGTGCCCTTTTTGCTGGCGGCGCTATGTTGCATATGTCTGCCCGCACTGGGTTGCCTAGCAACAAGGCTTTGTTACCAAATGCCGCCGGGAAAGCAGCCAACACTCGGTTCGCCAGTGGCGCCAATACTCTGTTAGTTAAGCCAGCCACGGAGTTTTGCTCATGAATAAGCAAAGGCTTGCCTAGCAATTTGGCCATCAGCCCGCCTGGAAATGCCGCGAAGCCACCCATGCCTAACACCACATCAGGCCGGTGCTGACGTATGGCCTGTGCACTTTGGAGCAAGGCTTTAAGCAATTTAAATGGCAAGAGCATCCAGCTTAAGTAACCTTTACCACGCACACCACGCATAGTGATCATGGCTTTTTGGTAGCCTTTATTAGCAATCAAACGGTTTTCCATGCCACCTTCGGTACACAACCAGACGATCTCCCAGCCTTGTGCTTGTAAGGCATCCGCCACCGCCATGGCTGGGTAAACATGGCCACCGGTTCCACCTGCCATTATCATTAGGGTTTTACTCATGCGGGTAAGCCCTTCTGTAGCCGTCTATTTTCAAAATCAACGCGCAATACGATAGCCATGGCCACGCAATTCACTAAAATGCCGGTGCCGCCGAAAGACATCAGTGGTAAGGTCAAGCCCTTAGTAGGTAACAATCCGGTGTTAACACCCATATTAATAATGCCTTGCACGCCCATCCATACCCCTAAGCCTTGGGCCAATAAAGCAGAAAAATAACGCTCATTGGCGATGGCTTCTTTAGCAATGCCAAATGACCGTATGACTATCCAAGCAAACAGCCCTATCACCGTCAGCACACCAATGAAACCGAGCTCTTCGGCAATCACGGCCAGCAAGAAGTCGGTGTGGGCTTCAGGCAAATACAGCAACTTTTCCACGCTGGCCCCTAAGCCCACGCCCAGCCATTCGCCACGGCCAAAAGCGATCAAGGCATGCGACAGTTGGTAGCCCTTGCCGTAAGGATCGGCCCACGGGTCCATAAACCCGATCACGCGCTGCATGCGGTAAGGCGAACTCCAAATCAAACCTATGATCGCTACAGGTAGCAATGTCAGCAGACCGGCAAAGATTTTGCCGTTAATGCCACCCAGCCATAGGATGGAAATGGAAATGGCGGCAATCACAGCAAACGCACCAAAATCCGGTTCACGCAACAATAAAAAGCCGACCAGAACCATCACCCCAACCATGGGCATAAAGCCGCGCCTAAAGCTGTCCATCACCGCCGCCTTACGCACGGTGTAATCAGCCACGTAGATGGCGGCGAACAACTTCATGAATTCCGAGGGCTGCGGATTCACCACAAACATTTTCAACCAGCGCCGACTGCCGCCGGCTTTTAAACCTATGCCAGGAATGAGCACTAGCACCAGCAAGGCCAAGCCAAAAAGAAACAAATACGGGGCCATTTTTTGCCACCAGGCTATCGGCACATTAAAGGCGATAAACGCCGAGACTATGCCCACCAACATAAAGGCCGCCTGATGCACTAAATAGTAGCTGCTGTTATGGCCTACGCCTTTATCTGCTTCAGCAATGGCAATGGATGCTGAGTAGACCATCACCAAACTGATACCCAGCAAGCACAATACTGCCCAGAGCAAGCCTTCGTCATAACTGGGCGCGTTGATGCGCTCGCGATCTAACATGGTGGTAATCATGCGCTTTCCTTCAAACTCGGCTGCATAGCCATCACTGCCGCAACAAAGACCTGAGCGCGGTGTACGTAATTTTTAAACATATCGAAACTCGCGCAAGCCGGTGATAACAAGACCGCATCGCCACTTTGCGCTAGTTTTCTAGCAATGCTGACCGCCTCAGGTAAATCCAGTGCGCGGTATAAGGCTATGCCGGTGGCCAATAAAGCGGCTTCTATTTTGTCTGCATCCCGGCCTAGCAAGACCACCGCGCGGGCATTAGCCGCCACCGCTTGAGCCAAAGGCGAAAAGTCTTGACCTTTGCCCTCACCACCCGCAATCAACACCACTTTTTGCGGCAAGCCATCCTTAAACATACCGGCCAATGCCGCGCAACTAGCGCCTACATTGGTGCCCTTAGAATCGTCGTAATAATCCACGTCGTCTATATTGGCCACCCATTCCACTCGGTGTGGCAAGCCTTTGAAGTTATAAAGGGTTTGAATAATGGGCACATAATCAACGCCTATGGCTCGGCATAATGCAGTGGCTGCCAGCGCGTTGGCAGCATTATGCAAACCGGCAATTTTTAAATCTTGTAAATTGATCAGTTGT
Source organism: uncultured Methylotenera sp. (assembly GCA_964400215.1). Classification (GTDB taxonomy): domain Bacteria; phylum Pseudomonadota; class Gammaproteobacteria; order Burkholderiales; family Methylophilaceae; genus Methylotenera. The sequence goes on along the minus strand of CAYNSY010000003.1, from coordinate 155,180 downwards.
TTTTCACCGTCGCATAACCAACTTTCACCGTCTATTTGCCGTAAACCAAACGCCGCCTCTTCCGACAAACCAAAACTTACTTGCGGCAATTTTGGTCTGGCTAACAACATGCTCCACGCATCATCCAAATTGAGCACTTGCGTACGGGCCTGATAAAAAATATGGGCTTTGGCGATCGCATAATCTTGCAGGCTGTCGTATCTGTCCATGTGGTCTTCAGACAAATTCAGCATGGTCGCAGCATCCACTTGCAAGCTTTGTGTGGTTTCCAATTGGAAACTGGACAATTCCAATACATAAACATCCGGCGTAGGCATGGCCAAGCTGTCCAATACCGGCAAACCGATATTGCCAGCGACTATGGTTTTTAGCCCAGCGGCTAGGCAAATTTCACCCACCAAACTGGTGACGGTGGTTTTACCGTTGGACCCGGTAATGGCTATGACCTTGGCCGTGGCCGGTCTAAATTGAGCAAACAATTCCACGTCGCCCACCACGCTGATGCCCTTATTAATCGCCGCTTGGATTGCTGGCTCACTCAAGGCCACGCCTGGGCTCACCACCACCAAATCAATGGACTTAAACAGTTGTTCGCTAAAGGGCCCGGTATGCAGAACCACTTCAGGCAATTCCGTATTTAATGCGGCCATACCAGGTGGCACTTCACGGGTATCGGCCACAGACAAAATAGCCCCTTGCGTCTTTAACCAACGCAAGGCGGATAGGCCGGTTTCACCCAGACCTAAAACCAACACTTTTTTGTCTTTTATAGTGAGCATGGGTTTACCTTAATTTCAAGCTCGCCAAACCGATTAATACCAACATCATGCTAATAATCCAAAAACGCACCACGACTTGCGTTTCTTTCCAACCTTTTTCTTCGTAGTGGTGGTGCAAAGGCGCCATCAAAAAGATGCGTTTGCCCGTGCCTGTGGTGTGTTTGGTGTATTTGAAATACAGCACCTGTATGGCCACCGAAACGGTTTCAACCACAAACACACCGCCCATGATGAATAAGATGATTTCTTGACGCACAATCACGGCCACAATACCCAGTGCAGCGCCCAAGGCGAGGGCACCAACATCACCCATAAAAACTTCTGCCGGGTAGGCGTTAAACCACAGAAAACCCAAACCGGCACCGGCCATGGCCGCACAAAACACCATCAATTCACTGGCACCGGCCACGTGGGGCACGCCCAAATAACTGGAGAAATGCAAATGGCCAGCGACATAGGCAAATATACCCAGCGCACCGGCGACCATGACGGTAGGTAAAATCGCCAAACCATCCAATCCATCGGTTAAATTCACCGCATTGCTACTGCCTACCACCACCAAATAGGTCAGAACGATGAAGCCTATGGCACTCAAGGGCAGCACCAAATGTTTGAAAAATGGCACGATCAAAGTCGTTTCTACTGCACTTAGGTGTGTGCGATAGAGAAATACCGCCACGGCCAAGCCTATCAAGCTTTGCCAAAAAAACTTCGCCTTGGCCGACAAGCCTTTAGGATTTTTATGCACCACTTTACGGTAATCGTCCACCCAACCCACCGCGCCAAAACCCACGGTAGTGAACAGCACCACCCAGACAAAACGGTTACTCAAATCTGCCCAGAGCAAGGTCGATATGGCGATCGACACCAAAATCAAGGCGCCGCCCATGGTAGGCGTACCGGTTTTAATTAAATGGGTTTGCGGTCCATCGTCACGCACCGCTTGACCCACTTTGTATTCGGTTAGCTTACGAATCACACCGGGGCCGGCTATAAAGGAAATTGCCAAGGCAGTTAAGGTGGCTAACACGGCACGCAAGGTGATGTAATTAAATACATTAAAGCCACGTATGTCGTGGGCTAACCATCGAGCTAGTTCTAATAACATGATTGATTCTCCAACAAGCTAGTTTGATTGTTTTTTTCATCCAGCAAATCCACCACACGCTCCATCTTCATAAAGCGCGAGCCCTTGACCAACACCGTCGCAGCCGAGGACAAATGGGGCTTAAGGGCTACAACCAAGGCCGGCACATCGCCAAAGTGGCGAGCACCCTGACCAAACCCCGCCACCATTTCACGGCTTAAGTCCCCTAGACAATACAGTTGCGTTAAGCCTTGCGCTTTGGCATACGCCCCTATCTCCGCATGCAAGCGCTGGGCATCGGCACCCAATTCACCCATGTCGCCCAGCACCAATATTTTCTCGCCCGTTTGATGTGCCAAAACATCGATGGCGGCTTTCATTGAGTCCGGATTGGCGTTATAGGTATCGTCAATTAAGCGCGCCTGATTGATGGCCCGCTTGTTTTGCAAGCGACCTTTAACGGCAGAAAACCCAGCCAGCCCAGAGGCAATGGCCTCATTGGATACGCCTAAAGCATAGGCTGCCGCACTTGCTGCGACGGCATTACGGACGTTATGACTGCCCAACACCTGCAAGCTGAACTCGATTTCACCGGACGGTGTGCGCAAATGCACGGCATACACGCCGTCTTTTTCTTGGTAGCTAGCCTGCACATCGGCGGCATGCTCTAATGCAAATGTAATAATTTTTTTACCTGCATTCAGTCCACGCCAATAGTCCGCATAGGCATCGTCTGCATTGATCACGGCGATGCCATCCGCACTTAAGCCACTGAATATTTCACCCTTAGCTTGAGCGATCTTGTCACGCGAGCCCAATTCGCCCAGGTGCGCAGTACCGGCGTTATTGATCAAAGCCAAGGACGGCTTAGCCAAACCTGACAGATAAGCGATTTCACCTAGGTGGTTCATGCCCATTTCCAGCACCGCGTATTGGTGCGTGTCGCGCAACTTAAGTAAGGTTAAGGGCATGCCTATGTGGTTGTTTAAATTACCCACGGTGGCATGTATGCGCTCCAAGCCACCGGCTTGCACTGCCAAAATGGCGCTGAGCATTTCTTTTACCGTGGTTTTGCCATTGCTGCCGGTAATGGCCAATACCGGTAGGGTAAATTTTGCTCGCCAATGGGCCGCCAACTGGCCCAAGGCTAAATAACTGTCCTCAACCATAACGACCGGCGCCAAGCCTGCACTGTTCTTTTCCAACGCCACCGCTGCCGCACCCTGTGCTAAGGCTTGCTCGGCATAATCATGGCCGTCAAAGTGCTCGCCTTTTAATGCCACGAATAACTGACCCGGGGTGATGTGACGGCTGTCTGTACCAACACTGGTGAATACCCCGTCGTGACCAATTAACTGGCCTTGCATGGCTTTAGCTGCATCGCTTAATCGCATCATGCCAACACCCCCTGCGCCATCCTAGTTTGGTATTGCTGCAAGGCCTTGTTGGCCATCAACACGTCATCAAACGGTTGTTTAATACCAGCCACTTCCTGATAGGTTTCATGCCCCTTGCCAGCCAACAACACAATATCGCCAGGCTGCGCGGTTTTTATCGCCAGCTCTATTGCCAGTGCTCTGTCCGGTTCAAGCTGATAGGCTCCTTGCATGCCACGCACAACTTCGGCAATGATGGCATCCGGCGCCTCACCGCGTGGGTTATCCGACGTAACGATGACCTTATCGGCCAACTGGCTAGCCACAGCGCCCATCATGGGCCGCTTGCCTGCATCACGCTCACCACCGCAGCCAAACAAGCAAATCAATTGCCGTGGCGCTTGCTCACGCAAGGTCATCAATACCTTCTCTAATGCGTCCGGGGTGTGTGCATAGTCCACCACCACCAAGGGCAATTGGCCGCCGCCGCATTGTTGCATGCGGCCTGGCACCGATTTAAGTTGCGCCAGCGCCGGTAAGGCTTGTTCTAAGGTCACGCCCATGGCTAATAAGCTGGTCAATACCGCCAACACGTTATAGGCATTGAAGCGACCCAGTACTGGCGCAAACAATGCGACGCTGTCCTGCCCATAGCTGACCTGCATGCTCAATCCCGCTTCATGCAGCTGCAAATGGCTGGCACGCACATCGATACTTACATCCTCGGAGAAACCGTAACTTAAGCTAGCTTTAGCCTGAGTTTTTAGCATGGCCAATAAACGCACACCAAATGCATCATCGGCATTGATCACGGCGCATTTCAAGCTTGGCCAAGTAAACAAGGCTTGCTTAGCCAGAGCATAAGCCTCCATGCTGCCGTGATAATCCAAATGGTCACGCGTTAAATTGGTGAGTACCGCCACATCAAAATCTACGCCATTCACACGGCCTTGATCCAAGCCATGCGAAGACACTTCCATGACCACGGCCTTAGCCTCTAAAGCCAAGTAATCGGCCAACATGGCCTGCAACAAAATGGCATCCGGCGTCGTGTTACTTGCCTCCGTGATGGCATTTAAAAAGCCATTGCCCACGGTGCCAAGCACGGCCGTTTTCTGCCCTAAAAAGTTTAAGCATTGCGCCAACCAATGGCTGACTGAGGTCTTGCCATTGGTACCGGTGACGCCCACAACGTTTAGCTTTTGGCTAGGCTGTTGATAAAACTTGGCTGCAATTTCGCCCACGCTTTGCTTAAGATTACGCACGGATTGATGCTTAACCGTCCATTTTTCTTGCCAGCTAAAGTCCGCATCGTCCCAAAGTACGCCACTGGCGCCTGCCTTGATGGCTTGCTCTATGTAATCACGGCCATCCGATTGCACGCCAGGGTAGGCTAAAAAGAGGTAGCCGGCTTTGACCTTGCGGCTGTCCGCAGTGATGCCTGTGTAGTCATGCTGCAGGGCGTCGATTAAACTCACATGCCCTCCTTCGCGTCATCGGCATTGCCTTGTAACACCACATTATTGTTGGGCGCGTCCGGTGGCACGGCGTACAAGCGCAAGGTCTCACCCATCACCGTACTAAACACTGGCGCTGCCACAACGCCGCCGTAATATGCCCCTTTGCTAGGCCCATCTATCATGACTGCAATCAAAAACCGCGGATTGGAAGCAGGCGCCATGCCAACAAAAGAAGCCACGTATTCATTGATATAACCGTGGTCACCCAATTTTTTTGAGGTGCCAGTTTTACCGGCCACCCGGTAACCCAACACTTGCGCTTGTAAGGCTGTCCCGCCAGGTTGCACGACCATTTCCAACATGTCTTTAACTTGATTCGCTGTCTTGGCTGAAAACACCTGCTGACCCACCGGCGCCTCTTTTACTTTCAATAGGGACATGGGGCGCAACTCGCCCTCATTAGCAAACACCGTGTATAAACGGGCCATCTGCAGCAATGTCACGCTGATACCATTACCAAAGGACATGGTAGCCACTTCTATCGGGCGCCAATTCTTAAATGGGCGCAACCTGCCGGCCGCCTCACCAGGGAAGCCCACCTTCTCGATATGACCCAAGCCCAGTTGGTTGTAAACATTCCACATAAACTGCTTATCCAGGGTTAAAGCAATTTTGGCCGCCCCCACGTTGGATGATTTTTGTATCATTTCCGCCACGGTTAACACCCCTTGTGGATGGGTGTCGTGTATGGTGGCCGGGCCAATTTTTAAGGTACCTGGCGCCGTTTGAATTTTTGTGTCTGCTTGGTATAAGCCAGACTCCAATGCCGCCGCCGCTGTGACTGGCTTCAGCGTGGAGCCTGGCTCGTAGTTGTCAATAATGGCTCGGTTGCGGGTTTTGCCTTTTATGTTCACTGGATTGTTTGGGTTGTAGGTCGGCACATTGGCCATGGCCAACACCTCACCAGATTTAGCATCCAACACAACAATAGCACCCGCCAAGGCATTGTTTGCTTCCACCGCTTTTTGCAATTCCCGGTGTGCTAGATATTGAATTCTAAGGTCCAGCGCCAAGGCCACGTCATGGCCATCTTGCGGCACCACCACGGCTTGCAAATCGTCAATAATGTGGCCAGACCGGTCTTTTATGACACGGCGATTGCCATCTTTACCAGACAAGGCAGTGTTCATGGCGAGTTCAAACCCTTCCAGACCCTTATCGCCAGCACCCTTATCACCCGGGCCAGTAAAGCCCACCATGTGCGCCGTCACTTCCCCAGCCGGGTAATAGCGCTTGTATTCGCGACGCAAATCGATGCCCGGTATACCTAGCTTCATCACCTTAGCGGCCGACTCGGGCGACATGCGTCGCTTCAGATAAACAAACTCACGCTCGGTGTTGGCTAACTTGCGCTTAATCAGCTCTTCTGGCATATCCAATAAGCTTGCTAACTGCTTGGTTTTTTCGGCATTCAGCACGACATCCGGGGGACTGGCCCAGACCGTGTCAACCGGCATACTCACCGCCAGCAACTGACCATTTCTATCGGTTATTTTGCCGCGCTGCGAGGTCAGTACAAGGTTGCGGCTATAGCGCGCGTTACCTTTGTCTTTATAAAATTCATCGTGTATGCCTTGCAGGTATATGCCACGGCCTAACAAGACAGCAAAGCCCATTAGCACCAAGCCCAATAAAATGCGTCTACGCCATGCAGGCAATTTGACGATGGTGGGGGTGCGAACCGAAGTTCTAATAGGCATGCGTATGGCCATTATTGCAGCGCCTTATTATTAGGCAGGGGCTTGAGGGCATATAACTCGGCCATAGGCACCACTTGTATACGCTTAGCATCCGGCACTTGCATTTGCAGTTGTTCCGCGGCTATTTTCTCGACGCGTGAATGCATGGCCCAGGTACTCTGCTCTAACTGCAACTGACCGTACTCTTGCTCCAATTGCGTGGTCACGCGCTTACTTTGTTCAAGCTCGATGTAAAGCGTGCGCGCTTTATGCTGCGATTTCACCAAGGCCAAGGACGACAGGATGATCGCTAAAAATAGTATAAGATTTAGCCGCGTCATGCTGTTGCCGTTCTTTCTGCCACGCGCAACACGGCGCTGCGTGAACGCGGGTTGCTTTTAATTTCTTGCTGGCTAGGCTTAATGCTTTTGCCTATGGCCTTTAATTTTGGTTGCGGCAAATCGGCCGCCCGAACCGGGAAGTTCGCCGGCAAATCGTCACGGTTCACTTGCGCGCGTATAAATTGCTTCACCATACGGTCTTCCAGCGAGTGAAAACTAATCACCGCCAATCTGCCTTGCGGCGACAATAAGGCCAAGCATTGAGGCATGGTTAACGACAGCTCCTCAAGCTCTTGATTGACGTGAATCCGTAAAGCTTGAAATGTCCTCGTGGCTGGATTCTGCCCGGGCTCAAAGCGCGTGACTGCGCTTGCCACGACCTTGGCAAGCTGCCCTGTAGTGGTGATGGGGCGCCCGTCATTGCGCTCCGCAATAATCGCCCTTGCAATCTGCTTAGCAAACCGTTCTTCACCATAATCTTTTATAACCTCCGCTAATTGCTGCTCTGTTGTAGAGGCGATAAAATCCGCCGCTGTTTGACCACGGGTCTGATCCATGCGCATGTCTAAAGGCGCATCAAACCTAAAACTAAAGCCTCGGGCAGGCTCATCTATCTGCGGCGATGAAATGCCCAAATCCAATAAAATACCGTCCACTTTGTGGATACCTATTTCCGCCAAACTGGCTTGCATGCCGGCAAAATGCCCGTGCACCATAACAAAACGCTGATCCTGTATTGCCTTGCTAGATTCAATCGCCTGCAGGTCTTTATCAAAAGCAATTAAGCGCCCTTGCGTACCCAATGCCTCTAATATCTTCTTACTGTGGCCGCCACGGCCAAAGGTGCCATCGACATAGATGCCGTCCGCTTTTACAGCCAAGGCCTGCACCGCTTCATTCAACAAAACGGTGACATGGGCCCCACTAACAGCGGGTAATTTTGGATTTTCGTCTAACATGCCTGTACTTGCTTTACTAAACAATAAAGCGTCATTTGCAGACGCTTTATTTGGAGACGCTTTATTTAAAGACAATGAGGCTAGCTTGGGCGTGGAGTGCACGCCCTTAATCACAGGGAGAAGCCCTCGAGCTCAGCCGGCATTACAAACTGCTCACCTTGCATGGCTTGGGCCAATTGAGCGTGCCAATCTTGCATATTCCATAATTCAAAATGACTGCCTTGTCCCACCAGCATTACTTCTTTACTTAATCCAGCAAAATCGCGCAACACAGGCGATACCAATAAACGCCCAGCACTGTCCATGGTTAAATCTTCCGCATAACCAACCAGCAAACGCTGCAATGCGCTGGACTGCTTATCAAATGACGACAGCGCCATCATTTTTTCTTGTATGGGCTCCCACGCGGCTTGCGGGTACAAAAGCAAACAGCGATGCGGATGCGCGGTCAACACCAGATTGCCGGCACACTCAAGCAACAAAGCTTCACGGTGCTTAGTCGGCACCGCCAGTCTGTTCTTTGCATCCAAGCTTAATGAGGTTGCACCACGAAACATTTTTTATTGTTTTCCCATCATTCAATTAATACTTTAACGAGCACTTAAGCACCCAAAAACCCAACTCAAACAATCAAAACAGTGGAGAATTACCTGTCAGCAGCGGCAGCAACCCTTAGTAGTTAAGCAACATGATGTTGGAAGATGATTTTTCAACATCGCTAGCAACGGACAATTCTCCACATAAACCCACTTTTCCCCACTAAGTTGCACTATAGATAAAAAAAATGGCAAATGCAAGCCATTTTTGCTATTTTCTCTATATATCTCAATGACTTAGCGTGTTTTTGTGATAAAAATAATATCGTTATAAATGAACAACATACGAAATTATATGAATGTAGATTGTTAGGATGATGCTGAAAGCGATTGAATTGTTATTAAGCAGCCAGAATGGCACGCTATTTACAAAAAGAAGGGACGATCAAGGATCAAAATGTTGCGCCCGTGGTGAGGCGACGAAAAAAGAATTGAAGCTGGCCGATAAGCCGGGTTTTGTAGGCTTTATTGCTAAAGCTGACAGTCATTCATCTAGGCGCACAATTACTTGTACGCTCAAGCAACCTACCCGCTGGCAGCGCGAACCACGCCTTATTTACTTGCGTAAAAATGCCAGCCTATTTGGTCTTGCTGCAGATGGAGGTTACCGCGTTTCACCGTAACTTAATACGCTCGTCTCTGTGGCCCTATTCCGCGCCTTACGCCCCAAGGCTTGCGCCTGTGAAGTTTTCGACGGACGGCCGTTAGCCGTCATCTTGTTCTATGCAGCCCGGACTTTCCTCCCTCACTTATAGGAGACCGCAAGGGTCTTCCCCAATTTATCATGGCAATAAATTGCCAGATAAAGTGTGACGGCGACTGTCTGGCCAGCTTCAAGCCTAGTTTAACACAGTAGGCAATTAACCATAAGTGAAGCTATTGCAGCTTCCATGCAACAGTCTGCCCGGCACGCAATGGGATTAAGCTGTCATCAGCAAAAGGTAAGCTGGCTGGGGCCTGCCAACTTTGCCTGTGCAACTGAATACGCTCTGTGTTGCGTGCTAAGCCGTAAAAATCAGCACCATAAAAACTAGCGAAACCTTCCAATTTATCCAGCGCATTGACGCTATCAAACGCTTCTGCATAGAGCTCGATGGCGCTATGCGCGGTATACATCCCAGCACATCCACAAGCCGTCTCTTTGGTGTGCTTAGCATGTGGCGCACTGTCCGTGCCCAAGAAAAACTTAGCGTTGCCCGAGGTGGCGGCCTGCAGTAAAGCCTGGCGGTGTTCTTCACGCTTTAATATAGGCAAACAATAATGATGCGGCTGTATGCCCCCAACAAACATGGCGTTGCGATTCATCAGCAAGTGGTGCGCGGTAATGGTGGCCGCCACATTAGCCGGCGAAGCCAAGACAAAATCCGCCGCCTGTTTGGTTGTAATGTGCTCAAACACAATTTTTAATGCGGGGTAATCTTTCAACAAGGGCATCATATGGCGCTCTATAAAGACACGCTCCCTATCAAACACATCGACCTGCGCATCAGTCACTTCGGCATGCACCAGCAAAGGTAGGCCTAATTTTTCCATCTCAGCCAAGGCCTTCTTACAATGCGCCAAATCAGTCACGCCAGAATCGCTATTGGTGGTTGCCCCAGCCGGATAAAACTTCACCCCGTGCACCACGCCACTAGCCACTGCCTGCTTAATTTCTTCAGCGCTGGTGTTATCGGTCAGATACAAGGTCATCAGTGGCTCAAAATTCAAGCCTGCAGGCAATGCGGCCAGAATGCGCTGCCGATACGCCACAGCCAAGGCCGTGTTGGTCACAGGCGGCCGTAAGTTAGGCATAATCATGGCCCTAGCAAATTGGCGCGCACTGTCAGGTAAAACGGCGCTTAAAGCCGCGCCATCGCGCAAATGCAAATGCCAGTCATCGGGGCGAGTAAGCGTCAAAGCATTTATGGTAGTCATGGGTATTTAGGCTAAATTAAGGTTGAGATTGTTTTAACTGCAAGGCAAACTCGTACAAGCTGTTCTTTTTTTCTAGACTGATGTCGGCGGCCAACTTAACCGCCTGCTTTAAGGGCAATTCAGCCAGCAACAATTTTAACATGCGCGACGTTTGCTCCGATATTTCCTCTTGATCTTTTAGCGGCTCAGGCTCGACTAAGAGCACAAACTCACCGCGCTGCTGATTGGCATCGGCTTTTAACCAGGCCGGCGCTTCAGACAAAAGGCAAGTGTGTATGGTTTCAAAAGTTTTGGTTAACTCCCTGGCAATGGTAATACGCCTGCCTTCGCCTAACACTTGCGCCATGTCGGCAATGCTAGCCACGATACGGTGTGGTGCTTCATAAAAAACCAAGGTCACCGGCTGATTTTTTAATGCCTCAAGGGCATGGCGCCTAGCCGCACCACTAGCCGGTAAAAACCCATGAAAGAAAAAGCCATTTTGAACGATACCGCTCACCGACAGGGCAGCCACCACCGCGCTAACCCCCGGTATAGGCACGACCCTTATCCCAGCCTGGCGTAAAAAATTCACCACCACTGCGCCCGGGTCGCTGATGCCAGGCGTTCCAGCATCCGTGACTAAGGCTATGTTTTCTCCCGCTTGCAATTGCAACAATAACTTTACCGCGGACTGATGCTCATTGTGCTCATGCACCGCAATCAACTTTTTACTGATGGCAAAATGGCCTAACAACCCTGCCGTATGGCGCGTGTCCTCCGCAGCAATCGCATCCACGCTTTTTAAGGTATCCAATGCGCGCAAGGTGATATCAGTTAAATTCCCGATAGGCGTAGCCACCACATATAATGTACCAAAGTCATTTCTAGTCGATTCACTCATAACGAAAGTTTAACGCCAAGCCGCGCTAACGCCTATGAAAATCAATCAAAATAATCCTGGGCTAGTTGCTGAAAACCTAGCTGCCAGCTATTTGCTTGAACATGGCCTCAAATTATTGGTCAAAAATTACCATTGCCGTTTTGGCGAAATTGACTTAATTATGCAAGATAAAAATACACTGGTGTTCGTTGAAGTTAGACTTAGATCAACGCCAGGCTTTGGTGATGCCGCCACCAGCATTACCACACAAAAACAAGCAAAGCTGATACGCACCGCTGAACATTATTTGCAAAAACACGGCCAGGCGGCCTGTCGATTCGACGCTATTTTAATGAACAAAGCCGATACGGCTCACTTAGTATGGTTACGTAATGCATTTGACGCATAAAAGGCGTATCATTCGCAAAAAATAGATTTGGCGATCTAACGCCCTTTAATGTCAAGGAGTCGAGCATGCAGTTCATCACTAAAAATAGCGCCTTCAAACTTTTCCTGTGCTTGGCCGTTATCAGCCAACTTAGCGCCTGCGTACCCGTAGTCGTCGGTGGCGCAGCTGCTGGCGGCGCAATGGCTAGTGACAGACGCACCTCAGGCATCTACGTAGAAGATGAAAACATAGAATTAAAAGCCCTGAAATCAATTGAAACAAACTTAGGCTCAACCGTGCATGTCAACGTCACCAGCTACAACCGCAACGTTTTATTGACCGGCGAAGTGCCCACTGCAGAAGCAAAAAATAAAGCGGAAACCATCGTTAAAGCCATCACCAATATACGCGGCATCACTAATGAACTTATCGTCGGCGAAAAATCATCGATAAGCTCGCGTAGCAATGACGCTTACCTAACCACCAAGGTGAAAACGCAATTCGTCACGGAAAATAAATTTTCAGCCAATTACGTCAAAGTGATTACCGAAAATAACGTGGTCTATTTATTAGGCATAGTGACCAAATCCGAAGCCGATGCCGCTGCGGAAATAGCCAGCAACACCAGTGGCGTGCGTAAGGTTGTTAAGTTATTTGAATACCAACCCTAAACACGGAAATTTAAGCGCTTCACTCCTGGCTGATACGCCCTAACTTTTACGATTGGCAGCACCTTAATGACCAGCAATCAAAATGCAACGCCCTTAACTGGCGAAATCATCATACAAAGCAACACCCGCGCCGGCAAACCTTTTCGCCCTAGCGATTGGGTTGATCGCATGTGTAGCAGCTATGCCTCGTTTGGGGATGACCGCAAATTAAAATACTCGCCTTACCTCAAACCTAAAGTAATGGATGGGGTGCGCTGCTTGGCAGTGGATTTAAAACTAAAAACCGTGAACCCGGATGGCTATGCCCAACTCATGCATTTTGCTGAAGAGAATCAACTCAATGTTGTAGACGAACACGGCAATAGCATCACTGCACCCCAATAAAATCAGCAAGCTGCGTTGAAAATTCGCCCGCCTTAAAACGCACTTTCATGCAGCAGTTTTACATTTGCCACTTCACTAAAACAGTTTTTTTCGTTACGATACGTATTCATTTAAAGTATTAAACAAATCGAGGTTTTCATGAGTGAACATATAACCCACCTTAACGATGCGAGTTTTGAGCAAGACGTACTCCAGTCGCAAGTTCCTGTTTTAGTGGACTATTGGGCAGAATGGTGTGGGCCTTGCAAAATGATTGCACCCATTTTGGATGAGATCGCTAAAGAATACGCTGGCCGCTTAAAGGTCGGCAAACTGAACATAGACGACAACCAATTGACCCCTCCAAAATACGGCATACGAGGCATCCCAACCTTAATGCTGTTCAAAAACGGCAACGTCGAAGCCACTAAAGTTGGCGCTCTATCTAAATCCCAATTAACCGCGTTTATTGACAGCAACATTTAAACCCTTTACGCTGTGCACATTAATTGAGAATGTGCTTGATTCAAGCTTACTCATATCAAGCACTTCTCAACGTCATCTACCAATCAATCCCTAGCTTCACCCGTCCCTAGCCAATTCTAGTTTTAGTGAGCCTTCATGCACTTATCCGACCTTAAACATCTCCCTGTTACCGAATTAGTTGAAATGGCCATTGCCGATGACATCGACAATGCCAGCCGCATGCGCAAACAAGATCTGATTTTTGCCATCCTGAAACATAAGGCAAAAAAAGGTGACAGCATATTTGGCGATGGCACACTGGAAGTCTTGCAAGATGGCTTTGGCTTTTTGCGCTCACCTGACACCTCTTACTTAGCCGGCCCAGACGACATCTACGTTTCACCTTCGCAAATTCGCCGCTTCAATTTACATACCGGCGACAGCATACAAGGTGAAATCCGCATTCCTAAAGACGGCGAGCGCTACTTCGCCTTAGTAAAAGTTGACGTAGTTAACGGCGAAGCGCCTGAGAATACCAAACACAAAATTTTATTTGAAAACTTAACACCGCTTTTCCCTACCATACCACTCACTTTAGAGCGCGATATCAAAGGCGTAGAAAATATCACCAGCCGGGTGATAGACATGATTGCCCCTATTGGCCGTGGTCAGCGCGGCTTGCTGGTGGCCAGCCCAAAAAGCGGCAAAACGGTGATGATGCAAAACATAGCGCATGCCATTACCGCCAACCACCCGGACGTCGTTTTAATCGTACTATTAATCGATGAGCGTCCTGAAGAAGTGACTGAAATGACGCGCTCAGTTAAAGGCGAAGTGGTTGCCTCAACCTTTGATGAACCAGCGACACGCCACGTGCAAGTGGCTGAAATGGTGTTGGAAAAAGCCAAGCGCTTGGTTGAACACAAAAAAGACGTGGTTATCTTACTGGATTCCATCACGCGATTAGCCCGTGCTTACAATACCGTGATTCCATCCTCAGGCAAGGTCTTAACCGGTGGCGTTGACGCCAATGCCTTGCAACGGCCCAAGCGCTTCTTCGGTGCTGCCCGTAACGTCGAAGAGGGCGGCTCATTAACCATCATTGCTACCGCATTGGTGGATACTGGCTCACGCATGGACGATGTGATTTACGAGGAATTCAAAGGTACCGGCAACATGGAAATCCATCTTGATCGCAAGATGGCCGAAAAACGCCAGTACCCAGCAATCAACGTCAACAAATCAGGCACACGTCGAGAAGAGTTACTCATCGAAAAAGACGTACTACAGAAAATTTGGGTGCTACGAAAACTGCTCTATCCTATGGACGATATCGAAGCGATGGAATTCTTGCTCGATAAGATTAAAGCCACCAAAAACAACGCGGATTTCTTTGACAGCATGCGTAGAGGCTAAATCCCTTAGCTGGCTTTAATTTACAAGCTGTCCTTGCATAGCAAGCTAAATGTAAATATAATGCCGGGTTCTTACAAAATCAGGTGCCGCTAAGGTGCCTACACATTTAAGTGCCGTATCATTCGGCAAAATTGAGGCTACTATTATGAAAGACGGAATTCACCCAGAATACCGCGACGTTGTTTTTCAAGACATCGGCGCAGACTTTACCTTTATGACACGCTCAACCATAGCGGCAAAAGACACCATTAAATGGACTGACGGTAAAGAATACCCACTTGTGAAAATTGAAGTTTCATCAAAATCACACCCGTTCTACACTGGTAAGCAAATGATTCTTGACACGGCCGGCCGTGTGGATAAATTCCGTAAAAAATACGGCATGTAATTCCAGTAAAGCAATAAAAGGCAGCCTAGGCTGCCTTTTTTATTGCCTCAAACAACCCTAAAATAGGCGCTCATTCATAAGCCTATGGCGATCTGCTGCTATCGGTTAAAATTAAGCCGCTAACTAGACAAAATTAGGCCCACATTACTTTATGCGCTTTCAACTTGATCACGACTGGCAAGGCAATATGTCGACCCCGCGCGCGCACTTGGGAGACAGCGTCAAAATTCAGTTATTGCTGGTCTTATGCTTTATATGGGTGTTACTAGGCCTAACCGGCCATGCCCCATGGAAACCATTGGAATCCACTGGCATTAATATCGTTAAAAACATCCTCGATCAAGGCTCTTGGCTAGCCACATTAACGAGTGACGCCAACACACTAGAAAACCCACCTCTATACTACCTAAGTGCCGCAGTCAGCGCGCACTTACTGTCACCTTGGCTAGCCATACACGACGGGGCAAGGCTAATCAATGCACTATGGCTGTCCTTGATGTTGCTTATGGTGGGCATGAGTGGCCGGGAATTGTGGGGCAATGGTGCGGGACGCCATGCCATATTAATTATGTTGGGCAGCATAGGCTTGGTGGTCAGCGCTCACAGTTTAACGGCGGAAATAGCCGGCTTAACGGCCAGCGCCATGGGATTTTATGCACTGACACTGATGAGACGTCGCCCTATACGCGGCTGCATATTATTAGCCAGCGCACTTTGCCTGGGCTTTTTATCCTATGGCTTGATCACCTACCTAAGCCTAATTTGCAGCGCCTTGCTACTGGGTTTACTTTTTAAGCGCTGGCGCAGCCTCAGCTTCATAAAACCAGTCATCGCCGCCATACTGATTAGCAGTTTGCCCATAGGCTTATGGCTAATCATGCTGCATGAACAACAGATAACTGTGTTTAATGGCTGGTGGCTAGCTAATTTAAACGGCTTTAATCAGAGCAATCACCTGTATTTTTTACGCATTTTAATTTGGTATGCTTGGCCAGCATTGCCATTGGCCTTATTGGGTTTATGGCACTATCGCCAGCGTTTGCATGTGCTAGCGCCATTGCAACTGATACTGGTGTTTTTCACTTGTCATGTTTTTTTCTTAGGCACCATGGCCGTAGCTAAAGACATCAATGCCTTAGCCTTGTTGCTACCATTAACTGCCTTGGCGGCAGGTAGCATCGAACACCTAAAACGAGGCATGGCTGCCGCTTTAAATTGGTTTGGAGTGCTGTTATTCGGCTTAATTGGTGCGCTTATTTGGTTGGGCTACTGGGCAATGCTGACTGGCTACCCAGGAAAAATTAAGCAACGCATGGTATTTTTATCGGGCGCTGAGCAGTTGCACTTCAGTTGGCTGGCACTGGCCATCGCCCTGCTAGTCACGGCCATTTGGCTATTTGTTTGCATACGCGCCAGACAAACCAACAAATCCACCGTCAGTAATTGGGCGGTAGGCATGACCTTTGGCTGGGCTTTGCTAATGACACTCTGGTTACCCTTGCTGGATTCTGCCAAGAGCTATAGGCCTGTATTCACCAGCCTAGATCAACAACTAGTCACGCATGACGGCTGCATCAACAGTTTGAATGTGGAGCGCCAACAAAGCTTGCTGCTTAATTATTACAGCGGCATACATCTCAAGCCAGTGCTAAGCAGCGAACTTGCATCATGCGACTATTTATTGGTGTTTAATCGAAAAGGCAAGCCAGCATTTGAGCCAGATACGCACTGGCAAACACGCTGGTCGGGCAAACGCCCTGCGGATAGAAAAGAAAGTTTTTACTTATACCAACGCATAAAATAGCGGCTAGCTAAAAGCACACCGCATACAAGGCTGGCGATTAGATTTTTAGATGTGCCGCGATGGCTTTTTGTACGGGCAAATGCAACCCCACACCCGCCTGCTGACTAACATGCTGCGCTATTTGTTGGCGCATCGCCAATGCCCAAAAACGGTTAATGTGTTCGGCTATGCCTTGTTCGGCTTGCACTGGATCTGGGTAGGATTCGTAAAAATCGCCTATCTGATTAGCCATAGAAATTAAACGCTGTATGTCCATTTTTAAGTACTCACTAGCCTTAGTCTAAACTGATTCAAAGTAAAATTTTATCGCCGTGACTATACACCACATAACGGCTACCCCGGGCAAAGCCCACCAAGCTTAAGCCACACTCTTCAGCCACGCGCACCGCCAAGGCCGTTGGTGCAGACACGGCCACCAACAAACTTAAGCCAGCACTGGCCACTTTTTGCACCATTTCAAAACTGGCGCGACTGGTGGTGATAACAAAACCGCTATTGCCTTCCTGCGTGTCCTTAAACGCAGATTTAGCATAAGCCCCAAGCACTTTATCCAGCGCATTGTGACGCCCTACGTCTTCGCGAACCAGCTGTATGCTGCCATCAGCCAAAACATAAGCAGAGGCATGGGTGGCACCTGTTTGCCGTTGCAACAATTGATGGGCAGGCAGCGCTGCCAAAGCGGTCACTATACTCGCCGAAGAAAATACGGCGGAATTATGCAATATCGCTGGGTATCGCATGGCTTGCGCTAAATTTTCCGCCCCGCACAAACCGCAACCGGTTTTACCGGCCAGGGTACGCCGCCTTTCCTTCAACTGCATAAAGCGTTCACTGGCTATGCTGCAATGTAAAGCCACGCCCTGCTCTTGCGCTTGCACATCGATGGCATAAAGCTCACTGGCGTGTTGCACTATGCCTTCACTCAAGGCAAAACCCAAGGCGAAATCTTCCAGATCCTGCGCCGTAGCCAACATCACCGCATGCGACACACCGTTGTAGACCATGGCCACCGGCGTCTCTTCGGCCAAGCAATCTTGCACGGCATGCAATTCACCATCATGCCATTGCTGCACAGAAAGTACGCTGGACGACTCAGTCTGAACGACGGACTTAGTCACCATCAATCAATTCTGGCAGCTACTGCATCCCTGCCGGCAAAAGCCAATTGCGCTTCGCTAAAGGTTTTGTAATGCAATTGCCAATCCGACAATTGATTCACCCGCGACACTTGCACTGCCGTCACTTTAAACTCAGGGCAATTGGTCGCCCAATCGCTGTTGTCGGTAGTGATGACGTTGGCACCAGATTCAGGGTGGTGGAATGTCGTGTAAATGACACCTACTTGCACGCGCTCACTTAATTTGGCACGTAATACGGTTTCACCAGCACGACTGCTTATGCCTATCCAATCGCCGTCTTTGATGCCTCTTTCCGCCGCGTCGTGTGGGTGTATCTCCACCACGTCCTCATGGTGCCAAGCCACATTTTTCGTGCGTCTGGTTTGTGCACCTACATTGTATTGCGACAGGATACGGCCTGTGGTCAAGATCAATGGGTATTTAGCATTGACTTTCTCAGTGGTGGGCACGTATTGCGTAATAAAGAACTTGCCCTTACCTCGTACAAATCCATCAATATGCATGGTCGGCGTACCGGTTGGATACTCATCATTACAAGGCCATTGTATGCTGCCCAATTGATCCAGTTTGGCGAAACTCACACCTTTAAATGTTGGTGTCAGCGCGGCAATTTCATCCATGATGTCACTGGCATGCTGATAGGCCATGTCATAACCCAAGGCTTGGGCTAGCTTGGCGGTAATTTGCCAATCTTCATAGCCTTGCCCAGCGACATTATTTTTAGGCGCCATAACCCGACGTACCGGTGATATTCGACGCTCGGCGTTGGTAAAGGTACCGTTCTTCTCCAGGAATGACGCGCCCGGGAAAAACACATGCGCATACATAGCCGTCTCATTTAAGAACAAATCTTGCACAATCACGCATTCCATATGCTCTAAGGCATGGGTAACATGCTGGGTATTGGGATCCGATTGCACGATGTCTTCGCCCACGCAATACAAAGCTTTAAAGCGCCCTTCACTGGCCAAGTCCAGCATGTTTGGAATACGCAAGCCCGGTTCATCACTAAGAGGCCTACCCCAAGCTGATTCAAACAAGGCTTTCGCCGCCGGATCAGATACATGGCGGTAACCAGGGTACTCGTGTGGCATGGACCCCATATCGCAAGAACCTTGCACATTATTTTGGCCACGCAATGGATTGATGCCTACGCCTTCACGCCCAACATTACCGGTGGCCATGGCTAAATTAGCAATCCCCATCACGGTGGTTGAGCCTTGCGAATGCTCGGTTACGCCTAAGCCATAATAAATTGCACTGTTACCACCGGTGGCAAACAAGCGCGCGGCCTCTCTTATTAAATTGGCGTCTACACCCAACTCATCGGCCAACGCTTCTGGTGAATTTTCTTGCTTGGCGACAAAATCACGCCACAAGACAAAGGAATCCCACTCACAACGCTCTTTAACAAAGTCCTCTTTGACCAAGCCTTCCGTCACCACCACATGGGCTAGCGCAGAAATCAAGGCCACATTGGTACCAGGACGTAAGTTTAAATGGTAATCGGCACGAACATGCGGGGAATTTTCCACCAAATCAATCGCACGCGGGTCGGCAATAATGAGCTTAGCCCCTTCGCGCAAACGGCGTTTCATTTGTGAGGCAAACACCGGATGGCCATCGGTCGGGTTGGCACCAATAATCATAATGACATCCGATTGCATGACCGAATCAAATGTTTGCGTACCGGCGGATTCGCCTATGGTTTGCTTCAGGCCATAGCCGGTCGGGCTGTGGCAGACCCGGGCACAGGTATCAACGTTATTGGTACCAAACACGGCACGCACTAACTTCTGCGTGACATACACTTCTTCGTTGGTGCATCGGGAAGAGGTAATGCCGCCCATCGCGTCTTTGCCATACTTGGCGGCTATACGCTTGATCTCACTGGCCGCATAATCAATGGCCTCTTCCCAGCTCACTGGCCGCCATTCGTCTTTGATACTTTTTCGTATCATGGGCGTTGTTATTCGGTCTTGATGGGTGGCATAACCCCAGGCAAAGCGGCCTTTAACGCAAGAGTGGCCGTGGTTGGCGCCACCGTTTTTATTCGGCACCATGCGTATGACTTCCTCGCCTTTCATTTCAGCATCAAAAGAACAGCCCACACCACAATAAGCACAAGTGGTGGTCACGCTGTGCTCAGGCACACCGTGATCAATGACGGCTTTTTCGATTAAGGACGAGGTAGGGCAGGCTTGCACGCAAGCACCACAGGACACGCATTCAGAATCCAAGAAATTATTGATACCGGACGCCACTTTCGAGTCAAAGCCACGAGCAGAAATAGTCAAGGCAAACGTGCCTTGAGTTTCCTCACAAGCGCGCACGCAGCGCGAGCAGACTATGCACTTACTAGGATCAAAAGTGAAATAGGGGTTGGATTCGTCTTTGGCTGACTTGAGGTGATTTTCACCGTCATAGCCGTAACGCACCTCACGTAAACCGACCGCACCTGCCATGTCTTGCAGTTCGCAATCGCCATTGGTTGCGCATGTTAAACAATCCAAGGGGTGGTCGGAAATATACAACTCCATGGTGCCACGGCGAATGTCAGCCAACTTAGTCGTTTGCGTGTGTACCTTGATGCCCTCAGCCACTGGCGTGGTACAAGACGCAGGGTAACCGCGACGCCCTTCAATTTCCACTACGCATAAACGGCAAGAACCAAACGGCTCCAAACTATCGGTCGCACACAATTTAGGTACATTAATGCCGGCCATAATAGAGGCACGCATAATAGACGTGCCTTCAGGCACACTAATTTCCCTGTCATCTATGTTGAGCGTCACTAACTTAGCGCTCAAACTGGCCGGCGTGCCGTAATCCAATTGATCATCGTAATTGGTGCGGCTGTGCTCAGGCTGGTGGGTATTGCTGTGTTTAATATCGTCCATGACGCTCTCCTATGCGATTTAAGCCAAGTTAAACCGCGGCATCCTTAATTTTAAAATCTGCTGGAAAATGGTTAATGGCACTTAAAACTGGGTAGGGCGTCATGCCGCCCAATGCACACAATGAGCCGTTAAGCATGGTGTCACTTAAATCACGCACCAACTTGATATTTTTTTCACGATCGGTGCCGGCAATGATTTTATCCATGACTTCTACCCCTCGGATTGAACCAATGCGGCATGGGGTACATTTTCCGCAGGATTCTATGGCACAAAATTCGAAAGCATAACGTGCCATTTTTGCCATATCCACGGTGTCATCAAAGGCCACGATGCCGCCATGACCGAGCACCGCCCAAATATCACTAAAAGCTTCGTAATCCAAAGGCGTATCGAATTGCGATTCCGGTAGGAACGCACCCAAAGGGCCGCCTACTTGAACGGCTTTAATGGGTCGGCCACTGGCTGAACCGCCACCAAAATCGTACAGCAGTTCGCGCAAAGTAATACCAAAGGCCAATTCCACCAAGCCGCCCTGTTTAATATTACCGGCCAACTGTATGGGCAAAGTACCGCGTGAACGGCCCATGCCAAAATCCGCGTAATACTGCGCACCTTTATGCAAAATAATGGGCACGGTTGCCAATGAAATCACATTATTAACCACGGTGGGTTTGCCAAATAAACCTTCTATCGCTGGCAAAGGTGGCTTAAAGCGAACCAAGCCACGACGGCCTTCCAAACTTTCCAATAAGGAGGTTTCTTCACCGCACACATAGGCACCGGCAGCACGGCGTACTTCTAAATGGAACCTATGCGAGGAGCCCAGTATGTTGTCGCCTAAATAGCCTGCCTGCTTAGCTTTAAGAATGGCTTCATTTAGGATAGCTAGCGCATGCGGGTATTCCGAGCGCAAGTATATATAACCTTGCGTGGCTCCCACCGCTATGCCGGCAATGGTCATGCCTTCTATTAATACATAGGGGTCGTTTTCCATGATCATACGATCTGAAAATGTACCGGAATCCCCCTCATCGGCATTGCACACTATGTATTTTTGATCGGCCGCACAGCCCAGCACGGTATTCCATTTAATGCCGGTCGGAAACGCTGCCCCACCGCGTCCACGTAGACCAGAATCGGTCACGGTTTTAACGATGTCTGCTGCAGACAAAGCCAAGGCATTTTTCAGCCCTTGATAACCATCGTGCGCCAAGTAGTCATTGAGTGAAACCGGATCGGTAATGCCAACACGGGCAAAGGTTAAACGTTGCTGTTTTTTTAGACCAGCCAGCTCATCGCTTAAGCCCAGATTCAATGGGTGCGCTTTTGCTGCGGCTGAAAAAGCGTTTAAAAAATCCGCGTCAAACAAACCGCTGACATCGGCTGCTTTAACTGGGCCATAGGCCACGCGTCCTTTATCGGTGGCCACTTCCACCAGGGTTTCTAACCAGTACAGGCCGCGTGAACCATTGCGCACAATGTTCACTGCAAGCCCACGCTTAGTCGCTTCTTGGCTAATGGCGATAGCCACTTTTTCCGCCCCTACCGACAACGCACTGGAATCGCGAGGTATGTATACCGTTATGCTCATACTAGCCCTGCGCCTCCGCTTTTTTTGCATCCCGTATCAAGCCATCTAAATCGGCTGAACTGACACGCCCATAGACGGTCTCATCCAACATAACGGCAGGTGACAGGGCGCAATTACCAAGGCAGTAAACTGGCTCTAAGGTAATGGCCTGATCTTGAGTGGTTTGGTGATAATCAAGATTTAAGCATTGTTTGGCATGCGCTTCTAAAGCCTCAGCGCCCATGGCCTGACAAGATTCAGCCCGGCATATTTGCAGCACATGGCGACCCGGTTTGTGCGTTTTAAAATGGTGATAAAAAGTCACCACCCCATGCACTTCGGCCACCGACAAACTGAGGGCTTGGGCTATTTTTGTATAAGAGGATTCGGGGATGTAACTAAATTCGTCTTGAATCGCATGCAGCAAAGGCAACAATGCCCCTGCTAAGGGTTTATGCTGCACAATCAGTTGATCCAATTTTTCAGCCCATCCTGCTTCTTGGTTTAAAGGAATACCTTGCAACTTTGCTCTCCAAAACTACTTAGATTGTGTTTTTCTGACCGTAAGTATAATACACTTGCAACAAGCTATCCATTCTGACAAGTCCTGATAAACAAAGTGCCGTCTACCGCTCAACAATTAACAGACCAATACGGTCGCAGCGTCGATTACATTCGATTATCCATTACCGATAGGTGCGATTTTAGATGCACATACTGCATGGCCGAAGAAATGACGTTTTTGCCGCGCGATGAAGTATTGAGCCTAGAAGAGTGCGCTCGCTTGGTCAAAATCTTCGTCGGTTTAGGCGTGAGCAAAGTGCGCATCACCGGCGGCGAACCCTTGGTGCGTAAAAATGCATTGTGGTTATTTGAGGAAATTGGTCGCCTACCCAAGCTTAAAGAGTTAGTGCTTACTAGCAATGGAAGTCAATTATACAAACAAGCTGATAACTTAAAGCGGGCTGGCGTAAAGCGTATCAACATTAGCCTAGACAGCCTAGATCCGGTCCGTTTCAAACGCATTACCCGCACCGGCAATCTCGATCAAGTCTTAGCCGGTATACAAGCCGCCAAGCAAGCGGGCTTTGACAATATAAAACTCAATACAGTCTTAATGCGAGGGGTCAATGACGATGAAGCCATTGCATTGGTTCGATTTGCCATAGACCAGGCCTTAGACATTTCCTTCATAGAAGAAATGCCCATAGGCGAAGTGCAACACACCCGCTTATCGACTTTTTGCAGCAATGAAGATACTTTAAAAACCCTGCAAGCCGCCTACCCTTTAGTGGCTAGCACGCATACATCAGGCGGCCCTTCTCGTTACTGGCAGGTCGCCAACAGCCAAAGCAAAATAGGCTTTATTTCCCCACACAGTCACAACTTTTGTGAACAATGCAACCGCGTGCGCATTAGTTGTAAAGGCGAACTTTTCTTGTGCTTAGGCCAAGACGATAAAATTGAATTGTTGCCGCTGCTGCGTGCGCATCCCGATGATGACCAAGCCATCATTGACGCAATTTTGGCCAGCATGGCGATTAAACCACTGGGCCACGATTTTGATTTAAGCCGGCAACAACCGGCCGTCGTTCGTTTCATGTCCCATACCGGCGGCTAAATTTATGCCTATAAGCGCCATCATCTTAGCCGGCGGTCGGGCCACTCGCATGCAGGGCATAGACAAAGGTTGGGCTTTGTTGAACAACAGCCCATTGATTAGCCACGTTATTAAGCGATTATCACCACAAGTGGATAGCATCATTATCAATGCCAATCGTGAACTCAATCAATATGCCACGCTAGGCTACCCGGTATTAGCAGACACCTACCCAGACTTTGCCGGCCCATTGGCCGGCATCAGTTTAGGATTGCAACATGCCGAACACGACTACCTATTGACCGTTCCCTGCGACAGTCCTTGCCTGCCAGCCGATTTAGCTGAACGTTTGCTGGCGGCTTTAATCGAGCATGAGGCGCAAATTGCAGTGGCCAGTTGCAAAGGCCGCAGCCATTCGGTGTTCTGTTTATGCAAAAAAAATGTGTTGCCTACACTGGATGCTTACCTGCAACAAGGCAAGCGTCGCGTGAGTGACTGGCAAAAAAGCTTGGCCTATATTGAGGTGGATTTTAGTGACAATGAGCAGGCTTTTATTAATTTGAATACCGCAGAAGACCTGGCTGCTTTAGAATTGCAGTTGTCTAAATAATACCGCAGTCCCTATATATGCCCCATACCCCCAAGCCAATAAACAGCTTAGCCAGCCTGATGGAAGATTACGATCCAAATGCCATGTCAGTGGCTAAGGCTAAATTATTCATCCAACAATACCTAAACCCACTAACAGAATGCGTGGCAGTGGACTTAAAGGACAGTTTAGGCCGAGTGTTGGCAGAGGCGGTTGTATCGCCGGCCCAAGTACCCAATTACGACAATTCGGCCATGGATGGCTACGCTTTTAATAGCCTAGACCTGGTGGAAAATGGCCAGACTAAATTAAGTTTGATAGGCACAGCATACGCTGGCAAAGCCTTTGAACAGTCCGTGCAAGCGGGCCAATGCGTACGCATCATGACCGGCGCCATGATGCCAAACGGCACGGACAGCGTCATGGTGCAAGAAAAGGTCAGTTTGGATGGTGACAGCGTATGTTTCTCTGCCCCAGCAAACAGCAAAATGAATGTACGCTATGCCGGTGAAGACTTAAGCATAGGGCAAACCGTATTGCCTCAAGGCCACCTAATGCAAGCTGCCGACTTAGGTTTGCTGGCCTCACTGGGCATCGCAAAAGTTAAGCTATACCGCAAACTCAAAGTGGCTTTCTTTTCCACTGGCGATGAATTGGCTGGCCTAGGACAGGCCTTAAAAATAGGTCAAGTGTACGACAGCAATCGTTACACCCTGTACGGCATGTTAAGTCGATTAGGCGTCGACATTTTAGACCTAGGTGCGATTGCTGACGATCCCGCTTTACTAGAAAAAACCTTGTTAGCGGCCGCGCAACAAGCCGATGTAGTCATCACCAGTGGTGGGGTGTCAGTCGGTGAAGCCGATCACATGAAACAGCTATTAAGCAAACACGGTCAAGTGATGTTTTGGAAAATTGCCATGAAGCCTGGCCGGCCCTTAGCCTATGGAAAAATAGGCAATGCGCATTATTTTGGCCTGCCTGGCAACCCGGTGGCAGTGATGGTGACGTTTTACCAATTTGTACGCGAAGCTCTGCTGCGGCTGATGGGTCAAGCCCATCCTCTAGCCTTGCCGACCTTCCATGTCGTGTGCACAGAAGCCATCAAAAAACAAACTGGCCGCACTGAGTTTCAACGCGGCATCCTGTTTATAGATCAAGATGGCGCATGGAAAGTTAAACCGACAGGCATGCAGGGCTCCGCCATATTAAGTTCCATGTCTAAGGCCAACTGCTTCATCGTGCTAGACGAACAGGTAGCCAACCTTGAAGCAGGGGCCACGGTTGCGGTGCAAGTCTTGCATGGGCTTATCTAACCGGTATTTAAGCAGCTTAATAGACAAGCGAACAATAGAATTTAAACCAGCGCCAACGGTATATTTAAACGGCTTGTTGTATAATTTTCCATCCTTAAACTTGGCTGCCCATTAATTTAAATTAGGCTTTACACTGCTTTTGAATTTCACCCTCAACAACTTAAACAGCCATCTCAGCAATCCCAGCGAACATACGCTAAGGTGGGCATTAATTGCCTCCCTGATGCTGCATGCTTTTATTGCACTGGGTTTGCCTCATTTTGCGATAGACACGCCCAAGCAAGAAACCTTGGTCGTGGAATTAATCCAACAAGCACCCCCGCCTCCACCCCCTGTGCCCGAGCCACCCAAACCGGAACCCATCAAACCCAAACCGCTGATTAAACCCCAGGTAAAACCGGTGATTATTCCCACCGAAACAAAAACCGATCCGACGCCACCACCCCCGCCGCCGGAAGTCATCGCCGTTGCCCCGCAAGTCGACGCTCCACCGCCGCCTACACCGCCGGTCGCCATAGCCCCACGCGAGCCGCCCAAACCAGTGGTACCGGTTGACACCAGCGCTGCACGCGACAATTACGACAATGCCTTATGGTCAGCCATCGTCAAACACAAACAATACCCGCGCATTGCACAAATGCGTGGTTGGCAAGGCGAAGCCATCGTCGAGTTGCAAATCGATGGCCATGGCAAACTTAAATCCAAAAGAATCGTACTATCCAGCGGCCACGAGGTGCTGGATAAACAAGCGCTAGACATGGTGGAAAAAGCCCTGCCTTTCCCTGCGCCACCTGAGGCACTACGAGGCAGCAACTTTAGCGTCAAAGTGCCTATAGCCTTCAAATTAGAATAATCGTCATGGGCCACATTCAGCCATACCATGCAAAAAAATAAATCATTAAAAGACATCCTGCTGATTCATGAGTTGGCATTTATTTTACTGATTATTTTAGCCGCCACCGCTGGCGCCATTGGTATCCACCTTTGGGAAAAATCCAGTCAAGAAGCCACACGCATCAGCGCATTGGTCACCGAAGTGCAACAAACACGGGGCGACTTATACCGGCAAATGAAAGAGTTGTTTGATGCCTACTTCTTAGAGGATGCTACCGCTAGGGAGGAATACGATAACTTTACCGCCTCGGTTGAAAGTCACTTTGTGCAATTAAAAGAAATTGCCGTGGGGGAAGCAGAAATACAAGCGATCAATGCCTTACAACACAACTACCAAAAATTTGTTATCGAAGCCCCTGCTCTGTTTGATGAATACCAACAATCCTCCAACGCCGCCAGCAAACAGGCTATCAATACCGACTTAGAAACCGGTTTATTTCATCGCCATGAAGTCCTGTTGGCGCACACCGAAAAATTGCTTAATCAAAAGCAAAACGAATTAGCTAAACAGCTGAGCAACACTAAACGCATCGCCATCTTATTACTCATCATTCCATTAATAGTCGCCGTCTTGCTGCTGGTATTTTCACGGGTATTTTTAAAGCGCGCCATAGTGCAGCCGATACAAGGGGTGTTGCTAGCCACGGCAGAAATCAGTACCGGCAACCTAACCCACAGAGCGCCAGAGGAAGGGGTGGCTGAACTGGCCATGGTGTCACAAGCGATTAATGCCATGGCCGATAAATTAAGTTCCAGCCAAGAGGCCTTGGTGCGCAGCGAAAAACAAGCCGCACAAGGACTGTTAGTGCCGATGTTGGCGCACAATATACGCAACCCATTGGCCAGCATACGGGCCATCGCCCAAGTCATGGATGACCCCGAACAGGACAAAGAAACGCGCAGCGCTTTCAAGGACATCATCGATACCGTCGATCGATTGGAGCGCTGGACAGGCTCCTTATTAGCCTATTTGCTGCCCCTAAAACCACAGCCACAACACACCCAATTAAAAGACATAGTGGAAGGCGCTTTGGTGCCCTTACAGCAAAAACTAAAGGCCAAGTCCATACAATTAAGCCTAGCAAAATGGCCTAAAAATAATGCCGTCTATACCGACCAGCATTTACTTGAGCAAGTCATATACAACTTGCTACTCAATGCCATAGACGCCTCCAGCAAAGGGGGCGCGATAGACATTGTGGTGGGCATAAAGCGTGAGACCTTTAGTCTGCAGCTAATGGACCGCGCCGGTGGCATGCCGTTTAAACCAGACCCCAGCGCAATCAGCGCGCCTTCTAGCAAACGCTTTGGTACCGGCTTGGGCATACCGTTTGCATTTAAGGTCTGCGATGTATTGGGTGGCGAATTAAAATTTGCAGCTCGGCTTGGTGGTGGCACAGTAATCACCATGCAACTGCCTATTTCATTAACCATGCCCAACTAATCCAGTTTAAGCACAAATACTGTCATTTTAATGATCTAGACTATTGCCTTAATCGGGCTTTTTATCAACAATGGTAATAGCCCTTAACCAACGTGGAAATACTATGCTTAATCATGCTGTACCGGATTTTCAATTGGCTGCAACCAGCAACACCTCATTTCAATTATCCCAGCACTTAGGCAAAAACATCGTTATCTATTTTTACCCCAAGGATGCCACCCCTGGCTGCACCACCCAAGGCGTTCAATTCAGGGATGCACATGCCAATTTTCTAGCACTGAATACGCTCATTTTCGGCATCTCGCGTGACAGCCTAAAGTCCCACGAAAATTTCAAAGCAAAGTTCAGCTTTCCCTTTGAATTGCTGGCAGACACAGAAGAATTAGCCTGCAATCTATTCGGCGTGATTAAAATGAAAAACATGTACGGCAAGCAAGTTAGAGGCATAGAACGCAGCACCTTTGTCATCGATAAACAAGGTGTGTTAGTCAAAGAATGGCGTGGTGTCAAAGTAGACGGCCACGTAGCCGAAGTGCTTAATTTTGTGCAATCACTTTAATTTATAAGTTGGCATTTCATATTCATCGCAATCAAACACTTAAAAATAGAAAGTAATTTATGGCTAAACAACCCCTAACTCCAACCAAACTTTTTGTGCTTGATACCAATGTACTGATACACGACCCGTCCAGTTTATTCCGTTTTGAAGAACACGATATTTTCCTACCCATGGTGACCTTGGAGGAATTGGACAACAACAAAAAAGGCTTAACGGAAGTCGCGCGTAGCGCCCGTCAGGCGAGTCGCAACCTAGAGAGCATAGTAGGGGCCGACTTAATTGACCTAGAACTAGGCTGCCCACTCAGTATCAATGGCAACCGGCAGCTCATGGGGCGCTTATTCTTACAAACGAAAGAAGTCACCGTTGAATTGCCGGGCTTGGCTGGCAGTAAAGCCGACAATCAAATTTTAGGCGTGGTGTTTGATTTACAAAAACACAATCCCCAGCGCCAAGTCATACTGGTCAGTAAAGACATCAATATACGCATCAAAGCCCGTGCCATAGGCATGTTGGCGGAAGATTATTTCAACGACAAAGTATTGGAAGACACCGATCTTTTATACAGCGGCATGACAGAACTGGCTGCCAATTTTTGGGAAACCCACAGCAAAGCCATGGAATCCTGGCAAGAGGCCGGCCGCATGTTCTACCGCATCAATGGTCCCTTATGCAAAACGTTTTTAGTCAATGAATTTGTTTATTACGAATTTGAGAAGCCGTTTCACGCCATCGTACGCAGTGTAGAAGGCGATTCGGCAGTGTTGGAAGTGGTAAAAGACCATTTGCAAGCAAAAAACAATGTTTGGGGCATCAATGCTCGCAACCGCGAACAAAATTTCGCCTTGAATTTATTGATGGATCCTGAAATCGATTTTGTCAGCTTATTGGGTCAAGCCGGTACCGGCAAGACCCTATTAACTTTAGCGTCTGCCTTAACTCAGGTATTGGATAGCAAAATCTATTCCGAAATCATCATGACCCGCGTCACCGTTTCGGTGGGCGAGGACATAGGCTTTTTACCGGGAACGGAAGAAGAAAAAATGGGACCGTGGATGGGGGCCTTGGATGATAACTTAGACGTCTTAAACAAAAGTGACGACACGGCAGGTGAGTGGGGGCGAGCTGCAACCCAAGACCTCATTCGCAGTCGCATTAAAGTGAAATCACTCAACTTTATGCGTGGCCGCACCTTCTTAAATAAATTTTTAATCATTGATGAAGCGCAAAACTTAACGCCTAAACAAATGAAAACACTGATTACTCGAGCAGGCCCAGGCACCAAAGTGGTGTGCTTGGGTAATATCGCACAAATTGATACGCCTTACTTAACCGAAGGCAGTTCAGGGCTTACCTACGTAGTGGATAGATTTAAGGGCTGGGGGCACAATGGCCACATCACCTTAATGCGTGGCGAACGATCTCGCTTGGCTGATTTTGCCGCAGAAGCCTTGTAAGACGCACATGAAAAAAGGCTTTTACACGCTATTGATGGCGCAATTCTTGTCGGCTATTGCCGATAATGCCTTGCTGTTCGCTGCCATCACCTTGCTGGCAAAATTACAAGCGCCAGGCTGGCATGAGCCCTTGTTGCGTGAGTTTTTCATCATCGCCTATATCGTGTTGGCGCCTTTTGTCGGGCCATTTGCTGATGCCTTACCCAAAGGCAAGGTCATGTTTATCAGTAATGGCATCAAATTTTTTGGCTGCCTATTAGCCTTTCTGGGCGTACCACCGCTGTATGCCTATGCCATAGTGGGCATAGGTGCAGCTGCTTATTCGCCAGCCAAATACGGCATATTGACCGAAATGTTGCCTAGCCATCAACTGATTAAAGCCAATGCTTGGATGGAAGGCACCACCGTCACCGCCATTATATTAGGCCCGGTATTTGGTTCGGCCATTTCCGCAAAAGACCCGTATTTTGGCATAGCCGTGATTGCCGGCATCTACCTATTGGCCGCCATCTTTAACCACTACATCCCCAAAGTGCCCATAGACCACAAGATGCCTCAGCGCAATTTTGTTTTTCTGATGCGGGATTTTTGGCATGCATTTACCACCCTCTGGCGTGACCCACAGGGTCAGGTATCACTAGCCGTCACCACCTTGTTTTGGGGAGCGGGCGCCACCCTGCAATTTGTTGTATTGCAGTGGGCAAAAGAAATATTGCATATGGAACAACAAGCCGCATCCATCTTAATAGCCATACTAGCGGTCGGTATAGCCATAGGCTCAGTCGGCGCGTCTTTGTTCGTGAAATTGGAAGATGCCGTTAAAGTCTTGCCTGCTGGCATATTGATGGGATTTTTGGTGATCAGCATGGCCATGGTCAACAGCCTCGAAATCGCCACGGTGGTGCTGTTTTGCATAGGGGTATTGGCCGGGTATTTTTTAGTGCCGCTCAATTCCTTGCTGCAACACCGAGGTCATGCGCTGCTTGGGGCCGGTCATTCGATAGCAGTGCAAAACTTTAATGAGAACATAGGCATCTTGGTGCTATTAGGCATATACACGCTAATGAAACACCAAAACCTAGCCATTAATGCCATTTTAATTATTTTCGGTCTGTTCGTAAGCCTAGCCATGGCAGTGATTTACAAGCTCTACCAAAAGCACACCCGTGCTTAGTGTTTAATGCAATGTCACTAATGCAATTTCACTTGCGCTTCGGTACGGCGGTTGATCATACGGGCTAGGGTTTGCAAGGCCATGCTCCAAAAGCCATGCAATGCCATGAGATGCATTTTATACAAAGACTGATACATAATTCGTGCTATCAAGCCTTCTATAAACAAGCTACCGCCAGACAAGGAACCCATCAAATTACCAACCGTGGTGTACTTACCTAAGTTCACCAATGAACCGTAATCCACGTAGCTGTAATCCGGCAGGTGTTTCTTGCCAGCCACTCTGTTTTTTACCGATTTCACTAACATGGCCGCCTGCTGATGGGCTGCCTGGGCGCGGGGTGGAACCGTTTCATCCGGTGAGCCACCTAGCCTAGGGCAAGCAGCGCAATCACCAAACGCAAATACATTGGCATCCAATGTCGTTTGCAAGCTACGGTGAACTATCAATTGGTTAATGTGGTTGGTTTCTAGGCCGCCAATGTCACGTAGAAAATCCGGTGCTTTAATACCGGCGGCCCATACCACCAAGGATGAGGGTATAAATTTACCACTGTGGGTATGGATGCCCTCTTGGCTAACCTCGGTGACACGCTCGCCGGTATACAGGTGCACATCCAGTTTTTTCAGCTCCAACTCCACCGAATGCGACAAATTAACCGGTAGCGCAGGCAATACCCGTTCACTTGCTTCCACCAAGGAAATTTTAATGTCACGGTCAGCATTAATTTTATCTAATCCATAGGCCGCCAACTCACGGGTAGTATTGTGCAACTCAGCAGCTAACTCCACGCCGGTAGCACCTGCACCGACGATCGCCACTTCCAATTGACCTGCTTGCACGGGCTGTGTTTGCGTTTGCGCACGCACCAAGGCATTGTGTAAACGACGGTGAAAACGTTCCGCCTGATCTTGAGTGTCCAAAGCGATAGAAAACTCACTGGCACCTTTAATGCCAAAATCGTTGGTGGTACTGCCAACCGCTATGATTAAAGTGTCATAGCTGATGCTGCGCCTTGGGATTACCTCAAAACCGTCTTCGTCAAAATAAGGTGAGATGGAGATGACTTTTTTATCCCTGTCCAGGCTGTCCATACGGCCTAAGCGGAAATTAAAATGGTGCCAATGTGCCTGCGCTAAATAGACGAGTTCATGCCGCTCAGGGTTCATGCTGCCTGCCGCTATTTCATGCAATAAGGGCTTCCAAACATGGGTTTTAGATTGATCCACCAAGGTGATGATGGCTTTGCCTTTACGGCCTAAGCTATCTCCTAGTTTAGTGGCTAATTCTAGCCCGCCTGCACCACCACCAACGATGACTACCTGGTGTAATTTTTCATTATCTAGTTTATTCAAAGGGGCCTTCAATTCTATTTTGGGTGGTATTTACACACGAGTAGCCATTATACAATACGGCACTTTTAGCTTAGCCAAGGTGTTTCACCACCCCCAATATATTGGGTGCGTAGCCAAGCTATAATTTTTAAAATAGTATCGGTATCCAGCCCTTCACCCGTGTGCCCAGCGACTTGATTGTGCCATATCAGCATGGATCCCCATTCGGGCGGTGAGCCGTTAGTCCCGCCGGCCACGGTCTCAAACATGCCTTTATCGCTAATGTGTTTTGCATATTGCCACTTAGCATCGATTAAACTGGGACCCATTAAGCCATTGGCATTGCCGCCATGACAACCACTACAGCCTTGGTAGGAATACTGCTTTTTACCCGCTTTTGCAGCCTCAGCATCGTTAGCATAGAGTTTGGTGTAAGGATTGATGCAGCTAGTTAGAAATGCCTTAGCGGCATCGGTATCACCCGGCGCAGGCACAATGGTTAGTGGACTGTTATCTTTTGTAGAAATGAATTGGCAATTTGCTGATACTTTATCTGCTGTGCTTGGCTCTTTGTTATCGCCACACGCAGACAATGCCATTAAGCCTATCCCCATCAGAACATTCAATTTAGTCATCGTCATTGTGTATCTCCTTAATCAGAAAAAACATAGTCACAGAAAACCTATACAGTTTAAATTAAAAAAGCGGCTACTGCATTCTGCAGTAGCCGCTTTAGTATTACACGGTTCTATAAATTAAGTTATTTCTTAATTATTTTAACCAAGTTTTTTCGCCATCACCACGATACTCTGAACGAATATAAGCGATTAAACGCAAGATTTCATCAGTCGTTAAACCATCACCCACATGATTAGCTAGGGTGATATTCCATGGTGACATTACGCCACCTGACACGCCTGCAGAACCACCAGAAATGGTTTCAAACATACCTTTGTCGGTTGCATTTTTTGCGTATACCCATTTGGTATCAAACGCGCCTTGGCCACCGTCTTTTCTTAATGATGGAGCCATTACGCCTTCTAATTTACCACCGTGGCAACCTGAACAGCCGTTATAGCCGAACAATGCTTTACCGCCTTTAGGGCTTTTTTGCACAATCAATGTTGGGTCAGCTGCATACGCTTTGGTATAAGGGTTGTTGCAGGTTTCCAGAAACTCTTTCGCTTGTGGCGTATCTGTTGCTGTGCCTTTAACGGCTAAAGGCGAACTATCTATTGTTGATACAAAACTACAAGCCGCGCTGGCTTGGCTGCTTGCAACTAGACCGATAAAGCCTAGCATTGAAATTAATAATGCTGCTTTAACTGATTTAAAACCTAACATATCATCTCCTTATTGCAATGAATTTTGCTACAACCATTTTGCAAAACCATTACTGTACCTGTATTAATTTAACGTATTTATTATTACTAATTTGACACTTAATATTTACTAAAAACTAGCGCTTAAACCACTAAAAATTTAGCTTTTTTTAAAAAACGACCAATGGAATTATACATTAGCCGTTTAATTTATTACAGCCTTAGTCTGCGTTAAAAACACACTCTAATCAATAATTATTTGTCGGCTGCTGGCTTTTTGTTTGCACCGTATTTGTTATAGACTTTCTGTAAGCTATCGCCTTCAACTACCGGCACATGTGGAATACCATAGTCATCTAAAATTTTGATGATTTTAGCCTGATTTCTATCTAAGGCGCCTTGTATCATGGCCATACGTTCTTTGTCTTTTTTACGCACACCCACTGAAATATTCCAATACTCTTTGCCCTTGGCGTTTTCTGTTTCGTACTCAGGAATAGGCGCCACCACCATAGGAATTTTTGATTGTTTTGCAAAGTAGCCGCCTATTGGGCCCCAGGCAATTGCAATATCAATGTCACCTTTGGCTAAATCGTCTATCATGAAACTGGAAGGTAAGTTAAGGTCGCGCTGTATGCGATAGGGTCTAGCATTGGCAATTAAATTATTGTCGTTCATCGGTATGGTGGCTGGGCTGTGATCAATCACGCCTATGAAGCCTTTACGCAAATCCGGTGAGGTCCAATCCTTAATGTTGTAATTGCTATCTTTACGCCAAACAAACACATGACCAGCACGGTAATAAGGCTTAGAGGTGCGCATCATATCGCTGTCGGATGTAGTGCCAATAACGATATCACAACGGTTAGCGCCTAGGGTATTGCGGAAGAATCCTTGTCTGCTGTAAGCGTAGGTAAAGCTCAATTTTTTACCTAAATCCTGTGCTAACAGCTGCGCAATTTTATCTTCAAAGCCTTCTTGCTTGGAATTTGAAAATGGCATGTTTTCAGGATCAGCACACACTTTAAATTCAGACTCATCCACCACTCGGCGTATTTCACCGATGCGGCCTTCATCTGGATTAAGTGATGGAATATCAGGTTCAGCGGCGAAGCTGATGTTAGATGTTATTGCTAGCAGTGCAACTAAGCTCAACTGCTTTTTAACCTGTTTAAACATATTTACTTCCTTCTCGAGAATTATTCAGCCAAATTTGCCGCTGCTTATTTTTATAGAGTGCAGCGCAATAAAAAAAGTTCTATGCAATCATGCCATGCTGTTTATGCCTAGCAAAAACAAGCGATATTGTATCCAATTTGTCGCACTGCCTGTAATTTATATAGGCTCAAATTAGCATATTTAAAACTTAGCTTTTACCAAAAAAAACACCCCGACGAATCGGGGTGTTTTATTTACTACGAGAACTAACTCGTATTTAGTTACAACTTAATCTTACGATTAAATTATAGGCTGAATACTGTTAATGCACCGCCGCCAGGAGCAGCGTTGTATTTTGTTAGTTCAGCATAACCACCAGCAGCACCTAAAGCGTCTGTTGGGTTAGTCATACCAAGGTTCATCGCAACACCAGCCCAGCCACCGATACCTGATAGCACGCCAACGTATTGTTTACCTTTGTTACCGTATGTGAATGCATTACCAATCACGCCAGAACCAACTTGGAATTTCCATAGTTCTTTACCTGATGATGCATCTACAGCTTTAAACCAACGATCTAAAGTACCGAAGAATACTAAGTTTGAAGCAGTTGTTAAAGCACCACCCCAAGCAGAGAATTTCTCTTTGTTGTACCAAACTTTTTTGTTTGTCATTGGATCGTAAGCACCGAAACCACCCATTACACCGTCTGGACCTGGGAACATGGTCAATGTAGCACCAACCCATGGTTGACCTGCAACGTATTTAGACTCAACTGGCTCGTATGTCATACATACGTGGTTCAATGGAGTGTAAATCAAACCAGTTTTTGGTGAGTACGCAGCTGGTTGTTGGTCTTTAGTACCCAATGCAGCTGGGCAAACGCCTTTAGCATTGTAGTCTTGGTGAGTAGAAGCAGTTGCCAATTTGTTAGGCACGCCTGTTTTCATGTCAACACCAGTAGCCCAGTTAACGAATGGGTGTACTTTTTCTGCAGCAACTAATTTACCGTTGTGTGCATTCCAAGTGTAAGCAAAACCGTTACGGTCATGGTGCCATGCGTATGTTTTACCACCTTTGTCGAACAAGATCACTTCGTTAATACCATCGTAATCCCACTCATCGTGTGGAGTCATTTGCATACCCCATTTTGCAACGCCAGTGTCTAAGTCACGAGCAAAAACAGTCATAGACCATTTGTTATCGCCAGGACGTACATCTGGGTTCCAAACTGATGGGTTACCTGTTCCGTAGTAAACCAAGTTTGTGCGAGCATCATACGGCCACCAGCCCCATACAGAGCCACCACCATGTTGCCAACCATCTTTAACTGCTTGTGGTTTCAACCATGTACGTGTACCTAACTCTTTTTCACCAATTTTCAATTGGTCATTTGGAACTAGTTTGAAAGAACCACCTAATTTGTTACCACCGTTTACGTCTTGGTAAACTGATAGTGCGCTGTACTCAGGAGTATCTTTATTGAAATCAGCACCGATTAACATTTCAGCATCAGGACCTGTTGAGTAGGCTTTCCATGCTAAAGAACCGTCTTTTAAGTTGTAAGCTGCGATGAAGCAACGTACACCGAACTCAGCACCTGAACAACCTGTCAATACTTTATCTTTAATTACGTGTGGAGCGTTGGTGTTAGTAGCGCCGACTTTTGGGTCGTTTACTAATGTAGACCATACTTTAGCACCTGTTTTAGCGTCTAAAGCAACCAAGTTACCATCGTTTTGTTGTAGGTAAACTTTACCGTCACCATAGCCAAGACCGCGGTTTACGTTATCGCAACATAAAACAGCTTGTACTGATGGATCTTGTTTGGGGAAGTAAGACCAAACGATTTTTTGATTGTCGTTTAAGTCAAGAGCGTATACGTTGTTTGGGAACGCTGTGTGAACGAACATCATGTTACCAACAACTACTGGTGAACCTTCGTGACCACGGTTTACACCGGTTGCGAATGTCCAAGCAGCTTTAAGGTTTTTTACGTTACCTTTGTTAACTTGTGCTAAAGCACTGTAACCTTGGTTGTCGTATTGACCGCGTGGAGCAGCCCAGTTGTTAGCGTCTTTCATTGCTTTTTCTTGGTCAGCCGCTGCAGATGCTACCATTGGCATAGCCACTGATAAACCAGCCACTAAACCTAGTGCTAATTTGATCTTGTTGATTTGCATATTAATCTCCAAAGTTGTACTACTAAGGGTTTATAAATAGGCCTTTAATTAACTACGCAATTTATTGAAGCAATCGCTAAATCTTGTATTTAACAGGGTCTACTTTTCATCACATTTACATGTGTGATGCAGAACTATAAGCTAGACATAAATGAATTGCAATACATTTGTTACAATTTACTTACAATTAATTGTAAATTACTGAAAATATGTTTTTTAAATGCTTTAAGCCAGCCTTAGGCGCGTGCTAATATTAGTAAAAACCCATTTATAATCAAATAGAAAGACAATTTACCATGTTGCAAAACCACAATTACAATTTGTATCCTGAATTGTCTACCTTAGAAGAAAATTTACTAAAAGTCGGGGATTTGCACCAGGTATATTATGAAATCTGTGGCAACCCTCAAGGTCAGCCCGTGGTTTTTGTGCACGGCGGTCCAGGCAGTGGTTGCAACCCTAAGCAACGGCGTTTTTTCGACCCCGCGCATTACCGCATCGTGTTAATTGATCAACGCGGTTGCGGTCGCAGCCAACCCCGCGGTGCCACCGCACAAAATACCACGGCCGATTTAGTCGCCGACATGGAGGCCATACGCCTGCACTTAGGCATTGCTAAATGGTTAGTCTTTGGTGGCTCTTGGGGCAGCACCTTAGCCTTGGCATATGCCGTGCAACACCCAGATAAAGTAAGTGGCTTAATATTACGCGGCATATTCTTAAGTCGCGCCAGCGAGCTGCAATGGTTCTTGGGGCAAGTGCAATCGTTTTTTCCTGAGCCTTGGCAAGCACTTTGCGCATTTCTCGACCCCGAAGAACGCTCAGACCCTTTAAGTGCTTATGAAAAACGCATTTTTTCCGACGATCCTAAACGCAATGTGCCGGCCGCCATCTCTTGGAACGCTTACGAAAGCAGCATCATGGCTTTACTACCAATGCCAGCGCAAGCTGCACAAACCATAGACGGCGAACTTGAGCTCGCGCGTGCAAGGGTACAGATACACTATATAAGGCACGATTGTTTTGTTGGCAAAACCGACTTGCTAGGGCAGGTGAAACAACGCTTAGCGCACATTCCCACGCAAATTATACAAGGCCGCTACGACATGGTTTGCCCGCCTGTGACGGCCTGGGAATTGAGCCGCGCCATGCCCCACGCTGAATTTCATATGGTGGAAGACGCTGGGCATTCCGCCATGGAGCCCGGCATCACCTCGGCGCTGGTGGCCGCAACCGAAAAATTTAAAGCCTTGAGTTAAGCATGAAAAAACCAAGCATGCCGCGCATCCTTAACAGCAAGCTGGCCCCTAGCTTGCAAAATGCCATGCATAAGCCACGCACGGCCTACGCGAAGCAGCGCTATAACACGCCACTGTTTGTCGCCTACGAAATGCTCGATGCGTTTAGGCGCCATAACACGCTAAGCCTCTCGGCCTCGCTGTCTTTTTACGCCATGTTTGCCTTGATTCCATTGGTGCTGTTGTTGTTCTTTTTGCTTAGCCAATTGGTCTTTAGCTCAGACTACGCCACCGTCAAACTGGCCATTATTATGGGTAACTTGCTGCCAAAATTCAGCAGCGCCATCATGCTGGAGGTCTACAACACGGCACAGCAAAAGGTTGCCTGGGGTGCTGCCGGCCTGTTTGTCTTGCTGTGGGCCGTCACGCCACTGGCCAGCGCCATGCGCGCCTCTTTTTACACCATAGCCAGTCTAGCGGAAGCGCCTTCCTTTTTGCACCGCAAGCTAAAAGACCTGCTCACCGTCGTAGGCATGTTGCTGCTGTTTTTCTGCTTTACCTTTGCCGGCCTCATGTTAGAAAAAGTCATGGGATTTTTAGCCAGCAATCAACCCTACTTTGCTTACGACAGCGTGGCCGCAATCGGCTCCTTAGCCCTCACCACCTTACTTATCGCGGCGTTTTACTTCGCCTTCTTTCCGGCCCGCCTAGCTACCAGGCATATATTTATAGGCGCATTTTTCACCGCCGTCCTATGG
The DNA here is from genome assembly GCA_964400215.1 of uncultured Methylotenera sp. GTDB lineage: Bacteria > Pseudomonadota > Gammaproteobacteria > Burkholderiales > Methylophilaceae > Methylotenera. The sequence continues at coordinate 115,934 of CAYNSY010000003.1, read as the reverse complement.
TTGATCATGCGGCCCGCGTTCACTTTATTTCTATCCTTAAATGAATCCTACGGTTCTATTTTTGGCAGCATGAAAAATCTGTTTATCTCCATCACTTGGCTGTACTTTAATTTTGCCGTCTTTTTACTTGGCACCGAATTGGTCGCCACTTTACGCAAAAAAGACGTGCTGATATTAAAAGCCTTGTTTGCAGATCAGTCTGGCCAACAAACAGCCGAGGCCAAAGCCAATTACTTAGAAAAACTGATGCAACACTATGGCCAAACTTATTCAAAGGACGAGGCGATATTTAGCCTAGGCGATTCGAGCCGCAATTTGCATTATTTGGTGAGTGGCCAAGTGCAACTTAAACGGGATGGCAAAGTGATACGCACGGTGAACGCCGACGAGTATTTTGGGGAAATGGCCTTATTGTCTAACTTACCTACCATAGCCGATGCCATCGTCAGCTCAGCCAGCGCCGATGTCATTACCATCTACCCAGAGAACATAGAAACGCTGCTGCTGGACGAACCCAAAGTAGCGATGAAATTTTTACGCCAGTTGGCCACGCGATTACAAATGCGCGATCAGTAATTTTATTTTAGAATAAACACACCTTATATATAGCTAGTGACAATCTTAAGTATGGCCAAACAATCGACCCCTACACATGCCCAACCCAGCCAACTGGAAATCAATCCAGTGCTGATGCTACTTAATGCAGGCAAACTCGAACAAACGGAAGCCGCTGCAAAGAAACTGTTGGCGCGCTATCCGCAAGCCTTTATCTTGCACCATGTGCTGGGCATCGCCCAAGATGGGCTTATGCACTATGCCGATGCCGTAGTTAGCTATAAAAAAGCATTGTCCTTACAGCCAGCCAGCCCAGAGCTGCACTTTAATTTAGCCATTGCTTTGAGCAACTTAGGTCAATTAGACGAAGCAGAAAGCCATTACCGGCAAACCATCGCCATGCAAGCGCAATTCTTTGAAGCCTATGCCAATTTAGGTACGCTCTTACAAAAACAAGGCAAGTTGGCCGAAGCCATAGAAAATTACCGCAAAGCCTTAAGCATCAACGAAGATGCCAGAGGGCATTTTAATTTGGGTACGGCCTTGCGCGACGAAGGCAAGCTGGACGAGGCGATTGCGCATTTCAAACGCGCCATAACACTGTTTCCCAATTACACCGACGCACACAATTACCTGGGCGAATGCTTGCGCGATCAAGGCAATATGGAAGACGCCATCAAAAGCTATTTGGATGCCTTGCAACTCAACCCAAATCACCCAGGCGCCAACTACAACATGGGTGAATTTTTATACTTAGCCGGACGCTTCGATGAAGCCGTCGGCCATTTTGAAAAATCGCAACTGGACGACTGGCAAGAACGCGCTTTGTATTGCACCTACAAAGCCGAACATTTTGACGAATTTAAAACAAAATTGGATGCCCTCATTCGCACCCAGAAAAAACACAATGCACCGCTTTTGGCTACTTTGTCCAGCCACTATGCCACCAATTTTGGGGTAGAGGACCCGTATAACTTCTGCAAAAATGGCTTTGATTTTGTTTACCAAAAAAGCATAGAAGAATTGGCCCAGCCTAACAGCCAATTCCTCAAAGACTTGCTCAATGACATAGACAATACCGCCATAGAAGTCCGCGCGCAGGGCATGATCATCAACGGCAAACAATCGGCCGGCAATTTATTTAAACGACCAGAAGCATCATTTAGAAAATTAGGTGAAATCGTCAGGCAAGAATTTTTAAATTACAAAAAACAATTTACCGGAGCCGACTGTGAATTAATTAAATCGTTTCCGCAAGAATTGGAATTCACCAGCTCTTGGTACGTCAGATTGCGCCGTGGCGGTTATGTAGACCGGCATATTCATGAAGTGGGTTGGATCAGCGGTGCGGTGTATTTGGTCTTACCCAAAGACAGAAAAGACCCGCTGGAAGGCTGCTTTGAATACGGCCTGCATGGCGACCATTACCCACAAAAACACACGAACTTTCCGGTCGGCATCGCTAGCCCTAAGGTCGGCGACATTGTGCTGTTTCCATCGTCGCTATTCCATCGCACCATCCCGTTCAACTCCAACGAAGAAAGGATTTGCATCGCTTTTGACCTCAAGCCAAGCGGCGATATTTTTATACGCTCGAGCTACTAGCTAGGTTAGTTTAGCTCGTCTGGCTTATGCCACAATTTAGCCGTGCCAAAAAGTAAATAATTCAATACCGCAATCGCCAAATAACAAAAGGCGATGCTGTAAATAAAATCGCCCACAGGCAAGTGATTAACCAGCACATAAACGAAGCCACCCACCAATAACAAACTGACCGCTACGGTCAAACTGTTAGCCACTTTCTTTAGTAACACCTTCATCCCATCTCCTTAATTGCGCTCACAAGCTAAAACCAGGCGTCAGTATACCGCTTAGCTTGGCATATTTGCCGATTAAATTGCCCCCAATACCAACGCCATACCAGGCAAAAATTGCTTATAAAATAAAGTATATTCAATGAGTTAGTATGGGTGTACACTGATTTTTCAATCAGCCAAAGTGACGAAATCCTATGATAGTAGTCCAGCTTATTTTTTGCAGGCCGCCCAGATGACTGCGCATGAGCACAGCCCTCTGCTTGGCGAGTTAATGCTTAAAAAAGGGCTGATCAGCCAAGATCAATTACGCATAGCCTTAACCGAACAAGCTGAAACTGGCTTAAGTTTAGGTCATCAAATAACAAAATTGGGCTTTGTCAGCGCCGCCGCCATGCGCGACATAGTGGCTAAAAGCCAAGGCCATGGCAGCATAGATCTGAGCAATATAGCAGCCGATCAAGAGGCCTTAGACTTAGTCCCGCAAACCATCGCGCGCCGACATCACCTACTTCCAGTGGCCTACCAAGCCGACACCAACACCTTAACCCTGGCCATGGTCGATATGTTTAATCTGCCGGCGCTGGATCAATTGCGCGCTACGTTTACGCGCCCAATAAAAATTCAGGCCTTACTGGCTGCAGAGGCACAACTGGAAGAATGCATAGATCAGTTTTATGGCTATGCCTTATCGGTGGATGGTATTTTGCATGAAATTGAAACGGGCGAAATTGATTACACCAGCATGCATGCTGGGCGTGATGCTTACACCCATCCCATCGTGCGTTTAGTCGGTGCGCTATTAATGGACGCAGTCAAACACAATGCCTCCGACATACACTTCGAGCCAGAACTGTCGTTCTTACGCATACGCTACAGAATAGACGGGGTATTGCAACAAATTCGCAGCTTACACAAGCACTATTGGGGCGCCATCGCCGTGCGCCTTAAAGTCATGAGTGGTCTTAATATTGCTGAAACGCGGGCCCCACAAGATGGGCGTTTAAGCATGCATTTATGTGGTCGACCCATAGACTTTAGGGTCTCCAGCCACCCTACCTTGCATGGCGAAAACATCGTATTGAGGCTATTGGATAGAGAAAAATCCATTATGCCCATAGAACACTTAGGCCTAAGTGATGCGCATTTAACCGAACTGAAAAATACCATGGCCAGGCCTGAGGGCATCGTAATTTTTACTGGCCCAACCGGCAGCGGTAAAACAACCATGCTCTATTCCTTGTTATCGCTAGTCAACACCGAAGCAGTCAACATCATGACCTTGGAAGACCCGGTCGAATACCCGCTTAGCATGATGCGGCAAACCTCGGTGGCTGAAGTCAATAAAGTGGATTTTGCCAATGGCATACGCTCGATTATGCGGCAAGATCCAGACATAATTTTAGTCGGGGAAATACGCGATGAAGATACCGCCAGCATGGCATTCAGGGCCGCCATGACTGGCCATCAGGTTTTTACCACGCTGCACACCAATTCAGCACTAGGCGTTTTCTCTAGACTACATGACATCGGCGTTTTGCCGGATATTTTAGCCGGCAATATTATTGCTGTGGTCGCACAACGTTTGCTTCGAGTCTTGTGCCCGCATTGCAAAATACCCCATCAACCCAGCCCAGCCGAACGGCTACTTTTGCGTATGCCAGATACAGATCAGCGCAGTGTATTTAAGGCCCTTGGTTGCCATGCCTGCCATCAACATGGTTACCGTGGCCGCATGGCCATTATGGAACTGCTGCGCATAGACAGCGAATTGGATACGCTGATTGCACGGCATGCGCATTTGGATGAGTTAGAAGCCATGGCCAGACGCAAAGGCTTCCTCACCCTAGCCGAAGACGGTATTTCTAGGGTGTTGGCCGGTCACACCAGTTTAGCCGAGCTGATGCGCGTGGTAGACCTGGCCAAGCAAAGTCAGCAGAGCACATGACTGACTTTAATTACAAAGCCGTGGATGCATTCGGCCACGCTATCCGTGGACAAATGCAGGCGCAAAATGAAACGGATTTGGAAATGCGTTTGACGCACATGGGTTTGGATTTAATCAGTTTTGGCTCGCCTAAAAGCCAGGGCTTAAATAGTAACAAAGTACACGCTAAAGACCTGCTCATGTTCTGTTTTCAAATGCACCAATTAAGTCATGCCGGCATTCCATTACTAAGCTGCCTAAAGGATTTGCAAAGCGGCCAAGGCAACAACCATTTCCAACAAGTACTTGCTTCCCTGGGCGATGAATTGGAAGCAGGTAAAACCCTCTCGCAAGCCATGGCACAGCATCCCAAAGTGTTTAATAAGGTATTCATCAGCTTGGTGCACGCCGGGGAACAAACCGGCCAATTGCCCTTGGTTTTTGATCAGTTATTTTGCACCCTACGCTGGCAAAATGACTTGCTATCACAGGCAAAAAAACTACTGGCCTATCCAATTTTCGTGGGGGCAGTCGTGCTGGCCACCGTGACTTTTTTAATGACTTACTTAGTACCGCAAATGGCGGCCTTTTTGCAGAATATGGGCCAAGCCTTACCACTTAATACTCGCTTGCTAATCTCCCTAGCCGACGCATTCATTGCCTATTGGTGGCTGCTAATCAGCCTGCCCGCGTTGGTCCTGGTCACATTGATATTCTTAATCAATCGCAGCCCTGCCATGCGCTACCACTACGACTACCTAAAACTGCATCTGCCCATCACCGGCCCAATATTGAAAAAAATAATCATGGCACGATTTAGCCGCTATTTTGCGCTGATGTACCAAACCGGCATCCCGATATTAGATGCCCTGCAAATCAGCCAAGGTTTGGTCGGCAATCAAGTCGTGGCGAATAGCCTCAGTCTAGTCCATGCGCAAATCAGTGGGGGCGCAGCCATGAGCGACAGTTTTAACAATGCCGGCCTCTTCCCTAAATTAGTAGTGCGCATGATAAAAATTGGCGAGAGCAGTGGCGGGCTGGATAAGACGCTGTTTACCATCAGCGAATTTTACGATCAAGAAGTCCGCGACGCCTTGCAGAGCTTATTAAAACTCATTGAGCCGTTGCTTACTGTGTTGCTGGGTTGCCTATTGGGTTTCATTATGTATTCGGTGTTAGGTCCGGTTTATGACTCTTTTAGCAAATTAAAAATTTAATATGCTGCTTAAAAATCAATCAGCAAAATTAATTTTATGCGCCAACCACCAGCAATTGTTAGCCGGTTATTGGCTGGGTCATATGTTACAAAGTAGCTGGATTTTTAAGGATGATGCAGCAGGCCATTTAGCCTGTGCCGCCTTGCTGGAAAAATACCGTCACTGTCCGCTATACATGATTGCCGATGGCCAAGATGAAGATTACCGACTAGAAAATTTACCGCACACCTCAGGCAAAACCAAACGCGAACTTATCCAGCGCAAACTCAATCAATTTTTTCGTGGCTTAGACTTCCGCATGGCAGAATTTTTAGACCGGCAAAAAGACCAGAGGCAGGACGACCGCTACTTATTTTTCGCCATTAACAATGCGCAATTTATGCAAAATTGGCTGGCTTTGATACAAACCGCCAACAGTCTATTGGTGGGCATTTACCCCATCGCCAGTCTCAGCGCTTTATTGTATAAAGAAATCCACAGCCTACCATTCGAAGCACACTGTTTATTCTCTGAAGCGCTTTCTTCTGGACTGAGGCAAACTTACCTACATCAAGGCCAACTGAATTTTAGTCGTTTTGTAGCTTACGACAGCCACCCACCTTCGCCTCAATTTTACCAAGATGAAGCAGAAAAAATACGGCGCTATTTACTCAGCCAGCATGTAATTGAAACCGATGCCTCTTTGCATTTCATCTTGGCCATGGCCACAGAAAACCCCGTTAATCCGCTTGCGCTTAAGGCTGAGCCAGCTAGCAACTTTAGCCACATAAACTACTTAAGCCATGCAAAAAGCAAAAAGCTCGCCGCTCCAGCTATCCTAGAGACACCGGAATTTTTACACATGCAGCTCATCGCAGACGGACATCAGCCGAGCAACTTAGCCAAGGACAGCCTAGTACAAGCCCATCAATTACAGACACTGAAACAGCGATTAAATAAAATCAGTGCCGCTATCGCCACCTTAGGCTTAATACTGGCCGGGCTGCTTTTTTACCTAGGCGCTCAGGATCAAGCTGACCTGCAGAAAACGACCGATCAAATTACTGCCGTACAAGCACAATACCAAACCTACGCAAAGAAATGGCCAGTCAGCCTGCCAGACCCAGGCCAATTAAAAGCTGCTGTTAGCTTAGATTTAGCCCTAGCAAAAGCAAGCAAATCGCCACGCCGTGTCATGCAAATACTCAGCGCTGCGCTGGATAAATCCCCTGCCATAGCGTTGAATCAATTGACTTGGCAAGCCACACAAGAAGCAGCAATTGACTCACAAGAAACGGCCTTGATTAGCGCTGAAATAAAAGACCATGGCAACACTAACCATGGTACAAATCTCTTACTAGCGAGCTTTATTCGCGAATTAAAAAGCAATCCCATGGTGGCCAATGTCATCCTGCTTAGCCCTCCTATTGAAGCCAGTGTCATGGCTGGCAACACGGTGGATGAAAAGTTGGTCACTAGCAGCCAAACAGTAAATCTGAAAATTGAGTTGAAACACGCTGATATTGATCCCGTATTGGAGGTGAAATAAGCATGCTATTTACCCGGCAAACCTGGCACAAACTGCGACTAAATCTTGCTTTTTTAGCACTGAATTTAACCATTTTCACCTTGTTGCTGAGCTGGATTAACCACTATAGATTGGAACAAAAGCTAGCGCTAAACATACAAATACGCAGCCTTGCTGAAGCAAAATTAGGCATACAAAAAATCAAAAATGAGCTGGTTCTATTGAATGAGTATGAACCCCATTACGCCCTGTTGCTGGCTCAAGCGCAGCACCATGAAGGCTTGTTTAATCCCAGCAATAGGGCCACTTGGGCAATGCAATTGCAAGCGCAACAAAAATTTCTGCAACTATTTCCTATCAGCTACAACATTAACTTGAACGCGCCTTTAAAGCACCCTATTGTTAACGAAGCGACCGACTTGCCTATCGAGCTAAGTCGCATCGCATTTGAGTTCGACCTGCTGCATGAAGAAGACTTAGTGCAGCTAACCGAGGCATTGGCTACAAGCAAAAATCAGGTTTTTATTTGGCGTGACTGCGAAATAACTCGGCTCCAACAAGGGCCATGGCATAGCGATCAACTAAAGGCGAATTTACATGCCAAATGCCGCTTAGACAGCATCAGTCTGCACATGCTTTTGCCTAGGCAAACTTACCTACCATGACTGTCCGCAAGCTTTTTATTGCTAGCCACAAACATCTAATCCACTTGGTGCTTAGCCTGTGCATCATTTGCCTGAGCGGGCCATCACTTGCGGCTAGCGATGCCCCATTAGGCCGTTTATTTAGCCTGCCTAGTGAGCGGCTACAACTTAATAAGCTGCGTCTTGATAGCCCGCAAAGCGCCACACCTAAGCCAAAAAATAGCAGCCCCACAACCGCACAAACTAAGCAAGTGAAAGTGAGTAAAGGGACTGCTGATGACGCGATGGATGCAGGTGCAGCAGAGGAAGCCGAGGAAGAAAGCAACGAGGATGAAAGCGACGATAAGGAAAATGATAATGAGAAAAACGGCGATGAGGATGAGTAAGCCATTGGCTAAGCAGTACGGTGTCGTTTTGCTAGGCTTGGTTTTTATCTTATTGCTAGCCAGTGCCGGCTTAGTATTGTCAGTATTGGATGCAAAAAGCGTCAAATTGGAGCGAGACAGAAAAACACTGGCCGCCCTAGCGCAAGCAAAGGCAGCATTAATAGGCTGGTCTGCCGCTAATGCCACCATGCCTGGCAGCCTACCCTGCCCAGACACCAGCAACACTGGGGCAGCCGGCTCATGCGGCGCATCCAGCGGGCTCATAGGTCGCTTACCATGGAAAACCTTGGGGCTGAGTGATTTGCGCGACGGTGATGGCGAATGTTTATGGTATGCCTTATCGCCTGTATACCGTAACACCTTGGCCGTCAGCAATCGCACCGGCAGCAATATGCTGAATAGTCAGGTCGCCGCAAAAATTACCGTACATGGCACAGCAGGTTCACCATTAAGCGCAGCCATCAACCCGGTTATCGCCGTCATTATTGCTCCCAGAGCGAAACTAAAAAATCAAAACAGAGGCAGTAGCAGCAACATTTGCAGTGGCAACAGCATAGCGTCCAACTACCTGGACAGCTCACTAGGGATTAACAATGCCAGCGGCAACCCGACTAATGGCCATTACAGTTTTATAGCTGGTGCCAGCAGTGAGGCGTTTAATGATCAGCTAACCTACATTACGGCAACGGAGTTTTACCAAGTGCTCCGTAAGCGCTTGGTAAAAGAACTGCTGGGCCAAGGCGACACCCATGCCGGCCCGACAAAGTATTACGACAGCAACCGCGTCTACCCATGCCCAGCAGCCACTAGCAATGGCCCTGCAGATTGCAATCGCCGTGTCGGTTTTATTAATAACAGCGGTATGGGCCTGCAATACGCGGTGATTGGTAATTGGTTAGCCAACAACGGCTGGTTTGCCATGGCCAATTACCAATACGCCGACCCATCTAACATCCGACTAAGCTTGGTCGATGGGCTAGGAGGCTATTATTGTGATGCAAACGCTAACAGCGTTGCTTGTGGCTCACCCTGACAATGGCACGGCATAGCGCAGTCACTAAGGGATTTAGCTTGGTTGAAATGGCCATCGTGCTGGTCATATTGGGTGTAATGCTAGGTGGCTTAGTGCTGCCGCTGTCCGCGCAAATAGATCAAAATCACCAAACGCAAACACGGCTAGCCTTAGCAGAAATACAAGCAGCCCTGCTGGGCTTTGCCCTACTTAATGGCCGCTTACCTTGCCCCGCATCAACCAGCTCAAATGGCGTAGAAGACCCAGTAGGTGGGGGCACTTGCAACCACCCCCATGACGGCTTCGTGCCTGCCGTCACCTTAAGCATCAGGCCGACTGACACGAATGGCTACGCTCTCGATGGCTGGGGCAGTGGTGCAAATAATCGCATACGCTATGCCGTGACGACCGCTAACAGTAGCGCCTTTACCAGCAGCATCAACAGCTTATCTTTAAATCCCAATTTACATATTTGTGCAGCCGCCACTAACATCAGCGCCACCACTTGCCACATCAGCGTCACGACATTAAGTGCCAGCGCCGTGGCCGTAGTGATATCATCCGGTAAAAACAATCAGGCCAACTTGGCAAGTGACGAGGAGGCCGCTAACGGGGATAATAATATTACTTTTGTGAGCCATGAGCCCACTAGCGAATTTGATGACCAGCTCAGCTGGCTATCCTATCCCTTGCTAGCGCACGAACTGGTCAATGCAGGAAAACTACCTTGAACTTATGAACGACAACCAACTATTACGCTACAGCCGTCACATGCTTTTGCCGCAAATCGGCTACGAAGGACAAGAGAAACTGGTCAACAGCCATGCCTTAGTGGTCGGCGCCGGCGGCTTGGGTTCACCGGCCGCCTTGTACCTAGCTGCCAGCGGCGTGGGCACATTAAGCATTTGTGATTTTGATGCGGTGGATGTCAGCAATTTACAACGGCAGATTATTCACAATGGCGAACGCGTGGGCATGAATAAAGCCCGCTCGGCCAAACTGGCCATCGCTGGCATTAATCCCGAAATCACCGTGCATGCCATAGAAGAAAAAGCCGACGAAGCAACCATGGCGGCATTGGTTGAAAAAGCCGATGTGGTGCTCGATTGCAGCGATAATTTCGCCACACGTTACAGCTTAAATCGACTTTGCGTAGGCCTAAAAAAACCGCTGGTATCGGGTGCGGCCATCGGTTTTGAAGGACAAATTACTGTTTACGACATGCGCAATAGCAACAGCCCCTGTTACCACTGCTTGTTTCCCGACAGCAGTGAAATCAGCGGTGAAGACAACGCTATGCGCTGCGCCAGCAACGGCGTATTTTCCCCATTGGTAGGCATCATAGGCACCACCCAAGCGGCTGAAGCACTGAAAGTCCTGATGGACATAGGCGAGAGTTTGCAAGGCCGTTTACTCTTGCTCGATGCACTCAGCATGGAGTGGCGCACCATCAAGCTAAGCCCAGACCCAGCCTGCCGTGTATGTGGCATTAAGCCGGGTTAGCCGCGCAATAAATTGCGCTTAGGCTGTGATAAAATACGGCCATGACAACTCACACTACCCCACTCAATTCACCCGCGATTAAAGAGCTCGCTAAATCATTTGACCCAAAAACCATAGAAAGCCATTGGTATGAATTTTGGGAAAGCCGCGGCTATTACGCGGCTGGTTTAGATCAAGCCAAGACTAGCAATTTTTGTATTTTGCTACCCCCGCCTAATGTAACCGGCACCTTGCACATGGGTCACGGCTTTAACCAAACCTTGATGGATGCGCTGACGCGCTATCACCGCATGGCTGGCGATAACACGCTATGGCAACCGGGCACCGATCACGCCGGTATCGCCACGCAAATTGTGGTGGAACGGCAACTCGATGCACAAGGGGTATCGCGTCACGATTTAGGTCGTGAGAAATTCTTAGAGAAAGTCTGGGAATGGAAAGAATACTCCGGCGGCACCATCACCAAACAAATGCGCCGTTTAGGCACCTCGCCGGATTGGTCGCGTGAGCGCTTCACCATGGATGCCGGTTTGAATAAAACGGTGACCGAGAGTTTCGTGCGTTTATACAATGAAGGCCTGATTTACCGTGGCAAACGCTTGGTCAATTGGGACGTCAAGCTAGGCACGGCCGTGTCTGATTTAGAAGTGGTGCAGGATGAAGAAGACGGTTTCATGTGGCACATCAATTACCCACTGGCCGACGGATCAGGCCATTTAACCGTGGCCACCACCCGCCCAGAAACCATGTTGGGTGACGTGGCAGTGATGGTGCACCCAGACGATGCGCGTTATAAAAAACTGATAGGTCAAAAAGTAACGCTGCCTTTATGCCAACGCGAGATACCGATTATTGCCGACGATTATGTAGACATGGAATTTGGTACCGGCGTGGTAAAAGTGACGCCTGCCCATGACTTCAATGACTACGCGGTCGGTCAACGCCACCAACTGCCCTTAATCGGCATTTTAAATTTAGCCGGCTATGTGAATGACACGGCGCCTGAAGCCTACCAAGGCTTAGAGCGTTTTGCCGCACGCAAACAAGTGGTGGCCGACTTAGAAGCGCAAGGCTATTTAGTCAAAATAGATAAACACAAATTAAAAGTACCGCGCGGCGATCGCACTGGCGTGGTGATAGAACCCATGCTCACCGACCAATGGTTTGTGGCCATGAGCAAGCCTGCCGCCGACGGCAAATCCATTACGCAAAAAGCCTTGGATGTGGTGGCCAGCGGTGAAATTAAGTTCTACCCAGAAAACTGGGTCAACACCTATAACCAATGGTTAAACAACATTCAAGATTGGTGTATTTCGCGCCAATTATGGTGGGGCCATCAAATACCGGCTTGGTATTCCGATGACGGTAAAGTGTATGTGGCGCACGATGAAGCCGAGGCCAAAGCCTTGGCCGCAAAAGACGGCTACAACGGCAATTTGAGCCGCGATAACGATGTGTTGGATACCTGGTATTCCTCAGCCTTATGGCCATTCTCCACCCTGGACTGGACCGGCGATGCTGAGAAAGATGCGGCCAATGTCGCTTTGCAGCAATACCTGCCGTCTAGCGTCTTGGTTACCGGCTTTGACATCATCTTCTTTTGGGTAGCGCGCATGGTCATGATGACCACGCACATCACCGGCAAAATCCCCTTCAAACACGTCTACGTGCATGGCTTAATTCGCGATGCCGAAGGCCAAAAGATGAGTAAATCCAAGGGCAATGTGCTGGACCCCATCGATTTAATTGACGGTATCAGCTTGGACGATTTAATCAAAAAACGCACCACCGGCTTGATGAACCCAAAAGACGCACCAAAAATTGAAAAGCACACGCGTAAAGAATTCCCCAACGGCATCAATGCCTATGGTACCGATGCCTTGCGCTTTACTTTTGCCGCTCTAGCCTCACCTGGCCGCGACATTAAGTTTGACTTGCAACGCTGCGATGGTTACCGCAATTTCTGCAATAAATTATGGAACGCCACCCGCTTTGTCTTGATGAATACCGAAGGTCAAGACAATGGCTTTGATGCCGCCTCGTGCGGTGCAGGCGGCCGCAAATTCTCATCCGCGGATCGCTGGATAGTTAGCATTTTGCAGCGCACGGAAGCGGAAGTGGAACGTGCGTTTGAGGATTACCGCTTTGACTTAGCGGCCAAAGCCATCTACGAATTCGTTTGGGATGAATACTGCGATTGGTACCTGGAATTAGCCAAAGTACAAATTCAACAAGGTGACGAAGCCGAACAGCGTGCTACACGCCGAACCTTATTACGCGTGCTGGAAACCGTGTTGCGTTTAGCGCACCCCATCATGCCATTTATCACCGAAGAGATTTGGCAAACCATAGCGCCCATGACAGAAAAACACGGCCCCAGCATCATGCTGGAAGCCTACCCAAAAGCTCAGGCAGACAAGATCGATGCACATGCCGAGGCCTGGGTCGCGCAACTGAAACAAATGGTCGATGCCTGCCGCAGTTTACGCGGGGAAATGAGCATTTCGCCAGCGGCACGGGTGCCTCTCGTGGCGGCCGGTGAAGCAGAAAAACTAGCCAGCTACGCGCCCTATTTAAAAGCCTTGGCCAAACTGGACGAGGTCAGCATCGTTGGTGATTTGCCTGAAGCCGATGCGCCTGTCATGTTGGTTGACGACTTTAAATTGATGCTAAAAGTCGAAATAGACGTGGCCGCAGAAAAAGAGCGTTTAGGCAAAGAAGTGACTAGACTGGAAGCGGAAATCAACAAAGCCAATGCCAAACTAAACAATGAAAGCTTTGTGGCTAGAGCACCAGCCGAAGTGGTGGCACAAGAAAAAGCACGGGTGGCTGAATTTAGCGCGAATTTAGAAAAATTGCTCAGTCAGCTCGCTAAATTAAAATAAACACGTCCACTTAAACAACGCAGACTAAGTGCTGCGTTTTTTAATGTAAAAAGTAAAGACGGCATCGACCGTGTCTAGCTGTAACAACTCGTGACCGGTTTGTTGGCAAAAGGCATTAAAGTCTTTGACCGCGCCCTTATCGGTGGCCATCACTTTTAACACCTGAGCGGCTTCAATTTCACTCAAGCCTTTTTTGCAACGCAAAATCGGCAATGGGCAATTCAAGCCTCTAGCATCAACTTCTTTTGCAAATTCCATCATGCCGCCTTACCCGCCGTGTTAGTCACAAAAGGTAAGCCGGCTTTGCCCCAAGCCAAAATACCACCGCTTAAGTTGTACACATTCTTACTGCCCAACTCCGCGGCATAGGCGGCAGCATGGGCTGAGCGCACACCACTGTGGCAATAAAAAATAGTGCTGCTCGCCTTGGGCAAGCGGGCAAATTGAGTGGGCAACATAGCCAAAGGCACATGCACCGCATTGGCAATGATGCCGCGCGCCACTTCGTCGGCATTACGCACGTCGACCAATAGCACGTTCTTATCGGTCAGCTTAGCTAACAATTCGCTTGCTGAAATTTCACCGTATGTATTCATTTAAAGCACACCTTAATTAATCTAAAACCATCATAACAATTTTGCCCCAGCACCGCACCTAGAATAAATAAACCACCTATATTTAGCCATCAGCCTATGATGGGGCGGTGAGTTTTTACTAATGATTAAGGGGTACTCTGATGGCTAAAGGACAAGAACGCAGTAACAAAGAAGTAAAGAAACCCAAAAAAGACAAAAAAGTGGTGGTGGTCAGTGGTGGCCTTATTCCCGGAAGAGCCCCTGCGCCCAACAAAAAATAAAGCCTTGATTTAAGCCAATTGATGCAATTCTAATTTCCTGAGTTTGGGTGCAAATTTAGCCGTCACACCAACCACGGCAAGCGTCATGGCACCACCAAACAAGACCGACGGCACCAAGCCCATGACGCGGGCGGCTAAGCCAGATTCAAAGGCCCCCAATTCATTAGAAGATCCGATAAAAATACCGTTAATGGCCGACACGCGGCCACGCATGGCATCGGGGGTAGCCAACTGCAATATGCTGGTACGCATCACCACCGAAATGCCATCAAACACACCGGACATTAGCAACAATAGCGCGGCCACCCAATACGAATCGCTGATTGCGAAGCCTATGATGCTAAATCCAAAACCCGCCACCGCACCTAACAACCAACGGCCGGCATGGTAATTAATGGGGTGGCGAGTTAACCACAAACCGGTCATGATTGCCCCAACGGCCGGCGCGGCGCGCAAAATGCCCAAGCCCTCCGGACCCATTTGATACACCTCACTGATAAACGCCGGCAACATGGCCACTGCGCCACCAAACAAGACGGCAAACATATCCAAGGATAAGGCACTAAAAACAATCTGGTTGCTGTAAACAAAACGCAAGCCTTGACCTATGCTGGTAAAGATAGCGGGGCTGTCTGCTACGGGGGACGGCTCTTTTATTTTAATCGACCACATGGCAATGGCAGCACCTAAACAAAAAACCGTTGCCAGCCCATAGGCCGCGGTCTTGCTAGCAAACCCCACCAACAAACCACCAATAGCCGGCCCTACTATTAAGCCTGCCTGAAACACCGAGCTGCTGATACCAGATGCCCGATTGTAGGCTTCCCTAGGCAATATCAGCGCAAACAAGGTGCTGTAACTTGGGGCAATGAACGCCCGCTCTATGCCGGTTAACATGATGCAGCCATAAATCCATAAATACGCATTTTCACTGCTGCCTATGACGCCCATCGCCAACAAAGTCAGGGTAAAAGCATTGATGGCTAAGGTCAGTGCCGATAACGCACCAAAAAAACGCCGTGAGTAAAAATGGTCTACCGCATGACCGGCAAACAGGGCGCAAGCAAAGTAGGGTATGGCCTCAGCCAAACCAATTAAACCCAAGGCCAAGGTGTCGTGGGTAATTTCATAGATGTGCCAACCGACGGCCACGGCCATCATTTGATAGGCCAGCACCATCAGCACACGAAAAATCAGCAGCTTAAGAAAAGCGTGATTATGTAGACGAAATATACTCATGAATCTGTGTTGTAATTACTTTGCGGTTAAAATGGACGGGTTAGTGCAGTGAATAAGGCAGTAAGCGTATGCATTAAAAGCACTCGCCGATGAGTCGTCATTGACCTAGTGTGACTCTGCCGCTATAGATTAGGCGCACTAACACCCCCATCCAACTTTATGCCTGCCCAGCCTAAGCTAACTTTAGAGCCGCCTTAATGCGCCTAAAGGTTTGGCTAACAATGTTGCCATCTAATTTGTAATGCTTATGCAGCGCTTGCTTAACTTCCCAAGTGGCGGTCATGCCAGCCGGAAACGTGACCAAATCGCCTTTAGCAAAACGCACTGGTTTGCCGCCGGTAGGCGTAATCACGCATTCACCAGCCAGGATGTAAGCAATTTCTTGTTCAGGAAAAGTCCAAGGAAACACCGACACTTCTTTTTGCCAAGTTGGCCATTTTTTAACATTCAATGCCTCTAAACGGGCTTGATCAGGATTGCTTTCTACAATGATTTTGTTATTGGCAGCGTGGCTCATGGTTACTTTCTATCGTGGTTAAGATGCACTATTTTAGCGTATAGCCAGGCATTTGTTATGGGAAACTGGCATAAGTAGTAAAATAGCTTTTTTAGAAATTAGCCTTAAATTTTATGCGCATAAGCTTAGAACAAGCCGCAAGCAAACTGAAGCAAGGTGAGCTGGTTGCCATCCCGACCGAAACGGTTTACGGCCTAGCCGCGGATGCCAGTAATGACCTAGCCTTGGCTAAAATTTTTAGCACCAAACAACGCCCAGCCGATCACCCACTGATTGTGCACATCAGCGACATAGCCCAAGTCCAAGATTGGGCCAGCATTTTTCCTGACACGGCAGTCAAGCTGGCCCAGGCATTTTGGCCCGGCCCACTTACCTTGATTTTGCCAGCAAAAAACCATGTTTCTAAGGTAGTAAGAGGTGGCGAGTCCACCATTGCCCTACGCGTCCCCAATCATCCACTAACGCTGGCTTTATTAAAACTCAGTCAATTGAGTGTGGCCGCGCCTTCGGCTAATTTATTCACGCAACTTAGCCCAACCACCGCCGCCCATGTAGAAGCTGGCTTAGGGGCCAGCATGCCAGTGTTAGACGGTGGCGCCTGTCAGGTGGGCATAGAATCCAGCATCGTCAGCGTCAGCGCAGATGGCTCTTGGAGGGTGTTACGGCCTGGCATGATCAGTGAAGCCGACATCAGCCGTGTCGCTGGCCAACCTCCTGAGGCCTTAGCCAACAATAGCGGATTAGCAGCCTCCACCCCTAAAGCGCCTGGCCAACATAAATTGCACTATTCCCCGCGCACACCCACGGCATTATTTAAAGACCGAGCCAGTTTGATTCTTGCCAGTAAGCACTTGCAACAATCTGGACTTAGCTGCGCCGCTTTGGTCGTGGGTTCAGGCGAACAAGCCAATTGCCATACGGTGGTGTTGAATAGCGCACCGGCAAAGGTAGCAGAGCAGTTATACAGTGTGCTGCATGCCTTGGACGACCTTAAGCTAGACCGATTGTTGATTCAGCTGCCGGCCGCAACTGCTGAATGGGCGGCCGTTTTAGATAGATTAACTCGTGCCGGCCACACTAAAGACAGCTGATACAGCATGATCCACAACGGCGATTAAATCGCTTGCATGCAAGTAAAAATTGGCGTAATTTTGTAGCTCGATACGGCATTAACTGTGGAGATAACCATGGATAATAAATACGGTTTAGGTGGTGCAAAAGTCGCCACCGAGCATCATGAAACCCACCATAAAACAGGCAAGCATGGGCCTGATAAATGCAAATTTTGTGGGCATGACCAACTCATTCTCTGCCCTACCATGCATGATCACCGTTGTGCTGCCTGCAACGAATGGCAAAACGATGTTCCCCAAGGCTATTCCAGCGGCAGAAGTAACGATTACTAAATTCATTCAAGCAACTTCATAGCGCTTTTTGCGCGCCCAGCAAGAAACGCTTTTTTATAAAATAAAGTCTAAATTTAAGCAATATTTCACAACTTAATGGTCCATTAAGTTTTATAATCTTGCCTACAAAAATACCCTTTCCATTAAACAACTCCAAAAGAGAAGATAAATGTCTACAAAAAATGCTGATATTGGCCTAGTTGGCCTAGCTGTTATGGGCCAAAACTTAGCCCTAAATATTGCCGATCACGGCTACACCATTGCGGTCTATAACCGCGACTCAAAAAAAATGGTGAACTTCATTGAAGAATGCAAAAAAAATGAGCCGTCTGCTGAGCGCGTCATTGGTCATGCCGATTTAGCTTCGTTTGTACTAAGCATCAAACGCCCACGTAAAATCATCTTATTGGTAAAAGCCGGTAGCGCAACAGACGTGACCATCAATGCTTTGTTACCGTTCTTAGAGCAAGGCGATATCATCATCGACGGCGGTAACTCATTGTGGACAGACACCATACGCCGCGAAAAAGAATTGGCCGTTAAAGGCATAGACTTTATTGGTTCTGGCGTATCCGGTGGCGAAACTGGCGCACGCTTCGGCCCGTCTTTAATGCCTTCAGGCACACGCAAAGCTTGGGCCAGTTTAGAGCCTATCTGGCGTGACATTGCCGCTAAAGTGGACGCCGTCACCGGCGAGCCTATGGAAGGTGGCAAACCTGGTAAACCGGTGGTAGGTGGATTCTCTTGTGCAGAATACATAGGTCCAGACGGTGCTGGTCACTACGTAAAAATGGTGCACAACGGCATTGAATACATCGACATGCAATTAATTTGCGAAGCTTACTGGTTGATGAAAAACTTGCTAGGCATGCCAGCCGATGAAATCGGTAAAGTATTTGAAGAGTGGAACAAAGGCGAATTATCCAGCTTCTTGATTGAAATTACCGCTGACATACTGCAACAAAAAGACCCGATGGGCCCAGGCTTCTTGGTCGACAAAATCTTGGATACGGCCGGTCAAAAAGGTACAGGTCAATGGACTGCAGCCAACGCCCTAGAATTAGGTGCGCCAGCTAACGCCATTGCTGCTGCCGTTTACGCCCGTGCGCTGTCCAGCTTGAAAGACGAGCGCGTTGAAGCAAGCAAAATCTTAAAAGGCCCAACGATCAAAGTTGAAACAGACAAAAAAGCCATTATTGATGCGATTAAAAACGCCTTGTATTGCTCAAAAATCTGCGCCTACGCACAAGGCTTCCAATTGATAGACAAAGCGCAAGTGGCTTATAACTGGAAACTTAACTTCGGTGAAATTGCACAAATTTGGCGCGGTGGTTGCATTATCCGCGCTCGCTTCTTGCAAAAAATCACGGATGCCTATGCCTTAAATTCTCGTTTGAAAAACTTGATGTTGGATCCGTACTTCACCAATGCGATGAACGAAGGTCAAGCAGGCTGGCGTAAAGTGATAGCCTTAGCAGTGACTAACGGCATTCCTGCGCAAGGCTTTGCAGCGGCGATGGCCTATTACGACGGCTACCGCAGTGCGGTCTTGCCAGCAAACTTGCTGCAAGGTCAACGCGACTACTTCGGCGCACACACCTACGAGCGTGTGGATCAAGCGCGTGGTCAGTTCTTCCACTTGGATTGGCCAGAAGCCAGCCGTCCACAGCTAGAAATTTAAGACTTAGCATTAGCACAATAAAAAAGGGGCAGATCTGCCCCTTTTTTATTGCTTAGCTCAGCCTGTTTTTGCTTCTATTTCGTCGGGCTGAAGCCCGACCTACAGCTCTACCCTTTTTTGTTTTTCAAACCTTTTTACCACAGATACCGCAAGGCATTCCCATGCGGCATGTGGTGAATACGTTCTTACAAAGCCTCTAGCGCCGCAATCCGCGCACTCAAGCTTGGGTGGCTAGCAAACAAGCTGGTCCAGTTTGAATTACCACCGGCTATGCCCGATGCCACCATTTGTTTAGGTAACACGCTAGGCTCATGCGCCGCTTGCAAACGCTGCAGAGCGGCTATCATTTTATTAGCACTGGACAAACGCGCAGCGCCGGCATCGGCACGGAATTCGCGTTGACGCGAAAACCACATCACCACCATGCTAGCTAACACCCCGAGCAATAGCTCAGCAATGATCATGGTAATAAAGAAAGCCGGGCCAGTGCCTTTTTCCGTTTTAAAAATCACTTTATCCACGGTGTAGCCTATGACGCGTGAGAAGAACATAACAAAGGTATTAACCACGCCTTGTATCAAGGTCAAGGTCACCATATCGCCATTGGCAATATGCGACACTTCATGTGCCAGCACGGCCTCGGCTTCGTCCTTGCTCATGGCATTAAGCAAGCCACTGGATACGGCGACCAAGGCACTGTTCTTCGTCATGCCGGTAGCAAAGGCATTCACTTCCGGGGAATCGAATACCGCCACCTCGGGCATTTGTATACCGACAATCTCCGCTTGCACCCGCACGGTTTTCATTAGCCAAATTTCTGTCAGGGTTTTCGGCTCAGTAATCACCACGGCACCGGACATACGCTTGGCCGACCACTTAGACATGGCCAGTGAAATAAAGGCACCACCAAAACCCATGATGGCAGCGAAGGCCAACAAATTGCCTAAATCCAAGCCATTGGCATTCAAATAGGGCTCCACACCCAATAAGCGCATGGTGATAGAAAGCACTAAAACAATGGCCAAATTAGTAACTAAAAAATAAATAATGCGTTTCATACATGACTCCTATGCATAAAAAAACCGGCTACAAATGGCAATGGTTTGCATGCCATACGAACCCTAATATAGGGTTGCTTAGCGATAATTAAAGGGTGCGACTAAATAAATTAAGCGCCAACTGATAACACAGTAGCGCCGTTTGCGCATCGTAGCGCTCATCGCCATCGCGCATAAAAGCGTGTTGCGCATTAAACTCATGCCAAGTGAACAACAAATTAGCAGCGGTCATCTTGTCGTACACCTGACGGCGTCCGGCCGTTGGAATGTGGTTGTCCTGCTTACCCCAAATCATCAACAACTCACCTTTGATGTCGGCCAGCCTTTCCATGCTGTGTTGACCGGGTTTGTTGGGGATGGTCAATGCATGTAAATCGGTGGCATAAAAACAAGCCGTGCTTTTAATCTCAGGCTGCAAAGCCGCACGGAAGGCTAAATGACCCCCTATGCAAAATCCCATGGCGCCAATGTTGCCATCGTACCAAGCTTGCTGTTTTACAAAAGCGATCATCGCTTCATTATCCGTATCATAGCCTTGCACATCCTTGGCCGCTTTGTCGGCATTGCCCTTATCTCGCCCAGCATCGTCGTAAGCCAACACCGTGCCTATGGGATTAAGCTCATGAAACACCTCGGGCACCAAGACCACATATCCATGGCTGGCAACGATTTTAGCGGCACTTTCGATTGGACCGGTTTGCTGAAAAATTTCCGAATAGAACAACACCGTTGGGTAGGTCTGATTGGGCTTGGCTTGATTCAGCGGACGATGAATATAGGTACGCATAATACCGGTAGGCGTATTAATGTCAGCAATTTCACTTTGAAGATTCATGATGGACTTTCTACAAAAAAGGCGAGTCAAATTACAGCGAACTTAAGCTAAACCAGACTCAAGCCGCCAACAAAATTTTTAACTATTGTACAACGCGCCCAGCAATTTTGGATGCCTAAGTCGTGGCCACTAAATAGCTGAGATAAGGTTTGCTAATGGCCCCATTATTTTCGTAAAATGGTGCTTTAAATTATCCAATTATTTCAGCCCATGCAACTGACCATCAACGGAAAAGCACGCGATTTTGCTATGGACCATATGACTGTGGCCGAGCTCGTCCTTGATCTTAATTTAGCAGGTAAACGCCTGGCCATAGAACGCAACGGTGAAATTGTGCCACGCAGTCAGTTTGCTAGTACGCCATTGGCAACAGGCGATCAATTGGAAATTGTAGGTGCAGTGGGTGGGGGCTAATCCAGCAGCCTAATCACCAAGCCAGCCTAGTCACCCTATTAAGGATACAACCGTGTCAGATTTATTAAAAATTGCAGATAAAACCTACCAATCGCGCTTATTGGTAGGCACCGGCAAATACCAAGATTTCAAGCAAACGCGTGCCGCCATAGATGCCAGCGGAGCAGAGATAGTGACCGTGGCCATACGCCGCACCAACATAGGCCAAACCGCTGGCGAACCGTCCTTGCTGGACTTTTTACCGCCTGATCAATTTACCTATTTACCCAATACCGCCGGCTGCTATTCAGCCGACGACGCCGTGCGTACCTTGCGTTTAGCACGCGAATTACTCGATGGCCACACGCTAGTGAAATTGGAAGTATTGGGCGATCCAAACACGCTCTACCCGAACATGATAGAAACCATAGCGGCCGCAAAAGTCTTGGTGAAAGATGGCTTTGACGTCATGGTGTATTGCTCAGATGACCCTATTATTGCCAAACAATTAGAAGAAATAGGTTGTTGTGCGGTGATGCCACTGGCCTCTTTAATTGGCTCCGGCATGGGCATTTTAAATCCGTGGAATTTACAAATCATCATCGCCAATGCCAACATCCCGGTCTTAGTCGACGCAGGCGTGGGCACCGCATCTGATGCCGCGATTGCCATGGAGCTCGGTTGCCAAGGTGTGCTAATGAATACCGCTATTGCCGCCGCGCGCGACCCAATAAAAATGGCCAGCGCCATGAAAAAAGCCGTGGAAGCTGGCCGCGAAGCTTACCTAGCTGGACGCATGCCTAAGAAATTGTATTCTGCCAGCCCAAGTTCCCCCACCACCGGCCTCATTGCCTGATGACTGCAGCCGCTAAACGTTACGAATGCGTGGTCACGGTTGAAACCGAATTTCTACCTGATCAATCCGACCTTGAACGCAATCGTTACGCTTTTGCTTACCACATAAAAATTATCAACACCGGCAATGTCACCGCCCAACTCATCAGTCGGCATTGGATTATCGATGAGTTTAATGGCGAACAACAAGAAGTACGCGGCTTGGGCGTGGTCGGTGCGCAACCCTTGCTTAAACCTGGTCAACTTTTTGAATACACCAGCGGCACCGTGCTCACCACGCCTAACGGCAAAATGCATGGCAGCTACCAAATGGTCGCTGACGATGGCACGGCCTTTGATGCCGTGGTACCGGCATTCACCTTAAGCATGCCCAGAGTATTGCATTAATTTTCACTGAAGCTAGCACCCTTAAATCATGCCATTATTCAAACACTATTGCCGATTCAGTGTAGCTTTATTACTTAGCCTAGGCTTATTTGGCTGTGCCAACCCATTGTTAAAACCCCAGCCACCAGCGAGCACGAAGCCCGATTGCATCTGCGATAAAGCGGCAGAAAAACCCACAGAAAAATCAGCCCCTATAAGTGAACCAAGCAAACCGGCGGACATTAAAATAGCCGATTACGGCCTACTCAAACCGGCACAATGGGAGGAAGTGGACGGCCTTAGCACCAACCAAAGCGATGCCGACAACCTAAGTTTGGCTTGGCCGGCGTGGTTACAAAGCTGCACCGCGTTAGCTAAAAAACCCATCTGGAAAAATGCCTGCGATGCAGCTACTACGCTTAGCCAGCAAAACAATAACCAACCCGATTCAGACAGCATACGTGCCTACTTGAAACAAAACTTTAGCGTGTATAAAACCACCAATCCGGACGGCAATGAAAGCGGTTTGATTACCGGCTATTACCAACCGATTTTAAAAGGCAGCCGTAGCAAATCTGCTAAATACCCTTACCCGCTATACACGACGCCACCCGACTTAATTACCGTCGAATTAGACAGCCAATACCCCGAACTCAAATACAAACGGGTGCGCGGCAGACTGGTGGGCAATAAACTGGTGCCGTATTTCAACCGCGCCGAAATTGAAACCGATAATTCGCCGATTAAAGGGCGCGAATTAATCTACATCGACAACATCGTCGACGTATTTTTTCTACAGATACAAGGCTCCGGTGTGGTGCAATTGGAAAACGGCGAACAAGTGATGGTTGGCTATGCTGATCAAAATGGCCACACCTATAATTCCGTGGGTCGCTTGCTAATAGAACGCGGCGAACTCAGCAGTGCGAATGCCTCCATGGCTGGCATTAAAAACTGGGTGAAAAACAATCCACTCAAATTCCGCGAATTGCTCAACAACAACCCCAGCTTTGTCTTCTTTAGGGAATTGCCCAGTGGCTTGCCTGGCCCTATAGGCGCTTTAGGCGTGCCTATTTTGGCTGAGCGCGCCGTGGCCGTGGACCCTAAATTTGTGCCTTTGGGTGCACCGGTATTTTTATCCACCACGCAACCGAACAATAACAAACCGCTAAAACGTTTAATGATGGCGCAAGACACCGGCGGCGCCATTAAAGGCGGTGTACGTGCAGACTTTTTCTGGGGAGCCGGAGCAGAGGCTGGCGCCAAAGCCGGCGCCATGAAACAAAGCGGTAAAATCTGGGTGCTGTTACCTAAAGAATTTGTACTGAAATAGCCACTCTCTAAACTTCGCCATTCGCTGTGGTTTTATCCGCGTTTCACGAATTTCAAGCCGAGTTGTTTGAGGCTTAGAAATGACGGGAATGCCCTTGCGGCATTATCAACATCAAGAACCTAAAGCTCACGCTCGTACACGCGGTAACGCTTATACGCCGTGCCGCCTATCGATTCTATGATGTTACGCATGCCGGCATTGTCTTCCAATATCCATGACAACTCCAATCTATGCGCACCGCACTTGTGCAGTTCGTTGCGCACTGCATCGATAATTAGAAAGGCCAACCCTGGGCCTAGCCGCGTCTTTTGAAATTTCTTGCGCACGCCCATCAATGGCACTCGACCACTTGCTGGCCCCCGTACTTTAAGTCGCCAAAGCAATTTTAACCAACCAAACGGGAACAATTTGCCGTTCAAATCGCGTATGGCCTCATTGATATTCGGCATGCCTATGATGAATCCAGCCGCCTCGCCATCAACCTCAGCAATCTGTATGTATTCATCGTGCAATAAGAATTTTAAATTTTGCCCCAGCTCTTTAAACTCCGCTTCGGTGAATGGCACAAAACCCCAATTCTCCGACCAAGCATCGTTAAAGATATCGCGTAACAACATGATTTCTTCATCAAAGCGTTTGCGGTCCAAGGTTCTGACCGTCACTCTTTCGGACGCCATTTTTAACAAACGCTGCATCACCGGTGGTGCCACAAAATTAGGATTAATCAAATAAGCCAAGGTGTCCGCTGCTTTATGGTAGCCACACTGCTCGATGTGCTCACGGTAATAGGGCAGCGCATGGCTCATCATGAACACCGGCGGATCAGCAAAGCCATCTATCAGCAAACCCGTTTCTTCATTGATAGACAAATTAAAAGGCCCACGCACTCGGCGCATGCCTTGTTCAGCCAACCATTGCTCTGCCGTAGCAATGAGCGCAGCAAAGGTTTCCTGTTTGTCTTCGGCATCGAGCATGCCAAAAAAACCGGTGGCATCATGATGTTGCGCTAAGTGCAAGTCATCAATCTGCGCACTGATTCTGCCTACCGCCACATCCCCCCGCCAAGCTATCCAAGCCTGACTTTTGGCATGCTGAAAATAGGGGTTGTGCTTAGGAGAAAGATGGATTTTTCGCTCAAGAAACAAGGGGGGGATCCAATGCGGGTCGTCTTTAAAAATAGCCGCCGGCAAACGAATAAAATCAGCCAAATCGGCTTTATTGCTGACTGGAACAATACGAAGTGGCAGGCTATTTTGAATGCTGGGGGTCATAATCTAGGCTAAAAAAACAAGGTAATGGCAAAAAGTTTACCACAATACGCCCAGCTAATTATTGACTTAAACTAAATCGTTTCAACATATTCTGTTATACTGTCGAACAGTTTTTATAGCCATTTTTTGGCTCAGCTGTAAGCGTAGCGGGTTTATTTATTTAGTCAAAGTAAGGATGCCAATTGAATCAAGCAGCAAATGTTGAAATCACCGCGTCGGCGACCCCGACTTTAAGCGCATTGCCCTTGCGTTTAGCCGATTTCGATTCATTGGCCAGCGCCCTAGATTATGCCGCACAAGGTGAATCTGGCACGAACTTCTATGCCGGCAATGGCAAGCTTGCTACCGTACTACCATACCGTGAACTGCGCGAACAAGCGCAAACTTTAGCTAAACGCTTATGGTCTTTTCCTCTAGAACGTGGCGCCCGTGTTGCCATCGTGGCTGAAACCAACCCAGATTTCTTACGCTTCTTTTTTGCCTGCCAATACGCTGGCCTAGTGCCGGTTGCACTTCCAGCGGTAATCCATGTCGGCGGTCACAAAGCCTATGTTAATCAACTAAACGGTTTACTTAAAGGCTGTCGCGCATCATTAGCAGTGTCTTCCAGCCAATTGTTGCCTTTCTTAACAGAAGCGGCCGAAGGCTTAGGCTTGCAATTTGTCAACGCCCCCAGCGCATTCGATGAATTACCTTTAAGCAATGTAACGCTTAAAGCCAGCGGCCCGAACGAAACGGCCTACTTGCAATACACCTCAGGCAGCACCGGGTTTCCACGTGGCGTGATCATTACCCAAGAATCGGTAATGGCCAATCTATTAGCATCAGGCCATGGCTTGGATGTTCGCGTTGATGACCGCTTGGTTTCTTGGTTACCGTTTTACCATGACATGGGCTTGGTGGGTTGCTTGTTAGCCCCCATGGCTAGCCAACGCTCCATTGACTACTTAGATACGCGCGACTTTGCCATGCGCCCAAGACGCTGGTTAGAACTGTTAAGCAGTTCGCGTGGCACCATTTCATTTAGCCCACCGTTTGGCTACGCCTTATGCGTGCGCCGACTACGCCCAGAAGACATTGCTCTGTATGACTTAAGTGCATGGCGCGTGGCAGGCATAGGCGCCGAACCCATACACGTGGAATTAACCGATCGCTTTTGTGAGCTGCTCGCGCCAGCCGGTTTTAACGCTACATCGTTTGTACCAAGCTACGGCATGGCAGAAACTTCATTGGCCCTCAGCTTTGCACCGCTGGGCACTGGCGTGGTGGTAGATTGGCTAGATAGCGATGACTTAGCCGACAATTTAATTGCCACTAAAGTCAGCCCCAATACTGGCAGCAGCTTTGTCCGTTGCGGGCCCATTTTGCCCAAACACGAGGTTTTGGTGCTCGATGAAAACGGCAAGCCCTTGCCAGATATGCACATAGGCCGCATCAATGTACGCGGCCCCAGCATCATGTCCGGCTACTTTGAGTTGCCAGAACAAACACAGCTAGTACTGTCTGCCGACGGCTGGTTAGATACCGGTGATTTAGGCTATTTAGTGGACGGTCAAATCGTTGTTACCGGTCGCCATAAAGACATGTTGATTATCAACGGTCGTAACATTTGGCCGCAAGACATAGAGGCAATTGCAACACGCCAGCCAGAATTACGTTCGGTCGATGCCTCTGCCGTATCCGTACCCGGCCCAGATCAAGAAGAAGTTGCCGTATTAATCGTGCAATGCAACATTACCGATAGTGATGAGCAGCACCTGTTAACTCAGCGTCTGCATAGAGAAATACACGAAGAATTGGGCATCAATTGCGTCATCGAATTAGTGCCACGCCACACCTTGCCTCGCACCTCGTCTGGCAAATTATCCCGTTCTGGCGCGCGTAAAGATTATTTATTGCGTCAAAAAGCGGCGGTGTCAGCCAGCCCAGCCAAGTAAAGTCAGATCAAAAGCCTGCCCTATCCTAGCCTATGGCTACCTCCCCACTAAATGAAACTAAGTTGGTCGCCTTAACCGGTGCCACTGGCTTCATAGGCACAGCCCTCATTAAGCAATTAAATCAAGCCGGCTGGCATGTCCGCGCTTTATATAGGCCCAAGCCTGGGCGTTTACCGGTCAACAGCAACAAGCTTACTTGGCTAGCAGGTGAACTAGGCGACACCCCCTCCTTAACTGCTTTGATGGCTGGGGCCGATGCAGTGATACACTGCGCCGGTGCAGTACGCGGTATAACGCGGGCTGACTTCGATGCCATCAATGAAACCGGCGTACACCATGTCGCGCAAGTAGCAGCAGCACAAAGCAAACCGCCGCGCTTGTTGCTTATTTCATCGCTAGCCGCGCGCATGCCCGACCTATCGCATTACGCAGGCAGCAAATGGCGTGGCGAATTAGCCATTAAACGCAGCCCCTTACGCTGGACCATCTTTCGCCCACCCGCGGTTTATGGACCAGGCGATCGCGAATTATTGCCCTTATTTCAAAGCATGGAAAAAGGCCTTGCACCCTTGCCCGCCGGCGCGGATGGACGATTTTCCATCATACACGTGGACGATTTAGCAGCGGCCATGGTGCACTGTTTAAGCCAAAATAGCGCTGACGGCCAAACCTTTGAGTTAGACGACGGTCATAGCGGCGGTTACGATTGGCCCAGCGTCATCCACATTGCCGAGCAAGTTTTGCGTCATGGTGGCAAGATAAGACGCTTATCCATTCCAATCGGCCTATTAAAACTGGTGGCTTGGACTAATTTTCATGCTGCCAAAGTACTCGCTTATGCCCCCATGTTAACCCCGGGCAAAATACGCGAGATTACGCATAGCGATTGGTTGTGCGATAATACCGACATTACACGAATTACTGGTTGGCAACCCACCTGTGAATTAGCACAAGGATTGGCTAGCCTATTTGATAAGAATCACAAGCCAAGATAGGAAACTTTATGACAGAATACGATCGCATTCTTGCCGACATGATAAAAGGCTTAGCGCCTTTCACCAAAGGTAAAACAGTGACTGAGAGCACAGAATTAGTGGGTGACTTAGACCTAGATTCGTTGCAAATCATGGAGTTATTGCTGTTTGTCGAAGACAGTTTTGACATCTCTATTCCCGTAAGCATCTTACCGGACGTAAAAACCGTCGGGGACCTTGCTAAACAAGTTGAAAAAATCGTAGGTAATGCATAATGGGATTATTTACAAAATTCGAAGCGCTGGCTGAAGGCCGCGCCGAACTCGGCGCACTGGGCATAGACCCATTTGCGGTGCAGATAGAAAAGATTATCTCCCCTACCGAAGGCATCATACACGGCCGCCACACCATATTGGCCGGCACCAACAATTACTTAGGCTTAACCTTTAACCCCGAGTGTATCGCCAGTGCCCGCCTTGCTTTGGAAAACGAAGGCACAGGCACCACCGGTTCACGCATGGCCAACGGCAGTTACTCTGGCCACCGCAATTTAGAAAAAGAAATGGCCGCATTCTACGGAAAACGGGATGCCATCGTGTTTTCAACCGGCTACCAAGCCAACCTAGGCATGATAGCGGCTATTGCCGGCCCGGGTGATATCGTGCTGATAGACGCCGATTGCCACGCCAGCATTTACGATGGCTGCCGCCTTGGCGGCGCAGAAACCATACGCTTCCGCCATAATAATGCCGAAGATTTAGCCAAACGCTTACGCCGACTTGGCCCACGCGCAGCCGATGCACTAATTGTGGTGGAAGGCATCTACAGCATGCTGGGCGATCACGCCCCATTAAAAGAAATTGTCGCCGTAAAACGCGAATTCGGTGGCTATCTGATGGTAGACGAAGCCCATTCATTTGGCGTGTTAGGCGAACGTGGCTGTGGCTTGGTTGAAGAATTGGGCATCATAGACGACGTGGACTTTATCGTCGGCACTTTCAGTAAAAGTTTAGGCTGTGCCGGTGGCTTTTGCGTGAGCAATCTGCCGGAATTAGATTTAATCCGTTACTCCAGTCGCCCCTATATCTTCACCGCATCCCCTGCCCCGGCAACCATAGCTTCCGCTAGACAAGCGCTGCGCATACTCGAAACCGGTAAAGATTTACGCCAACGCTTACATGACAATGCCCAGCAACTGCACAGCGGCTTAGCCGCATTAGGCTACACCTTAGGTGGACCACCTAGCCCAGTGGTGGCGGTGGTGCTAGAAGGCAAAGTTGAAGCCCTGCAGTTTTGGGACAAGCTACTAAAACTTGGTGTTTACGTTAACTTAATGTTGCCACCAGCCACACCAAATGGCGTGTCCTTAATTCGTTGCAGCGTTAGCGCGGCACACACGCCAGCACAAATCGACGCAGTTTGCGCCGCTTTTGCAAAATTACGCGTTAAAGCCTAATCAAACAGCACATCATCCCCGCATATTCGGGGGATGATGACGATGGCTTTTTTCGATCGAATATAGACTGCCAGTGACTAAATCTACCGACCCATCAAACACCGACAAACCCATGCAGCGTGTGCTGGGTAACTTCTGGAGTTTAATCCGAGGGCGTGGTGCGGCGGCCATCATGGCTTTTGCTGCCACCGCCTTAATGGCGCGCGCGCTAGGCCCGGCTGAATTCGGCATGGTCGTATTAATGCACACCTACGTGATGCTAATACGTGCCCTGCTGGATTTTGGCACCGTGGATGCCATCGTGCGCTTTGGTGTGCCGGCCCACGATGCCTCAGACAACCATACATTAGGTAAATTAATAAAAGTTTGCCGTCGCATAGATAAACAAGCCAGCATTACTGCCGCCATTCTGGCCTTGCTTATTGCCCCGTTTGCTGGCCCTGCCATGGGCATGGATACGAAGCACGTAATATTGCTAATGGCCTACAGCTCTGTGCTGATTACGCCTGGCGCAGGCAGTGCTGCGGGTATATTACGCCTGTACAATAGGTTTGATATCCTAGGTCGGCAGATGACCATAGCACCTAGCGTACGATTTTTAGGAGTAGCCATTGCATGGGGACTAGGCGCCCCCATAGAAATATTTGTAGCCATTTGGGGCGCTGCCTACGTCTCGGAAAATGTTTACTTACTGTGGCAAGCTAAGCATAAATACCACGTGCAAATTAAACAAGCACTAGCTGGAGTCAGCCTTAAAGGCACATCAATAAATGATTTCGATGGCCTACGCCATTTTCTTTGGGTGACCTATTGGCAATCCAACTTAGACATATTGCCCAAACACATCACCACATTATTGGTTGGTTATCTATTAGGTCCAGCCGAGGCTGGTTTGTTGCGCTTAGCACGGGAAATTTCCAGCGCCTTATCCAGACCGGCACTATTAATACGCCAAGTTGTTTTTGTAGACTTGACTAGAGCTTGGCATCTGGGCAGCGCAGCCTTTGACATTGTTGCCTACAGAACTGCTTTACTAGGTGGCTTATTAGGCTTGGTATTCGTAGTGATCAGTTACTTCTTTGGTGAATATTTATTAGCGACCCTAGTGGGACCGCAATTTGTGGCCGCCAAGACCGTGCTTAGTTTAATGCTACTGGCCGCCACACTAGACCTAGCCACCTCACCGCTACTTTCCGGTTTATACGCCATGGGGCACGCGCTTAAAACATTGCGCATAACTATGGTGTCTACTACCATTTATTTACTGATGTTTGTCTTGCTGACTCGCCAGTTAGGCTTGATAGGCGCGGGTCTGGCTGCGGCCGCTAGCTCGGCCTTAACACTGATAGGCATGATCATGCTTATGCGCAGCAGCAAAAGAAAAAGCTAAAAATTATCCGGATGTGGTTTTGTGTAGGAGCGATCTTTGGCGTATGAATCATGACATTCATGTCATAGATTCTACGGACAAGACCCTTGCGGTCTTAAATCGCGAAAGGGCTGATGATGATTACCGGCCCTCTGGGCGACCTATTGATTTAAGTTTAATCATTTACAACGGGCAATTTCTTCGGTTGGCCTAACCCATTCCAAGGTCTTACCAAACAGAGAAATCCCTACGTATCCACGAATTTTAAGGTTACCCTCTGGGCTTAATTTCATGGTGCTACTGAAAGTTAGGCCATCGTCTGGATTGTAAATTTCGCCATCATTCCAAAGCGCATCTTTGGCGTACTGAAATCCAGTCAAAATCTGCAAACCGCACAGCGGTCTATCGCGCAGCGATTCAGACGGATTGTGTTTATCATGCTTAGGCTGGCCGTTAGAAGATAAAGGCTTCTTTAACCAATACAAACTACCACACACTTTACTGCCACAATCTTCCACCATCACGGCAAATTTTTGCCTATTGGGATCTTTATTGTCCACCCACAAACCGTGAATTTTATTCGTAGTCGCTCCAGCTAAAGCCGATTGGCTAATTAAGCTGGTTAAGATAAGCAAACACAAAAGGAAATGGCGGATAAAATAAACCTGCATGGGGCGTGTGTATGAATGTTGTTTAATCATGATTGCATGATATCCGACATCCTCGCGAATGCGGGGATCCAAATAAATTTTGGAAATAGATTCCCGCATTTGCGAAGATAACCCAATTATTTACTTTTTATGTTCACGGTTCCACGCTGCTACATTCTTTAAAGGCTGCTTAACGTAGCTGCTGGCCTGAATTAAACGCACAATCACGCGGTTTACTAAAGTGCCAATTTTATCCATAGGCCTGTCTATGTCTATAAACAAGACGGCACGAAATTCATCGGTATCGTTACGCACTTCATGCTCGTAGGCATCGTCAAACAACACCACTTTGCCTTCTTCCCAGTGCAAAAATTGGTCGTGCACACGTATCCAAACGCTCTTTCTGTCTTTAGGTATCTTCAAACCAAGGTGCGCACGGATGACTGCACGTGTTGGGCCTTTGTGCGGCTCTATGTGATAGTGTGGCGCCAAAATAGAAAACATGGCGGTACGCATGCCAGGCAAGGCTTCCAGCACTGCTGCCGTTTTAGGACATAAAGCGCAATTGTCATCGACGCGCTCACCGTAAACATAAAAAGCAAAAGTCTTCCAATTATTGCCTTTGGAAATACGCTTTTGATCAGGGGACAATTGATGAAAGGTCGGGATGTCTTCGGGATTTTTTAATAGGGCATCCAATTCAGCTCGAATGTCTGCATACGCGGCTTCCAGTTGCGGCACCCAAGTGAATTCATCGTTACCGATAACGGGCGTGGTGCTAATAAGTGAATGCCTAGCTTGGAAATTGCCCATCCAGCGTAAAAAATGCTTACCAGCCTTCATGGTTAAGCGACGCCACATAGGCGATTTATCGGTTGAAATAGCAGCGTTCATGTCCATAGAATTCTAGCCTCCGCTCGGGGTAAAGTTTAATTTTATCATGGCAAAACCTGCCTTCAATGCAGAAAATCAAAAAACGGGCTTACTAAATAAAGGCTTTAACCGCTCTTAAAGTATTCGCCAGCACCTCAGCGTAAGGCGCTCTGGCATCAATATCGACTAAGTGAGCGCCGTTATACTTTAATCTAGGCATCACATCAATTTTATCCTGCAATTCGGCCATGCTGTGATCGGGCTTGCGGCCATGCGCCGTTGCCGCATCTATATTTAACCGTATGATTAGAGCAGGCTTTTGCTTTGCCATCCACTGATACAGCCTTAATTCACGCGCAGCCACCTTACGCAGCAGCCAATTATCATGAGACGTAGCGCTCATGCCAGGACCATCGTAACGAAAACCGGTAATTTCCGCCTGCGGATAGCGGTCGGCTATCACACCAATACCACGCTGCGATAAACGCATGACGCGTTTAAGCTTCCTGACCCGCCACATAGACAAAATGTGCATGATAATGGCGGTGCCGGTACCTGGCAATTTCGCCTTCATATCTTGCGCCCGCTCGGCTTTAGCCGCGAGATAACGCTCTAGCCTTACCCCAATAAACGGCAAAAATTTGATTTTATCGCCCACTTCCCCTGAAATTAAACCCAGGTAACGACGTTCGGCTTGCCCCTTAGCCTGCAAATGCAACAACAAATCAGCGGTCAGCGTGGATTTACCCGTGCCATCACAACCCACCACGGCAATTACCCCGTTTAGAATGTGTGTTTCATTGGCGTGATGGGTAGCAGTGGATGGCATGATGAATAATTGAAAGGGTAATTAAAATGAGGGGCTTATAAAAGCGTTGTGTAATGGTGACATTATACCGCGCTTGCGGCATCGATAGCTTTTAAGGTGCTGGCCAAGACCTGCGGATAGGGGTCACGGCCATCTAAATCTAAAATAGATGCTCCATTAAAATGCAACGTAGGAATCACCCTGACCTTCTCACGCAGCATGGCCAGCTTATGGTCAGGTTTGCGTGCATGGGCCGTCTCTGCATCAATATTTAACCGTATCAACAGCGTTGGCCTATGGCTTGCCATCCACTGATACAACCGCGTTTCTTGTTTTAACAATAGGCGTGCTAAGCAACTTTGCGCATTAGCCGCATTAAGCCCTGTGCCATCGAAATAAAAACCGGGCACCTCGGCTTGCGGATAGCGATCGGTAATCACCAAGACCCCACGGCGAGCCAGCTTTAACATGCGACGAAATTTATGCACCCGCCACAATGAAAGCAAGAAAATGACAACTGCCGTTAAGGTGTCAGGCGAGCGACCTTCTTTGCTGTGCGCCCGTTCCGCTTTGCGAACAAGGTAACGACCAAAGGGAGCGCCGACTAAAGGTAAGCTGCGTATCCAATCGGCAATATTGCCAGACGACTGACCAAGGTAAAGCCATTGCACCGGTTTTTTTTGAGACAACTGAGCGATGAGATCTGCGGTTAATGTAGATTTACCCGAGCCGTCACAACCCACGACGGCAATGACGTTTTTTAAATGCTCAGGGGAATAAAGTTCTTTTTTAGTCAAGGTGAGATTCAATTCAATGTTAAATAAGCAAATTATGAAAAATCATATTTTTCAGTTAACGCTTTTAAGCGTAGTCTAATTTCTTCTGGCATGACAAAAGTATCTTTGTAATAGTCTTGCGTCTTATTAAATTTCTTAACGATCAACTCATCGTGCAAACTGCCCATTAGACCATTCAGGGTACTCACGCATTTTGAAATACTTTGATGGTAAGCCGAGGGATAAAGCGTTTTAAAGTTGTCATACATGGCCACCTGGCGACTAATTACTTTACGCATGTCGTGAAATTCGTGGCTGGTAACTTCATCTTTAGCCAGATTTAATCGAATGAAATTGATTTCCTCACTGACATACTGCCGAAAACTTTCCACTGTAGACGGCTGAAAGTTTTGTATTTCTTTGACGGCAATGGCGTAAAGCGGTTTGCTCAAAAACAAACGAACCAGCAAGGCTGCTGGCCAAACGCTGGAGTGCTGCGCATTTTTTAAGACGTCTTGCAGATGCCCCATAACCGCCGTCATCAAATGAAATACCCTTGGGTAGCGATGGCGCCTGTCAAACATGACATAAGCAAAACGCAGGTGTTTAATCTTAGCGCGCATGCAATAGTAGTCGTATTGATCCTGCTCGTTGAGCTCGCCTTGCTTGTATATCTTATCCACCATCTGGCTTAAAACCTCGCGATTCGGGCCTTCCTGCCATAGCTGCTGACAAATTCTATAGCACTGGCTTAATTGTTCTTGGGTGTAATCCAGATGAATGGCATCGGGCAATGTGGCTTCAGGATATAGCTCATCGTGCACCAACACAGCAGCAAATAATTCATCGCATTGCGCGGCAGGAAAAACCGTTGGATAGTCTGATTTTTTACGAACTTTACAGCAAAAATTAAATTTCATGGGCTTCCTTAAATTTGATATTTTTAGCGCTTAAATAAATGGACTTCCCACGATTTGTAGGCAACTAGCCTTGTTTACTCCAAACCTCTTCAACGCTTTAGGTCTCATACCATTTGGCTAAAAGTGACGTCTAGCCCTAT
This sequence comes from uncultured Methylotenera sp., assembly GCA_964400215.1. GTDB lineage: Bacteria > Pseudomonadota > Gammaproteobacteria > Burkholderiales > Methylophilaceae > Methylotenera. Next base: position 80,771 of record CAYNSY010000003.1, on the reverse strand, counting down.
TATAAAACACCTCAATGTAATCAAAAATATCTGCGCGCCTTATCTTTCATATGATACACATGGTTGCGTATTCTTTCCTTCTTTAAGCCACTAAAAAAGACTATGCCACTGCATTTGTCATAACAATGACCTCAACGACTCATGCTCGCCTGCAACTGATGCTACTTGCAGAAACGCTTTCACTCATCACCGCCATATTGCGAAATCTGATCCGAATGTATGAGGCAAAAACAAAGACTGACGCATGGCGTAGGGAGTATAATGAAAAGTGTCCCCATTCATCTTTAAATCTGGATGACACCATCTGAATATGTTCAGAAATTGCTGGGAGATTACCTTGCCGAGAGGGGCTTAATGAAAGAAAACGCTAACAATTTAATCAGTATTACCATACCAACTTATAATAGAGCGCCGTTTCTTGATGCTTGCCTTGAGTACCATATTCCCTTGGCTAGGAAGCACAATATAAAAATTTTTATTTCTGACAACGCGTCAGAAGATAATACCGAAGAAGTGGTTAAAAGAAGATGCGCCGAATATTCATTAATTTTCTATACTAGAAATCAAATTAATATTGGGCCTGACGCCAACTTTGAGCAAGCGCTCAAATCGGCTGACACACAATATGTATGGCTACTTGGTGACACCTACAAAATACCAGAGAAAGGGCTTGATTATTTAGTTAATTTATTTTCATCTTGCCCAGTCAATTATGATGTCATCATTTTCAACTGGAAAAATAGGGTCAAAGATACCATTAGTCAGGATTATACAAACCCAAACAAATTACTATCTGATATTGGCTGGCACATGACTTGCATCTCTACATTGGTGTATAGAGTAGACATGCTTCATGAATGCAATTTCAAAGGTTATTTGGATACAAATTTCATACAAACTGGAATAATATTTGAATATGTAAGTTCTCATGACCACCTTATTCATTGGAATAAAGATATTTCGGTTGAAACCATTTTTATTAATGACGTTAAAAAAAATACCTGGCCGGAATATAGATTTGAAATTTGGTTTGAACGTTGGCCAAAATTTATTTTTTCATTGCCGCCTGCTTTTTTATTCTCAAGTAAAGTAAAAGCTATAAAAGATCACGGGGTGAAGTCCAAGGCTTTTTCCTTAAAAAATTTATTGATGATGAGATTTAATAACTTACTAAATTTAAGTATTTACAAAAAATACCATTACATAATGCCATTGACCATCTCTTATCCCAGATCTTTGATTTTTTTATGCATATCGATATTACCCATTTCTGTTATTAAGTTTTTAAATAAGTGCCTAGGGAATAAGTTTGGCCAGGGTGAAAAATAACATCTAGTTTATTTATTGCGCTTAACCAATGTGATTAACTGAATCGTTTGAAGCAGATAAATACCCTTACAGCAACTCCTGAGCCTATTGCACGACATTTGCCTGTGAGCAATCTCAAATTAAATCAGCATATTACCCCTAGCTTGAATGTATAATTCATATTGTTTAACATAAAAATTTTGTATGAATACGCAACTCCCTAGCAATAAAAAATTTGGCTTGTTATTTAGTGGCATTTTTTTGGCATTCACTCTGTATGCCTATGTCAAACATGAGGCCACAATACTCATTGGCCTACTTTTGCTGGCAAGTGCATTTTTCCTGGTTAGCAGTTTTTTCTTTCAAAACCTGCTTGGCCCTCTAAATAAAGCTTGGTTCTTACTTGGCATAGGCTTGGGCAAGGTAGTCAGCCCCATCGTATTGGGCATCATTTTCTTTGGATTAATTACCCCCATTGCCTTACTTGCCAAGCTAACTGGCCGCGATGAATTAAAACTTAAAAGACCAAAAACAAACAGTTATTGGGCTGAGCCTGTGGGCTCAAATTCAGAAGCAGATTCATTTAAAAATCAATTTTAAGGTGACGTTATGTCTTTTTTAAAAGAAATGTTTAATTTTTTACGTAAGCGCAAAAAACTTTGGCTAGCGCCAATTTTCATAGTCATCATCATTCTAGGTGGCTTGCTGGTTTTAGGCCAAGGCTCGGTGCTTGCTCCGTTTATCTACACATTATTTTAATTCATGAATATTTTAGGCATCTCGGCTTATTACCATGACTCGGCAGCATGCTTGGTTGTGGATGGCGAAATTATAAGTGCAGCACAAGAAGAGCGCTTTACCCGAAAAAAACACGATGAAGGCTTTCCTGTTAATGCCATTAACTATTGCCTAAGTGAGGCTAAATTAGCCGCACATCAAATTGACTACGTGGTTTTTTACGATAAGCCCTTTTTAAAATTCGAACGTCTATTTGAAACCTACTTAGCCTTTGCGCCAAAGGGGTTTAATAGCTTTGCCACCTCATTGCCGGTTTGGGTGAAAGACAAGCTGTTTCAAAAATCAGTAATCCTAGATGCGTTAAAAGATTCCTTGGATAAAAATGTGGATTGGTCAGCAAAGTTGCTGTTTTCCGAACACCATTTAAGCCATGCGGCGTCGGCATTTTACCCATCGCCTTTTGCAGAAGCCGCCGTTTTAACCATGGATGGCGTAGGAGAGTGGGCAACAACGTCCCTCGCGGTTGGCAACGGCAATAAGTTGACGGTGCAAAATGAAATCCACTTCCCTCACTCCTTAGGCTTGCTCTACTCTGCCATGACCTACTACACCGGATTCAAAGTGAATTCTGGTGAATATAAGGTTATGGGCTTAGCTCCCTATGGGGAGCCTAAATATGCCAAGCTCATTAAAGACCACTTGATTGATATTAAAGAAGATGGCTCATTCCACCTGGACATGAGCTACTTTAATTATTGCACCGGTCTTACCATGACCAACGAGCGCTTTGACCGATTATTTGGCGCGCCCGCTAGAAAATCCGAATCCACCTTAACGCAACGCGAGATGGATTTGGCCGCGTCCATACAAGCCGTTACTGAAGAAGTGGTGATTAAACTTGCTAGGGGCATTAAAAAATCCACGGGCTTAAATAATCTATGCCTGGCGGGTGGTGTGGCATTAAATTGCGTGGCCAATGGCAAGCTTTTAAGAGAAAAAATATTTGATGGTATTTGGATACAACCGGCTTCCGGTGATGCTGGCGGCGCTGTAGGTGCGGCGTTAGCTGCTTATTATTTGATGCTGGATCAGCCCAGAAAAGTGGACAAACAAGACAGCATGAAAGGCGCCTACCTTGGCCCGACATTCAGCCAAAAAGACAGCGAGCAACGCTTAACAGCGATAGGTGCAAAATTTGAAGTCGTCAGCGATGCTGAATTAATTAATCAAACTGCGCAAGCCTTAGCTGATGGCCTGGCAGTGGGTTGGCATCAAGGCCGCATGGAATTTGGGCCAAGGTCGCTAGGTGGTCGCTCTATCATTGCTGACCCCCGTTCGCCATCGGTGCAAAAGCAATTGAATCTCAAAGTAAAATACCGCGAGTCCTTCCGGCCATTTGCGCCTAGCGTGCTCAGAGAAGACGTGGCCGATTGGTTTGATATGGACGCCGATAGTCCTTACATGCTATTGGTGGCGGATGTAAACAAAGACAAGCAATTGGACATGTCCGATGAACAAAAAAAACTATTCGGCATTGAAAAACTGAATGTGCCGCGCTCTCAAATTCCAGCAGTAACCCACGTTGATTATTCTGCACGCATACAAACGGTTACTAAGGAAACTAACCCTAAATACCATGCCTTAATTTCAAAATTTAAAGAACTAACCGGCTGCCCAGTTTTGGTCAACACCTCGTTTAACGTAAGAGGTGAGCCCATCGTTTGCTCACCGGAAGATGCCTTTAATTGCTTGATGGGCACTGACATTGATTTTTTAGTGGTTGGCAATTGCATACTGAGAAAAGAACATCAAGACAAAGCGCTTATTAAGGATTACAAAAATGCCTACGAATTGGATTAAATCCGACTGGGTAAAAGAAACACTGTTTGTTGTGGTATTTAGCCTAGTCTTACTTTTATTGGTGGACTATTTCTTTGGTTACAAAATACTGCACAACGCGCCCATACGCACTCGCAATAATGCCGAGAGGGGCTTGGGAATTATCCACCCGATTTATCACCACACCCTAGCTGCTAATTACAATGGCTTAACTAGCTTTGACCAACAATCAGAGTACCGCTTTTGCACCAACGATGCGGGCTTCAAAAGTGATTGCAACAACATCATTAACGGCAAAGATTTTGACATTGCTTTTCTAGGTGACAGTTTTACCGAAGGCATAGGTTTACCTTATGAAAAAACCTTTGTTGGACTAATTGCCGCACAACTACCAGAAAAGAAAATCGCCAACCTTGCCGTAGCTTCATACGCGCCCAGTGTTTATTACACGAAACTGTTAACGCTACTCAATAATGGTTACCACTTTAAAGAAGTGGTTGTTTACATTGATATCAGCGACATTCAAGACGAAGCTAACTATGCAATTATCGATGGTAAGGTCGTCGATACACTAAAAAATACCACCAAACACTACCCTTTCCCCTTAATCAATTTTGGTTTAAAGGGTCTAAAAAGCAGATTTATGGCATCTCCCAATTTTGCCCCCCATGTAACTAGCTTGGATACAAATGAGGAAGTTTATCGAAGAGAATCCAGAAGAAGCGCCTGGACCATAGACCCTAGTGATGAGGGATTTGGGGAAATCGGCTTACAAGCATCCATAGATAAATCGGTAGCCTTGCTAGAAAAAATACGCGCGCTTTGCAAAAAGAACAACATCAAACTTTCCGTTGGCGTTTATCCTTGGCCAGGACAGATTCTTTTCGACCCAGAAGAATCCAAGCAAGTTAAAATATGGCGCGATTTTTGTACTGATAAATGCGAACATTTTTACAATTCATTCCCCACATTATTCAAATTAGTTGAGGATACTTCAAAAAAAGAAGTGATCAGCCAGTATTATTTCAACGGCGACATGCACTTTAACGAGGCTGGGAACAATCTTATCGCCTCAGATTTTTTAAAGTCTTACAAATTGAGTGAGGAGTAAAAGTATGAAAGCAGTGATCCTCGCTGGGGGTTTAGGTACTCGAATTAGCGAAGAAACCTCCACACGCCCTAAGCCCATGATTGAAATTGGTGGGAAGCCAATTTTATGGCACATTATGAAAACCTATTCCGCTCATGGCATCAATGACTTCGTCGTTTGCTGTGGATACAAGGGTTATGTCATCAAAGAATATTTTGCAAACTATTTTCTGCACATGTCGGATGTAACATTTGACATTGCAAACAATAAGATGGAAGTGCATCAGCATAGCGCTGAACCTTGGAAGGTTACTTTGGTTGATACCGGTGAAAATACCATGACTGGAGGACGCCTTAAACGCATCGCTAATTATGTAAAAGACGAAGAAGCATTTTGTTTAACTTACGGTGACGGTGTCAGTGATGTCAATATTACTGATTTGATTGCATTCCATAAGTCACAAAAAGTGAAAGCAACGCTCACTGCCACCATACCTCCAGGACGCTTTGGTGCTTTGGACATGTCCGGTAATAAAGTTAACAGCTTCCGAGAAAAACCAAAAGGCGATGGTGGCATGATTAACGGCGGATTTTTTGTATTATCTCCGCAAGTGCTTGAGTATATTGCAGATGACAAAACACTCTGGGAGCGTGAGCCATTAGAAAGCTTAGCTGAAGAAGGTGAGTTGGCAGCCTTTGAGCACCATGGCTTTTGGCAGCCAATGGACACATTACGTGATATGACTCACCTAGAGGAGCTCTGGCAATCAGGTAAAGCCCCGTGGAAAGTATGGAAATGAATGCGGCATTTTGGCAAGATAAGCGCGTCTTGCTTACAGGTCACACTGGCTTTAAAGGCAGTTGGCTATCTCTTTGGTTGCAATCGATGGGGGCTAAAGTGGTTGGCTATGCATTAACGCCACCGACGAATCCTAGTTTATTTGAAGTGGCTAAGGTCGCCCAAGGGATGACCAGCATTATTGGCGATATCCGGGACCTGTCTCATCTGCAAAAAGTATTTTCCGAACATCAGCCCGAAATTGTAATCCACATGGCAGCGCAACCTTTGGTGCGCTACTCCTATTTAGAGCCGGTTGAAACTTACTCAACCAATGTGATGGGAACCGTCAATCTGCTAGAAGCAGTACGTCACACAAAAAGCGTTAAAGCCGTGGTGAATGTGACCACTGATAAATGTTATGAGAACCGTGAGTGGGCATGGGGCTATCGCGAGAACGAAGCAATGGGTGGTTTTGATCCTTACTCCAGCAGCAAAGGTTGTGCTGAACTGGTCACTGCAGCTTACCGGAACTCCTACTTCCATCCAGAAAAATACCAAACTCATGGTGTTGCCATAGCCACCGGCCGGGCGGGCAATGTGATTGGTGGTGGTGATTGGGCAGAAGATAGGCTTATTCCAGACACGATACGCGCTATTACCAATAGACAGCCAGTAAGTATTCGTAACCCGCACAGCATACGCCCATGGCAGCATGTGCTAGAACCTTTATCAGCTTACTTGCTGCTCGCGCAAAAGCTTTATGAAGAAGGGGCTTGCTTTGCAGAAGCTTGGAACTTTGGACCAAACGATGATGACGCAAAGCCTGTGGATTGGATTTTAAACAATCTCGTTCAAACATGGGGCGAAGGTGCCAGTTGGAAGCTAGACGGTGGTAACCATCCACACGAAGCACATTATCTGAAACTGGATTGTTCTAAAGCCAAATCCCGTTTGCACTGGCAAGCAAAATGGTCGCTGGCAACGGCCATAGAGGAAATTTGTGTTTGGCATAAAGCACATATCGCAGGTGCAGACATGCAAGCAATGTGTTTACACCAGATCAAACAATACGAAACAGCGCAGTAGTTTATTAAGTACTCCACAAATATATAGATGATAAGGAATACCGCTTTGGATAAATCCCAACAACTACGTCAACAAATCGCTCAGCTTGTTGATGAGTATTCGGCAATTAAGTACACCCCCAAGGCCTTTGAGCCAGGCACTACGGTGATTCCTCCATCAGGCAAAGTGCTTGATGGTGACGAACTAAAAGCCATGGTTGAAGCCTCGCTAGATGGCTGGTTAACCACAGGCCGTTTTAATGAAGCCTTTGAGAAGAAATTGGCTAATTATTTAGGAGTGCGATTCTTACTAACAACAAATTCTGGCTCGTCTGCAAACCTGCTTGCCTTTTCAGCATTAACCTCTGACAAATTAGGTGATCGAGCAATCAAGCCTGGTGATGAAGTGATTGGGGTTGCAGCTGGCTTCCCCACAACGGTAAATCCTATCTTACAGTTCGGCGCCGTGCCTGTATTTGTCGATATTGAAATGGCTACACACAATATTGATGTCGCCAAGATTGAAGCAGCCATTAGTCCAAAAACGAAAGCCGTTATGCTTGCCCACTCACTGGGCAATCCTTTTAATATCAAGGCGGTGATGGAGATCTGTAAGAAACACAATTTATGGCTCATTGAAGACAATTGCGATGCACTGGGTTCACGTTATAACGGTCAGTTGACTGGCACCTTTGGCGATATCGGTACCTTAAGCTTCTACCCAGCCCATCACATTACAATGGGTGAGGGTGGTGCTGTGTTCACCAACAATTCAAAACTCAAAATGATTATTGAATCGTTCCGTGACTGGGGCCGAGATTGTTATTGTCCCGGTGGCAAAGACAACACCTGTGGCAAGCGTTTTTGTTGGCAGTTGGGCGACCTTCCCGAAGGTTACGACCACAAATACACCTATTCGCATCTAGGCTACAACCTTAAGATCACTGACATGCAAGCAGCCTGCGGCCTCGCTCAATTAGACAAGTTAGACGGTTTCGTGCAAGCGCGTAAAGAGAATTTCAAGTACTTACACGACCGTCTTAAGTCCTGTGAGGAATTTTTAATGCTTCCCGAGGCGACAGAGAATAGCGAGCCCTCATGGTTCGGATTTTTGATCACAATCAAACCAGAGGCTAATATTCGCCGGGTTGATCTGCTTGAATACCTAGATCAAAACAAGATAGGCACACGCCTATTATTTGCCGGCAACTTAACGCGCCAGCCTTACATGAAGGGCAAAAATTACCGCGTAAGCGGTGAGTTAACCAACACGGATGTCGTAATGAATGACAGCTTCTGGATTGGCGTCTATCCTGGCCTCACAAAAGAGATGCTTGATTTTACAGTTGATAAAATTGAATCTTATTTAGGCGTGAATTTCGACTAATGGGCGCAGTTAATCAAAAGTTATTACTCCTCGGCGCCAGTGGCTCCATTGGCGCTGCTATTCGTCAAAAGTTTGTAGCACAGGCATGGGATGTGGTCGGCGTAACAAGAGGCATGGTGTCTGAATCTTGCCAGATTTCTTGGAATCCCTTGGATAAGACATCCGCACTTCCTATTGAGCTGGGTCCTTTTGACGCGGTGTGTTGGGCACAAGGCAGAAATATTAATGACAGCATTTATAGCTTTAACGAAGATGCTCATCGTGAAATATACGAAGCCAATGTTACTTATGTGCTTACTTCGCTCAATTATTTGCTTAAAAATAATTTGCTAACAAAACCAGCAAGGCTATGTGTTATTAGTTCTATTTGGCAAGAGATTGCACGCCAAAATAAACTGTCTTATTGCGTAAGTAAGTCAGCATTGAAGGGGCTTATCTTATCATTGGCAAATGATATGGGAGTCGATGGGCATCTTGTAAATGCTGTCCTTCCAGGCGCATTAGATACGCCTATGACTCACCAGAATCTTTCTGAAATGCAGCTGGGTGCTGTAATGAATTCTACACAATTCGGTCGCTTAACAAGCTTACAGGATGTTGCTAACTCAGCCTATTTCCTTTGTTCACTTGAGAATACAGGTGTGACAGGTCAGTTTATTAAAGTAGATCTAGGGTACTCAGATGTCCGTATCATTTGAAATCCATTCAAGCACCAAGAGCTATCAAGTTGCAATTGTAAGAGATCAGCTTGAAAGAGGTCTTTATGAGCCTAAGCAACAATTTGTCTTAGTAGACAAGCTGGTTCTTGAGTTATACCCGTACCTTCAAACAGATCGCTTAATTGTAATCCCTGCGATTGAGGAATCTAAAAGTCTAGAAACCGTGGCCTATGTGGTGGAGCAACTAAGGTTGCTAGGCGCGAACAGAAATAGCCATCTGATTGCTGTCGGTGGCGGCATTATCCAAGACATTGCCACATTCACTGCGTCAATATTTATGCGCGGCATTACATGGACCTACTACCCAACGACACTCCTAGGTATGGTCGATTCCTGTGTAGGGGGGAAATCATCAATCAATGTGGGGCAGTATAAGAACATTGCAGGTAATTTTTACCCCCCAGAGAATATATTAATTGATACGCATTTTTGCCACACCTTACAGCATCAAGACATGGTCTCTGGGCTATGTGAGGCAGTTAAGATTTGTTTTGCTGCAAAAGGTGAAATGTTTTCAGACTATTTGGCCATGTCTGATGAAAATGGCTGGGTAAAGGATGGCGATTTGTCAAAGGCCATCGAACTCACTTTATTGACCAAGAAGAAATTTATTGAGGAAGATGAGTTTGATACGGGTGTCAGGCTTCTTTTAAATTTTGGACATACTTTTGGTCACGCAATTGAAGCTGCTGGAAACTTTTCTATTACGCATGGTGTGGCAGTCGGTCTTGGAATGCAAATTGCCAACCATTTGGCTCTAAAGTTACATCCAGAAATGAATGGCGTCAATCGAGTAAACCAACTTGATGCTTATTTACAAATATTGTTGCGAGGTATTCCTTCCTTACCAAAGGCTTTGTCAGAAATATCAACAGAAGCGCTTCTTGAAAAATTTAAGTCTGATAAAAAACACACCGAGAATGAGTACGTGGTGATTATCCCTGATGTGAATGGTTATCTATATCGGCACTTTGCGACTAGAAGTAGAGAGTTCGAAAATTTACTAGTAACTTCATTTGAACACCTAAAGGGCTTGTATGAAATACAGTGATCAGATTGCAGATTGGTTAATTAAGCTAGGCTATACACACTGCTTTTATGTCGGCGGCGGCAACATCATGCACTTGATTGAGAGCTTAAGTAAAAAATTAAGCTGTGTGCCGGTTATTAATGAAGTGGCTGCAGGTATTGCTGCGGAGTACTTCAACGAAACATCGAATGGAACAAAGGCCCTTGCATTGGTAACTGCTGGACCTGGCTTAACCAATATTGTGACTGCGGTTGCAGGTGCTTACCTAGAAAGTAGAGAGCTTCTTGTCATAGGAGGGCAGGTCAAAACTGCCGACTTGGCGAGAGGGGCTTTGCGCCAACGTGGCATCCAAGAAATTGATGGTGTATCCATCGTGCGGCCCATCACCGTTAAATCTGTTTTGGTTGATGAGCCTATCAGTTTTGATGAGTTTAAATCCATAGTACTTCATGATGGTGTTTATCGACCAGGCCCTGTATTCATTGAAATCCCAATTGATATTCAGGCTAGGTTGGTCGACTTATTAACTCCAGCGGCCAATGTCTTGGAAGCTAGACTGCCGAGAATCTCAAGCGATGTAATTGCTAATGTCGCAACTAAAATCAATCAAGCAAAAAGACCGACCCTCTTGCTTGGAGGTGGGATCAACCGGAAAACTACTAAGCAACTGAAAGAGAAGTTAAGCCAGCTGAGCATTCCCATCTTGACCACTTGGAATGCGGCAGACCGAATTCCTTCGAATCAAGTTAATTATATGGGGCGGCCAAATACCTGGGGGCAGCGAAGCGCCAACCTAGTTATGCAACAAGCCGATTTGTTAATTGCCATTGGTACTAGGTTGGGCATGCAACAAACAGGGTTTAATTGGCAAAAATTTATCCAAAAAGGCGATGTCATTCAGGTTGATATTGACAAGGCTGAGTTAGAAAAAGGGCATCCAAAAATTGACATAGGGCTTTTTGGCGATGCAAATCAGTTCCTTGAGGATTTATTGGATCAGAAAATTGACGATCACTCGGATTGGCTAAATTACGCTCGTAACATTAGAGATGCCATCCCCTTAGTCGAGGATGTCAATAAGACGGCTAGCGCTTACTTATCACCTTATTGGTTTGCTCAAATGCTATCTAGTGTTTGTGCAGACACCGATGTTGTCATTCCATGTAGCAGTGGTGGTGCATTTACAATCATGATGCAGACCTTCGAACAAAAAGGCGATCAAAAAATTGTAACAAACAAAGGTCTAGCCTCCATGGGGTATGGACTTTCTGGCGCTATAGGCGCTGCCGTTGCAAACCCAAGCAGTCGAACCGTGCTGGTTGAAGGTGATGGAGGTTTTTCCCAAAACCTACAGGAGATTGGCACCGCAGCCATTAATGAGTTGAACCTTAAAATATTTATTTTTGATGATTCTGGCTATGCATCAATAAGAGCTACTCAAAGAAATTACTTCGGTGGGTCATACGTTGGTTGTGATCGATCTACCGGACTTGGTTTGCCTAATTGGGAAAAGCTATTTGCAGCTTGGGATGTTCCTGTGATGCGCTTAAATAAAGATTTCCCTAAAGATGGGAAATTTAATGCTATGTTTGATCGAGAGGGACTAGCGGCATTTATTGTTCCAGTGGATCCTGAGCAGACATACTTCCCAAAGATTACCAGCCGCATTACAGAAAACGGTTCGATGGAATCAAATCCACTACATAAAATGACGCCAGACTTAGCTGATGAACAATACCTAAAAGTTGCCAAGTATCTTTAAGCCGCTAATAACAGAGAGATTAAAAAAATGAATTTACGCGAAAAACAAATGCTTGATATTTTGAAGAGATTAAAGCAAGAGTCAGGTGCATTGGCCGTCAAGGCTGAATTTGAGGCTGAAGGTACCCGTATCGACGAGCTCCTGAGATTGATTGAAATAGCGCGTAAAGCAGACTTGAATGTCGCACTTAAGATTGGCGGTTGCGAGGCAATCCGAGATCTGATCGAGAGCAAGCAATTGGGAGTTGAGTACATTATTGCGCCTATGGTTGAAACCCCTTATGCATTAAGTAAATTCATTGATGCCAAAAATAAGATCTATGAACCAATCGAGCAAGAAGATACAGCCTTCCTGTTTAATGTTGAAACGATTACAGCATTTAACCATATCGAGGAGATGGCTAAACTCGCCTCCGCAAAAAATGGCTTAGACGGATTGGTGTTTGGACGAGTAGATTTTTGTGGATCAATGGGTTGGAATCGCTTAGACATTAATACCGACAAGGTCACCGACTACTGTGTTAAAGCAGGCCAGTATTGCCTTGAGTCCGGAATTGATATGGTCGTTGGGGGTGCCGTTTCAATTGATGCATTATCAATGTTGAAGCGAATAAAAAATACAAATTTGAAGCGCTTTGAAACACGCAAGGTGATTTTTGACGCAAATGCGATTGATAATCCTTCGATTGAAGCTGGACTGTTGGACGCGGTGAAATTCGAGATGTTGTGGCTAATGAATAAGCGTGATTATTACTCGATGATTATGAGCGAGGATGATGCTCGGATAGCAATGCTAGAAGCACGCTGGAAGGTTCTATAGACTTTTAATGAGAACACTTCTTGTCATAGGAGGGTCTGGCTTCTTTGGAAAATCTATCTTAGATGCATTTTCTAGAAATCTTTTGGATCCATGGCATGTAGGTAAGGTCATCGTAATGTCAAGGAATGCAAAAACACTCCTTGAAGACGCCCCCATTTTAGTGGGCCCAAATGTCGAGCTTTTTTCTGCTGACATTACAAATATAGAGGGTTTGCCTTTCGCTGACTACGTGATTCATGCTGCAGCATCAACTGACGTAAGAAACTATTTATCTAGTCCTGAGCATGAAAAAATAAATATACAGGCGGGGACTTACCATTACTGTGATTTGGCAAAAATACACCATGCTAAAAGCAAGATTGTTTATGTTAGCTCGGGTGCAGTTTATGGGGTTCAACCATCTTTTTTAGATAAAATTGATGAGTCCTTCGTGGGTAATTTGTCTGAAATGCCTCCTGGAAAACTAGACTATGCTGTCGCGAAAAAAGATGCTGAAAAGGCAATTGTCGAGTTGGGCTGTGCTGGGCTTAATGTGAGTATTGCAAGATGCTTCGCATTCATTGGTTCTTGGTTGCCAAGAAATCAACATTTTGCGATAGGGAATTTTCTTGATGATGTGCTCAATAATAGGCCTATTGTTGTAAAAGCGACGCACCAGGTATACCGAAGCTACATGTATGCGGATGACCTTGTGGAATGGCTAATGACAATTGCAGATCACGCTTCACCAGATTGCCCCACATACAATGTGGGATCAGATCAAGCGATTCCTATTGGAGATTTGGCTAAACAATTAGCTAAACATTACCATTTACCGGCAGTTGCCCCTGCAATATCTGAAGCTAAAATTGATAGGTATATTCCGTCAATTAAAAAAGCTAAAGATGAGCTCGGACTACTTCTAAAATACAGCCTTGCAGAATCAATTAATGAAACGATTCGAAAATTAGGTATGAAGCAACTTATCAAGGAATGAAAAATGAAACTAGCGCTAAAAATTAGTTTTGGTAGATTAGTTTTTACTTTTAACTGCAATTAATAATGAGGGGGATTACCCATCATCCCGCTTGATTATACTTTCTACCTATTTGTATTTTTAATCACAAACCAATTACCCTATAAGGTTTTTAATGAAAAAAAGTGATCCCAGCTTAGCACCTCTCATAGCCATTATTGGCTGCGATGGCTCAGGCAAATCGACTGTTAGCGCAGAAATTCTTGCCTGGATGCAAGGCTATGGCCCCACCGTAGCGGCCCATTTGGGCAAGCAAATGGGTAATATTGGCCGCTCACTCGCCAAATTGCCGCTCATCGGCAAACTGCTGGATCAATTTATTGCGCGAAAAACCAAGAGCACGCAGACCCATCGCGAAAAAAAGACGCCCGGCTTATTCGTGGCATTCATTCTTTATGTATTTTCTCTGCGTCGATTACGGCGCTTTAAAGACATGATGGCGCAACGCCAACAAGGATTAATTGTCGTCACCGATCGCTACCCGCAATTGGAATTTCCTGCGGCATTTGATGGCACTGGCTTATCCATAACTGCACCGGGAAATTTTTTAGTACGCTGGTTAGCAAGGCGTGAACGCGCCCAGTGTGAATGGATGACCAGCTTTCGCCCGGATCTAGTGATACGCCTTAATGTGGATTTAGACACGGCTTGTGCCCGCAAACCTGATCACAGACGGGAATTGCTGCGCGACAAAATAGCCATTACCCCACAACTTACCTTTAATGGCGCACCCATCGTCGAAATTGATAGCACGCAGCCATTAGAAAATGTCTTGGCTGCCACTAAGTCTGCCATTACCAACACCATGGCCGCGCGTGGATACACGCAAAAAGGTCTTTAGGTCAAAGCTTTAGGCCAATACTGTTTGGCGACTACCACCCACAAGCCTAGCCAACTGTAGGCAATAATCCAGGCCGCCAGCACATCACTCGGCCAATGCACACCCAATGCAATACGCGACAAGCCTATGGCCACTGCAGAAAGAATAGCAAAGGCATACAAGCACCGTTGCGCGTTGCGCTGGCGTAATAATGGCGCTAAAACCAAGGCCAATGTTAGATAAAACAGCGTGCTGTTTAAGGCGTGACCGCTGGGAAAACTCATGGAGCTGACTTGATCAAGATGCCACACTAACTGTGGTCTGGGCCTGGCTACCCAAGCTTTAATCACGGTAGAAAGAGTAATCCCGCTCAACAGAACACCGGTGACGAACAGAGCGCTTTGCCAGCGGCGTAGCCATAACAATGCAGCCAAGGCTATGCCTGCGGCGGCCAAACGTGGCGCGGTGTCGCCTAGCCAGCTTACCGATAACCAAAATTGCAACATCCAGGCTGGACCTGCCAGCTTTGCGCTATCGCTGCCGTCACGAAACCATAGCAATATACTTTCATCCAAGCCATTTGGACCGTACTGATTTAATGCAAACCCAGCGGCGCTGGTGCTGGCGAGCAAAAACAACATAGGCAGCAAGCGATAAACAGGGTTTGTTTTATTGATGGATTGATACATGAATGCGATTTAGATTCCCAATGATGCCACCCTCACAAACAAGCTTAGCTATTGCTGGTAGCAGACAATTGGGCGTAGTATTTCATAGGGTAGACGCAGTCGCAAGTTTTGCTAAAAAATTATAGAGGTGGATCATGAAATCGCGTTTTTTATTACTGGCTTTTACACTGTCACTTAGCTCAGGGGCTAATGCTGTTAGCAACAATACTTGGGCTGACATCAGCGATGTAGGGGTGTTTACGTTAGCTGGCTCGGCACTCATCGTACCCATCGCACGTGACGATTGGGAAGGTACACGGCAAGCGGCCTATAGCCTCGGTACTGCCGAGGGCATTGCGCTCCTAGGTAAAGCAACCATACACGAACAGCGGCCTGATCAAAGTGATAACAACAGCTTTCCTTCAGGGCATTCTGCCGTCGCTTTTGCTTCTGCGACCACCCTGTACAAACGCTATGGTTGGGAAGTGGGGTTGCCAGCCTACGGTTTAGCCACCTTAACTGCGTCTGCTCGCGTCGCGGCAAGAAAACACCATTGGTACGATGCGGTGGCAGGCGCCGCCATAGGCGGTGCTAGCGGCTGGTTTTTTACGGATGCTTACAATAACAAAGTACAGCTTATTCCATGGGCCGACAGCAAGGGTGCTGGCATAGAAGCGACCGTAGCTTGGTAAAAACTTACTTTATTTTTTAGCCACTGGCAGCGCTAATGCATCCAATTCACTGGCTTGCCAACCGCCGCCCAAAGCTTTAATTAGGTTGACACTGGCGACCAACCGTTTTGCCAATGTATCCAGTCTAGCTTTTTCAGTATCAAGCACAGCCGTTTGTGCACTGATGAGCGCCGGGTAATTGATGATACCCACCTGTTGTTGGTTAGTTAAAATAGCCAATGAAGCACGAGCGGTCTTTACTGCCTGGGCCTGATTCAATTCCGCGCCACTCAAGGATTGCAAGCTGGCTAAATTGTCTTCCACTTCGCGAAAGGCTTCGAGTACCGTTTGCTGGTAATTTGCCAACTCTTCTTGGTAGGCGGATGTCGCTTCACTTTTTCTGGCTTTGTTTGCCCCTCCAGAATAGATTGGCATCGATACGCTAGGACCTCCTAAAAGGCCACTTCGAATACTCACGCCAGCAAACAAACTTAATGTAGGGTAAGCCGAGGCCTCAGCTTCTCCTATTTTAGCGCTGGCAGCAGCCAATTTGCGCTCCGCCGCCGCAATGTCTGGACGGCGCAATAATAATTCAGCCGGAACGGCTAGAGGCACCTCTGGCAAGCTGGTTGCCATAGGTGCATATGCAATAGAAAAATCTGCTGGAGCCTTACCTATTAACACCGCGATGGCATGCTCGAGCTGTGCTCGGCTCACTTTAGCCTGATGCACTTGCGATTGAGCTATATTAAGCTGCGTTTCTGCATGCAGAACACTGCTTCTATCGGCCACCCCGACCGCGTATTGGTTTTGCGTGACAGTCAATAAGCGCTCGTGCACCAATGCCGTTTCTTGCAATAAGCGAATTTGATTGTCTTGCACCCGTAAGTTGAAGTAATTTTGTGCCAACTGGGCTTGTAAGGACAACTTCATGGCCGCCAAATCAGCGACACTGGCCTGCGCAGAAGCGCCACTGGCTTCAATGTTACGTTGTATGCGGCCCCACAAATCTATCTCCCAACGGGCCATTACCCCCAAATCGTTTCGTCTGCCAGGTAAGGGCTGAAACATCACAGTTGGCAATTTAGCCGCTTGAGCGACTTCTGTCAGCGCGCGTGCTTGCTGCGTTTTTGCTGCGACCGCTTGCAAGGAATAGTTTTGCAACGCCACTTGCGATATAAGCTGGTCCAATTCAGTGCTGCCATACAGATTCCACCATTGCGCATCAATCTGCCCGATCGGCTTAGTCGCTGCTGCCTCTTTAAAAGCAGCCGGCGCGTGGGCATCGGGTCGCACATAATCTGGGCCGGTTACTTTACAAGCACAAACCAACACGGTTGTGCTTAGCAGTAATACTTGTCTTATCTGGTTTTTAATCATCACTGTCATGGTCTTTAGTCTACCACGGCATTTCTTAGATGCGTGGTGTAGTGGGTCGTGAGGTATTGCAAGCGACGAGCTAGCCAGGTGCTAAATCGGTCTAGGTAGATGTAGACCACAGGGGTGGTATACAAGGTTAACAGTTGGCTGACTATCAATCCGCCGCCTATGGCTATGCCTAAAGGCTGGCGCATTTCTGCGCCATCGCCCTGACCTATTGCCAATGGAATGGCGGCTAACAGTGCCGCTAGGGTAGTCATTACTATCGGTCTAAAACGCAACAAGCAGGCTTCAAATATGGCCTGTTCTGCACTGACGGACGAGCTGCGCTGGGTTGCTAGTGCAAAATCTATCATCATGATGGCATTTTTCATGACGATGCCTATCAGCATAAAAATACCTATCATGGCGATCACACTAAAGCCACTTTGAAACAACATCAAAGCCAGCAGGGCACCAACGCCAGCAGACGGTAGCGTGGAAATGATGGTCAGCGGGTGTATCAAGCTTTCATAGAGCACACCCAACACTATGTACAGGCTTAAAAAGGCCGCTAAAATCAGCATGGGTTGGTTGTCTAACATTTCTTTAAAGGCTTTAGCTGAGCCCTGAAAACTGCCGCGCACCGAACTGGGCAAGCTGATGCCCTGCAATGCTTCATCAATTAATCGGGTGGCTTGCGACAAAGAAACGTCCTTGGGTAAATTAAACGACACGGTAGTGGCGGCAAACTGACCATGGTGGTTGACCTGCAAGGAGGCTTCGCTCTCTTTATAAGTCGCCACCATAGGCAAGGGCACTTGCTGACCGTCGGCGTTGCTGATCTTTAGGTGATCAAGCGCTGTCGGCGCCTGCGCGTATTCAGGGGCCAAGCCCATCACCACTTGGTAATGATTCAGCGATTGGTACACATTGGACGCGACGCGTTGGGTAAAGGCATTGTTCAACAAACTGTCTATCTGTTTAGCCGTGATGCCTAAGCGTGCCGCCGCATCGCGGTCTATGCTCAAGCTGGTTTGCAAGCCATGCGCTTGCACATCGGAATCCAAATCGAGCAATTGCGGCACCTTAGCCAAGGTGCGGCGTATGGTAGGCTCCCACTGTTGCAACAAAGCCAACTCATCGGCTTGCACGGTATATTCATAACTGGAGCGACTTTGTCGGCCACCTATGCGTATGTCTTGCACTGGGTTTAAGATGAGGCTCGCCCCAGGCTGATCGGCCAGCCGCTCACGCAAGCGGGCGATGACTTTATCTGCCGTGTCTTTTCTCGTTTCCAACGGTTTTAAACTAACGAACAGTGAGGCCGAATTGGCTTGACCACCGCCACCGGTATAACCCACAACCGTTTTAACGGCTGGGTCGGCTTGAATGATAGCAATAAACGTGGCTAACTTCTTTTCCATCGCTTGAAACGACACACTTTGATCCGCTTGTATGTAACCGGTTAGCTGACCTGTATCTTGTTGCGGGAAAAAACTTTTTGCGATCACGGTATACAGCAAGACATTGATGCACACCGTTATAAACAGCACCAACATGGTCAAAGCCGCGTGTTTTAGTACCCAAGACAAGCTGCTTTGGTAAGCCTGCAACACACGGTTAAAGGCCTCATCGCTCCATTGAAAAAATCGGTGACGCGACTGAGTTGGGCGCGTTTTTTTGAGTAAATACGCGCACATCATGGGCACGGTAGTCAGCGAAACCACCAAGGAAATAAGGATGGCCACGACCAAGGTCACCACAAACTCACGCACAAACAGGCCAACGTAACCACCCATTAATAACATGGGAATAAACACCGCGATGATGACCAAGGTCATGCTCAACACCGTAGACCCCACTTCCTTGGCCCCTAGGTAGGCGGCTTGTTTTGCCTCTAGGCCGTTTTCTAGGTGACGGGTAATATTTTCCAGCACGACGATGGCGTCATCGACCACAAAACCAACAGCAATGGTTAAGGCCATCAAGGACAGGGTATTGAGGCTGTAATCGAGCAAATACATGGCCGCAAACGTACCCACCAGCGAGACTGGCACGGCCACGATAGGCACCAAGGCGGCACGGCTATTACGCAAAAACATCAGCACCACTAAAATCACCAATAACACGGCAAAAATCAGCGTATAGCCTGCATCGTGTATAGACGCGCGTATGTTGCTGGTTCGCTCCATGGCGACGCTCATGTCAACGGCCGCCGGGATGGATGCTTTTAAGCTAGGCAGCAAATCTGTAATACGGCCTACCGTGTCTATGATATTGGCGCCTGCTTCACGCTTAATCACCACCAACACCGCCGGTTTGCCGTTGTCTAACCCGGCCGTACGCACGTCTTCCACGGAGTCTTTCAATTGCGCCACATCGCGCATGGCAACAGCGGCACCATTTTGGTATTTAATGACCACGGCCGCGTAATCGGCTGCATCGCGCAATTGCCCGTTGGAGGCTATTTGCCAATGGCCACTGGCATCATCTAAACCACCTTGAGGTAGATTAGAATTAGCCGCCGACAAGGATTTACGCACCTCGTCTAGGCTCACGCCGTATTGCTGCAAGGCATTTGGATTTAAGTCTACCCTAACGGCTGGCAAGGCACTGCCGCCCACTTCAATCTCGCCCACGCCCTTTAATTGCGATAGCTTTTGTGACACCACCGTGGAGGCGGCATCAAACAACTGCCCCTGACTCATGGAAGCCGAGGTCAAACTCAGTATCATGATGGGGGCGTCTGCCGGGTTCACCTTGCGATAAAAAGGCTTACTAGGCATGTTGCTCGGCAGATCACTTTGCGCAGCATTCAAGGCGGCTTGCACATCACGCGCCGCGCCATTAATGTCGCGGTCTAGGTTAAATTGCAAGACGATGCGGCTGGCGCCCAGCGCACTGGTGGAGGTCATTTCGGTGATGCCGGCAATGCGCCCTAACGAACGTTCAAGCGGCGTGGTCACGGCCGCGGCCATGGTTTCTGGGCTGGCGCCGGGCAGCGAGGCAGACACTTTAATGGTGGGAATGTCGACGCGTGGTAAGGGGGATATAGGCAACAACTGCAGGGCGGCGATGCCCACCAACATGAGCCCCAGGGTCAATAGCGTGGTGGCGACTGGCCTACTAATGAAGGGCGCACTGAAATTCATGGGCGCATCCTCATGCCCAGCCTTTGACTTTTTCCAACAAACGAGGCCATGCACCAGTTTTGGCTAAGCGCTCCATGGCCAAATAAATCACCGGCGTAGTAAACAGCGTGAGCATTTGACTCATGACCAAACCACCGACCAAGGTAATGCCTAGGGGATGACGTAAATCCGAACCCACACCCCAACCCAACATCAGCGGCAGCGCCCCCAACAAGGCAGCAAAGGTGGTCATGGTAATCGGCCGTAAACGCAACAAGCAAGCTTGGTAAATGGCATCACGCGGGCTTAAGCCTTGCTCACGCTGCGCATCCAAGGCAAAATCGATCATCATAATGGCGTTCTTCATGACGATGCCTATCAATAAAATAATACCAATAATGGCAATCACATTGAGCTCATTACCAGACAGCAACAAGGCCAGCAATGCGCCTATGCCTGCCGATGGCAGCGTAGACAAGATGGTGATGGGGTGGATATAACTTTCATACAGCACCCCTAAGACGATGTAGACCACCACGATGGCCGCCAAAATCAACCACAGCTGATTGGCCAGTGAGGCCTTAAAGGCCAAAGTTGCGCCTTGCAATTTCAACTGCGTGCTGGCTGGCAAAGCCAATGCCTGTTGGGCCGTTTCCACCACCGCTATCGCCTCATCCAAAGACGTACCCGGGGCCAAATTAAAGGAAATGGTACTGGCCGGAAATTGACCGGCACGGCTAATCAATAAAGGCGCGCGACGCTCGCTGACGGTGGCTATCGACGACAACGGCACCTGCTTAGATAGGTTAGATGCCGTGACATTAGCGCCACCACTGATGGTGCTGACATACAAGCCGTCTAGGTCTTGCACGGTATGACGAAATTCGGGTTTAACTTCCAGAATGACGCGTTGCTGGTTGGTCGGCGTAAACAGCGTCAGCACTTGGCGTTGACCAAAGGCATTGTATAAGGTGTTGTTCACGTCGTTGGCGCTGATGCCATAGCGTGCCGCTAGACTTCGGTCTATTTCAACGTGGGCTTGCAAGCCACCCTCTTGCTGGTCGCTGGTAACATCGGCCAATTCTGGAGCAGCCGCTAAGCGTGCCACCAATTTTGGCACCCAAGTGCGCAACACCTCGGCATCGGCGTCTTCCAGTGAAATTTGGTATTGGGTAGGGCTAACTTTATCTTCTATGGTTAAATCTTGCACGGACTGCATGTACAGTTTTATGCCTTGCACCTCGGCCACGGAAGCCTGCAAGCGCGCTATCACCTCCGTCGCATTTTCCCGGTCGGCTAAGGGTTTTAAATTAATCAGCAAACGACCGGTATTTAAGGTGGCATTACTGCCGTCTACGCCTATGAAGGAAGACAAGCTCTCCACCGCTGGATCACGTAAAATAACCCTAGCCAAGGCTTGTTGGCGATCTGCCATGGCGCTAAACGAAATGCTGCTGGGGGCTTGCGAAACGGCTTGGATGGCGCCGGTATCTTGCACAGGGAAAAAGCCTTTGGGGATAAACACATAGAGCAAGACTGTGACCAGCAAACTTAAGCCCGCCACACCCAAAGTTAAGGGCTGACGATTAAGCACCCATTGCAACATTTGCCCATAACGCACGGTCATCTTATCAAACCACGCACCCGTCACCACAAAGAAACGCCCTTGTTCACCGGCTGGAATGTGACGCAATATACGCGCACACATCATGGGCGTAAGGGTGAGCGACACCACCGCGGATATCAGGATGGCGACTAACAAGGTCACGGCAAATTCATGGAATAATCTGCCTATCACGTCGCCCATGAACAGCAAGGGAATCAACACGGCCATCAAGGACACCGTTAGCGAAATAATGGTAAAGCCAATTTGCTTAGACCCTTTAAGGGCCGCTTGCATAGGCGGCTCGCCAGCCTCTATGTAGCGCATGATGTTTTCTATCATAACGATGGCATCGTCCACCACAAAGCCGGTAGCAACGATCAGCGCCATCAACGTGAGATTGTTAATAGAAAAACCGGCCAAATACATGGCGGCAAAACTGCCCACTAGCGACAAGGGCACCGCCACACTTGGGATAATCGTGGCTGGCAAGTTACGTAAAAATAAGAATATCACCATCACCACCAGCGCCACCGACAACAGCAACTCAAACTGCACGTCCGCCACCGAGGCGCGTATGGTTTGAGTGCGATCCGTTAGCACGGTGACTTTGACGGCTGGCGGTAAGCTCGCTTGCAAGCTAGGCAATACTTTTTTGATGCCGTCCACCACCGAGATCACATTGGCCCCCGGTTGACGCTGCACATTCACTATCAGCGCTTGAGACTCATTACCCCAGGCGGCTAATCTGGCATTCTCGGCGCCGTCCACCACTTCGGCCACTTCCCTTAAACGCACAGGGGCACCATTGCGGTAGGTGACGGTTAAACCTAAAAACTCTTCCACGGATTGCAATTGGTCATTGGAATTCAAACTGGACGCTAGGCTGGGGCCATCAAAGCCGCCTTTGGCTTGGTTGGAATTGGCGTTGTTAATGGCCAAACGCAAATCTTCTAAGGATAAATTATAGGCAGCCAAGGCTTTAGGGTTGGCTTGAATACGAATGGCTGGGCGCTGCCCACCACTGATGCTGACCAGACCCACGCCCGGCAATTGTGAAATCTTGGCAATTAAGCGGGATTCCGCTAACTTTTGCATGGCCGGCAAAGGCAAGGTAGGCGAGGTCAAGGCTAAGGTTAAAATGGCCGGATCGGCAGGGTTTATTTTGCTGTATATCGGCAACTGTGGCAGATCAGGCGGTAGCAAATTAATGGCGCCATTGATGGCGGCCTGCACATCTTGCTCGGCCACGTCCAAGGCCAATTCAAGATTAAACTGCAAAGTGATAACGGAAGCACCATCGGAGCTGGTCGATGACATTTGCTTGAGGCCGGGCATGCGCCCAAATTGCCGCTCTAATGGGGCGGTGATGTTAGAGGTGACCAGCTCGGGACTGGCGCCCGGATACAGGGTAACTACCTGTATGGTTGGGTAATCAAACTGCGGTAAAGCAGAAACAGGGATGACGCGGTAGGCGAACAAACCCACCAGTAAAATCGCCACCATCAACAAAGACGTGGCGATGGGTCGTGCAATAAACGGGCGCGATATATTCATGGACGAAGATTGGGCCTTATAGGCTCAATGAGCGGGACATAATCATGGTTTCAAGGCCCTTAGCAGAACCACGGGCATTTGAGGCGATGGGGGTTGCCTGACCTATGGCTTTCACCTTGGTCCCTTCTCTGAGCCTATCCGCACCCTCAACCACCACCTGACTACCGACCGTCAGACCACTTAAGACCACGCTGGTATCGCCTTGATTGGCGCCCAATTTAACTGAGGTAACCGTTACCGTCTGATTGTCTTTGAGCTGATAAACAAAACTGCCCTTGGCCCCGCGTTGTATGGCCGCGGTTGGAACTAGCGTGGCTTTAGCCAAGCTTTGCACCGGCATTTTGACATTGACGAATTGGTTAGCAAACAAGGCATTGTCGCCATTAGGAAATTCGGCTTTTAACTTAATCGTACCGGTGGTCGGGTCAATTTTATTGTCCGCAGCCAGTAGCCAACCTTTGCCTAGGTTGCGTTCCTGACTTCTGTCGTAGGCATTCACCGCGATGCGTTCGGACCCAAGCAACTTCATGACTTGCGGCAAGGCATCTTCAGGGGCGGTAAACACCACGCTAATCGGCTGCAACTGGGTAATCACAACGATGCCTTTGGCGCCAGAAGCGCGCACCATATTGCCTTTATCGATTTGCCGCAAACCAACACGGCCACTGATGGGTGCAATCACCTTGGTGTGCGACAACTGCAATTTTGCGTTGTCTATGCTGCCTTGATCGGCTTGCACGGCGGCTTTATATTGACGCACTAGCGCCTCTTGGGTATCCACTGACTGGCGTGAAATGGAGTCTTGTCCTAACAAAGTACGGTAACGTTCTAAATCGGCCTGCGCGTTATCCAGCAAAGCTTGATCGCGGGCCAATTGACCGGCGGCCAAAGTGAGCTGGACTTCAAATGGGCGCGGGTCGATTTGTGCCAGCAAGTCACCGGCTTTCACCATTTGCCCTTCTTTAAAATCTATGCTGGTAATTTGCCCATCTACCCGGCCGTAGACCTCAACCGCATTAAGCGGCGTGACCGTGCCTATGGCCAATAAATTGACATCAAATGGGCCTTGGCGCACGGGGGCCAGCACCACCGGCATTTGCTCGGCATCAAGCCCTTCGGACTGGCTAGCGGGGGATGGCGATGCGGTCGTAGCAGGCTTGCCTGAGCTCAACCAAATCACCACGGCCAGCAACAACAAACCAATCACGATAGTGGCCATTTGACGCTGCCCCAAACGGTACTTGGGTCTAGCCGCGCTTAGGCCTGTAAACAGTTTTGATAGATCGGAATGAGATGCCATAGGTCGTTACCGTTTAAAGGAATTGGTCATGAATTATAGACGATAACCCATCGATTACACCAGCTTATGTGGGCCGCGATTTCGGATACAAACTAGCGGCCTTAAAGCCACGTTTTGTTTTTCTGTAGGAGCGATCTTTAGATCGCGAATGGTGGCTCTAGTAAATATGGCTTTCGCGATCTAAAGATCGCTCCTACATGGTCTGCGCATTAATACATGATAATTGCTTGAAGCTCAAAACTAAAAAGCCCGGCACATCACTGCACCGGGCTTTTTTAAATAGCTTAAATCCTAGAACGGAATGTCGTCCTCAAAATCGTCAAAGCCTGAACCACTAGCGGCCGGTTTAGCAGCGGCTGGTTTCGCTGCCGCTTGGTTGCTAGGTGCTTGATTGTAATCGTCGCCGCTGCTGCTTTGATCCATGCCACCATCGTAACTCGCGTTAGAACCTGCACCATCACGGCCACCCAACATTTGCATTTGATCCGCAATGATTTCCGTGGTGTAACGGTCTTGACCTTCTTTGGTTTGCCATTTACGCGTTTGCAAGCGGCCTTCCACATACACCGGCCGGCCTTTTTTCAAATACTCGCCGGCAATTTCCGCCAACTTACGGTACATCACGATGTTATGCCACTCGGTGCGCTCTTGTTTTGCACCGGCTTTGTCTTTCCAACTATCGGTAGTGGCGATGCTGAAATTGCATACGGCGTCGCCGTTTGGCATGAAGCGCACTTCAGGATCACGGCCTAAATTGCCGACTAAAATTACTTTATTAACTGATGCCATTTTTTATCCCCTCAATAATTGCTGCACCTTGGATTCGTTCCAAGCCTGCGTGTTATGTACCATTAAATCCACTTTTAAAATGACCGTGCGCTCTTGCGGCAAAACCACCGCCTCCAATACGCCGGCCAATTTACTTAACTTATTTTTCAGCGTTAAGGCCTGTTCAGCGCTTAACTCAGGCACACCTTCATCCAAGCTGTACATCCTGGTTTTAAGTGCTGGTGGCGCTTGCATGGAATAAGCCAATAGTAGCCATAAAACCATCATTACGCTACAAAAAATAAACACGCTGGAAAAGCCAAAACGGTGCGATAAATAGCCGCCCACCGCACCACCAACAAAAATGCCCAAGGATTGCGCGGTATTGTATACACCCATGGCCGTGCCCTTAGCGGCCGCCGGCGCCATTTTACTGATGATGGATGGCAAGGAGGCTTCTAATAAATTAAACGCCACAAAATACACCGTCAGTGAAAATACAATGCCCCAAAAATAGTTTATAGATAGAGCAAAAAATACTTGTGCCAACAACATGGTGGCCACGGCAGCAACAAACACCTGCTTCATTTTGGCTTGTTTTTCAGCGTAAATAATGGCCGGCACCATCAACGCAAAAGACACCAATAAAACCGGCAAATAGATGAACCAATGCTGATTCACATTCATGTCACTGGCTTTACTAATAGCAAACGGCACCACCACAAACATGGCCATTTGCGCGGCATGCAAGGCAAAAATACCGTAATTTAAACGCAGCAATTGGGCGTTTTTTAATACGTCTTTCAGCTTGGCTGGGGCAGCACTGGCATCGGAATGGTAATGGCTATTAAGCGGGTCCGGCACCACAAATTTCACTACAGCGATGGCGGCCAGGGTTAACAAAGCCGTCATGAAAAATATACCGGGCACACCTATCCATTGATTGAGCAGTGGGCCACCGACTAAGGACACGGCGAACGCCACGCCTATGGTCGCACCTATGCTGGCCATGGCCTTGGTGCGATTTTCATCGCGGGTTAAATCGGCCAATAAAGCCGTGACTACGGCAGAGACTGCGCCAGCACCTTGCACAGCACGACCGATAATCATGCCTTCAATATTCATGGCCAATGCTGCCATCATGCTGCCCACGGCGAAAATACCCAGCCCTAAATAGATCATCGGTTTACGGCCGAATTTATCCGAGGCCATGCCAAAAGGCAGTTGAAATAGCGCTTGCGTTAGGCCATAGGCCCCGAGCGCTAGACCTATCATGAGGGGTGTTGGGTGTTCAGGAAATGAGGCGGCGTAAATAGCAAAGATGGGCAATATGGAAAATAAACCGAACATGCGCAGACCATATATAGAGGCCAAACTAACGGTGGCTCTGAGCTCAACCGGTGTCATTTTATCCAGGCTACTCACTTCAACCAAGGCGGCCATTTTCTGCGTGGCCACGTCTTTAACCAACTCACCTAACTGATTTTTTATGGCTGTCATGTAAATTACTTGAGCTAATTTTAGAAAAGTAGGTATATTAGCAGGTTGCCAAAAATTAACCGAGCCTTTAGCTAGAAGCATGATGGAATTCATAAAAATACGCGGTGCACGCACGCACAATTTAAAAAACATTTCCCTGGATATTCCGCGCAATAAATTGGTGGTCATTACCGGCTTATCCGGCTCAGGAAAATCATCGTTGGCGTTTGACACTTTGTATGCTGAGGGACAGCGTAGGTATGTGGAATCCTTATCGGCGTATGCTAGGCAATTTTTAGCCCGCATGGACAAACCGGATGTAGACCTAATTGAAGGCTTATCACCGGCGATTTCCATAGAACAAAAATCCACCTCGCACAACCCACGCTCCACCGTCGGTACCGTCACCGAAATTCACGATTACTTACGCTTGCTGTATGCCCGTGCCGGCGATCCAGAATGCCCAGAACACGGCATTAAATTAGAAGCGCAAACCGTCAGCCAAATGGTTGACCATGTCATGGCCTTACCTGAAGACACCAAATTAATGCTATTGGCGCCGGTGGTCAGCAACCGCAAAGGCGAGCAATTGGATTTGTTTGAAGAACTCAAAGCACAGGGTTTTGTAAGGTTGCGTATAGACGGTAGCATTTATGAAATCGATGCCTTGCCGCAACTGGCAAAGACCACAAAACACAGCGTGGAAGTGGTGATTGATCGCATCAAAGTCAAACCGGACATGAAGCAGCGCATCGCCGAATCGTTCGAGACTGCGCTGCGTTTAGCCGAAGGCAAAGCCATCGCATTGGAAATGGATACAGACCGCGAGCATTTGTTTTCGGCCAAGTTTGCTTGCCCAATTTGTGAGTACTCACTAGCTGAATTGGAGCCGCGGCTATTCTCTTTCAACAATCCCATGGGGGCGTGCCCAAGCTGCGATGGTTTAGGCAACATTAACTTTTTTGACCCAAAACGGGTGGTGGCATTTCCGCATTTATCCTTGGCCGCCGGTGCCATTAAAGGTTGGGACAGACGCAACCAATTTTACTTTCAGATGCTGGCCAGCTTAGCCGCGCATTACCAATTTGATTTGGACTGCCCGTTTGAAAAATTGCCGGAAACCATACAACAGGTTTTACTGCATGGCAGCGATAAAGAAACCTTGCCATTTAAATACCTAAACGAACGCGGCAGCTTCTTCGAAAAAACCCATGCGTTTGAAGGCATTTTAAATAATTTAAAGCGCCGTTATCACGAAACCGATTCGCAAACCGTGCGTGAAGAATTGGCCAAATACCTCAATTCAAAAACTTGCCCAGAATGCAGCGGCACCCGTTTACGCAAAGCCGCACGCTTTGTAAAAGTCGGCAATAAAAACATACACGAAGTTTGCGAAGTGCCTTTAAAGTTAGCGCTTACTTTCTTTGAAACACTTGAATTGACTGGTGCTAAATTAGCCATCGCGGATAAGATCGTAAAAGAAATTAGCAACCGTTTGAAGTTCTTAACCAACGTCGGCTTGGAGTATTTATCGCTTTCACGCTCGGCTGAAACCTTGTCTGGCGGCGAAGCACAACGCATCCGTTTAGCCAGCCAAATTGGCAGCGGCTTAACCGGTGTCATGTACGTATTGGACGAACCGTCCATCGGTTTGCACCAACGCGATAACGACCGATTATTGGAAACGCTAAAACGCTTACGCGACATAGGCAACAGCGTGATTGTGGTCGAGCACGATCACGATGCCATTTTATCTGCCGATTACGTGATTGATATTGGCCCAGGCGCCGGCGAACACGGTGGAAAAATTGTCGCAGAAGGCACTCCCAGCGAAGTATTGGCCAACCCAAACTCGCTTACCGGCGAATACTTAAGCGGTAAAAAACAAATCATTTATAACAAAAAACGCACCGCGCCCGACCCTGCACGCTGGCTAAAATTGAGCCATGCCAGTGGCAACAACCTGAAAGACGTCGATTTAAAACTGCCGGTCGGTTTGCTTAGTTGCATCACCGGCGTGTCCGGCAGCGGCAAATCTACCTTAATCAATGACACGTTGTACCGCGTGGTATCGCAGCATTTATACGGCAGCAATACCGAGCCGGCGGCTTTTGGTGAAATCGATGGCTTGGCTTTTTTTGACAAAGTCGTGGACGTGGATCAAAGCCCCATAGGCCGAACCCCGCGCTCCAACCCAGCCACCTACACCGGCTTATTTACCCCTATCCGCGACTTATTCGCCGGCGTGCCCGAAAGTCGCGTGCGTGGTTACGGCCCAGGCCGCTATTCCTTTAATGTGAAAGGCGGGCGTTGTGAAGCGTGCCAAGGCGATGGCGTGCTGCGGGTAGAAATGCACTTTTTACCCGATGTCTATGTGCCATGCGATGTGTGCAAAGGCCACCGCTACAACCGCGAAACCTTGGAAATTCAATTCAAAGGCAAAAACATACGCGAAGTATTAGAGATGACGGTAGAGCAAGCACACGGCTTTTTTAGTGCGCAACCGGTGATCGCACGCAAATTAAAAACCCTGCTCGATGTGGGCTTGGGCTACATCACCCTGGGGCAAAGTGCGACGACTTTATCGGGCGGCGAAGCGCAGCGGGTAAAACTGGCACTGGAATTAAGCAAACGTGACACCGGGCGCACGCTGTATATATTGGACGAGCCGACCACCGGCTTGCACTTCGCTGACATACAACTGTTGCTGGACGTTATTCATCGCTTAAGGGATGCCGGTAACACCATAGTGATTATTGAACACAATTTAGACGTAATTAAAACGGCCGATTGGGTAGTGGACATGGGGCCGGAAGGCGGTGACGGTGGCGGCAGCATTATCGCCCAGGGCACGCCGGAACAAGTGGCAGAAAACAAACACAGTTACACGGCTAAGTACTTAAAAGCCATGCTGTAATGCTGTTATAAAATTAACTTAAGCTTCATTCCAGCGAGACCGCAATATTGTCTCGCTGAAATGACGAATTGCACGATTGATAACGTTATTTCCGTTCGTCTCAATAAAACTCGCATTGATCATCGTGAAGGACGAACGGAGGAATTGCCGCAGTCAAGATCACCTAGGCACACTCACTTGGTACATTCTGGCTTCTATGGTGGCAGTGCGCCGACTTAAATAATTGGTGTAACTGTGTTTATCGTAAAAACGCGGGTTGGGTATCATGGCAGCCAATTTCGCGGCCTGGCCACTGCCTAAGTTGGCGGCACTGGTTTTGTAATAATGCCGCGCAGCGGCCTCTGCTCCAAATACGCCGTTGCCCCACTCTATGACGTTTAAATAGATTTCTAAAATCCGTTTTTTACTTAAAATATTTTCCAGCATCACGGTAATTAAGGCTTCTTCAGCTTTGCGCCACGGTGTGCGCTTGGTCGACAAGAATAAATTTTTAGCCAATTGCTGACTGATGGTTGAACCGCCGGCAACAATTTTGCCTTTGCGCTTATTCTTCTTGTAGGCTTTTTCTATGCCTTCCCAATCGAAGCCTTCGTGATCCAAAAATTTAGCATCTTCACTGGCAATCACCGCACGCTTTAGATTGATGGAAATTTTGTTGTATTTCACCCAGTTGTGTTTCAACTCGGCATCGGGATTTTTTTCTTGTATTACATCCAAGCGGTCTTCCATGAAAGCGCTGGACGACGGATTAAACTGTATCCACCAACATATGTGCAAAAATATCCAGAGCTGGTAAGCAAACAACAGCATGAAGAATGCCACCAAAGCACGGGTAACATAGCCGCTAAACGTTAAAGGCTGGGCCTGTTCGTGTTGATTAAGTAACCAATTTTTCATGCTGCTTGGTCCACCTACTAGATGACCTATAAATCCCTAAGCTGCTTAAGCAAGGCTTGCGTGCTGGGCCTTACTCCACGCCAAATGGCGAAGGCCTCGGCCGCTTGCTCTACCAACATACCCAAGCCATCGGCGACCTTGGCGCCGCAACGCTTTGCTTGTTGCATAAAAGCCGTTTCACGGCCATACATCATGTCGTAAGCTAGGCTATCGGCCGCAAACACAGCGTCGGGAATGGCTAAAGCACTGTCGCTCAAACCGGCAGAGGTGGCGTTAATCACGATGTCAAACGCCAAACCATTTAATTCGGCCAGCGCCAGGGCTTGCAACTTAGTCTGCGAAGGCAACACTTTAGCTAACATGGCTTGCGCTTTATCCAGGCTACGGTTAGTGATCACTAGCAAACTCGGCTTAGCCGCTAGGATAGGCTGCAATACCCCTTGCGCTGCACCACCAGCGCCAATGAGTAACACGCGCTTGCCGGCAATCGCACAGTGTTTATTGTTTTGTATATCGCGCACCAAGCCTGCTCCATCGGTGTTGTCGGCGAGTATGCCTTGCTCGGTAAAACTCAAGGTGTTGGCTGCACCGGCAGCAATGGCCCGCTCACTGTGCTGGGTTGCCATGTCAAAGGCGGCGAATTTAAACGGCACCGTCACATTGACGCCTTTGTAACCTTGCTGGATTAAGCTTTGCAGCGTGTCGGCAAAGCCATCCAATGGCGCCAACACCGCTTGGTAGTCTATGGCTTGGCCCGTTTGCTCGGCAAACGCCATGTGTATCAACGGCGATTTGCTGTGCGCAATCGGGTTACCTATGACCGCGTAGTGGTCTGCCATGCGCTAGTTAGTCCAAGGCAAATTAGCATGTTTCCAGCCGTTAATGGTGGTCCGCTGTTTTTGCGCATTGGCCTCACCCTCAAAGCCTTCTAGCATGTTGTAGGCCTTATCGTAGCCCAATTGCTCAGCCACCACGGCCGCGTTATGCGAACGCCCACCGGTACGGCACATGAATATCACCGTTAGTTTTTTAGCCACGGCAGCAGCTAACTGCTCGGCAAACTGCTCGTTTTTAACCATGCCGGGGTAAAACGCCCACTCTATGTTCAGTGCGTTCGGCACGCGACCCACCAACTCCAGCTCAGCCTTGGTGCGCACATCCACCAATAGCGCATTCGGATCCGCTTGCAAAATAGCATAGGCTTCCGCTGGCGTTAAAGCGCCACCGTAAGGAAAGTTGCCGTCTAAACTACGCTGCTTTGCCGCCTGCAAAATTTCAATTTGTTGACTCATCCATGCCACCTTTATTTTTATTCAAATTCATAGGCTAATTTAGGCTAATTACTGTATTTATAAATCGCCACTAAATTATAGCCGTAATGCAGAAAAATCCGACAGCTACAGCACCCTATTTTGTCGCACCATAAAGGTGCAATAAATTTGGTTTGCGCACTTTTATGGTGCTCAATCTTGGGCTGCATTTATGCACTTAGGCAAAAAAGCCTGGTTTTGGTCTTTTCAGCATGGCACGTTTCCTGCTACTCTAGCATGTTGAATACTTTGTAGTTTTATACAGTTTAAGAATTTGTTTTATCTATTCCACACCATACTTAGGAGATTTTGATGTCAGTGGCTAAAGTAATGAAAATGGTAAAAGAAAACGACATTAAATTTGTTGATTTTCGCTTTACTGATACCCGCGGTAAAGAACAGCATGTAACCGTGCCTGTTTCTGCATTTAACGAAGATAAATTCACCGAAGGCCACGCCTTTGACGGTTCTTCAATTGCTGGCTGGAAAGGCATTCAAGCCTCAGACATGCAATTAATGCCAGACCCAACAACGGCAAACATCGACCCATTCATGGACGAGCCTACATTGATCCTAACCTGTGATGTGGTGGATCCAACCGATGGCAAAGGTTACGACCGTTGCCCACGTAGCTTGGCTAAACGTGCTGAAGCCTACTTAAAATCAACCGGTATCGGTGACACGGCTTACTTTGGTCCAGAACCAGAATTCTTCATTTTTGACTCCATCCAATGGGATGTAAGCATGAGCGGTAGCTCAGTGCGCATCAACTCTGAAGAAGCAGCTTGGTCTAGCAACGATAAATTCGAAGGCGGCAACACTGGCCACCGTCCAGGCGTTAAAGGCGGCTACTTCCCAGTGCCACCAGTCGATTCATTGCAAGACGTGCGTTCTGCCATGTGTATCGCTTTAGAAGAAATGGGCGTGCCTGTTGAAGTGCACCACCATGAAGTAGCGACTGCTGGCCAATGTGAAATCGGTACGCAATTTAGCACCTTAACTAAACGCGCCGACTGGACACAAGTGCTTAAATACGTGGTGTTAAACACTGCGCACGCCTACGGCAAAACAGCGACTTTCATGCCTAAACCGTTTGCAGGCGATAACGGTTCTGGCATGCACGTGCATCAATCCATTTGGAAAGACGGCAAAAACCTATTCGCTGGTAACGGCTACGCAGGTTTAAGCGATTTCGCGCTGTACTACATCGGCGGCATCATCAAACATGCTAAAGCATTAAACGCGATTACTAACCCAGGCACTAACTCATACAAACGCTTGGTACCTCACTTTGAAGCACCGGTTAAATTGGCTTACTCAGCTAAAAACCGCTCTGCCTCTATCCGTATCCCGTTTGTGCATTCAGACAAAGCACGCCGTGTTGAAGCGCGTTTCCCAGACCCAATTGCTAACCCATACTTAGCATTCAGCGCCTTGATGATGGCGGGTCTAGATGGCGTACAAAACAAGATACACCCAGGCGAGCCAGCGACAAAAGACTTGTACCATCTTCCACCAGAAGAAGATGCGCAAATCCCAACCGTTTGTGCTTCACTAGAAGAAGCCTTAGCTAACCTAGATACAGACCGCGAATTCTTAACCCGCGGTGGCGTTTTCACTAACGACTGGATCGACAGCTACATTGCGCTAAAAATGGAAGAGGTGAACAAACTACGCATGACTCCGCACCCAGCTGAGTTTGGTTTGTACTACTCTTGCTAATTAAGCCTAGCTTACAGCAGTAATAAAAAAGGGCGAGCAATCGCTCTTTTTTATTGCCTGCCGTCAGGCTGGAGCCAGCTCTAGCAGTGGTTTAATGCTATGGCAGGTCGGGATTTATCCCGACCTAAATACGGCAGCCATAAGCCACGCTAATTGCTTCACCTAGACAACTACACTACACTGACTTAATGAAAAAAACCGCCATTCAATTTAGCATCACCGCGCTTCTGCTTACGGGGTTTTGCAACAGCGCACTAGCGGACATTTATAAGCATATCGACGCAGAAGGTCGTGTCACTTATTCCAACATCAAAAGCAAAAATGCCAGTAAATTAAGCATAGCCGATGACGGCACCGATGCACCAAACACGGCCGAACAAAGCAGCAACCAAAGCACCAAGACGCGCAGCAGCCCTAAGCACTTTCCACGCGTGGATGCCGACACGCAAAATCAACGCGATACCAAACGCCAAGCGATATTAGAAGCCGAACTGCTGGCCGAAAAAGCCGCCTTGGATCTGGCTAAAAAGGCCCACGCGGAGGCGGCCAGCAAGCCTGAAATAGCCCATCAAAAAAACAGCGATGGCTCGGTGTCCACCTACCGCAACACGACAAAATTCAATGAGAAAATGAAACCCTTGCAAGCCGAGGTGGACAACCACCAGAACAACATCGAATTGCTGCAAAAAGAACTGAATGGCATGCGCTAGAAATTAAAAAATAATTTCACCACAGAGGCACGGAGGCACAGAGAAAACCTACAAGCTATTTTGACGCAGACCTCTCTCGGTATTGATAAAAAGCCACCTGTCAGCTTAAGCAAACGTATGACTTGATAAGATTTGACCTTCTCCGTGCCTCTGTGGTGAATGGGTTTAATTTGTGGTGAAGATTTATATTTTTTAACCGTTAAATTAAAGTTGGTCTGGCTTTTGCTTTATTCATAGTATGATCATTCAACACAAGTTAACGTAGCCTCATTATGGTACAAGCGTCACTCAATCATTTTAATGGCTTAGAGCACCTCGCCACCGCGATTATCTTGCTTAACGCAGACAACCGCGTGGTCTATATCAACCCAGGCGCTGAAATTACCTTCGCCTTCAGTGCCACCCATGTCACCGGCATGTTAATCAATGATGTATTTCCCAATTGCGAAATATTGATGTTGGCGGTCAAAAATGCCACCCAACAACAAAGCCCGTTTCGTGAGCACGAATTTGCCATCAGCACCCACAGGCAGCTGTCTTTTGCCGTGACTTGCACCGTCACACCGATAGACACGCCAGAGGCCTGCTTGATTTTAGAATTTCAACAAATGGACGCGCAATTACGCATAGCCCGTGAAGAACGCATGCTGATACAACAGCAGGCCAACGCTGAATTGCTGCGCAACTTAGCCCATGAAATACGCAACCCACTGGGTGGCTTGCGCGGAGCGGCACAATTACTAGAACACGAATTGCCCTCGCCCAACTTGCGCGAATACACCCAAGTAATCATTAAGGAAGCCGATCGCTTGCAGTCCTTGATGGACCGATTGCTCATCCCGCACCGTGCGCCCAAATACCAGCCGACCAACATCCACGAGGTGTTAGAACGCGTGCGCAGCTTGCTCATGGCCGAATCGTCCAAGAGTTTGCTGATTAAACGCGACTACGATTTAAGTTTGCCTGAACTCATCGGTGACCGTGAAAAACTCATACAAGCCGTGCTCAACATTGCCCGTAATGCCGTGCAAGCCATGCAAGGGCAAAACAAACCCGACAGCCAGCTTACCTTTAGAACACGCGCAGAGCGGCAAGTCACCTTAGCGCGCAAGCGTTATCGGGTGGCGATTAAATTGGAAATCATTGATAACGGGCCAGGCATACCGAACGACATCCGTGAGCGCATTTTTTACCCCTTGGTATCAGGCAACGAGGGTGGCACAGGCTTGGGCTTAACCTTGGCACAAACCTTTATCACCCAGCACCACGGCATGATTGAGTGCGAAAGCAAACCTGGGCTTACCTGCTTTACCATATTGCTACCAATAGAAACCTCGGTCATTAAACCGGCCATAGCACAGAATTAAATTTGCCATCGATGACCACGAATAGGCAGCACATTAACCACAGAGAACCGTATGAAACCAATTTGGATTATTGACGACGATAAATCGATACGCTGGGTGTTTGAAAAAGCCCTGTCACGCACCGACCTGGAATTTAAAACCTTTTCCTCGGTAGTGGAAGCGCTCAATGCCCTCGAACACGAGCAGCCACAAGTGGTGGTCAGCGATATCCGCATGCCCAACGGTTCCGGCTTGGATTTTTTAACGGAAATCAAACAAAAATACCCGGACATTCCGGTCATCATCATGACCGCCTACTCCGACTTAGAAAGTGCCGTGGCGGCGTTTCAAGGCGGTGCCTTTGAGTACTTGGCAAAACCGTTTGATGTGGACCAAGCCATGGATGTCATCAAACGCGCCGTGGAAGAAAGTACACGCCAATACACCGAAGCCGTAGAAGTGGAAGAAACGCCAGAAATCATAGGCCAAGCACCGGCCATGCAAGAGGTTTTTAGGGCCATAGGCCGCTTAAGTCGCTCGCATGCTACCGTGCTTATCAACGGCGAATCCGGCAGCGGCAAAGAGCTGGTAGCACGCGCCCTCCACCGGCACAGCCCACGCGGCGACAAACCCTTCATCGCCATCAACACGGCGGCCATCCCCAAAGACCTACTCGAGTCTGAATTGTTTGGTCACGAACGCGGCGCGTTCACCGGCGCACAAGCCGCCAGACGCGGTCGCTTTGAACAAGCCGATACCGGCACGCTGTTTTTAGACGAAATAGGCGACATGCCGGCCGATTTGCAAACGCGCTTATTACGCGTATTGAGCGACGGCCAATTTTACCGCATAGGCGGCCATCAACCGATCAAGGTCAATGTGCGCATCATTG
The DNA here is from genome assembly GCA_964400215.1 of uncultured Methylotenera sp. Taxonomy (GTDB): domain Bacteria; phylum Pseudomonadota; class Gammaproteobacteria; order Burkholderiales; family Methylophilaceae; genus Methylotenera. The sequence goes on along the minus strand of CAYNSY010000003.1, from coordinate 44,067 downwards.
CCGCCACCCACCAAGACCTAGAAGAACGGGTCAAACTGGGCTTGTTCCGCGAAGACTTGTTTCACCGCTTAAATGTCATACGCTTACGCTTACCCGCGCTGCGCGAACGCCGTGAAGACATACCCCTATTGATTAAGCATTTCTTACAACACAGCGCCACCGAACTGGGCGTGGAAGCCAAGCAACCGTCTGCAGCCGCCTTGCAATACTTAAGCGCGGTGAATTGGAGCGGTAACGTGCGTCAATTGGAAAATGTATGCCATTGGCTCACCGTAATGGCGCCCGGGCAAAACATAGACATCGCCGACTTACCACCCGAACTTAAAGAAGACGGCAGCAAATCCAGCGCCGCCATGTCATGGCAAGAAGCTTTGGCCAGTGAAGTAATGGATGCGCTTAGCCGTGGCGAACAAAACGTATTGGAAACGCGCACACAAATCTTTGAGCGCATTTTAATAGAGAAAGCGCTGGAACACACCCGTGGCCGCCGCATAGAAGCCGCCAATCAATTGGGCATGGGGCGCAACACCCTCACGCGCAAAATTCAGGAATTGGGGATAGAAGAATAAGTCGAGGCGCTGTGGGTATGAGGCAGCAACTCGCCGCACCTTATTTACAGGTAAATATCATTTCACGATGGACGCCACTACCATCACCATTTTGGTCTGCAACTAGGTAGCCATTAGCGCAGGTGCGCTTGGCTTTTCTATAGCAACTACCCCAATCTTCAGCCAAACCACTGCATGTAGTTTTATAGGTTTTTGCTTTCCCGTACGGAACTACTGGCTGTTCTTGAAAGTTAGTTAATGATGAGCAAGACGTCAATAATACGATGCAAGCGACTGATAATTTATTCATAGAGACCCCAATTTCATTTAAACATAAAAAACGGCAACCGAAGTTGCCGTTTTATTTATTACTCTAAGCTTAATATTAAGCTTCTAAACTACAGCAGACCGAGTCTGCAGTAATCCTAGAAGAATAAGATCGCGCCAGCTGACAAGATGTCAGATTTGTTATTTGCACCAGCTTGGTTTGTAGCTTTCACTTCTGAGTACTCAGCTACCAAGTTTAGGTGTTTAGTTAGAGGATGGTATGCACCCACTGTAACCATTTCATTTTTAGAAACTAAAGTAGAGTTAGTTTCACCAGCTGCTAAATCAAGGTTGCTTTCACCCCAGCTAGCTGCAAGTTTTGTACCTACACCTGGAACTGTAAATGAACCTTGAACGTAACCACCGTTAGAATCACGTCTGTTACCGTTAGCTGCAACACCGTCCATCAACCATGCTGTTGTACCAGCACCTTTAGCATCGTAGTAGTAAGCCACTAAGCCGAAGCCAGCCGCATTAACATTGGCACCAACAGCGTAAGCTTCTGCTGTGTTAGTGGTTGATGCTGTGTAGTCAACTTTTTGTGTTTTACCTTCAACCCAAACTTTACCTGAAACATCACCAGCAAAAGCATAAGAAGCTTTAGCTTCGAATGCTGGTTGTGATTGTGAACCAGATGAAGCTAAGCTAGTACCTTGGTTAAGTGTGTTGATTGGTTGAACAACGCCAACTACAGCTTGGAAGCCATTGAAGTTTGGTGTTGTGTAGTTCATTTGACCTTGGAAGTCAGCATACAAGAAACCAGTACCGATACGGCCTAGTGTAGTAGTAGTACCACCCGCTGTACCCACAATACCTTGTGAACCAACGCCTAACAATGTTTGATCAAGCAAAATAGCATCACGGCCGAATTCGCCTAGGTTTTTACCTAAAAGAATAGTACCCCATGATTTATCACCGAATGAGATGTAAGCTTGACGATTTTCTGTACCGCCACCACCTTTTAATGATTGTGTAGTAGAAGCACCTGGTTGGAAGCTGATAGCAAACTCAACGTCTAAATCGTTTTGACGTGTTTTACCAGTAACAGCTAACCATGAAGGCAAAAGACCAGTGTTGATGCTTTGTGCATTATTGCCTTGAAGTGTAGCAGCTGATGTATTAGCTAAACCACCGTCAACAGTGTTGCTGTCTTTTGATGTGTTGCTGATGTAGTAAGCATTCACGTTACCACCAATGTCTAGAGTCCAATCACCAGCTACGATACCACCAGCTGCTGAAGCACTTGAAGCTGCAGCTAATAAAGCTGAAGCAACTGCTAATTTAATTGTCTTATTCATATAAATCTCCTAAAAGTTTATTGCTATGTACTTCTTTAAATAATCTCACCTTAATTAGGGTGAGGAAGTTTGCAAACTCCCTCAATACCGACTACCCAAGGGCAATCTTTATCGAGAAGGTGAGTTAGTATGCCAAATCATTTTGGCTGAAACAACGATTATTTGGTGTTTTTGTAACAAATCCTTACATTTGTTGTAAATTTGCAACAAACGTAGCGCCTATCTTGCGTAAAAGCCTTGGTAGGAGCGGTCTGTTGGCGTGTGAATAATAGGCTTTGACTTATAAATAACCCACTTTAGTGGGTATATTTTACGGACAAAACCCCTGCGGTCTTAGCCTATATATTCCACGGACATGCCAAGCACTGGTAACCGCGAATAGCGGCATGTCAAATCACAAATATTCTTCTACCGTAAACAATTTGCGATGCTCGCGTATGGCAAATCTATCGGTCATGCCGGCAATATAGTCGGCCACCGCACGGGCTTTATCGACTTCGGCATAGACTTGAAATTCATCGGGCAACAAACCAACGTTTTCAAAAAACACGCTAAACAGCTCGCGCACAATGCGCGTGGCTTTGGCACTCATGCGGTTGACTTTGTAATGGTGGTAGAGGTTTTTGCGTAAAAACTGTTTGAGCTTTTTATTTTGTTCGGCGATTTCGCTGCTAAAGCCAATAAGCTGTGGCAGCGCACGTATGTCGCTGATGCTCTTAGGTTGGTGCTGAGCGATGGCCGCTGCGCTGGTGGTGCATAAATCCACCACCAAGGTGTTAATCATGCGGCGCACGGTTTCATGGATTAAGCGCTTTTGCTCCAGCTTGGGGTACTTGGCTTTTACTATGGCCAAGTTGTTAGCAAACAAGTCCACCTGCTCCAATTGCTCTAGCGTGATTAGGCCTGAACGCAAGCCATCGTCTATGTCGTGGTTGTTGTAGGCAATTTCATCGGCGTAGTTAGTCAGCTGCGCTTCTAGGCTGGGACTGGTTTTGTCTATGAAGCGCTGGCCAACATCGCCCAACAGTTTGGCATTATTCAGGCTGCAATGCTTAAGTATGCCTTCGCGCACTTCAAAGGTGAGGTTTAAGCCATCAAAGTCGGCGTAGCGTAATTCCAATTTTTCCACCACGCGCAAAGACTGCAAGTTGTGCTCAAAGCCACCAAAGTCGCGCATGCAATCGTTAAGCGCATCTTGGCCGGCATGGCCGAACGGTGTGTGGCCAAGGTCATGGGCCAGCGCGATGGCCTCGGTCAGGTCTTCGTGTAAATGCAGGGTGCGGGCAATGCCGCGTGCCATTTGCGCCACTTCTAGGCTGTGGGTTAAGCGCGTGCGAAACAAATCGCCTTCGTGGTTAACGAAAACTTGGGTTTTATATTCCAAGCGCCGAAACGCGGTGGAATGAATAATGCGGTCGCGGTCGCGCTGAAAATCATTGCGCGTGTTCGACGCAGGTTCAGCCACATGACGACCCAGAGATTGTTCAGGCTTAGCGGCGTAAGGGGCGAGGTTCATCATAGATTGTTGGCCAAATCATTTCGCGCAATAAATTGCGCTCCTACCAAGAGCACGGTTTTATTGCAATTCATGACCGCGAAAAATAGTTTCATTAATACGCACTCAAACTGGCGCTGAGCTTATCCGCATCGTAATCACTGGTAATCACCGCATGGCCTATGCCTTGCTGCAACACCAAGCGGATTTTGCCGTTTTCCACTTTTTTATCCAAGCCCATTAAGTCCAGGTATTTGGCCGCGCCTAATTTAGGTGGCAACAAGGGCAAGTTGGCGGCTAACAGACTATTTTTAATTCTAGCCACCTGGTCTGCAGTTAACCAATCCATGCGCTGCGACAAATCGGCCGCCATCATAGTGCCAGCTGCCACGGCTTCACCGTGCAGCCACACCCCGTACCCCATGGCGTTTTCTATGGCATGGCCAAAAGTATGGCCTAAGTTTAGCAATGCACGCTCGCCTTGCTCATGCTCGTCCTTAGCCACCACATCGGCTTTGTTTTGGCAGGAGCGGTAAATCGCCTCGCTCAACACCTGCTCGTCCAACTGCATCAGCTTGGCCATGTTGGCCTCTAGCCAATCAAAAAACTTCGCGTCACGAATTAAGCCGTATTTAATCACCTCGGCCACCCCGGCTGAAAACTCACGCGGCGGCAAAGTTTGTAAGGTATCGATGTCGGCCAACACCAATTGCGGTTGGTAAAACGCGCCTATCATGTTTTTACCCAGCGGGTGATTGATGCCGGTTTTACCACCCACCGAAGAATCCACTTGCGACAGCAAAGTGGTGGGGATTTGGATGAAAGGCACGCCGCGCAAATAGGTCGCCGCGGCGTAGCCGGTTAAGTCGCCTATCACGCCGCCACCCAAGGCGATTAAGGTGGTGCTGCGCTCACAACGGTGTTGCAACAAGGCATCGTATATGGTGTTAAGTGTGTCGCTGTTTTTGTACGCTTCGCCGTCCGGCAACACAATAGGAATCACGGTCACGCCAGCGGCCTGCAAGGTGTTGGTCAAGCCAGCCAAATACAAGGGGGCAACCGTGGTATTGGTGACGATGGCCACGTTTTTGCGCTTTAAATGCGGCAAAATAAGGCTGGCATCGGACAACAAGCCGCGGCCTATGTGTATGGGGTAACTGCGCTTAGCCAGCGCAACATTCAGTGTTTGCATGTGTGGTTCGCTTATGGGTTATTCGGCGGTGCCTGTTTAATTAACTGCTCAATTTGCTGGCAAATATCCAATGCCGACTGCACGCCAGTATCCACAATGAAATCCGCCATTTCCGTGTAGATAGGGTGACGCACTTGGTGCAATTGCTCTATTTTATTTTTGATGTTGCCGCCTTGCAACAAGGGACGGGTTTTATCGTTGCGGGTGCGGTGCCAGAGGTCATTCACATTGGCACGCAAATAAATAACCGTGCCATGGTTTTTCAATAAGGCGCGATTCTCGGGCGCCAATACCGCACCACCGCCGGTGGCCAGCACGATATTATCCAATGCACACAAACTTTGTATGGCAGCCGTCTCGCGTTTACGAAAGCCAGCTTCGCCTTCCAATTCAAATATCAAGGGGATTTTAACGCCGGTTTTACGCTCGACTTCGTGATCAGAATCATAAAAATCCATGCCCAACTGCTTAGCAATCAAGCGGCCTATGGTGGTTTTACCCGCGCCCATTAAGCCTACAAAGAAAATATTTTTCAAATCCACCACCCAGTCAATCGCACTAATAAATACCCGAGGCTAAACCAATCGGCATTTTATGACAAACTGCACGCGCTGTCAGATTTTCTAGTGGACCATTAAAGCCAAGTCCCACCACAGAGACACGGAGGCACAGAGAAAACCAGAAATAGTTTTATGCCATATATAAATTGCGCCGTGATTGAATATAAACAATATGGTTTTCGCGATCTTAAGATCGCTCCTACAAAACCCTCAGAATGCGAGCGAGTCCCAGCATGCACGTAGATAAATAAAGAAAGGCTTTCTCTGTGCCTCCGTGTCTCTGTGGTGATGGATTTTAAAAAACTAGCGTAGCGTTAGGCTGTCATCCATGATTTTAGGGGTGACAAAAATCAACAATTCGGTTCTGTCGTTTTGGCTGGATTTGCGTTGAAACAAGCGGCCCATGACCGGTAAATCGCCAAAGAACGGTACCTTGGATACGTCGTTGCGTAGTGTTTGCTCGTAAATGCCACCCAATACGGCGGTTTCACCGTTGCCCACCAAGACTTGGGTGCTGATGTTTTGCGTTTTGATCGAGGGCACGCCAGCATACACTTCGCCCACGCTGTCTTTGGTGACATCGAGCTCCATGATGATTTTATGGTCTGGGGTAATTTGTGGGGTCACTTCCAAACTCAAGACCGCCGATTTGAATGATATGGTGGCGGCGCCACTGCTACTGGCTTCAGCATAGGGAATTTCCGTACCTGATGCGATTTTAGCTTTATGCTGATTGGCGGTAGTCACGCGCGGACTGGACACCACCTTGCCACGACCGTCTGACTCCATGGCAGTCAACTCAAGGTTCAACAACAAGCCCGCTGGCAACCTAAACAAGCTAAAAGCAAAACTGCCGCTCGCCCCGGTCACGCCTAAATTGGATTGCAAGCCATCCGTGCCACCGGACGCAGCAGTCACCCCTGTGCCGGTGCTTACCCCTATGCCGCCCGTTTGGGCCACATTGCCGCCCACCGAGTAGCGCGTGTTGCCACTGTTATCGGTTTTATTCACACCAAACCGAGCACCCAACGCCTTGCTGTACCGATCGTCGGCGATGACCAAGCGCGACTCTATCATGACCTGTTTTACCGGCACGTCGGTTTTGTCTATGATGGCCTGCACTTGTGCCAAGGATTTCGTCGTGTCTTGCACAAACACATTGTTGGTGCGGATGTCCGGCACCGCAGAACCGCGTTTAGACAAGATTTTTTGCTTGCTATCGGTGATGATTTTGACCAAATCCACCGCCTTCATGTATTTCAAGGTATAGACTTCAGTACGCATCAATTCCAAATCTTCAATTTGCTGGCTGGCTTCCAGCGCTTGTTTTTCTTTAGCGGCTAACTCCTCAGCAGGCGCCACTAAAATAACGTTGCCGGTCTTGCGCATCGCCAAGCCCTTGCTTTGCAGAACGATGTCCATGGCTTGGTCCCACGGCACCTCTTTAAGGCGCAAGGTCAGGTTGCCGGTCACGGTGTCACTGGCAACGATGTTCAAGCCGGTGAAATCGGCAATGACTTGTAACACCGAACGCACCTCAATTTTTTGAAAATTTAATGACAGTTTTTCACCGACGTAAGTCCCTTTGCTGCCGCGCGCCAATTTGTTTGGATCCAGCACCAAGGGGCGCACATCGATGATGAATTTTTTATCGGCTTGGTAGGCCGATTGCTCCCAATCGCCTTTGGGCTCTATGACCATTTGTACATTTTTGCCTTGCTGCACGGTGTCTATGTAATTCACTGGCGTGGCAAAATTAATGACATTGAGTCGGCGTTGTAAATTGGCCGGCAACTCCGCATTGCTAAAGTCCACCACTATGCTTTTGCCTTTTTGCTTAATGCTGATGCCGGCCGCGCTGTCGGATAAATCGACGCTGATGCGGCCTTCACCGTTATTACCTCGAGCAAAATCCACGTTGGTGATGGCAAAAGCGGCCTGGCTTGGTTGCGTCGGAGCAAAGCGAGTTTCTGATTCGGGCTGAGCATACACGCCGCTCTCTTGCAAGCTAATGATAATTTCTTTGCCGTTTATCTGGGTGCTGTAGCCCATCTTCTTGGTTAAATTAAGCAACACGCGGGTGCGGCCTTTTGCTTCAGCCAAGCTGATGCTGGCCAAGCCGCCTTGGTCGGCATTCAATTTGGTTTTGCCCAAGCCATTACTAAGCTTAGGAAAATCCAACGCGATGCGCGCTGGCTTATCCAAACTAAACCCCGCCGGCGGGTCGCTAAGTGGCAAGGTGGTGGTGATGTTCACGCTTACCTTGCCAGTCGCCGGACTGGAAAACGTAATTTTCTCTATCTTATTGAGCGGATCAGCAGCCCAGCTTAGGCCACTGAATACACTGGCCGTCAGCCACAAGCTCGCGAGTAAAGCGTGAGCTATGGGCCGGTTTGAGGACATGGGTTTTATAGTATTTCTTATTTTTAGTATAGTCATCGTGCGTCCTTCACTTGTTTCAGCATGGCGGCATGCCGTCAGCGCTAAGTTGTCTAGCCGTTCTATTCTTGCAAGCTCAATGTGGTGATGCGCTCCACCCAATCACCCGTCAGGTCGTCTTGAACGATTTCTTTTAGGGTTAACTGCGTCTCGCTGATTTTTGTCACTACGCCAAAATCTTGCCCCAGGTAATTGCCCACCCGTGCCTGCTGCACGCCATGGTCTGGCGTTAACAACAAGGCATACTGCAACTTAGGCTTAGCAATGCTACCCACGTACTTGATACTCTCTAAAGGATAGGATTCCAACAATTGCCTTGGGCGCTGCAAGTTAGGCTGCAAAGCGCCGGCTTTGCGCGCCACTTTACGGGCGCGAAACGGGTCGACCAGCAAACCGTCGGCATTGTATTGCAACGCTGAGTAAGCCTGCATTTCAGGCAAGGGTTTTACCTTGGGCCGTTTGTCGCTAGACGCGTTGCGCATGAAGGCATCCAAGTCATCGCCCTGCTCACCTTGGCAAGCAAACAGGGTGGATGCCACACAGAGTATAGCGAGGCGTTTACGTTGGCTAATGGTCATCATGGCAGATTACCCTTTACCTGCTGCCAAAGCGGCCTTATCGGCTTTTTTCTTAGCCGCCAATTCTTCAGCATCCAAATAACGGTAGGTTTTAGCCACCGCTTCCATGGTCAATATCACGTCACCGGTTTTAGCTTTGCTTTCTTTACCAGCAGCTTTATTCGGGTTGGTGATCACCACATCGTTTAAGGTGACGATACGGGATAGCTTAGAAATGTCGGTAGCAAAGGCGCCTAGCTCATGGTAAGTGCCCTGCACCTTAATTGAAATTGGCATCTGCGCATAAAATTCGGCTTGGGTTTCTTGGCCCGGCTTAAACAAATCAAACTCTAAACCACGACCCAGCCCGGCTTGATTGATGTCGGTCAACAACCCATCCATTTGCGACCTGTCCGGCAGTTGCTTGAGCATGGCGCCAAAACTGAGTTCTATTTCGGCCATTTGCTGTTGGTAACGCGCCAAGTTAATCGCTTGGGATTTTTTAGCGCTAAACACCGTGCGCAATTGCTGCTCCCTGGCCTGGGCTTCCTCTAACGCAGTCCAGGCTGAACGCCACAATAGGTAATAGCCCATAGCCAACAAGAGCAAAAATAAGCCTGCCAGCAATACCGCTTTTACCGCCGACGGTAGGTTGCCAGCATTTTTAAAATCAATATGATTAAAATCGTCTAAGGTCATGGTGTTGGCCCCGCCGTAGGCACTTTCTGTGACAACGCTTGCTCGTCTGTGGCTAGGCGAATGTTCACCGTAAGGTAAAATTCATTTTGTTTAATGCCATTCACTAGCACCGATTTAATCTCTACCAGTTGCGGGTTTTCTAACCATTTAGACCCCGTCAAATTGCGCACCAAGCTAGCCACCCGTGCATTGGTATCCGCCACCCCTTCAAGGGTGATTAAGGGGCCTTGCTGTTTGATGGATTTAAAATACATGCCTTCCGGTAACTGGCGGCTGAGCTCGTCTAAGATAATCACCGATTGGCTGCGATTGATTTGCAGATTCTCCACCACTTGCTTGCGCGCCAACATAACCCCGATTTTCTCTTGCAGGTGTTTGATGTCGCCTATTTGTTGATCAAGCTGCACAATGGCTGCGTCCAAACGGGCATTGCGCGATAGTTGCGCGTCTATGCGGCTGTTAATAAAACTGTAATTTAATACCACGATAGCGACGGCCGCGATGGCGACAAGCATGGCCATCAAATTAAATTCGCGTTGGCGCGCTTCGCGTTTGATTTGCCTGTGCGGCAACAGATTGACCCGAATTATCATGCAGGTACCCCACTGCGCATGGCCAATCCGCAGGCAATCAATAAGGCTGGGGCATCCATGAGCGCTTGTTGCGGCCTAATTTTAGCGCTCATGCGCATGCTGTTAAACGGGTTGGCGACGATGGTATGCACATTGGTGCGGCTTTGCACGGCTGCATCTAAACCGGTCATGCTGGCACAGCCACCGGCCAACACGATGTGGTCTACTTGGTGGTATAAACTGGAGCTCAAGAAAAATTGCACGGCCCTCGCCACCTCCATGGCCAGCGATTGCACAAAAGCCGGCAACACTTCCGTCGCATAACTTTCTGGCAACTGGCCAGTGCGTTTAGCTAGTTCGGCGTCTTCGGCTGACAAATCAAAACGGCTTTGTATTTGTTGGGTAAGCTAATCACCGGCAAAATTTTGTTCGCGGCTGTACACCGACTGATCGTGATGCATAACATTGATGTGCATCATGCTCGCCCCTATGTCCACCACCATCACCGTTTGTTCTTGGCCTCTATCGGGCAACTGTTTAGCCACCAAACTGTAGGCAGCTTCGGTGGCAAAATTTTCCACGTCCATGACCAGCACCTCTAACCCAGCCCCTTCAGCCACGGCCACCCTGTCTTCAATTTTCTCTTTACGGGCGGCCACGATTAAGACGTCCACGTCTTCTTTGTTTTTGGCGCTAGGGCCCAGCACTTGAAAATCGATGTTAACTTCATCGAGTGAAAAAGGGATGTATTGGTTGGCTTCCATCTCCACTTGCATAGCCATGTCGTCTTCGCTTAAATCGGCCGGCATCACGACTTTTTTGCTGATAACGGTGGCACTTGGCAAGGCTAGGGCAACGCGTTTTTGACGGCTAGCCAAATGTTTCCAGGCCAAGCTAATGGCCTCGGCAACTTTATCCAAATCCGCCACATTGCCATCGCTCATGGCTAGGTTGGCTATGGGTGAAATAACGTAAGCGTCAAGATGGTAATGGCCGTTGCCATCGTTCGACAGCTCAACCATCTTAATGGAAGTGGAAGTGATATCGACACCGATTAATGCGGGACTTTTTTCTTTTAAAAAGCTGAATTTCAAGCAGAAATTCCTTTTATTTTCGGGTTAAATGCCGTTATCTTTAACGAACTCTAACAACATGCTCTAGCACTGTAAAGCCATTTTAAGACCACGCATCTTTATGGTATCAATAGTATCAATTTGCTTTGAAAATGCGTTTGATTTTTCGCTTTTATAAAATATAAAAAATGTTAGGGTCTACACTAAAGGTTAGCCACTAATGCAGATTTATGTAGGAGCGATCTTTAGATCGCGAACAGCTAATTGGCAGCATGGCATTCGCGATCTAAAGATCGCTCCTACAAAATCATGGGTGTTATCAATTTAATGGCTACTCTGTCCCTTCACGAATTTCAAGTCGAGTCGTTTGAGGCTTAGAAATGACGAGAATGCCCTTGCGGCATTGCGGCATCCGTGTCTCTGTGGTGAAGTATTTAAAATAGCATGATGCCTCTGCGGTGAAATGCCATTTATAATGGCGGAACATTTTTACAAAAGACTAACGAAGACATGACTCCTACAAAATGGTGGCACTATGTTATTTTGGCGGCAGCGGTGGCAGGCTTATCAGTCACGGCGCTTATCGCGATTGCGGCCGCCCTAATTTACCCAGCCTTACCTGATCTGGACGCGCTCACCAATTACCAGCCTAAATTACCCTTACGCGTTTACTCCGAAGACGGTGCCTTAATTGCTGAGTTTGGTGAAGAGCGACGCGCTTACGTTAAGATCGAAAATGTGCCAATAAACATGAAAAATGCCGTGCTGGCCATAGAAGACCGCCGCTTTTATCAACACGGTGGTATTGATGCGAAGGGGGTATTACGGGCCATTAAAAATAATGTGACCGGCCGCGCGCACGAAGGCGCCAGCACCATCACCATGCAAGTAGCAAAAAACTTTTTTACCTCACCCAACGGCAGGCGCAACATCGTGACCAAAGTCAACGAAGCCTTGTTGGCCGTGAAAATTGAACACAACTTATCCAAAGATCAAATTTTGGAGTTGTACCTCAACCAGATCTATTTAGGCCAACGCGCTTACGGTTTTGCGGCAGCCTCGCAAATGTATTACGGCAAGCCCCTTAACAAATTGAATTTAGCCGAAGCGGCCTTATTAGCCGGCTTGCCTAAAGCGCCATCTAACTACAACCCATTCATCAATCCTAAGCGCGCCATCACCCGTCAACATGAAGTGTTGCGCGACATGCAACGCTTCGGCTTTATTAGCGAAAAAGTCTACCTAGCGGCATTAAAACAACCCTTACGCTTTAAAGCCTCCAAACAATCGCGCGATGTGTCCGCAGAATACGTGGCGGAGATTGTGCGCGAACAGCTTTATGCCCAATACCAAGATGACATTTATACCAGCGGCATCAAGGTCTACACGACCATACACAAAGCCAGCCAAGAAGCGGCGAATGCGGCCGTGCGCGAAGGGGTGTTGGACTACGATTTACGCCATGGCTACCGCGGCCCCGAAAAAATGTTGGATTTAGCCGCGCTATTGGCTGAAGATGAAAATGCCTTGGCCTCCGCCTTAGACGACCTCGATACGGTTAACGGTTTTATTCCTGCCGTGGTCACCGGCGTTACTGCAAAAAGCGTGCAAGTGTTCAGCAAAAACGGCGAGGACATTACTGTCAGCGGCAGCGGTTTGGCCTTCGTTGATAAAATGTTGCACGATAAAGACCCAGCCAAACGACGCCTAAAAGCCGGTGCCGTGGTACGCATCATCAAGCAAGGGGAAGCTTGGCGCATCGTGCAGCTGCCACAAGTGGAAGCGGCGCTGGTGGCGATAGATCCTGACAATGGCGCAATACGCGCGCTAGTCGGTGGCTTCGATTTCAATCAAAACAAATACAACCACGTCACCCAAGCCAGCCGTCAACCCGGCTCCAGTTTTAAACCGTTTATCTATTCAGCGGCCCTGGAAAAAGGCTACACCCCGGCCAGCGTCATGGAAGACGCACCGTTAAATTTTGCTGCCAGCGAAACCGGCAATAAAGCCTGGTCACCGCAAAATTACGAAAACACCTTTGAAGGGGCAATGAGCTTAAGAAAAGCCTTGGCCCATTCGGTCAACACCATCGCCATCAGACTGCTGCACGACATTGGTCCGGCGTATGCGCAAAACTACATCACCCGCTTTGGCTTTTCGGCGGATGATCACCCGCCCTATTTGACCATGGCGTTGGGCGCAGGCTCAACCACCCCCATGCAAATGGCCGGCGCTTACGCGGTATTCGCTAATGGTGGTTACCGAGTGAAACCCAACTTAATAACCAAAATTGTCGACCATAATGGCAAGGTGCTGCTCAGCAACAAAGTCAGTTATGCCGGCAACGGTGCTCCCCGTGTCATCGATGCGCGCAATGCCTTTATCATGAATTCCATGCTGCAAAGCGTCATCGAAAATGGTACGGCCATGCGTGCCTTAAATTTAGGTCGCAGTGATTTGGCTGGTAAAACCGGCACCACCAACGAACACATCGATGCTTGGTTTGCTGGCTACAACCCGAAACAAGTGGCGGTGGCGTGGATAGGTTTCGACAAACCACGGCCCATGGGTCCAGGCGAAACTGGTGCGGGCGCGGCCTTGCCCATGTGGATTAAGTACATGGCCACGGCCTTACGCGGCGTGCCTGAAGAAGCCATGTGGATGCCAGATGGGGTGGATACGGTGAGCGTGCATTCAGACAACGCAGACAGAGTGGAGTATTTCTATCACGAAAATCTACCGAATGTACCGGCTGCCAGCCCACCCGCCACGACCGAGAACAACGCGCTTAACCAAGCCCAGCAAATGCTGCAACCTGCCGCCCATTAAGCAATGTACCGCAGCCATGGCCAAAGAAAATTTACATCAATTGCGGCAATTGATTGCCCAACAAGCGGCCAGAATGATGGCCGAAGAGGGCATATCCGATTTTGCCTACGCGAAGAAAAAGGCCGGGCGCCAATTTAATGCGGTAGACAATCTTTCTCTGCCATCCAACGCGGAAATAGAAGAAGAGCTGCGCTTGTACAACCAGCTTTTTTTAAGTGAGGAACAACCGGAAAATTTGCAAACTTTGCGAAAAAATGCGCTGTTCACCATGCAGTTGTTGGAGAAATTCAACCCGCATCTGACCGGTGCAGTCTTGGATGGCACGGCGGGCTTAGGCTCAGAAACACACATCCATTTATTTGCCGACAGCCTAAAAGAGGTGGAGATGTTTTTGCTCAACCTCGACATTCCATTTGAAACCAACGAAAAATCCTACCGCTTAATTAACGACGGCAAGCGTGATAAAAAAGCCAACCCAAGAAAAAAAGTGCCGGTTTTTTCATTGGAAACCGAGGCCGGAGCAATCAAGCTTAGCGTGTTTGAGGTGGATGAAATACGGGTGGCCACCAAGCGTGCTGCCGATGGTAGCAACGCCGAGCGTGCAACGATAAGTGAAGTAATGGGTTTAGTTAGCCTTTAACCAGCGCGCTGCGTCCATGGCAAAGTAGGTCAAAATGCCGTCTGCGCCGGCGCGTTTAAAAGCCAACAGGCTTTCCATGACGCACGCTTTTTCATCCAACCAACCATTTTGCGCGGCGGCTTTCAGCATGGCATATTCGCCACTGACTTGGTAGGCAAAGGTTGGTACGCCAAATTCGTCTTTCACCCTACGCACGATATCTAGATACGGCATGCCAGGCTTGACCATGACCATGTCTGCGCCTTCTGAAATGTCCAGCGCCACTTCTTGCATGGCTTCGTCGCTGTTGGCTGGGTCCATTTGGTAGGTGTATTTATTACCAGCACCCAAGTTAGCCGCAGAGCCAACCGCGTCGCGGAATGGGCCGTAAAATGCAGAGGCATACTTGGCTGAATAGGCCAGAATTTTAGTGTGGATGTAAGCGCTGCTTTCCAAGGCTTCACGAATTTGCCCCACACGACCGTCCATCATGTCGCTAGGCGCGACGATGTCGGCACCCGCTTGTGCGTGAGAAAGCGCTTGTTTGACTAAGACCTCTATGGTTTCGTCGTTTAACACATAACCGTCTTTATCAATCAAGCCGTCTTGGCCGTGCGTGGTGAACGGATCCAAAGCCACGTCGGTGATCACGCCAAGTTGCGGGTAAGCCGCTTTAAGCGCGCGTACCGCGCGTTGCGCCAAGCCCTCTGGATTAAATGCTTCAGCCGCATCCAAGCTTTTGAAAGAGGCGTCAACGACCGGGAACAAGGCCAACGCCGGTATGCCCAATTGCACGCATTCTGCGGCAGTTTTAAGCAGCAAGTCTATGCTTAAACGCTGCACCCCTGGCATGGAAGCCACCGCCTCGCTGCGATTATTGCCGTCTAAAACAAACACCGGGTAAATTAAATCGTCCACTGTCAGCGCATTTTCACGCATCAAGCGACGCGAGAAATCGTCTTTACGCATACGGCGTGGTCTAGCGTAAGGGTAACTCATGCTTCTTCCTTTTTATATATTCAGCAAAACTGGCTTAGCCCGTGGGAAATCGCTTATCCAAACACCCTAGCCAACTCTACACCCGGGTCAGGTTGACGCATAAAAGCCTCACCCACCAAGAAACCTTGCACTTGATTGTCCATCATCAGCTTGACGTCGTCCGGGCTAAATATGCCCGATTCGGTCACGACAAAACGGTCGTCTGGCATGATTTTCAACAGGTCTAGCGTGGTTTGCAAGCTGACTTCAAAGCTGCGTAAATTGCGGTTGTTAATGCCTATCAAAGGCGTGTCTAACTGCAGGGCCAAGGCCAATTCATCCGCATCGTGCACTTCCACTAGCACCGCCATGCCCAACTCATTTGCCAATGCTTCTAATTTTTGCATTTGCGCCAATTCCAGGGCCGCCACAATAAGCAAGATGCAATCGGCACCCATGGCACGCGCCTCAAACACTTGGTATTCATCGATGATGAAATCTTTGCGTAGCACTGGCAGTTTGCAAGCGGCGCGCGCTTGTTTTAAATAGGCGGCAGAGCCCTGAAAATACTGTTCATCGGTCAAAACCGACAAACAGGCGGCGCCGGCTTTTTCGTAACTTTTGGCGATTTCGGCCGGCTTAAAATCCTCGCGAATAACGCCCTTGGATGGGCTGGCTTTTTTAATCTCCGCAATCACCGCCGGTTTATTGGCCATGACTTTTTTATGGATGCTGCCGACAAAATCCCGTGGCTCGCCCTGGGCTTCTGCTTGCGCTTGCAATTGATCCAAGCTCACGGCCAATTTGCTCGCGGCTATTTCGGTTTTTTTGGTGGCTAAAATTTTATTTAAAATATCGGACATGGTGTTTTCAATGTGTGAATTAAAGGGCTAGCTTACAGCATAGTGTTGCAGTGCGTTTAATTTAGCCAAGGCTAAACCTTGGTCTATGACCTCGGCCGCCTTGCTGATGCCGGCGGCCAAACTGTCTACCACGCCAGAGACATAAATAGCCGCACCGGCATTAAGCAAGACAATGTCGCGTGCTGGCCCCAATTGGCCGTTTAATACAGCCAATATCATGGCTTTGGATTGCTCGGCATTTTGGATTTGTATGCTGGCCAACTGATGCAAAGGCATGCCAAATTGGCTGGGGCTAATCGTGTATTCGGTCACTAGTCCATTTTTTAGCTCGGCAATGTGGCTGTCGCCGGTAAAGGAAATTTCATCCATGCCATCGGCGCCGCACACCACCAACACATGCTCACTGCCCAATTGCTGCAGCACGCGCGCCAATTTGCCGGTCAGCTCGGGGGCAAACACGCCCATCACTTGGCGTTTGGCATCGGCCGGATTGGTCAACGGCCCTAACAGGTTAAACAACGTGCGCACGCCCAATTCGCGGCGGACCGGCGCGGCATATTTCATGGCGCTGTGGTGATTAGGCCCAAACATAAAGCCGATGCCTATGTCTTGTACCGCTTGAGCGACTTGCTCGGGACTTAAATTGACATTGACGCCCAAGGCCTCCAACACATCGGCACTGCCACAGGTGGAAGACACCGAACGCCCGCCGTGTTTGGCCACTTGCGCACCGGCCGCAGCCGCCACTAAGGCGCTGACCGTGGACACATTAAAGGTTTGAATGCCGTCCCCACCGGTGCCGCAGGTGTCTATTAAATGCGGAATGTTGCCGATGTTTACTTTAGTCGATAACTCACGCATGACGCTGGCAGCCGCGACAATCTCATCCACCGTTTCACCTTTGATGCGCAGTGCCACTAAGGCGGCAGCCATTTGCGCATGCGTTAATTCGCCGGACATCACTTGCCGCATCAAAGCCTGCATGTCGGCAAAGCTTAAGTCGACGCCGCTGATGAGTTGATTTAAGGTGTGTGCAAAGGCCATATTAGGCTTTCAGAAAGTTCTGCAACAGCGCATGGCCGTGCTCGGTCAGTATGGATTCTGGATGAAATTGCACACCTTCCACACGCAAGGTTTTGTGGCGCACACCCATGATTTCGCCGTCTTCGGTCCAAGCCGTGATTTCTAGGCAATCGGGCAAACTGGCTTTTTCTATCACCAAGGAATGGTAACGGGTAGCAGTGTATGGGTTAGGCAAACCAGCAAATACGCCAACATTATGGTGGTAAATTAAGGAAGTTTTACCGTGCATCAATTGCTTGGCATGCACGATTTTGCCACCGAAGGCCTGGCCTATACTTTGATGGCCTAAACACACGCCCAGCAAAGGAATTTTGCCAGCAAATTCTTTGATTAAAGGCACGCTAATGCCGGCCTCGTTAGGCGTGCATGGGCCGGGTGACACCACTATGTGAGTGGGCTTGAGTGCGGCCACTTTGGCTAAATCAATTTCATCGTTACGGTAAACTTGCACGTCCTGGCCCAACTCGCCTAGGTATTGCACTAGGTTGTAGGTAAAGGAATCGTAATTATCTATCATCAGTAACATTGTTTTTCACCGTTTCATTAACTGCTGTTTATCTGCCGATGTAGCGACGAGTAAACCGCGTTTATGCCTTAATTGTCCAGCCCGGCTTGCACCAATTCGGCGGCGCGTAACACGGCTTTAGCTTTGTTTTGCGTTTCATCCCACTCGCTCTGCGGCACCGAATCGGCCACTATGCCGGCGCCGGCTTGCACATACAGCATATTGTTTTTAATGACGCCGGTACGGATGGCAATCGCCACATCCATGTCGCCATTAAAGCCTAAGTAGCCGACGGCGCCGGCATAAATGCCGCGCTTGCTGGGTTCTAATTCATCAATGATTTCCATGGCGCGCACCTTGGGTGCGCCGCTGACCGTGCCGGCCGGAAAGGTCGCTTTAATGACATCGATGGCATCCATGCCGTCTTTGAGTTTGCCTTCAACATTGCTGACGATGTGCATCACGTGTGAATAGCGCTCTATCATCATGTTGTCGGTGACTTTAACAGTGCCGGTTTGTGCCACACGGCCTACGTCATTGCGACCCAAATCCATCAATTGCACGTGTTCGGCGCGCTCTTTTGGATCGGCCAACAATTCCTCCGCCAAGGCCAAATCTTGCTCGCGATTTTTACCGCGCGGCCGGGTGCCGGCAATCGGTCTAGCCGTCACTGTGCCATTTTCTAAACGCACTAAAATTTCCGGCGAGGCGCCCACCACATGGTGATCGCCCATGTCGTAATAAAACATATAAGGCGATGGATTTAAGCTGCGTAATGCACGGTATAGCGATAAAGGCGGCGCACTGAATTTTTGTGCCATGCGCTGTGACAGTACCACTTGCATGATGTCGCCATCCAAAATGTATTGCTGAGCGCGTTTGACCGCGTCTTTAAAATTGGCTTCACCAAATTCAGAAACGGCCACCGATTTTTCGCTAGCGTCGGCTTTTGGAATTGCCACCGTTTTACGCAGCATGGCCAGCAATTCGCTTAAGCGGTTGTAGGCGTTTTGGTAGGCATTGGTTTCTGCTGGGTTGGCGTAAACAATGAAATACAGTTTGCCACTTAAATTGTCGACCACGGCGATTTCGGTGGACAAAGTCAGCAAGACATCAGGCACATTAATCGCATCTGGTTTGTTAACACCGCTTAAACGCTTTTCAATGTAGCGCACGGTTTCGTAGCCAAAATAGCCAGCCAAGCCACCGGTAAAGCGAGGCAAACCAGCGTAAGGTGGCGTTTTGAAACGGGCTTGGTAGCTTTTTACAAAATCCAATGGGTTGGTGTTGTTCGCCGACTCCACCACGCTGTCGCCTTCTAACACTTGCACGTTCATGCCGTGCGCCACGATGCGTGTTTTAGCCGGCAAGCCTATGATGGAATAACGGCCAAATCGCTCGCCGCCTTGCACCGATTCCAGCAAGTAGGAATACGGCTGGTTAGCCAGTTTCAAATACAGCGATAAGGGTGTGTCTAAATCGGCAAAGGTCTCTAAGACCAGCGGGATACGGTTATAGCCTTGGGCGGCCAACTCGTTAAATTGCGTTAAATTCAGGGTACTCAACATAAATTTCCTTAGTATCAATGGGTGGGTTTGATTCACCGCCCTGCCTTACAAGCAAGGGCCAGCAATGGGCTTTAAGCCCGCCACCATCGCCAACTGTGTCGTTTGTCGTGACTGATATTCATGTGAGTCTATAAAAAAATAATAAAGTTAATGCAATAAATTTAAGGCATCGCCTAGCTGCGCTATGCACGCATCGCTTTGCAATGCCAGACCGTGATTATAGCCATAAGGCACGGTAAACACATAACAACCGGCAGCACGCGCCGCCGTCACGTCGCTGATGGAGTCCCCCACCATTAAGGCTTGCTCAGGCGCTATATTGAATTGCTCGCACACATAAAGCAGCTGTGCCGGATCGGGTTTCTTTTTAGTTAAGCTGTCACCCGACACCACCACAGCAAAATAATCCTGAAGCTGACTCGCTTGCAATAAAGGCCCAGTAAAACTGGTCGGTTTATTGGTCACACAAGCTAGCTTATACCCGGCGTTTCGCATCGCCTTTAGTCCGTCCAACACGCCCGGGTAGGGCTGACTTTGGCTGGCGTTTTCTGCATAAAATTTTAAAAACAAAGCCTGGGCTTCGGCCAGCGCTGCCGCATCCGGCTCGGCAGTGGCATGCGCACTTAGGCAGCGCTTAATCAGCATTTGCGCGCCTTCGCCAATAAAACCTTGTACCTGCAAGGGATCCAAACTGGGCCGAGCCAAAGCCAGCAACATCTTGTTAGCGGCAGCGGCAATTTCCGGCGCCGTGTGCAACAAGGTACCATCCAAATCCAGCAGGATGGCTTGCACGCTTATTTTTTTATGAGCGCCGCTTGCCAACGGTTTAATCTGCCAACGGTTTAATTTAAGTTAAGACTTTAAATCGCTTAAACGGTGGCCAATGCTGCGCGCATTTCACCGACAATGCTGTTGTAGCGATTTTTATCGCTGTCTTTGCCTTGCGTGAAAATCGCGCTACCAGCCACAAACGTATCGGCACCGGCTTTAGCGATTTCGGCGATGTTTTGTGCATTGACGCCGCCGTCCACTTCCAACCAAATTTGGCGGCCGGTTTTCTGGTAATAAGCATCGATTTTAGCGCGGGCTAAACGCAATTTATTTAAGGTTTCTGGGATGAATTTTTGACCACCAAAACCGGGGTTGACGCTCATCAATAACACCATGTCCACTTTATCCATGACGTGGTCTAAATAACTCAATGAAGTCGCTGGGTTAAACACCAAACCGGATTTACAACCCAAATCACGCACCATGGCCAAACTGCGGTCTATGTGCTCAGATGCTTCAGGGTGAAAAGTAATGATGTTGGCGCCGGCTTTAGCAAAGTCAGGGATGATGCGATCGACTGGTTTGACCATCAAATGCACATCGATGATGCCACCCACGCGCGTAGCGGTTTCGCGTATGGCTTCGCAAACCAAAGGGCCTATGGTCAAATTAGGCACGTAGTGATTGTCCATCACATCAAAATGCACTAAATCGGTACCGGAGGTAATAACGTCATCAATTTCTTGACCGAGTTTGGCAAAGTTTGCAGAAAGAATACTGGGGGCAATTCTAAAAGTTTTATCCATGACTAAAGTCCGTTTTCAAAAATGTTAACTAAATTTGCTGCATCAAAAGTACTATTTTAACCCTATTTCTGCCGTTTAAGATGATGCTTCTTGCTTAACATAAGGCAATCTAGCAAAATTACACCTATGCAGTTATTTGTTATCGGCGTGAATCACACGACCGCCCCCATCCAAATCCGTGAAAATGTGGCGTTTAACAGCGAGCATTTGGCGGGCGCTTTGCGCGAACTGACTTTGCACGACGCGGCCGAGGCCGCCATATTATCCACCTGCAATCGCACCGAGCTGTATTGCAGTGCTGACAACCCCGAAAAACCGCTGCGCTGGCTGTCCAACTACCACCAATTGGACTTGGCCGAACTGCAACCATACATTTACACCCTAGCCGATGATGCGGCTGTCAAACATGCGTTCCGCGTGGCCTCCGGCCTAGACAGCATGGTCTTGGGCGAAGCGCAGATACTGGGGCAATTCAAGCAATCGGTAAAAACTGCCCAAGACGCCGGCACCCTGGGTAGCTTGCTGCACAAACTGTTTCATCGCACTTTTGAGGTGGCTAAAGAAGTGCGCACCGACACCGATTTAGGCGCCAGTTCGATATCCATGGCCGCCGCTGCGGTGAAATTGGCGCAACGCATCTTTGGCGACATCAGCGAACAGAAAGTCTTGTTCATAGGCGCAGGGGAAATGATAGAACTGTGTGCCGAGCATTTTGCCGCGCAAAAACCCAAGAGCATGACGGTGGCTAACCGCACCTTAGAACGCGGCGCTTTGTTGGCAGAAAAAATTGGCGGTCAGGCTATTTTTCTTAACGATTTACCGGACTGTTTTGCCGAATTTGACATTGTCATCACCAGCACGGCTAGCCAGTTACCCATCGTCGGTTTAGGCATGGTGGAACGCGCCATCAAGGCGCGCCGTCATCGCCCTGTGTTCATGGTGGATTTGGCCGTGCCGCGTGACATCGAAGCAGAAGTGGCGGACTTAGACGATGTCTTTTTATACACGGTAGACGATTTGGCGCAGGTGGTCAGCGACGGCATGATCAGTCGCCAAGAAGCCGCGCAAGATGCCGAGTTAATCGTCACGGCCAGGGTCGCACATTTCATGCAATGGCTAAAAAAACGCGATGCCGTGCCGACCATTAAAGCCTTGCGCGACCAAGCAGAACACACCCGTTTAATGGAACTGGAAAAGGCCATTAAATTAATACAAAAAGGCGAACCACCAGAAAAAGTATTGGAATCCTTGAGCAATGCTTTAACCAACAAATTTCTGCACGCGCCTAGCCACGCACTCAACCAAACGCACGGTGAAGAACACGCCAAGCTAGACCAAGCCATCAAACAGCTCTACCAAATTAAGCCTTGAAAAGACCCCCATTATGAAACCCAGCATGATCAAAAAACTCGCGACCTTAAGCGACCGCTTGGAAGAACTGAACCGCTTGATGAGTTCAGAAGGGGCGACCAACAACATGGACAGTTATCGGAAAATCACCCAAGAGCACGCCGAAATCACCCCCATCGTTGAGCAATACCGTTTGTTTGAACAAACCGAAGCCGACATGAACGAAGCGCAAAAAATGCTCAGCGATCCGGACATGAAAGAGTTTGCGCTAGAGGAAATTGAAGCCGGCAAAGCCAGCTTAGAAAAAATCGAGTTGGCCTTGCAAAAACTGCTGTTACCGAAAGACCCCAACGACGACAAAAACTTATTTTTGGAAATTCGTGCCGGTACCGGTGGCGATGAATCCGGCTTATTTTGTGGCGATTTATACCGCATGTACTCACGCTATGCCGAACGGCAAAAATGGAAAGTGGAGATCATGTCGGCCAACGAATCCGAAGTGGGTGGCTACAAGGAAATCATCGTTAAAATCGAAGGTTACGGCGCCTATTCCAAGCTGAAATTTGAGTCCGGCGGCCACCGCGTACAACGCGTGCCTGACACCGAAACGCAAGGCCGCATCCACACCTCAGCCTGCACGGTGGCGGTATTACCCGAAGCCGACGAAGTGTCGGACGTGGTGATTAACCCAGCGGACATCCGCATAGACACCTACCGCGCCAGTGGCGCCGGCGGGCAACACATCAACAAAACCGATTCGGCCGTGCGCATTACCCACGCGCCCACCGGCATCGTGGTCGAATGCCAAGAAGGCCGCAGTCAGCACGCTAACAAGGCACAAGCCATGCAAGTGTTGGCGGCGCGCATCAAAGCCAAACAAGTGGACGAGCAGCAAAGTAAAATTGCCTCCGAACGCAAAAGTTTAATCGGCTCTGGCGATCGCTCTGAACGCATACGCACCTACAACTACCCGCAAGGCCGCATCACCGATCACCGCATCAATTTAACCTTATACAAAATTGACGCCATTACCGAAGGTGACATGGATGAATTAATCGGCGCCTTAGCGGCCGAGCATCAAGCCGACTTGCTGGCCAGCTTGGGTGAAGACAATTAAGCTTGAGCTTGGCCAACCCCCTCACCGTTAATGCTGCCTTAAGTCTGGCCTCGGCCAAACTAAACAGCACGGAAGGCGCTATGGAAGCGCGGGTTTTATTGCAGCAGGTATTGGGCGTCAATCGGGCTTGGCTCATTGCACACGCAAATGATGCCCTGCAGCCCAATAGGGACGCGGAGTTTCAAGCACTGTTAGCACGCCGATTGGCCGGCGAACCGATCGCCTACATCACCGCTTACCGCGAATTTTATGGGCTCAATCTGCGGGTCACGCCCGCCACCTTAATCCCAAGAGCCGACAGTGAAACCTTAGTCGAAGCGGCCTTAGAAAAGTTGCCCAGCCAGACCAAGCAAACGCCGCGCGTTTTAGACCTAGGCACGGGCAGCGGCGCCATTGCCCTGGCCATCGCCCAACACAGACCACAGGCCACGGTGTACGCGGTTGACGCTTCTGCGCCGGCACTGGCGGTTGCCCAAGAAAACGCCGCCCAGTTAAAGCTAAGCCATGTGCAATTTATATTGAGCGACTGGTATGCCGGCCTAGCCGATCAGCGCTTTGATATTATTGTCAGCAACCCACCGTACATTGCACAAAACGACAGCCACTTAAGCCAAGGCGACCTGCGCTTTGAACCCATGAGCGCGCTTGCCTCCGGCCCAGATGGCTTGGACGACATCCGCCAGATCATCAACAATGGCTTGCTACACCTGATGCCACAAGGCTGGCTCATGCTGGAACACGGCTACCAGCAAGCGGCGGCCGTCAGGGACTTGATGGCACAAACCGGCTTGGTCGACATAGCCACTAAACAGGATTTAGCCGGCAATGACCGCGTGACCTTGGGAAAAAACCCACTGATAGTGAGCCAACACTGGGATTAAAGCCTTAAGCATCGCCATTTGTTTATTTGCTTCAGGGCGCCTTAGCCAGGCTGAAAACAAACCGGGGAAAAAAATTTACTAGCCATAGTATAATCACGCCATGCAAGAAACTAACTCTGTAGGCATTGTTGCCGCCCAAACCGCGCATTTTGCGCAGCCACTGACGCTAAAAAGCGGTGCGGTGTTGCCGCAATTTGATTTGGTTTATGAAACCTATGGCACCCTCAACGCCGACAAATCGAATGCGGTGTTGATTTGCCATGCGCTGTCTGGTACGCACCACGTGGCCGGCAAATACAGCGCGGACGACAAATACCCGGGCTGGTGGGATAACTTAATTGGCCCGAACAAACCCTTAGACACCAATAAATTTTTTGTTATTGGCGTGAACAATCTGGGTGGCTGCCACGGCAGCACCGGTTCTGCCAGCATCAATCCGGCCAGTGGCCAACCTTGGGGGGCGCAATTTCCGGTCGTCACCGTGGAGGATTGGGTGGCCTCGCAAGCCATGCTGGCTGATTACCTAGGCATTAAACAATTAGCCGCAGTAGTGGGTGGCAGCTTAGGTGGCATGCAAGCCATGCAATGGGCCTTGGCTTACCCAGAACGCGTGCGCCATGCCTTGGTGATCGCCTCCGCCCCTAACCTTACCGCGCAAAACATGGCCTTTAACGAAGTGGCGCGGCAAGCCATCATTACCGATCCTGAATTTCATGGCGGCGATTACTATGCGCATGGCGTGGTACCCAGACGCGGTTTACGGATTGCCCGCATGTTGGGCCACATCACCTATTTAAGTGACGATGCCATGGGCGCCAAATTTGGCCGCAAACTTAAAGATGGCATCCATTACAGCTTCGATGCCGAATTCGAAATGGAATCTTATTTACGTTACCAAGGCGATAAATTTGCTGGCGAATTCGACGCCAACACCTATTTACGCATGACCCGCGCCTTGGATTATTACGACCCAGCCATGCCCTTTAATAACGATTTAAGCCTGGCCTTTAAGCAGGTTAAAGCGTCGTTTTTGGTGGTGTCGTTCACCAGCGATTGGCGCTTCTCACCGGCACGCTCGCGTGAAATTGTCAAAGCCTTGCTGGATAACGAGCGCACCGTCAGCTATGCTGAAGTAACTGCCGCGCATGGCCATGACGCCTTTTTAATGCCAGATGCGCACTACCACCAAATTTTGCGCACTTACTTGAATAAGGTGCAGGTGTAAGCATGAACCAAACAGCACAAAATAATGTAAAAATTACAAATTCCGTCCTGCAGTTTCGCCAAGATTTTGCCATCATCTCGAACTGGGTAGGCTTTGACTCCAAGGTGCTGGACTTAGGCTGCGGCGACGGCGAGTTGCTGCAGTTTTTACGCCTGGGCTTGGAAGTTAAAGGCTACGGCGTGGAAAAAGACGACGCCAATTGGCTGGCTTGTATGGACAACGGCAGCAACGTCATACAGATGGACTTGGAAGACGGCCTGTCAGGCTTTGAAGACCAATCCTTTGACACCGTGATCTTGTCGCAAACCCTACAAGCCATGCACAACACGGAAGAAATTGTGCAAGAAATGCTGCGCGTGGGGCGAGAAGTGATCGTCACCTTCCCTAATTTTGGCTACTGGCGCAACCGATTACAAATCACCAATGGGCGCATGCCAGTATCAAAAGCCCTGCCCTACCAATGGTACGACACGCCCAACGTGCACTTATGCACCATCAACGACTTCGATCAATTTTGTAAAAATCACAAAATTAGCATACTGGAGCGCCGCGTCATCACCAATAGCAAAACCGTGCACTTCATGCCCAACTTACTAGGTAATTTGGCCATGTACCGCTTAAAAGCCGCTTAAGTGTTGTCCGCTACGTTTAAATCCGACTCGATTTGGTCGTCGCTAATCAGCAAAAAAATGTTGATATGCATTTTTACCGGCTTCAGCTCCGGTTTGCCGCTGTACATTTTAGTTAGCCTATTACCGGCTTGGCTGAGAAGCGAGGGCGTCAACCTGAAAGCCATAGGCTTGTTCGCCCTGATTAATTTACCGTTCACTTGGAAATTTTTGTGGGCGCCACTGTTTGATCGCTACATCCCCAAACTGGCTGGCTATTCCATGGGCCGCCGCCGTGGCTGGTTATTGATCACACAAATTTTACTGCTGCTATCCATCCCCTTGATCGCGCTGTTTAACCCCAGCCTAGAGATATGGACCATCGCTTATTTAGCCACCGCCGTGGCTTTTTTTAGCGCCAGCCAAGACGTGGTGCTGGACGCCTACCGCCGTGAATTGCTGATCGATAACGAGCTGGGTTTAGGCAATGCCGTGCACGTGAATGCGTACAAAATCGCCGGACTCATACCCGGTTCCTTGTCGCTGATTCTAGCCGACCACATGGCCTGGAGCAGCGTGTTTACGATTACCGCCCTGTTTATGCTACCGGGCATTTTAATGACGGTTTTTGTCAAAGAGCCGCAGTTAAAATCCGCCGCGCCTAAGACCTTGCGTGCCGCGGTGGTCGAACCGTTTAAAGAATTCATAGGTCGCAACGGATTAAAATCAGCTTTGCTTATCTTGGCTTTTATATTTCTCTATAAATTGGGCGACAGCATGGCCACCGCTTTGGCCACGCCGTTTTACCTAGACATGGGCTTTAGTAAAACCGAAATTGGCCTGGTCGCGAAAAATGCCGGCTTGTGGCCCAGCGTGATAGGTGGCTTGCTCGGCGGAGTATGGATGTTTAAATTGGGCATAAACCGTGCCTTGTGGTTATTTGGTGCGGTGCAAATGCTGGCCATTTTAGGCTTTGCCTGGCTAGCCACGGTAGGCCACAGCCTGTTATGGTTGGGCGTGGTGATAGGCGTGGAGGCCTTTGGTGTGGGCTTAGGCACGGCGGCGTTTGTCGCCTACATCGCGCAAACCACCCACCCACTTTACACGGCCACGCAATTTGCTTTATTCACCAGTTTGGCTGCCGTACCACGCACCTTTGCCAATGCCGCCACCGGTTTCATGGTGGAAAATTTAGGCTGGTTTCAGTTCTTTATTTGGTGTTTTGTGTTGGCCATACCGGGCATGCTGATGTTGTTCAAGGTGGCGCCTTGGCATGGCACAGCTGCAGCAAGAATAAACTAAGGGTTGTGGGCTAGCCATGAAACTAAAAATTCACGAAATATTTCATTCCATACAAGGCGAGTCCTCACGCATAGGCTTGCCCACCACGTTTGTGCGCCTCACCGGTTGCCCCATGCGCTGCGTTTATTGCGATACCGCTTATGCCTTTAGCGGCGGCAGCAACATGGAAATCGATGCCATCCTCAGCCGAGTGGCCGAGTTAGGCGCGCACTACGTAACGGTCACCGGTGGCGAACCCTTAGCGCAAAAAGACTGCCATGCCTTATTAAGCGCGCTGTGCGATGCCGGCTACAGTGTGTCACTGGAAACCGGCGGGGCCATGGACATTGCGGCAGTCGACCCTAGGGTGTCGGTTATACTGGACATCAAAACACCGGGCTCAGGCGAGCTGGAAAAAAACCTATGGGCTAATTTAGCCCATCTGAAGAAAACCGATGAAGTAAAATTTGTGCTGTGCGATCGCGCCGATTACGATTGGGCCAAACAACAATTAGTGCTGCATAAACTTAATGAAACCTGCCCGGTCGTCTTTTCACCGGTGTTTAGCCAAGTTAACGCAACCGATCTGGCCGAATGGGTACTCGCTGACAAACTGCCGGTACGCATGCAAGTGCAATTGCATAAAATACTGTGGGGCGAAAAACCGGGTGTTTAATGATGCAAACTATAGATTCAAACCATGCTTAAAATTCCACGATTAAAATACACCAATTAAAATACCCTGATTAAAAATAGCGCAATGAAAAATACCGCAATCAAAAAAAATGCCGTGGTACTGCTGTCCGGCGGACTCGATTCAGCCACCTGCTTGGCCATTGCCAAGTCGCAGGGCTTTGATTGCTATTGCCTCAGCCTGGATTACCACCAACGCCACATCGCCGAATTGCATGCGGCCAAAAATGTGGCGCTGAGCCTAGGTGCCGCTGCCCATAAAACAGCCAATCTAGATTTGTCTTTATTCGGCGGCTCGGCCTTAACCGACGACGCCTTAGCCGTACCCGAACAAGAAACGGCCGGCATTCCAATTACCTATGTACCTGCGCGCAATACCATCATGCTGTCCTTGGCCTTAGCCTGGGCCGAAGTCTTGCAAGCACAAGACATATTCATAGGGGTGAACGCATTGGATTATTCTGGCTACCCAGATTGCCGCGGTGAATACGTTAAGGCCTTTCAAGCCATGGCCAATCTGGCCACGAAAAGCGCGGTAGAGGGCCAAACCATCACCATCCATGCCCCGTTAATAGACATGAGCAAAGGGCAAATCATACAATTGGGCAGCGAATTGGGCGTGGATTACGCCATGACGGTTTCATGCTACCAAGCGGACAGCCACGGCGAGGCCTGTGGCTTATGCGATTCCTGCCGCTTACGTCGTGCAGGCTTTAAAGCCGCCGGTTTAAGCGACCCAACTCGCTACACAAGCAAGGCGGCCAGTGGCTTTGATGGCAATTTAGACTAAATCCAGCGCCTAAATACATAAAGCGCTTGTCAAATGCACAATTTGTAGCGTAAAATCCGCGCCTTTCTGCGATAAATTTTTTCAACAAAGAGAACAAAGATTATGGTTATTATTCGTTTAGCTCGTGGTGGCGCGAAAAAAACTCCTTTCTACAACTTAGTCGTTGCTGATTCACGCAACCGTCGTGATGGCCGCTTTATTGAGCGTGTTGGATTCTACAATCCATCTGCCAAAGCCGGTGCTGAAGCGCTACGCGTAGATCAAGAGCGTGTTACACATTGGCAAAGCCAAGGTGCTCAACTGTCAGATACAGTGGCGCGTTTGGTTAAGTTCCATGCTAAAGGCCCTGAGCACGCGATTGCTGCTAAAGCAAAAGACGCAGCTAAAGCCGATGCAGCTAAAGCTAAAATTGCTGCCGCAGAAGCGGCTAAAGCAAAAGCAGCCGCTGATGCAGCTAAAGCCGAGTTAGAAGCGCAAGCGGCTGAAAAAGCAGCTGCGGCCGAAGCCGAAGTTGCTGCTGAGCCAGTTGAAGCTGCACCTGCTGAAGCTGAGGCAGAAGTTGAAGCGCCTGCAGCCGATGCGGCTGAAGCGCCAGCTGAAGAAGCGTAATTTTCTTAAGGCTTGAGCGGCACCGCCCAAGCTAAAGTGAGTTAATTTGGCCAGCACTAAAATGGTAGTCATGG
The DNA here is from genome assembly GCA_964400215.1 of uncultured Methylotenera sp. Classification (GTDB taxonomy): domain Bacteria; phylum Pseudomonadota; class Gammaproteobacteria; order Burkholderiales; family Methylophilaceae; genus Methylotenera. The sequence goes on along the minus strand of CAYNSY010000003.1, from coordinate 14,657 downwards.
GGCGCATTGTTGCGCCTTATGGCGTTTTTGGTTGGCTAAAAGTCGTACCAGACACCGAAGCCTTTGATGGCTTGTTTGATTACGACACGTGGTGGCTAGGCAAAGGTGACGATTGGCGAGAATTGCCGGTTGAAACCGCCAAAGTGCATAACGATGTATTGGTAGTAAAGCTGAAAGGCATAGACGACAGGGACGCTGCCATGGCTTGCAAAGGCAAGCAAATTGCGGTGCCAAGGTCGCAGTTACCCGAAGCAGAGGACGACGCGTATTATTGGTCCGATTTAATCGGTTTACGCGTCAAAAATAAGCAGGCAGTGGATTTTGGTTTGATAGTGGATGTATTTGAAACCGGCGCCAATGATGTCATTGTCGTCCAGGCAGACACCCCAGCGACCGAGCCCACTGCGGCGAAAAGCAAGCCACAAGAAAGGTTGTTGCCATTTATTGCGGACGTTGTGCTGGATGTGGATTTAGCCAATAAAACCGTGCTGGTGGATTGGGATGCAGATTTCTAATCATGGCATTTAAGTTTGATGTGGTGACGCTGTTTCCCGAAATGTTTGATGCCATCAGCAAATTTGGCATCACCAGCAGGGCTTTACAGCAAAGTATTTTTAATTTGCAGTTTTGGAACCCGCGTGATTACACCACGGACAACCATAAAACTGTGGATGACAGGCCTTACGGCGGCGGACCTGGCATGGTCATGCTGGTAGAGCCACTAGAAAAAGCCCTAGAGGCAGCCAAAGCAGAACAAGCAGCGGCAAACATTGAAAGCTGGGTGATCCACCTTTCACCGGCAGGCCAGCCATTGACGCATGAAAAAGTCATGGCTTTAAGCAAAAAAGCCGGCTTAATACTATTGGCCAGCCGTTACGAAGGTGTGGATCAGCGCTTGATAGACGCGCATGTGGATGAAGAGTTATCGATAGGTGATTATGTATTGAGTGGCGGTGAATTACCCGCCATGGCCTTAATCGATAGCATCGTTAGGCAATTGCCTGGCAGTTTGGGTGACGGGGATTCGGCGATTGAAGATTCCTTTGTGGATGGCTTATTGGATTGCCCGCACTACACCAGGCCGGAAGAATACAAAGGCATGCAGGTTCCTGAGGTTTTATTATCAGGCAACCATGCCAAGATTAAACAGTGGCGTTTGAAAATGTCATTGCAAAGAACTCGGGATCAACGTCCCGATTTATTGGCCGCAAGGCCGTTGACGAAAGAGGAAGCACGGCTGCTAGAGCAAGGCTAACTAGCAGGAACATGTTTCTTCATAATTAAAAGGAACCCGCAAGGGATAAGTAAAATGGCAGATATTATTAAAATGTTAGAGCAGGAAGAGATTGCCCGTTTAGGCAAAACCGTTCCTGATTTTGCACCAGGTGACACTGTTGTAATCGGTGTGAACGTGGTTGAAGGTACACGTAAACGTGTGCAGTCTTACGAAGGTGTAGTGATTGCTAAACGCAACCGCGGTTTAAACTCATCTTTTATCGTACGTAAAATCTCATCCGGTGAAGGTGTAGAGCGTACATTCCAAACTTACTCTCCGCTAATCGCCAGCATAGAAGTAAAACGCCGCGGTGATGTACGCCGTGCAAAACTTTACTACCTACGTGAGCGTTCAGGTAAATCAGCGCGTATTAAAGAGAAATTATTCTCACGCGAAAAAGAAGTGATGGCACCAGCAGACGACGCATAAATTAGCGTGTCGCTAGCCCAACCCCAAACGACCTCGGTCTTTTGGGGTTTTTTTACGTTTGCATATTCGGCCCATTCGTTTAACATAAGGCGATGACATTCCCCGTTGCTGCAACCATCAATACGCCTTTTGGCGCCATCGCCATACACCAAGAAGCAGGCCAGCTTAGCATCCATTTATTAAGCAACAGCGTCAATCACCAGACTGATTGCCAGGACTATTTGATTACACAAGTGCAACAGGAAATCTTGGCTTACTTGCATCACGCCCATGCGGCATTTAGCCTACCGGCCAAGCTCACCGGCAGCACCTTTCAACAGAAAGTGTGGCTAGCGATTTTAGCCATTCCCTTGGGCCAAACGCGGAGCTACAGCGAATTAGCCGCGCAGTTAAATTCTGGGCCGCGCGCCGTGGCCAATGCCTGCGGTGCCAATCGCTTGCCTTTGCTGATTCCCTGCCACCGTGTAGTCGCCAAAAAAGGCTTAGGTGGGTTTATGCGTGGTGATAAAAATGGCTTAAGCATTAAACGCTGGCTCTTAGCTCACGAAGGCGTACATGGCTACTGAAAACAAAACTGCCAACAGTGAGCAGTCACTAACAGCGGCTGACAGCTTGGAGCTGGATAGCTTTATAGACCATTTGTGGCTGGAAGATGGCTTGGCAAAAAACACCTTGACCAGCTACCGTTTGGATTTAAGCGCCTTTGCCATTTACTTGAAGCAAGAAAATAAAAGTCTATTAAGTGCCGAGCAAGCCGACATTCAACATTATTTAGCGCTGCGTTTCCCGCTCAGCAAACCACGCAGCATCAGCCGATTAATTGCCAGCATGCGGCGTTTTTACCGTTATTTACTACGCGACAATAAAATCGGCCTAGACCCCAGCCTACAAATACAATCGCCCAAGCTACCGCGCAGTCTGCCCAAGAGCTTGAACGAAGATGAGGTACTAGCGCTGCTTAATGCGCCTGACTTGAATGAAGCGCTTGGCTTACGGGACAAAGCCATGTTGGAGTTACTGTATGCCTGCGGCTTACGCGTGTCAGAATTAGTCGGCGTTAAGGTGACCGAAGTGAGCATCAGCGATGGCGTGGTCCGAATTACCGGTAAGGGCAGTAAAACGCGCTTGGTGCCCATGGGCGAAGAGGCCGTTAATTGGATAAGCCGTTATTTATCTGAGGGCAGGCCGGCGATATTGCATAAGCGTTTATGCGATGCGCTGTTTGTAACCAGCCGTGGCGAGGCCATGACCAGGCAAGCTTTTTGGTATTTAATTAAACGCTATGCCTTAATGGCAGGCATACAAAAACCCATGTCGCCACACGTATTGCGCCACGCCTTTGCGACGCATTTACTAAACCATGGCGCAGACTTAAGGGTGGTGCAAATGCTGCTTGGCCATGCCGACATTTCCACTACGCAAATTTACACCCACGTGGCACGCGAGCGACTAAAACAGCTGCACAGTGCGCACCACCCAAGAGGCTGATTAACTGCGTTCCATCACTATGCCCAGGGCTTTGACCCCAGACAAAATCCCCGGTTTGCTGACCTTAACTTTAACGCGCTTTGCGCCAAATTCTTTTAGTATTAATTGGCAAGCATGTTCCGCTAGCGCCTCGAGCAATTGAAAGCTGCTGGCCTGCAAACTGTCGTTTAGGCGCCCAACCACCGCCGCATAATCAATGGTATCGGCAATCGCATCGCTTTTCCCGGCAGCCGCCAAATCATAATCCATCGTTATATCGAGCACGATGGTTTGTGGCAACAAGCGCTCCCAAGCGGGTACGCCTAGCTTAACCTTCAGTTTCACTTGCTCTAAAAAAATGCTGTCCATGGATGGCCTGCCTAAAAAAATATACCGACTATTTTGCCGTGGTATTAGAATGTGACTAACACTATTTTAGTGCATCACAACAAGGTTGAGCAAAATGAATGAATTAGGTTTTATCCCCGTAACATTGATCCCTAGCGTTTGGATAGTAGGCGCCTACCTACTAGGCTCAATCGCCTTTGGCATCGTGGTTAGCCGCTTATTTGGCCTACCTGACCCACGCACCGTAGGCTCAGGCAACCCAGGTGCGACCAATGTGTTGCGCAGCGGTAAAAAATTAGCGGCGGCACTCACCTTGCTTGGCGACGTGCTGAAAGGTTGGCTGCCAGTATGGCTGGCCATGCAATCCGACATGCTGATGTGGGTAGTGGCTTACGTAAGCTTGGCCGTGTTTATTGGTCACTTGTACCCGATTTTTTATAAGTTCCAAGGCGGCAAAGGGGTGGCAACGGCTTTAGGTGTCATGTTTGCTTTATCGCCCTTGTTGGCTTTAGCGGCATTAATTACCTGGCTGGTCGTGTTTGCTGTTTCTCGCTACTCATCGCTAGCCGCCATCGTCGCCGCATGCTTGGCACCGGTGTATGCCTGGTATTTATTGTCGGCTTACACGGATTATTTAATTGCCGTGCTTATCATGTCTATGCTGCTGGTTTGGCGCCATAGAAGCAATATACAGAAATTGCTGGCCGGCACCGAATCCGGTTTTGGCAAAAAGTAATTAAGGCTGTTGCAAGTCGGCCAAATCCCACCTTGGCCGCACACTGAAGCCATAATCGCTTTTAGCTTGCTGGGCCTTAAGTCGCATGGCGCCCGCAAAAGCAATCATAGCGCCATTGTCCGTACAAAACTCCAAACGCGGGTAACTGACTTTGCACAATTTGGCCTTGGTGGCTGCGTTTAATTTTTCGCGCAATTTTGCATTGGCGCCAACGCCGCCTGAAACCACCAAATTGTCCAAGCCCGTTTGACGCAAAGCGGTCATGCACTTAGCCGTCAATACCTCGGTGATGGCCTCTTGAAACTCCCAAGCGATATCGGCTTTACTTGCTTCATCCAGCGGCTGGTGTTTATTGGCCAGGCTTAAGACAGCGGTTTTTAAGCCACTAAAACTAAAATTCAAATCGCCACTGTTTAGCAATGGCCTAGGCAGCTTAAATAAGCGATCTGGCGAAGTTGAACGGCCAGCATTAGCAGACGACTGCTCGGCCAATTTGGCTAAAGCCGGCCCGCCCGGGTAGCCCAAGCCTAACAGTTTGGCGGTTTTATCAAACGCTTCACCGGCGGCATCGTCCAAGGTGTCGCCCAGCAATTGGTATTCGCCCACCCCATCTACCCGCATCAACTGGCTATGCCCCCCAGACACCAATAAGGCGACAAAGGGAAAAGCCGGTGGATGGTCTTCTAGCAAAGGCGCCAACAAATGCCCCTCCAGATGATGCACTTGGATGGTGGGGATGCTTAAACTAAAGGCCAAGGAAGCGGCAAAGCTAGTGCCCACTAACAAGGCCCCAGACAAGCCTGGGCCTTGCGTATAAGCAATGCCATCGATATCTTGCAAGGTCTTGCCCGCATCTTGCAAGACACGCTCGGTCAATGGCAACACGCGGCGTATGTGATCGCGCGATGCCAGCTCAGGCACCACCCCACCGTACTCGGCATGCATGGCCACTTGGCTATGCAAGGCATGCGACAGCAAACCCTGCTCAGTGTCGTATAAGGCAAGCCCTGTTTCATCACAGGAAGATTCAACACCTAGAATTAACATGGCTTTAAACGGCTTCAATGTTGGGAAAAGTTGAATTATTACGCATTTCAGCCATAAATGGACAAAACTAATGGCAAATGCATAAAAGTATTTGAATAAAAACGATTATGCGATTAAAATAGCCGGCTTTTCTCAGTTTCTAAAGGTCTGTTGTGATTTAACCATCAGATTAAATTGTAGAAATTTGAATAAATCATTAATACTGTTGCCAATAAGAGAGATCGAATGTCTAGTGTACGCGTAAAAGAAAATGAGCCGTTTGACGTTGCCCTTCGCCGTTTTAAACGCTTAATTGAAAAAACCGGTTTGTTGAACGATCTTCGCGCTCGCGAATTTTATGAAAAACCAACTTGGGAACGTAAACGTAAAGCTGCTGCTGCTGTTAAACGCCAATACCGTCGTTTAATGAAACAAACGCTTCCTGCTAAATTGTTCTAATTACATTTTTGCCCCTTGTCCTTAAAAGCAAAAATATCTGAAGACATGAAAACCGCAATGCGCGCTAAAGACAGCGCGCGTTTAGGTGCAATACGTTTACTGCAGGCCGCCATCAAGCAACGTGAAGTCGATGAGCGCATCGAGTTAAATGACGGCGACGTCATTGCGGCCATAGAAAAAATGCTTAAGCAACGCCGCGATTCCATTAGCGCGTATGAAAGTGCCAATCGCCATGATTTGGCCGATGTGGAAAAATTTGAAGTCTCTGTCCTGCAAACCTATTTACCGCAACAACTGACTGACGCCGAAGTGTCGGCCTTGCTAGAGCAAGTGGTCACGGACACAGGCGCGGCAGGCATTAAAGACATGAGTAAAGTCATGGCCGCCATCAAGCCGCTGGTAGTAGGTCGGGCGGACATGGGTAAAATATCTGGATTAATCAAAACCCGTTTAAGTTAAGCCAGTAAAATGGCCAGTGAAAATTAAGGAGCGATAGGCTCCTTTTTTTTTTTAATTTATACTCCCCATTATGATTCCAGAAAGCTTTATCCAAGAACTTTTAAACCGCGTTGATATTGTCGATGTCATCGACAAAAACGTGGCTTTGAAAAAAGCCGGGGCCAATTATTCGGCTTGTTGTCCGTTTCATAATGAAAAATCCCCTAGCTTTACCGTGAGCCCTAGCAAGCAGTTTTACCACTGCTTTGGCTGCGGCGCACACGGCACAGCTTTAGGCTTTTTAATGGAGTACCAAGGCTTAAGCTTTGTAGAATCCATCAATGAATTAGCCAGATCAGTCGGCATGGTGGTGCCACAGGAAACCCGCGATCCAGACAAACCCGCGGCTAAGGTAGTGGTGGGTTTACAGGACGCACTGCAACAAGCCGCGCAATATTACAAAGAACAACTCAAGCAATCCGATCGAGCCATAGCGTATTTGAAAGGTCGGGGCCTGAGCGGTCAAATCGCCGCTAAATTTCAGGTAGGCTATGCACCCGCTGGCTGGCAAAATTTACAAAGCGTGTTTCCACAATACGATAACGAAGCACTAAAAATAGCTGGATTGGTGGTCGAGAGTGACCAAGGCAAACGCTACGATAGATTTCGTGACCGCATTATGTTTCCCATACACGATCAGAAAGGCCAAGTCATAGGCTTTGGCGGCCGCATCATCAACCCTGAAGACACGCCAAAATACTACAACTCACCGGAAACGCCGCTGTTTCAAAAAGGCCATGAGCTGTATGGTTTGTTTTTAGCACGGCGCGCCATACGCGATGTGGGTCGCGTCTTGGTGGTGGAAGGCTACATGGATGTAGTGGCATTGGCACAATACGGCATCGATTATGCCGTGGCCGCTTTAGGCACCGCCACCACGCCTTTCCATATCAGCAAACTAATGCGGCAAACCGACGAAATTGTATTTTGTTTTGATGGCGATAAAGCCGGCCAAACGGCTGCTTGGCGGGCGGCAATGAATGCCTTGCCAGCCTTAACAGACGGACTCAAATTGTCATTCTTATTTTTGCCCAAAGAACACGATCCGGATTCCTACGTACGCGAATTTGGCCGAGAAAAATTTGAGGCCGAAATTAAGCTGGCCATGCCACTTTCGCAATACCTATTAATGCATTTAAGTGCAGACAATCCCTTGCAAAGCCAGGAAGACAAAGTGCGTTTCCTGAACGATGCAGAGCCTATCATGCAGCAAATTCAAGCCCCGCGCAGCGCCATGTATTTGCGTAAAAAAGTCGCTGAATTGGCCCAGCTATCTACTGAGGAAATGCAAAGCTTGTTGAAGCTGCCCAACCTTAATAAAACCCCAATCCCAGCCAGACCGAAACTCACGCGCACCACCAATTCATTGCACCAACGTTTTTGCTTAACGCTAGTGATGCACCCCGAATTGGCCAGTGCAGACGATTTAGCATGGTTAATTGGCGATACCAGCAATGAACTGCTGTTGCAAAAAACCATCGCCATTTGCCTAGAAAACCCACAGGCTAAACCGGTGGTGATTATGCGCGCGCTTGAAAGCCAAATAGACGTTGCGCTACTGCGTGAATTGGAACAAGCGCTAAACGTACTGGATGAGACCCTGGATTTGGCTGAAGAATTAAGCGGCGCAAGGCAACAATTACAACAGTTATACTCGCAAAAAACCGACTCGGCCATGCTAGCAAAAATTAGTGAAAAACCCCTAAGCAGCTTGACCGAAAACGAGCGCAATCTGCTGAAAAGTTTTGCGACTAAGTCCAAGTCAAAATAGCCTTAAATTCTGCTATAATGCCGGGTTGTAAAAAATCACTTTCATTCTATTGAGCTAAGCAGTTAGCAATAGGGTGTGCATAAAATAGAGGTGCGTCATGGCAAGACCAAAGAAAAGCGATCAAATAGCTGAAAAAAAGAAGGTGGAGTTTATAAGCCCGGAAGAGCAAGAAGCTAACGCGGACGAACGTCGCTCGCGCCTCAAATCGCTGATTATTTTAGGTAAAGAGCGCGGCTACTTAACCTACGCAGAAATTAATGACCATCTGCCTGATGACGTGCAGAACTCCGAACAGATCGATGGCATCATCGGCATGATCAACGACATGGGCATACAGGTGTACGAAGAAGCGCCTGATGCTGAAGTGTTGTTAATGTCTGACGCCCCACCTGCTGTTACCGATGAAGACGCCGTAGAAGAAGCCGAACAAGCACTGGCCACGGTTGATTCCGATTTTGGCCGCACCACCGACCCCGTGCGTATGTACATGCGCGAAATGGGTACCGTGGATTTGCTGACCCGCGAAAGCGAAGTGGAAATTGCCAGACGTATTGAAGACGGCTTAAAACACATGGTGCAAGCCATTGCCGCTTGCCCAACCACCATCTCGGCTTTATTGGCTTTGGTTGATAAAGTAGAAAGCGATGAGCTAAGTGTGGATGACTTGGTGGATGGCCTCATTGATTCCGACGTGGGCGCCGTGGATGCCGTGGAATTGGCTGCCACCGAAGACGACGAGGAAGATGACGTCGACGATGAGGCAGAAGAAGATGAAGACGGGGCAAAAGCTGCCGCCATATCTGCTGAAGCACTGGCTAAATTGAAAGAAGAAGTGGTTAAACGCTTTGCTGTTGTGCGCGCAGCCAACTTAAAAATGATGGCGATTCTGCCAGTAAAGGGCTCACAAGACGCAGAATACCAAGCCTTGCTTGCCGAGATTTTAGTTGAACTGACCGCCTTCCGATTTTCCCCTAAGCAAGTCGAAGGCCTGTGTGACCAAGTACGTAATTTAGTTGAAACGGTGCGCGGTCACGAACGCAAAGTGTTGGATTTCTGCGTGGAAAAATCAGGCATGCCACGCCTGCATTTTATTAAATCTTTCCCAGGCAACGAGTGCAATCAAGACTGGCTAGCCGAAGAACTTAAAGCCGACAAACCGTACGTTGAAAAACTAAAACGCTACAACCATTCTATTTTGGATCAGCAACAACGCTTGATTGATTTAGAAGTCAACGTTGGCATACCGATTAAAGAATTAAAAGAAATCAACAAGCAAATGACCACCGGTGAGGCACGTGCTCGCCGCGCGAAACGCGAAATGATTGAAGCCAACTTGCGTTTGGTTATTTCCATTGCAAAAAAATACACCAACCGCGGCCTGCAATTCTTGGACTTAATTCAAGAAGGCAACATTGGTTTAATGAAAGCCGTTGATAAATTCGAATACCGCCGTGGTTTCAAATTTTCAACTTACGCCACTTGGTGGATACGTCAGGCCATTACCCGCTCTATCGCCGATCAAGCCCGCACCATTCGTATTCCAGTGCACATGATAGAAACGATCAATAAAATGAACCGTATCAGCCGCCAAATCTTGCAAGAAACAGGGGTGGAACCTGATCCTGCAACATTGGCTGAAAAAATGGAAATGCCGGAAGATAAGATACGTAAAATCTTAAAAATCAGCAAAGAACCCATTTCCATGGAGACGCCTATTGGTGACGATGAAGATTCGCATTTAGGTGATTTCATTGAAGATGGTCAAACTTTGGCACCGGTTGATGCGGCTATTTACGCCAGCTTGCGCGATGCCACTAGCGAAGTGTTAGAATCGCTTACCCCGCGTGAAGCAAAAGTATTACGCATGCGTTTTGGTATTGAAATGAATACCGATCACACGCTGGAAGAAGTGGGTAAACAGTTTGATGTAACGCGCGAACGCATACGTCAAATTGAAGCAAAAGCTTTACGTAAATTGCGTCACCCAACACGTTCAGAAAGATTGCGCAGTTTCTTAGAAACAGGACAAGATTAATTAGTTTAAAAGTTTCGGCCCCCTAGCTCATGCTTGGTTAGAGCAGCGGACTCATAATCCGTTGGTGCTGTGTTCGACTCACAGGGGGGCCACCACTATGAGCGGCTTACATAATGCTTATGTAAGCCGCGGCTTTTTTAAGGTAGCACAAGAGGTGTATATGCACGCAAAGCTAATTCTTCAACATTTAAAGAAGCATGGTCAATTGGCTGATTGGGAAATTGCATCAGCCATGGATATCAACTTGAGTAGTGTGCGTGATTGTTTAAGCAAACTGTCTGCAAAAGGCGATGTTTCTCAATGCACCGTCATACGCTTTTTGGATGGTAAACCGATTGAAGGCATGTTGTGCCGTATTGCCGGCACCATACCTCCTAAGGCACCGGGCAGAAAACCCAACGCCTAATTTCCCGCCTAATCAACCGACTTCTATTTGGTTGACTCAATAAATGGATCGTCAAACAGCCTATCGTGTTCATCAAATAGGGCCGCAATTTTTCCATAAAAAAGCCGATACACTTCCGCCGTATTGGTCTTTTTAGTGGCAGAAAAATACTGATCTGACAGCCCTTGCAAGGTTTTCATGATGTCTATATGGGCTTGCCTATGCACCCGAAAATACCCATTATTTTCGCTAATGCTTGGGCGACTCAACATGATCTTTTCTTCATGATCAAAGTGCCTACCGGCCAAATCAATAATATGAAATAAGAAAGACGGCATGCGCCCTTGGCACGAAGTTTTTTGTTCTTTAGCACAGGTGGGCACTTCAGATGCTAATGACAGGCTGCATGCACAGGCATCTCGCAAATCAGCCAAGTATTTTTCAAGCTGCTTATGCTCTTTATCAATTACCGCATAATCGGCCGGAGCTAATTTATTGATTGCTTGCTTGTGCATTACCATGGTGCTTCACCTCTTTAATAAAAAGCTAGCCGGCAATTTTTTCAATCAAAATCGTCGGCATCCTTAACAACAGTAGCAGTCGACTTACGCTTACTTGACATTTCATAGCCCGCTTCAAGCAACTTTAAACGATAGGCACAGCTTGCAAGGTGGCCTTCCAATCTGCCATTAATAACCGTAGTCTCTATTTTGCAATGAACACAGCGGTAGCGATGCAACTGATCTTCAAAATGCTCTTGCGGGTAATCTATGTAATACGGTCTTTTCATTATGCGCTTACTCCCAGATTTACGCCAATACTGGACTATTCCAACTGTGTCATCCTCAACATAACGGCGTCCTTAGTTAGGCTATCATTAGCCGATTGCTTGAGCAATACCAAAACGCGCGCGTATTGCTGTAAAGCAAGTTGGGCTTTACCCATTTGGTCTAAACTCACGGCTAAATTGTATGCGTACTCAGCATGATCAGGGGCAAGCTGGCTGGCCCTAAAATAAGCCGCCTCTGCTTCTGCCCATAAGCCTTGCTCCGCATAACCATGGGCCAAAGCTGCATGAAGGTAAGCGGCATCCGAATCATCAAGCAATAAAGTTTTTATGCGGCTTTCTGCTGTGGCCTTATCTTGTAAAAGTAAATTGGAAACCAGTGCCACCGTGTTTTTTGGTGCCAGCGCCAACACCGATTGATACCACCCTGCCGCATCCATTTGCCGCCCTTGGCGCTGCGCAATAGCAGCCATGCCCAACATGGCATCCACATTGGCACTGTCGTCGTCCAGCACCTGCTTGTAGTGTGCCTGAGCACCGTCATCATCGCCATCGTAATACGCTTGATAGGCCTGCATTAATTTGGGGTGCAGCAAGTCGGGGGAATTATTGACCGTCAGATGTAATGATTTACTACTAACGGTATTTTTAAGTGTATTTTTTCTGGATTTTTTGGCCTGCGTTTTATCGGCCATGGGCAAATCTTGCTGGCTTTCCACTTTAGGCTTATCCACTATTGCCGACGCATTTTCTAAGCTTACTTGGTCGCCTGTGTTTGACTTAAGCACAGACGAATACTCACTAACAGCCTCTTGCTGTTTAGGTGCCGTCCTTTCATTCACTTGGGCACTTGCTAGAAAAGCATCGGTCAATGCTAGCTTAGGGGTGGCAGGCGCTTGGATTATTTTTTGATTTTTGACTAACAGAACCTTAGTAGCCATAGACTTTTGCATATGTTGATGGGCATGCCAAGTAAGGTAGCCGAGCAAAACAAAACCCAGCAAGCAAATGGCCATGTAAGCTCTATTATGGGCAAGCATGATTTTGCCTAAGACCACCTTGCTACCTCTTATCTTGTATTTCGGCGTCTGTAGCTCTTTTTAAGGCGGGTAGTGGCAGGTAGTGTTGGTAGCTCGCCAAACCTTCACTATCTAAACTGGCGTTGACTATCACGGTAGGCCGCAAAAAAATGACCAATTCCGTTTTTCGACTAGCATCGTTATTCCCCACAAACAATTTTCCAATTATCGGCAGCCTTGATAAACCTGGCACTTTATCGGTATTTTTAAGCGCTTCATCTTGCATTAAGCCACCCAATATAGCGGTATTGCCGCTGACAATCTGCAGCATAGACTCCATTTCACGCACTTGTATGATGGGAATTTGGCTCTCTAATCCGGGAGTAGGATCATTGGCTAAGCCAACTACCCGTGAAACCGTAGGCCTGACATTGATGTTGACCTGACCCACATGATTAATTTGTGGCGTCACCGTCATCACCACGCCCACTGGCACAGTGTGAGCAGTCGATGTGTAAGTGGTCACCGCTTGGCTGCCACTGCTACCGGCCACCGTGTCGGATTTAACGGTAAAGTACACCAAGTTATCCACCACTTTAAGCACGGCCGTTTGATTATTCAAAACCATCAACTTTGGACTGGATAATACGGCTGTTTTTCCAAACTGCTCCAGTAAATTAATGGCTGCTGCAATGTTGCCAAAAGCACTGCTAGTATTGCTATACGCGGCAAAAAAACCCGCTACCGGCTTAACGCCAAAAGCATTGGCGCTGGTGATAGGTAAACCGGTAATGCCATTAACGGTGACTTGTGTGCCCAACTGCTGACCTAAAGATAAGCCGCCACCTGCGCCGGCTATTTTTGCCCAATCTATGCCGGACTGATGACTGTCATTTAAGCGCACCTCAACGATGGTCGCTTCTATCAGCACTTGGCGCCTTACACTGGCCATCACTTTATCCAGAAACTCTTGCACTTTTTCATGCTGTTTGCTGCTTGCACGCACATTCACTATGCCCGCTTCACGGTTAACAATCACCGTGCCTGCAAACAAAGTTTTGTATTCATTTTTTGCGTCCTCTAAGTCTTTTATAGGGTCTACTTTGTTAGCCTCTTTGTCATTCTTTTTATTGTTGGCTTTATTGCTGTTTTTTTGACTGCTTGCCAGCAATGTGTTGCCCCGCTTTACCATGACCTCTTTGTCTGTTTCTGCCAAAATATCCTTGATGTTTTTTTCTAGCGTTTCCCAAAAATGGCTTTTTGATTCACTGCTAATCGACGTGCGCGAACTATTGCTACCACCACTCACACTCGCCACACCCTCCAAGGCGCCTTTACCAGTGCCAGCGATTTCAGCTGCCGCACCAATAAAACCTGCCGTATCTCGAGACAAATTAACGTAATCCACCGCATAAGGACGCAAAACAGGCTGATCCGGGGTAATGGTTAACACGCTGCCCGATACCTGATAACTTAAATCCACCTGCTTGGCTAAGCGCTCCAAAATGGCTGGCAACGTTTGGTCTATGGCATTTAAAGTGACATTGCCCTTGATCGCCGGATGAATATCAACATTCAATTTGCTGTCGCGCGCTATAGCGAATAACACCTCTTTAACCGGCGTGTCGTAAACCACAATACTGTAAGTCGGTTCTTGGGCTTTTGCTGCCGGTGGCGCTAAATAAGCTTGATTATTTGAAATTTTGGGTATGTTTGCAGCTGGCTTTTCCGATGCAGCAAGGGCCTCGTCTGGGCTGTGGGCTAGCGTGCTTGCGGTGGGTTGGCCATCGATATGGCCAGTTGAAACTTCTATTTTACTGGCGTGTGTGCATGCCGACATGGCAGTAAGCAGCAGGGCATCCAGTAGCAGTAATCGTATCGTGTTATTTTTCACGGACCATACCCCCCACTCATTACTGCAGGTGCATCAGGTCGTTCATTCTGCGCTTCAGCTAATAAATAGCAAGCGCTATTTCCAAAAAATTCAAGTATTTACAATGGCTTAGATTTTACTGAAGGGTCAAGCTGAAAGGAGATTAAGACGTATTTTGTTGTGCAGTAAGGGTGTTAACCAAGTTGGCTATGTCCCACTCACAACCACCGCAACCGCTTAATGCCCCGCTGCGTCTAGAGATGGCATCGACGTCCAAGCCTTGCTTAACCAGCGCTTCAATATAGCCGCGGGTCGTGCCACTGCACTGGCAAATGATGTCGTCTTCGAATTGAGATTGGGATTGTTCGCTGCTCATGGCTTAGTTTAATTTACAAAACAGTCATCAGTAAATTATAAGGCCAGCTGTTGTAAATGATCGCATGGCGGATACAAACACATAAAAACAAAAAGCCCCACGAAAGTGAGGCTTTGAAATTTTGGGGTGGCTGATGGGGCTCGAACCCACGACAACAGGAATCACAATCCTG
>CAYNSY010000002.1:0-280131 GCA_964400215.1 uncultured Methylotenera sp. | reverse complement strand
GGAATGCCCTTGCGGCATTGCGGCATGAGCTTGTCCAAATCCCACCGTTCGCCCTGAGCTTGTCGAAGGGTGCTAAGTGCAAATTACCGATAACCGTGATGTTTATCGGCTTGTTTCTGGATAGCGCATGCTTCGACAAGCTCAGCACGAACGGGGCGAAAATTGTGGCACATAAAACCGCAAGAGATGAAGGGCATAAAAACCCAGCATCACGGGAAGCAACGGCCACCGGCAGTGCGGCGGCGATCGCGTTTGGCCCCTTTTCGGTCATCCTCCTCATCTTCTGTGGCCAATATCGAACCGGCCACCTCTGAGCCCATGCTAGCTGTTGGGCTAGCGTTGACGGTCGCGTAATTATTAACTGCGCTGTAGGCCGAACCGGGTAAGTTGTAGTTAGCAGCCAAACCGACCGTGCTGCCAGTACCGCCGTCAGCCAGCACCATGTTGCCCGTCATCACGTAGTTATTGCTGCTAGTCGCCGAGCTATTTGCAGTCGTGGCAGTGCCGGTGTAAGTTAAGACTTGGGTATTGCCTCCTACCGTCACGCCGCTGAGGGTCACTTGTGCGTTGCTTAAATCCACTCCGCCATCGTCAGTTTTAACTGCCACGACTTTGGCTGTGGCCTTGGTGATCTCACCCGAGCTGCTGCTTAAGCTGCCACTGCTTAATGCATAGCCATACACGGCAATGCTGCCATTGCTGGCTGAACTGATAGCCACGCCATTCGCTTGCACGGTTTTGCCTGTGCCGACATCATTTACGCCCACCCCTGTGCCAGCAGAGCTATAACTGCCCGTGGTAGGATTGCTAATCACCACGCTATCACCAGCCACTTCGCCGCTTAAGGCGTAATTGGCCGATGTCAGACTAAGGCTGTCGCTACCATCGTAGACTTTGCTAATACTGCCCACCAGGCTAGCCGTCACTGTCGGTGCGTAGGTATACAAGAAGCCATTGCCCGTTCCCAATACCGTCGTCACCCCAAAAGTCGCGTTGTATTGTTTATAGTCAGGCACCAAATTGCCCACCACATCGCCTATGGTCGGATCGTTGTTAAACGGGTCAGGATTGGTGCTCCAAACTTGCCAATAGCCACTGGCAGTTAAATTCCCATAATTCACGAAGCGCAAGGGGTCGATGACGATGTTGCCGCCGCTTGCCGTGATGGTTTTAGCGCTGGCAATGGTGAAGGTGCCGACTGCATTAAGCGAAATATCGCCTGAGCTGGCGATGTCACCGACTAGCAAGTCCGCAGAACTGCTGAAACTTAAACTGGCCAGAGGCACGCTGCCGCCAACAACACCGCTAAGACTGCTATTACCCGTGCTGCTTACGGTCAAGGCATGCGCGCCGTCTACCGTACCATTTAGATTAACAACGGCAGCGCTAGCGGATAAAGTCGTGTCTGCCGCCAAAGTCACCGCGCCGGTGTAGGTTTGACTGCCAGAGGTGGTGATGCTGCCGCCTAAGCTGCTGGTGCCGCTGACCACCAGGCTGGCGACACCGCTGCTGTTAGTGATGGCTGAACTGGCACTGGTCATACTTAACGAGCCGACCGTTAAAGCGCGCTGTAAATCCAAGGTGGCACTGGCTAAACTTAAGGGGTTAGCGCTGTGGCCTAAACGGCCAGTGCTGCTCACGGTTAGCGTACCCGCATTGATGGTAGTGGAACCCGTGTAGGTGTTGGCACCAGATAGGGTCAATCTACCGCCACCAATTTTAATCAAGGCTAGGCTGGTGGCTAAACCATTTGCTAACAGCCCGCTAAACTCGGTAGTGGTCCCATTAGCCCCCACGGTTAAGCTAAGGTTACCCGATGCGCTACTGGTGATGGTGCCGGCGCCGGTAATTGAGCCTACTGCTGCAGAATAGCCGGCCATATTTAACGTGCCTGCAATTACTAAAGTCGCGCTATTTACCATCACCCCCGCCGCACCCAGCTTCAAGGTCGCCCCGTTATTAATGGTGGTAATGCCGGTATAAGTGTTGCTTGCCGTATAAACCAGCGGTGCTGAACCAGCCAGCGTTACCGCACCGGAGCCACTTATTAGTGCCGGCAGAATGACTTCGCTACTATTGCTAAAACTTACTAGGCCATTATTGCTAATCGTGACTGCAGCCGACGGGGTTAAGCCTGCCATCGCATTGCTGTAGTTAATCGTTTTTCCTGACGGGATAATAACCGTAGCAACGTTGCCCAAGGTGGGCGTCACCCCCGTGGCAGAGCCGCCCGTCACTGTCCAGTTAGCGCCCGATGACCATAGGCCACCACTAGCGCCGGTGTAAGTTACCGAGGCTAATTGGGAAATGCTGGCGCTCACGATGCCACCAGTTAAGGTGTAATTCGTATCACTTAAGGCCAAGGTATTGCTTGAAAAAGAGGTCGCGGGTGAAGCTGAGTTCACATTCGCACTCGCAATGCTAGCCGTACCAGCGCTAATAGTAGGCGCAATTTCGTTATTGACCATGCCGGTCAAGGTGTAAGTATTGGCGTTGCTGAAGCTCGCGTTGCCGTCGTAGACTTTAGCGACGGTAAAATTGAGCGCCTTGGGGTTCATCGTAAAATTCTTAGCATTGCCTGCATTGAATACCGTGCTTGATCCAGATAAGGCCAATGTTGGGGTCAAGGTCAATGAATAGGTGCTTGCAGCCAGAGTTGAGGTTAAGGCGGTACTCAGCGCTATCGTGCCAGTGAGGCCATTGGCATTAATGGTGATGCTGCTTTGACCTGCGGTATAGATCTGCACCGTATTGAATGCAGACAGTACGCTCGGCACGTAAGCCACGCCGTATAAAGTCGGGCTGGTTGAATACCAAAAGGACAGGGCATAAGCGCTGCCATAGGTGCCCGTTTGGCTATCAA
This sequence comes from uncultured Methylotenera sp., assembly GCA_964400215.1. GTDB lineage: Bacteria > Pseudomonadota > Gammaproteobacteria > Burkholderiales > Methylophilaceae > Methylotenera. The sequence continues at coordinate 277,268 of CAYNSY010000002.1, read as the reverse complement.
CTATGGTCAAATAAACAGCCGGTTGGCTACCTCGGTAAATCACGTTGTAGCCGGCTGCGGTCGGTTGGGTGCTTATGTCTGCGCCATACGTGTAGGTTTTGGCGGATTGGCTATCCACGTAGCTGGACAATCCCGTGCTGGCATTCACCTCACCCGAATAAAAATCAGCGATGCCGCCTGCGCCTATGCTGAAGCTAGGGGAACCACTCAGAATAATGTTGTAAGTCACGCTGCCTATGCTAGAAGTGGCTCCCGCTGCCAATAACAAGGCCGGCGCAGAAGCAGTGGCCGAGGTGCTGCTGGTGGCCACATTTTGCGAAATCGTCAGATTGCCCGTGGTTTTTACTGAAATAATGCCGGTCGAATTGAGCCCGTTGTAAGTGCTAGCAGCAAAAGTGATTGAGCCTATGCTCAAATTACCCGTGTTAATTAAGCTTAGTGCGCCTATGCCTGTGGCTGTAGCCAGCGAGCTGATGCTGTTTGAGGCGTTGGTGAGGCTCACGCTGCCGGCACCGCCCAACACCAACCCACCAGCCGTCACCGCCGCGCTCTGCGTAACTGCACCGGAAGCATACAAACCAAGGTTGCTGCTCGTGGTTGTCAGCGCGGCGTTAATGGTAATGTTCCCAGCATAAATGGCGACGGGGCCATTCACATTCACCGCGACACTGCTAGTGATATTGACCGTGTTACCAGACTTACCTAAGGTTAAGCCACCTAGCTTAGTCACCGAACTCAAGGTTTCATCAAACGTGTAGGCATTGGTAAAACTGGTACCGTAACCGGGCTCAATCACCAAGTTGCCAGGGCCTGCAAAGCTGCTCGATGTTAAGCTAGGGGCATTATTTCGGAAGCTTAAGGTACCCGCACTAATGGTTGTGATGCCCGTGTAGGTATTTCTCCCGGTCAGGATTAATTCGCCTGAACCGGCTTTGGTGAAACTGGCTGCGCCAGAAACAATTCCCGAGAAAGAAGAATACAAGGTATTCGTGACCGTTAAATTACGGCCACTGGCTAGTGCTACATCGGCAAGACCAGTAGTCTGGAGGCCTGTGATGACAATATTGCCTAGGGTGGTATCGCTTGTGCTTAAGTTTCTTATGAAAGAAACCGAACCAGCATTAGATGGCTGGGTGTACAGGGTAATTGGCCCAGTAACATTGATGGCAATTTCAACGGTTACATTCCTATAATTTACTGGCGTGTAGGGCGTATCGCCTACGACGCCTGTGCCAGCATAGGTACCCAAGCTCAACCCGCCTAGGTAATAATTATAGCGATCAATCACCAGCCCATTGTCAATATACTGCCCACTGACAATCTCCGTGCAATACATATAAGCATTAAAAGCAACCGTTCTGCCGCTCCAAATAAAACCGTCCACCCAATTGTTGATTGCATTAGGTGGCGCAATGGTCAATATGCCGGTGGTCACTAAAGTAAGTTGGTAGGGGGAAGATCTATCAATAAATTTATGGTCTTCCGTCATGAGTGAGATGTTGCCAGTGCCAGCATTCAGTGTTCTGTAACCACCAAATGCAACGATAGCGCCATTGTTAAGCGTGTAGCCATCGTCAGCGGCAATGTAAATTGAGCCGCCGTTGGTCGTGATGTTGCCACCAATCTCAACGCCATTTGTATTGGCACTCGCCGAGGCATAAGACACCCCGTCACCGACCGTGAGTCCGTACCAAACAGCCGTACCTACTCCCCCACCTATCCATACGTGCCCACCATTCGTGGTAATCCCTCCACTCTCTACGCCAACATTGACACCTCCATCGGATTCCGCCCACAAGATCACATTAAGCTTGCCAACGGTGCTGATAATATTAGAGTTTTGTAGCACTTGATTGGATGCTTTTAAGGTCAAGGTCACATTCCCACCAGCGGTCTTATTGATTTCAGCGTTCACGGTAATATCATAATTTGCACCCGTACCGGTAGACAGCGTGACACTGGTGCCGGCATTTAATAGCGCTTCAATATTAGCTTCATACACGGTGGATGTGCCGGATGCCACGCATGCCCCGGCGCTAAAACTGCAATTGGTATTGGTGCCGGAGCCTGATGCAATAGTGATGGAACCTGGGTCTAATAACCACTCCCCAGCCAAGCCATAGACTGCGGAAGCCGAACCCGTCACCCCGGTGATATCGAGTTGATGCCCCGACGTTTCGATCTGGCCACCGTTGCCGCCAACTGAACCAGCGTTGGCAAAAATGCTGCCGTGCACTGCTGTGAGTGAATTTGGATTTTCAATAGCACTCCAAAGGACCACCTTTCCACCGTTGCCATTTTGCGTGGCGCTTGCATCGATGATGGCACCTTGGTTCATGGTAACTGTGATGGCTTGGCGTAGCGTGCCTGAACCTTGCCAGTCGCCGCCGACTAAAATAGTCCCGCCGCCTGTGGCACCTGTTGCTTGAAGATTGGCTTGTGTGTCTAGAAGAATGCGATCTGCTTCTAGGGTAATTTGACCTGCTGATGAGGATAGCGAGTTTGCGCTGAGTTGACCGTTGATGGTCAGAGAGCGAGATGCGTCAAAACCGATTGTTCCGCCTAGGCCAGAACCACCATTGGTTTGAATAATAGAATTTAAGAAATTGATGTCGCCTGAATAAGAAATCAGACTGACTTGTCCACCTTGTGTTGTCCCGGTTGCTTCCAGTGTTGCGCCTGTCACTGCAACATCAAGAAGTCCGGCCACGGAAATTGCTCCGCCGCGACCCTCACCACCGTTAGTCTGTATATAGCTATTGATTAAGTTGACCGAGCCTAAGCTAGAAATAATGCTCACTTCGCCGCCATCATTGCCGTTAGCGATTAGGCTGGCGTTTTGTATATCAACCCCGTCTTGCCCCAGCACGCTAATTTTACCGGCGCGGCCATTGGAACCTGCCCTTAGGCTGCCGGCCAGTGTAATGCGTCCTGCCATAAAACTAATCAATGGCAAGGTGCTACCACCATTTTGCCAAAAATAGGCAAAATAATCCCCCGAGGCGCTAATAATGGGTGCTCGCACCACCACTTCAGTGGCTTGCAAAGCCGCACTCTGGGAAAGTTCTACGGCATTTTCACTGATAATTTGTAAAACAATGGGCGACAAGGCCGAGCTTAGGATTTTGCCGCGCACAATCACGCTGTCGCTGGCCGCCAATGTTAAGCTAGTTAAACTAGGCGTGCTTTTTTGGATGGCGACATCTTGGTAAACAATCACATTGCCGGCTTGCGCGTTCACATTCACGTTCGCCCGATTAAGTGCTGCAGCAATCACCGGTGCATTTGTTGCAGTAATGTCCAGATTAGCCGCACTAACATTCCAAGTGCCGACTTGGCCAGTTGCACCACGCACGCCGGCTTTCACTTCGGCGCTTGCGCCTATCTCCACATGGCCATTGGAGGTGGTGTTAGCGGTGGTACTGATAGTGCCGCCGTTACCCGCCACATTACCGCCTTGGGCAGACAAGCTACCGTGGATAGTGGTTTTTTCTTCTGAGTGGATGCTGATGGTGCCACCGTTGCCGTTACCAGTAGCCGATACGCTAACCTTGGCACCCGCCTCCACCGTGGCGGTTTTGCTGGCAACGATGTCCACCGAGCCCCCGCCCGTTTCACCGCGCGCGACGGTTCTGGAGCCGGTGCTTAAGTTGACGGTGCCGGCAGAGAGCATGATGCGCCCGCCTTTTTTAATCAGTGTATTGCCATCGGCGCTGGCGCTTAAAGTGCCGCTTTGTTTGATCACGGCGCTGGTTAGGCTATTGACGGCGCGGGCCGATAAGATGATTAAACCGCCTGGCGCCCTGACTGCATTTCTATTTTCTATCAAACTGGCTATGGCACTTGGGGTGGTGGTGATGCTGGACAAATGGCGACTGGGGTCAAAATTCAAAGTGATGCGCTCGCCGGACGCCATCACCACGGTACCCATTTGCGCGACAATCACGCCGCTGTTGCGCACCTCGGGAGCGAGCAAGGCGACATAGCCGGCCAAGGTTTGATGTTGCCTTCGTTGACGACTTTACCGGTGGCGCCGTTTCGATCAAAGTTGGCTCTACCTGCCATGTAATCGTCGTCGTTGATGCTGTGGCTGGTGGCGACCACAGCGCCGACATCCAGGCTGGCACTCGGGGCAAAGTAGACGCCGGCTTGGTTGACCAAGACCACTTCACCGGGGGCGTTGATCTTACCAAACACTTTGCTAGGGTTAGGGTCGCTGATGCGGTTTAGGGTAGAGGCTTGGGCATTGGGTTGATTGAAGTTAACGGTGGCATCCGCACCGACATCAAACTTCTGCCAATTGACCACGGCGCGTTGGCTGGCTTGATTGACATTGAGTACAGGGGCACTGGCGTTGCTGACATCGGTGCTGATGGAGGCCGTGCCGGCCACCACTTGGCCATTGGTGGGTAAGGCGGTGCTGGCGGGTGGAGTTTCGGCGTGGGCGGACAAACTGACGCACAATAGCCATGCACCGAGCTTAACTAAGCTTAAAACTGCTTCACCACAGAGACACGGAGGCACAGAGAAACCCTTAAAAAAACGTTCTGATGCAATAACTCCGTTTGCGCTGAGCTTGGCTAAGCAAGTACGCAGGTAAACACTAAGGCTTTTCTCTGTGACTCCGTGCCTCTGTGGTAATAGGGGTTTAATGGCAAAAAACGGCATCAGAAGCTAATCCCCCCGTTTAGCCAAAACACATCGTAGTGTTTGCTGCCGTCTTGGTCGTTGCCGGTAGCCGTGGGGTTAGGGTTGTGGCCGATGCGGTGCGCATACGTGACCTTCACATGGGTACGATACGGCCCTTGCCAAGCCAAGGAAGTGCCGTAGCCTTTTAAGCTGTAAGCGTTGTTTTCAACATTAAGTTGGCCATTGGCCTTAGTGTTGTTTTCGTATTGTTTGATGTGGCCGTAATCAACGAAACCGGCCACGATGAAATTATTAGCTAGGTATTTACGCAATTCGACCACAGCCATGTAGCCGGCACTGCCGCCACCTTCACTGGTAGGGTAAGCGCGTACGCCGTTAAGACCGCCTAGGTAAAACTTCTCCGATGAGTCCAAATTGCTGTCGGCGAATTGACCAGAGCCGTTTAAATTTAACAGGACGCTGTCGGTTAAGAATTGATTGCGGGTTAAACTCCAACGTAGTCTGCTGAAATTACCATCGGTGTGAGCAGCGGCTATATCGTCTGCTTGGTTAGCAGACCCGTTTAAATTGACTTTGCCCGCACCCAAATTAATCGAAGCGGTGGTTTGCGCGCTGGCCAACCAATTGTCATTGTGCTCAGCGCTTAGGCTTAAGGCGTAGACCTGCAAATCGTAATCACTGCTTTTAATTTCCGTATACAGCGGCGTGGACTTGTTGGTGAACTGTTTTTTATCCGCCTCCAGCCCGAGGCTGACTTTGCTGGTTTTATTCCGCCACAAGGGGTACTGCGCACTCAGGCCGAATGTACTGGAATAACCGTTGGGGTTTTGACTGGCGAAATCCGCCAATATCACGTCGTATTCCATGTAGGTGGCATATAAGCCCAGCGACAGGCCATGAGCGCCTACCGGCAAACTGTAAGCCATGCGGGCGTAATCGGTACCTTGGCTATGCAAGGCTGTGAAATTAAGTATATCGCCGTAACCTAAGGGGCTGGCCAAACTCACCATGGCCGTGACTTTCTCGCGGCCGGTTTGCCGACCGCCGGTGTTATCCAGCGTAATGCTGCTGCTAACTAGCGGCTGGTCTTTGACCTTCACCAATAAGTCGGTGCTACCGTTTGCCTGCCCGGCCTGCAACGTGGTTTCGACCTTGATGCCAGCCAAACCTTCTAACAGGCGTAGGCCTTGGTCTAATTTATCTTGGTTCAGCACCACGCCCTTGGGTGCCGCCGCCTCGATATAGCGTTCAATAATGTCTGGGTTTACGCGTATAAAATCACGCTTGTAGATACCATCAAACTTCACACCGCCGAACACAGCTTCGACGATATTCATGACCACCACGCCTTCGGTAATGTCTTGCTCAGGCAAAGTGCAAGAAGCTAAATAGCCTTTCTTACGGTACAAGGCGGAAACGAGATCGGTGCAAGTTTTAAGCTCTGTAAGGCTGATACTGCGATTGGTCAAAGGCGCGACCGCCTCTTGCAAATCGGCTTCGCTTAATACCCTATTACCAGAAAACTTAAATTGTTTAATGGTCACCTTATCGGCTTGCTCATCTTCCAAGGGGGATGTTTCTTTTGGCAATTCGGGTAAAACAGGCGCAGGCTTCACTTCTAAATCACGTTCGATTTGCTGCAGAATTTGCCCGGCATCGGGCGGCGTGGTTGCGCTAACAGCCATAGCGTGTGGCGAAATGGCCAATAAAGACCCAAACAAAAAAGCCACTAATAGATTGCGGAAAGGACAAAGCAAAAGCCGTGGTAAACGGCTATAGTTAGGCTTCAACGTGCTGTTTATTATTATTTTTGCCGCCATACATCTCGTTATTTTTGTTGTTTAATAGCGATTGGGCTAGGAAACTTCCCTATAAAAAACCCCAATTAAATCAATGAATAAAAATACGTCTTTGTGTGTCATCTCAGTATATATCACTTAGTTAAGTTTAACCCTCATTAAATAATTGTTACTATTGCGGAATGTATCACATGGGTATCATTGAAGTGAGAAAGCGAGTGAATTTCAGCTGCCGTCTGCTGATTAAAGGAAAATAGCGAATTAGTGCTTTTAGAAGCACTGAAGTTACAGTATAATGCTGCGCATGCGCCCGTAGCTCAGCTGGATAGAGTACTTGGCTACGAACCAAGGGGTCGGGCGTTCGAATCGCTCCGGGCGCACCAAATACCGGCAGTAACAAAAAAGGGTTAGGCTTAAACGCTTAACCCTTTTTTTATTGGCTTAAAGCCATCAGCACATAAAGGCCTGGTACAACAGGCAATAAAAAAGGCTTACGGAAAAATCCGTAAGCCTTGAGGCATAAACCTGATGAAAACAGGCGACCGCTAAAGGCCGCTTGTCGCCAACAGCCTTACATCATACCGCCCATGCCGCCCATACCACCCATGTCGCCGCCACCCATTGCTGGTGCGTCTTCTTTAGGTAATTCAGCTACCATGCAATCGGTGGTTAGCATTAAGCCAGCCACAGACGCTGCATGTTGCAAGGCAGAACGGGTTACTTTAGTTGGATCCAAAATACCCATTTCTATCATGTCGCCGTAAGTTTCGTTGGCCGCGTTGTAACCGTAGTTGCCTTTACCGGCTTCTACGCTGTTGACCACCACTGAAGGCTCAACACCAGCGTTTTGCACGATTTGGCGCAATGGCTCTTCCACCGCACGCAATACGATTTTTACGCCTGCGTCTTGATCGTGGTTATCGCCTTTAACTTTAGCAATGGCAGCACGCGCGCGAATTAACGCTACACCACCACCGGCCACGATACCTTCTTCAACAGCAGCACGGGTAGCATGCAAGGCATCTTCCACGCGGGCTTTTTTCTCTTTCATTTCAATTTCAGTGGTAGCACCAACTTTAATTACAGCCACACCGCCGGCTAATTTAGCCACGCGCTCTTGCAATTTTTCTCGGTCGTAGTCGCTGGTCGCTTCTTCGATTTGCGTTTTAATTTGCGCGATGCGTGATTTGATGTTGGCTTCTGCACCAGCACCGTCAATGATAATGGTGTTTTCTTTGCCCACTTCAATGCGTTTTGCTTGACCTAGATTTTCTAAGGTAACGTTTTCTAGTTTCAAGCCTACTTCTTCAGCAATCACAGTACCTCCGGTTAGGATGGCGATATCTTCTAGCATGGCTTTACGACGGTCACCAAAACCAGGTGCTTTTACCGCAGTGGTTTTCAAGATGCCACGGATATTATTCACCACTAAAGTAGCCAAGGCTTCGCCATCGACATCTTCAGCAATGATTAATAATGGGCGACCAGATTTAGCCACTTGCTCTAAGGTTGGTAGCAAATCACGGATGTTAGAGATTTTTTTGTCGTGCAATAACACGTATGGGTTGTCCAACAAGGCAATTTGACGGTCTTGGTTGTTGATGAAGTAAGGTGACAAATAGCCACGGTCAAACTGCATACCTTCAACCACATCCAATTCGCTCTCTAAGCCCGAACCGTCTTCCACAGTGATTACGCCTTCTTTGCCCACTTTATCCATGGCATCGGCAATGATTTTACCGATGGAGTCATCGGAGTTAGCTGAAATGGCACCCACTTGGGCGATTTCTTTGCTGGTGGTACATGGTTTAGATTGAGATTTCAAATCCGCAATCGCTGCAGCCACGGCTTTATCAATACCGCGTTTTAAATCCATAGGATTCATGCCGGCAGCGACTGATTTCATGCCTTCACGGATAATGGCTTGTGCCAATACGGTGGCTGTCGTGGTACCGTCACCAGCGATATCGGAAGTTTTTGAGGCCACTTCTTTTACCATTTGTGCGCCCATGTTTTCGAATTTGTCTTTTAATTCGATTTCTTTAGCCACAGACACGCCGTCTTTAGTGATGGTTGGTGCGCCGAAAGAGCGCTCTAATACTACGTTACGGCCTTTAGGACCCAAAGTTACTTTTACTGCGTTTGCAAGCACATTCACGCCTGCTACCATTTTGTGGCGTACTTCGTCGCCGAATCTTACGTCTTTTGCTGCCATGTTAAATTCTCCTAATCGTTCTTAAGTTGATTGTTTGTAACCAAGCAATGATTGCGTTGAATTACTCAACAATCGCCATGATGTCTTCTTCACGCATGACCAGTAATTCTTCGCCATCTACTTTTACAGTTTGGCCAGCGTATTTACCAAATAACACTTTGTCGCCTACCTTAACGTCTAGCGCGATCACTTTGCCGCTGTCGTCACGTTTGCCAGAACCAATCGCTTGAACGACGCCTTGATCCGGTTTTTCTGTTGCGCTGTCTGGAATCACAATGCCAGAAGCCGTTGTACGCTCTTCTTCTGAGCGTTTTACAATGACACGGTCGTGTAATGGACGGATTTTCATACGATTTCTCCAAAAATAAATCAAAAAATTAAATACGCATGCCCGCTTAGCCACTGGGCCGTCGGACTAAATAATGCATGGCCTTATTCACCATGGCGGTTACTATTTTGTTCGAGCGCGATTTTAGCACTCAAACCCATAGAGTGCTAGTTATTGGGCCGGTCTATTTTATTTCAAGCGTTGAGCTTAAAAAAACTTCCTAAAAATTTTGGTGATGAATAAGCTTAAGCTTTAAAATAAGCACATGACTGAAAATGAATCGGCTATTGAACAGATTAATCTGGGCTTTAATGAGCAGGAAGACCGCTTGTTACTCAAAGTCGGCCTGGCCGACAAAACCGAAGTCGCGGTGTGGATTAGCCGGCGCGTGGCCAAGCAAATTTGGGCAGCCCTGCAACAAGCCGGCAGCGCATTGTTGCCTAGCGGAACAGTCCTTGCAAGCGCTACCGGTAATGCCACGCTGGACAAACACCAAGCCGTGGATAACTTCGTGCGCGATGCCGAGTTGCAACAAAAAATGGCGCAATTGGATTTTCAATCGGCCTACCTGAACGATAGAAAAGCGCGCTCCGACCTGCCTTTATTAGCGCTGGTCTGCCAGACCGTCAGCATCGGCAACTTGCCCCCTTACATGGAATTGCAATGCAGCAACGGCCAATCGGTAAAAATGGCTCTGACCGCTGAATTGATACAGGCACTGGCCAGCATGTTGCAATTGGCCAGTCGCGAAGCCAACTGGGATTTGGTCATGGCCAGCTTAGCGCCGGCCAATACCGCGCCCACCAGCAAACACGTTTTGCATTAATTTTAAAGAGAGAACCCCAATATGAGCGATTTACCCAACTGCCCGAAATGCCAATCCGAATTCACCTACGAAGACGGCGACATGTATGTTTGCCCCGAATGCGCCCACGAATGGTCGAAATCGGCTGGTGCTGACCAGGGCGACGAACAGAAAGTGGTTAAGGATGCCAACGGCAACTTGCTGCAAGATGGCGATAGCGTGACGGTGATTAAAGATTTAAAAGTAAAGGGCTCGTCCTTGGTGGTAAAAGTCGGCACCAAAGTCAAAAACATCCGTTTGGTTGACGGCGACCACGACATCGATTGCAAAATCGATGGCATAGGTGCCATGAAGCTAAAATCGGAATTCGTGAAAAAAGCTTAAGCGCGCCTGGGCATAAAATGCACGGCTTGGGGTTGCGGCAATTGCAGCACCGATTTACGCATTTTTCCCATGACATGCATCTCACACGGCTTGCAATCAAACTTGAGGGTATAGCGGTCTTTGCCACTGATTAAGGTCATGGGCTCGGCCGTTACCGTGCCTTGCACGCCAATGACCCCTTTAGCTTCTTTCGGGCACAAGCCATGACTAAAGCGCAAGCAATGCTTGGTGATCATCAAAGGCACTTCGTCTAATTCTTGGTTGGCCTCGTAGGCCGCCGCTATCATCTTTACTCCGTGCTTTTCATAAAACGCCCTAGCCTGTTTATTGTAAACATTGGCCAAATAACTCAAGGTGTCTTCTGGGTAGAGCGCAGCCGGCTCTGCGGCCGCTCGGCGTGGCGGGCGTTGGTACGCTGTATCACGCGCTTGCTGCAATTGGGCTATGGCATCACGGCGCAAGCCATTTATTAGGGAAGCCGGCACAAACCAAGCTTGGCTAATCGCCAACTCGATGGTTTTTGCGACAAAATCGGTGTTGCCTAATTTAGCCAAATTGTCACGCAAGCTTTGCTGGGCTTGCGCAGGGTTATCGGCCGGCTGTTTTTCGGCTAGGCAAAACGCCGTGCCGGTGTTGCCAGCCTCATCAATCACGCTTAACTGAAAGCCTTGCTCGCTATCGCTCAATCGCAGGCTTACCGCAATTTTTCGCTGTGCCGAGTCTTTTTCTAACAAGCGCATGAAGGCGTGATCGCGATTACGGAAAACCGCCATGCCGCGCCGTATATCAGCCGGCATTTCATTGGGATAAAGTTTGCTACCCAGCACGCTATTGATGCGCAAACCAACCAACTCTTTATGCACATCAAAAAAGCATAAACCATCGCCATTGTGCAATTCCACCTCGGTGTCCACTTCCACGAAATCGGCGCCCACTTTGCTGATTTTACCCAAAGCTTCACCGGAAAACTTAGGTGTATCAAACGCCCCTATGTCGGCTTGACGACCGTTAGCAAAATAATCGGTGGCGCTACGGTTGAAGGTTTTTTCTGGCTGAGGGCTAAATGTATAGCTGCTATAGCCGTGCGAGGATTTAGCTAAATCTGGCCTGTCGTGCAAGATAGCATCGAGCAATAAACGGTAATGCGCCGTGGCATTTTTCACGTAAGGCAAATCTTTATAGCGCCCTTCTATCTTAAACGAACTCACGCCGGCGTCTATCAAGGCTAGCAGGTTGGCACTTTGGTCGTTGTCTTTCATGGACAGAAAGTGTTTGTCTTTGCCTATGATGCGGCCTTTTTGGTCTTCCAAAGTGAATGGCAGTCGGCATTCTTGTGAGCACTCACCTCTATTGGCGCTGCGACCGGTGTGCGCGTGACTGATAAAGCATTGGCCGCTAAACGCCACGCATAAGGCGCCGTGGATGAAGTATTCCAAGTTGCAGCTGGTGGCCGCGGCGATTTTTTGCACGGTGGCCAAATCCAGCTCACGCGCCAAGACCAATTGAGAAAAGCCCACTTGGTCTAGAAAAACGGCTTTTTCTACCGTGCGTATGTCGGTTTGGGTACTGGCATGCAATTGTATGGGCGGCAAATCCAGCTCCAACAAACCCATGTCCTGCACAATCAAGGCATCCACCTCGGCTTCGTACAACTGCTCAACCAAGGCGCGTGCGCCGGGCAATTCCTGGTCATGAAAAATGGTATTAAGCGCAACGAACACTTCCGCATGGTAACGGTGCGCGTGCTTAACCAAACGCGCAATGTCGGCCACTGTGTTCGGTGCTTTTGCCCGTGCCCCAAAGGCCGGCCCACCAATGTAAACAGCATCAGCGCCGTGGTTAATGGCTTCTATACCGAACTCGGCGTTCTTAGCCGGGGCTAGCAATTCAAGGTGTTTACGGGTTTTTTGCATGGTCGAACTGTATAAAAATCTTAGACGCGGACTATAGCATAAAACCGTTTGACAGCCTTCCGACTGGGTGTTACTTTGGTAACACTTAACTTAAATTAAGGTAACCCCATGGCAACCACCAGCTTAAAACTACCCGAAGGCCTCAAACAACGCATCAATACACTGGCGGAATTGGCTGGCAAAAGCCCGCATGCTTTCATGGTGGAGGTGATTGCCGAGCAGACCGACCGAGCCGAAAAGCGCCTAGCTTTCATTCAAACAGCATTAGCCGCCAAGCATGAATTTGACCAAACAGGCCAGGCTTACGATGCAGACGAAGTGCATGCTTACCTACGTGCCAAAATTAAGGGCCTTGATCCCAGTCAACTTAGATCAAAGACTTACAGTAAAAAATAGACTAAATTAATGGTCAATATTGTTTATCATGATAGTGCGCTCAAGGACCTGGCTCGTTTGGTTGATTTTTTAATGGCGCAGGATGCCGATGCGGCACTTGCGACATTTAGCATAATAGAAGATGGTATTTTGCTGCTAAAAAACCACCCGGAAATAGGTCGGCCAACGGAGCAAAGCGACCTTAGAGAATTGGTGATTTCTCGAGGACGCACGGGCTATATCGCCTTGTATGCATTTGATGAATTGACCGAAATGATCATTATTTTAAGGGTCAAGCACCAACGTGAAACCGTTTTTAATTAACAGTTTGAGGATGCGCCAAGTGCGCAAGCAAGGTTTATTAGAGTGAGCAACCAAGGTTTATTAGCCCGTAGCCTTCAATCCGTCTGGCACCCCTGCACGCAAATGAAGCAGCACGAAACGTTCCCGCTTATTCCCATACAACGCGGTGATGGCGTGTGGCTTTACGATGCCGACGGTCAGCGCTATTTAGATGCCATCAGCTCCTGGTGGGTCAACTTGTTTGGGCATAACAACCCACGCATCAAGAACGCCATCAAAACGCAATTGGACAGCTTAGAGCATGTCATGCTGGCCGGCTTTACCCACGAACCGGTGGTGGCACTGTCGGAAAAACTCGCTCAGCTGACCGGCCTAGGCCATGCTTTTTACGCCTCTGACGGCGCCAGCGCGACTGAAATTGCGCTCAAAATGAGTTTTCATTATTGGCGTAATAGTGGCAAACCCAATAAAAGCAAATTCATCAGCCTGAAAAACAGTTACCACGGTGAAACCTTGGGCGCATTAAGCGTGACCGATGTAGCCATTTTCAAAGACACCTACGCGCCACTCTTGATGCAATCGGCACAAATGCCCAGCCCAGATTTTCGTTTAAGCGAAGCCGGAGAATCAGCCGAGGCGTATGCACTACGCTGTGCAGCCGACTTGGAACGCTATGTCAGCGCGCATCACACTGAATTGGCCGCGTTTATTATTGAACCCATGGTGCAATGTGCTAGCGGCATGGCCATGCACCACCCGGTGTATTTACAACGGGCTCGAGCGATCTGCACGCAGTACCAAATCCATTTAATAGCCGATGAAATCGCCGTTGGTTTTGGCCGCACCGGCACCATGTTTGCCTGCGAGCAAGCCAATTTAAATCCAGCCAAGCCCGTTCATCCTGAGCTTGTCGAAGGGCAAAATAGACCCAATAAAGTGAGCGACATCGCTGACTTTATTTGCTTATCCAAAGGCATTACTGGCGGCTATTTGCCTTTATCCACGGTGTTGACCACGGACACTGTCTACCAAGCGTTTTATGACGATCGCACGGTAAACGGGTTTTTGCATAGCCACAGCTACACTGGCAACCCCTTGGCCTGCAGCGCCGCACTGGCCACCTTGGCTATTTTTGAAGACGAGGCGGTGTTGGAAAAAAACCGTACCACGGCCACCTACATCAAACACCAAGCCGCTGGGTTAAACGATTTACCGATAGCGCATTTGCGCCAACAAGGCATGATTTTAGCGGTGGATGTGTTGGGCACACAGCCCGGCTTTGCCCAAGCTTGTTATGCCGCCGCCTTAAGCCAGGGTTTGCTATTGCGCCCGATAGGCAACACGATTTACTTAATGCCGCCGTATAGCATCAGCCCAGCCGAAGTTGATCTGATGCTCACCGCCACGGCCACGGCCATCCGACTCGCCTTATGAAAAAACAACTGTGCTATCTACTCTTAAGCTTGGTCAGTTTAACGGCCAAGGCGGCTTTACCCAGCGAGGTGGCCGAAGCCTTAAACCAAGCCGGTGTGCCGCTAGACCAAGTAGCGGTGGTGGTGCAAGCCGTCGACAGTGCGCAACCTAGCGTTCTGCACAACGCAGAAAAAAGCCTCAATCCGGCGTCACTCATGAAACTGGTGACCAGCAATGCCGCACTGGAATTGCTCGGCCCCAATTACCGCTGGAAAACCGAGCTGTATTACGAAGGCAGCATCAGCCATGGGGTGTTGGCCGGCAACTTAATCATCAAAGGCTACGGCGACCCGAACTTTACTTCAGCGGATTTTTGGCGCTTGCTAAGCAGCCTAAAACAAGCTGGCATCGATAACATTCAAGGCAATTTAATACTGGATAAAAGCCACTTTGCTGCGCCTGCCCAGCAACAAGCCAGTTTTGACAACGAAGTATGGCGCGCCTACAACGCCCTACCCAGCGCTTTTTTAATCAATGGCCGCCATACCCGCTTCAAATTTAGCCCCAGCACCAGCGAAAAAAATGCCGTGTCCATTAGTTCAGACTTGGCGCTGCCGCAACTGGACATCTACAACAATATGCGTCTCTTGCCTGGCACATGCCACGATTGGCGCAACCACATGCGATATACGGTAAGCAACGAGTCAGCCGCCGGGGCAGATCCCATTAAAAGCATCGCCTTCAGTGGCAGTTATGCCGCCGAGTGCGAGGAGAAGTTTTTAGAATTAAGCCTGTTTAACGACGAGCTGTATGCCTATTACAGCTTCAAAAAACTCTGGCAAGAATTGGGTGGGAAATTTTCAGGTCAGCTACAAGTCAAGCAAGCTTCCGGCCTAGCGCAAAAATTATTAGAACAGCAGTCCCTGCCTTTAAGCCAAGTGCTGCCGGAAATGAATAAATGGAGTAACAACTTGATGGCGCGGCAACTGCTGCTGACCATCGCCGCCGAAAAAATGGCCGTGCCTGCCACCGAAGCGGATGGGGCCACCGCGATTAATCGCTGGTTTAGCAAACAAGGCATGGGCGACAAGCTCGTGATAGAGAATGGTTCGGGATTATCCCGTATAGAGCGACTGAGCGCGGACGCATTGGCACGCATGCTGATGCAAGCCTACCACGGCCCAGTGATGCCGGAATTCATCAGCTCCTTGCCAGTGTTGGCGCTGGATGGCACGCTGATGAAGCGCTTAAAGGACAGTCCGACTGCCAAACGGGCACACATCAAAACCGGCTCGCTAGACGGTGTCAGCGCTATTGCCGGTTATGTGCTGGACAAACAAAATCGGCGGCAGGTGCTGGTGATGCTGGTCAATCACGAAAAAGCCAGTGCCAGCAAACTCGCCCAAGATGCACTGATAGAGTGGGTGTATCGCCAACCTTGAATGACGGCCTAGCCAAGTTTGCGGTATCATATCGCCTGCAGTTACACAGCCCATTAAATATTGAGGTCTACGCATGAAACTACTTAACCTTACCCTGGCCTGCGCCTGTGCATTTACCTTAAATGCCTGCAATGCCGAAACAAAAACACCCACACAGGAAAAAACCACCATGACACAAAACAGCGTCCTTGAATTGCAAAAAATTGACACCTTAGTCGGCACCGGCCGCGAAGCTGAACCTGGCTTTAACGTGACCGTGCATTACACCGGTTGGTTATTTGATGCAAAAGCCGAAGGCCAAAAAGGCAAGAAATTCGACAGCAGCTTGGACCGCAAAGAACCGTTTGTGTTTTTCCTAGGCGGTGGCCAAGTGATACAAGGCTGGGACGAAGGCTTTGCTGGCATGAAAATAGGCGGTAAACGCACCTTGCTAATTCCAGCTGCCATGGGTTATGGCGCGCGCGGTGCCGGTGGCGTGATTCCACCAAATGCCGACTTAGTATTTGAAGTGGAATTATTAGACGTTAAATAAACAGCGCTTGGGCGCACGCCCAAGCACAGGAGTAACTATGCACGTAAGCGTTAAATGGATAGATGGCGTCAGCTTTGTCGGGGAATCCGAATCCGGCCACGCGGTTGTCTTGGATGGCGCACCGGAAAACGGTGGCCGCAACATAGGCATGCGCCCCATGGAAATGCTGCTGGTCGGTATGGGCGGCTGCACCTCATTTGATGTGGTGGCCATATTGAAAAAAGCCCGTCAACCCATTAGCGCTTGCGTGGCTGAAATCGACGCGACCCGCGCCGACGAAATTCCCAAAGTGTTCACTAAAATTCACGTGCACTTTGTCGTGACTGGGGACAATTTGAACGAAGCGCAAGTTGAACGTGCGGTTAAATTGTCCGCAGAAAAATATTGCTCCGCATCCATCATGCTAAGCAAAAGTGTGGAAATTACCCACGATTTTGAAATACGCGCACTAACCGAAACACTCAGCTAAATAAGTCCCAAACTTGCACGCCGGCTCCAACAGGTTTATTATAACTTTTGTTATAACTTAAACACTAGGAGTAGGTGCATGCATACCTTGAAATTAACCCAAATTGGCAATTCTTTAGGCCTAATTCTGCCCAAAGAAGTGTTGGCTAGGCTCAAGCTAGAAAAAGGCGACACGGTATTTTTAACCGATGCGCCTGGTGCTGCAACCATTACGCCACACAATGTCGAATTTGAAGATCAAATGACCTTAGCACGCAAAATCATGAAAGAACGTCGTGATGTTTTGCGTGAGTTAGCCAAGTAAATCATGAAAAATTGGCTATGGTTGGATGCACGGATTCTATTAGCGGTGCATGACGAACAACTGGTCGAACATGGCGGTATTTCAGGCATTCGCGATCAAGGCATGTTTGAATCCGCTTTATCACGAGCGACAAATTTAGCCGCCTACGGTGAGCCAGATTTTGCTGAACTTGCTGCAGCCTATGGGTTCGCTTTAGCTAAGAACCATCCATTCTTGGATGGTAATAAGCGTACTGCATTTGTGGCGGTTGAATTATTTTTAAGACTAAATCGCTATGCGCTTGAAGCTGATGATGGCGATTGCGTTTTAACCATGTTAGCCCTTGCCGCTGGCGACATCGACGAAGCCGAGTTTGCCGCATGGATACGACGCAACAGCGTTGAGCGTTAGGTCGATGAATACGCTTATGCTCTTGAAACAAACAAGCTAAGAGCACGCATATTTCTTTGGCTAGTTCGGCCCAGCTGATTTAAAATGACAGCCCTACCATAAACCTCTTTCGGATTTAATTTATGCCCGTTTATCGCTCTCATACCACCACACACGGCCGCAACATGGCAGGCGCACGCGCGCTTTGGCGCGCCACCGGCATGAAAGACGGTGACTTTGATAAACCGATTATTGCCGTGTGCAACTCGTTTACCCAATTCGTACCGGGTCACGTGCACTTAAAAGATTTGGGCCAGTTGGTCGCACGCGAAATTGAACGCGCCGGCGGTGTAGCCAAAGAATTCAACACCATTGCTGTGGACGATGGCATCGCCATGGGCCACGGCGGCATGTTGTATAGCCTACCTAGCCGCGACTTAATTGCCGACAGCGTGGAATACATGGTCAATGCGCACTGTGCGGATGCCATGGTGTGCATTTCCAATTGCGACAAAATCACCCCAGGCATGCTGATGGCCGCATTACGCCTCAACATCCCGGTGGTGTTTGTTTCGGGCGGACCCATGGAGGCCGGCAAAGTGAACTGGCAAGGCGAAGCCCTGAAACTAGACTTGGTCGATGCCATGGTGGCGGCGGCTGACAGCAAAGTCAGCGATGAAAAAGCCGAGGCCATCGAGCGTTCTGCCTGCCCTACTTGCGGCTCCTGCTCTGGCATGTTTACTGCCAACTCCATGAACTGCTTAACCGAAGCCTTGGGCCTAAGCCTACCCGGCAACGGCTCGACACTGGCCACGCATGGCGCCCGTAAAGACTTGTTCTTGAAAGCCGGTCGCTTGATCGTAGAATTGGCCAAACGCCATTACGAACAAGACGATTACAGCGTGTTGCCGCGCAACATTGCCAACATAAAAGCCTTTGAAAATGCCATGGCCTTAGACGTGTCCATGGGCGGTTCCACCAATACCGTGTTGCATTTGCTGGCAGCAGCGCACGAGGCTGAATTGAATTTCACCATGGCCGACATAGACCGCATTTCGCGTAAAGTGCCGTGCTTGAGCAAAGTGGCCCCGGCCACACAAAAATACCACATGGAAGACGTGCACCATGCCGGCGGCGTGATGGGCATCTTAGGCGAACTCGACCGCGCCGGCGTGCTGCACCGCGACACCCCCACCGTGCATAGCGCCAGCATGGGTGCAGCCTTGGATAAATGGGACATCATGGTGACAAACGACGAGGATGTAAAAAAATTCTACCGCGCCGCACCGGGTGGCATCAGCACCACCATCGCCTTTTCACAAAGCATGCTCTACCCGACCTTAGACAACGACAGAGCCGAGGGCTGCATACGCGATAAAGCCCATGCCTACTCACAAGACGGCGGCTTGGCGGTCTTATACGGCAACATCGCCCTAGACGGTTGCATCGTTAAAACCGCAGGCGTGGACGACAGCATCTTAAAATTCAGCGGGCGCGCCCGTGTGTTTGAAAGCCAAGACGAAACCGTGGCAGCGATTTTAGCCGACCAAATCGTGCCTGGCGATGTCGTGGTGATTCGTTACGAAGGGCCGCGTGGTGGCCCTGGCATGCAAGAAATGCTCTACCCAACCTCGTATTTAAAATCCAAAGACTTGGGCAAGGTCTGCGCCTTACTTACCGACGGTCGCTTTTCTGGCGGCACCTCGGGCTTGAGCATAGGCCATGCCTCACCGGAAGCAGCCGAAGGCGGTGCCATTGGCTTGGTAGAGGAAGGCGACCGCATAGAAATTGACATCCCGCAGCGCACCATCCACCTAGCCATCAGCGACAGCGAGCTCAATGCCCGCCGTGCCAAAATGGACGCCAAAGGTAACAAGGCATGGAAACCCGTCAACCGCCAACGCGCTGTCAGCCCTGCCTTGCGCGCTTATGCCGCCATGAGCACCAGCGCAGCGCGCGGCGCCGTGCGTGATGTGTCACAAATTGAAAAATAAAATCAGAGCCAACTTATGACGACAGCAACATTAGCTACTAAGCCAACCGACAGCGACCCACTCAAAACCACCAAACGGCTCAAGCTGCACGCCCATGTGACGCAAACCCAAGACGATGCCGGCATGCACTACCTGGAGGTGGACAACCCGCTGGCCAAAGCCCGCATCGCTCTGCAAGGTGCACATGTCATAGACTGGCACCCTAAATTTTTAGCCGAGCCGGTGTTGTGGCTGTCCAGCAATGCACGCTTTGTCAAAGGCCGCTCCATACGCGGCGGTGTGCCCATATGCTGGCCATGGTTTGGCGCGCACCCGACCGACAGCACATTTTGCCCACACGGTTTTGCCCGCGTCATCCCTTGGCGCGTGATAGATATTGATGCCACACCCACAGGTGCCACGCGCATTATGCTAGAGATGGTCGACACACCGGAGGCCAAACGCCAACTGTCCTACCCGTATAAGTTAAAAGTCACCATTACCATAGGCAAACGCTTACGTGTGGACTTAGCCACCACCAACAACGCCGACCACCCCTTTGTCATCGGTGAAGCGTTTCACACTTACTTGAACATCAGCGACGTGGCCAATGTCAAAATTACCGGCCTAGAAGATTGCGTCTACGCCGACAAAATAGAGAATTACCAACGCCAGGTTGAGCATAATGCCCTGACCTTTGATGGCGAGTTTGATCGAGTCTACATCAACCACAGTGCCAATTGTACGGTGCACGACAAGGGCTATAAGCGCTTAATTCATGTGCAAAAATCCGGCAGCGACACCACCGTGGTATGGAGCCCAGGCCCAGAAAAAGCCGCGCAAATGGCCGACATGGGCAGCGCGGATGAATGGCGCAAAACTATTTGCGTGGAAACCACCAATGCCTTAGAAAACATGGTGGTCATCAACCCAGGCCGCACCCATGTCATCAGCGCCGAATATGTCGTTGAAACGGTGTAAGCACTAAACAAAACTGAACGATAGGGCTAATTAACTATCTATACCCGCATTGCTTGCTCCCGCTTGTAGCAAGCTTTAATTGTAGGTATCATTACTAGCTGTAGGGAATACAAAAGTTTAATAAGTAGGTCACATCAAGGAGATAGCATGAAAGCATTATTATTAGCAATCGTAGCCGCCAGCTCTATGTTAGTTGCTGCGCAAGCAAATGCCGCTGACGCCTCTGCGTTAGCACAAAAAAGTGGTTGCTTGGCTTGCCACAGTGTAGATAAAAAAGTATTAGGCCCAGCTTACAAAGAAGTAGCGGCTAAATACAAAGGCGACAAATCAGCTGAAGCTAAATTGGTAGCTAAAGTTAAAGCCGGCGGTAGCGGTGTTTGGGGTCCTATGCCTATGCCTCCAATGGGCGCTCAGGTAAAAGAAGGCGACATCACAGCCATCGTACAATGGATCTTGTCACTGTAATTTAGGTGTGATGCAACAAAAAAGCCAGCTTAATGCTGGCTTTTTTTATACCTATTATCGAATGACGGGCTGCTATTGATTCAATTTACTGTGGTGCATGGAATAGACAAAATACACCACCACGCCTATCAAAATCCAAATACCGAAGCGCATCCAAGTCACGGCCGGTAAGAAGGTCATGAGGGCACTGCAAGAAAGTATGCCCAAGGTCGGTATTACGGGGTTCCATGGATTTTTGAATGGGCGTTTTAGCTGCGGGTGGCGTTTACGCAAAACGATGACGCCCACACACACCATGACAAAACTGGCTAAAGTGCCGATATTAACGGTTTCGGCCAATTCACCCAAAGGAATGAAGCCGGCCACGATAGACACGATGGCCCCGCACATCAAAATGATTTTACTTGGGGTTTGACGATCCGGATTCACTTGCGAAAACACCGGCGAAATTAAACCGTCTCGGCTCATGGAAAACAGGATGCGCGTTAAGCCGTAAAGCAAGACCAACAACACAGTAATTAAGCCGGCCAATACCCCAGTGGCCACCAAGGTGGATGCCCAAGTGTAGCCTATCTTGCTCAAGGCAAACGCCACCGGCGAGGGCACGTTTAATTCATTGTAAGGCACGATGCCTGTTAACAACGCCGAAACGATGATGTAGATGATGGTGCAAAAAATCAATGAAGCGATCAAGCCTATCGGTAAATCGCGTTGCGGATTTTTGGCTTCTTCTGCGGCAGTTGATACTGCATCAAAGCCAAAGTAAGCAAAAAACACCAAGGAGGCGCCGGCCAACACACCTATATTTTTGCCATCTTCTAAGGTGCTAAACCAACCGAATGGCATGAAGGGATGCCAATTTGCCGTATTCAAGTGCAAGGATGCCAAGGCAATAAAAATAGCGATGGTGCTGAGCTTAATAATCACGATGATGTTATTAAAACGCGCACTCTCTTTCACCCCTACCATTAACAAAATGGTCAGCAGCCAAATAATGGCAAAGGCCGGTAAATTGATTACCCCGCCCAGCATGGGCGCTTTTGTGAAGGCCACAGGGAATGCGATATCGAGATTGCTTAAGGTGTTGATAAAATAGCCAGACCAGCCGTTGGCCACTGCCGCCGCACCCACGCCGTATTCCAAGAGCAATATCCAGCCCATCACCCAGGCAATAAACTCGCCAAAAGCCACGTAACTGTAACCGTAGGCACTGCCAGACCCGCCGACCGAGGCGGCCAATTCAGCGTAGGACAAGGCGGCAAACGCCGAAGCCACAGCGGCAATGATGAACGACAAGACCACGGCCGGCCCGGACTGCGTGGCCGCAGCAATGCCAGTCAACACAAAAATACCGGTACCTATGGCGCAACCTATGCCTAGCAAGGCTAAATCAAACGCCGTCAGGCATTTTTTCAACTCTGTCTGACCGTGGCCGACTATGGACTTAGTTCGAAGTAGCTTTTTATGCATGGAGGCTCTCTCTTTAAATACTAGCTAGCATACAAGGCAGTGAGCACCGCAATTAGGTAGCTGTGATCCAATACACCAGCGCTTTCCCGCACGCTGTGCATGGCCCACATAGGCGAACCCACATCGACCGAGGCCACGCCTAAATTAGCCGCCACGATAGGGCCTATGGTGCTGCCACAAGCCAAATCACTGCGGTGCGCGTATTGCTGATACGGCACACCGGCTGTTTCACAAAGTTGCATAAAACGCGCCGTGCTCTCAGCATTGCTGGCATAGCGATGGTTGGCATTGGTTTTAATGACAATCCCATGATTCAGCAACACATGGTGGCAAGGCTCGTAAGCAGATGGGTGATTGGGGTGATAGGCATGCGCCATGTCGGCGCTGACAAAAAAACTGCGTGCCATGGCCTGCAAACGTGCTTGGTCATCCAATTGCTGACTGCTGGTGATGCGCTGCAGCACATCACTTAAAAAGCTACCGCTAGCACCGGTGGCACTTTCGCTGCCCACTTCTTCGTGATCGAATAAGGCGCAGACGGTAGTCGCGTTTGGTTTCTCCACGGCCAAGATAGCCGTCAGTGCGGCATGGCATGAGGCCAAATTATCCAACTGGCTATTGGCAATAAAGGCCAGTTCGGCACCCCAAAAACTGCCTTTTTGCGTATCAAACACATTAAGCTCAAAGCTCAATAAATCTGCCGGCTTGACCTTGGCGGCTAGTGCTAAATGACTTAAAAATTGCTGCTCTGCGGCTTGGCCATCCTTGCTTTGGGCAAAGATAAGTGGCAACTCGGTTTGTTTATTTAGCAGCAAGCCTTTGTCATTCACCTCACGGTTCATGTGTATGGCTAAATTCGGCAAACGCAACATGGGCTCATCAAACTTCACCAAGCGCATGTCAAAACCACTGCCGCTACGCACGCTGACGCGGCCTGCCACGCTTAAATCCCTATCGGTAAAGGTGGCCAATATAGGCCCGCCGTATACTTCCACGCCCACACGAACTAAACCGTCACTGGCAAACGCAGCCTTGGGTTTAAGGCGCAAACCGGGCGAATCAGTGTGGGCACCGACCAGACGAAAGCCTGTTTCGCTGGGATTTTTTTGCCCCATAACAAAGGCAATGATGGACGCGCCACCGCGCAGCACGAAATAGCGTTGGCCGGCATTTAATTGCCAGGCTTGGCTCTCGTCTAATTGTTTAAAGCCTTGCTCGGCTAAGCGTTTGGCAGCACTGGCGGCGGCATGCCAAGGGCTGGGGCTGGCATCAATAAAATCCAGCAAATCTTGTGCTTGGCGGTGCGCTGAACTGGCGTGGGAGTTTGTCATGGGACGCTTGCCTCTAGGTCGTCGCCAACCAGTCTTTGGCAATCAAGAAATCGCTGTACAACTTGGCTTCCGCGCTATTGGCTTCAGGCTTCCAGTCGTAGCGCCATTTAACGATAGGCGGCATGGACAGCAAGATGGATTCGGTGCGGCCGTTGGACTGCAAACCAAACAAAGTCCCTCGGTCGTAAACCAAATTAAACTCCACGTAACGGCCACGGCGGTAAGCTTGGAAATCGCGTTCGCGTTCGCCATAAGCCATATCTTTGCGCGCTTGCACGATGGGCATGTAGGCATTTAAAAAACTGTCGCCGACATCACGCTGCATGGCAAAGCTTTTTTCAAAGCCCAATTCGTTAAAGTCATCAAAGAAAATACCACCTATGCCGCGCGGTTCTTTACGGTGCTTGAGGTAAAAGTAATCGTCGCAGTCTTTTTTAAAAGCCGGGTAGTAACGGCCATCAAACGCATCCAAAGCGTGTTTGTTGGTGCGGTGAAAATGCGCCGCATCCTCGGCAAAGCCGTAATACGGGGTCAGATCCATGCCACCGCCAAACCACCATATGTCTTGGTCAGCACTGGTTTGCGCCTTGGCCACAAAAAAGCGTACGTTCATGTGCACGGTAGGAATGTAGGGATTGCGTGGGTGAAACACCAAGGACACGCCCATGGCTTCCCAGGGACGGCCGGCGGCTTCAGGGTGGGCAGCACTGGCGGATGGTGGCAATTTACTGCCCATGACGTGGGAAAAGCCCACGCCAGCCCGCTCAAATACCTGCCCTTCTTCTAATAAACAGGAGTTGCCACCACCGCCTTCTGGGCGCTGCCAACTGTCCTGTAAAAAGTTTTTACCATCGATCAGCTCTATCGCTTCAACAATAGTCGTTTGCAGTTTTTGCAGGTAATCCAGCACCGCTTGCGTGTTCATGACTAACCCTTAATGGCCCGGTAGCCAATGTCGGTACGGTATTGCGCCCCTTTGAACTGAATGCCATCGACGATTTGATAGGCTTGCTGTTGAGCAAACTTCACCGTTTCACCCAAAGCGGTGACACACAGCACCCGACCGCCACTGGTCAGCACTTTGCCGTCTTGCAAAACGGTGCCCGCATGAAACACATGGGCATCGTTTAAATCGCTAGGTAGGCCGGTGATTTCATCGCCCAATTTAGGCGTGTCTGGGTAATTGGCTGAAGCCATCACCACGCCCAATGCAGTGCGCCTATCCCAGTCCACGTCTGCCTGATCCAAGGTGCCGTTAACGGCATGCTCAGCCAATGCCACCAAATCACTTTTCATACGCAACATAATGGGCTGCGTTTCTGGGTCGCCCATGCGGCAATTAAATTCCAAGGTTTTCACGTCGCCGTTGGCTGAAATCATCAAACCGGCGTACAAAAAGCCGGTATAAGGATGGCCTTCTTGGGCCATGCCATCCACCGTGGGGCGGATGATTTCGCGCATGACTTTAGCGTGAATTTGCGGGGTCACTACCGGCGCCGGTGAGTAAGCACCCATGCCGCCAGTATTGGGGCCTTGATCGCCGTCTTGCAAGCGCTTGTGGTCTTGGCTGGTGGCTAAAGGCAGAATGTTTTTGCCATCCACCATGACGATAAAACTGGCTTCTTCGCCGGTTAAAAATTCTTCTATCACCACCCGTGCACCGGCACTGCCTAGTTTGTTGTCTGACAACATCGCGTCTATGGCATCGTGCGCCTCGGCATCGGACATGGCCACTACCACGCCTTTACCGGCCGCCAATCCGTCGGCTTTAATAACGATAGGGGCACCTTGCTGCTTGACGTAATCGTGGGCTAAGTTAGCATCGGTAAAAGTGGCATAAGCCGCCGTTGGAATGCCGTGGCGGAACATAAAGGCTTTAGCGAAATCCTTAGACCCTTCCAGCTGCGCTGCCAATTTGGTCGGGCCAAAAATTTTCAAGTTGGCTGCTTTAAAGGCATCCACCACCCCAGCGGCCAAGGGCGCTTCCGGACCAACAATGGTCAGGTACACGTTTTCGTCTTGGGCAAATTTCAGTAAATCCGGCACGCTGCTGATAGGCACATTCACCATGTCGGGATTGATTGCAGTGCCGGCATTGCCCGGCGCCACATAAATACGACTGACCGCTTTGTTTTGTGCAACTTTCCATGCCAGCGCATGCTCGCGCCCGCCGCCACCTATGATGAGTATTTTCATGCCTTACCTACCTTAATGCCTAAAATGGCGTATGCCGGTTACTACCATGACCAAGCCGTGCTCGTCGGCGGCCGCCACCACTTCTTCGTCGCGCATGCTACCACCTGGGTGTATCACGCAACTGGCGCCGGCTTCAGCCAAGACATCTATGCCATCGCGGAAAGGGAAAAATGCATCCGAGGCCACCACGGAATTTTTTAGGCTTAAATTCGCATTTTGCGCTTTAATGGCGGCAATCCGTGTGCTGTCCACTCGGCTCATTTGCCCAGCGCCTACGCCCAGCGTCATGCCGTTGCCACAAAACACGATGGCGTTGGATTTCACGTACTTGGCCACGCGCCAAGCAAACAGCATGTCGGCCATTTGCTGCGGTGTTGCTTGTTTTTTACTGACCACTTTTAAATCCGCGACAGTGATTTCATGGTTATCCGCGGTTTGTATGAGTAAGCCCGAGCCCACCCGTTTAGTATCATGCGCATTACGGCCTTGCAGCCAAGGCGTATCACCACCCTTAGGCAAGGCAATTTTTAGTACCCGCACATTGGCTTTGGCAGCAAAAATAGCCAAGGCGTCTGCGGTGTAATCGGGCGCAATCAAGACTTCAACGAATTGTTTGCTGACCGCTTCTGCCGCGGCTTTATCCACCACCGTGTTAAAGGCGATAATGCCACCAAATGCGCTGCTAGGATCGGTTTGAAACGCTTTGCTGTAGGCTTCCAACGCACTGGCGCCGAGTGCCACACCACACGGGTTAGCGTGCTTAACGATAACGCAGGCTGTGCTGCTAAAGGATTTGACGGCTTCCCATGCCGCGTCACCATCGGCGATGTTGTTATAGCTTAATTCCTTGCCCTGCAATTGCGTGGCCGTAACCAATGAGCCGGGGGCTGGGTTTAAATCGCGGTAAAAGGCCGCTTGCTGGTGTGGATTTTCGCCGTAACGCAAGTCTTGCAATTTAACAAAGCGGCCGTTAGTTTGCGCAGGAAAAGCACCGCGTGTGCCATCGGCATTAAATGAAGACAGGTAATCGCTGATGGCGCCATCGTAATTGCTGATGCGATTAAACGCCGCCACCGACAAGGCAAATTGGGTGGCCTGACTGACGGCGCCGCCTGTGCTTTGCAATTCACTGATGACATCCCGGTATTGGCTGGCGTCGGTTAAAACTGCCACGTCTTTCCAGTTCTTGGCCGCCGAACGCACCATGGCTGGGCCACCTATGTCTATGTTTTCAATCGCGTCTTCCAGCGTGCAATCGGCTTTGGCCACGGTCGCTTCGAAGGGGTATAAATTCACCACCACCATGTCGATATTGGGGATGTCCGCCGCTTGCATGGCCGCCACGTGCTCAGGCAAATCGCGTCTACCTAAAATGCCACCGTGCACTTTAGGGTGCAAGGTTTTGACTCGACCATCGAGCATTTCAGTAAAGCCAGTGTAATCACTGACCTCGACCACGGGGATGCCCTGTTCTCTAAACAGTTTGGCGGTGCCGCCTGTGGATAAAATCTCAACATTTAATTGGCTTAACGCCTGGGCTAATTCTACGATACCGGTTTTGTCTGACACGCTGATAAGCGCGCGTTTAATAGTTGCCATGTGAAAACTCTAATGAAATTAATAAGGAATAAAAAACGATCGAGTGCATTACTCGATGTGGTATTGCTGCATTTTCTTACGTAAGGTGTTGCGATTTAAACCTAAAATATCGGCCGTTTTGCTTTGGTTGCCACCGGCATAATGCAAGGTGTATTCCAATAAGGGTTTTTCTATGCATGCCAAGACCATGTCATACAAGGCGTGAGGCGGTTGACCATCCAAGTCCTTAAAGTATTGATCCAAAGCCGATTTGACGCTGTTGGCTATTTGGCAGTCATTCATAGCACCGGGATTTTTATTATCGCATTGGTCCATTAGGCCACCTTTAACGCCAAGCTTGCCGTTTCAAACGCGTCGACGTCTTCATGGTCGTCGTATTGCAAACGGTGGTCGCGGCTTTGTAAATGATCAAAAAACGCATCAATTGCGGACAATTGCAAAGGAATGGTCTGCAAGGTATTCATGTTATGGCGGAAATTAGCCGAGTCTTTGAGGCCTTTGGTGTACCAAGAAATATGCTTACGCGCCATGCGCATGCCGGTGAGCTCACCGTAAAAGTCATACAAATCGTGCAAGTGGGCCAACATCACGCTGCGGATCTCACTCACTTCCGGGGCCGGCAAATGCTCGCCGGTTTTAAGGTAATGGTCAATCTCACGGAATATCCAGGGACGACCTTGCGCAGCACGGCCTATCATGACGGCATCGGCGCCGGTGTAATCCAATACAAATTTGGCTTTTTCTGGGCTACCAATGTCGCCGTTGGCGATCAGCGGGATATTAATCGCCTGCTTGACCGCGGCGATGGTGTCGTACTCAGCATCGCCGGTGTACAAACAGGCGCGCGTGCGGCCGTGCATGGCTAAGGCTTGAACACCAATGTCCTCGGCCATTTTGGCAATTTGCACGGCGTTACGGTTGTTCTTGTCCCAACCGGTGCGTATCTTTAAGGTAACCGGCACATCCACGGCATTAACCACGGCACGCAGGATTTGCGCCACCAAAGGTTCGTCTTTGAGTAAGGCCGAGCCGGCCATGACATTGCAGATTTTCTTAGCCGGGCAGCCCATATTGATGTCTATGATCTGCGCACCATTATCGACATTGTGCTTGGCCGCTTCGGCCATCATTTTTGGATCGGCACCGGCAATTTGCACAGAAATCGGATCCACTTCACCTTGATGGTTGGCGCGACGCAAAGTTTTTTCGCTGCCGTATAACAGGGAATTCGAAGTCACCATTTCTGACACAGCCAAACCCGCCCCCATTTTCTTGCACAACTGACGGAAAGGTCTGTCCGTCACGCCTGCCATGGGCGCTACCACTAAATTGTTTTTGAGTATGTGCTGGCCGATTTTCACTGCGAGTCGTTTTCTTTACGTTATTAACGCCGAGTTGCCTATTTTATACGCAAATCAAACACGGTAAAACTTAAATTTGCACTTAACTGTATAAAACTAAATCTTAGTATAATGGCCATTAACCAGCCCAACCCTAAATGAAAGCAAGCCTTGCATTGAAGCCTAGCCCAGCCAAAAAAAACCCGTCCAATACTCACATTGCGTTTGCCAGCTTCATTGGCACCGCGATTGAATTTTACGACTTCTACATATACGCCATGGCGGCAGCTTTAGTCATCGGTCAGGTCTTTTTCCCTAGCAGCGACCCAGCCGCCCAAGCCTTAAATGCGTTTTTAACCTTTGGTCTCGCTTTTTTTGCCCGGCCACTGGGCGCCATCATTTTCGGTCACTTTGGTGACCGCATAGGCCGTAAAGCCACCCTAGCCAGCTCCTTATTGCTAATGGGCATAGCCACCCTACTCATAGGTTGCTTACCAGGCTATGACACGCTGGGCACTTGGGCACCGCTTTTGCTCTGTTTGTTACGCGTGGCACAAGGCATAGGCTTAGGCGGCGAATGGGGCGGTGCAGCCTTATTGGCCACGGAAAGTGCACCGGCAGGTCAACGTGCTTGGTTTGGCATGTTTCCGCAATTAGGCCCGGCAGTGGGGTTTTTGCTGGCGAGCTTGAGCTTTCTAGCCTTAAGCGCTTATTTAACTGATGCCGAATTTCTGGCCTGGGGTTGGCGCTTGCCATTTTTCGCCAGTGCCTTATTGGTGATGCTGGGCTTGTATGTGCGCTTTCAGCTAAGCGAAACCACCGCTTTCGCACTAGCCTTGGCACAACAAAAAACGCTGAAACAACCCATGTTGGCACTGGTAAAAACTCACAAACGGCCTTTATTGCTGGGCGCACTGGCCATGACGGTGTGCTACAACCTGTTTTATACCGCCACGGTTTTTTGCTTAAGTTATGGCACGCAAACTTTAGGCATAGAGCGCGTGGATTTCTTACAAATGCTTTGCTTTGCCGTGCTCTTCATGGCCCTCATTACGCCTGTGTCGGCCGCCTTAAGCGATCGATACGGACGAAAACCGGTGTTATTAATCGGCTGTTTTTTAGCCATACTGCTGGGCTTTACGCTAAACCCCTTATTAAGTTCGGCCAACACGCTTAGCATCAGCTTGTTTTTATCTTTGGCCTTATTGTTGATGGGAGCAACCTTTGCGCCCATGGGGGCGTTTTTACCCGAGCAATTTCCGGTGGCCGTGCGTTACAGTGGTGCAGGCTTAAGCTACAACTTAGGTGGTATCTTGGGAGCATCCAGCGCACCTTATGTATCGCAGTTGCTGGTCAATCAAGGCGGCTTAACTTGGGTGGGCTACTACCTATCGGGCATGGCGTTGATCAGCTTAGTGGCCGTGTCGCTGATGCAGGACCACAGTCGTCCAACCTCAAGGCTGAGTTAAACGCTCAAGCTCGGTCAACCACAGGATGGCTTGATCGCGGTTGTTACCACACATCTCCAAACTGGGTTGCAAACTGGCGCAAAAAGCCGGTCGTTGGGCCTGGCCAAACACCAAACATTGATTGCTGCTATTTAATTGCACGCAACGCACGCCGGCGGGTTTGCCATTGGGCATGCCCGGTATGGGGCTGTTGATTGATGGTGCGGTGCAGCAGGCACCGCAATCAGCGCGGCAATCCACTATAAAGCAGCCCAAGGGAAATTGAGTGCGCTCACGCCTTGCTTGATGTCTGCCATGGCAGCACTGACTAATTCAGCCCGTCCTTTTACCCCAAGCTCGGTGCTGCGTTGCTGGTCTAATTTAGGCAAACTAAATAATTTCAAGTCTGGGTAGCGCACGACTATGTTTTGCATCAAATCAATTAAGCGGCTTTCGCCCGCCTCCATGACCAAGATGGAGGACTCGATGTAATCTTGCTGATGAAACAGCTGAGCGTAATGCTTATCTAACGCCCACTCCATCATGGGATGGGCCATTTGCGGAAAGCCAGGCAAAAAATAATGCTGATTTATAGAAAACCCCGCCACCCGATTCACCGGATTAGGCACGAGGGCAGCACCTTGCGGGAAATCAGCCATTAATACACGTTTAGGGTGGGCCGTGTCGCCGTATTGCGCTTCTATTTCTGCCACGGCCTCAGCATGCCTAACGATGGGTACGCCGACGGCATCGGCTGCGCATTGCCGAGTAAAATCATCCGGTGTGGCGCCTATGCCACCAAAGCTAAATACCACGTCGCCTCTGGCCATACTGGCTTTAAGTGAGGTGGTAATTTGCTCAGGGATATCGCCCAGATAGTTGGCCCAGGCCAATTGCAAACCGCGCGCTTTTAAAGCTTGTATTGCGAACGATAAATGCGCGTCTTGCCGCTTACCGGAGAGTATTTCATCGCCTATGATATAGATACCAAAATTTTTCATGCTACTTGGAGCCTGTCTTGATTGTTTAATTCTTGCGACTCATCTTCCGCATCGGATATGCCGCTCCTACCCAATACCACGAACATCATTTCAACAACAGCGCTTTACGCCTTGCCATTTGCTGTCTTGCCAAAGTTTAAAAAACTCTTTGCGACTTAATACCGGCGGGGCATCGAGCGTGGTTTGATGAAATGCGGCATGGTGTTTTAAGTAGACCTCATAGGCATCGTCACCGCTTAATTGCCGCACGCGGTGCCATAGGTGTTTAAGTGTTTTCCAGAAACGGAATACCATCAGTCACGCACCCAATTGTCGTCTAAGCGGGTCGGTTGATACGGCACTTCGGTCAAAGGCATCAAGGGCTGGCTACTAAAATAGCGGTAAGTCACGTACAGCGTATCAAGCACCACCACCCATAACAACACGATAAAGAACACCGTCAAATAGGCGTCTAATTGTTGGTTAAATATCAATTGTGGCGCCACCGCGGCTTTGTCCAATGGCAACAAACCGGCAGCCAATTTGCTGGATAAATCGTTGGCAGCAGCAAAGAATCCGACCCGGAGGTCATCACTGAAAATTTTCTGCCAGGCAGCCGTGGTGGTCACGGTCAATAGCCAAATCAAGGGCAAGCCGGTAATCCAAGCATACTTGGCCTTGGCTGACTTGACCAAAATACCGGTGGCCACGCATAAAGCAATGGCCGCCAGCATTTGGTTGGCTATGCCGAACAATGGCCATAAAATATTAACGCCACCGTTAGGGTCTATCACGCCTATGTACAAGAAATAGCCCCAGCCAGCGACCACTAGCCCGCTGGTCAACACCACGGAAGGCATCCAAGAAGTCTGCCCCATTTTGGGCCAGACATTACCCAGCATGTCTTGCAACATAAAACGCCCTACCCGCGTACCAGCGTCTAAGGTGGTTAGGATAAAAATCGCTTCGAACATGATGGCGAAATGGTACCAAATGGCTAACAGGCTTTTACCAAAGGCGTGGCCAAAAATACTCGCCATACCCACCGCCAAGCTTGGTGCCCCACCGGTACGGGCAAACAAACTGCTTTCCCCCATGTCACTCGCCAACTGGTTCATTTGCTCGACGGTCACGGCAAAGCCCCAACTGTTAATTTTCGCGACGGCGTCCACCGCCTCTTGACCAACCACGCCAGCCGGGCTATTGATGGCAAAGAATACGCCCGGTTCTAACACGGTGGCGGCGATCATGGCCATGATGGCGACGAAACTTTCTAGCAACATGGCACCATAGCCTATCATGCGTATGTCGCCTTCATTAGCCAATAACTTAGGCGTGGTGCCCGATGCGATCAAGGCATGGAAACCAGAAATGGCGCCGCAAGCTATGGTAATAAAGACAAAAGGAAACAGTTTTCCACCAAATATAGGCCCGCTGCCATCGGTAAACTGCGTTAAGGCCGGCATGTGTACATGCGGCTGTAAAATAATAATGGCAATGGCCAGCAACATCACCGTGCCTAATTTAACAAAGGTCGACAGGTAATCACGCGGTGCGAGCAATAACCAAACCGGCATCACCGCGGCAGCAAAACCGTAGGCAATGATGACCCAAGCCAAGCTTAAGCCTTCATGATCAAACCAATTGCGTAAGATGGGCTGGTGATCTATCCAGCCGCCCCCCACCACCGCCAATAACAGCAAGACCACGCCCAATAGGCTGGCTTCCAAGACTCGCCCAGGGCGAAGGTTACGCATGTAAAAACCCGCGAACATGGCGATGGGTATGGTGGCTGCCACGGTAGAGGTCGCCCACGGGCTGTGCTTCATGGCATTCACCACCACTAAACCCAGCACTGCTATCAGGATGATCATGATCAAAAAAGTGCCTATCAGCGCTGCAGCACCGCCTATAGGGCCAATTTCATCTCTGGCCATTTGGCCTAAACTGCGCGCATTACGGCGGGTAGAAAAGAATAAAGTCACCATGTCTTGCACCGCGCCACCCAATACCGCACCTATCAATATCCACAGGGTGCCGGGCAAGTAGCCAAACTGGGCAGCCAAAGTCGGGCCTATCAAGGGGCCGGGGCCAGCAATGGCGGCAAAATGGTGGCCAAACACCACCCATTTATTGGTCGGTATGAAATCGCTGCCATTCTCTAAACGCTCAGCGGGCGTGGCGCGAGTAGCATCGACCGCTAACACCGAGGCGGCTATCCAAGCGGCATAAAACCGATAGGCAATCGCGTATATACAGGCCGCGGCGGCGATAAACCACATAGCACTGATGCTTTCCCCACGATTTAAGGCGATGGTAGACACGGCCACCAAGGCTAAGCCTAAAACCATCACCCACACGACAAACTTGAGATTTTTATGCACGACGATAAACACCCTTCAACAATAAATTTAAAATACCAACCAACCCAGCCACACGGCCAACACTTGCACCAGCAAACCGGGAATCACTTGTTTGGCGAAGTCCTTGCCGCCGCTGACTAAGGCGGCCACACCTTTAGACACGGTATTAATAGTAAACGCCAACAAAATCGGCACCACCGCATGCGCTGCGTTTAAGTTGCCGGATGCAGCCAAAGAGGCCACTGAAATGGCGGCAGCATGCACATCGGCCACGCCTGCCGCTGCGGCCGCAAACACCACGCCTGCCTGGCCAAACCAGGCATTCAAAGCAGCAGCAGCCATCAAGGCCAGCCCGATGACAGCGGCCAAACCAAACGCCGTTTTCACACTGAAGGTCTGGCTAGGCTGGGCCATTTCTGGGCACTTGTTATGCATACAACTGACCGTTATTACCAAAGCATAGATTGCCACCGACACCCCGCCAAAGATTAATGGCGCTAATAAAGCGTGCAAGGTGGGTGGGTGTATCGCGCCCAACAACAAACTCAATTGCAATATGGTGGCTAGACTAGACAACAGTGCGCCCGCCACCGCCGCCTCAATTAAGGCCGGCATTTGCTTAGCGCGCTGACCCATGGCACCCACCGTGGCAATACTGGAAATAAAGCCCGACACCAGACCCACCAAAGGCAAGCCTACTCGCCCACCCAAGGCGCGTAAGGCTAAATGCCCAAGCGCACTGATAAGCATGACCAGTATCACGATTAGCCATAAATTATGGGGATTAATGGCGGAAAATGGGCCTATCAATTCATTCGGCACCAAGGGCAATACGATGAGGGTAGCGCCGGCTAAAATTAGAAAATCATTCACTTCTTCTTTGCTTACCGAGCCACGAATAAAGCCATGAATGGGCTCCTTGGCAGTCAAAAGAATAGCGGCAGTGACCGCCAAACTGGCGGCTAAAGACGGCGCAGACATAGCTAAGCCGCCTAAAATAACGGTAAAAACCAGCGTGATTTCTGTGGTTAACCCAGGGTGTTCGTTGACACGCACCACGTAGGCCAAAGCGGCAAATACCGTGACACAAATCACCGACACAATTAACAACCAAAAACTCACCACGGTGCTGACTGCGCCCAGTAAAGCCACGATAGTAAAGGTGCGTATGCCGGCCAAAGAAAGGTCGGGACCCATGCCTTTGCTACGCTCACGCTCGGCACCTATTAACAAACCTATGCCTAAAGCCACGGCCAAGTTTAGCCATAGCTTATTATCCAAAACCACTAAATTCTCCATGGTTTTTAGTTTACAACAAACCACGCTCAGCGAATGAAAAAGTTGCATTGCCAGCGACGATAAAATGATCCAATACCCGCACGTCTACTAGCGCGAGGGCTTGCTTTAATTGCTGGGTAATGAGCTCATCCGCCTGACTTTGTTGGGCCAGACCGGATGGGTGGTTGTGCGCCAAAATGACACTGGCGGCATTGTAGTGCAGTGCCTGTTTAGCCACTTCGCGTGGGTGCACACTGGCTTGTGTGAGCGTGCCACGAAACATAATCTCCTCCGCAATCAGCCTATTTTGCGCATCTAAAAACAACACCATAAACACTTCATGGCACAAACTGGCTAATTTTAGCGTGAGAAAATCGCGCACCTGCTGTGGCGAAGCCAGTAGATCTTGTGCACGCATATGCTCGGCAAGCGCGCGTCTACTCATTTCAAAGATGGCTTGCAATTGCGCGTACTTACTCAAGCCCATGCCATGCACCTGCGACAACTGCGCCCGGCTTGCAGCAAAAATACCGGTTAAGCTGCCAAACCTAGCCAACAAATCACGGGCTAAGTCCACGGCACTTTTACCGGTCACGCCTACGCGTAAGAATACCGCCAGCAATTCAGCATCGGACAAGGCGGCCACCCCTTGCGCCAACAGTTTTTCGCGTGGACGTTCTGCTGCAGGCCAATCGGTAATCGCCATGATTATGTCCTTTATCGCAGGGCAATAAGGGGATTATTGCGCTTACACTGCGATTTTCGTATTAAAATGAACGCATTAGCGAAATAGTAAACTTATTTTTTCACCCTTATGCAAAAAAATACCCTTACAAAAGCCAAATCCATCGTACTCGGCATCACCGGCGGCATCGCTGCCTACAAAGCCGCTGAACTGGTGAGACTATTGGTCAAAGCCAACATCAATGTGCAAGTAGTCATGACGCAAGCGGCTTGCCAATTTATCACGCCAGTGACCATGCAAGCGCTGTCAGGCAAGCCGGTATTTATCGATATGTGGGACAGCAGCATTAGCAATGGCATGCCGCACATCGAGTTATCCCGCGAAGCCGATGCCATTTTAGTGGCGCCAGCCAGTGCCGACTTTCTAGCTAAATTGGTACAAGGCCGTGCCGACGATTTACTGTCTACCTTGTGTTTAGCTAGGGATTGCCCGCTGCTGGTAGCACCGGCCATGAATAAACAAATGTGGGAAAACCCCGCCACACAACGCAACATTGCCCAACTGCAAGCCGATGGCATCAGCCTGCTCGGCCCTGACAGTGGCGAACAAGCCTGTGGCGAAATTGGCTTAGGCCGTATGCTAGAAGCCGAGGCCTTGCTCAGGTTAGTAAATGCCCACTTTAGCCCCAAACTATTGGCTGGCAAGCGTGTGCTCATTACCGCTGGTGCCACCCTAGAAATGATAGACCCGGTGCGCGCCATCACCAATTTAAGCAGTGGCAAAATGGGCTACGCGATTGCTCAAGCGGCGGCAGACATGGGTGCCACGGTGACCTTAGTAAGCGGCGCCAGCGCATTAACGCCACCGGACAATGTCAGCACCATACAGGCCATTAGTGGCGATGCGATGTATAAAGCGGTGATGGGTCATGTGCTAAACCAAGACATTTTTATCAGCGTAGCCGCGGTAGCAGATTACCGCCCCAGCACAACGCAAGCGGAAAAAATAAAGAAAAGTGCAGCGACCTTGAACCTAGCACTCACACCCAATAAAGACATATTGGCGGAAGTGGCCAGCCTACCCAAAGCGCCTTTCTGCGTGGGCTTTGCCGCTGAAACCGAAAAACTGTTGGACTTTGCTGAAGCCAAACGCCAGGCAAAAAAATTGCCCCTCATGGTGGCCAATTTAGTCAGTGATGCCATGGGCGACGACCAGAACACGGTGACCCTATTAGACAAAAATGGCGCGCATCCCTTAGAACGCGCGCCAAAAAGTGTGATTGCCGACTTGCTGTTAAAGCATGTGGTGAGCATGCTTTAACACTGCATACATCATCCCCTAAATTTAGCCACGGGCTAATCGTATCTAAAATTCATGCTTTTCATGATGGTCTGTTTCTATGACTGCAGATAGTATGAACCTTCAAAATTTATAAGAACACCCATACCATGAAGAAAAAACCGATATTTTTATTGATTGCAGCGATTGTTGCTCCTCAAGCTTACGCTGAACAAACCAGCGTCACCGCACCAGTGGTGATTACAGCCACACGCACAGAACAGAATAGCTTTGACTTACCTGTAGCGATTGACGTTGTTGAGAAAAAAGATATCCAAGATGGTCAACTAGAAATGACTCTCTCCGAAAGCTTGATTCGTGTACCTGGCATCACAGCCCAAAACCGCACCAACCAATCACAAGACCCGCAAATTTCTTCTCGTGGGTTTGGGTCGCGCTCTAGCTTTGGCGTTCGCGGCATCCGAGTGTATGCTGATGGCATACCATTAACCATGCCGGACGGCCAAGGCCAACCAGGCATCGTAGATTTATCTGCAGTAAAAAGCATAGAAGTGATGCGCGGTCCGTTTTCTGCTTTGTATGGCAACTCTTCTGGTGGTGTGATCCAGCTATTTTCTGAGGATGCGCCTAAAACACCGGAAATTGGCTCAAAAATCATGTTCGGTAGTTACGATACCCAACGTCAGATTATGGATGCAGCAGGCACGGTCAGTAACGTTGAGTATTTACTCAATGTTTCTAACTTCGAAACAGATGGTTACCGTGACCACAGCTCAGGCGACAAACAAGCTGCAACGGCTAAACTAAAAATTAAGGTTAATGAAGACACAACCTTGACCAGCTTAATCAACTGGTTTGATCAAAAAGCAGAGGATCCAAGTGGCTTAGATCGATCAACCGCATTCAGTGATCCGACTGCAGTTGTTGCGGCGGTGACTAACGCCAATACACGAGTCACTCGTAGCCACAAGCAAATAGGATTCAATTTAGAACACAATTTAAACCAAAATAACGCCATCAATGTGATGGCATTTGCTGGCAAACGCGACAACAATCAAATTCTAGCCACCAATGAATTCGGCACCAATGCCCGCTCAAGCGTTATTGCCAGGGACTTTCATGGCACCGATGTTAGATGGGACAATAAAGACGCAGTGATAAACATGCCTTACACACTAAGCTTTGGTCTAAATTATGGCAAATCTAGCGATGCAAGAACTGATACGAACGTACTTGCCAGCAGCATACCAATTAGCACTCTAAATAGAGATGAAGACAATATTGTTGATAACTTTGATCAGTATGCTCAAGGTAAGTTATCGGTACGAGACAACCTAGATATTCATGCGGGGCTTAGGCATACCAAAGTTAAATTGACTGTTAAAGACCGTTTTTTGACTGGCACAGGCAATAATGGCGACAATAGTGGTTCTGTTGAATATGAAAAAACCAATCCCGTAGTTGGTGCTGTCTTAAAAATATCACCCAGCCTTAATCTCTATGCAAACTATGGCAAAGGATTTGAAACCCCCACTTTTATTGAAGCTGCATACAACAGCACAAGTAGCGGCACACCAAATCTAACTTTAAAACCTAGTGAAAGTGAAAATTACGAGTTGGGTGCTAAGGCATTTATTGGAAATAACACACAAGCCAACCTAACAATTTTCAAAATCAGAACAGACAACGAAATTGTGCTTAGTGAAACCAGTGCAGCGAACAGAAGTGTTTATGGTAATGCAGATAAAACAACACGAACAGGCGCTGAGCTCTCTATAGATAGTCGGTTTGACAATAACGTATCAACATACATTGCCTATACGTTGTTAAATGCAAAATTCGACACAAGCTTTAGCTACACTCCATCATCAGGCACTCTCACAACCGTAAATGCAGGCAACAAAATACCTGGCACTTACAGCAACCAGATTTATGCTGAAATCGCTTGGAAGTACCAGCCTTTAGGCTTTAGTACCGCCGTAGAGGGTCGATATAACAGCAAAGTTTATGTAAATGATACCAATACGGACGCAGCCCCATCCTACAAAATAGCAAACATACGGGCTGGTTTTGAACAAAATGTTGCTGGTTGGTATTTCAGCGAATACGTTCGTGTAGAAAATATCTTTGACAAGGATTATATAGGCTCAGTAAGAATTAATGACGGCAATTTAAGATTCTTTGAACCGGCTGCAGATAGAAACTATTTGCTTAGTCTAAGCGCAACCTACAAATTTTAAGTTTGTGTAAATCAACCAAAAACCCGCTTAGGCGGGTTTTTTTATTCTCAATCATTTAATCCTAACAATACTGTTGTAGTGATTTTCATTAAAAATTAGTGTTTAATGCTAAGCTAAATTAAACCCCTAGTTAATAATTGGTATTTTTTTGAGAACCTTATGAAAATTATTGTGGATTTAAAAATTCTTGATGACCGCTTACACCAGCAAATGCCCAGTTACGCCACGGCTGGTTCAGCAGGCTTGGATTTGCGTGCCTGCATAGATGCGCCTATCACCCTACAACCGGGCGAAACCACGCTAATTCCAACCGGCATGGCCATCCATTTAGATAACATTTATTATGCCGCATTGATATTGCCGCGCTCCGGTCTTGGCCATAAGCACGGCATCGTGCTGGGCAACCTGGTGGGTTTGATCGATTCCGATTACCAAGGGCAATTGATGGTGTCGTGCTGGAATCGAGGCAATACGGCGTTTGAAATTAACCCGATGGAGCGCATAGCACAACTGGTGATCGTGCCTGTGGTGCAAGCGGATTTCCATTTAGTCGGGGATTTTGATAGCAGCGAACGAGGCGAAGGCGGTTTTGGTAGCACCGGTAAGCACTAAGCGCCAAATTAAGCCTAAATAATATTGATAATTACCTTGAGATAATAATAGTTTTCGTACTATAATTGCGGTCTTTCGAAAAAAGCAGAAGTTTGGAGATTTAACCATGGCACGTGTATGTATGGTAACTGGCAAAAAGCCAATGGTGGGTAACAACGTTTCTCACGCTAACAACAGAACAAAACGCCGCTTCTTACCTAATTTGCAAAACCGCAAATTCTGGGTAGAGAGCGAAAATCGCTGGGTAAGCATGCGCATTACTAACAATGCCCTACGCACTATCGACAAAAATGGCATCGATGCCGTTCTTGCTGACTTGCGCGCTGCTGGCCAAAAAATCTAAGGTAGAACATTATGCGTGAAAAAATCAAATTAGAATCCAGTGCTGGTACAGGTCATTTCTACACCACCACTAAAAACAAACGTACCATGCCAGGCAAAATGGAAATCAAAAAATTTGATCCAGTGGTTCGTCAGCACGTATTGTACAAAGAAGCCAAACTTAAATAAGCTGCTGTTTATTTAAGCAATAAAAAAGCTCGCTATAAGCGAGCTTTTTTATTGCTTAAAACAAATGCTATGCCGTTGGCGCCACGCCTAGTATGCGCACTTCACGCTGCGGATAAGGAATGGCAATGTTGTTCGCTTTAAATGCGTGCCATATCGCCAAATAGACATCCGACTGCATGGCTGCCGGCCCTTCTTCCGGGTCTGGCATCCACAGGGTTAAAACTAAGTCTATGCCATTGTCAGCAAAACCTTTGATGTGCACCACAGGTGCAGGCGTGGCCAGCACACGCGGGTGCTGCTTGGCCGCATCACTTATCAATTGCATAGCAAGCTCTAAAGGACTGTCGTAACTGATCTGCACCGGCATTTGCACGCGGGCTTTGGGGTCGGTATGCGAGTGGTTGATCACCGGGTTAATGATGAGCATTTCATTGGGAATAATTACTTCGGTATCGTCCAACTTACGCAGCACTAAATAGCGTGTGCGCAAATCCGTGACCACGCCATAATGGGTATCCACGGTCAGTACATCGCCGATCTGCATGGACCTATCCAGCAAGATGATAAAGCCACTGACGTAATTGCTGGCTATACGCTGTAAGCCAAAGCCCAAGCCCACACCTAAAGCACCACCAAACACAGATAACAGCGTCACGTCTAAGCCAACGGCAGACAAGCCTATCAGCAAGGCAATGACCAACAAAAAGCCGCGTAACAGTTTGCTCATGACCACGC
Source organism: uncultured Methylotenera sp. (assembly GCA_964400215.1). Taxonomy (GTDB): domain Bacteria; phylum Pseudomonadota; class Gammaproteobacteria; order Burkholderiales; family Methylophilaceae; genus Methylotenera. Next base: position 236,463 of record CAYNSY010000002.1, on the reverse strand, counting down.
GCATATTCATATTGATGTGCTCGTTGCGCATCAATTTATTTTCCAACACGCGACTCAGGGATAGCGCGATGAAAATGGTGGCGATGATGGTGAGTATGGCTTGCAGTATCAACAACAGGTTAAGCTGGCTTTTGCCCAGGCTAAATTGCACGCTCTCTAGCGCATCCAATAACTGTGGTAACAGGCCACTTAAGTACAAGGCCATCACGATCAGAATAAAGGTGGTGATGCTATTTTCTAAGGTTTTAACAATCCCGCTGGGCGCCATGATATAACGCACGCCGTAGGCGGCAATGCGTATCATGACCAAGGCCAACAATAAACTGCTGGCTAGGTGCAAGAAGCTGGCAGGCGGCCAATTAAGCATAGCCAATAGGAGCTCGGCCAACTGCAGGTTAATCAAGCTAATCAAGGGCAATAACACGCGATTAATACCGCCTATGCCTAGCTTCCAACTCTCAGGCGCGCTGCGCATCACCTTGGCACGCAAAAGGCCATTAATTACCCAAGCCAAGCTGGCAGCGATGGCCATGATGGCAAATTGCCATAAGGCAAATGGCGTCGTTAAATCGGCAAATAACTCGTACCAGACCAATTGGATTTCTTGATTCATTTTCCACCTTACCCGCCTAGTGAATACGGCGCTTCATTTACATGAGGAATATGGTTGCTAAGCCTAAGAAGATTAAGAAGCCACCGCTGTCGGTCACGGCGGTAATCAATACACTGGAACCCACGGCTGGGTCACGTCCAAATTTATTCATGCTCAACGGAATGACCACGCCCATTAAGGCCGCCAACAATAAATTCAAGGTCATGGCCGCCATCATTACCAAGCCTAAATTGATGTTGCCATAAAGGGCATAAGAAATTGCCCCTAGTACACCGCCCCAGATTAGGCCATTGAGCAAGGCCACGCCTAACTCTTTAGTAATCAGCGATTGCATATTGTGTGAGGCCACCTGACCTAAGGCCAAGCCGCGGACTATCATGGTGGTGGTTTGATTGCCCGAGTTGCCGCCTATGCCGGCCACTATAGGCATCAATGCCGCTAAGGCAACTATCTTCTCTATCGACCCTTCGAACAAACCTATCACCCTGGATGCCACCAAAGCTGTCATTAAGTTAAGCGCCAACCAAGCCCAACGGTTTTGCACCGACTTCCAGATAGAGGCGAAGAAGTCTTCCTCTTCACGCAAACCGGCCATGGATAATAGGTCACTTTCCGCTTCTTCACGGATGAAATCCATCACCGCATCCACGGTGACGCGGCCGACTAATTTATTATTCTCATCGACCACAGGCGCGGTCACCAAATCGTAACGCTCAAATGCTTTGGCTATTTCATCAGCAGCTTCATCGGGATGAAATACCACGGCATCGGCAGCCATGACATCGGCCACGCTGGCCGCCAAATCATTCACCACCAAACGCTTGAGTGGGAGTACGCCTAATAGGATTTCATTTCTGTCCACCACAAAAAGTTTGTCGGTATGATCCGGCAAACTGCCCAGCCGACGCATATAGCGTAAGGCTACTTCTAAGCTAATGTTTTCACGTATGGTGATGATGTCGAAGTCCATGATGCCGCCCACGGTGTCTTCGGCATAGGACAAGGCCGCTTGCAAACGGGCTCTGTTTTGCGTATCCAAGCTGTCAAGCAGCTCTTGCAATACATCCTTAGGTAAGTCTGGCGCCAAATCGGCCAATTCATCCGTATCCAGTTGCTCGGCCGCAGCCAACAACTCGTCGGTGTTCATGTCTGCAATCAGGGTTTGACGAACAGCATCCGATACTTCTAAAAGGATGTCCCCATCGCGCTCTACCTTGACCAGCTCCCAAACATCCAGCCGTTGCTCTAAGGGCAAGGCCTCGAGTATCGCCGCCACATCGGCTGGGTGCAATTGGTCTAACTTTTTCTGCAGCTCTTGTAGATTTTGTTTATGGACTAAGGACTCCACTAAATCATGGTTGTGCATGTCTTGCCGATGCACAAGGTCCTCGATCAGCTTATGCTTATCCAATAAAGTAATCACCTGTTGCAGGCTTTCACTTAAGCTGTCTTTAGAATCTTGTATATCTGACATAATGACCCAAATTTAATGTGCACGAACAATCGACAAAACGATAATCAGCGTTATAGTATCACGCCTTTATTAGGATTTAATTTTGTGCTTAGCTAACTATTTTAGCTAAAGCCTGAGCACCGATCAGATGAGCGCCCATATCACTCTTTACAGCACTAGCCATTGCCATCTCTGCGAGCAAGCAGAAGCCATGTTAACCAGCTTGGCCATGACGCATGGGCTTAGCTGGACCGCGATAGAGATAGCCGACGATGCCGATTTATTAGCACGCTTTGAACTAAAAATACCGGTATTACAGCGACAAGATAACGGCCATCTTTTGTGTTGGCCGTTTAAGCAAGCAGCCATTTTAGACTTCATAAAATAAAACAAACGAGCAAAGAAAAAGCCAGCATATAGCTGGCTTTTTTATAGGTCGCTGTATTACTTATTCAGCAACAACTACTTCAGCACCTGTGTCTGGACGATCAACCAACTCAACCAATGCCATAGGCGCATTGTCGCCGTTACGGAAGCCGCATTTCAACACACGTAGGTAACCGCCATTACGCGCTAAATAACGTGGGCCTAATTCACCGAACAGTTTGCCCACGATATCACGATCACGTAAGCGACTAAACGCTAAGCGACGGTTAGCCAAAGTTGGCGTTTTACCTAATGTGATTAATGGCTCTGCAAACTTGCGCAACTCTTTTGCTTTAGGCAAAGTTGTTTTGATGACTTCGTGACGCAACAATGAAGCGGTCATGTTACGAAACATCGCTGCACGATGGCTGCTAGTACGATTTAATTTACGATTGCTATTACCGTGACGCATAGTAATTCCTTAAAGTTTCTATTTAAAGCTTAATGACTTAAGCTTTTTCAAGACCAACAGGTGGCCAGTTTTCTAATTTCATGCCCAAAGTTAGGCCGCGTGTAGCGAGTACATCTTTAATTTCATTAAGTGATTTACGACCAAGGTTAGGGGCTTTTAATAGCTCATTCTCAGTACGTTGGATCAAATCACCAATGTAAAATATATTTTCTGCTTTCAAGCAATTGGCTGAACGCACGGTCAATTCCAAATCATCCACTGGACGCAATAACACTGGGTCTACTTGTGGAGCTGATTTAACTTCAACTTCGTTAGGTGCGCCTTCTAAGTCAGCAAACACAGACAACTGACCCATCAAAATACGGGCCGCATCACGAATCGCTTGCTCAGGCTCAATAACACCGTTTGTTTCTACGTCCATTACCAATTTATCTAAGTCTGTACGTTGTTCTACACGTGCATTCTCAACTTGGTAGCTCACTTTATTCACTGGGCTAAATGAGGCATCCACCATGATAAAACCAAGCACACGGTCTTCTTCGTTAGACTTTTGACGTGCTGGTACAGGTTGGTAGCCGCGGCCCATGGCCACTTTAACTTCTAAATTCAATTTGCCACCCTTGGTCAAGTGAGCAATCACGTGATCTGGGTTAACAATTTCAGCATCGTGGCCTGTTTCAAAATCACCGGCAGTAACAACACCTTCGGTTGATTTATTCAAAATCAAAATGGTTTCTGATTTTGAGTTTAATTTTAATGCCACACCTTTAAGATTAAGCAGGATGTCTACTACGTCTTCCTGCACGCCATCTATGGTTGAGTATTCATGTACTACACCGTCAATTTTAACTTCAGTAATTGCGAAGCCTGGAATTGAAGACAATAAAACACGACGCAATGCATTGCCAAGTGTGTAGCCAAAGCCACGCTCCATTGGCTCTAAAGTAACACGAGCACGCAATGGTGATAAAACTTCAACGTCAACAACACGTGGTTTTAAGTATTCGGTAGGACTGTTTTGCATAGTTATACCTTTTAATTTTTTTAAGAATTAAACTCTCAACTATGGTCAAGTTGAGTAGTTATTCTTGCCGGTGATTTTTATCACCGGCATATTTTAATATTTTTTAAAGCTTAATTATTTTGAGTAAAGCTCAACAACCAATGATTCATTGATTGTTGCAGGCAATTCATCGCGTTGTGGTTTAGCTTTGAATGTACCGGTTAATGCTTTCACATCAACTTCTATCCATGCTGGGAAACCACGTTGCTCAGCTGCTGCAAGTGCGCCTTTAATACGCAATTGTGTTTTAGCAGCTTCTGCCACACTCACTACATCACCCGCTTTAACTTGGTATGAAGGAATATTGACACGACGGCCGTTTACTAAAATACTGTTGTGACGAACGATTTGGCGTGCTTCAGTACGTGAACCACCTAAACCCATTCTGTAAGTAACGTTATCTAAACGACACTCTAGAAGTTGCAACAAGTTCTCACCTGTAATGCCTTTTTTACGATCCGCTTCAGCGTAGTAGCTACGGAATTGCGCCTCAAGTACGCCGTAGATACGACGAACTTTTTGTTTTTCACGCAATTGCACACCGTAGTCAGATAAACGTTGGTTACGACGTTGACCGTGTTGACCTGGTGGGAAGTTACGTTTTTCAATTGCACATTTGTCAGTGAAGCATTTTTCAGCTTTTAAGAAAAGCTTTTCGCCTTCACGACGACATTGACGGCACTTAGGATCTAAATTTCTAGCCAAGGGATTCTCCTGTTATTTCTACTAAAGTGAGCGTGAGCTCAGCTTAAATGCGGCGTTTTTTAGGTGGACGGCAGCCATTGTGTGGCACTGGCGTCACATCGGTAATGCTGGTGATTTTAAAACCAGCTGCATTAAGTGCACGCACTGCAGATTCACGACCTGGGCCTGGGCCTTTAATACGCACTTCTAAATTCTTCACACCGTTTTCTTGTGCTGATTTACCAGCAACCTCTGCAGCTACTTGCGCTGCAAATGGGGTACTTTTACGTGAGCCTTTAAAGCCTTGGCCACCAGAAGTTGCCCATGACAAGGCATTGCCTTGACGGTCTGTAATCGTGATGATGGTATTGTTAAAAGATGCATGCACGTGCGCAATGCCCTCTGCAATATTCTTTTTAACTTTTTTTCTTACGCGTACATTAGCTTTTGCCATGTTGCACTTTCCTTACCAATAAATCGTACTAGAATTAGTCTCACTAAAGGCTAACAGCCTATAGCTCAGTATACTTTTAGCTAAAATTACTTAGCTTGTTTAATTGCCTTAATCGGGCCTTTACGGGTACGTGCATTTGTTTTTGTACGTTGACCACGAACCGGTAAACCACGACGGTGACGAACGCCACGGTAGCAATTTAAATCCATTAAACGCTTGATATTCATTGAAACATCACGACGTAGATCGCCTTCAACTTTCTCTTTAGCGACTTCATCACGCAATTTATCTACATCTGCGTCATTTAAATCTTTCATTTTTGCAGAAGGCAAAACACCAGCTGCAGCACAAATTTTCTGTGCTGTGTTACGACCAATACCGTAAATTGCAGTTAATGCAATCTCGGCGTGTTTGTTATTTGGGATATTTACCCCTGCTATACGTGCCATACCTACTCCAAAATTTAGGTTTACCTAAAAATCCGTCAGCTTTAAAAAGCCGGAGATTCTAACAGCAAAACCAATTTTTATCAATTAGCTTATCTTCTGATCACCACGGGTGCTGTGACCATCTCAATTAGAGCAAACCGCCTCTAATTTGGTTAATGACCTAGATCAATTAACCTTGGCGTTGCTTGTGACGTGGGTCCGTACAAATAATACGTACAACGCCACGACGACGCACAACTTTACAATGACGACATAATGCTTTTACTGATGCACGAACTCTCATTTATAACTCCATCACTTCTTAAACTGCTGATTCTTAAATCGCTACTTTAACTATTTTGCGTTTTGCGCATTGCCTTTAAAGTTAGCCTTTTTCAGTAAGCCTTCATATTGATTTGACATCAAATGCGACTGTACTTGCGTCATAAAATCCATCGTCACTACAACAATAATTAACAACGATGTACCACCAAAATAGAACGGTGTATTAAATTTCAAAATCAAAAACTCTGGTAGCAAACACACCAAGGTAATGTAAGCAGCACCAACCAACGTTAAGCGACCCATGATACGGTCTATGTATTTCGCCGTTTGCTCACCTGGACGAATACCAGGAACAAAGGCACCACTTTTCTTCAGGTTATCCGCCGTGTCCTTAGGATTAAACTGTAAGGCAGTGTAAAAAAAGCAAAAGAACACAATCGCTGTAGCAAAAAACAAGATGTAGATGGGTTGACCCGGTGACAAAGCTGCAGCCACATCTTTCAACCAATACATACTTTCTTTGCTACCAAACCAACCAGCCAATGTCGCTGGGAATAAAATAATGCTAGAGGCAAAAATTGGCGGTATCACACCGGCCATATTTAGCTTCATAGGCAAATGCGTTGTTTGGCCACCGTACACTTTATTGCCAACTTGGCGCTTAGCGTAATTAACGGTAATTTTGCGTTGGCCACGCTCTACAAACACCACCAATGCCGTTACCAATACAGTCGCCACAAGCAAGAAGAAGGCTAATGGCACACTGAATGCACCGGTATTCACCATCTCAGCCGTGGTACCTAAGGCATGCGGCAAGCCAGCAACAATACCAGCAAAAATGATGATGGATATGCCATTACCAATGCCGCGTTCTGTGATTTGCTCACCCAACCACATGATAAACATGGTGCCGCTTACCAAGGTGATTACCGCTGTTAATCTAAAAGCCATGCCAGGATCCAACACCAAACCGGGTTGAGATTCAAGCGCAATGGCTATACCTAAAGCCTGGAATGACGCCAATACAACAGTACCGTAGCGTGTGTATTTTGTAATCGTCCTTCTACCGGCTTCGCCTTCTTTTTTCAATTGCTCTAACTTAGGCGATACGGCCGCCATTAACTGCATAATAATGGATGCAGAAATGTAGGGCATGATACCTAGTGCAAACACCGTGAATCTTGATAGGGCGCCACCTGAGAACATGTTAAACATGCCCAATATGCCGCCACTTTGTGACTCAAACAGTTTAGCCAATACATCAGGATCAATACCTGGCACTGGGATGTGCGCACCTAAGCGGTACACCACCAAAGCAGCCAACACAAAAAACAGGCGGCTTTTAAGTTCGCCCATTTTTGATGCTGTTTTTAGTAATCCTTCCTGTGCCAAAATAGCCTCTTACGCCGCTTCTAAAATCTTACCGCCGGCCGCTTCAACTGCAGCGCGAGCGCCTTTAGTCAACAACAAACCTTGAATGTTGTATTTAGCAGTCACGTCACCAGACAAGAAAATCTTAGCGTTTTTAACGGTGCCAGAAACAATGTTTGCTGCTTTTAAAGCTAACAAGTCGATAACTTCGTTAGGAATTAAAGCCAACTCACTGGTACGCACGTGCGCTGTGTTTGCCTTAGTCATGGATTTGAAACCACGTTTAGGTAAACGGCGTTGAATTGGCATTTGACCGCCTTCAAAACCCACTTTATGGAAACCACCAGTACGTGATTTTTGACCTTTATGGCCACGACCACCGGTTTTACCGAAACCAGAACCGATACCACGACCTACGCGGCGACGTTCTTTTTTTGCGCCTTCTGCAGGCTTAATTGTATTTAACTGCATTATCCCTCTACCTTTACCAGATAGTTAACAGCATTGATCATGCCGCGAATTGCTGGGGTATCTTGCACTTCTACTGTATGACGGATACGGCGTAAACCTAAACCCTTAACAGTTGCTTTATGCGCTTCAATACGACCAATAGTACTTTTTACCAATGTCACTTTAATAGTTGACACGTCTTTTTTGTCTTTAGCCATGATTAGCCTCTAATTTCTTCAACAGATTTACCGCGTTTAGCTGCGATTTCTGCTGGCGTATTCATTGATTCCAAACCATTCAATGTTGCACGAACAAGGTTGTATGGATTGGTTGAACCAATGCATTTTGCAACCACGTTAGTTACACCCATCACTTCAAAGATCGCGCGCATTGCGCCACCAGCAATAATACCGGTACCTTCAGAAGCAGGTTGAATGAACACTTTAGCTGCGCCATGCACACCGGTTACTGCGTGGTGCAAAGTGCCGTTTGTTAAGTTGATTTTCAACATACCGCGACGCGCTTCATCCATTGCTTTTTGCACAGCTACGGGTACTTCACGTGCTTTACCCTTACCCATACCAACCGCACCATCGCCGTCGCCAACTACTGTAAGAGCTGCAAAACTCATGATACGACCACCTTTAACCGTTTTACTAACACGATTAACTGCAATCATCTTTTCGCGCAAACCATCAGTCTGCTGCTGTTGCTGTTCCATTTCTCTCGCCATCATTAACCTCTTAAGCAATCAGACCAATTAGAAGGACAAGCCGTTTTCACGTGCGGCATCAGCCAACGCTTTAATACGACCATGATATTTATAACCTGAGCGATCAAAAGCAACGGTAGTAACACCGGCTTTCTTAGCTTTTTGTGCAATTAATTTACCAATTAAAGCAGCTGCTTCAATGTTGCCACCATTTTTCAGGTTTTTACGAACGTCGGCTTCTACTGTTGAAGCACTAACAATTACTTTATCGCCTGTTTCCGCAATAATTTGCGCATAGATGTGCGTATTAGTACGGTGCACACTTAGACGAGTAACTTTTAGCTCTGCAATTTTGGCACGGGTTTTACGTGCACGACGCAAGCGATTATTTACGTTGTTCATTTTTTAAGCCTTATTTCTTTTTGGTTTCTTTAATTGCAACAACTTCATCAGCATAACGAACGCCTTTGCCTTTATATGGCTCTGGAGAACGGTAAGCACGAATCTGTGCAGCAACCTGGCCAATCACTTGCTTATCAACACCAGTTAATAAAATCTCTGTTGGTGTAGCAGTGGTCACAGTCACGCCTGCTGGCATTTTGTGATTGATTGGATGTGAATAACCTAACTCTAGGTTCAATACCGCGCCTTGTGCCGCCGCTTTATAGCCAACGCCCACTAGGGTTAATTTACGGGTAAAACCTTGAGATACGCCATGGACCATATTGGCTACCAAGGCGCGCAATGTACCTGACATTGCACGTGAATGACGGGCATCGCTCGCCGCTTCAAATGTAATGGTTTCGCCTTCGCGTTTTAGCACTACAGCATCCGTTAATGGATGAGATAGTTTGCCTAATGGGCCGCTTACGGCTATAGAACTGGCACTTAGCACCACTTCAACTTTAGCTGGAATAGCTACTGGATTCTTAGCAACACGTGACATTTGCTTCTCCTTAAGCCACTACGCACAGCACTTCACCACCGATACCGGCAGCTTGCGCTTTACGATCTGTCATTACACCCTTAGATGTAGACATAATAGTCACACCAAGGCCATTCATTACTTTAGGAATCTCTTGAGACCCTTTGTAAACGCGCAAACCTGGCTTACTTACACGCTGTATACGCTCAATAACAGGGCGACCAGCATAGTATTTCAAGCTTATGGTTAAAGTAGCTTTGCTACCTTCAGTTTGCACTGCAAAATCTTCTACATAACCTTCTTCTTTAAGAACGCTAGCAATAGCAGTCTTAACATTAGAAGATGGCATAGTAACAACCGCTTTATTGACCATTTGCGCATTTCGAATGCGGGTCAACATGTCGGCAATTGGATCACTCATACTCATAGTTATATACCCCTATTACCAGCTGGCTTTGGTGACACCTGGCACTTGGCCAGCCATCATCAAATCGCGCAATTTACTACGCCCAATACCGAATTTACTAAACACACCACGTGGGCGACCAGTTAATGCACAACGATTACGAAGACGCACTGGGCTTGCGTTACGTGGCAACGCTTGAAACTTCATGCGTGCCTCGAAACGGCTTTCAGCCGTAGCATTAACGTCATTCATTGCCGCTTCTAGGGCAGCACGTTTTACAGCAAATTTACTTACAGTTGCGCGACGTTTAACTTCGCGTTCTGTCATACAGGTTTTAGCCATGACTTAACCTCTGAAAGGAAAACTAAACGCAGCAAGCAATGCTTTTGCCTCTTCATCCGTTTTCGCAGTAGTTGTAATTGTGATATTCATTCCGCGAATTGCGTCGATTTTATCGTACTCAATTTCAGGGAAAATGATTTGTTCTTTAACGCCCATGTTGTAGTTACCACGGCCATCAAATGATTTCGCTGAGATACCGCGGAAGTCACGAATACGTGGAATAGCTACCGTTACTAAACGGTCTAAAAATTCGTACATGCGCTCACGGCGTAGAGTTACTTTACAACCTACCGGATAGTCATCACGAATCTTAAATGCCGCAACGGATTTTTTAGCCTTGGTTACGATTGCTTTTTGACCAGCAATTTTTTCCATATCACCAACCGCATGTTCCATTACCTTTTTATCTGCAACTGCTTCGCCCACACCCATATTTAGAGTGATTTTAGCGATGCGAGGCACTTGCATTACTGAGGTGTAACCGAATTGCTCAGTCATTGCTTTTACTACTGAGTCTTTATAATAATCTTTTAAGCGCGCCATAATGATTCCTATGCGTCCACTGCTTCGCCATTGGATTTGAATACGCGAATTTTGCGACCGTCATCCAATGTCTTAAAGCCTACGCGATCACCTTTTTGTGTCGCGCTGTTAAATAAAGCAACATTTGAAATGTCTAATGGCATTTCTTTAGCAATGATGCCGCCGGCAATACCTTTCATCGGGTTAGCTTTTGCATGTTTCTTAACTAGGTTAAGACCCTCTACAACAACGTGACCAGAATCAAGTATGCTTAACACCGCACCTTGCTTACCTTTGTCTTTACCGGTATTTAGGATGACCAAATCACCCTTGCGAATTTTGTTCATGTGAGCTCCTACAACACTTCTGGTGCTAATGAAACGATTTTCATGAATTTTTCAGTACGCAATTCACGTGTCACTGGCCCAAATATGCGGGTGCCAATCGGTTCAAGTTTATTATTTAACAGAACAGCAGCATTGCCATCGAACTTAACTAATGAGCCGTCTGGACGACGAACACCCTTAGCAGTACGCACAACAACTGCACTGTAGACTTCGCCTTTTTTGACGCGACCACGTGGCGCAGCATCTTTGATGCTGACCTTGATGATGTCGCCTATACCGGCGTAACGACGCTTAGAACCACCTAACACTTTGATGCATTGCACAGAGCGCGCACCAGTGTTGTCGGCAACTTCAAGCCGAGATTGCATTTGAATCATGAGATAAACTCCAACTTAATCCGTTAAAACCAACACCAGCCATTTTTAACCATAAAATAAATTTTACAATTAACACGGCCGATAGACCCGGTCAGTATTGGGGTGAGAGCTTTTGACTTTAGACTACGCCTAAGCAATAGCCTTGAGTCGCCCACCAAAATAGCCAAACATTATAACTTGCTAAACCTTGTTGCGCAATTCTTATTCCTAAAAATTGCGCAACAATTAAGACTTAGGCTGCTTTAACAACCCAAGATTTTGTTTTAGATAAAGGACGACTCTCAATAATGGTTACCATGTCGCCTTCTTTACAGCTGTTAGTTTCGTCGTGGGCGTGAAACTTTTTAGATTGGCGTATAACTTTACCAATTAAAGGGTGCTTCACTTTACGCTCAACTAACACCGTAACTGTTTTATCCATTTTGTCACTTGTTACGCGGCCAGTTAGGCTACGCACTACTTTTGTAGTTTCAGTCATCATTAGGCCTGTTTCGCTTTCTCAGCTAATACAAGCTTCACACGCGCAACATCTTTGCGTACTTTACCTAGCTGATCTACTTTAGATAATTGTTGAGTTGCCACTTGCATGCGAAGTGAAAATTGCGCACGACGCAATTCAATCAATTCTGCATTTAGCTCATCAACGCTTTTTGCTCTTAAATCGGTTGCTTTCATTCCTAGCTCCCCAACTGACGTGTCATGAAGGTTGTTTCGATTGGCAATTTAGCTGCTGCCAAACGGAACGCTTCACGCGCAAGCTCTTCGCTCACACCGTCCATTTCATATAACATCTTACCTGGCTGAATTTGAGCAACGTAAAACTCAGTACTACCTTTACCGTTACCCATACGCACTTCAGCTGGTTTTTTAGAAATTGGTTGATCTGGGAATATACGAATCCACACACGACCACCACGTTTAATGTGACGCGTCATAACGCGGCGAGCCGCCTCAATTTGACGCGCTGTTAAACGACCGCGACCTATGGCTTTTAAACCAAAATCACCAAAACTTACTTTATTACCCGTAGTTGCAATGCCCTTGTTGCGGCCTTTTTGCATCTTACGGTATTTTTGTCTAGACGGTTGTAGCATCTTTAGCCCTCGGCTTTCTTACTTTTTTCTCTGGCTCAGCAACTGGAGCGGTTGTCGCACCAATTGGTGTAGGGGTATTACCCGCGAAAATTTCACCTTTAAATACCCAAACTTTGATACCGATAATACCGTAGGTAGTTGATGCCTCAGCAACACCGTAATCAATGTCTGCGCGTAATGTATGTAATGGCACACGGCCTTCACGGTACCATTCGGTACGTGCGATCTCGATACCATTCAAACGACCTGAACTCATGATTTTGATACCTTGAGCACCTAAACGCATAGCATTTTGCATAGCGCGTTTCATGGCACGACGGAACATCACACGTTTTTCAAGTTGTTGTGCAATCGATTGAGCAATCAATGTTGCATCAACTTCAGGCTTACGAACTTCTTCAATATTAAGGTGAACAGGCACGCCCATTAAACCTTGTAAAGAAGCGCGCAATGACTCAATGTCTTCGCCTTTTTTACCGATAACCACACCAGGGCGCGCACTGTAAATAGTGATTTTTGCGTTCTTAGCAGGACGCTCAATCAAAATACGGCTTACCGCTGCACTGGCTAATTTTTTATTTAAAAACTCACGCACTTTGATGTCACCTTGCAACATCGCCGGGAAGTTTTTGCTATTGGCATACCAACGTGAGGACCAATTTTTTTGGACACTCAGACGGAAACCAATTGGATGAATTTTCTGACCCATGATTATCCCTTAGTTACCGACTGTCACATGAATGTGACAGGTTGGTTTAGTGATACGACCAGCACGACCTTTTGCGCGTGGACGAATACGTTTAAGCACTATGCCTTTATCAACATAGATTGAAGTTACCTTCAACTCGTCAATATCAGCGCCATTGTTATGCTCGGCATTAGCGATTGCAGACTCAACAACCTTCTTAATAACCTCAGCGCCTTTTTTTGGCGTGAAGTTTAAGATGTTAAGCGCGTGATCCACTTTCTTGCCACGAACAAGGTCTGCCACCAATCTAGCTTTTTGCGGAGAGAGATGAACACCTTTTAATATTGCAGATACTTGCATCATCAGCTCCTATTTCTTAGCTTTTTTGTCGGCTGCATGACCTTTGAATGTGCGAGTTAACGCAAATTCACCGAGCTTGTGACCTACCATGTTTTCAGAAATCAACACTGGAATGTGTTGCTTACCATTATGTATCGCAATAGTAAGACCAATAAAATCTGGGAAAATTGTAGAGCGGCGTGACCAAGTTTTGATTGGTTTACGATCGCGCGTTGCCGCTGCAACTTCTACTTTTTTAGCCAAATGACCATCAATAAATGGACCTTTTTTAAGTGAACGTGCCATATGATTACCTTACGCCTCTCGGACGACGACTAATACGCATATTATCTGTACGTTTGCTACTGCGCGTACGATAACCTTTAGTTTTAACACCCCATGGGCTAACTGGGTTCATACCGGCAGCTGTTCTACCTTCACCACCACCGTGTGGGTGATCAACCGGGTTCATCACCACACCGCGAACGGTTGGGCGAACACCACGCCAGCGCATTGCACCGGCTTTACCAATTGAACGCAGTGAATGCTCTTCATTACCGACTTCACCTAGCGTTGCCATGCAATCCACGTGTACGCGGCGAACTTCGCCTGAGCGTAAACGTAATTGAGCATAAGCACCTTCACGGGCCAGCAATTGCACAGACGTACCCGCTGAACGAGCAATCTGCGCACCTTTACCAGGCTGCAACTCGATACAATGGATGGTACTACCCACTGGAATATTACGTAGCGGCATCGCGTTACCCACTTTAATAGGCGCTTCAGAACCACTGATTAATTGCATACCAGCCGTTACGCCACGAGGTGCAATAATGTAACGACGCTCACCGTCTGCGTAACATAACAATGCAATGTGTGCAGTGCGATTTGGGTCATATTCAATATGCTCCACTTTCGCTGGGATGCCTTCTTTATTGCGACGGAAGTCAATTAAACGGTAATGCTGTTTATGACCACCACCTTGGTGACGGGTTGTAATGTGACCGTTGTTATTACGGCCAGCATGTTTACTTTGACTTTCCAACAGCGGTGCGTGTGGTTTACCTTTGTAAAGGTCAGGCGTTACCACCTTAACTACACCACGACGACCCGGGGACGTTGGCTTGACTTTAACTAATGCCATCTCATCTCTCCTTATTCGGCCGCTGCGAAGTTAATTTCTTGACCTGGTTTCAAGCTTACGTAAGCTTTTTTCCAGTCTTTACGCTTGCCCATACCCTTGCCAGCGCGCTTTGTTTTGCCTTCAACATTAATCGTAGCAACTTTTTCAACTTCAACCTTGAAAACAAGTTCAACGGCAGCCTTGATTTCTAGTTTAGTTGCATCAGTACGAACCCTGAATGCGATTTGTTGATGTTTGTCTGCAATGTAAGTGGCTTTCTCAGTAATTTGAGGAGCCAAAATCACTTGCAATAAACGATCTTGAGTTTTAGTAATAGCGGTCATCATGCTAGCAGCTCCTCAAGTTTTTTCACGGCAGCAACAGTAGCCACTACATTAGGGAAACGCACCAAGCTAACAGGATCAGCAAATTGCGCTTCAACCACCATCACGTTAATGAGGTTGCGTGAAGATAAATATAAGTTTTCATCAAAGCCATCGGTCAGCACTAATACGCCACCTTCGTAACCAAGATTTTTGATTTTTTCTGCAAATGCTTTGGTTTTTGGTGTGGCTACAACAAACTCTTCAACCACGTTCAAACGCTCTTGACGCACTAACTCAGATAAAATCGTTTGCATACCAGCACGGTAGGCTTTACGGTTAATTTTATGGCTAAAATTTTCAAACGGTGAGCTTGGGAAAGCACGACCGCCTCCACGCCAGATCGGGCTAGACGTCATACCAGCACGCGCATTACCCGTACCTTTTTGCGCATAAGGCTTATGCGTTGTATGAGCCACGTTGCCACGGCCTTTTTGTGCACGGGTTGCTGTACGGGCATTTGCCATGTAAGCAACAACCACTTGATGGACTAGCGCTTCGTTAAATTCGCGACCAAATGTATCGTCTGATACGGTTACGCCGTTTTTAACTGCTTTACCATTTTTGTCTTGTAATTTGAGTTCCATTATTTCATCCCCTTCTGAAGCTTGGCTTTAATGGCTGGACGCACAACGACGTCACCACCTTTAGAGCCAGGGATTGCACCTTTGATCAACAATAGGTTGCGCTCAACATCCACACGCACGATCTCAAGATTTTGCGTAGTGACTTTGACGGCACCTAAGTGACCTGGCATGCGCTTACCTGGGAATACTCGACCAGGATCTTGATTCATACCGATAGATCCGGGTACGTTATGTGATTTTGAGTTACCGTGAGACGCACGGTTAGAACTGAAATGGTGGCGTTTAATCGCACCAGAAAAGCCTTTACCCAATGAGATGCCAGTCACGTCAACGATTTGACCCGCTTGGAAAATATCAACCGTGACATTTGCACCAGGCGTGTAATTAGCCAATACATCGTTTGTTACTGGGAATTCATGTATACCAGCACCTGCAGCTGAACCTGACTTAGCATAATGCCCTGTCATAGCGCTGTTAATGCGGCTAGCACGACG
Organism: uncultured Methylotenera sp.; assembly: GCA_964400215.1. Classification (GTDB taxonomy): domain Bacteria; phylum Pseudomonadota; class Gammaproteobacteria; order Burkholderiales; family Methylophilaceae; genus Methylotenera. The sequence continues at coordinate 220,485 of CAYNSY010000002.1, read as the reverse complement.
TGTGCCGTAAGCAACTTGAAGGCCAGTGTAGCCATCGCTTGCGACTGTCTTGATCTGTGTCACGCGGTTAGGAACGACTTCCAACACGGTTACCGGAACGCTTGCGCCATCCTCAGTAAACACGCGGGTCATGCCCACTTTGCGACCAATAAGCCCTAAGCTCATGATCGTATCCTTATTATTTAGTTAAAAAGCCGATTACAATTGACCGACTTCTGTGAAAGAGCGCGGATTATACCGAACTCCAGATTGCTTTACAAGCCTTGCTTAGCATCTTGCTAAAACAAATGGCTTCTTGCTAAAACAAAAACTACAACTTAATTTCTACGTCTACGCCTGCAGGCAAATCAAGCTTCATTAATGCATCCACTGTTTTGTCTGTTGGATCAACAATATCCATCAAACGTTGGTGCGTACGAATCTCGAACTGATCGCGTGAGGTTTTATTCACGTGCGGTGAACGCAAAATATCAAAACGTTCAATGCGTGTTGGTAATGGCACAGGACCTTTTACCACAGCGCCAGTACGTTTGGCAGTTTCTACGATTTCTTGAGCAGATTGATCAATTAAACGGTAATCAAATGCTTTAAGACGAATGCGAATTTTTTGTGTTGACATTTTTTACTGCCTTTCATATTTACTGCTTTAAAAGAGCGAAACGGCAGAGTTCACTCTGCCGTTTAATGGGACTACAAATGATTATTCAATAATCTTAGCTACCACACCTGCACCAACGGTACGGCCACCTTCACGAATAGCAAAACGTAAACCGTCTTCCATCGCAATAGGCGCAATCAAGGTCACTGTGATAGACACGTTATCACCAGGCATCACCATCTCTGTACCTGCTGGCAACTCTACAGCACCCGTTACGTCCGTTGTACGGAAGTAAAACTGTGGACGGTAGCCGTTGAAGAATGGTGTGTGACGACCACCTTCATCTTTACCTAGCACATAGATCTCTGCCGTGAATTTTGTGTGTGGTTTGATAGAACCGGATTTAGACAACACTTGACCGCGTTCGATCTCTTCACGTTTTGTACCACGCAATAGCACACCAACGTTATCACCAGCCATACCTTGGTCTAGCAATTTACGGAACATCTCTACACCGGTACAGGTTGTTTTCAATGTTGGTTTGATACCAACAATTTCAATCTCGTCACCGACTTTAACAATACCGCGCTCAATACGGCCTGTAACCACTGTACCACGACCTGAAATTGAGAACACGTCTTCCACTGGCATCAAGAATGTACCGTCAATAGCACGCTCTGGCATTGGAATGTAGCTGTCTAGTGCATCGGCTAAACGGAATATGGCTGGCTCGCCGTATTCTGATTGGTCACCTTCTAAAGCCAATTTAGCTGAACCAACGATCACTGGTGTGTCGTCGCCTGGGAAATCGTATTTGCTTAGCAATTCACGGATTTCCATTTCAACGAGTTCTAGCAATTCTTTATCGTCCACCATGTCGGCTTTGTTCATGAACACAACGATGTACGGAACGCCCACTTGACGTGCTAACAAGATGTGCTCACGTGTTTGTGGCATAGGACCGTCAGCAGCTGAACATACTAAGATAGCGCCGTCCATTTGGGCTGCACCAGTAATCATGTTCTTAACGTAGTCGGCATGGCCTGGGCAGTCAACGTGTGCGTAGTGACGGCTTGCTGTCTCGTACTCAACGTGCGCAGTATTAATCGTAATACCACGGGCTTTCTCTTCTGGTGCCGCGTCAATTTGATCGTAAGCCTTCGCTTCACCACCAAATTTCTTAGACAAGATCGTTGTGATCGCTGCCGTTAATGTTGTCTTACCATGGTCAACGTGGCCAATTGTGCCTACGTTAACGTGCGGCTTGGTCCGCTCAAATTTACCTTTTGCCATTTAATTTTCCTTTAAATTCAATATTTAAGAATAGTTACCATTACTTCTTATTCATGATGGCTTCAGCCACGTTTCTAGGTGCTTCTGTGTAGTGCTTAAATTCCATGCTGTAGCTTGCACGACCCTGTGAAAGCGAACGCACTGTTGTGGAGTAACCGAACATTTCTGCCAATGGCACTTCGGCACGCACCACTTTACCGGTTGCATTATCTTCCATACCTTGAATGATGCCGCGACGAGATGACAAGTCACCCATGATGTCGCCCATGTAATCTTCCGGCGTTTCAACTTCAACAGCCATCATAGGCTCAAGCAAGATAGGGTCCGCTTTACGCATACCGTCTTTGAAACCGATAGAAGCGGCCATTTTAAAGGCGTTTTCATTCGAGTCAACATCGTGGTATGAACCATCAAACAAGGTTACTTTTACGTCCACCACTGGGAAGCCAGCTAGCACGCCTGAAGGAATGGTTTCGCGTAGGCCTTTTTCAACAGCAGGAATAAATTCGCGAGGCACAGTACCGCCTTTAATCGCATCAATAAACTCAAAGCCTTTACCGGCTTCATTTGGCTCCATAATTAACCAAACATGACCGTACTGACCTTTACCGCCTGACTGCTTAACAAACTTACCTTCAACTTCAACTTTCTTCTTGATCGCTTCACGGTATGCCACTTGTGGCGCACCAACGTTAGCTTCCACGTTAAATTCGCGGCGCATACGATCCACTAGAATCTCTAGGTGCAACTCACCCATACCAGAAATGATGGTTTGGTTAGTTTCTTCATCGGTTTTAACGCGGAATGAAGGATCTTCTTGAGCTAAGCGATTTAATGCCACGCCCATTTTTTCTTGGTCGGCTTTTGTTTTTGGCTCAACCGCCACGTGAATAACTGGCTCAGGGAACACCATGCGCTCAAGAATAATTTCATCATTAACGCTGCACAAGGTATCACCAGTAGTCGCTTCTTTTAAACCAATCGCCGCAGCAATGTCACCAGCACGAACCTCGGTTAAAGGTTCACGTGTATTAGCGTGCATTTGCACAATACGGCCAATACGCTCTTTTTTACCTTTAATTGGGTTATAGACAGTGTCGCCTGCATTAATAACACCAGAATAAACACGGAAGAAAATCAGTTGACCTACGAACGGGTCAGTCATGATTTTAAATGCTAGTGCAGAGAATTTTTCATCATCTGAGGCTTTTAGACGGATTTCATTACCGTCACCGTCTTCCGCTTTAGTTGGTGGAATATCGGTTGGCGCTGGCATCAACTCAATCACTTTATCCAACATGGCTTGTACGCCTTTGTTTTTGAATGCTGAGCCACAAACCATAGGCACAATTTCAAAAGCAATGGTACGAATACGCAAACCAACTAGGATGTCCGCTTCAGATAAATCACCATCTTCAAGGTATTTATTCATCAACTCTTCGCTAGCTTCAGCCGCGGCTTCAACCATGTTTTCACGCCATTTAGCACATTCTGCTGCTAGGTCGGCTGGAATATCGCGGTAATCAAATTTCATGCCTTGTGAAGCCTCATCCCAATAGATGGCCTTCATTTTGATTAGGTCAACCACGCCTTCAAATTTCTCTTCAGCACCGATAGGCACTTGCAAAGGAATTGGATTGGCTTTTAGACGTGCACGCATTTGATCGTACACTTTAAAGAAGTTAGCACCGGCACGGTCCATTTTATTAACGAACGCAATACGTGGCACTTTGTATTTATTGGCTTGACGCCAAACAGTTTCAGATTGAGGTTGTACACCACCCACCGCACAGTAAACCATGCATGCGCCATCAAGCACACGCATAGAACGCTCTACCTCAATGGTAAAGTCCACGTGACCCGGGGTATCAATAATATTAATACGGTGCTGGTCAAATTGACTGGCCATACCTTTCCAGAAGCAAGTGGTTGCCGCTGAAGTAATGGTAATACCACGCTCTTGCTCTTGCTCCATCCAGTCCATCGTGGCAGCGCCATTATGCACTTCACCAATCTTATGGTTAACACCGGTATAAAACAAAATACGTTCTGTAGTGGTGGTTTTACCTGCGTCAATGTGCGCAGAAATACCGATATTACGGTAGCGTTCAATAGGGGTTATACGAGCCACGGCCATTACCTTTACTTAATATTATTGCTTAAATTCTTAAAGAACAATTGGCCTAACTGTAAGATTAGGCCAATTAAACAAACGATCAATCAAATTACAAATGCTAACAACGTTAGAACCTGAAATGTGAAAATGCTTTATTCGCTTCTGCCATACGGTGAACTTCTTCACGTTTTTTCATGGCTGAACCACGGCCTTCAGAAGCTTCAACCAATTCGGCCGCTAAACGCAAGCCCATTGATTTTTCACCACGTTTACGGGCTGCATCACGCATCCAACGCATAGCCAAGGCACTGCGACGGTTAGGGCGCACTTCAACTGGCACTTGGTAGTTAGCACCACCAACACGGCGGCTTTTTACTTCGACCAATGGACGCAAGTTAGTTAGCGCCAAGGTAAACACCTCCAGGGCATCCTTACCTGTTTTAACGGCGATTTGATCAAATGCACCGTATAAAATACGCTCAGCAACGGATTTTTTACCACCCGTCATCAAAACGTTAACGAATTTAGACACTTCTTGGCTACCGAATTTTGGATCCGGCAGTATATTGCGTTTGGGGACTTCTCTACGTCTTGGCATAATTTTCTCTATTCTACTTATGTTTTTGCTAGCAACTTCACGAGCAAGGCTTTTGGTTAGCCGCTATTAATAAAATTTAAATCCGCCAGCCAATTATTTGGCTTTAGCTTCTTTAGGACGTTTAGCACCGTATTTAGAACGTGATTGCTTACGGTCTTTAACACCCGCTGTATCCAAGCTACCGCGAACCATATGGTAACGCACACCCGGTAAGTCTTTTACACGACCACCACGTAGTAAAACCACGCTATGCTCTTGTAGGTTATGGCCTTCACCACCGATATAGCTAATCACTTCATAGCCATTGGTTAGGCGCACTTTTGCAACTTTACGCAAAGCCGAGTTAGGCTTTTTCGGTGTTGTTGTATAAACACGCGTACATACACCACGTTTTTGTGGGCAAGATTCAAGTGCAGGCACTTTACTTTTTGTGACCACTTTAGCGCGTGGCTTACGTATTAACTGATTGATGGTTGGCATTGCCTATAACCTCTAATGATGTTCTTTTAAATATGTCTTAAATTAATTCGCAGGCCTAAAAATCAAGCCTTGCAAGTTAAGCCAGGACGACCATGTCAATTATGACAATAAGGCCATCCTGAAAAACCCAACATTCTATTTAGCCTTACTACCCTTGTCAAGGCTTAAATAGTTTGCTTACTCCGCTGCGATCTCGCCAGCAACTTCGCTTCCGGTCTCGACCAAACCTTCTTCTAGAGGCATTTCAGCATCGGCAAACAAGGCCTCTGCTGGAATCTCTTTGGCCGGAACACCGCCAGCAACCGCTGCCAACTTACGTGCATCGTGATAAGCCAAGCCTGTACCGGCTGGGATTAAACGACCCACAATAACGTTTTCTTTCAGACCACGAAGATCATCACGTTTGCCCAATATAGCGGCTTCGGTTAGTACACGTGTTGTTTCTTGGAACGAAGCGGCCGAGATGAATGAATCGGTTGATAACGATGCTTTTGTAATACCAAGCAATACGTATTCAAATTCAGCTGGACGTTGGTTCAAGGCAATAACCTCTTCATTTCTAGCCAACAAGTCAGCACGTTCAACTTGTTCACCCATAATGAAGTTAGTGTCACCGGCATCGGTCACGCGAACACGGCGTAGCATTTGACGAACAATCACTTCAATGTGCTTATCGTTAATTTTCACACCCTGTAAACGGTACACGTCTTGCACTTCATCAATGATGTATCTGGCCAATGCTTCACGACCTTGCAGACGTAAAATATCTTGCGGCTCAGCCGGACCATCCACGATGGTTTCGCCTTTAGTAACCACTTGGCCATCGTGCGCCGTCACGTGCTTATCTTTAGGAATCAAGAACTCATTGCTTACCCCGTCTAAATCAGTGATGACTAGACGTTGCTTGCCTTTGGTATCTTTACCGAACGATACAGTACCGGTCACTTCAGCCAACATACCGGCATCTTTTGGTGAGCGTGCTTCAAACAATTCAGCCACGCGTGGTAGACCACCGGTAATGTCACGTGTTTTTGATGACTCTTGTGGAATACGTGCAATCACTTCACCAACACCAACCTCTTGACCGTCTTTCACGGTAATAATGCAACCCAATTGGAATGTGGTGTTAACCGATTGCTCGCTGCCGGCAATTTTAACTTCCGCACCGTTGGCATCCATCAATTTAACTTGTGGACGCAAACCTTTGCTTTGACCAGCACGTTGTTTAGGATCGATCACCACTAATGATGACAAGCCAGTGACATCGTCAATCTGTTTAGCAACCGTGATACCTTCTTCCACGTTTTCAAATTTAATTTGACCCGCGTACTCCGTGATAATAGGACGCGTATGCGGATCCCATGTAGCAATGGCTTGACCTGCTTTAACCGGTTTAGCATCGGTAATTTGCAGAGTCGCACCGTAAGGCACTTTATGACGCTCACGCTCACGGCCGTTTTCATCCACCACGATCACTTCACCGTTACGGGAAATCACCACTTGTTCTTTACGCGCATTGGTTACATAACGCATGGTAGAGGTGAAATTCAACACACCATTGGATTTAGCTTCCACTTGCGACACGGAGGCAGCACGCGAAGCGGCACCACCAATGTGGAAGGTACGCATGGTCAATTGTGTACCAGGCTCACCAATCGATTGCGCCGCAATCACACCCACGGCTTCACCCATGCTAATTAACTTACCGCGACCTAGGTCACGGCCGTAACATTTAGCACAGATACCATAGCGCGTGTCACAGGTTAGTGCAGTACGCACTTTCACTTCATCGATACCCAAGGCATCGATGTGCTCAACCTCATCTTCCGTCAACAAGGTACCTGCTGGGTAAATCACGGCTTGCGTTTCAGGATCGATTACATCCAAGGCCGCAGTACGGCCCAAGATACGATCATGCAATGGCTCTATCACTTCACCGCCTTTAACTAAAGCTTTGGTGACCAAACCATCACTGGTGCCGCAATCATTTTCTGTGACCACTAGATCTTGCGTTACATCCACCAAACGGCGAGTCAAGTAACCAGAGTTAGCTGTTTTCAATGCCGTATCGGCCAAACCTTTACGTGCACCGTGGGTAGAAATAAAGTACTGCAAGACGTTTAAACCGTCACGGAAGTTAGCTTTAATTGGCGTTTCAATAATTGAACCGTCTGGTTTAGCCATCAAACCACGCATACCTGCTAACTGACGAATTTGGGCAGCAGAACCACGCGCGCCCGAATCGGCCATCATGTAAATAGCATTGAATGATTCTTGGCGTAGCGCTTTGCCCGCTTTATCTTTCACTTGTTTGCCATCTAGGTCCAACACGTCTTCTTCTTTAAGTTGCTTCATCATGGCGTCTGCAACTTTATCGCTAGCACGACCCCAGATATCCACCACTTTGTTGTAACGCTCACCTTGTGTTACCAAACCAGAAACGTATTGATCTTCAATTTCTTTCACTTCGGTTTCAGCCGCCGTGATTAAGGATTCTTTTTCCTTAGGCACCAACATGTCGTTAATGCTGATTGAGATACCGGCTTTGGTGGCATAGGCATAACCCATGTCTTTTAGTCTATCGGCAAATATAACGGTTTCACGTATACCCACTTTACGGAATGAAGCATTGATTAATTTAGAAATTTCTTTCTTTTTCAAGGCTTTATCAATATTGCTGTAGGCTAGGCCTGCCGGCAGAATGGCTGACAACAAGGCACGACCAACCGTGGTGTCGTAACGGGTGGTTTTTTCAGTTTTTACACCGTCTAAATCCACTTCGTATTCTTTAATACGCACGGTAATCTTGGCATGAATGTCCACTAAACCTTGGTCAAACACACGTTGCACTTCTTTGACATCAGCAAAACGCATGCCTTCACCGCGAGCTGCCATGCGATCACGCGTCATGTAGTACAAGCCCAACACGATATCTTGTGAAGGCACGATGATGGGTTCACCATTGGCTGGAGACAAGACGTTATTGGAGGCCAACATTAAAGTACGCGCTTCCATTTGTGCTTCTAAAGACAATGGAACGTGCACCGCCATTTGGTCACCATCGAAGTCGGCGTTGAATGCCGCACAAACTAATGGGTGCAATTGAATGGCTTTACCTTCAATTAAGATAGGCTCAAAGGCTTGTATACCTAAACGGTGTAGCGTAGGCGCACGGTTCAATAGTACCGGATGCTCACGAATCACGTCTTCCAAGATATCCCAAACTTCTGGTCCTTCTTCTTCTACTTTCTTTTTAGCCGCTTTAATGGTGGTGGCAATGCCCAATACTTCCAACTTGTGGAAAATAAACGGTTTGAACAATTCCAAGGCCATTTTTTTCGGCAAACCGCATTGATGCAGTTTCAATTGTGGGCCAACCACAATCACTGAACGGCCAGAGTAATCGACACGTTTACCAAGCAAGTTCTGACGGAAACGGCCGCCCTTACCTTTAATCATGTCTGCTAATGATTTCAATGGACGCTTATTCGCGCCTGTCATCACTTTACCGCGACGGCCGTTATCCAACAGCGAATCCACCGCTTCTTGCAGCATGCGTTTTTCGTTACGCACGATAATTTCTGGCGCTTTTAATTCCAACAAGCGTTTTAAACGGTTATTACGGTTAATCACGCGGCGGTACAAATCGTTCAAATCGGATGTAGCAAAGCGACCGCCATCCAATGGCACCAATGGACGTAGTTCTGGTGGCAATACTGGCAATATTTCCAATATCATCCACTCAGGCTTAATACCGGATTTTTGGAAGGCCTCTAACACTTTAAGACGTTTAGCGATTTTCTTGATTTTCGCTTCAGAACCAGTAGCGCTTAAATCTTGGCGCAATTGCACCACTTCACGCTCAATGTCCATAGTGCGCAATAATTCACGTACCGCTTCCGCACCCATGACCGCGTTAAATTCATCACCGTATTCTTCTACTTTAGCCAAGTAGTCGTCTTCGGTTAATAACTGACCGCGTGTTAATGGCGTCATGCCAGGATCAACCACGATGAATGCTTCAAAATACAAAACACGCTCGATATCGCGCAAGGCGATATCTAACACCATGCCTAAACGGCTTGGTAAGCTTTTCAAGAACCAAATGTGGGCCACCGGTGACGCTAGGTCTATGTGACCCATACGCTCACGACGCACTTTAGATAAGGTGACTTCAACGCCACATTTTTCACAAATGACACCGCGGTGTTTTAAGCGTTTGTATTTACCACACAAGCATTCGTAGTCTTTTATTGGGCCAAAAATTTTGGCGCAAAATAAACCATCACGCTCTGGTTTAAAGGTACGGTAGTTAATAGTTTCTGGCTTTTTTACCTCGCCATATGACCATGAACGGATTTTTTCAGGCGAAGCAAGCGCAATCTTAATTGCATCAAATTCTTCTTCTTGCGTTACCTGTTTGAATAAGTCTAATAGAGCTTTCATGTGAATTCTCCTTAATTGCGATCTAGGTCAATGTCGATAGCGAGTGAACGAATTTCTTTCACTAACACGTTAAATGATTCCGGCATGCCAGCATCGATTTTGTGTTCGCCTTTGACGATGTTTTCATATACTTTGGTACGGCCAGTAACGTCATCCGACTTCACTGTCAGCATTTCTTGCAAGGTATATGACGCACCGTATGCCTCTAATGCCCAGACCTCCATCTCACCAAAACGTTGTCCACCAAATTGCGCTTTACCGCCTAATGGTTGCTGTGTCACCAATGAGTATGGACCGGTTGAACGTGCGTGCATTTTGTCATCCACCAAGTGGTGCAATTTCAACACGTGCATATAACCGACCGTCACTGGACGCTCAAACGCATCACCGGTACGACCATCAAACAATTTCACCTGCGTTTTTCCAGCAGAGAATTGCAATTGTTTAGTGCGTGCATCGTCATCAGGGAAAGCAAGATCTAGCATGGCTTTAATGTCAGATTCAGCTGCGCCATCAAATACTGGCGTCGCAAACGGCACACCATTTTTAAGGTTTCTAGCTAATTCCAACACTTCCGCATCGCTAAAGGATTTGATGTCTTCTTTTTTGCCTGTGCTGCCGTTGTAGATTTGTTCTAGGAACTTACGCAGTTCAGCCACTTTAACTTCGGCTTGTAACATTTCATCAATGCGATGGCCCAAGCCTTTAGCTGCCCAACCCAAGTGGGTTTCTAGAATTTGACCTATGTTCATCCGTGATGGCACGCCCAATGGGTTCAATACGATATCCATAGGAGTACCATCGGCCATGTGTGGCATGTCTTCAACTGGACAGATTTTTGAGATAACGCCTTTATTACCATGACGGCCGGCCATTTTATCGCCAGGCTGGATACGACGTTTAACGGCCAAATACACTTTAACCATTTTCTGTACGCCCGCAGGCAATTCATCGCCTTGCGTCAATTTACGTTTTTTCTCTTCAAATTTATTGTCGAAAGCAACGCGAGCCTGAGCCAAACTGTCTTTCAATTGCTCCAATTGACGTGCGGTTTCTTCGTCACTTAAACGAATATCAAACCAATCGTAACGGCCCACGGCAGCTAGATATTCTGCTGTCAATGTTTCGCCTTTTTTCAATTTGTTTGGACCACCGGTCGCCACTTTACCCTCGATCAAACGACGGATACGGCCAAAGGCATCGTCTTCAACAATACGCATTTGGTCGGCAAGGTCGGTTTTATAGTGCGCCAATTGGTCGTCGATAATTTGCTGGGCACGTGCATCGCGCTCCAGGCCTTCACGGGTGAAGACTTGCACATCAATGACGGTACCGCTCATGCCTGAAGGCACGCGCAATGAAGTGTCTTTAACATCGGAGGCTTTTTCACCAAAAATCGCGCGCAGCAATTTCTCTTCTGGGGTCAATTGCGTTTCACCTTTTGGTGTCACTTTACCCACCAATACATCACCGGCTTCAACGTCTGCACCGATATAAATAATACCGATTTCATCCAAACGGCTTAACATACGCTCGCTTAAATTGGAGATATCTTGAGTGATTTCCTCAGGCCCTAATTTTGTGTCACGCGCCACCACGGTCAATTCTTCAATGTGGATAGAGGTGTAGCGATCGTCTGCCACCACGCGCTCTGAAATTAAGATGGAATCCTCGTAGTTATAACCATTCCAAGGCATAAAACCAACCAACATGTTTTGACCCAAAGCCAATTCACCCATGTCTGTTGATGCACCATCGGCAATCACATCACCGCGCGCTAGCTTATCGCCAACTTGCACCAATGGACGTTGGTTAATATTGGTATTTTGGTTAGAACGGGTGTATTTGATTAGGTTGTAAATATCCACACCGACTTCACCGTCTTTGGCTTCATCATCGTTAACACGAACCACGATACGGCCTGAATCCACGTAATCCACTACGCCGCCACGACGTGCTTGCACTGTCGTACCAGAGTCTACCGCCACGGTACGTTCAATACCCGTTCCTACCACGGCTTTTTCTGCGCGTAAGCAAGGCACGGCTTGACGTTGCATGTTGGCACCCATCAATGCACGGTTCGCATCATCGTGTTCCAAGAATGGAATTAACGATGCCGCAACCGACACGATTTGACCTGGCGCCACGTCCATGTATTGGACGCGCTCAGGTTGCGTCATGGTAAATTCGTTGTGATGACGTGAAGAAATTAAGTCTTCAACGAACATATTTTTCGCATCCAAATCGGTATTGGCCTGCGCAATCATGTACTGACTTTCTTCAATGGCTGACAAGTAATCGATAGTGCCAGACACTTTATTGCCATCCACGCGACGGTATGGTGTCTCTAGGAAACCATACTCATTGGTACGCGCATACAAGGCCAATGAGTTAATCAAACCAATGTTTGGACCTTCCGGTGTTTCAATCGGACACATACGACCGTAATGGGTAGAGTGCACGTCACGTACCTCAAAACCAGCACGCTCACGCGTCAAGCCGCCTGGGCCCAAAGCTGAAATACGGCGTTTATGGGTAATCTCAGACAATGGATTGGTTTGATCCATAAACTGTGACAATTGACTGGAACCGAAGAACTCACGTATCGCGCTGGATACCGGTTTAGCATTGATTAAGTCGTGCGGCATTAAGTTGTCTGATTCAGCTTGACTCAAACGCTCTTTAACAGCGCGTTCTACGCGAACCAAACCAGTGCGGAATTGATTTTCTGCCAACTCACCCACTGAGCGGATACGACGGTTACCTAAATGGTCAATGTCATCGATCTCACCGCGGCCATTACGCAATTCCAATAGCACGCCTATCACCGCAAGGATGTCGTCATTTGAAAGCACATAGGCACCTTCAGCACCACGAGGGCCTTTTTCTTCGTAAAACTTACGCATCCAGTTTGATTGACGCTCTTCCGCTTTAACCGGGAAGGCGCGACGGTTAAACTTCATGCGACCAACGCGTGATAAATCGTAACGGTCTTCATTAAAGAATAAGCCGTTAAATAATGCCTCTACTGAATCTTCAGTCGGTGGCTCACCTGGGCGCATCATGCGGTAGATAGCAACGCGAGCGCTGTATTGATCAGGGATTTCATCGATGCGTAAGGTTTGTGAAATGTAATCGCCGTGATCCAAATCATTAGAATAGAGCGTGCTAATTTGCTTAACGTTAGCCGCGACTAATTTTTCCAATAATGACTCAGTGATTTCATCGTTAGCATTGGCCACCACTTCACCGGTTTCAGTATCGATGATGTTATTTGCAATCGCACGACCTAGGATAAAGTCTTGAGGCACGGCAATTTTGTTAACGCCGGCTTTTTCCATGTCGCGTATGTGCTTAACGGTAATGCGTTTATCTTTAGCCACCAACACATCGCCATTTTTAGCGACGATGTCAAATTTAGCGACTTCACCACGCAAACGGTCTGGCACCAGACTAAATTCAATGCCTTTAGCGCTGATATGGAAAGTATCGAAATCAAAGAAGGTAGCAATGATTTGCTCAGGCGTGTAACCCAATGCTTTCAGCAAAATGGTCACCGGCATCTTACGACGACGATCGATACGGAAATACAAGTAATCTTTAGGATCAAACTCAAAATCTAACCATGAACCACGGTAAGGAATGATCCTGGCAGAGAATAATAATTTACCAGAGCTGTGAGTTTTTCCACGATCGTGCTCAAAGAAAACACCTGGACTGCGGTGCAATTGCGACACAATCACACGCTCGGTACCGTTGATCACAAATGAGCCATTTTCAGTCATCAATGGCAATTCGCCCATGTAGACTTCCTGCTCTTTGACTTCCTTAACGGTAGGCTTAGAAGCCTCTTTATCCATGATGGTTAAGCGCACTTTTACGCGCAATGGAGCCGCATAGGTGAGGCCACGTTGCTGACATTCTTTAACGTCAAATGGCTCAGCGCCTAACTGATAGCTTACGTAATCCAATCTAGCATTGCCAGAATGGCTGATGATAGGGAAAACGGATGAAAAGGTGGATTCCAAACCGTCATCCGTGCGCTTGTCAGCGGCGACGTCTGCCTGCAAAAAGGCCGCGTAGGACTCTAGCTGCATTGCAAGTAAATAGGGAATTTCCTGGACACTTTCGCGTTTAGCAAAACTTTTACGAAGGCGTTTCTTTTCGGTGAAGGAATAGCTCATTGCATCTCCTAATATTTGAGGGCAGAAATTAAAGCACTTGTTATAAATTGAAAATTTATACGCCTGAAAAACGCTTTTATTTCTAACTTCATGTGTTAAAAATTTATAAAAAACCGGCCGTACTTGTATTACATTCTGGCATTACATTTTGTTACACTTTTTACGTCGCTATAAACGGCGAAGGCTGACGGTTTCCCGTCAGCCCATGGCCATCAATTCAGTTAAGAATTATTTGATTTCGCCAGTTGCACCAGCTTCGATCAATTTTTTCAATGCTGCTTCAGCATCAGCTTTGTTCAAACCTTCTTTAATGGTTTTTGGTGCGCCATCAACTAGGTCTTTAGCTTCTTTCAAACCTAACGCTGTTAATTCACGCACGGCTTTAATAACGCTTACTTTTTGTTCGCCAGCGTTAGTTAAGATAACGCTGAATTCAGTTTGCTCTGAAGCGGCAGCTGGAGCTGCACCGCCTGCTGAAGCTGCCACAGCCACTGCAGCTGCTGACACACCAAATGTTTCTTCGATTTCTTTAATGAATGCTGTTAAATCCAACACTGACATCTTGCTTACTGCATCTAAAATATCTTTATTTGAAACTGCCATTTTAATATTCCTTAAAATTTAATAATGTTGCTTTTAATTAGTCGCCCAAGTTAACTATAAATTAGTGAACTAGGTGTGTATGAATTACGCTGCTTTTGCATCACGAACGGCTGCTAACGCACGTGCAAACTTAGTTGGCACTTCGTTGAGCGTACGTGCAAATTTTGCAAGCAATTCTTCACGACTTAATGTAGATGCTAAGGCTTGAACGCCTGCAACATCCATCACTTGATTTGGGATTGCGCCACCTTTAATGACAAATTTGTCATTAGCCTTAGCGAAATTGTTCAACACTTTTGCCGCAGCCACTGGGTCAGCTGAAATACCAAACACCAATGGACCAACCATATTGCCTGCTAAAGCTGAAAACGGTGTACCGTCAACTGCACGACGTACCAAGGTGTTTTTCAACACACGTAGGTATACACCAGATTTACGAGCTTCTGCACGTAACACAGTCATGTCTGCCACGCCCATGCCGCGGTATTCGGCTAGAACGATGGCTTGCGCCTCAGCAACTTGTGCGCTAACTTCTGCAACTACTGCTTTTTTCTCTGTAAGATTTAGACTCAAGGTCTGTACTCCTTCCGTTAAAATCTCTGCTTTATTGCTAAAACAGAATCCGTTTTTAATGCCAACATCAACACTAAAAACCTTATACGGCGATCATTTAGCAGGGAATTATTCCTGTTTAGGGATACGCCATCTGCGTAGGGTTTTGTGTATTCATGCCAGAGGTCGAAGTTAGTTACCCTTCTTCACCCACCACCAACACACTTACATTAAGTCCTTACGGACACCTACGGTCTTTGATAACCTCCTTATCGTCAGCACGCATGCTTAATATAAAGAGCCCAAAGGCCTTTGCGAGTCGCGCCTTTAGGCACGACTCATCATTCTTTTCTATGCAACCAAGCTGGCTTGATCTACACGAACGCCTGCACCCATGGTGCTAGATACAGACAATTTTTTAAGGTAAACACCTTTAGTAGCGGCTGGTTTAGCTTTGTTTAAAGCGTCTACTAGTGCTAATAAGTTGCCTTGCAATTGATCAACAGTGAACGATGCACGTCCAATAGTGCAATGCACGATGCCGCCTTTATCAGTACGGTATTGCACTTGACCGGCTTTAGCGTTTTTAACCGCTGTCGCTGCATCAGGTGTCACGGTACCCACTTTTGGGTTAGGCATCAAACCACGTGGGCCCAATACTTGACCTAAGGCACCAACGATACGCATGGCGTCTGGTGTAGCGATCACAATGTCAAAATCCATTACACCGGCTTTAACTTGCTCTGCTAAATCTTCAAAACCAACCACATCTGCACCGGCTGCTTTAGCTGCTTCGGCTTGTGCACCTTGGGCAAACACGGCAACGCGTGTCGTTTTACCTGTACCGTTAGGCAACACTAAGGCGCCACGAACCAATTGATCCGATTTACGTGCATCAATACCTAGATTGATCACCGCATCCACGGACTCGTTAAATTTGGCTTTTGCATTTTCTTTAACCAAAGTTAAGCCTTCTGTTACTGGATACAATTTATTGCGATCCACTTTTGCGCGTAGCGCTTCAATTCTTTTACCCATGTTATACACCCTCCACTTCAATGCCCATGCTGCGTGCGCTACCAGCAATGGTACGTACCGCTGCATCCATATCAGCCGCTGAAAGATCAGCACGTTTAGTGTTAACAATCTCTTCGGCTTGCGCGCGAGTGATTTTACCTACTTTGTCTGTATGTGGACGTGGTGAACCTTTAGTGATGCCGGCAGCTTTTTTGATCAAAATAGTGGCCGGTGGCGATTTCATGATAAAAGTAAAACTCTTATCCGCAAATGCTGTAATCACCACAGGAATTGGCAAACCAGGCTCAACGCTTTGGGTTGCGGCATTAAATGCCTTACAGAATTCCATGATGTTTAAACCACGTTGACCTAAGGCCGGACCTACTGGAGGACTTGGATTGGCTTTACCTGCAGGAATCTGCAGTTTAATGTAGCCTATGACTTTCTTTGCCATGCTATGACTCCTAAATGGGTACAAACGCTAATTGAAATTAGCTCCCCGGTTAATAAACTTACTACTACCTTTAAACTTCTTTTTCGATCTGACTGAATTCCAACTCAACCGGAGTAGAGCGACCAAAAATCACCACTGAGACGCGCAACTTGCTCTTCTCATAATTGATGTCTTCAACGTTGCCAGAAAAGTCTTTAAACGGACCATCGACAATTCGTACAGACTCGCCTTTTTCGAAGGTAAGCTTCTGTGTAGGATTGCTTTTACTGTCATCTATGCGCTGCAAGATGATATCCACTTCTTTGTCTCTGATTGGCGTAGGCTTTTGCGCACTGCCGCCAATAAACGCTGTTACGCGCGGTGTACTTTTAACCAAATGCCAGCTTTCGTCGGTCATGGCCATTTGCACCAATACGTAGCCTGGATACAATTTCCGCTCCGATATGGTTTTTTGGCCAGCCTTCATTTCCACCACTTCTTCGATAGGCACCAAAATTTGACCAAATTGGTCTTGTAAACCATTGCGTACTATGCGCTCTTCCAATCCTTTTTGAACGGATTTCTCAAAGCCTGAAAAAGCTTGTACCGCGTACCATTTCATACTCATTACGCGCTCCGTCCCATTAACCACTGCACCATATAAGCAAACCCAATATCCACTACCGCTAAAAATGCCGCCATAATCACCACCAACACAAAAACAACCAAGGTTGTTTGCACGGTTTCTTTACGTGTAGGCCACACCACTTTACGCGCCTCAGCCACCGCTTCTGCAATAAAGCCTAGTGATTGCTGACCAACAGCTGTCGTCCAAAGCACGGCAACGGCCGCCGCCATACCAGCAAGCACAACAAGAATACGGATAACCGTCGCCTTGTCTGCCAACAGGTAGAAGCCAGCTATGCCTGCAGCAAGTAGCAAGAATGCTACTAACAACTTAATTTTGTTGATCATAATTTACTTAATTAGCATTTACTTAAAATAGCGACTAAAACATTAGTCAAGTTAACCAAAAAAATATTGATTAACATTCACTCCAAATTTGGCAGGCCAAGAGGGTTTCGAACCCCCAACCCTCGGTTTTGGAGACCGATACTCTACCAGTTGAGCTATTGGCCTGTTGTTACAACTTAACACTTCGAATTGCACTACTTTAAACACAACAAGCTACGTCAGTTTATGACGTAGCTTGAAGGTGTTCATTTAACGATTATTCAATAATCTTAGCTACCACACCTGCACCAACGGTACGGCCACCTTCACGAATAGCAAAACGTAAACCGTCTTCCATCGCAATAGGCGCAATCAAGGTCACTGTGATAGACACGTTATCACCAGGCATCACCATCTCTGTACCTGCTGGCAACTCTACAGCACCCGTTACGTCCGTTGTACGGAAGTAAAACTGTGGACGGTAGCCGTTGAAGAATGGTGTGTGACGACCACCTTCATCTTTACCTAGCACATAGATCTCTGCCGTGAATTTTGTGTGTGGTTTGATAGAACCGGATTTAGACAACACTTGACCGCGTTCGATCTCTTCACGTTTTGTACCACGCAATAGCACACCAACGTTATCACCAGCCATACCTTGGTCTAGCAATTTACGGAACATCTCTACACCGGTACAGGTTGTTTTCAATGTTGGTTTGATACCAACAATTTCAATCTCGTCACCGACTTTAACAATACCGCGCTCAATACGGCCTGTAACCACTGTACCACGACCTGAAATTGAGAACACGTCTTCCACTGGCATCAAGAATGTACCGTCAATAGCACGCTCTGGCATTGGAATGTAGCTGTCTAGTGCATCGGCTAAACGGAATATGGCTGGCTCGCCGTATTCTGATTGGTCACCTTCTAAAGCCAATTTAGCTGAACCAACGATCACTGGTGTGTCGTCGCCTGGGAAATCGTATTTGCTTAGCAATTCACGGATTTCCATTTCAACGAGTTCTAGCAATTCTTTATCGTCCACCATGTCGGCTTTGTTCATGAACACAACGATGTACGGAACGCCCACTTGACGTGCTAACAAGATGTGCTCACGTGTTTGTGGCATAGGACCGTCAGCAGCTGAACATACTAAGATAGCGCCGTCCATTTGGGCTGCACCAGTAATCATGTTCTTAACGTAGTCGGCATGGCCTGGGCAGTCAACGTGTGCGTAGTGACGGCTTGCTGTCTCGTACTCAACGTGCGCAGTATTAATCGTAATACCACGGGCTTTCTCTTCTGGTGCCGCGTCAATTTGATCGTAAGCCTTCGCTTCACCACCAAATTTCTTAGACAAGATCGTTGTGATCGCTGCCGTTAATGTTGTCTTACCATGGTCAACGTGGCCAATTGTGCCTACGTTAACGTGCGGCTTGGTCCGCTCAAATTTACCTTTTGCCATTGCTTCATTCCTTTACAAAATTTTATTAACTATAAGTTTTATTAGAATTAATAAAACTTGTACACATTAAAAATGATACTGCCGTTTTACAACTTTAAAACTAATCGTGGTGCCCATGGCGGGAATCGGACCC
This sequence comes from uncultured Methylotenera sp., assembly GCA_964400215.1. GTDB lineage: Bacteria > Pseudomonadota > Gammaproteobacteria > Burkholderiales > Methylophilaceae > Methylotenera. The sequence continues at coordinate 201,610 of CAYNSY010000002.1, read as the reverse complement.
GCGACCTCTCCCTTACCAAGGGAGTGCTCTACCACTGAGCCACATGGGCGTTAATTACTCAACAACAAGCGCCAATCCACCGCACTTGGAGCGGGCGACGAGACTCGAACTCGCGACATTCAGTTTGGAAAACTGAAGCTCTACCAGCTGAGCTACACCCGCGCACCCATCTAAACCAACGCCAACAGGCCCTACATACTGCGTATTAAAAACTTTGGTGGAGGGGGAAGGATTCGAACCTTCGTACTCTGAGAGAACGGATTTACAGTCCGTCGCCTTTAACCACTCGGCCACCCCTCCAAACCGAACCCGCGATTATGCTGATAATTTGACCTACTGTCAAATCTATAAAAGGGTATTTGTACAAGAATTTGGTGCCGGATGTCGGAATCGAACTGACGACCTTCGCATTACAAGTGCGCTGCTCTACCAACTGAGCTAATCCGGCGTTTATTTGAGACGCGTATTATACTGACTTTTTTAAAAAAGTTAAGCTACTTTACGATAGTTAACCTAGGTTTTTTATTATTTGTTTCCGTGCTTGGGTTTAGCTTATCTTGACCATCCTCAACAGCATGAGATTGGCCATCGTTGTCCGCCATGCTGTCAACGTCAAAAAACATACCTTGCCCAGTCTCTCTGGCAAATAGGCCTTTTACCGCTTGTACAGGCACGTATAAATTTTGCGACACCCCGGCAAACCTTGCTGAGAAGCTAATGGCCTCATTGTCCATAAGCAAATCTTTTGTTGCGCTGTAATTCAGATTCAACACTATTTCACCGGCTTTAACGTAAGCCATGGGCACACGCGTCTGCGCATTCACTGCCACCAACAAGTGTGGTGTGTAGCCATTATCCACACACCATTCGTGTATTGCTCTAAGCAGGTAGGGCTTGGTGGAAGTTTGCTCTGTGGTCATGTTGCTTGATGCAGACAACTACTTACGCATCACTTTTTCTGATGGCGTCATGGCCTCGGCGTACAGCGGTCTAGAAAATAAACGTTCCGCGTATTTTAATATCGGCGCTGCTTGATTTTGCAAGACAATACCGTAGTGATCCAAACGCCATAGCAACGGGGTCACTGCCACATCCAGCATGGAATAATCATCGCCTAGCAAATAATTCTGCTTAGCAAAAATAGGAACCAATTGCGTCAAATTATCGCGTACGGTGATGCGGGCTTTGTCAGCACGCTCTTCATCGTCGGACTCGATGTCTTTGATGTGATCAAACAATTCTTTTTCAAAGTTATACAAAAACAAACGAGCACGAGCACGCATCACTGGATCGGGCGGCATTAACTGTGGGTGCGGAAAACGCTCATCGATGTACTCATTGATGATGTTGGCTTCCGACAAAACCAAATCCCGCTCAACTAAAACCGGCACTTGGTTGTATGGATTAATGACCGCTAGATCTTCAGGCTTGTTAGCCAAATCAACATCAATCACTTGAAAATCCATGCCTTTTTCAAATAATACAATGCGGCAGCGGTGGCTATAGGGATCAGTCGTCCCCGAATATAAGGTCATCATTTTAATGTATGTCTTTCCAATAAGCTTTTTTGAGTTTGTAAGTGAGTACCAACAACACTGCTAAAAAGAGTAATACGATCCAACCTAACTGGTTGCGCTGCTGTTTAGCTGGCTCAGCCATAAAAGCTAGAAAATTGGTTAAATCACCAACCAATGCATCGTATTCAGCTGGGGCCAATTTACCTGGCTTACTGAGTTCAAGCTGGTGGGTTTCATGGTTCATGACTTGCTCGCCTTGCAATTGATACAAGACGTGCGGCATGGACACTTTGCAGCTCACTGGATCAAATACGCAATTACCCCAACCGCTTGCGCTGCTTTCATCGCGGTAAAAGGCACGCATATAGCTGTATACCCAATCGGCACCACGCGCGCGCACTTCCACTGACAAATCAGGGGGCGCCACACCGAACCATTTTTTAGCATCCTCTGGATTGATTGCCGCTTTCATGGTGTCGCCCACTTTTTCACCGGCGAATAACAAATTGTCTTTGATTTGTTTTTCGGTCAGTCCTATCGCCAGCAAACGGTTATAACGCATGTAATTGGCGCTGTGGCAATTTAAACAATTGTTTACAAAGGTGCGCGCGCCTCTTTGTAGCGAATCATGATTGGAGACATCTATCGGCGCTTTGTCTAAATGCACCTCTGCGTTTGCCAACGCATGCTGTGAAAACAGCACGGCCGGCAACAAGGCTAAAATGCTGACGAATTTTTTAATGGTATTTTTCATGTTCATTATCCTGTCACCCTTTCTGGCACCGCTAATGTTTTATCTTTTTTGCTATACCAAGGCATAAGTATAAAAAATGCAAAGTAGACCAACATGAAAATGCGGGCGACCACCGTAGCTCGGTCTGCATTACCAAGCCAAGGACCAAATTGACCCCAAACATTCGATGGCTCAGTACCAAGGTAACCTAGCACAATGAAACTCACCACAAATGCGGCCAACCATTTTTTATACAAACTGCCGCGGTAGCGTATTGATTTTACCGGGCTCTTATCCAACCAAGGCAATAATGCGAAGACCATTACCGACAAGCCCATGGCCGCCACACCCGGAAACAAGGAAGGCGGTATGCCCAATAAGCTCACACCAGGGAACGGTGGCACCGCACGCAATATTGAGTAATAAGGCGTGAAGTACCACACCGGAGCAATGTGAGCCGGTGTCACCAGCGGGTTGGCTGGCACAAAATTATTCGCTTCCAAGAAGTAACCGCCCATTTCTGGAGCAAAGAAAATAATGGTAGAGAACACCATCAGAAACACCACCACCCCAACTATGTCTTTCACTGTGTAATAAGGGTGGAAAGGAATGCCATCTAATGGAATACCAGTTTTCTTATCTTTTAGCTTTTTGATTTCTACGCCATCAGGGTTGTTGGATCCAACTTCATGCAAAGCAATAATATGAGCGGCGACCAAGCCAACCAACACAAAAGGCAAGGCAATCACGTGAAACGCAAAGAAACGGTTCAAGGTGGCATCCGACACCAAGTAATCGCCACGCAACCACTCAGACACATCAGGACCAACAAAAGGAATGGCTGAAAACAGGTTCACAATCACTTGCGCACCCCAATAAGACATCTGACCCCAAGGAAGCAGGTAGCCGAAGAAGGCCTCGCCCATTAAGCATAAGAAGATGCCCACGCCGAACAACCAAATAAGCTCACGCGGGTTGCGATAGGAGCCATAAATAATGCCGCGGAACATGTGCAAATACACCACCACAAAAAACATGGAAGCGCCAGTGGAATGCATATAGCGTATCAACCAACCCCAAGGCACATCGCGCATGATGTACTCAACGGAAGCAAACGCCAGCATGGCATCCGGCTTGTAATGCATGGTCAAGAATATGCCGGTTAAGATTTGTAGCACTAGGACCAGCAAGGACAGTGAGCCAAAGAAATACCAAAAATTGAAATTTTTCGGGGCGTAGTACTCAGTTAAGTGCGCCTTAATATTGCTGCTCAATGGGAAACGAGCATCCACCCATTCCAAGCCTTGATTTAGTGCATTGGCCACCACTGATTTTTTTTCTGTGTTTGTTTTATTTGTCATGACTTAAGCCTTATCCTCAGTATCCACACCAATTAGCAAGGTCGTATCTGTTAAATATTTATGCGGTGGCACCACCAAGTTCACGGGCGCCGGCGAACCTTTGAAAACACGGCCAGCTAGGTCGAATTTCGAACCATGGCATGGGCAAAAGAAACCGCCCGTCCAGTTATCACCCATGTCACCTTTAGGCTGAAGCTTGGCTGATGGGGAGCAGCCTAGGTGCGTACAAATACCCACCATTACTGCCAAATTTGGCTTAATGGATCGATCTGCGTTTTTACAATACTCAGGCTGCTGTGAAACGACATCATTACTAGGATCGGTCAACTGATCGTCGAGTTTAGCTAAATCTGCCGTCATTTCTTCAGTACGATGGATAATCCACACCGGCTTACCACGCCACTCCACGGTCATCATGCTACCCGGCGCTATTTTACTAACGTCCACTTCCACTGGCGCACCTGCTGCTTTGGCACGCTCACTTGGCGTCATACTCAAAACAAAAGGCACGGCTGCTGCCGCACAACCCAGCGCACCAACGCTGGAAGATGCGATTAAAAAGTTACGCTTTTCTAAATCAACCGAACTGGCTTGATCAGCTTGCGCTGCATTTTTTTGCTTGTCATTTGGGGTGTCTGACATGTTTTCCTCATGAACTAATTTGGGTTAACCGGATTGGATGACTAAGATACTCAAGAACTCAGCCTTGCACACAACAAATCTATTACTCGTTAATTACTCTGCCCAGCTTGAACGCTTTACAAATTTTATATTCGCTATATTGTACAATTTTTTGTTACTTAATTAAAGATATATTTTATAAGTCATTGAAAAATATAGATTAAACAGGGTTATAAAGATCTAAAAAATCGTGCTGAATAGCGAATTTTTTAGCCAAATGCTCCCCCAAAGCCTGAATACCATAACGCTCAGTGGCATGGTGGCCAGCAGCGATATAGGCAACGCCAGATTCCCTGGCTAAATGGGTGGTCTGTTCTGAAATTTCACCGCTAATAAATGCATCCGCGCCCAGGCGTATCGCCTCCTCAATGTAGGCCTGGCCTGCGCCCGTGCACCAAGCAACGGTTTTAAGTTGCTTGTTTAAATCCCCAATGACCAAGGATTGCCGCTGCAGCGCCGCATCTACCCGTTTAGTAAATTCCGCCAAGCTACTGGCTTGCTCAAGCTTGCCATAGCAAACCAGACCAGACTCCCCTACAGCACCACTTTGCACTATGCCCAATTTGCGGCCTAATGTTACATTGTTACCAATCTCAGGGTGTGCATCCAAGGGCAAATGATAGGCCATCAAGCTGATGTCTCTTTCCATCAAAAAAGCCAGCCTTTTGCGCTTAATGCCTACTACCCTAGGGTCCTCATTGCGCCAAAAATAACCGTGATGCACCAATACCAGATCAGCACCGCAGTCGGCTGCCTGTTGCAAAAATTCCAAACTAGCGCTTACCCCAGTCACGATTTTGTGCACTTCAGCGCGGCCTTCAACCTGCAATCCATTCGGGCAATAGTCTTTATAGCGATCCACTTGCATGAATTGCTGGGTATAGTCGATTAAATCATTAAGCCTCACCATTGCTTGCAACCTTTTTATTACTTACGCCTTGAATATTCGATACAATAAGCCAATGTTACCTTGCTGAGCACAATTACTCAAAGCAAAAATCCGTCAACAAAACCGTAGTTTACGTTTTAAATTTTACTTATAGTAGCTCATAAATTAAGCCCATATTCAGCCCAAACCATGCACACATCGCTAAGCAAAAAACTGTGGCTCATTTTTGCGCAAACCACTACTTTGTGTTTGGCTGTGCTTCTTGTGCTACGTACCTTTGCCCCTGATCTGCTTGATGGCCTAGGCCAAAAACAAAAATCCGCAGTGCTGGTTAAGTACGCCGAACCCAGTTTGGAATTAAGTCCTGCACGGTCGTACAGCCTGGCTGTAAAAAAAGCCATGCCTGCTGTGGTCAATATTTTTACCAGCAAAAAAGCCATCGACAATCCCCGTCAAAAATACTTAGATGACCCAATGTTTAGGCATTTTTTTGGCGACCAATTCGAGGATGATGACGATCAAAATCAAGCTGAAAACAGCCTAGGCTCAGGTGTTATTGTCAGCGAGCAAGGCCTCATACTGACCAACAACCATGTGGTGGCTAGCGCTGATGAAATTGACATTGCCTTGTCCGATGGCCGCAAGATGCCGGCAAAAATCGTAGGCACCGACCCCGAAACCGATTTAGCGCTCATTAAAATTGATGCGCGAAACTTACCTGCCATCACGTTTGCCAGTTCAGATAGATTAAATGTAGGCGACGTCGTGCTAGCCATAGGCAATCCATTTGGGGTAGGGCAAACCGTCACTCAAGGCATCATCAGTGCACTAGGGCGCACGCATTTAGGCATCAACACCTTTGAAAACTTCATACAAACAGATGCGTCGATTAATCCTGGCAATTCCGGCGGCGCATTGATTGATACCGAAGGTAATTTAGTCGGTATTAACAGTGCAATTTACTCGCGCAGTGGCGGCTCCATGGGCATAGGGTTTGCCATACCAGCGAGCTTGGCACGGCAAGTAATGGAGGAAATAGTAAGCCTAGGCAACGTCACCCGCGGTTGGATAGGTATACAAGCACAAGACATCACCCCTGAACTGGCTGAATCATTTAAGCTAAAAGAAGCGCAAGGGGCTTTGGTAGCGGGTGTGCTTAGAGGGGGTCCGGCAGATAGGGCGGGCGTGCATGCTGGCGATGTATTGCTAGCCATAGAAGGCAAGCCCATATACGACACAGGCTCCATGCTTAATTTAATTGCGGCGCTAGCGCCTAATCAAGCAGCCAGCCTAAAAATTGCCCGCGCTGGGAAAACGCACAATCTAACGGTCAAGGTAGGCAAGCGCCCAAAACCGGTAGCGCAAAAATAGCCTCTGGCTTTTTATCAATCCGACGTTTCAAGCCGGCTATTTTTTGATTTCCCTAGCAAACTGGCAAACAAAATGCCAAGTTCGTATAACAGCCAAATGGGTAGCGCCAGCATGAATTGTGAAACAATATCGGGTGGCGTAAAAATAGCCCCAGCGATAAAAGCAGCTACCACCACATACGAGCGCATGTCTTTTAACTGGACCACGTTTAACCAGTCAAAATGCACCGCCAAAATGACGGCTATTGGCACTTGAAACGCTAAACCAAATGCAAAAAATAGACCGATAACAAAATCCAAGTAATTGGCGATGTCGGTCATGACGGCCACCCCAACCGGCGCGGCACCCACAATAAATCCAAAAATCACCGGAAACACAAGAAAGTAGGCGAAGGCCATGCCCATTAAAAACAGACAGCAACTTGCCACTATCATGGGCACCATGAATTTTTTTTCATGAGCATACAATCCCGGCGCCACGAAGGACCAAGCCTGATACATGGTATGCGGCAGAGAAATAATAAATGCCGCTAACATGGCCACTTTCATGGGCACAAAAAAGGGCGTGGTGACTGCCGTAGCAATCATCTGCCCACCACTGGGCAATTGAGCAAGCAAGGGTGCTGCTAATAGGCTGTAAATTTTATTAGAAAATGGCAACAGTGCCAGCAGCACCAGCACAAAACCAAGAAGCGCACGCAATAAACGATCGCGCAATTCAATTAAATGTGAAATGAAATTTTCGGTTGGGGTCACTGGTTAGAATTAACTTTTGACTGATCAGTCTTTGCTCGAAACGGATTCTGAGGTATCCAATTCCGTAAAATCCAGCTGTTGCGTTAGCTCGCCGACTTTTCGCTGCGCTTTGGCCTGTGCCTTATGGCTACTTTGTTTTATTTCATTTTGTAATTGCTGCAACTCTTCAAAGCGCGTTTCACGGCTTACTTCCTCTTTCACGTCTGCCAAATAGCGCTGCATACGCCCGACAAGCGCGCCAAGCGTGCGCGCGACTTTCGGCAATTTTTCTGGGCCAATGACAACCAACGCAACAAGCGCGATAACCAGCAACTCAGAAAATGAAACATCAAACACGTAAAATCAAATTCAAAAAATTATTGAGCGACTGGTTTTTTAGCTGTAGCTGGCTTTTTCACGGCAGGCTTCTTAGTAGCAGCTGGTTTTTTCACCGCGGGTTTTTTAGCCGCAGGTTTTTTAGCCACGGCCGGTTTTTTCACGGCTGCGGGTTTTTTTACTGCAGGTTTTTTAGTCGCCGTCGTTTTAGCCGCTGCCGTGCTGGCTGCTTTTGCTTTAGGTTTCGCTGCCGGTTTTTTCACAGCGGCCGCTTTAGGCTTAGTGGTTTTTACCGTCGCCGCCACCGTTGGCTTGTCTAATGCGGCATTGCCTTCATTGACCGCGTCCTTAAAACTTTTCACGGCACCGCCCACGTCACCGCCCATGTTGCGTAATTTTTTAGTACCAAAAATCAACACCACAATTAACAATACAATCAACCAATGCCAGATGCTAAATGATCCCATGACGATACTCCTTAAAATATTAAAATTAACCGTTACGTGACTTATCGCCACCGCCCATTACATGCAGATGAATATGAAACACTTCCTGACCACCTTCTACACCGGTATTGATTAGGGTTTTGAATCCTGCTAATCCTTGCTCTTTTGCTAATTTCGGGGCAAGTAATAACATTTTACCTAACAATGCTTGATGTTCGTTTTCACAGCTTGCTAGGCTGTCTATGTGTAATTTTGGCACAATCAAAAAATGTACGCCAGCCGATGGCCTAATGTCATTAAAGGCAATCACTTCACTGTCTTCGTATATTTTTGTTGACGGTACTGCGCCACTTACAATTTTACAAAATATGCAATTGTCACTCATTTTTATTTAGCACTTTCTTTTCTTGATGCTTTTTCTTCTATCCCCGATAAGCCTTCACGTCTGGCTAACTCAGCCAACACATCATCTGGCTTTAATCCTGCATGTGCCAACATCACCATGGTGTGAAACCACAAATCGGCTGTTTCATATATCAAATCTTGTTTATTTGGGTTTTTAGCGGCAATGATGGTTTCAGCTGCCTCCTCACCCACTTTCTTCAAAATACCGTCCATGCCTTTTGCATACAATTTTGCCACATACGACGTTTGTGGATCAGCCTGCTTACGTTGCTCTAACAATTGTGCCAAACGGTTTAATGTGTCGTTCATGTTTATCTCATTTGGCCTAATAAATATCTTTCGGATCTTTAATCACAGCTTGATCAATTAACCACTGGCCGTCTTCTAGTTTTTTAAAAAAACAATTATGCCTACCGGTATGGCAGGCAATACCACCCACCTGCTCAACTTTAATTAAAACCACGTCCTCATCGCAATCCAAGCGAATTTCATGCACCTGCTGAAAATGACCAGACTCTTCGCCTTTATGCCATAACTTGTTGCGTGAGCGCGACCAATACACCGCTTGCTTGGTATCGCAGGTCATTTGCAAGGCCTCACGGTTCATCCAGGCAAACATCAGTATGCAGCCTGTTTGGTATTCTTGAGCTATCACAGGCACCAGCCCGTCAGCATCCCAGCGAATTTCATCCAACCAGGTCATAACCTTACTTCTATACCTTGTGCTGCCATGTATTGCTTCGCCTGCTTTACGGTGTATTCGCCATAATGAAAAATGCTGGCCGCCAGCACCGCATCGGCACCGCCTAATTTCACGCCATCCACCAAATGTTGCAAATTGCCTACCCCGCCTGAGGCAATAATAGGCACTTCAACCGCATCTGAAATGGCTCTATTCAAGGGGTTGTTAAAGCCAATTTTTGTCCCATCCCGGTCCATACTGGTGACTAACAACTCGCCTGCACCAAGGCTGGCCATGTGCTGAGCCCACTTGACGGCATCCAAGCCCGTGGCTTTACGACCACCATGGGTAAAGACTTCCCATTCGAAAGGCTGATTGTCCACTTTTTTGGCATCAATCGCCACCACTATACACTGTGAGCCAAATCGATGGGCAGCTTCAGCTACTATCTGCGGGTTAAGCACGGCCGTGGTGTTGATGCTGACTTTATCCGCTCCGGCATTGAGCAAGCGTCGCACGTCTTCAACTTCACGAACGCCACCACCCACCGTTAAAGGAATAAAAACTTGAGTAGCCACTTGCTCAATGATGTGCAAGATCAATCCGCGATTATCCGAACTGGCAGTAATGTCTAAAAAAGTAAGCTCGTCCGCGCCTTGATCGTCATAGCGCTTAGCTATTTCGACCGGATCGCCGGCGTCCCTTAGTTCTAGAAAATTAACCCCTTTTACCACCCGTCCATCGGTCACATCCAAGCAAGGAATGATGCGTTTAGCGAGCACTTAATTCATCCGCAAGTTTTTGCGCAGCTGCAAAATCCAGACTACCTTCATAGATAGCACGGCCGGTGATCGTTCCTATGATGCCTTCATCGGCTACCGCACATAATCGACGAACATCGTCTAAATTGGTCACGCCACCCGAAGCAATGACAGGAATAGTTAAGGCTTGCGCTAAGGCTACCGTGGCTTCAATGTTAACGCCAGTCAACATACCGTCACGACCTATGTCCGTATAAACAATAGAATTAACCCCGTAACCCTCAAATTTCTTAGCCAAATCAATGACATCGTGGCCAGTCAATTTAGACCAGCCATCTACCGCCACTTTGCCATCTTTGGCATCCAATCCCACGATAATATGACCAGGGAAGGCATCGCAGGCTTCGTGTAAAAAGCCCGGATTTTTTACTGCCGCCGTACCAATAATAACGTAGCTTATGCCGTTATCTAAATAACGTTCTATGGTTTCCAAATCACGAATACCGCCGCCCAACTGGATGGGAATATCCCCACCCACGGCGCTTACAATAGCGCGTATCGCTGCCTCATTAACTGGCTTGCCAGCAAAAGCGCCGTTCAAGTCCACCAAATGCAAACGCTTGCCACCGCAATCCACCCAATGCTTAGCCATGGCAGCTGGGTCTTCGGAAAAAACCGTGGATTCTTCCATTAAGCCTTGTTTAAGCCTCACACAATGGCCGTCTTTAAGATCGATTGCTGGAATAATTAACATAGTCATATCAAAAAATAATTAAAAATTAGTCTATTCATTCGCCGTTCTAAGGCATCCAGTTTACAAAATTGCTCAACATTTGCAAACCCGCACTTGCGCTTTTTTCTGGGTGAAACTGCACGGCAAATAAATTATCTTTTGCGATGGCCGCAGTAAATTTATTTGGGTACTCACTGTAGCCAGCCATCAAGGACAGTTCGTCTGGCTGGACATAATAACTGTGCACGTAATAAAAGCGTGCGCCATCCTCTATCCCTTGCCACAAAGGGTGGGCTGGGTAAGCTTGAGCCTGGTAAACTTGGTTCCAACCCATGTGCGGCACTTTTAACTTTTCACCATGGCAATCCTGCATGTCGGCTGTTGCAAAACGACGCACTTGTCCCTTGAATAAACCCAAGCCAGCGGCATCGCCCTCCTCAGAGTGCTCGAATAACATTTGCAAGCCTATGCAGATGCCCAAGAATGGTTTGTTGCCAGCAGCATGAAGGATGGCCGCGCGCAAACCACGCGCATCCAGTTCACGCATGCAATCCGGCATGGCACCTTGTCCAGGAAAAACCACGCGATTTGCGCAGGCAATTTCGTCTGGATTGCTCGTCACCACCACCGATTTACTTGGTGCAACGTGCTCTAACGCTTTAGCCACGGAGCGCAAATTGCCCATGCCGTAATCTACCACTGCTATGTCTGTATTTTTCATTGGTCGAGCTGAAGTGCCCTGCACAAAAAAGCTTACAAGCTGCCTTTGGTGGAAGGCATGATGCCTTGCATGCGCGCGTCCATTTCTATCGCCATGCGCAAGGCCCGTCCAAATGCTTTAAAAATCGTTTCCGCCTGATGGTGGGCGTTGTGCCCTTTTAAATTATCGATATGCAAGGTGACATTGGCGTGATTCACAAACCCTTGGAAAAATTCATGTATCAAATCCACATCAAATTCACCCACGGCGGCGCGGGTAAATTCACAGGAAAAGGTCAAGCCAGGACGGCCAGAAACATCCAGCACCACGCGAGACAGCGCTTCATCTAGCGGCACATAGGCGTGGCCATAACGGCGTATGCCTTTTTTATCGCCCAGCGCTTTAGCAAAGGCCAAACCAAGCGTGATACCTATGTCTTCAACCGTGTGATGGGCATCTATATGCAAATCACCTTTTGCATTCACGGCAATGTCCATCATGCCGTGGCGGGCAATTTGATCCAGCATGTGGTCCAGAAAGCCTAACCCGGTGTTGAATTGAGAAACGCCGGTGCCGTCTAAATTAACGTTAACCGTGATTTGCGTTTCTAATGTATTTCTAACTACTTCAGCTGAGCGCATAGGAAATCACTAAATAAAAAAATGCGTAAAATTGATGCCTGCTATTTTAACCTAAACCGGCTGCTCTTGGTTCTTTGCACATACGATAAAGGCCTTAACAATAAAAAAAGCCTAGCAAGATTAAATCTTAACTAGGCTTTTCTTCTAAGCTTGCGCTAATTACCCGTCAAACTTGCTAAACACCGTGGATGATCACCGCGTTTAGCTTGATAAAGGTTAATTATTTAGCCGCTTCAGCTGGAGCTGCTTCAACAGGTGCTGCATCTGCTGGAGCTACTTCTGCTGCTGGCGCTACTTCTGCAGGTGCATCAGCTGGTGCTGGTGCTTTGTTAAATACAGAAAGCAATACTAGCGCTACAACGGCAGCGATAAGCCATGGTAATAATTTTTTAACACCACCAGCACTTGCTGAACCGCCGTGAGCGATGGCTGTGATTTCAGCTGCTGCAGCTGCTGGATCTTTAGCGCCATAGATAGCAGCACCGGCTACAATGATAGTAGCGCCTGCATCTTTAACTTGCTGAGTAGTTGTCGCTTTAACGCCACCAGCTACTGAGATTTCAACGCCTAATTTCAAACCAGCAACCATCGTTAAATCGTTAAATGGTGTTTGACCAGCTGCTTGTTGATCCAAACCAGTATGAACGCCAATGATGTGTGCACCTAATTTTGCCACTTCGATAGTGCGTGCTTTTTTATCAGTCACGTTGATTAAGTCAACTTGGGCTTTTTTGCCGTATTTGTTAGCTACATCGATTACACCTTTAATGGTACCGATATCCGCTGTACCCAATACAGTACAAATATCCGCACCGGCTTTGTAGAATGGCTCAGCTTCGTAGAAACCAGCATCCATAGTTTTTAGGTCAACTAAGATTTTGTTTTTTGGGAATTTAGCACGCAACACTTCAAGTAATTTGATACCGTTGTGCTTAATGCATGGTGTACCAATTTCTAAAATATCTACGTGTGGGGCAACTTTAGTTGCTAAAGCGACGGTACCGTCGAAATCTAATGAATCTAATGCCATTTGGGTTTGTGCCATGCTACATCCTCCAACTAAAAGTAAATACACGCTGCATTTACTTAATGATTAAAAATACGAATTAAATAGTTTATTGTGCAGAAATTACACATTTCGCGATAATAACACGTCACGAATATGGAATTAAGAATTTTTTTGCTATTGCAGAACTTTTTAGGGTTTTTACCGGCGTTTTTAAGCTAAAAACGGCGTATTTTAAGCGATTTTACTGAATGCGAGTAAATCACTCAGTGATTGATTATTTCGCTCAAGGCCTGTACCAGCAAGACCGATTGCGCATCAGTGCCTATGGTAATGCGCAAGTAAGGCGCAACACGACTGGGGCTTTTGAAATGACGAACGATGATATTTTTCTGCCTGAGCATGGCCGTAATTTCAGCCCCATCCCTAGTGCGGTGTTTTGCAAAAATAAAGTTTGCCCCAGAAGGCAACACCTCAAAGCCCAGGCCATTTAATTGTGTAATCAATGCGTCACGGGTGGCCACCACTTTACCGCAGGTAGCTGAAAAATAGGCTTGATCTTGCATGGCGGCGATGGCACCAGCAGAAGCAAATCGGTCTATGGGATAGGAATTAAAACTGTCTTTAAGCCTAATCAAGGCCTCTATTAAATCCTTTGCCCCCAAGGCATAACCGACACGCAAACCCGCCAATGAACGGGCTTTAGATAAGGTATGCACCACCAACAAATTGGGGTAAGTTTTGATTAAGCCGACCGCAGATTCGGTACCAAAATCCACGTAAGCTTCATCCACCACGACCACGGAATGTTTATTGATTTGCAATAATTTTTCTATCTCGGCCAAGGCCAAAGGAATGCCAGTTGGCGCATTGGGATTGGGAAATATAATCCCGCCATTGGGTTGATCGTAATCGTCCACATTAATGCTAAAGTCATCCGACAAAGGCACGGCTTGGTATTCAATGTCATACAACTTGCAATAGACCGGGTAAAAGCTGTAGGTGATGTCTGGGAACAACAAGGGCCTGCTGTGCTTTAAAAGCGCTTGAAACACGTGCGCCAACACTTCATCCGAGCCATTGCCAACAAAGACGTTTTCGCTGTGCAATTGGTGGGCGCTGGCAATCGCCGCTTTCAGCTCCTCTGAATTGGGATCCGGATACAAACGCAAGGAATCGGCAGCCTCTAGCTTTAATGCTTCCAACACCTTGGGACTAGGCCCATAGGGATTTTCATTGGTATTCAGCTTAACCAAATTATCCAGTTTGGGCTGTTCCCCAGGCACATAAGGCGTAAGCTTATGCACCACATCGCTCCAAAATTTACTCATTTAGTTAGCTTTTAATCTAAATTCAGCGGATCTGGCGTGCGCTTGCAAACCTTCACCATAGGCTAAGGTGGCAGCCACTTTACCCAAGGTTTGTGCGCCGGCCTCAGACACCATAATCAAGCTGGAACGCTTCTGGAAATCATACACACCTAAGGGCGAAGAAAACCGCGCCGTGCGCGAGGTAGGTAGCACGTGATTGGGGCCTGCGCAATAATCACCTAAGGCTTCACAAGTGTTACGCCCCATGAATATGGCGCCAGCATGCTTAATGCTTAAACTAAAGTTCAATGGATCATCCATGGACAATTCCAAATGCTCAGGCGCAATGTAATTACAAATCTCAGCAGCCTGCGCCAAATCGCGCACGTGTATTAATGCGCCCCTATCGGTCAAGGCAGTTTTGATGATGTCTTTACGTGGCATTTCAGCCAACAGCTTATCTATGCTGGCCTGCACCTTATTCAAAAAGTCAGCGTCTGGACTTAGTAGTATGGCTTGCGCCAATTCATCGTGCTCAGCCTGGCTAAACAAATCCATGGCCACCCAATCCGGATTGGTCTTGCCGTCGCATATCACTAAAATTTCCGAAGGGCCGGCCACCATGTCTATCCCGACCACGCCAAACACGCGTCGCTTGGCGGCGGCCACGTAAGCGTTACCTGGGCCCACGACTTTATCCACTTGCGGGACGGTTTGCGTGCCATAGGCCAAGGCGCCTACGGCTTGAGCGCCGCCTATGCAAAACACCCTATCGACCCCAGAGATGGCAGCGGCGGCTAATACCAATTGATTGCGCTCACCGTTAGGCGTTGGCACCACCATGATTAACTCTTTAACACCGGCCACTTTGGCAGGTATCGCATTCATCAACACCGATGAGGGGTAGGCGGCTTTGCCACCAGGCACATACAAGCCCACTCGGTCTAAGGAGGTCACCTGCTGACCGAGCAAAGTCCCGTCTTGCTCTGTGTAACTCCACGAACTCATTAATTGTTTCTCGTGGTAAGCACGCACCCGATCAGCCGCTACTTGTAAGGCGGCACGCTGGTCAGCGGGTAAAGCACGCAAGGCTTCATCCAAGGCTTGTTTACTAATTTCAAGCTCGCCCAGATGCTGGGCACTGGTCTTATCAAAACGCTGTGTGTATTCCAAGACGGCGGCGTCACCGCGTTTTTTAACGTCTTTAAGTATGCCCGCCACCACTTCATCCACACTGTCGTCTTGCGCTGTTTCAAAAGCCAATAAAGCCTGTAATTTAGCGTCAAAATCGCTATCACTGGTGGAAAAACGTCTAATATTTATACTCATAAATCGAACCTAATCTTGTCTATTGCTTAATTAAAAATCGTTTACTTGGCAGAAATGGCGCTTAAAAAAGCATCCATAATCGGTTGAATTTTATCGCGATTCAATTTAAGTGAGGCTTGATTCACCACCAAACGCGAACTAATGTCGCCGACTTCTTCCACTGCTTTTAGCTTATTAGCCCGCAGCGTGCCGCCGGTACTCACCAAATCCACAATCACATCCGCCAGGCCGACCAAAGGACCCAGCTCCATGGAGCCGTACAACTTAATCAAATCGACGTGCATGCCTTTAGCAGCAAAATGTTCGCGTGCCGTTTTTACATACTTAGTCACGACTTTAAGGCGCGCACCACTGCGTATTGATGCGAAATAATCAAAGTCTTCACGCACGGCCACCATCATTTTGCATTTGGCAATTTGCAGGTCTATGGGCTGATACAAACCTTCGCCACCGTGTTCATCTAAGACATCCTTGCCGGCTATACCCAAATCGGCCGCGCCGTATTGCACATAGGTGGGCACATCCGACGCACGAACAATAATCAAACGCACGTCATCGCGGTTGGTAGGCAAAATCAGCTTGCGTGAAGCCTCAGGATCTTCCAAGGCATGTATGCCGGCCGCTGCCAACAATGGCGTGGTTTCCTCGAAGATTCGACCTTTAGAAAGCGCTATGGTTATCATGCTTAAACCCGTTTCACATTGGCACCCAATGCATTTAATTTTGCTTCTAGGTTTTCATAGCCGCGGTCTAGGTGATAGATGCGCTCTATCACCGTTTCACCACGCGCCACCAAACCGGCTAAGACTAAGCTGGCCGATGCACGCAAATCGGTGGCCATGACCGTGGCGCCATCTAGCACTGGCACGCCTTTCACTAAAGCGGTATTGCCATCTATGCTGATGTCCGCCCCCATACGTTGCATTTCTTGCACATGCATGAAACGGTTTTCAAAGATGGTTTCGGTGACTTTAGCCACGCCACTGGCCACTGTATTGAGTGCCATAAATTGCGCTTGCATATCAGTAGGGAAAGCCGGATGCGGCGCCGTGCGTATGTTTACCGCCTTAAGTTTGCCATCGCTTTTAACGGTAATGCTGTCTTTGTCGCTGGTCACGGTAGCGCCGGCTTCACGTAATTTTTCTATCACCGCATCAAGCAAGTCTGCCCTGGCATTAAGCAGCTTCACTTCGCCACCGGCCATCGCTGCTGCCACCATGTAAGTCCCCGCTTCGATACGGTCACACACCACATTATGCTGCGTGCCATTTAGCTTCTCTACGCCAACCACGGTAATGACGTCAGTACCCACGCCGGTGATTTTTGCGCCCATCTTAATCAGCATTTCGGCCAAATCAATGACTTCCGGTTCTTTTGCTGCATTTTCCAACACCGTCGTGCCCTGCGCCAAGGCTGCCGCCATCATCAAATTCTCTGTACCGGTGACGGTCACGATATCCATGTAATACCGTGCGCCTTGCAAGCGTCGATTGGGCAAATGCAAGGTACTGGCTTGTATGTAGCCATGGGTAATGTGTATGGCCGCACCCATCGCTTGCAAGCCTTTAATGTGTAGATCGACCGGCCGAGAACCAATGGCACAACCGCCCGGCAAGGACACGCGAGCAGTACCGAAACGCGCCAACAACGGACCCAATACCAAGATTGAGGCGCGCATGGTTTTCACCATTTCATAGGTGGCTTCGAAAGACGCCACATCACTCGCATCCAGACTTAGCTCACTGCCATTACGAGCAATTTTCACGCCCATGGTGTCTAGCAATTTAATGGTGGTATCGATGTCTTTTAATGCCGCCACCCCAGTCAAATGCAAAGGCGTTTCCGCTAACAAGGCGGCGCACAATATTGGCAAAGCTGCATTCTTTGCCCCAGATACGGTGACCACACCGTTGAGGCGGTTGCCGCCTTGTATAATTAATTTATCCAATTACTTTGCCGCTTCTAACATCGTTTGAAGCTCTCCGTTTTCATACATAGCGCGCATGATATCTGAACCGCCTACAAATTCACCATTGATATACAACTGTGGAATGGTGGGCCAGTTTGCATACACTTTAATACCTTCACGTATGGCTTGATCTGCCAACACATCAACCGCCAAGTATTTTGCTTGGCAAGCATCTAAAATCTGCGTGGCCAAATTAGAAAAACCACACTGCGGAAATTTAGGGCTGCCCTTCATGTACAGCACTACCGAATTAGTGCTTACCGTTTGTTTAATTTGCGCTTGCGCATCCATATGCTTCTCCATGACTGCTGTGTTAGTTTAAATATACTTCGTCTCTAAGGCTGTTGTGCCCATTGTTCTGGGGTGTAGGTTTGCATAGACAAGGCGTGAATTTCTGCACGCATTCTGTCGCCTAACGCGCCATACACCAATTGATGTTGCTGCACCCTATTTTTGCCTACAAAGGCTGAACTGACCAGCACTGCGTCAAAATGCGTGCCATCGTCACCTGAGACCTTGATGTATTCACATGCCAAATGCTGGGTAATGTAGGACTGTAATTGTTGTGCGCTTAACACCTAAATATCGCCTTTGTAATTTAGCCTAGCGGTTTAGGCTCTTAATTTATAACCGGATTTTAGCATTTTTAGCGTGCTCCATGCCAACAGTAAGAAGGCGACGCTCACTATGCACAAACTGATCCAAGGTGAAATGTCTGCTTGACCAAAAAAACCGTACCTAAAACCGTCTATCATGTAGAAAAATGGATTGAGATGGGATACGGTCTGCCAAAATGGCGGCAAGGAATGTATGGAATAAAACACCCCGGACAAGAAAGACAAAGGCATGATGATAAAGTTTTGGAACACCGCCATCTGATCAAATCGATCGGCCCAGATGCCAGCAATAATGCCAAACGTCCCCAGCAAGGCACTGCCTAATAAGGAAAAAGCCAAGATCATCCAAGGGTGGCTAATGGGCAGATCGACAAACCACATGGCCACCAAATAAATGCACAAGCCAACGACCAGCCCGCGAATAATGGCCGCGCATAAAAAAGCGAAAAAAAACTGCATATGGGTCAGTGGGGTTAATAAAACAAAAATTAAGTTACCCATGACTTTCGACTGAATCAAACTCGATGAGCTGTTCGCAAAGGCGTTTTGTAAAACCGACATCATAATCAGACCGGGGATCAAAAAAACCGTGTATGGCACATCCTGATAAACCTGCACCCGGCCCTCGAGCACGTGTGAAAAAATTAATAAATAAAGCAAAGCGGTAATCACTGGCGCTGCCACCGTTTGAAAGCCGACCCGCCAAAATCGTAGCATCTCTTTTTTCAACAAAGTCCATGGCCCACGGTACTTAGGGCTGACCGTCAGAGCCGCCATCATCAAGCTAAGCTGTTTGTTAAATAGCGGCATCATTATTTACCTACCAATGACAAAAAAACGTCTTCTAGATCGGCTTCATGCAATTGCATATCCATGACTCGAATGTTGGCACTGCGCAGACTGGCTAACACCAACTCAATTTGCGCCATATCAGTTAAAGCAAAGGTGTGCATGCCTTTTTCCTGACTGCGCAACAAAGGCCGAATCGCACCAGGCAAGCTGACTTCACCCAAACTTAAGCTTAGTTTTTTGCCAGCGAATTTATTAAGTAAATTGGCCGTGCTATCCAAGGCCACAATTTCACCTTGTTTCATCATGCCAATTCGATTGCACAAAGTTTCCGCCTCTTCCAAGTAATGGGTGGTCAGAATAATGGTATGGCCATCACGATTGAGCTTTTTAATAAACGCCCACATCATTTGGCGCAACTCAACATCCACGCCAGCCGTTGGCTCATCCAAGACAATAACCGGCGGCTTGTGCGCAAGCGCTTGCGCTATCAGCGCGCGTCGCTTCATGCCACCCGAAAGCTTACGCATATTGGTATTGGCCTTATCAGCCAAACCCAAACCTTCCAAAATCTCATCTACCCAAGCATCGTTTTCCGGCCCACGTCCAAAGTAACCGGCTTGAAAACGCAACATCTCACGCACATTAAAAAAGGGATCAAACACCAGCTCTTGCGGGACGATGCCTAGTAATTGCCTGGCCTGCTTATACTGCGTATTCACATCAAAACCCAACACCGAAATATCACCTGAGCTAGGCTTAATTAAACCAGCCAATATGCTAATCAAGGTGGATTTACCGGCCCCATTGGGGCCTAGTAATGCAAAAAACTCACCTTGCTCTATGCTTAAATCGATGCCTTTTAGGGCATGCAAAGTGCCGAAGTGTTTATGGATACGATTGATACGAATGGCAGTGGTCATAGTACGCTGGCTAGTGTGGCCTTAAATGAACAAGGACTTGCGTCTAAACAAGCCCTTGTGAACAGTCTTTGCTAAGAAAAATAAACCTGCGCGCCACTTAAGCGGAGCTGACAGGCATAAAGTCGGTCAAGCCATACACAGAAACCAAGCGACTTAAATTCAGTGGCAAGTTAGCAAAGCTAACACGAGAGGAAGCAGCCAAAGCGCGACGTTGCCATTCCATCATCAGACTGAGTGCGGCTGTATCGACTTTACTCACGCCAGAAAAATCCACTAAAAATTCATCGCCCATGGCTAGAGCCTGACTTTCTTGCAGGATTAAATTGGCATTATCCATCAGCACATCACCGGCTATCCGCCAGGTTTTTCCATGCTGCTCAATTTGACTGGGAGCTTTAATCGCCATGATAGAGCTTAATGCTTTACCTCAGCCGCGGCATTTTTATCGGCTAATTTTTTATTCAAACTATCCAAGCCATTTTGTCGAATTTCGCTGCTAAATTGACTGCGGTAATTGGTCACCAAGCTAACGCTTTCGATAATGATGTCATACACTTTCCAACCAGTCGGACCTTTTACCAAACTGTAATCAACCGCAATCGGCTGACCGCCTTTTTGAATGATTTGTGTTTTTACCGTGACATTTTTTTCGCTGGAATCGGTTTGCATAGGACGGTATTCAATCACCTGATCACGGTATTTACCCAATGCCGTGGCATAAGTGCGCAACAACAAACTGCGGAATTCTTTTTGAAACAAAGCTTGTTGTTCGGGTGTGGCAGACTTCCAATTTTTGCCTAAGACCATGCGACAAACACGATCAAAATCGAAATTGGGTAAGATCTTTTCTTCCACCACGGCAAACAGCCTTTGTTGGTTACCCGCTTGAATTTCTTTATCATTTTTCACTATGGCCAAGACATCGTCAGCGGTTTGTTTCACCAACACATCCGGCGCAATTTCTATGTTTGCCATGGCGCTGCTGGCAAACAGAGCAAAGCCTAAACCTGCCAGCAATAAAAATTTTACTATCGCTTTCATTTCTATCCTTATTTCAATATATCCAGTTCGACGCCGGCAGGCGCCGCCGCTTTCACGTCTGCTTTTGCTTCGGTTTCAGAGGCCTTGTTAAATAAAAATTGACTGATCATCTTCTCTAAGACGATGGCATCTTGCGTTTTGTCGATTTTATCACCATTTTTCAACACCACTTCATCGCCACCGGCTTCTAGGCCGATGTACTGCTCGCCCAACAAACCGGCAGTGTATATATTAGCGAAAGTGTCAATCGGAAAGTCATAACGCTTGTCGATATTTAGCGTCACGATGGCTTCGTAATCAGCGCTATTAAAAACGATAGTATCCACCCGACCGACCACCACACCGGCACTCTTTACCGGTGCATTCGGTTTCAAGCTGCCTACATTATCAAACGCGGCAGTGACAGCATAAGTTGGGCCAATTTTACTGGACGTTAAATTGCCTACTTTCATTGCCAAGCCAAATAGGGCGGCCACACCAATCGCCACAAAAATACCTACCCATAAATCCAGCGTTGTTCTATCCACTTATATACCCCCTCAAATCACTGACACCGGCCTTATACGACCAGCATGAAAGACGTTAAAATAAAATCCAGGCCCAATACCGTTAAAGACGATATCACCACTGTACGGGTGGTGGCACGGCTCACCCCTTCGGCAGTGGGAGGCGCATCAAAGCCTTCAAACAAGGCGATCATGGTGCAAACCACCCCAAACACCAGACTTTTAATCACGCCATTCACAATGTCGGCGCTAAAATCAACGTTAGCTTGCATTTGCGACCAAAATGCCCCGTCATCCACCCCTATCAATGGCACTGCAACTAAATAGCCGCCAAGTATACCAACCATAGAAAAAATAGACGCGAGTATGGGCATGGAGATTACCCCAGCCCAAAAGCGTGGCGCAACCACGCGCGCGATTGGATTCACCGCCATCATCTCCATGGCAGACAGTTGCTCCGTGGTCTTCATTAAGCCTATTTCCGCGGTGATGGCTGTGCCTGCTCGTCCGGCAAACAGCAAGGCCGTGACTACCGGCCCCAATTCCCGCACCAAGGCCAAGGCCACCAACACGCCTATGGCTTCAGATGACCCGTATTTTTGCAAGGTATTATAGCCTTGCAAGGCCAACACCATGCCGACAAAAAAAGCCGAGACGATAATAATCAGCAAGGACATAACACCCGTGAAATAAATTTCACGCAGGGTTAAATGAAAGCGTTTAAAACTCTCGCCCGAATAGACTATGGCTAAAAAAAACAATCTAGCACCTGCCCCCAAACGCCAGGTGCGCTCTATCATACGATGGCCCATACCGCGCAAGTGGCGAATGATGCTCTGCATTAAGGTCGATTTCATCATGGTGCTGGATTAACCCCTCAGGCCTTGGTCGGATGCATTAGTTCAGATTGATAATCGGCTGCCGGGTAATGAAATGGCACCGGGCCATCCTTATCACCGTGTACAAATTGATGCACAAAAGGCAGCGTGGATTGCATTAAATCGCTGGGCGTACCTTCTGCAGCGACTTCGCCGTTAGCCACAAAATACACGTAATCCGCAATCAGAAAGGTCTCTTTCACATCGTGCGACACGATAATCGAGGTGGCGCCCAAGGCGTCATTGAGGCTGCGGATAAGCGCGCATATCACGCCCATGGAAATCGGGTCTAGACCAGCAAACGGCTCGTCGTACATGATGATGGCAGGGTCTAGGGCGATGGCGCGGGCTAAAGCAACCCGCCTTGCCATGCCGCCGGATAATTCAGCCGGCATAAATTGGTGGGCGCCACGCAAGCCCACGGCATTCAATTTCATCAACACCAAATCCCTAATCATGGCTTCTGACAAATCAGTCAACTCGCGCATGGGGAAGGCCACATTATCAAACACCGACAAATCCGTGAACAAGGCGCCGTGCTGAAACAGCATGCCCATTTTTCGCCGTAATCTGTATATGCCCTCTCGGTCTTGCTTATGCACCACCTCACCGTCAACCCGTACTTCGCCTTGATTGGGCTTAATTTGCCCACCTATCAAGCGCAATAATGTGGTTTTGCCACTGCCACTGCCGCCCATAATGGCTATCACCTTGCCACGCGGAAAGGCCATGTTGATACCTTTATGCAGCAAGCGGCCTTTATACCCAAAGGAAAGGTTGTCAATTTCTACTATGTTAGAGGTCATGAATTACGCGGTGATTTTGTGGGCTTTTTATTAAGCCCCTATTCTAAAACAATTTAGCATCTAAGCAAGCCGTTTCATTTTGGCTAGCCCTATTAGCAAGCATAAAAAAGCCCAACTGAACTGGGCTTTTTATGCCTTAACCCTTATTTTTTAAAAAGCCAAACACACCACGTACGGACTGGCGTCATCCGGCGCTGCCACGCCAGTGCTAGGCGTAGCTTTGACCACGATGCGCATGGAACCAGTATCGCCCACACCGTCGTCCATGGTACTATCCAACTGTTTGGCGTACTTTCCTAACACGCCTTCCGAACAAATGGCATAAGCGCCCGATAAGCCAGTGACCGCAACTAAAGTAGTTATGCTTTGTATGCCTATCCTGCCACCATCCGCATTTACTGGGTAGTAATTTTCCGTCGCCACATCGGTGGGACCGGCGGCTAAACCAGCTAAACGCACGTGTTGCCAAAACAAGGCCGATTCCTCGGTGGCCGTAGTTGAACCATACAGCCCTTCAATGACTGCATCGCCAGGCGTCCCACCGGTGGTGGCATTGATTGCACCAGCCAGATGGCTGCTGGCAGCCTTATCATCGCCAGGCAATGCTTTAAACTTATCTTGATAACCGTAAAGATAGACTTGTATATTTTTAAAATCGGTGGCCATACTTTTCACCTTAGCGCTGTTAATCAACTCTTGACCCTTCAATACTCCGCCAAGCAGCAAGCCTATAATCACTAAAACAATAGCCAACTCAATCAAGGTAAAACCCAACTGTTGTTTTTTCATGTCGTTCTCCAAAATAATTTGTGATCTAACGATGAACATCAAAACTACCAGCGCTTACTGTGGAAATTTATCTAAGGCCAAACCAGCTAAAAATGCATAAAAACCGTACTTAAGAAAAATACAGTAGGCGGACAAAGATGATACCTTAATAATACTTAGTCCAGCGCTTTTATTCCGCACCAACCGGACTAGGCAGCAAACCAATAGGCATAAAAAAAGGCAGCTTACGCTGCCTTTTTTACTGCAATTGCCTGTGGCTTAACGTAAGCCTTGAATGTAATCCGCCACTGCGGCCATTTCTGCATCCGTCATCTTAGTTGCGATGGCCATCATCATAGGCGCATTGGCACGTTCGCCGGTGCGGAAGGTGCGTAACTGTGCCAATGTGTAATCGGCATGCTGACCGGACAAACGAGGAAATTGTTTGGGTATGCCAGCGCCATTGGCACCATGGCAACCTGCGCAAGCCGGCACATTATTAGCCGCAATGCCACCACGGTAGATTTTTTCACCCAAGGAACCCACGCCATTGGATTGGGCTTTACCCAAGACTATATTTTGACCGGAAAAATAATTAGCCACGCCTTTCATGTCCTCATCGCTTAACATGGCGGCCATGCCGGACATCACTGCGTTGGCGCGCTTACCCGATTTAAATTCCGTCAATTGTTTGACGAGGTATTCCGGGTGTTGGCCAGCCAATTTTGGATTCAGGCTAATCACACTATTACCATCTGCCCCATGGCAGGCTGCACAAACGGTACTGGTTATTTGTGCCACTGCATTTTTTTCAACTGGCGCAGCCACAGCCACTTTTTCAGCAGCGCTGGCACCGTGGGTAAGACCCAACATAAAATAGATAGCTGCCATTCTTACAGCGTTTAAGGTCATTGCACGACAAAATTGCATTTCCACTCCCAATTATCAAATAAACCGAAGCGAACCGCCCCAGTACCAAATCACTAATCTTAATTATTCAATCAATTAGCGTGGTATTTTAGCGAAAAACCCCTATTCGTGATAGCATTTTTCGCTGTTGTTAACTTAAGTTTTTTGCTCACAGTAATATACAGTGCTTAATCCACGGTGATTAAGCAAACTAGAATCGGACTACCATGCCTTTGTTTCAAAATGCTGCTTTTTATATTTCAGCACACCACTTACGCGATTTACCCATTGCCAGCGGCATAGAAGTAGCCTTTGCTGGCCGATCGAATGCGGGTAAATCCAGCGCACTGAACACCCTAGCCAACCACAATCGATTGGCTTTCGTCAGCAAACAACCAGGCCGCACCCAGCTGATTAACTTTTTCACCCTAGGCAACGACAGGCATTTAGTTGATTTGCCGGGTTACGGTTATGCGAAAGTCCCCGAAGCCATGCGCGCACATTGGCAAAACGTACTGGCACGCTATTTAAGCGAGCGCTCCAGCTTAGGCGGCCTAGTATTGGTCATGGACAGCCGTCACCCACTGACCCCGCTGGACCGTCAAATGTTAGATTGGTTTTGCCCTAGCGGAAAACCGGTGCATGTTTTACTGACCAAGTCAGATAAATTATCCAGGGGCGAAGCCAGCCTGACGCTAAACCGTGTGCGCAAGGAATTGATTGAGACATGGGGCAACCATTACCACAGCGTATGCACCATACAACTTTTTTCCAGCCTCAAAAAACAAGGCGTTGAAGAAGCAGAAAAAGTCATTGGCGCCTGGCTGTTTGGCGAAGAACCAGAAGAGTTAGTTCGCAAAACCTTTGACTTGGACGTGGGCGACAAATCCGATAAACGCTAACTTTATTTCTTAGTAAACACCATGTCCCATACTCCATGGCCCAGCTTGATGCCACGGTTTTCAAATTTTGTGAGCGGTCGATAGCTGGGTTTTTCAGCGTACGCGTCTGCCCTGTTTTGCAACTGCGGTTCCGCTTTTAAGACGTCCATTACCCATACAGCGTATTCTTCCCAATCGGTAGCCACGTGCAAATATCCCGTAGGACGCAATTTACTGCACAGCAATTTGACAAATCCCGCTTGGATTAAACGACGCTTGTGATGACGCTTTTTATGCCAAGGGTCGGGGAAGAAAATATGTATGCCATCCAAACTTTCATCGGCCAGCATGCTTTGTAAAACTTCCACCACATCGTGCTGAATAATTCGTATGTTAGTAAGCGCCAACTCTTCAATTAACTTAAGCAGCGCGCCAACACCTGGCGTGTGCACCTCAACAGCCAAGAAATCACAATCGGGTAAAGTTTGGGCAATTTTTGCCGTGGTTTCACCCATACCGAAGCCTATCTCGAGTATTTTTTTACTCTCAGCTCGATTGAATTTTTCAGTTAAATCGATAGTGGCGGGCGCGTAGTCTATGGCAAACTTAGGTCGACCAACCGCCAGCGCATGGGCTTGACCTTTGGTCACGCGACCTTGCCGAAGAACAAAGCTGCGTATGGGTCGTTTTTTTAAATCACCGTCTGTGTCGGCTTTAGGGGCAGGGATAGGGTTTTTAGTCATGGCTGGCATTATACCAATTAGGCTAGCTTTGGCCTTATAAAGTATGCGATTTATCGCCGCGGCTAAAGCCGATTAGGGATTCGCTCAGGTTTTTAGTAAACGCCATGACTTTAAACAAATCGCCCATTTCAGCAGGCGACAACAAGGTTTGCGCTGCCGCTGCCAGCGGTGCATAGCGAGCCACATCGTCAGGCGTCACCTG
Source organism: uncultured Methylotenera sp. (assembly GCA_964400215.1). Taxonomy (GTDB): domain Bacteria; phylum Pseudomonadota; class Gammaproteobacteria; order Burkholderiales; family Methylophilaceae; genus Methylotenera. Next base: position 174,943 of record CAYNSY010000002.1, on the reverse strand, counting down.
CTCCATGAGTTGCAGTATGCCGGCATTCATTAAAAATTGGGCTTGGCTGCAAAAGCCAGCCAGGCTTAAGCCATGGTTAACGCCGGCATAGGCTATGCTGGTGAAATCCACATGGGCGGTGATGTCTTGCAAACCCACATGCACTAGAGGATTGCTATGTGCATGGTGTTGATAATGGCACATCAAGGTGCCTTGATTGCGTTGCGGGTGGTAATACTCACGCGCCGAGAAGCCATAATCAATCAAGATAATCGCGCCACGCTGCAAGCTCAGCGCAAGACTAGCAATCAATGCGCTGGCCGCCGGGCAAAATTCCGTCAGGTAGCCACTGGCTAAATTTTGTTGTGTCGCTATGCTTAGCAAATGCGCCGAGGTAATCGATTTATCCTGCCAAACAAAGCCATCCTGCCAAGCCACACCACGCTCACGCAAGCCCTGCTCGGTCGCAAGCACCAAATGCACTGGAATGGCATCCAACACCTCGTTAGCCAACATCACCCCGTTAAAATCCGTGGGCAAGGCGCTCAACCATTGCACGCGCTGCAATAAAGCCAAAGGCAACTTGGCTTGCAATGTTTCCAACTGCACTTGACGTAAGTGGTCACTTACTTCGAGTATGAAGTACTGCGCTGGCAAGCATTGCGAGTCGGCCAAGGCTAACAACAGATCGGCCGCCAACTTACCCGTGCCGGCACCCAATTCCAATACATCGCCAGGCATTTCTTGAAAAATTTGGGCAATTTGTTGGGCAAGGGTACGGCCAAACAAGCTGGTCATTTCTGGCGCAGTGACAAAATCACCACCGTCTTTTTTTAATTGGCTGAACTTTTGCCGGCCGGCAGTGTAATACCCTAGGCCAGGCGCATAAAGTGCCAGCTGCATGAAGGTAGAAAAGTCTAGGCAACCGCCTGCTTGTGCTATGTGCTCGCGTATGAGCAAGCCTAGTTGCTCGCTGTGATTTTGTGCATGGGCCGTCGGCCCGGGTAAAGTAGTCATAGACTTCGATTATAATAGCTAACCATCAAGATGGGATTAAAGCGTGGAAACTGACATTACAAATAAAGTGATACTGATTACCGGCGGCGCTAAGCGTGTAGGCGCTGCGATCTCTCGCCTGCTGCACGCCTCGGGCGCAAACTTGATGATCCATTACAAAAGCTCACTTAATGAGGCGCGGGCTTTGCAAGCTGAGCTAAATTTGCAACGCCCCAACTCGGTGGCGATTATTCAAGGCGATTTACTAAACATTCCCAGCTTAGCTAATTTGATTAGCGAAACTGTCCAACATTTTGGCCGCTTAGACGCACTTATTAATAACGCTTCCACCTATTACGCCAGCGAAATTGGCGACATTGATGAAGCAAAATGGCTAGACCTAATGGGCAGCAATTTAAAAGCGCCTTTGTTTTTATCGCAAGCGGCCGCGGTTGAATTGCGCAAAAACCACGGGTGCATAGTCAACATAACCGACATGCACGTGGAGCGCCCCAAAAAAGGCTACATCGTCTACAGCGTTGCTAAGGCCGGCTTGGTCACCCTGACCAAGTCCTTGGCCCATGAATTAAGCCCAGAAGTGCGTGTGAATGCAGTAGCCCCCGGACCGGTACAATGGCCGGAAAACAACCCGCAATTTGATGAAGTCTACCGGCAGCGGGTAATTAACCAAACCTTACTTAAACGCGTAGGCGTAGCCGACGACGTGGCGAAAGCCGTTAAATTCCTCATTGCCGACGCCCCATTTATTACCGGTCACGTGCTGGCCGTTGACGGTGGACGCTCTTTAAATCTTTGACTGCCGTGCAGTTAACTCTCAAGCCCTAGCCTAAAATCATGATCAAACATTTACCTGCCGAGTACTCCAACAATTTCATTAAGCTGAGAAACGGCTTAATCAGTGCGACCGGCAAAGCCATAGGCGATTACAACATGATAGAAGATGGCGACACGGTGCTGGTGTGCATGAGTGGCGGCAAAGACTCGCATGCCATGTTGATGATATTGCTGGCCTTACAAGAACGCGCCCCCATAGACTTCAAACTCATCGCCATGAATTTGGATCAGAAGCAGCCAGGTTTCCCGGCCGACATTTTGCCGGCTTACTTTGAAAAATTGGGGGTAGATTACCGCATCGTCAACGCCGATACTTACTCTATCGTCAAAGAGAAAATTCCTGAAGGTAAAACCACCTGCTCTTTGTGTTCACGACTGCGTAGGGGCGTCATTTATACCACCGCCAAAGAATTGGGGGCCAATAAGATAGCGCTGGGGCATCACCGTGATGACATCGTGGAAACCTTATTCCTTAATCTGTTTTTTGGCGCGAAAATGAAAGCCATGCCACCTAAACTCGCAACCAACGACAAACAAAACATAGTGATACGCCCCTTAGCCTATTGCAGTGAAAAAGACATAGCCAGCTACGCGCGGCAAATGGCGTTTCCTATCATCCCATGTGATTTATGTGGCAGCCAAGAAAATTTACAGCGGCAAAAAGTGAAAGACATGCTGCAATCCTGGGAGCGCGAGCAGCCAGGAAGAATCAATAACATCTTCCGCGCCATAGGCAATGTTGAGCCATCCCATTTGGCCGACTTCAATTTATACGACTTTAAAAACTTAAGCCAAGCTAAAGTTGATGATGAAGATCCCTTGTTTGGTGACATCGCCCAGGCAGACAATGCGCTAAATATCGCCATCAGCAATGACACGCGCATCGAGTTTGTACGTAAATAAATTATTGGCTTATCAGCATTTACCTTGTTATCATCACGCTAATCCCTTAAACATAGCCCCTTCCCTAGGCATTCATGTCCAAACTGTTAATAGTTGAATCCCCTTCTAAAGCCAAAACCCTGAAAAAATACCTGGGCGGCGACTTTGAGGTGCTGGCCTCTTATGGCCACGTCCGCGATCTTATTCCAAAAAATGGCGCGGTCGACACCAACAATAATTTCGCCATGAAGTACGACATCATAGAGCGCAACAGCAAGCACGTGGATGCCATAGCCAAAGCGGTTAAAAATGCTGACAGCATCTACCTCGCAACCGATCCGGACCGAGAAGGCGAAGCCATTTCATGGCACATAGCAGAAATTTTGCGGGCTAAAAATTTACTGAAAAACAAAATCATGAAACGGGTGGTGTTTCATGAAATCACCAAAAATGCCGTGGAACACGCCATTGCCGAACCGCGCGACATATCCATGGACATGGTCAATGCGCAACAAGCACGGCGGGCATTGGATTACTTGGTCGGCTTTAATTTATCACCGCTACTTTGGAAGAAAATTCGGCGCGGCCTCTCTGCTGGCCGCGTGCAAAGCCCCGCCCTGCGTTTAATCGTCGAGCGTGAACTGGAAATTGAAGCCTTTAAATCGCAAGAATATTGGTCCGTTCATTTAGATGCACTAAAACACAGCCATGGCTTCACGGCCAAATTAGTGCAGTTAAACAATCAAAAAATAGAACAGTTTTCCTTAATCAACCACGACCAACAAGGCGACGTGGTTGGCAAACTGTTGCTAGCCAGCGCAGGCAAAACGACGGTTTCTCGGGTGGAAAAGAAGCAACGCAGCCGCAGCCCGGCAGCGCCATTCACCACCTCGACCTTGCAACAAGAAGCCGTGCGCAAACTAAGCTTTACCACCACGCGTGCCATGCGTATCGCGCAGCAACTTTATGAAGGCGTGGATGTTGGCAGCGGCACTGTCGGCTTGATTACCTACATGCGTACCGACTCATTTAATATGGCGACTGAAGCCATTATGCAGATTCGCGATTACGTAAAAAAACACTTCGATCCAGACTACTTACCTAAAACAGCGGTGGTCTACAAAACAAAATCAAAAAGTGCACAAGAAGCCCACGAAGCCATACGCCCAACCGACATCAATCGCACCCCAGCTAAACTTAGGCAATACTTAACAGACGAACAGTTCAAGCTGTACGAAATGATATGGAAACGCGCGCTGGCCTGCCAAATGGCAGCGGCTAAATTTGATGCGGTGAGCGTGGACTTAAGCGTAGGCAGTGACGCCAATCTATTTCGAGCATCCGGTCAAACCTTGGTATTCCCAGGCTTTATTGCGGTTTACATGGAAGGCACCGACGACGAGGAAGAAGAAGGCGAGAGCAAATTACCGCACCTAGAAACCGGTGAAGTGCTGACAGTAGAAAAAATATACGGTGAGCAACATTTTACCGAACCGCCGCCGCGATTTGGCGAAGCCAGTTTAGTGAAACTATTAGAAGAATACGGCATAGGCCGTCCGTCCACCTACGCCAGTATTATCAGCACCTTGCAAGACCGAGAATACGTCCTGCTGGATAAAAAACGCTTCACTCCTACCGACGTAGGCCGCGTAGTGAATAAATTCTTAACCGAGCATTTCACTAAATACGTTGATTACGACTTCACCGCCAACTTAGAAAACGCCTTAGACAGCGTAGCCGATGGTCAACGCGAGTGGATTCCACTGATGGATGAATTTTGGCAAGGATTTAACCAGCAATTACTCAGTAAAGCCAATGTCGACAGACCCGGCAACGAACTCATAGACGAAGCCTGCCCTAAATGCGGCAAGCCTTTGCAAAAACAACTGAGCCGTTACGGCACCTTTATCGGCTGTACCGGTTATAACGACGAACCAAAATGCGACTACAAGCGCAGCTTAAATGGCGCCGCTCAAGGCGCTAGCGAGCCTGTTCTAATAGGCCTGGACGCGGCCAGCGGTAAAGAAATGTTGCTCATGAACGGCCCCTATGGCCCGTATTTACAATTGGGTCTGGCCGTAGAAGGGGATAAGAAAAAACCCAAGCGCGTCAGCGTACCTAAGGAAATACCCTTGGCCGACATGTCAGTAGAAACGGCCAGCATGGTGCTGTCCTTGCCTAGGGATTTAGGTCTGCACCCAGACACCCATAAAAAGGTAGTGGCTAACATTGGTCGATTTGGCCCTTACATCAATCACGATGCCAAATTTAAATCCATCCCAAAAACCGACAGTGTCTTCACCATTGATTTAGCCGCTGCTGTGGCATTGTTAGCCGCCGCGCACACCGGCCCTGCACCCCTATGCACACTGGGCAACCACCCTAGCGAAGACGGTCAAATCGAGATCTTTGCTGGTCGTTACGGGCCATACGTTCAACACGGCAAGCTACGCGCCACCCTACCGAAAAGCATAGAGCCAGAGTCACTAACCATGGATGAGGCCTTGGAGTTACTTAAAGCCAAAGCGGCCAAAGGCGAACCGGCCAAGAAATCAGTTGTTAAGAAACCGGCGGCCAAAAAACCAGCTGCTAAGAAATCAGTTGCTAAGAAACCAGCCACCAAGAAAGTAGTCGAGAAAAAAGTAAGCAGCAAAGCGGCGGCGAAAAAAGCACCGGCTAAGAAACCGGTAGCCAAGAAAGCCGTCGATAAAAAGTAAGTAAAAAAGCCTAGCCCCTAATAGACTGGGCTAACTAACCTAGGCTTAGCAGCCATAAAAAAAGCGGCCCAAGGCCGCTTTTTTTATTAGATGGACTTAGCCGTTAACGTGGTGGCCTAAAGAAGCCATTTCGTTATGCTCTATCCATTTACGAATTCGGTTGGCATCGCCTATACGGGACATTTTCCCTACGGAATTTAACAACACGATAATCATGGGTTGGCCAGAAATCTCCGCCTGCATTACCAAGCAACGCCCTGCCTCATTGATGAAACCGGTTTTAGACAAACCTATCACCCAATCGCCACGCCTAACCAAGGCATTGGTATTAACAAAATTGTTGGCACCGCCATGCAAGGTAATTTCCTGCGAGGCCGCCGTGCTTACTTGACGAATTTCAGGGTAGTGGTAGGCAGCATTCACCATTTTAGCCAAATCTTCGGCCGTCGATACATTGCTGCTATCCAAGCCAGTGGCATCATAAAAATGCGTGGCATTCATGCCTAACAAGACTGCTTTGCGATTCATCGCTGATAAAAAGGCATTCATGCCGCCTGGGTAATTTCTGCCTAAAGCAGAAGCCGCACGATTTTCCGATGACATCAGCGCTAACTGCAATAATTCTGCGCGCGTGAGTTCTGTGCCTACCGACAACCTAGAGCGCGTACCTTTTAGGTAATCTACATCTTGATTGCTGATCGCCAACACCTCGTCCATAGGCAAATGTGCGTCCAACATGACCATGGCCGTCATTAACTTAGTGACGGAGGCGATTGGTGTGGGTTGATTGGTGTTTTTTTCAAATAGCTTCTCACCGGTCAACTGATTAATCACCAGCACTTTAGAAGAAGCTAATTGCAGCGGTCCGCTGCCATCGTAGGCCTTAGCATAAACCACTTTATGTTTACGACTGGACACCCTATGGTGACGACTCTTAGACGAAACTTTATGTTTTTTACTGACATGGGCTTTGTGCTTGTGCGACTTTTTACCGTCTGCATACGTTGCCATAGGCGCAAAACTCAGCATGACTGCTATGTAAAAAAGTATGAATTTACGCATATAAAAGCCCATTTGTTTGTTGTCCATCATGCAGTTACAGACGAATACTATATAAAAACTTTAGCTTTGTCATCAATATATTTTACTATCCGCCCATTTAAATTTAAAAAAATTAAATGGGAATAATTGGATTAAGGCTAAAATAATCTTATCCCTTAAATACAAGCCTAATTAAGCCCATGAACATCCCTGCATCCCTGTTGTATAGCCCTGAACATTTATGGACCAAAGCCACGGCAGACGGGCTATGGGAAGCCGGCATCACCGATTACGCGCAAGAGTTATTAGGCGACATCGTTTTTATAGACGCGCCGGCAGTGGGCAGCAAACTAAAAGCCCATCAGGCGTGCGGCTTAGTGGAATCGGTTAAAACAGGGTCGGATTTGCACGCCTTGGTGGACGGCACAGTGGTGGAAATAAACCAAGCCTTGCTAACGAGCCCGGAATTAATTAACGACAAACCTTACCAAGCTTGGGTGTTTAAATACCAACTGGCTGAGGGCCAGGACCCAGCCAGCAGTTTACTCAATGCCGACGCCTACAAAGCCTTGATAGCCAGCCTTTAGGCCAGATGCTTAACCTTAGGCTGCCATGTCGGTGGATTTAATGCCGTAGCCGCGGTCTCGGTAAAATCGAAACTTTAATCTTGCAGCGGCTTTATCGGCCTCGTCTGGACCCACCAATTCCACCAAATAGCGAAATCGACTGAAAAATGGCGGGTGTTGGGCTTGCAAGTTAATCAATACATCGTCTTTTGTTAAACCATCGTGCTGATGGCTAACCAATATGGAGGCCTCATGCAGCTGGCTTGTCGTGTGATCACTGCAGGCCAAAAAACTGCTGGCCGAGTGCTGCCAAAGCGCGGCTTGCACGGCCTCATTCATGGCTTCCCCCTGAGTGAAAACCATTAGCTCGCGGCCTTTTGCCAGCGCTTTTTCACACAACTCCGTGGTTTTTGCTAGCTTATCGTCCACATTGAAAAAAAATTCCACTCGGGTCATGGTGCTTGCATTAAACCTTAGGCTTTATTTGCCCTACGCACTAAAAATTCAGTGAGCAAAGGCACAGGGCGTCCAGTGCCGCCTTTTTCTTTGCCAGATTTCCATGCCGTACCGGCCACATCCAAATGCGCCCAATCGTACTTTTTGGCAAAGCGTGACAAGAAGCAAGCAGCGGTAATGCTGCCAGCCGCACGGCCGCCAATATTGGCCATGTCGGCAAAATTACTGTCTAACAAAGACTGGTAATCGTCCCACATAGGCATGTGCCAAGCCCTATCCAGCGCCGACTCACCAGCTTGCAAGAGTTCCGCGGCCAGTGCATCGTTATTACTGAATAAGCCGCTGGCATGGGGGCCCAAGGCGATAACACAGGCGCCGGTTAAGGTAGCCACATCCACCACGGCGCTGGGTTCAAAACGTTCCGCATAAGTCAGCGCATCACACAAGATTAAACGCCCTTCCGCATCGGTATTTAATACTTCTATGGTTAAGCCTGACATGCTGGTTAACACATCCCCCGGCCTGGTTGCTCGACCATCCGGCATGTTTTCACAGCTAGGAATGATGCCTATGACATTCAACGCTAAGTTCATTTCGCCGATGGCCTTAAAGGTGCCCAATACGCTAGCAGCCCCGCACATATCGTATTTCATTTCATCCATCTCACTGCCTGGCTTTAATGAAATACCGCCGGTATCAAAGGTAATGCCTTTGCCGACCAAGACCACGGGTTTTTGCTCTTTTTTACCTTTAAGGTGCTGCATGATAATGAATTTTGGCGGCTCTTCACTGCCTTGCGACACCCCCAAGAACGAGCCCATGCCTAATTTCTTCAAGGCATCGCGCTCCAAGATCTCGACTTTAAACTGGTGGGCTTTGCCCAAAGCCAAGGCTTGCTCGGCCAAGTAAGTTGGCGTACACACATTGGGTGGCAAATTACCCAAGTCTTTAGCCAAACTTACCCCAGCCGCCAAAGCCTGGCCTTCTGCCAAGCCCAGCGCAGCCGCTGATGCATCAGCCGCGGCAAGCTGTATGGTTAGCTTAGCAATGCCTTTTTTCGGGCTGGCTTTTTCTTCTTTGCGTTTAATGGCGGCAAATTTATAGCTGGCATCCAAGCTAGCTTCGCATAAATAAGCCACTTTTCGCTGCACACTTGCATTTTTAACAGGCAATTGCGCTAAGTAAGTGCTCGCCTCTTTTGCGCCACTTTTTTCCAAGGCTTTGATGGAAGCTCGCACCGCTTTGCTGTATTGCTTTTCGGCAAAATCATCCACTTTACCCAAGCCCACCAACAATAAGCGCCCACTGGCTAAGCCCGGCAAGTGATGCAACATCAAGGTTGCTTCTAATTTTCCATCCATGTCACCGTCTGCCAGCAACTTACTGATTGTGCCCTTAGTGGCTGCATCAATTTCCTGCGCTGCCTCGGACAGTATTTTTGCTTCGTACACACCAACCACCAGACAATCACTCTGCGCTGCTGCCGCATTAACGTTTTTTATGCTAAATTCCATGTTGCCAACCTTATTAAAATATTTAGTGAATTATCGCGGTTTTTAGACGCAATTCCTAGTTGAAAATAGACCGCCCAAGCAATTCATCATAGCCATCACTCAATTTATGCTTTTTAAGCGCTCACTTATTCAAGAATTAATCAGCACCGCTAGCGGCGCTTTACTGGTCTTGGTCGGCGTGGTGGTGGCGCAGCGTGCTGGCTACTTAATTCAGTTGGCCGCCAAAGGCATATTACCCAACGATGCCATCAGCACCGTACTGGGCTTTAACTTACTGCGCTTTTTACCCATGCTGCTGTCTTTAAGTTTATTTTTAGCCGTATTGCTAACCTTAACGCGCTGGTACAAAGACTCCGAAATGGTCATTTGGTTTAGCGCTGGGCTAAGCATTAAACAATGGGTGCGCCCCATACTCGGATTCAGCCTACCCTTTGTCCTCATCATCGCATTGCTGAGCTTATTCCTTACGCCATGGGCCATTAATAAAGTCGAGCAATACCGCACACAGCTTAAAAGCCGAGACGAGTTAAGCGCCATCAGCCCAGGGGTGTTTAAAGAATCCGCCCATACCGATCGCGTATTTTTTGCAGAAAGTTTTGATGACTTAGGCAAAGTAGTAAAAAATGTCTTTGTGCAGTCTAAGCAAGATGACAATTTAAGCATCATAGTAGCCACCAAAGGCCATCGCCTTATCGAAAAGAATGGCGACAATTATTTAATCATGGAAAACGGCCGGCGCTACCACGGCAAGCCTGACAGCGCTGAATTTTCCACCACAGAATTCGAGCAATACGCCATACGCGTTGAAGCCGAACTGGTGAAAAGTGCCGAGCCCACTGTCCCTTCGCTGTCCACTGGCACGCTGCTAAAAACCAACAAGCCTGCGCACCTAGCCGAATTGCAATGGCGCTTGGCCATGCCTATTTCCGCCTTAATTTTGGCTTTATTGGCCATCCCTTTAAGCGCGATCGATCCGCGTGCGGGTCGCTCAGCCAACATCGCCTTGGCCTTAATTACCTTTATCCTTTACAACAACATGCTCAGCATTCTGCAAGCCTGGATTAGCCAAGGAAAAATAAGTGTTGCCGTTGGCTTGTGGCCAGTGCACGGGCTGTTTTTATGCATGGCCATTTACATGCTATACCGCCGTAACCAACAATTAACCATCTTTCCCAAACTTAAATTCGGCTAAGCCTTAGCTAAATAACCATGCCGATAGTGACTAAATACCTGTACAAAGAAGTTACCAGCCATGTGCTACTGGTGATGCTGGCATTGATGGCCATGTTTTCATTTTTTGATTTAATTCAAGAACTGGATAGTTTGGGCAAAGGCCATTACGGGCTGGCTAACATTTTGCTGTTTGTGCTGTTAAGCGTGCCTGGCCACATTTATGACGTCGTACCGGTGGCGGTGCTAGTGGGCTGTATGATCAGCTTGAGTCAGCTCGCGCGGCATTCTGAATTACTGGTCCTACGCGTCAGTGGTCTGTCGGTTTTTAAGCTGGCAGCACTGCTGCTACAGATAGGCTTGCTGTTCACCTTGCTGACATTTTTAGTGGGCGAATTGCTCACCCCCATCAGCGAAAAAATGGCGCAACGCTTGCGCATACAAGCCAGCCATTCGGTGGTGGCGCAGGAGTTTAGATCCGGCCTTTGGGTAAAAGACGGCCGCAATTTTATCAATGTCGAAGAAGTGCAGGCAGACACGACTTTAGTCAATGTGCACATCTACGAATTTGATCAAGATGCCAGATTGATCAAGCTACGCAATGCCAAAACGGCCAGCTACGAACAAGACCATTGGCGTTTAAAAGACGTGTCGGAAACACAATTTAAGCTGGAGCAGAATACCGTCACCCGTTTAACAGAGGCGAAATGGTATTCCATGGTACGGCCAGAATTGCTGAATGTTTTATTGGTCATGCCAGAAAAAATGTCGGCATGGAATTTATACGCCTACATCACCCATTTAACCAGCAACAAACAAAAAACCAAGCGATACCAAGTGGCACTCTGGGCAAAAATGATATACCCCTTAGCCTGCCTGGTCATGGTCATCCTTGCCCTGCCTTTTACTTTGCTAGCACAACGCTCAGCAGGGATAAGCGCACAAGCCTTGCTAGGCATGTTGCTGGGGGTGAGCTATCAAATTTTAAATCGGGTATTTGCCCATTTGGGCTTGCTGAACGATTGGCCGCCGTTATTTAGCGCCATGCTGCCTACGCTATTATTTTTCCTGAGCGGCCTCTTTATGTTGCAACTCGTGGAACGAAGGTAATTCGACTGCCGAGCAATCTATCGTGTAAAAACAAACGGTCCGGGTCAAACACGGCCCAGATAAAACCCAGCCCAAACACGCCTAAGCTCAGGCTAGCCATGACGTACCTAAGAAGCGCTTGAGGCCAGCTAAGCCGGCCTAATTGAGCATTGCTCAGTTTAAGTTGCCAAGTTTGCATGGCCAGCGTCTGTCCGCTTTTGCGCCAACACCAAACAAAATAAAGGCCCACACCCAGCCATAAAAACAATTGCAAGCCATAGCGTTTGAACCCATGACTGGCATCACCGAACAACAGAATAAAAACCAAGGCTAAAGCAAAACTCAAAGCCAGCACGACCAAGCCATCGTAGACCATGCAAGCACCCAGCCTAAGTAAACTGGGTTTAGTTTTAACAGAAAATTTACTCATGAACACCACCGGTATAGCCCATCGCGTTTTATTCCATTTTAGCGCACACTTTTTTAGCAGAGCGGATAGTATAGGCTTACTAGCCAGGCTAATTGTTTTTGCTAGCACTTAGAGTTCGCTCTAGCCCTTAGAATTCGCTACAATCCTAAAGACTTTTATTGGAGATAAATCATGGGACGTTTGCTAATTTTAGGCTTGCTTATAGCGCTGATTATTTATTTTGTTAAGCGTTACTTAAGCAAAAAAACAACGGCAGATACAACACAAGATCAGACTGTCAATTTAGGCACTGAGGACATGGTGCAATGCGCCACTTGCCAAGTGCACATTGCAAGATCCGAAGCTTTTTTAGTCAAGCAGCGTTTTTATTGCTGCCACGCGCACATCCCAAAAGAATAAACCGCCTTAATGGCCTAGCTTAATACCAAGGCCAAATACGTTAAGTACATCAGCCCATTAAGCAATAAATGCCACACTAAAATACCGCCTTTGCCGACCAAATAGCGCAGCCATATTGCCGCCAATAAAGTCATGGCTATGCCCAACACCACCTCTATACGCGGCTCCCAAGGCGTCAACATAATACCGATGGCCGGCAATAAAGTACCTTGAAACACCATGGCACCAGTAATGTTGCCAAAAGCCAAAGTGTCTTTGCCTTTGCGTATCCACAAAATGCTGTTCACTTTTTCAGGCAATTCCGTGGCAATCGGAATAATCAACAAGGACAGCAATAGCGCAGAAATACCGATTAAATCAGCTGCCGCCTCGACGCCATGGATGAAGCCTTTGGCACCGACGATCAACAAAGCCAAGCCCAAAATAAGTTGTAAAGCAATCACCACGGTGTGGTTAGGTAAACCCAAACGGCATAACATCATCGGGCTGCTTGCTTCGGTAGCATGGCCATCGGCCACCAAGGCTTTGGAAGCATTCAATGTCATCATCACGTAAACAAAATAAATCATCACCATGCAAGCGCCTATGCCGTAACGCACCACGATGAGCGTGTGCGGCACGTACATGGCAATCGCGGCAAAACTAAAAGCCGCAATGAAAAAATTGAGGTCTCGGGTTAAGCCACTGCGCTCCGGCCTTAAATGACCGTGCGTACCACGACGACGCCATACAGAAATGGCCATCAGTGAAATGGACAAGGTCGCCAACATCAAGGGCGCACCCAAAATAGAACCCACGCCTATCTCTTCATTGGTCGCGACGTTTTGCGTACCCGCCAACAAGGCCAATAAAGGCACCATGGTCTCAGGCAAAGCGGTGCCAACCGCAGCAAATAAAGAACCGGTCACGCCTTCGGAGATGCCCAGTTTTTCACCCAAGTGCTCCAACGCATTGGTGAACACTTCCGCCGCAATCAGAATCACAATCAACATCAAAAACAATTGAAAAAATACCATCTGTTTCTTCCTTGGTTTATATAAATTCGCTAGGGCTGTAGTTTATAGGATAACCGCACTTTATACTGAATTTTGCCATGAAAATTTTGTTATGAAAGTTCAGGCTAAAAATGCATTTTTAGCCTAAAATTAGAAGCCTATGACTGCCCATGTTATTGATGAAAATGGTATTGCACTAAACGCCCAGTTTATTGCGTCCCCCAATTTTGATGCCCGACCTAGCCACGAAATCAGTTTAATCGTCATCCATAACATCAGCCTGCCACCAGGCCAATACGGCGGCAATGGCATCATCGAATTATTCACTAACCGACTCGACCCACTAGCCCATCCATACTACGCCGGCATCCATCAACAAAAAGTGTCGGCGCATTTTTTAATCCGACGCGATGGTGCGCTTTTGCAATTTGTTTCCTGCCTGGACCGCGCTTGGCATGCTGGCGTGTCACATTGGAAAAATAGGGAACGATGCAATGATTTTTCAGTCGGTATCGAGCTGGAAGGATCGGATTTTGAAGCCTTTACTGAGTCGCAATACCTTAGCTTGACTAATTTGCTGACTGCACTGCACCAGCGCTACCCTATCCAAGCTATAGTAGGCCATTCAGACATTGCTCCTGTGCGAAAAACAGACCCTGGTCCGTTTTTTGATTGGCAACGTATAATCACTGCTTAATAAAAAGAAAGTATTAACACCATGATGCTGCAAAAAAACCCCCTACTACTGATTGCTGTGCTGTCCATGACCTTGCTAGCCTGTGGTGGAAAAAAAAACGAGCAAGACCAAGACGCTGCCAATAAAAATGGGCCAAAACCAACGCTGGTCACTGTCACTCAGCTGAAAAAACAAGCCATAGACATCACCGAACAATCGGTAGGCAGCCTCGAAGGGCTGACCAACCCAACCGTCTCATCCGAGGTGGCTGCCAAGGTGCTACGCATCCACGTCAACACCGGCCAAGCGGTCAAACAAGGCCAATTGATTGCCACGCTGGATGCCACCGATTTTTCCCTGCAAGCCCATGAAGCGCAAGCCGAAGTGGCCCGCATACAGGCTTTATTAGCCAACCAAAGCAAAATCGTGGAACGCAATCAAGTCTTGGTCAGCAAGAAATTTATTTCACAAAATGCGCTGGACAATGACACCGCGCAACAAGCGGCCTTAAAAGAACAATGGGCAGGTGCCAGCGCCAGACTAGACAGCATCAAACACAACAGCAGCAAAACTCGGGTGTATGCGCCAGTAGCCGGCAAAATAGAAAAAAAACTCATCGATGACGGTGAATTTTTGCGCGTCGGCGACCCCATCGTGCTGATTGTTTCATCCCAGCTTTTACGTGCCCATTTGCCCTTCCCTGAACACATAGGCGCAAAATTAAAACCCGGCTTAAAAGTACATTTAACGACACCGACCAGTGAGCAATCGGTCGATGCCGTGATACACGAATTAAAACCCATGATCACTGAGGGCAGCCGCAGCGTGGATGTCATTGCCGATGTCCTGAACGCGCCTGGCTGGCAAGCCGGTGCCAGTGTCGACGGCACCGTGGTATTGGGCAGCCAAACTGCCAGCATGATGGTGCCTGAACAAAGCGTGGTTATGCGCCCAGCCGGTGAAGTGGTGTACACCGTGCGTGGCAACCGCGCCTTCCAAGCCATAGTCAAAACCGGCATACGACAAAATGGTTTAGTGGAAATTATCCATGGTCTAAACGAAAACGACACCATCGTGGTTGATGGTGCCGGCTTCCTAACCGACCAGGCCTTGATTAAACTAGCTCAAACCACCGCTACAAACCCTAGCCAAAAAGTTAAGCATTAACCATGACCTTGCCTGAACTTTCCATTAAGCGCCACGTACTTGCGTGGATGTTATCCGCAGTCATCGTGCTGTTCGGCATTATTTCCTACCAAAAAATTGGTGTGGACAGGGTGCCGGCCATAGACTTCCCCATCATCATGATCAACACCACACTGCGTGGTGCGGATCCCGATGTGGTCGACACCAGCATCACCAGCATCATTGAGTCTGCCATCAATACCACGCCCGGCATAGAACACATACAGTCGGCTTCTTCCCCTGGCGTTTCCAGCATCAGCATTACCTTTGCCCTGGATAAAGACATCGATGTCGCTTACGACGAAGTGCAAGCCAAAGTAAACCAAGTGGTCAAACGCTTGCCGACCGACACCGACCCCCCGGTCTTACAAAAAGTAGACACCAATGCCGCACCGGTTATTTGGTTAGCGCTAAGCGGCGACCGCACCGTGCAACAGCTTAATTTATACGCCAGCAATATATTAAAAAAGAAATTTGAAACCATCGCCGGCGTAGGTGAGGTCACCATAGGCGGACGCCGTGATCGCGTCATACGCGTCAATGTCTCACCCGAACGCATGGCCGCTTATAAACTTACCGCCACCGATTTAATTGCGGCATTCAACAGAGAACATGTGCAATTGCCAGGCGGATTCTTAGTCAGCCGCCAAGCCGAGCAACTGCTTAAATTGGATTTGGAATTTCACACCACCAAAGCCCTGGCCGAATTAGTGGTGAGCAATAAAGAGGGCGTGTCCATACGCTTGAAAGACATCGCCAGCGTGGAAGACGGCATCACCGACAACCGTCAGGTGGCCCGCTACAACGGCAAGCCCACGGTGGGTATAGGCATGGTAAAAATAGCCAATGCCAACACCGTAGACATCATTAAAGAAGTGGAACGTAGGTTGGAGCAAGACATACGACCCAACCTGCCGCCCGGCATGCAATTAGACGTATCCACCAATGACGGTATTTTTATCAAGCAATTGGTTGCTTCCCTTAAAGAGCACTTAGTCGAAGGGACCTTGTTTGCCGCGCTGATCGTGTTGGTATTTATGCGCTCGTTTAGCTCCACCTTGATGATATGCCTAGAAATACCGGTGTCCTTGCTAGGGGCCATCGCTGTCATGTACTTTGCCGGCTACACCTTTAACAGCATGACTTTACTGGCCTTGCTACTGCTGATAGGCGTGGTGGTGGACGATGCCATCGTGGTGCGCGAAAGCATCTTGCGCCATATGTCCGGTGAAGTGGGCACGATGCTCAGTGAAGCCGACATGAAAAACCCACTAGCCGTGGCGGCATTTCGCACCAAAACCACTATCCTAGGCAGCAACGAAGTGGTGTTTGCTGTGCTCGCCTCATCCGCGTCCTTGGTGTGCATATTCGCACCGGTGATTTTTATGGACGGCATCGTAGGCATGTTTTTCAAATCGTTTGCCGTGGTCGTCACCTTTGGCGTGCTGGTTTCACTGTTCGTGTCATTGACCCTAACGCCGATGTTGTGCTCGCGTTACCTGAAAATACAGCCCAATGAAACCAAGCTTTATCTAGCCATAGGCCACGGCCTAAGCCAACTAGAACAGGCCTACAAAAAACTCTTGAGCAGCACGCTCGAGCACCGCGGCAGGGTCTTGCTGTCGACCTTGGTATTCGTGGCACTGTCCGGTTATTTTTCCCTTAAATACGTAGAAAAGGACTTTGTGCCTGAGGCCGATGAAAGTAGCTTTAGCATCATGGTCAAAACACCACTGGGTTCCAGTTTAGCCTACACCGATTCACGCTTAAAACTGGTGGAAGCCGCCATTGCCAGCCACTCTGAAGAAGTCGCCAGTTACTTTGCCACCGTAGGTTCGGGCTCACGCGGCCAAGTCAATCAAGGCAATGTCAACGTACGCTTAGTACCCAAAGAGCAACGTAGAAAAAGCCAGCAAGCCCTGATCAAAGAATTGAAAAAGGAACTCAATGCCATCCCTGGTGTACGCGCCATTCCTTCGCCGGCATCGATTGCCCGTGGCCAGCGTTCAGAAAAATTGCAGTTCAACATCACCGGCACCAACTTGCAAGAGATAGGCCGCGTTGCGCAACGCTTTCAACAATCGCTGAGCAGCAACGGCGACATAGGCAAAGTAGACCTGGACGTGCAGTTGGACCTACCGCAGGTCAAAGTGGACATAGACCGCCCCCGTGCCGCTGCTCTGGGCTTAACTGCCAATGACATTGCCACTGCCGTATCGCTGTATGCGGGCGGCATCAATGTGGCGAAATACAATGAAGCCAATGGCGATGGCCAACGCTATGACATACGCCTCAAAGCCGGTGAAGAAGAATTAAATAACACGGTCGATTTAAACAAAATTTACCTGCGCAGCAGCAGCGGCGAATTGGTACGCTTGGATGCCGTCGCCAGCTTTAAAAGGGAATTGGGCGCCGCCGTCATAGGCCGCTACGACTTGCAATACGCGGTGAACTTTTATGCCAACCCCAACATCGCATTGGGTGATGCAGTCAATATAGTCAAAGCCAGCGCAGCCAAATTGGTACCGGCCGATTACAAATTAAAATTCACCGGCCAGGCCGAAGAGCTTAGCAAAACCATGAAGAACATGCAGTTTGTTTTTTCCCTGGCATTTGTCTTGCTGTACATGGTACTGGCCAGCCAATTCAACTCCTTTGTCCAGCCCTTCATTATCATGTTGGCGCAGCCACTGGCCATCATAGGCGGCCTCATCGCCCTGCTCATCACCGGTGACACGCTTAACATCTACTCCATGATAGGCTTGGTATTGTTGATAGGCCTGGTGGCAAAAAACTCGATTTTGCTGGTGGATCTAACGAATCAACTGGTGGAAAAAGGCGCGAATGTGAACGACGCTTTAAAAGAAGCCTGCCCTGTCCGCTTACGGCCAGTACTGATGACCTCACTGACCATTGTTTTAGCCTTACTGCCAGCGGCGCTGGGCTTAGGTGCGGGTTCTGAAACGAATAAACCGCTGTCGGTCGCCATCATAGGCGGCATGCTATCGTCTACCTTACTCACGCTGGTGGTGGTGCCTGCCGCCTACTCCATGGTAGCCAGTGTGCGAGCCAAGTATTACGCTAGGAAAACCGGATAGACCAATCAATCCAGTGAGTGTCACTCAAAACTTCGTAATCCCGCCACATTGGTTATTACGATTTCCTTACCGTTGACTTCAATCAGTCCGGCATTGTTGAGCCTAAACATCACGCGTGACAATGTTTCTGGGGTAATGTTGAGCATGGACGCTATCGTTAGCTTGTTGGCAGGCAATTGAACTCGCACCGGGTTTGGCGACTCGGCGCTAATCTGCAAAAGATAACCAATTAATCGCTGGGTACTGTTTTGCAGTGAAATTGACTCTATGTCGTTGACCAATTGTCGATTGCGCGCCGATATCCCGGCCAACATTCGACGCACTACCGTAACATCATTATCAAGAATGTCGAAGATCGCGTCCCTAGTAATCAATAACACTTTGGAATCCAAGGTGGCTTGGGCATAAATTGGGAAGGATCGCTCCAAAAACAACACGGCCTCACCAAAACTTTGGCCAGCTTGAATCAAGCCGATTACTTTTTCATCCCCTTGCGGTGAAATAACGCCCAGCTTTACTTGCCCTTCTAGCAACAAATAAAAGCCGTGTGCGGTATCGCCACGATTAAACAACATGGAACCGCGAGGGGCCTCCAGCAGCTTAGTGCCAGCGACTAACTGTTCAATTTGTGAGTTTTGCAATTCTGAAAACATGTAAAACTCAGAAAGGCTATGGGCAATAAGGGCTTTATGCATGGGTCATTTTTATTTTTAGAAAAGCCCATTGTCCATCAATTCAGGCGTTTCTCAAAACTTGACACGCATCAAGAAACTTTTAATGCCGCTCTGTTATCGTTACAATGTGACTTAAATTACTCTAAAGGGAGCCATGTTATGAGTGCAACATTTACCAAATCGATGGCGCGAAACGTTTTTTATGGTGGGGGTGTTTTCTTCTTCCTGCTGTTCCTCGCGCTTACTTTCGATACCATGAAAGTCTTACCAAAACGCGACAATAGCCAAAATATTACGCCAGCAGTGGCCAATGGTAAGAAGCTGTGGGAAACAAACAATTGTATCGGCTGCCACACCTTATTAGGTGAAGGCGCCTATTTTGCACCAGAACTAGGCAATGTCTATGTACGCCGCGGTCCTGACTTTATTAAAGCTTGGATTAAAGGGCAGCCCACAGGCGTACCCGGTCGCCGTCAAATGCCACAATTCAACCTAACTGACATGGAAATTGATGATTTGATCGCCTTTCTGAAATACACCTCAGAAATCAATACCAACAAATGGCCACCAAACATTGAAGGCTAATTCGTCATTATCTTAGGAGATTTATAAAATGAAATTCACCTCTCAAGCAGTGGCAAAGCCTTACTTTATTGCCGCCATTGCCTTATTCCTTGGCCAGATTCTGTTTGGCTTAATCATGGGACTGCAATACGTGGTTGGGGACTTTTTGTTCCCGGCCATCCCCTTTAACGTTGCACGCATGGTACACACCAATCTGCTCATCGTTTGGCTGTTGTTCGGCTTTATGGGCGCATCGTATTACCTGGTTCCAGAAGAATCTGAAACCGAGCTTTACTGCCCGAAACTTGCCATCATTACCTTCTGGGTATTTTTAGTGGCCGGTGCAATGACCGTATTGGGTTACTTGTTAGTCCCATACGCATCATTGGCGAAATGGACCGGGAATGACCTTCTCAACACCATGGGTAGGGAATTTTTGGAGCAACCCTTACCGACTAAAGTGGGTATCGTGTTAGTTGCTTTATCTTGGTTATTCAACATCGTCATGACCGTACTAAAAGGTCGTAAAACAGCCATTAGCTTGGTGTTATCACTAGGCATGCTGGGCTTAGCCGTCTTCTTCCTGTTTTCGTTCTACAATCCGGTCAATTTAGTTAAAGATAAATTTTACTGGTGGTGGGTAGTGCATCTTTGGGTTGAAGGTGTATGGGAATTGATCTTAGGTGCTATGTTGGCTTTTGTATTAATTAAAGTAACCGGTGTTGACCGCGAAGTAATTGAAAAATGGCTATACGTTATCATCACCATGACCTTGGTTACTGGCATCATCGGTACTGGTCACCACTACTACTGGATAGGCACACCGGCTTATTGGCAATGGTGGGGTTCTGTTTTCTCTGCACTAGAACCTATTCCATTCTTCATGATGACCGTGTTTGCATTCAATATGGTGAACAAACGTCGTCGTGAGCACCCAAATAAAGCCGCTGTACTCTGGGCGCTTGGTACCAGTGTAATGGCCTTCCTTGGCGCTGGTTTATGGGGATTCTTGCATACCTTAGCGCCAGTTAATTACTACGCGCACGGTACGCAATTAACCGCAGCGCACGGTCACCTAGCTTTCTACGGTGCGTATGCATTAGTGGTGATAACCATGATTTCCTATGCCATGCCGATATTGCGTGGTCGTGCGGCCAATCCTGAAAGAGCACAAATTATGGAGATGTGGTCATTCTGGTTAATGACGATTTCTATCTTCTTCATTACATTATTCTTAACAGGTGCAGGCATCGTGCAAATCTGGTTGCAACGTATGTCCGCTACGCCCATGAGCTTTATGGCAGTGCAAGATCAAATTGCCATTTTCTACTGGGCTCGTGAAGGTGCTGGCTTGGTCTTCTTACTAGGCTTATTGCTCTACATTGGCAGCTTCTTTGTCAAAGGCGAAAGTCGGGCGTTTGAGTAATTAATCAGCCACTTAAAATAGGGACGCTTAGCGTCCCTATTTTATTTTCAGTCCTTGATATGCATCAATGAAGCAGCTACTGCAACAGCGCATGCTGCGATCTAGCAATAAACAACACAGTCACTAAATAAACTAGTCCCCATGCCAATTAACATTGCACCCCCTTCTGCTAATGGTTTAATAAAACCTTTTGATTCCCAGACAGCATCCGTAAAAAATGATCTGCCAGGTGACCTTGCGCTGTGGATTTTTATTTTTGCCGAAATGTTGGTATTTGGCGTTTTGTTTGTAGCCTATGCCTTTACCCGAGCCAACCACGTTGCCTTATTTAATGCATCGCAATTAACTTTAAGTCGCGGTGCTGGGGCCATAAACACCCTGCTACTCATCACCAGCAGTTACATGGTGGTGCGTGCTGTAACCGCCATCAAACACGGTTTATCTAAACAGTGTGCTAATTGGCTGAGCGGGGCTTTTTTGCTGGGCGGGCTATTTGTTGGCATTAAACTGCTGGAGTTTAAAGCCAAGTATGATGCTGACATCAGCATGAGCAGCAATGCTTTTTATATGTTTTATTTATCGCTGACGTTTTTTCATTTTATGCACGTGCTGATGGGCATGATCATCTTGGCTTTCATCATTATGAAAGCGCGGCGCGGCGAATACGACCAACATAACCATGTCGGCGTAGAAACAGGCGCTTCATTTTGGCACATGGTGGATTTTCTATGGATCATACTTTTTCCTTTAATTTACATTATTCGCTAAGGGCATGATGACACCAACACTCACCCAATCGAATCGAGAGAGCAAGCTGATTTGGCTGATATTAGTGGGCCTAACACTGGCCAGTTTGGCTATCGGTGAAGTCGGCTTAAGCGGCAAATATGCCATGCTGCTATTACTGCTGATCGCCATGATCAAAAGCCAAATGGTCGCGCATTATTTTATGGCATTGCGCCATACGCGCCTGCTGTGGCGACTAATCATGTTTGCTTATTTTATTATTGTTGGTGGCTTAATCGCCGTGGCTTATCTGATCAGTTTAACTTAAGCTAGCCTAGCCTGACTTAGCTACAATTGCATAAACACTATCATAGGAAAACTCATGGGAAATTTACCTTTTTACCAAGCGCAAGGCAGTGAAGTTGACCTGTTTGAACGGGCATGGCGCAATCAATTGCCCTTGTTGATTAAGGGGCCCACCGGTTGTGGTAAAACTCGCTTTGTCGCACACATGGCAGCTAAGCTAGGACTGCCATTGCACACCGTCGCCTGCCATGACGACTTGACCGCCGCGGATTTACTGGGCCGTCATTTAATTGTGGATGGCCAAACGGTATGGAGTGATGGGCCGTTAACGCGTGCCGTGCGTGAAGGCGGTATATGCTATTTAGACGAAGTGGTCGAAGCACGCAAAGACACCACCGTGGTATTGCATCCGGTGGCCGACGACAGGCGCATTTTGCCCATAGACCGCACCGGCGAACTGTTAGTGGCGCCGCCCTCTTTTATGTTGGTGGTGTCATACAACCCAGGCTATCAAAATTTCCTCAAAGGCATGAAGCCATCCACCAGGCAGCGTTTTATTTCCCTGGCATTTAATTTTCCGCCTGCCGCTCAAGAAGAAGCGATTGTGGTGGGGGAATCCGGTGTCGATGCAATGACGGCTAAGCGCTTGGTTTCTATTGCCAACGCTTTCCGCAATCTGCGTGATCACGACCTAGAGGAAGTAGCCAGCACACGCTTGCTGGTCTACGCTGCCAAATTGATTAAAGACGGTTGCGACCCAATACTGGCCTGCCGTTCCGCCTTAGTTGAAACCTTGTCAGACGACCCGGAAACCATAGTGGCCTTACGCGAAGTCATAGCCGCCACGTTCGGCCAATAATCATGGAAGAATGGGTAGGTGAACTGTGGCATAAATTAGTAACGCGTGTTGCCGATAAGCAGCATGCCGATGCCGCCGTTTACCTCGATGAAATCAGCAAGACTGCGGCTATTTTCTTTCGCGCCTTGGGTGGTGATGCTGGTTTAAACCTATCCGCCGCACCAGCAACGCGTCATGGCGCAAGGCGTGGCTGGAAAGATAAGTTGGCCAGTACCGGCGAGCGCATTGAATTATCCTGGCGGGATGGCGAAACCTTGCGCCTACCAACGCAAATTGCTATTTTTTCTGAACGCAGCCTTAACCGTGATTTGTATTTTTGGCTGGTCGCCATAGCCGCAGCCGATGTGCCGCAGGGCTTGTCCTGGATACAGCACAATCAACAAGCCACCCTGATTACGCTGGCGCGTTTCCCTGGGCTGGCTTCTCGCTACCAACGCTTGGTGGCCGCCTTGCTACCCCTCAGGCCGCAGCCAGAAAATATGCCGGCAGCCGAAGCAGCACAAGAACTGGCCATACAGCAGGCCTTGTTGCAACCAGGCAGTGTGGACGAATTGCCATTAGCAAAAACCAATTTTTACCCTGTGCTGTTGTGGTCACACCCTAGCCCACCTGCCAGCAAGCTTAGTACCATTTCAACAGGGGATGGCGCACCGGAACGGGAGGCTTCGGAACAAGCTAATACTGCTAAAAACCGTCGCAAACATGCTGCCGAACGCACCGAAATGCCCGATGGTAAAGATGGATTTTTAATGATGTTTAGGGCTGAAAGCCTGTTTTCTTGGACAGAATACATCAACATCAATCGTCCACAAGACGAGGAAGACGACCTGGACAATGCCGCCTTAGCGGCAGAAGACATGGACAGTTTAACGGTCGCAAGGGATGGCGAAACCAGTGTCGCCAAATTACGATTTGATCTTGATTTACCACCCGCAGGCGAAGATGACACGCCACTGGGGGCAGGCATCTCGCTGCCAGAATGGGATTATAAAAAACAATCGCTGCAAGCCGATTACTGCCGACTGCAAGAAATGGACGCAGCGCATACCGTGCCGTGTGAACTGCCTGCGCAATTACGCAGAACGGCGCGGCGCCTGCGCAGCCAATTTCAGGCATTGGCGCCTACCCGCATTTGGCTTAAAGGCCAGCAAGAAGGCAGTGAGATTGATTTGGATGCCTGGGTAAGGCGAGAAGCGGATTTGCTCAGCGGCATTTATGCGGACCAGCGCGGGATGTATCAAAACCAAGTGAATCAGCAACGCGATTTAGCCTGCCTGTTGTTAGCCGACCTTTCACTTTCCACCGATGCACATGCCTCTGACGAGGCCAAGGTCATTGATGTGATTCGGGACAGCTTATTTTTGTTTGCAGAAGCACTTTCTGCGACTGGCGATCAATTTGCCATGTATGGATTTTCATCCTTAAAGCGAGGCAATGTACGCTTTAATCATTTAAAACGGTTTGATGAACGCTACAACAACGAAACTAGAGGCCGCATTAAAGCAATCAAGCCTGGTTATTACACGCGCATGGGGGCGGCCATTCGTTATGCCTCTGGCTTACTGGCAACCCAACCGCAACGACAACGGCTATTGCTATTGCTAAGTGACGGCAAGCCGAACGATTTAGATCGCTATGAAGGGCGTTACGGCATAGAAGACACGCGCATGGCTTTACACGAAGCACGGCTGCTAGGATTGCGACCATTTTGCGTCACCATAGACAGTGAAGCGAACGACTACCTGCCCCACTTATTTGGTGCAAACGGTTTTGCGGTGATACGCAAACCCGAAGATTTGCCAAAAGAATTGCCCCTGCTCTATGCACAAATGACCCATTAAGCAACACTCCCCTAGCTAAATAACCCGCCGAACTTCCCACGCCAAGCTGAAACAATCCAGCGAATTCAAGCCATTGCAGTGCGCAAAATATAATTTTCCAAGCTTGATCTAGGTCAAATGTTTTTGCTAGAAATCCCTATACATTGGCGACTAGGTTAATTTTTTGTCGCGAACCATAATACATAGGGAGTGAGTCATGAACAATTTCAAAGTAAAAGTACTGGCAGGCATGGTGGCTGGCGCATTAGCACTTGCTTCGTGCGCACAAGTGGCTGAAAAATCAGCCTCATCCGGCAACACAAAAGCAGCCACTGCCGCTAGCAAGCTGCCCGTCATTCAAGCCACACTAACGCAGGCGCCTAACGTTCCAGAGCCTATCACCCGTAAGTACGCAGCAAGAGTGGTGGTAAACATGGAAACGCAAGAAAAAGTAATGCGCATGGCAGACGGTGTGGATTACATGTTTTGGACTTTTGGTGGCCAAGTGCCAGGCCAATTCATCCGCGTTCGCGAGGGTGACGAAGTGGAATTCAACCTATCCAACAGCCCCGATTCTAAAATGCCGCACAACATCGATTTGCATGCGGTAACGGGTCCAGGCGGCGGTGCTGCATCGTCCTTTACCGCACCGGGCCATACTTCGGTATTCAGCTTCAAGGCCATCAATCCTGGCTTGTATGTCTACCACTGTGCAACAGCACCGGTCGGCATGCACATAGGCAATGGTATGTACGGTTTGATCTTGGTCGAGCCTAAAGCCGGCTTACCAAAAGTTGACCGCGAATACTATGTGATGCAAGGCGACTTTTACACCAAAGGTAAATACGGCGAAGCTGGATTGCAAGCATTTGATATGGAAAAAGCCATTAAGGAACAACCCGATTACGTAGTCTTTAACGGCTCCGTTGGCGCACTCAATGGTGAAAAAGCCTTGACCGCAAAAGTCGGTGAATCCGTGCGTTTATTTGTGGGTAACGGTGGCCCTAATTTAGTGTCCTCATTCCATGTTATCGGTGAGATTTTCGACAAAGTCTATGTGGAAGGTGGCACGACTGAGAACAAAAATGTACAAACCACACTAGTCCCAGCGGGTGGTGCAGCCATTGCCGAATTTAAAGTAGAAGTACCTGGCACATTCATCATGGTAGACCACTCTATTTTCCGTGCTTTTAACAAAGGCGCATTAGGCATGTTAAAAGTCACCGGACCAGAAGATAAAATCATCTACTCCGGCAAACAAGCCGATAAAGTCTATTTACCAGAAGGGTCTGCCGCACAATCCATTGCGAACAAGCAATCGACAGACGCGACAAAATCACTGAGCAAAGCAGAACAAATTGCGCAGGGTAAAAACGTCTTTGAGTCCAATTGTTTAGCCTGCCATCAAGCTAACGGCGAAGGTATCCCCAACGCCTTCCCACCATTGGCCAAGTCTGACTACTTGAATGCTGACCATAACAGAGCCATTAGCGTGTTATTGCATGGCCGCTCTGGTCCGATTACCGTCAATGGCAAAAGTTACGACAGCGTCATGCCGGCCATTGCCTTAAACAGTGGTCAAATTGCCAATGTGCTCACTTACGTGCTAAATAGCTTTGGCAACAACGGCGGTCAAGTCACGCCAGCCCAAGTGGATAAACAACGCAAGTTGGCGCCTGTTGCTAACGATGATGGACATGGTTAATTGTCAATAAAGCAGCCATTGCACCTAAGCTTAGCCCTGCTGTTATTGTTTGCGAACAGCAGCAGGGCTGGCGATGAAATGGCCAACATTAGCGCAGGGGAATACCGCCCACTGTACTTAAGTGTGGACAGCCCACTGGTCAGCGTCGCTTCTTTTCGCTTAGATAAACTGCCGGTAACCAACCAGGAATTTCAAGGCTTTGTTGCGCAACAGCCAAAATGGCAGCGCGATAATGTACCCAGCCTGTTTGCCGAACAGGCCTACTTAACGCACTGGCAAAAAAATAATCAGCAATACACGCCTGTTACCAGCGACCTCGCTAAGCCCGTCATCTATGTCTCGTGGTACGCCGCCCAAGCTTACTGTCAGGCACAAGGAAAACGCTTACCCACGGTGGCCGAATGGGAATACGTAGCGCAAGCTTCCTCCTCACAAAAAAATGCCGGTCAAGAAAAAGGCTATCACCAAAAGATACTCGATTGGTATGCCAAGGCCTCCAAACAACCGCCGGGTGAGGTCGGGAAAGACGAGCCCAATTATTGGGGGGTGCATAATATGCATGGCCTGATATGGGAATGGACTGAAGACTTTAATTCCAGTTTGATCAGCGGTGAATCACGCGATGACAACAGCGTTAACAAAGAACTGTATTGCGCCTCAGGCTCGTCCGGCGCTGTTAATCCCAGCGATTACGCCGCCTTTATGCGTTATGGATTCCGCTCTAGCCTAAACGCAAAATTCACCCTGTCTAGCTTGGGCTTCCGCTGCGCGCAAAACGCAAATGATTAAGGAGTATTTAATGAAAGCACTCATGCTGGCCAGCCTACTTAGTTTTTGTAGCCTTGCTTATGCAGACCCGGCATTGCCAGGCGACTCCGTCTATCAGGTCGGGGGCGTATGGCAAACAGAGAGTGATTTAGCCGTCCCCCTAGAATCCTTGGCTGGCAAACCACAAGTGGTGGCCTTGGTTTTCACGGGTTGCTCAAATGCTTGCCCGGTGATTGTGGAAAGCATGAAGCGGGTGGAGCGGCAAATTCCCAGCAATATGCGCAATCAGGTCGGGTTTATTCTAGTATCACTAACGCCTGAAACCGATAGCGTAAAATCACTCAAGACTTTTTACGAAAAAAAACAGCTTAATAAAAATTGGAAAGTGCTACGAGGCAACGATGAATTGGTGCGTGCGCTTTCAAATGCCTTAAATAGCCGCTATAAAATACTAAAAAAAGACGATGTGGCGCACTCGAATACGGTGACTTTATTAAACAGTCGTGGCCAGATTCAAGTGCAAGCAAGCGGCACGGTTGAGGGCATTCAACCCATCATGCAGGCGATCGATGGAATGCGCCCCAATACCCCGAATCAGATCCGCCAATAAGATCTAAACCAATAACTCAGTTTGAAATTCGTATGTAGGAGCGCAATTCATTGCGCGAATTGCACTGTTGCATTCGCGATTTAAAAATCGCTCCTACATACGAATTTCAAGCCGAGTCGTTTGAGACTTAGAAATGACGGGAATGCCCTTCATGAATTTCAAGTCGAGCTGTTTGAGACATAGAAATGACGGGAATGCCCTTGCAAAGTGTTTATATGGATGAGAAAGCCATAGATGCTGCTGCGTACACACAATCGCTAGCATTGCTTTTTAAGCATAGCTGAAGCGACACCTGCTCTGAGCATTGCCAATGCCATTGATGGACATGGGCTAAGCCTTTTTTAGCAAGGGCTCTTCGATTAAGTTAAGGCTTTGCTCCGCAGTGCTGGCATTGTCTTTATCAAATTCAAACCAGTCAGGCCCAAACAACTCCAGCGGGTGCTGCGATCTATCTGAACCATTGCCGCATCGCATCTTGTTAGCTGAACAGTATTTGTCACATCCCCAGCATATTCTTTCTGGGTGGGTGGGCTGTATAGGGAATTTTTTGGCCATTTGATTATTTAAAGTAAGGCCTATCGGTATAAACCATAGGCATCAAGCACTAACATCAACCGCCGGTATGCGACATGAAGCGTATCACGGCCGGTGTGGCGCGTTTTAAATCAAAATCATGGCCTTTAGGTTTGGTTTGCATGCTGTTGATGATCGCTTGTTTCAACGGGCCGTCGTCGTGCGGAAAGTCTCTTAACAAGGGCCTTAGGTTGATTTTATTTTCCTGACCCAAACACAGGTGCAGTTCGCCTTGGCTACTGATGCGCACACGGTTGCATGCTTCGCAGAAATTATGGCTGTGCGGGGAAATAAAACCTACCTTGGTTTTTTTGTTTGGTACCTGCCAATACCGTGCCGGACCACCGGTAGTGGCCGTGCTGTTGATTAAATCGTAGCGCGCTCTTAGCAATTGCAGTGTTTCATCGTTGCTGACATAACTCGCGCTTCTGGCATGGTGCACTGCCCCTAGCGGCATTTCTTCTATAAATGAGATATCCAAGCCCTGTTCAATGGCAAACGCGGTTAAAGGTAACGCTTCGTCGTCATTGATACCGCGCATGAGCAAGGCATTCAGCTTAATGCTTTCAAACCCAGCTTGCTTGGCTACAGCAATGCCGCGCAACACTTTAGCTAAATCACCGACCCGGGTAATTTGTCGAAAACGCGTCGCATCCAAGCTATCCAAACTGATGTTGATGCGTTTAACGCCGGCTTGTTTTAATGCGTGGGCATGCTGCGCTAACTGTGACCCGTTAGTGGTAATCAGCAATTCTTCTAAGCCTGGTAGGTGGCCTATCGCTTCGAATAACTGCAGCGCATTTTTACGCATCAGCGGCTCGCCGCCAGTGATGCGGACTTTATGCACGCCTAATTCAACAAACACCTTAACCAAGCGGGCATATTCTTCTAAGGACAAGACTTCTTCACGCGCTAAAAAAGTCATGTCTTCAGACATGCAATACACACAGCGAAAGTCGCACCTGTCGGTAATCGACAAGCGGATGTAATCCACCTGCCGACCAAAACGGTCCACTAACAGCTTAGGGTATATTGCTGGCTCGCGCATGGAAAGTTAAAACACGTACATCGCTGTTGCCCAAAAGATTTCTTTGTCACCTTTACGCGCAGCACCCGTTAGACTAGTGCCATACACATCCGACTCATTGAATTTGGCGTACTCCAATTTACCGGTAATTTTTGGGCTAAACGGGTAGGCGACACTGGCGTCAAACTCGGTGCCGTACTTATTTCCCAGTTGGCCATTAAGCGTGTCATAGGCCGTATCGGATTTAAATACATGGTATTCCGCAGACAACTTGGCTTTTTCTATGCCACCCGCTAGGCTGACAAAGGTGTCTCGCATGCCTTGGCGTGGCGTCACTAAAAATACATCGGCCCAACCTTGAAATAAGTGGTTAGTGCCTAAAGGCGTTTGAAATGCATAGCGGCCGCCATTACTAGACAGCTCTTCATGATCCAGCCGTATCGACCAGCCATCGTACATGGCACCGCCACCCAATTTATAATAATGCGCATCAATCAAGGCGCTGCCGCCACGGTAATCGTCTTGCTTGGCGTATTCAGCGGTATACAGCACCTTCCAGTGATCACTCACTTTGCGCGCCCCATCCAAACGCAAACCAAAGGTCTTGCTGCTGGCGTCGGTGGTGGCGGATGGCGTTGTGTCTTGGCTTGCACCCAAGCCATTGCCGCCTTGTGCAGCAGTGCTGCTTGTTACAGTGCCGTCCCCATTATTTTGGCTCAAGTTGGCCACATCGATAAAATAGCCATAGCCTATCAATGCCTCAGTGGCTGAAATGCGGTATTTGGCATTCACGATATCGACATTGCCGCTACGGCGCGCCGTGTTAACTTGCCGCACTTTATCAAAATGGCCGGCAAACAATTCCGTGTCTGGCAGGCTTTTATTCACTAAAGAAACGCCATCAAATACCTGCATGTTTTGCCGAAAACCAATGTCGCCAATAAAACGCACATTGTCTAGGTTTAACTGTTGTCGCCCTAGCCTGAGCTTGGTGTTTTTTATGCCGGTCCAATCCACATACAACTGATTTATGTCGGTATAGCTGGGATCAACAATGTTCGGGTTATTGGCTTTGCCGGGTTCGGATACATTATCGGCCCTATCGTTAAAGTCATGATTGAATTCATGCACATCGGTCAACTGAGCGGCTAGGCTAAAATCATGCAATGGCGCTGTTTGCCAACCTATCAAGCTGCGTAAGGTAAACGCATGAGAGGTGTCTGATAAGCCATCTTGATCGACTGATTCGTAGCGCAATCTAAAGTTGGTCATGGGCTTGCCTTGTTGTATGGCCTCCGACAAATTCACCGGCGCAACCTTAACGGCCTCATCTGCCAATGCTGGCAAGGCAAAACTGGCAAAGCAGGCCAACATACAACGGGCAAACAAGGGGCGCATAGGCATGGAATGGTTCATTATTTTTTCCTCGATTTCTATAATTTACGTTTACTGCGAACAATTTGGTACGGGCGATTGATGTAGCCAAATGGGGCGCTCCATACATGCACCATACGAGTGAATGGAAAGACCAAGAACACCGTCATACCAAAAAATAAATGGATTTTGAATATAGTGTCCACCTCGTTCAACAAGGCTGGGTCGGGGCGTAAGTAAATGATGCTTTGCACCCATTCAGCCAAGGCTATCATGACGCTGGGGTTGCCATGGTTGGCATGCCCTATCGACACAGGAATAGTGGATAAACCCAACATCAAGGTGATGAGCAACCAAGTCAGTATGAATTTATCAGAGCCGCGACTGGCTGCTGAGACACGGGCATTGAACATACGACGCACCCATAAAATAAGCCCGCCCAGCAGACACATTGCACCAAAAATAGACCCGGCCCAAATGGCCACCATTTGGTGGGTCATGTCGGTAACGCCTAGCCCAGTAAAAATGCTATGCGGCGTCAATAAGCCGACCGCGTGGCCGCCAAAAATGGCCAATATGCCCACGTGAAATAAATTGCTACCTAAGCGCATATTGGCTTTGGATAGCAACTGACTGGAATCGCTCTTCCAAGTGTATTGCTCACGGTCAAATCGTTGCAAACTGCCCAGTAAGAAAACACTGAGGGCAATGTAGGGGTACACGCCATAAAGAAAATTGTGTAAATTCATGATGCTCTCCTGTAAGGCCGCTCGCTTAAGCGGCCAATTTAGTTAGTGTGGCGCGGTTGTCAATAATCGACAGCAGTGCCGCATAAGGGCTAGCGGCTTTTTGTAGGTTTTCCGTCAACACAGCCAACACTTTTTTTGCATCCGATAAAAATACCGTCGCCTCGCTGTCGTCCAAATAGGCGGCAAACTCTAGAATTAATGGCAAGTAGTCGGGCAATTCATTGCCCACCACTTCCACGCCGTAATCCTTATACAGCTCACCCAAATCGATTAAAGCCGGGCCACGATTTTTATCATCGCCAAACAGATGGTGGGTTAGATGCAGGCTATGCTCCGCCGTCATATCAAAGGTCTGCACATAATCCGCCTGCAAGTCGGTCACCGACTTAGTTTGCATGTGGCTTAAAAAGTGCTGCAGCGCCTCGCGTTCAGCCGAGTCCACTTCTGGACTTTGTTCGACAAATTCAAGCAACTCAGGCAGATGGTCGAGCAACTCTTGGTTGGGATAATCCAATAAAGCCGATAATAATTTGTAAATTTGCATGCTGTTTCCTCCGTGGCCTAACTATTATTATCGCTAGCTGGCGCCAACGCTTTAGGCTCCACCGTGTCTTTGCGACGGCGTGGGAATAAAGTGATTTTTGAAACACCGTGTGAGCTGTCATTACCAAAGTTAAAGCCGTTTTGCCCTTGGAAGCCAAATGAATCATCCAGCGTTTCTTCGGTATGGCCAGTCGGAATGACAAACCTGTCTTCGTAATTAGCGATGGCTAAGTAGCGGTACATTTCTTTGGCTTGATCTTCAGTGATACCGGCGGCATCGATTGCCCGCGTATCAACCTGACCTTCAACATGGATAGAGCGTTGGTAGCTACGCATGGCGATTAGCTTATTTAACGCACTTTCTATGGGTTCGGATTTACCTGCCGTGAGCAAATTGGCCAAATACTGCACGGGCAAGCGCATAGAGCCTGCCAATGGAATAGCGCCATCTGGCCCTACCGGTAGGTTGCCCTGATCAATTTGCGATTGCACTGGTGAGAGTGGTGGTACATACCAAACCATGGGCAAAGTACGGAATTCTGGGTGGATAGGGAAAGCAATTTTCCAGTCCATGACCATTTTCCAGATGGGCGAATTGCGTGCGGCAGTTAACCAATCTTCATTGATGCCTTCTAGCCTTGCCGCTTTAATTACCTCGGGGTCATTCGGGTCTAAGAAAATACTGCGCTGTGCTTCGTACAGATCTTGCGTATCTTCCATACTGGCCAATTCTTCAATGCGATCGGCATCGTATAACATGATGCCGTTATAGCGTATGCGGCCCACACAAGACTCAGAACAGACGGTAGGCATGCCAGATTCCACGCGTGGGTAACAACCTATGCACTTCTCGGCTTTGCCGGATTCCCAGTTGTAGAATACTTTTTTATACGGGCAGGAGCTCACGCACATGCGCCAGCCGCGGCATTTGTCTTGATCCACCAAGACGATGCCATCTTCTTCGCGCTTGTAAATCGAGCCAGACGGGCAAGCCGCCACACAAGCGGCATTCAAGCAGTGGTTACAAATGCGTGGTAAATACATATGGAAGGTGTGTTCGAACTGGCCGTACATCTCTTTCTGTATGTTATCCATGTTCTTGTCTTTACTGCGCTTGTGAAACTCACCGGCTAGATCGTCTTCCCAGTTTGGACCCCAGGTGATTTTTTCCATGGATTTGCCGGTAATTTGCGAAATAGGCCGTGCCGTTGGCGTCGCTTCAGACAAGGGGGCATTTTGCAAATGCGCGTAATTGTAGGTAAACGGTTCGTAATAATCGTCTATCTCTGGCATGTCCGGGTTGGCAAAAATATTGAGCAATTTATTGCCACGGCTGCCGGACTTTAATTCCAGCTTGCCATTTTTAAGCTCCCAACCACCCTGCCAAAGCTCTTGATTTTCCCATTGCTTGGGATAACCCACACCCGGCTTAGATTCCACATTGTTAAACCAAGCATATTCCACGCCTTTGCGGTTGGTCCAGACGTTCTTGCATGTCACCGAACAAGTGTGACAGCCTATGCATTTATCTAGATTAAAGACAAAGGCAAATTGTGCACGTACTTTCATAATAATCTCCTGATGTCCTTTTACTTGGCGCTAATGCCAACGGGGTTAAGTTGGGCTTCACGCTCGTCGGTGAGTGGCCGTTCTAACCAATCAACGTCTTTATCGGCCACCTTATGCAAGGCCACCATGGTGTCGCGTTGGCAACCAACCGTACCGTAATAATTAAAGCCATAAGAGAGCTGCGCGTAACCGCCTATCATATTGGTTGGTTTCATGATGACCCGTGTCACGGAGTTCAAAATACCGCCGCGCTTGCCGGTTGTAGGCGAGCCAGGCACATTGATATTTTTTTCCTGGGCGTGGTACATCATGGCCATGCCACGCGGTACACGTTGTGAAACCACTGCCCGTGCTACCGTTGCGCCGTTATGATTCACCGCTTCCACCCAATCGTTGTCTTCTATGCCTACCGATTTAGCGTCGTCTTCAGAAATCCACACATACGGGCCACCGCGGAACAAGGTCAGCATGCGTAAATTGTCTTGGTAGGAAGAATGGATGCCCCATTTGGAATGCGGTGTAATCCAGTTCAAGGCCAAATGCGGCTTGCTGGTAACACTGTTAGGCAAGGCATCTAACTCGCCTAAATCGACCATGGGTTTATAGGTACAGAAGCCTTCGCCAAAATCCAACATCCACTCGTGGTCTTGGTAGAAATGCGCCCTACCGGTCAGCGTGCGGAACGGTATGTGCTCATGAATATTGGTGTAGCCTGCCGTGTAAGACACATGCTCCGACTCAATACCAGACCAGGTAGGCGCAGTAATGATTTTGCGTGGTTGTGCTTGTATGTCTTTGAAGGTGAATTTATCTTCGTGCCGACCCGCATACAAATGGTGGTGGTCTATGCCGGTTTTTTTCGACAAAGCCGTCCAAGATTTATGCGCCACTTCACCATTGGTTTCTGGGGCCATGCGCATGACAGAATCGCACACCTCGATGTCTTCGCCCAGCGATGGCATGCCGAAGGAAACGCCCGGCTCTGTTACCGTAGAGTTATGTTTTTTAAGTTCTGCATACTCTTGATCGGTGTTCCAATCTATGCCCTTGATGTTATTGCCCAGCTTGGTCATCAATGGCCCTAAGGCAATGAATTTGCGGTAGGTGTCGCCATAGGCACGTTCCACCACTTTGATTATTGCCATGGTTTTGCCTGGTATGGGTTCACAATCGCCCTCTTTCCAGTTCTTCACCTCACCAAACGGTTGCGCCAATTCTGCCGCTGAATCGTGTTGCATAGGTAAGGCCACCACCTCTTGCTTGGTGCCTAAATGCTTTTCAGCCAAGGGTGAAAAGGTTTTGGCCAGCGTTTTGAAAATCTGCCAATCCGATTTGGATTCCCAACCTGGTGACACCGCTTCGGACAATGGGTGTATGAAAGGATGCATGTCGGTGGTATTCAAATCATTTTTTTCATACCAAGTCGCGGTAGGCAAAATAATGTCGGAATAGGCGCCGGTGGAATTTAGACGGAAGTTGATATCCACCATCAAATCCAATTTTCCTATGGGCGCATCCTCATGCCATTGCACTTCTTTATTAACGCGTCCTGCACCAGATTCCTGTAGCACACCGTTTTGCGCGCCCAATAAATGCTTAAGGAAATACTCGTGGCCTTTGGCAGAGGAGCCTATCAAATTGGCACGCCAGACAAATAGGTTACGCGGCCAATTGACCGGATTATCCGGGTCCGCGTAGGCCACATCCAATTCGCCAGATTTCAACTGACCTGCCACATACTTCGCCACTGAAGCTTCGTCAGTAGCGCCGTTTTTAAAGGCCTCTTCCGCCAACGCTATCGGGTTTTTATTAAAGTTAGGCGTGGATGGCAACCAGCCCATACGCGCCGCTTTCACGTTGTAATCGGCGATGGAATTGCCCTTATTTTTGCCCTTACCTGCAGGGGATAATAAGCTGTCCGCATTGAGCGTTTCATAACGCCATTGGTCGGTATGGAAATACCAATAGGAAGTGGAATTGGTATGACGCGGTGGACGCATCCAATCCAAGGCAAAGGCAATGGGCGCCCAGCCGGCTTGCGGCCTAAGTTTTTCTTGACCCACGTAATGTGCCCAACCGCCGCCGGTTTGACCGACACAGCCGCACATGTGCAACAAGTTCATGATGGCACGGTAGGATAAATCGTTGTGGTACCAATGGTTAATCGCCGCGCCCATAATCACCATGGATTTACCCTTGGTTTTAGAGGCGTTATAGGCAAACTCACGGCCAGTACGCTCAATGTCAGCAGCTTTCACGCCCGTGACTTTTTCTGCCCAAGCTGGCGTGTAAGCCACATTGGCATCGTCATAACCACTAGCGACATTGTCGCCACCTAAACCACGGTCTATGCCGTATTGTGCCACCTGCAAATCAAACACTGTGGCCACCAACACTTCGTCGCCATTGGCTAATTTAACTTTTCGTACTGGAATGTTGCGGTAAAGCAGTGCCGCTTCGCCTTCAGTAAAATGCGGGAAACCCACAGCAACCACATCGTCCCTATCGTCTATGCAAGATAGCTCGGCAGCAATATCATGGCTGTTGGCCTTTTCCAATAAATTCCATTTACCGTCTTCGCCCCAGCGGAAGCCTATGCTGCCATTAGGTGCGACAAACGCACAGGACTTGCGATCAAATACGGTGGTTTTCCATTCTGGGTTATTAGTTTCACCAAGTGCACCATCAAAATCCGAAGCGCGTAAAAAACGATCGGATACATAGCCATCGCCTTGTTGACGCAACATCACCTGCATAGGCAAGTCAGTGTATTTACGGGCATATTCTTGGAAATACGCATCTTGCGCATTGATGTAAAACTCTTTCAATGCCACGTGGCCCATGGCCAAGAAGGCGGCAGAATCGGTGCCCTGTTTGATCGGCATCCATAAATCAGAGAACTTGCAGAACTCGGCATAATCTGGTGCCATGGCGACAATTTTTGCGCCTTTATAACGCACTTCCGATGCAAAATGGGCATCGGGGGTGCGGGTCATGGGTAAGTTAGCCCCGGTAATAATGATGTAGGTCGAGTTATACCAATCGGCCGCTTCCGGCACGTCGGTTTGCTCACCCCAAGTCTGTGGACTGGCCGCAGGCAAATCACAATACCAGTCATAAAAAGATCCGCAGGCCGCACCGATGAGGGAAAGAAATCGGGAGCCTGCGGCGTAAGAAATCATGGACATCGCAGGAATAGGAGAGAAACCAAAAATACGGTCCGGACCCCATTTTTTAATGGTGTAGACATTGGCAGCAGCAATAATCTCGTTCACTTCGTCCCAAGAAGTCCGCACAAAGCCACCCAAACCACGCACCGCAGTATAGGATTTACGCTTAGCTTCATCGGCTTGAATCGCTGCCCATGCCTCCACTGGGTCCTTACCGCTCATACGCTCTAAACGGTATAAGTCCAATAATCGACCACGAATCAATGGGTGTTTTATCCGATGTGGACTATATAGGTA
The DNA here is from genome assembly GCA_964400215.1 of uncultured Methylotenera sp. Lineage (GTDB taxonomy): Bacteria > Pseudomonadota > Gammaproteobacteria > Burkholderiales > Methylophilaceae > Methylotenera. The sequence continues at coordinate 138,135 of CAYNSY010000002.1, read as the reverse complement.
CCAAGAAAATGAGGCGCCACGCTGGCAACCACGCGGTTCATGGTCGGGCAAATCATCCCGCGTACGCGGGTAATCGGTTTGCTGCATCTCAAAAGACACCAGGCCATTTTTAACAAAAATTTTCCAGGAACAGCCCCCGGTACAATTGACGCCGTGCGTTGATCGCACCACCTTGTCATGCTGCCAACGGTGACGATAGGCGTCTTCCCACTGCCGGTCTTCGTTGGTAACGATGCCATGCTCATTAGAAAAAGTGGCTTTGACTTTGTCAAAAAATTTTAATCTATCTAAAAAGTGACTCATGCTTCTCTCCATGCTGCCGCCATGCGGCCATAATCAGTTATAAGCAGGCCGTGCTGACCTGCCACCTCGGTGCGCTTAAGGGTTTTTTATTTCTGCACCAGCGCGTAAATAGAACCACCAGTTCAATAGCAAACACAGGGCATAGAACATAGCAAAACCGTACATGGCCATTTCTGGGGTACCTGCTTTGATTTGGCCTTTAATCACTTCAGGGGCGATGAATGAGCCGTAGGCTGCCACCGCAGAAGTCCAACCTAACACCGGACCGGCTTGCACACGATCAAAGATCACGCCTACGGTTCTAAAGGTGGAGCCATTGCCCATACCGGTCGCTGCAAACAGCACGACAAAGGTCAGTAAAAACGGCGTGAAATAAATCTCTGGTGTCGCAGAATGGTAGGCTTGCATCATGATGTAGCCAGCGTAGATGGAGGCCGCAACCATGACGGCTGAAATCACTTGGGTCACGATGGAGCCGCCCACTTTATCTGACAACCAGCCACCTACTGGGCGTATGAGGGCCCCAACAAAAGGGCCTATCCATGCGTAAGTTAAAGCAGAGGGTGCATTGGGGTTTTTAACATGTGTCCAAATACCCGTGGCGGCATCAAACAAATGTTGCTCGCCAAAAATGACCGTGATCGATAAAGGTAAGGCCATGGAAAAACCGATGAAGGAACCAAAGGTCACCAAATATAAAGCCGTCATAGACCAAGTATGCTTGTTATTAAAAATAGCAAACTGCTTGGCGATGTTGTCCTTCATGCTACCAAAGGCGGCCAATTTCATCACCAGCAAAGTACTGGCAATAATCAATGGCATGGCTAGCCACATATTCAGCACACCTAAGCCGGTTGGCGCTGGCAAATACAGGTATAAACCAACCATAGCCGGCAAGAAAGCCAAGGTATACAGCCAAATTATTTTTACAAACGCCATCACGGTCTGGCGTGCATCCGCCGAAATGGGCAAGAGGTTATTCATGCCGAAAAAGCTAACTAGCGCTAAGGGCAATAAAAGTAGCAACCAGACAAAGCCGGCATTTTGAATATAGGTGGGTGTGCCAGCCACAATTTTTCCTAAAATCCAACCACTGTCTTTGACCAACACAGTGGCATCGCCACCTAAGGCGCCGAACACCCCTACCGTCATCACCAAGGGGATAAGAATTTGCATGGTGGTCACGCCAAAATTACCTAGGCCGGCATTTAACCCTAAGGCAGTGCCTTGCAAACGCTTAGGGAAGAAGGTGCTGATATTGCTCATGGAGCTGGCAAAATTACCGCCACCCACGCCAGACCAAAGTGCCATCAACTGAAATGACCACAATGGCCATTCAGGATGCTGTAAAACGATGCCGGTACCAATGGCCGGGCTTATCAACATGGCCGTTGTCAGAAAGATGGTATTACGACCACCGGCCAACCTAATCAAGAATGAAGCAGGAATACGCATGGTGGCCCCAGCCAAACCTGAAATGGCGGTCAGGGTAAATAATTCATCCTTACTAAAAGGAAAACCCAGATTGCTCATTTGCACGGCAATAATTCCCCACATCAGCCATACGGCAAAACCGCAAAGTAGGGCAGGCACCGAAATCCACAAATTACGGTAAGCTATTTTCTTTCCCGTGGATTCCCAAAAGCTGTTGTCTTCTACATTCCATAATTCAATATTCGTTGACATCTTGTTCTCCCTAAATGATTACGGCTTTATTTTTTGTTTGACGCTCATGGTGTCTGCCAATTTTTACTGGGCGAACCTCTGTCCAATACATCCAAATCAGCGATACCCAAACGATGCCGAACATCAACATGAAGGCTGAGGAGCGTACGCCGGTTAAATCAACCAAGGCACCAAACATAATGGGCATCAAGAACCCACCCATGCCGCCAGCCAGGCCAACCACACCTGAAACAACGCCTATATTGTGTGGGTAATCGTCCGAGATGTATTTGAATACCGAGGCTTTACCTATGGCAAAAGCAATGCCCATGGTGAACATAATGACGGTGAACAGTGTGGCATTAAGGCCAACATGAAAGGTCTGTGGGCCATTGACGGTAAGGATGGCAATGTCGGTTTGCGGGTAAGAAAGAAAGAACAAGCAGACCAATGACACCCACAACACCCACCAAGTAATGGTGTGTGCACCAAATTTATCGGAGAAATAGCCACCCACAGCACGCAATACACCGCCAGGGATGCTAAATGCAGCGGCCATCAAAGCGGCCGATTTAAGATCAAACCCGTATTCGGTGATGTAATACTTGGTCATCCACAGCGCTAGGGCCACATAACCACCAAACACGATGGAGTAGTACTGGCTGTATTTCCACACTTTAGGGTCTTTCAATACCGCTAACTGCTCGCGCATGGTGACTGTGTTGCTGGTCTTGTGCGCCGGATCCGAGTAAGTAAATAGCCAAAATAGGATAGCCGTTAGCAACATCAAAACCGCATAAGCTTTAGGTACCATGGTCCAGCCGTAACCCAGCACAATGATGGGCGCCACCAATTTCGTCACGGCCGCCCCAGTATTGCCTGCACCAAAAATACCCATGGCCAAACCTTGTCTATTCTTAGGAAACCAGCGCGCGCAGTAAGCAATGCCGACGGTAAAGGAACCACCCGCTACCCCAACAAATAAGCCGGTAACTAAAAATTGCCAGTATTCCGTGCAATTAGAAATTAAATAAATCGGCACCACGGTGGACAGCATCAAACTAAAAAATACCACGCGACCACCAAATTTGTCTGTCCACATACCTAAGGGCAATCGTATCAACGAGCCCGTCAGTACCGGCATGGCGATCAAGATGCCGAACTGGGTTTCATTAAGTCCCAGCATAGTTTTAATTGGAATGCCGATTACGGCAAACATCATCCAGATCATGAAACACACGGTAAAAGAAAGTGTGCTCATGCCAACGACTGACCATGCTTTATATTGTTGTGTAGCCATCCATGCCTCCCGAAACCATCATTGCTTAATCAGTAAAAATTGCCGATTAATTACAGAATGATTTTACGAGTGGGCGTATATACACGATTGACTTACATCAAATCGATGTTAATCAAAAGTAGTGGTGGAATGAAGCAAAAGAACTAGTTATTTTTTAATAAGCAGTTCTTTCGAATAAGAGGATGGAGAGGAATAAATTAATGCTGCCCGCTGATTAAGCCGTGTTCAACGGCAAACACCGCCGCCTGTACACGGCTGGATAAATTTAACTTACGCAGTATGCCTTGCACATGAATTTTAACGGTGGATTCCACCAGATCAAGGCTGCGAGCAATTTCTTTATTGGTGGCGCCACGCGCCAACATAGCAATCACTTCCCGTTCACGCGGTGATAATTTATCTAGGCCACTATCCATTGGGGCGTTTTCTTTTACCGGATTACGAATGGCATCGGCCAGTTTATTAGCCATCAATGGTGACATCACCGATTCATTGCTGGCAGCACGGCGTATTGCATCCAATAAAAAATCGGTTTCTATGTTTTTTAACAAATAACCTCGAGCACCTGCACGCAAGGCCTCGAGCAAATCCTCGGCATCTTCTGATACCGTCAGCATAATTATTTGTGCATGAGGGACTTCTTCCCGCAAAGCAGCAATGGCTTGCAAGCCACTGGTGGCCGGCATGTGTAAATCCAATAAAATGACATCCGGTCGCAGTTTTTTGGCGCGCTTGATACCGTCTAAAGCATTGCCGGCTTCACCCACCACCTCAAACCCAGCTTGTCGCTCAAGCAACAGCTTGATACCACTGCGAAACAGGGTATGGTCATCAATAATTAAGACGCGTATCGCATGCATAGCCCAGCCTCCCTATTTCTCATTTTGCTAAAATCAAGTGTATACAGCTACCTTTGGTCAGCACAGATTCAATCATTAACTGTGCGCCAACTCGATGGGCGCGTTCACGCATGATACGCAATCCCACATGACTGTCACCCCTGTCCTGATTCAGATCAAACCCCACGCCATTATCACGAATAAACAATTGGCATTGTTCTGGAGATGGTTCTTGGGATTGCTCAGCACCCATTAATTCCACTGAAATTAAATTAGCTTGTGCATGCTTGCGGGCGTTTGACAGCGCCTCTTGGACAATATGCATGAGCTGCAACACAACCTCAGCCTGCAATATAGGCATATTGCCGCTTACTTGGAAAGTGGTCTTAATGCCAGTTTGGCCTTCAAATTTCTCCAGTGCCGCCGTGATAGAGGCGACTAAATCCGTAGCAACAATGCGCGTACGAAAATGCACTAACAATGCGCGTACATCATCGTAACTTTCCTGCACGCCTTCACGAATTTTCAGCAAGCCTTTTTCAATGTCCTCATGACGCGCATGCTTAAAATCTTCCTGCAATAGCTGCACTTGAATATTAAGAAATGCCAAGGATTGAGCAATGCTGTCATGCAGCTCTTGTGCCAGAATATTGCGTTGCTCAGAAATGACCATCTCCTTATCCAAAATGGCCAATTCTTTATTTTTAGCTTCTATGCTGCGGGTTTTATCTTCGACGCGCTGCTCTAAAGTAGCATAGAGATCCTGCAATTCATCGGCCATACGGTTAAAACCCATGGCCAGTTCACCTAGTTCATCACTACTGTTTACTGGTAAGCGTACCGCAAAATCAGCAGAGGTCATGCGCTCCATGCCCTCACGCAATTGCGTGACAGGACGAACAACCATACGTATAAACAAATAAACCAATAACACCGTACCCAGCAGCGCTAACAGCATTAAAACCACTTGTAAGCTGCGTAAATATAAGGTGGATTTGGCATTACTGCGTTCCACCAAACTGACTAAGGTATTAATACCATTAACATAGTGTTCCAGCATAGGTCGGTAATCTTGCAAGGCCGCCTGTTGCTCATTGCTGTGCTTACTGTTAAGGATTTTGTGAATCTGCGGTTTAATACTGGCTTGCCAAGACCGAGTTAAATGCGCCATTCTGGATTGCACTTTGACGTCTTTGGGTAAAAACAATGGCCGCTTCGGATTGCCTTGAGACAATTCCAATAATCCACTTTCAAAAGCGCGCATTTCTTGCTCTATCGCTGCTTGCAACTGTGCTGTGGGCGCCGTCACTTGCCGTTCTAGCAGGTAGGCAATCCGATAAGAACGCATGCGTTCTCGCCCTGCCTCATTGATTGCCGCTGCACCGCCCTCCAGTCGCCATGACGCCATCAATGTTGAACCGATGGCCAGCAGCGCCACGATAAAATATAAAAGCAATAAACCAATAATTTTGTCGCGAATTTTGCGCTTAATCATATTAGCCTTCAGCACAGCGCTTTTAATCAGCCCGATCTTGCCAATAAATGGGCAGGTATTTACAGCCCCAAATCCCAAAGCATAGCAACCAAACTAAGGCGGTAGCCAGATAAAAATGGGTACGGGTCAAGAAATCCAGACCCGGCAATTCTGCTGCAATACGCAACAGCGTGACGCATTGGAATGCCAGAAAAATGCCCCAAGTTAATGAATCGGCTTTAAGTTGTCTACCGGAATGGCCTAGCGTAACGCGCGTGGCCATGGCCATCAGCACGGAGCTAAAGTAACCAATAGTCAGCGCATGTAATGGTGCCTTAGCCAGCAGCACCTGATCGGTAAAGCATAGGGTTAAACTTTGTAGCGCATATAAACTCATGGCCAACCCTAGCCAAGCAAACCCTATGTGTAACATGCCCAATATAGGCACCCTAAGGCTATCGCGTAAACGCCAAGCCCGTGTTAAATACAGTGCGCTAGCGGCCATAGGCAAATCAACGACCCAAGTCCAAGCTTGCCAGCCAACCAACTCGAATAAGCCATGCATCAGCGCGAAACTCGGCACCACGGCCAACACCCAATTGGGGCGGACAATTTGATAATTGGCTATGACGTTGGCAGAGAAAAAGGGAATCATTCTATGGCTGACGGCAAAAAATACCGGCAATAAAATCAACCAAATCCCGAGCACTTTAGCCATCGCCACAAATAAAGCATGGCCAGTAATAAAGCCGACCAATAACAACCAGCCTAAGCCTAGCACCACCCAGGTGATGGTGGCATGCCGCTTATCGGGATGCTTTGCACGCAGGTAGACGCGTAATAATCCATACAATCCTAGCCCCCAGCCTGTCAGAAATAATAGGTAAGCTATTTTTAAAATGATTAGGCTAAAAAATAGGCCAAGGTAGAACATAAGAGAACCACTGGCTAGACATAAGAAAGCGGCTAAATAGGCCCGGCGTTCAACTTCTTCACCATTCATCCAGCGTGGGAACGTGGTCATTAAAAAACCAAAGATAAAGAATGGGAAAAAACTGTATATCATCAGAAAAGCATGGGCATCCATAGGGTTAATGGCCCATGCAATGGGCGCATACCAACCCGCATAACGCCCAGCGAGATCGGCCAGCCACCAAATCAAGGTTAGCAAGGACTGAACCGCACCCCAGAAAAAGAAAACTCTATGGGGAGCCGATGTAAAAATTTGCCAACATTTAGCTAACTTGTTCATGTGATTATCTTTCTAATAGGCTAAATACAGTGCATAAAAATCCACTCGTGGGGAATTATCGAACGAATAGTAAAAAGCCAGCTTGATGCATATCAAGTTTGCAAATAAAGTTAGCGCTTTTTCCTTAGCTTGCAAGCGCAGGAAAAAGTCCACTCAGCCCGTGAGCAATAAACTCCACGGCCATCGCTGCCAGTATCAAACCCATCAATCGGGTGACAATATTAATGCCTATGGTGCCTAATTTTTCAGCGATGTAATTGGAAAGCTGCAAGGTTAACCAGACCAGTAAAACCACCACAAATATGGGGATAAGTAAGGTCAGTTGAGTCACTAAGGTTTTGCTTTCCTGTGCAGCGATAATCATGCTGCTTATCGCTCCAGGGCCGGCCAGCAAAGGAATGCTCAGCGGCACTATGGCAATCACATCGCGTTCCTCCATGGTTTTGGCTTCTTCTGGGGTTTGCTTGGCATGGCTTTGCTTGGCATGCAGCATGTTGATGGCTATCAACAGGATTAATATCCCACCACCGACTTGAAAAGATGGAATGGTGATGCTGAAAAAATCCAGTATGCCCTCACCAAATAAGGCAGACACCGCTAGCACTAAAAAAACCGTCAGCGCCACGACATTGGTAGTGCGCAACTTTTGTTTACGGTCCCAACCGTCTGTGGCGCTAATGAATAGTGGCACACTGCCTATGGGATTAACGATGGCAAACAGCGCGATGCCTATCTTGAATAAATAAGCTAAATCCATTGACGACTCCTTTGGCTAAGTGATTTGCCTCAGCCCGTTAGCAGCATGCTAGCTGGCGTGTTTGCTCAATAATTTCTGCACCACCAAGCTGCCTACCATATCACCTTCCACATTGACTGTGGTGCGCAGGGTATCGAGCAGGCGGTCGATAGGCAACAATATGGCAATGGCTTCTGCCGGCAAGCCTACCGATTGCAAGACCATGACCATGGTCACCATGCCGGCACTGGGAATGCCGGGCGCGCCCATGGCAGCTATCATGGCGGTGATAAAGACTATTAACTGCTGGACTAAGCTTAATTCTATGCCGACTAAATTGGCAATAAATAAGGCTGCGGCCGCTTCGTACAAGGCGGTGCCGTCCATATTAATGGTGGCGCCTAAGGGAAGAACAAAACCAGCAATCGCTGGCTTTACTTGCAAATGCTCACTGGCGCAACGCAAGCTGACGGGTAGAGTGGCCGAGCTGGAACTGGTAGCAAAAGCGGTGACCAAAGCCTCGCGCGCGCCTTGCCAAAACCACCATGGCGTTTTACCAGTGAATAAATACAGGATTAAGGGCAACACCACCACGCCGTGCAGCAAGGTAGTACCAACCACGACCGCCACAAACTTGGCCAAGGTGCTTAGCATGGCGACATCTTGCTGGGCGACCAATTTAATCAGCAAGGCCATGATGCCCAGCGGAGCGATGCGCATGATCCAAGCAACAATTTGCATGCTAAGCGCTAGGCCTTCTTGCAACAGTGCCAACAGGTTTTTATAACGATCACCAGCCATCACCAGCGCTATGCCTAATATCAGCGCAAAGCTAACGACTGCCAGCACATTGCCTTCGGATAAAGCCAGAAATGGGTTGACAAATAAACCGTGTAAAAACTGGGCAAAAAATTCAGGGAGTGGCAACTGCTTGGCTTGAAAGTTTTGCATGGCATGTTCAAACATGGCTAAGTGCATGCCTGCACCAGGCTTAAAGTAATTGCCAGCCAACAAAGCTAAGCTGATGGCGATGGCCATGCTGCTGACAAAAAACAGCAAAGTGGTCACCCACACCCGGTGCATTTGTTCGTGTTGGCGCAGGTTAGCGATACCAACAGCGATGGAACAAAACACCAGGGGAATCAAAATCATCTTGAGTAAATCGATGAATAAGGTGCCCACTAAACCGGCAGCGTAGAGACCACCTTGCGCCAGCTGATGGTCTGCACCTAGGCCATGAAAATACGCCCCCAGCATTACCCCAAACACAGCACCGAATAAAATTTGCAGGTTGAGGCTAGGCCGTTTCATGGTGGCTTTATTTCTCAGTCACTTTCGCTTTGACTGGTTTAGCTTTAGTGGCTTTTTTAGCGGCGACCTTGGCTTGCGTATCGGCCGCTTTAGATTCTTTTTCGACAGTCGCTTTTTTGGCTACCGGTACTTTTTTAGTGGCCGCCTTTTGTCGGACCGGTTCTTCCGGCAGAACAGCCTCTGCCACCTTTGCCAAGGCGCTAGGCACGGCTTTTTTCAAGGGCAGACTGGTGTCCATTTTTTCAAACACGGCGGCAAAGAAACCGTCGGTGTGGTGCAAATGCGGCAACAGTTTTAAATACGGACCGGTGTCTAAATCGATTTGCTGCTGACTTAAAATTTCAGCCGCATTGAGCCGTTTATAGTCCGGGTGGGTGGCTAAAAAACCTTCCGCAATCTGCTCGTTTTCGTCGCTTAATAAGCTGCATGTGGAATAAATCAAACGGCCACCTGCTTTAGTTAGCTTGGCGGCACGGGCTAAAATGGCCGCTTGTTTTAGCGTCAGCTCGGCTAAATCTTGCGGCGTTTGTCGCCACTTCAAATCGGGGTTGCGGCGTAAGGTGCCTAAACCAGTACACGGTGCATCGACCAATACACGGTCAAATTTACCGTTCAAGCGTTTAAGTTTAGGGTCGTTTTCACCGTTTATTCTTTGCGCATTGAGGTTGCTTAAGCCGGATCGTTTTAAGCGCTGACCCAAACTGTGCAAGCGTTTTTCTGACACATCAAAGGCATACAAACGCCCGGTATTACGCATCAATGCGCCCATGGCTAAGGTTTTTCCACCGGCACCGGCACAAAAATCGGCCACCATCATGCCGCGTTTGGCCGCGACCAAATGCGCCAGGATTTGGCTGCCTTCGTCTTGCACTTCTATCTGACCTTCGGTAAACAAGGCGTGACGGCTGATGTTTAAACGCAAAGGCATGCGTAAACCGATGGGCGAATACGGGGTTTTACTAATGTTGGCTTCACCCGTGGTATTTTCAGCAATGAATTTGGCCAGCACATCCTCGCGCGTGGCCTTAATGGTATTGACCCGTAAATCCAAGGTGGCGCCCTCGTGCATGCTGCGGGCAATGGTCAGGGCCTCGGCTTCACCGTATTGTGCCACCAGCTTTTCCCACAACCAATCGCGCACATCGGCTTGCACCGCCAGCGGCATATTGTCTGTGGATTTAGCCTTAATGGTGCGCGCCCATTCGATTTGCTGTTCGCTGAGCATGGGCTCCATTTTTTGTATGCTCATGCCTTGTATGCGTAGCATCCAGGCCAATACCAATTTACGTGCATCATCGTTATCGGTGTCATCGGTGGCCGTGACCGCACTTAGAAAACGCAAACGACGCAATACGCCGTAAACGCTTTCCGCAACAAACGCCCGCTCCTTGGTGCCTAGGTCGCGGTTGTTGCGAAAAAATTCGCTAAGCTTGGCGTCGGCAGGGCTGTTAAATTCCAACAGATTGGATAGCATTACCGCGGCTTGGCGGATTAAATTTGGCGTCATTTGCTTCTCTTTATGGTGTTAATCGTCCAGCGCATAGGGCAACTTGCTGGGCTAGCGCTTCTTAATAATGGAAAGGTAGCGACTGGCGCCAGTGAATAAGCCTAGACAACGACAGTCGGCGCTTCATCAGTTTTTTGCGCGCGCACCTGGCCAATATGGAACACGCTTTCACCGGCTTCTTTTAATATGTCGATGGCTGCCGCCGCATGTTCTTCGGCCACAATCACCGCCATGCCTATACCGCAATTGAAGGTTTTGTACATTTCTAAATCCGCCACATTGCCTTGCGCTTGCAACCAAGTAAACAGCGGTGGCATAGGCCAACTGCCTTTTTTAATCTCGGCCGTTAATCCCGCCGGCAACACACGCGGTATGTTTTCCGTAATGCCACCGCCAGTAATATGGGCCATGCCTTTCACCGGCAAGGTGGCCAACAACTGCAACAAGGGCTTAACGTATATGCGCGTAGGTGCCATCACCACGTCTTTGAATGGCCGACCGTGAAAGTCGGACTCAAAATCAATGCCGGACTTTGCTATGAGCTTGCGTATCAATGAGTAACCGTTGGAATGGGCGCCGCTGGATGCCAAACCCAGCACCACATCGCCGCTGGCTATGGTGGTGCCATTAATGATGTTATCTTTATCCACGCAACCCACGGCAAAACCAGCCAGATCATACTCACCGGCCGGGTACATGCCAGGCATCTCGGCAGTTTCACCACCGACCAAGGCACAACCGGATTGCTCACAACCCGCCGCTATGCCTTTAATCACTTGCGCTGCCGTGCCTACTTCCAGCTTGCCACAGGCAAAATAGTCTAAAAAGAACAATGGTTCGGCGCCCTGCACCAAAATATCGTTCACGCTCATGGCAACCAAATCGATGCCCACGGTATCGTGTTTGTTTAATTCAAAGGCCAATTTAAGTTTAGTGCCGACGCCATCGGTACCGGATACCAATACTGGGTTTTTGTATTTCTTAGGCATTTCGAATAAAGAACCAAAACCACCAATACCGGCCAACACTTCAGGGCGCATGGTGCGTTTTGCAAACGGTTTAATTTCTTCAATTAGGGCATCGCCTGCTTCTATATCCACACCGGCATCGCGGTAGCTGATAGAGGTAGTATGAGTAGATGGTGTAGTCAAAACGGCTCTCACTTCGTGATCAATAGGGTTTTTTTAATGCTTTTCGGGAGTTAAACAGTAATTTAAGTATAATTTTAACCTATATGACGACCGAACCAAAAAAAACTGCAGTAAAAAAACATTTAAGGCATGCTGCCAACCACACCCATCACCTAAGCAAGAACGCAATGGCCAGTTTAGTTAAAACAGCCAGCGCCGCTTAAGTTTTACACCCCAATTTATCACCATGAAGCAACTGCTACTCGACATCAAACCGGCCTCACCCCCTAGCCTGCAAAACTTCATGGCTGGTCGGAATGCCGAGGCCTTAGCGAGCTTAACGGCGGCTGTTAATCAATCCGGGCCATCCAATTTTATTTACCTTTGGGGCGAAGCCGGCAGCGGTAAAAGCCATCTACTAAAAGCCTGTGCCGCGCAGAATTTGACGGTGGTGGATGATGTGCACCTATTGAGTCCTGAGGCACAAATCGCCTTATTTAATCGCTATAACCAGTTAAAAGAAAACCACGGCACGCTGATTACCGCGGGTTTACACGCGCCCACGCAAATGGGACTGCGCGATGACTTAGCCACCCGTTTAGCTTGGGGCTTGGTCTACCAGCTGCACGCACTGAACGATGCTGAAAAATCCTTGGCCTTGCAAAACCATGCGCACGAGCGTGGCATGCGCCTACCGAACGAGGTGGTGGAGTATTGCTTGCGTTATTTACGACGCGACTTGTCCACCCTAATGGCCACCTTGGATGCCCTCGATGAGTGGTCACTCACTACCAAGAAACCCATTACTGTGCCTTTATTGCGCCAGTTATTGCAATTAAATTTAGCGCTGTAAACAGCCCCTTCAAATTAGGTTAGCCCATGATACGCATCACCGAAATTAAATTAGCCCTTGATCACGCGCCTGGCGACATTCCGGCGGCCATCATTAAAAAATTAGGCATTAACGCGGCAGACCTTTTGGATTACGCCATCTTTAAACGCGGCGTGGATGCGCGCAAAGCCAATGCTATTTTGCTGGCCTACACCATGGACGTGACCGTGCAAGGCGAAGCGAAAATCCTGGCTAAATTGCGCAAAGACCCGCACGTTAAATTGGCGCCAGACACCTCTTACCATTTTGTCGCGCAAGCACCTGCCACCCTTAAAAAAAGACCGGTGATAGTAGGCTTAGGTCCCTCAGGTTTATTCGCGGCTTTAATTCTAGCCCAGTCCGGCTTCAAGCCTTTGGTCTTAGAACGCGGCAAAGCGGTACGCGAACGCACCAAAGATACCTTTAAATTTTGGCGTAAAAGTGAATTGAATACCGAGTCCAATGTGCAATTTGGCGAGGGCGGCGCCGGTACTTTTTCAGACGGCAAGCTCTACAGCCAAATCAAAGACCCCAAGCACTATGGCCGCAAGGTATTGAACGAGTTTGTTAAAGCCGGCGCACCAGAAGAAATTTTATACGTTAGCCACCCGCACATAGGCACTTTTAGGTTGGTCAGCATGGTGGAAAAAATGCGTGAAACCATACTCGCGCTTGGCGGTGAAATTCGCTTCCAAAGCCGTGTCGATGACATAGAGCTGAGCACTAACGCCCAAGGCCAACAGCAAGTACAAGCGGTGGTGTTGCAAAACGGTGAGCGCATAGCCACCGACCACCTCATTCTAGCGGTAGGCCATAGCGCTCGCGACACTTTTGAAATGCTTTATAAACGCGGCGTTTTCATAGAAGCCAAGCCGTTTAGCATAGGCTTCAGAATAGAACACCCGCAGTCTTTGATAGACAGCGCTCGCCATGGCCCCAATGCCCAACACCCTATTTTAGGCGCGGCCGATTACAAATTAGTGCACCATGCCAGCAATGGCCGTAGCGTGTACAGCTTTTGCATGTGCCCAGGCGGCACGGTGGTCGCCTCAGCCTCCGAAGCGGGCTGCGTGGTCACCAACGGCATGAGTCAGTATTCACGCAACGAACGCAATGCCAACGCCGGCATCGTGGTTGGCATCACCCCAGAAGTCGACTTTCCTGGCCACCCTTTGGCCGGTATCGAATTGCAACGCCAGTGGGAAAGCCAAGCCTTTGTTTTAGGTGGCAGCACCTACCAGGCCCCTGGCCAACGCATAGGCGACTTTTTAGCGAACCAAGCGTCCACCGAATTTGGACTAGTCACGCCCTCCTACACACCCGGCGTGCACTTGACTAATTTAGACTCCGCATTGCCCGCGTATGCAATTAGCGCCATACGCGAAGCCATTCCCGAGTTTGCCAAACAAATCAGGGGCTTTGATTTGCCCGATGGCATGCTGACCGGCGTGGAAACCCGCACCTCTTCGCCGATACGCATTAAGCGCGAAGAGGAAAGTTTGCAAAGCATAAATACGATAGGCTTGTACCCCACCGGTGAGGGTGCAGGCTACGCCGGCGGTATTTTATCGGCCGGCGTCGATGGCATACGCATCGCCGAGGCAGTGGCCTTGAGCCTAGCCGGCTAAACGCGACATGGCACAGCGTCAAAGTATAGGTGTATGATGGTTTAGCTAGCCTAGCTAGCGAATTTAAACCCTCATTTTTTAAAGGAAAGCATCATGAAAGCTAACGTTGGTGGTATCGATAAAATAATACGCATCGTGGTGGGCATCGCTTTAATCACTTGGGTAGCTGCATTTGGTGGCCCAGTATGGGCATGGATAGGCGTTGCGCCATTGCTTACAGGCTTGTTCAGCTACTGCCCGGCATACAGCTTATTGGGCTGTAGTAGCGGTAGTTGCTGCAAAAAATAGGCCGTAGCTAACTCTGAAAGAAAAAAGGCGATAGCAACGCTATCGCCTTTTTTATTCACCTGGCTACTGCTGGCTTATTGACGGATTAAATAATCAAACGCACCCAGCGAAGCTTTTGCACCCTCGCCCATGGCGATGATGATTTGCTTATACGGCACAGTCGTCACATCACCAGCGGCAAATACCCCAGCAAGTGACGTTTGGCCACGCGCATCCACTTCTATCTCATTAAATTGACTCAAGGCCATGCCACTGCTTTTTAACCAATCGGTGTTGGGCAACAAGCCTATCTGCACAAACACGCCAGCCAAGGCCACGGTTTGCAGGGTGTTGCTAACTCGATCGCGGTAAATCAAACCGTTTACTTTTTCATCTACCCCGATAATTTCCGTGGTTTCAGCATTCACGATCACCGTCACGTTAGTCAAGCTGTACAGTTTGTCTTGCAAAATCGCATCGGCAGTGAGTTTATCGCCGTATTGCAACAACGTCACGTGACTGACAAAACCGGCCAAATCAATCGCCGCTTCCACACCGGAATTACCACCGCCGACAACGGCCACGTGCTTGCCTTTAAACAAAGGGCCGTCGCAATGCGGGCAATAAGCGACACCCTTACCACGGTAAGCTTTTTCCCCAGGAATATTGAGCTCTTTCCAACGTGCTCCAGTGGCGACAATAAGCGCCTTACTAGAGAGCGTGGCACCGCTTTCCAATTTCACTTCTATCAGACCGCCGACACCCGCGGCAGGCGCATTTAATGACTGCGCGCGCTGTAAATTCATGACATCAATGTCGTAAGTTTTGACGTGTTCTTCCAATGCCGCCACCAATTTAGGGCCTTCGGTTTCTTTAACTGAAATGAAGTTTTCTATGGCCATGGTGTCCATCACTTGGCCACCAAAACGCTCGGCCACAATACCGGTTCTAATGCCCTTACGCGCCGCATAAATAGCCGCAGCCGCCCCTGCCGGACCGCCGCCTACAATTAACACATCATACGGTGCTTTAGCCGCTAGTTTTTTAGCTTCACGCGCTTCTGCCCCTTTGTCTAATTTAGCTACAATTTCATCCACGCCCATGCGCCCTGCGCCGAACTCTTCGCCGTTTAAGAAGATGGTCGGCACCGCCATGATTTTGCGTTGGTTGACCTCCTCTTGATACAAAGCGCCGTCTATCATGACGTGGCTTATATTGGGGTTAATGACCGCCATCAAATTAAGTGCTTGTACCACTTCTGGGCAGTTGTGGCAGCTTAATGAAATGAAGGTTTCAAATGCAAACTGACCTTCTAAGGCGGCAATTTTCGCAATTTTTTCGGCTTCCAGTTTGAGCGGATGGTCACCCACTTGTAACAAGGCCAACACCAGTGAGGTGAATTCATGGCCCATGGGAATACCGGCAAAACGAATGTCCACCGCTTTTGCCGCATCCTTGTGCGTAGCACCGCGTTTTACTGCAAACGAGGGCTTACGCGCATTTTCATCATGGCTTAAGCTGATTTTGTCAGACATGCTCGCCAACTCTTCAAGCAAGGCCAGCATTTCTTTAGCGCCGGCACTGTCGTCCAAAGATGCCACTAGCGCTACTGGCTGTTTGAGCATCTGTAAATAGGTTTGCAATTGGGTTTTAATCTGGGTATCCAAGGCCATCATTCTTCTCTTTTCGATTATTTTTTGCTCAAAAAAAGCCTTATCTTTTGGATAAAGCTGTTGTTTTAATGGTGCCCCTAAGCTTGTGGCTTAAAGGCACCAACAAATCCAAAACGTACTGCTTAGATTTTACCTACTAGGTCCAATGATGGTGCTAATGTCTCACCGCCTGGCGCCCATGATGCTGGGCACACTTCACCTGGATGACTAGCCACGTATTGCGCTGCTTGCGCTTTACGAATAAGGTCAGCCGCTGAACGGCCTATGCCTAGATCGTTCACTTCCATGGCTTTAATCACGCCTTCTGGATTGATCAAGAAGGTACCGCGCAATGCTAGGCCTTCTTCTTCTATCATCACTTCAAAATTGCGTGTGATGGTACCGGTTGGATCACCTAGCATAGGGTATTTAATTTTCTTGATGGTGTCAGACGCATCGTGCCAAGCTTTGTGCGTGAAATGCGTATCGGTTGAAACCGCGTAAATTTCCACGCCCATTTTTTGGAATGTAGCGTAATGGTCAGCCAAGTCACCTAGCTCGGTTGGGCAAACAAAAGTAAAGTCAGCTGGGTAAAATACCACGGCAGACCATTTGCCTTTTAGGCTAGCTTCGGTCACTTCAACAAACTTACCGTTATGGTAGGCCTGGGCTTTGAATGGTTTAATGCTGGTATTAACTAATGACATAATTATTCTCCTTAATGTGGGTTAAAAACTAAATGCCTAAATGCAATTTGATTGCGTGGGATGAATTATATAGCGCTTTAATAATAAATCTAATACATCATTCAAATGATATCGATAAATTAAATTTATCGATAAGTCAGCGCTCAATTTTAGCTAAGGCTCACTTACTGTTTTTTTGCCTCACCTTGCATGTAGCGCAATTCTTTTAGGCGCGCCTCGACAATAGACGCTTGGTAAAAATCGCCATCCGTGGCTTTGCTGGCGATGTCCATTTGCTCTATGGCGCGAGCAAGATCGTATTTCCTAAAATAGGCTTCACCTTGCGCTTGATGACTGAGCAAGTTTTTATTTAGCATGGCGTAGGCCTTGGCCAACAGCTCGTACATATACGCATCATACGGATACAAGTATTGCTTGGCCTTGAGCAAGCCTATGGCATTATCAGGCTGCTTAATGGCTAAAAAGTGCTCCGCGTAACCGTAAATCAAAGCGCGGTTATCCGGATACAAGCTTAATGCCGCTTGGTATTGCTTAGCGGCCAATTGCGGGTTGTTATTCGCCACTTGCAAGCGCGCACTTAAACTTTCTATCATGGCGTGCGGCGGCGCATTTTTCTTAAGCCAAGCCACTTCTCTTTCCGCTTTATCCAAATAGTCTTTTTGCGCACCCTTGCGCATGTAAGCCACGGCCAAACCATAATGCTCAACCGCCTCGTTACTGAAACGACGCTCCCGTATGTTCTGCTCAAACACCGTTATCATGGTTTCTGGCACATCTTTATTGGCCAGCAATTTAGCGCGCACGTAAGCAAAATCCACGCTGCTGGGCACTTGCCGATACGGCATGGTGGTGACGCGGTTGTCGACATCGGCGATACGCTCACTGGTCAATGGGTGGGTGCGTAAAAAACTGGGGGCACCCCCTTCTGCAAAGCGCGTACCGCGTTGCAAGGTGGTAAAAAAGGCCGGCATGGCACGCACATCAAAGCCGCCACTATCCAATATCTGCAAGCCGATACGGTCAGCCTCACGCTCGTGTTCACGCGTGTAATCCAATTGACTTTGCACGCCGATAGCAGAAGCCGTGGTTAAGGCGCCACTGGCCAATTGTGGGTTGGCGCGCGCTACCAATATGGCCAACGCAATACCGGCTATATTTTTAAACGTGTCGCCTTTTTGTGCGGCTAACATACGTGCCAAATGGTGCTGGGTTACGTGGCCTATTTCATGGCCCAGCACACTGGCCAGCTCCGACTCACTGTTCGAGGCCAAAATCAAACCGGTGTGCACGCCGACCACGCCGCCTGGCATGGCAAAGGCATTAATGGAATTGTCTTGCACCACAAAGAAGTTGAATTTGAGCTGATTATCCGGACTATTAGACACCAAGCGCATGCCTAAGGCTTGCAAATAGGCTGTAATTTCAATGTCTTGCACCACTTCATCGCTGACCGCGACTTCGCGTAAAATTTGTTCGGCAATCGCTTGTTCTTGCAATGGCGTCAAGACCGTTTGCGACACGTCGCCTAAGTCCGGCAAATTGTTTGCCCAAGTGACCGTGGCCAGCAAATAACTGGCCAGCAATAAGGCAATTAGACTAATCTTTAATTTCATTGTTATTATGATAACTACTTTAGGCAACGAGTTCAGCTTCCGTCCTTAAAATAAACCCGAATGGAATTAGAAAAATGAGTCTACCAGACAGCAGCCATGCCCCACTCACGCACTTTGATCAAAGCGGTCAAGCGCACATGGTGGATGTTGGCAATAAAGTCCATAGCAAGCGTGTCGCCGTTGCCAGCGGCCGCATCAGCATGCAGGCTGCCACCTTGCAGCTCATTAAAAAGGGCGATGCTAAAAAGGGCGACGTGCTGGGCATAGCAAGAATCGCTGCCATCCAAGGCTCTAAACGCACGGCCGATCTTATTCCACTTTGCCACCCAATTAGCCTAACTAAGGTGTCCGTGACCTTTGATATAGACGATAAAAACCATGCCGTCGTCTGCACTGTCACCACCGAAACCACCGGCCAAACGGGGGTGGAAATGGAAGCATTGACAGCAGTTAGTGTGGGCTTACTCACCATTTATGACATGTGCAAAGCAGCGGATCGCGGCATGCTGATGGGCGAAATTAAGTTGCTGGAAAAAAGTGGCGGCAAATCTGGGGAATGGCGAGCAGACTAACTCGTAGCTTAAGTTAAACGGCTAAGCTATTTCCTTGCCTAGCCATATATACCTGTATATACTCGCGCGGCTTGCTAAACAAGCATTCCATCAATTCCCGAGTTAATCTAAAAAATGAAAAAAAATATCCTATTGGCAATGCTATTGCCTAGCGTTGCTGGCTATGCCGTGCTCGCAAACGCAGAATCCGAACCCGTCTCCTTAGTGCCAAATTCTGGCACTTACCTGGGATTAGGCTTTAATGCCCATTCCACGCGATTTAACGATCAAGATGTCATCGCCACTGGCACATCGGTTGTGACAAACTCAAGCACAGGCGCCGCCGTATCATCAGGCACAGCAACTGGCCCAGCCGTTGGCATAGACTTGAATACTGTTAATGCCTACGCTCCGTCCATCCAAGCCGGTTATTTTAAGAAATTGCAAAACTCCAACTACCTGTGGGGCACAAAATTTAGCTACAGTTATTTGGGTGGCAGCACGGCTACTAACGATTTTATCCGCATTCCTCAATACGGTTCGTATGCAAATGGCACACCATTTACCGGTAACGCCATCGCCAGCTCCTACCAAAAAACCATCAAACACCAAATGTCTTTTATCCCCTACCTAGGCCAAGCCTTTGAAAAAAGCACGGTCTATCTTGGCGCAGGGCCAACCTTATCGCAGGTCAATACTAAAATTAACAATTTAGTGGGGTTTGCCGATCTTAATGGCGATAGAACGGATATCTCTGGGGTGGCACAAAGCTTTACCGATACGCGCTGGGTGATAGGCGCCACCGCCATGCTAGGCGGCACCTACTATTTGGATAAATCCTTGTTCTTGGATGTTAATTACAGCTACAGCATGACGGAAAATAAAACCTCGAACTACTATTCAACCTTCCATAATGTAAGCTCGCCAAACACCTACGACGGTACGTTAGTTGGCAGCAGCACTGGCACAGCCACTGTGCAAAGTATAGGCGTTAGCATTAACAAATTGTTTTAAGGCAGTTTTAAGACTAAGTTAAAACAAGACTAGGTTAAAACAAGATTACACTTCGGCAATGTCAAGCGCCATTCTGGCGTTTGACATGACCGCCGGCGTGTCTTTAAGTACATAGCCTTTTTCTAGCATGCGACGCATGTATTGCTTGTTGTATAAAAAAGCAAACACGATTTGCCATAAGCCGCAGGTAATCAAGGTGAAGAAAAAATGCAAAGCCGCCACCCCAAGTTCGCCGCGTATCAAAGGCACAAACCAGCCAAAAAATAAGTAAGTCCAACTAAAGCCAAAATAGCCGCGACGGCTTAATCCGTTGCTGGGGTTTTGTATCATTACGCGAGTCGCCATGGCTACTTCCTTAGTGAATTAAAATACTATAAACAGCGATAAGGGCTGGCATCCAGCGCCGGTGTATCACCCAACATCAAGGCGCTAATTAAATTAGCACTGGCAGGCGCCATGGTTAAGCCATAGCGAAAATGGCCGGTATTTAAGTACAGATTTTCTATGCTGGGATGGGCGCTGATGGTAGGGAGATTTTCCGGTGTACCAGGGCGCAGGCCGCTCCAGTGCTTGATGATGGGCGCAGCTTTTAGCTCAGGCATAATGGCCTCTGCCTTAGCGCGTATTTCATCGCGCACCTGCTGCGTAACAGCCGCTTCAAAACCCACATCCTCTAGGGTGCTGCCCGCAAGCAAGTAACCATCTAGTCGCGGAATCATGTAAAAGCCTTCCCTATAGACAATTTGCTTGAGATTCTGCTCGGGTTTATACAATAAGATTTGCCCACGCATGGGCTTGATATTGAGCTTGGCGCTGGTTTCTTTGAGCAAATCAAAACTCCAAGCACCGGATGTCACGACGAACTGATCGGCCGTTAAGGTATCGCCGCTTAGGGTTTTCCAGCTGTTTAACACAGCGGTTTGTTGCAGTGGCTGCAGCTCAGTGTGCTCCAATAAGGTCACCTTATTTTGCAGCAACCACAGCCGCAAGGCCTGCATAAAATACGGCGGGCGTATTTGACACACCGTGGGTAACCACAGTGCATCTTCGCCACTTAAAGATTGCACGCCAAAGGCCGATGCCTTAACCGCTTCAGCCGGCAGCTGATGCCGCGCACACCAATTTGTGGCCGCCGCCACATCAAAGGTTGGCAATAATAGAAAGCCGGATTGTGCGTAGTGGGAATCGATGCCGGTTTCTTCTAGTAAACGCGCACTTAAAACGCCGTAGGTTTGCGCGCTATTTAGGGTTAATGCGTTGACCGCATCCGCATAAAGCCAAGGCAATAAGGGAAAAATTATCCCGCCACCGGCCCAAGAGGATTCCCCCGAGGTTTGGCTGGCTATTTCGTTACGCTCAACAATGGTCACCTCGCAACCACGGCCAACCAAGGCCATGGCCGTCATGCAACCGACTATCCCTCCGCCCACGATGACTATTTTTTGACTCATGTGACCCGATTATTTATTGGCCACTCGGCCGATTAATAAGGCATTTTGTGCATTGCTTAGACCGCTAGGCTGGCCCAATAAAACGATGACATCGCCTTCGGCCAAAATACTCTCGTTAGTCGGGACCATGCCATTGGAATTGGGCCTGCGTATGGATTTAATGTCCACCTCAAAACTTTCTAAATGCATGTCCGCCAAGCGTCGGCCTATGGCATACGATCCTGGGGAAATGATCACCGAATGCAGGCGCACTTGTTGCCGCTCTTGCGACTCATCTTCCGCATCGGATATGCCGTGGAAATAGCCTTTAAATAATTGATAACGCGCTTCCCTAAATAAGCGTATGCGCCTCACCACTCGGTGCAAGGGCACACCCAATAACATCAAGGCGTGCGATGCGAGCATCAAGCTGCCTTCTAGAATTTCCGGTACCACTTCGGTGGCCCCTGCTTCGCGCAGGGCCTCCATATTGCTGTCATCAACCGTACGCACGATTACCGGTAATTGCGGGTATTTTTCTTGCACGATGTGCAATATTTTCATGGCGGCACGGTTGTCCGCGTAACTGATGATTAAGGCCTTGGCACGAGCACCGCCAGCTGCCTCCAACACCACCCGTCTAGCGGCATCGCCAAACATGACATTTTCACCAGCAGAAGCGGCTTCCAATACACGCGACGGGTCGATATCAAGTGCCACAAAAGGAATGTTCTCTTCTTGCAAAAAGCGCCCAAGGTACTGACCACTACGCCCATAGCCACAAATAATCACATGATCATGTAAGTGCTTACTAGCATCGTCTATATCCTGCACAATTTGGCCGCTATTGCGGCTGTAACTAAGCACCAATCGACGTGTGATGCGGCCATTGTATTGAATCATAAAGGGCGCCAGCACCATGGATAACAAGGCCGCCGCCAGCACCAATTGCAAAGCCGGACCGCTCACCAATTGCTGCTCCACGCCTAAAGCCAAAATCACAAAACTAAACTCGCCGGCTTGCGCCAAAATCAAGCCGGTGCGTATGGCTACCCCGGTCTCATACCGCATCAAACGAATCACCAAACTGACGATGGCCGCTTTTAATAAAACGAATGCCAGCAAAATAACCACTACCAAGCCAAGGTTAGCCGCTATTTCTTGCAGGTTAAGCAGCATGCCCACACTGATAAAGAATAAGCCCAACAAAATGTCGCGGAAAGGCGAAATGTCGGATTCAACCTGGTAGCGGAATTTGGTTTCAGAAATCAACATGCCTGCAATAAACGCACCCAAAGCATACGACAAGCCTGCGGATTTAGTAGCAAAAGCCAAGAGCAAAGTCACCATCAGCACATTCATGACAAACAACTCGCGTGAACGCTGACCGGCAACGATATTAAACCAAGGGTTAATCAGCCATTTGCCTACGGTGAACAAAAACAACAGCATGGCCGCGGCTTTAAGCAAAGCCATGCCAAGCACGTCGGTTAAATTGGCACCCGCCACCCCTAAGGCTGGAATGAGCACCAAAACCGGCACCACCGCAATGTCTTGAAACAACAACACGCCTATGCTTAAGCGGCCGTGCCTAGAATTGAGGTCCACCCGTTCGGCTAAAATTTTAGAAACGATGGCGGTCGAAGACATGGCCAAGGCCGAGCCTATGACAAACGCTGCTGGCCAATCCAAACCAGCCAACTTAGCCACGGTCATGACCAGACCTAAGCTTAGAAACACTTGGGCGCCGCCTAAGCCCAAGACTTTTTTTCGCATGGCGTACAGCTGCGGCAAGCTGAATTCCAAGCCTATGCTAAACATTAAAAAGACGATGCCAAATTCGGCGAACTCTCGGCTGGCTTCGGTATTCGGCAACAAACCGAAAGTATGTGGGCCCAAGGCCATGCCCACCAAAAAGTAGGCCAACATGGCAGGTAAACGTAGCCGTCTAAATAAGGCTACTGCCAATACCGAGCTGATGAGTAGGACTAAAATTAAGGGTAAGGTTTCAAACATGAATGACGGCGTATTTATTTTAAGTGTTTATAGCCATCATTGTTTCACATCTGCCGTCAAGATACGAAAAAAATTATTGGCCTGCCGTCCGCTGAATTAAATGAATAGCAAAATTTGTGCCTAAAACAAAAATATTTCGTCATTTCTTCTAAAATTGCCCTGATTAAGGCGCTTTTAGGCTTTATTACTGGGGATATCCCTTTTATACTTGTTGCTCCAACCATTTGATTCAACACTGCCACAACACATGCCATTGTCCGACCAGAAAAATGAGCAAAAAAAAGCCAGCCTAGCGGCTTGCTTGCCATTGGCACGTGCAATCGTGTCGCAAGAAGCTGACGAACTGCATGCCCTTGCCAGTCGCTTGGACCATCAATTTAGCGCTGCCGTTAGCTTGATTTTGCGTAGCAAAGGCCGCGTGATAGTAACGGGCATGGGCAAGTCTGGTCAGGTGGGCGGCAAAATTGCCTCCACCTTAGCCAGCACCGGCACCCCGGCTTTTTTTGTGCACCCGCATGACATGAGCCATGGCGACTTGGGCATGGTGTGCCAAGGTGACATCGTGCTGGCCTTATCCAACTCCGGCGAAAGCAATGAAGTGCTGGGCATGCTGGCGCCTTTAAAGCGCTTAGGGGCCAGCGTGCTTGCCATTACTGGCAAGGACAGTTCTAGCTTAGCCCAAGCCGCGGACATTCATTTAAGTGCGCAGGTTAGCAAAGAACTCTGCCCGCTGGGCTTAGCGCCAACCTCTAGCACCACGGCAGCTTTGGCCATAGGCGATGCGCTGGCTCTGTGCGTATTGGATCAACGCGACTTTACTGCTGAGGCGCTGGCCAATTTACACGCCGATGTTGCGCTTAGTGCCCGCCGTGCAAACCCCGTTCCAGCGGCGCTCGCCCATGCGCATCCTGCACTTAGCGCACGCTTACAACACATCAAGTTGCTGATACTGGATGTTGATGGCGTCATGACCGATGGCGGATTAAGCTTGGGTGACGACGGCCAAGAATACAAAACTTTTCATGCCCACGATGGCTTGGGCATGAAGTTACTTAAAGCCAGTGGCGTGGACTTAGCCATCATCACTGGGCGCCATTCGGATGCGGTTAAAACCCGTGCGCATAAAACCGGTGTGTCGCATTTTTACCAAGGTGTGGAAGATAAATTGTTGGCTTTTCAAGACTTGATAGCGGCCAGTGGTTTGCGGCCCGAGCAATGTGCATACCTGGGTGACGACGTGGTCGATTTGCCACCCATGTTGCAATGTGGCGTGGCCTTAGCCGTACCGGATGCCGTGGCCTTAGTATTAACCCATGCCCACTACGTCACCCGCAAAAAAGGTGGCCACGGGGCGGTACGGGAAGTGTGTGAATTAATCATGCAAGCGCAAGGCAGTTTCGATGCTCAAATGGCGCCATTTTTAACGCAATCCAAAATGGCCAATTAAGCTAAGCAATTAAACGACACCATTAAATAACACCATGGCCATCACTAATCGTTCTGCTATCGTTGCTCCACTGATCTTGCTAAGCTTATTGGCACTGATGACAGCTTGGATTAATCATGCAGTGCAAGCGCCTAACCCAACATTGGCGGGTAAACACCGCCACGATGCGGACTTCATTGTTAAGAATTTTGTCACCACACAAACCGATAGCCAAGGGCGATTGCGCTATAAACTCGCCGCTGTTGAAATGAAGCATTTCCCTGACGACAACAGCGCCCATTTAGCGCGTCCACGTTACACGCAATTTGTAGCGAACAAATTTTATACCGAGGTGCAAGCACAACGCGGCTTAGTGTCTAGCGATGGCGATAAGGTGCAATTGTTGGATGGGGTAAAAATTACCCGTCGCAGCTACGCCGACAAAGCCGAATTGACCATCACCAGCAAAGACTTGACCGTGTTGACCAAGCAAGACTTAGTGCACACCAACGGCCCAGTCATTATTCGGCAAGCCCCCAAGACGGTCATCCACGCGACCGGCATGGTTTACGATAAAGAAAAGCAGACCTTAAGCTTATTGCACCAAGTGCGTGCGCATTACGAAAAAGCTAAACCAAACAGCGCATTAAAATCCAATAAATCCTTAAAACCCATGGCCGCTGACAGCAGCGCTAACAAGGTGTAAATTCGGAGTAGCCATGCCACAGAAAAAACCAATAATTAGATTGAAAACAGCCGCGTATGCCGTGCTTTTGTCTGTGCTGTGTTTTGCTTGGACTAAACCAGGTTTAGCCGAGCTGGCGGACCGCGATAAGCCCATAGACCTTGAAGCCGATAGCGTCATCGTCGACGATGCTAAACAAATTAGCACTTACAGCGGCAACGTCTTATTAAGCCAAGGCAGTTTAATCATTCATGCCGATACCCTAATCGTCCGCGAGGACAGCGGAGGATTTCAGCACAGCACGGCATTGGGTAACCCGACCGGCTTTAAACAAAAGTTAGAAGGTAAAAATGAATACATGGAAGGCAGCGCCAAACGCATAGAATACGATGGCCGTATGGATAAAGTGCAGCTGTACGGTAAGGCCAGCGTTAAACGTGGTGAAGATACGGTACAAGGTGAATACATCAGCTATGACGCCAACGCAGAATACGCCGTGGTGATGGGTGGCAAAAAGACCGTGGCAGGCGACCCTAATAGCGGTCGTGTGCGCGCCATCATACAACCTAAAAACAAGCTGGCTAAGCCAGCCGGCACGGACAATAGCAAAGCGATTATCCCGCCCAGTAGCAACAAATCACCGCTAAAAGATTCGCGATTTAGTCGCAGCTTACAAGTCAGTCCGGAGCCTAAACCATGACCGAACTGGTGGTCGAAAACTTACGCAAATCCTACCAATCACGCGATGTCGTGCAAGGCATTTCGTTGCGCTTAAACAGTGGTGAGGTGGTCGGGCTATTGGGCCCCAATGGTGCCGGCAAAACCACCACCTTTTACATGATAGTTGGCTTGTTAGCGTCTAACGGCGGTCGCATTCTGCTGGATGGCAAGGATTTAAGTCGCTTACCTATCCACCTGCGCGCCAGAATGGGGCTATCCTACCTGCCGCAGGAAGCGTCCATCTTCCGCAAACTTAGCGTGGCTGAAAACATTTTAGCGGTCTTGGAATTGCAAGACCTCAACGCCGATGAGCGTCAAGAAAAATTAGCCTCTTTGTTGGCAGAACTGAACATTACGCACTTAAAAGATAAGCCGGCCATGAGTTTATCCGGCGGGGAAAGACGGCGGGTTGAAATCGCCCGATGCCTGGCCACCAACCCAAGTTTTATTTTGTTGGACGAGCCGTTTGCTGGCATAGACCCGATAGCCGTGATGGACATCCAAAAAATTATCCTGCACTTGGCAGCACGCAATATAGGCGTGCTGATTACTGACCACAACGTACGAGAAACCTTAGGCATTTGCGACCATGCCTACATAGTCAATGAAGGCCAAGTATTTGCTGCCGGTCTTCCCAGTGAAATCATAGAAAATCAGAGCGTGCGTGACATCTATTTAGGTAAAAATTTCCGTCTATGAAACAAGGCCTGCAACTTCGGTTTTCGCAAAATCTATCGCTCACCCCGCAATTGCAACAAGCCATACGCTTATTGCAACTCTCTACCCTAGAGCTGAATCAAGAAATTGAGCAACTCATGCAAACCAACCCTTTGCTAGAACGCGGCGACGATGAGGAAGACGAGTACGGCAATAGCCACGACCTGAGCGACGACGAAATCACGCTTAATAGCACCAGCCATGCCGCGGACATAAGTGATGCCAATACTGCCAGCACCGATTTTGAATCGCGTTCCAATCAGGATGAATTTGTCGATAACAGCGGCGACGTAAATGCCAGCGCCACGATGGAATCCACCATGGAATCTTCAGTGGAATTTGATCAAAATACACCTGACTATGCCAATGAATTTAATGGCGATTATGACGATGCATCCAATGGCGGTTTGTGGGACGAAACTACCGGGGCGGCCGACGATGAGCAGGATTTTAGGCCGCAAGAAATGCTGCAAATTAGTTTACGGGCGCATTTATTGTCTCAACTCAAACTGATGCCACTCTCAGAGCGCGACCAAACGCTGGCATTGCTATTGGTAGACAGCATCAATGAAGACGGTTATTTAGAGGAATCGATAGCCAGTCTGATAGAACAAATGCCGGCCGAATTGGAAATGGATGAACTGGAATTGCAAACGGCATTGCACCATATCCAAAACCTCGATCCTATCGGGGTAGGCGCACGCAATTTAAGTGAATGCCTATTATTGCAATTGGCGGCCATGGCCAATGACACGCCGTATTTAAATCTGGCTAAGCTCACCGCCGAAAGCCATTTGCCGGCCTTGGCTGCACGTGACTTCACCAAGCTGCGTAAGGCATTAGCTTGCGATGAAGCCAACCTGAAAGGTGTGCAACAACTGATATCCAGCCTCAACCCTAGACCAGGCAACGCGTTTAGCATTATTGGTACTGAGCAATACATACAGCACGAAGTGATCGTCAAAAAAGTGAAAGGGGTGTGGCTGGCCAGTCTAAACGAAAGTGTGATTCCTAAACTTAAAATCAATCAACTGTATGCCGGGATTTTGAAGCGCAATCGGGACAGCTCCAGCCTATACTTACAAAGCCAATTGCAAGAAGCTAAATGGATGATTAAAAACATCCAGCAGCGTTTTGCTACTATTTTGCGGGTGGCACAAGCGATTACCGATAGGCAACGTAATTTCCTAGAATACGGTGAGGTGGCCATGCGGCCTATGGTATTGCGTGAGATTGCTGATGAACTGGAATTGCACGAATCGACCATCTCGCGTGTAACCAACAATAAATACATGCTGACTCCACGTGGCGTGTTTGAGCTCAAGTATTTTTTTGGCAGCTCGGTTGCAACCGACAGCGGCGGCACTTGCTCAGCCACCGCCATACGCGCATTGATTAAACAACTGGTCGAACAAGAAAACGTAAAGAAACCCTATTCGGATAATCAAATCACCGATTTATTAGCCAAGCAGGGCATCATGGTAGCGCGCCGCACCATTGCAAAATACCGCGAGTCCCTCAACATTGCACCGGCCAGCTTAAGAAAAACACTGTAAAAAAAACCGGCAAAAATAGTCTGACCCACCCTAGCGCAGATGCCGGCTAACAGTGTAAACTGAAACTGTTCGGGAAGTTTTTACTCTCGCTAAGAATCCCACCACCAGCGGTTTTTAACAGGGTCACTTTGCGAACTATCTTTATAAGGAGCAAGTCATGAATTTACAATTAACCGGCCTACATTTAGAAGTCACTCCTGCATTACGCGATTATGTCACCAGTAAATTGTCCAGAATTAGCAATCACTTTGATCATGTAATTGATGTCAAAGTGACCATGAGCGTAGAAAAGCTTGCCCAAAAAGTAGAAGCCACCTTGCATGTGCCTGGCAACGATTTGCACGCCGCTTGCGAAGGCGAAAATATGTACAGCGCCATAGACATGCTGACCGACAAGCTGGACAGGCAAGTGGTCAAACACAAAGAAAAACACGCTGACCACCATAAATCGCACGGCGCCGTTAAACACCAAAACGTAGGCTCAGACGATTCAAATTAAGCCTAATTTGACTAAATACTGGCCTTAATTTCTTGTCGAGTTTTAGCATCCCATGGCTCAAATAAACGTAGCTGAGCTGTTCAAACAAACCCGCCGTAAGCTAAAAATGCAATGGGTAGCAGGGCTAGACGGCGGGTCCAATACCCTTACCAGCGAAACCGTCACCAAGCCCTCTTTGGCGCTGATCGGTCATTTGAATTTTGTCCATCCTAACCGCGTACAAGTATTGGGTTGTGCGGAAATGGATTACCTGCGCAGCTTAAAAGCCAGCGAAGCTGCCTCGGCCATTGAGAATTTATTCTCTACGGATTTAGCTGTAGTGATAGTAGCCAACGGCGAAACGGTACCAGACTCATTATTGGATGCCGCCAATAGCCACCATACCCCGCTGTTCACCTCCACCTTACGCAGCCCGATGTTGATGGACATCCTCAACCATTTTCTGGCGCATGCCGTCGCTGAATCCATCAGCTTGCACGGGGTATTCATGGAAGTACAAGGCTTTGGCGCCTTAATTAAAGGCGAAGCGGCCATTGGTAAAAGCGAATTGGCGCTAGAGCTTATCTCGCGCGGCCACCGCATCATTGCGGATGATGTGGTGGATTTTTATCGCGTATCGCCCGAGCGCGTAGAGGGTCGCTGCCCACCCTTGCTGCAAGATTTTTTAGAAGTACGTGGTTTAGGCGTGTTAAACATACGCGCCTTATTTGGCGACAACGCAGTCAAACCAACCAAGCCCTTGGATTTAATCATCCAATTAGAAATGGCAGACCAAAAAAACATGCCGGCGTTGGACCGATTGAACGCCTCGGTTCAACACGAAGAAGTGTTGGGCGTAAAAATAGTTAAAATTAAAATTCCAGTCGCGGCCGGTCGCAATATTGCCGTCCTAGTGGAAGTGGCCATACGTAACCATGTGCTATTATTGCGTGGCATCAATGCCACCAAACAACTAATGCAACGCCAACAGCGTGAGATGAAGAAGAACCTTCCCAGCGTATCCTAGCCTGCCATGAAACAACTCGTCATCATTACCGGGCTATCGGGCTCGGGTAAGAGCATAGCCTTACACGCACTGGAAGACAGCGGTTACTATTGCATAGACAATTTGCCTGCCACCATGTTGCCGCAAATTGCCGATCACCTGCGCACTGAAAATCAACGCTCTGGCAATGTCAACCTAAGCAATTTCGATAAGGTAGCCATCAGCATAGACAGCCGCAGCGCCGCCATAGAAACCTTGCCTACCCACATAGCACAATTGAAAGCGCAGCAGATCAGCACGCAAGTCTTGTTCTTAGAATCCAATGTGGAAACGCTGGTTAAGCGCTTTAGTGAAACCCGCCGCAAACACCCCTTAAGTAAAAACACCACCACACTGGCTGAAAGCATAGCCTTTGAACGCGAGCTGCTAAGCACCTTGGGGAATTTAGGCCAAGTCATCGACACCAGTTACATCAGCGCTAACAAACTGCGTTCTTGGGTGAAGGATGCCGTGGCCTTAGAGCACACCGGTCTGACCGTCTTATTCACTTCTTTTGGCTTTAAGCATGGTGTGCCACTGGATGCCGATTTTGTCTTCGACATACGCTGCCTGCCCAACCCACATTACGATGCTAGCTTGCGCGATTTGACCGGCCGCGATGCGCCGGTGCAAGCATTTTTAAGAAATCAGCCCGATGCGCTGGCCATGTTAAATGACATTACTAGCTACATAGAAAAATGGCTGCCTAACTTTGTTGCCGACAACCGTAGTTACCTCACGGTGGCGATAGGCTGCACCGGCGGCCAACACCGATCGGTGTTTTTTGTCGAGGAATTAAGCCGATACTTTATGCCCAAACAAAAAGTCCTGACCCGGCACCGTGAACTTAAACAGTAGTTTTAAATCCAGTAAGCATAATAAAAACAAAAAATTTAAGAATTAGGGAAGACCATGATAGGTATTTTAATTATTGCCCACGGCGGATTTGGTGAAAGCTTGCTTGAATGCGCCAAGCATGTGATTGGTAACGAGCCCAGGCAAGTGGCCTATCTGGCCGTCACCAACCATGACGATCCGGATCATTTACTGCCCATTGCACAAAACATAGTGGCCAAACTCAATGAAGGCGATGGCGTATTGGTGTTATCGGATATGTACGGTGCCACCCCATGCAATATTGTGAGCAAATTACTCATACCCGGCGTGGTCGAGGGCGTGGCTGGCGTTAACATGCCCATGATAGTGCGCACCATGACCTACAGACACGAATCCCTATCGGCTTTGGTGGAAAAAGCCGTGGCCGGTGGCCGTGAAGGCGTGGTGCACTTTAGCCGCGAATGTTGTGACCGTTATGAGCCTTAACAACCAGCCCTACCTCGCTTGCCTCAATAATTAAGATCAGACTGGATACATGCATGACTAGCTTAGAAGTAAAAATCATCAATAAGCTTGGCCTACACGCGCGTGCTTCCACCAAGCTAACGCAAACGGCCAGTAAATTTTCCAGTGAAGTTTGGATCACGCGCAATGGCCGACGAGTCAATGCTAAAAGCATCATGGGCGTCATGATGCTAGCGGCGGCGCAAGGTTCCATGGTGACTTTAGAAGCCAGTGGCAGCGACGAACAAGACGCCATTGCTGCGCTGAGCGCGCTGATCGCCGATTACTTTGGTGAGGGCGAGTGATGACCATGAAGGACCACCAGCATGACTAGTTTTTGCCTACACGGCGTTGGGGTGTCCAGCGGCATAGCCATAGGCCATGCCCACCTGGTGTCCAATGCGCTATTGGAAGTGGTGCACTACCCATTGCCGGCGCATTTAATCGATGCAGAGATAAATCGTTTTAGCGACGCGATCGCAACAGTTAAGCAAGATTTATTGAAAATTAACAGCGGTTTGCGGAAAAATGCGCCTGCTGAATTAGCCGCGTTTATCGGCACGCACTTGATGATGCTAGAAGATAAATCGCTAGCAGAAATCCCCAAAGACATCATCCGCCATGAATTATGCAATGCCGAATGGGCGATTAAATTGCAAATGGATGACATCGTTGAGCAGTTTGAGCAAATTGAAGACGAGTACTTGCGTGAACGCAAACAAGACGTCATACAAGTGGTCGAGCGTGTCATCAAAGTCTTGCTTGGGCACCCCAGTCAACTAAGCACAGAACGGCAAACCAACGCCTTAAATGAAGAGCGCCAGCTGATATTGGTAGCGCACGACATCTCACCGGCGGACGCCATACAATTTAAGCACCACGAATTTGCTGCCTTCATTACCGACGTGGGTGGCATCACTTCGCACACCGCCATATTGGCGCGCAGCTTAAATATCCCATCCATCGTGGCACTGCAACGAGCACGCGATTTAATTCGTGATGGCGAGTTAATCATAGTCGACGGTAGCCAAGGGGTGGTAATCGTCAACCCCGACACCAGCATCCTGACCGAGTACAAATTGCGTCAAGAGCAATGGGAACTTGAGCAACAGAAACTACAACGCATCAAATCGACCAAAGCCGTCACCTTGGACGGCATGGCGATAGAATTGATGGCTAATATTGAAGTGCCTGAAGACGTGGTCGCCGTCAGTGCCTCCGGTGCAACCGGCATCGGTTTGTATAGAACGGAATTTCTCTTCATGAACCGACGAGAAATGCCAGACGAAGAGGAGCAATTTCTCGCTTACAAAACCGTGGCCGTGGCCATGAAAGACCTGCCTGTCATCATACGCACCTTGGATTTGGGTGCCGATAAACAGATGAACCCGGACGCGGTGGTGAACTGTGCCAACCCGGCTTTAGGTTTGCGTGCCATACGCTATTGCTTGAGTGAGCCGCAGATTTTTCATACGCAATTGCGTGCCTTGTTACGCGCCTCGCAATTTGGCAACATCAAAATTTTAATCCCCATGCTGTCTAACCTGGCCGAATTACGCCAATGCAAACTGCTATTAGAGCGGGCTAAAATTAGCTTGCGTAAACAAAACATCGCTTTTAATGAAAATGTGGCACTGGGTGGCATGATAGAAATTCCTGCAGCAGCCATCAATGCCGACGCCTTCGCCAAGGAATTGGATTTCCTCTCCATAGGCACCAACGATTTAATTCAATACACCTTGGCCATCGATCGAACCGATGACGCGGTTGCGCATCTATACAATCCGATACACCCATCGGTGCTGAAATTAATCGCCATGACCATCAAAGCCAGTGAGAAATTAGGCAAGTCGGTGTCTGTCTGTGGCGAAATGGCCGGCGACATCAAGCTGACTAAGCTGTTGGTGGGCATGGGCTTACGCCAATTGTCCATGCACCCGTCGCATATATTGGGCGTAAAACAACAGATATTACGCAGCCAAGCTGTGCAACTGCGTGAGCAAGCTAGGAAAATTCTAGCGCAATCTGACATAGAAAAAATAGAACCGCTGCTGGCAAAATTAAACAGCAGCCCGCATTTAAAATTAAAATAAGCGTTTAAGGATAAACCGCAGTGTCTGCACATACATTAAGCAACAACCCTTTGTTGCATTTTTCTGGCTTACCCAAATTTGAATTGGTGCAAGCCGAACACGTCAGCCCCGCCATGGACTATTTGCTCAGCGAAGCCAGAGCCACCATCGCTAGCTTGGCGGCCGATTCGGATACAGTCACTTGGGATAACTTCGCCGCCAAACTGGAAGACATGGAAGAAAAATTGTCCCGCGCCTGGTCACAGGTTGGCCACATGAATGGCGTGGTCAATAGCCCCGCCTTGCGTGAGGCCTACAATGCCAACCTCTCCAAACTCACGGATTTTTATGCCGACCTTAGCCAAGATGAACGCCTCTACGCTAAATTTCGTCGCCTACGTGCCAGCCCAGAATTTAGTACGCTTACGCAGGCACAACAGAAAATAATAGAAAATGAATTGCGTGACTTTAGTTTGGGTGGGGCCGAATTGGCGCCAGCGCAGAAAATTCGCTTTAAAGCCATACAAGAAGAACTGTCCAAACTGGCCTCCAGGTTTGAAGAGAATGTTTTGGACACCACCAACGAATACAGCTTAGTCGTTGAAGACCTCAACCGCTTAAAAGGCATTCCTGAGGACGTATTGGCGACGGCACTAGCCGCGGCAAAAGAAGCCGGCAAAAACGGCTACCAATTTAGCTTGCACTTCCCTTCCTATTTGCCGGTCTTGCAGTATGCTGAGAACCGAGAATTGCGTGAAACCCTATACCGCGCCTACGCCACCCGTGCCTCTGAATTCGGCAAAGCAGAGTGGGACAACACGCCCATCATTGCGCAAATTTTAAAGCTCAAACTGGAAGCCGCCCAACTGCTCGGCTTTACTAATTACGCCGAACTGTCGGTCGCCACTAAAATGGCCGACTCCGCGCAACAGGTTGAGGCCTTCCTGCAAGACCTGGCCAATAAAGCTAAGCCTTATGCGCTAAGAGACAAACAAGAGCTTGAGGCCTACGCTAAAAAACTCGGCATAGACGACATGCAAGCCTGGGACGTTTCTTACGCTTCAGAAAAATTACGCGAAGAAAAATATGCTTTTTCAGATTTGGAAGTCAAACAGTACTTTCCTGAAGATAAAGTCTTAAGCGGCTTATTCAAAGTGGTGGAAACCATTTTTGCTGTGCAAGTCGTCAAGTCAAAAGCCTCGGTTTGGCATGAAAGTGCCAGCTTTTATGACATCAAGGATAGCCAAGGCCAACTCATCGGTCAATTTTACTTAGACTTGTATGCGCGCAACAATAAACGCGGTGGCGCTTGGATGGACGAAGCCATCACCAGACGCAAAGTGCTGGAGCAAGTGACCACGCCGGTGGCCTTTTTAACCTGCAATTTCTCGGCACCGGTGGGCGACAAACCGGCTTTGTTTACCCACGATGAAGTGTTGACCATGTTCCATGAATTTGGCCACGGTTTACACCACATGTTAACCAAAGTAGACGATTACAGCGTGTCTGGCATCAAAGGCGTGGAATGGGATGCGGTTGAACTGCCCAGCCAATTCATGGAAAACTTCTGCTGGGAATGGGATGTGTTACGCCACATGACGGCCCATGTCGACAGTGGCGAACAATTACCGCGCGCCTTGTTCGATAAAATGGTGGCAGCGAAAAACTTTCAAGCCGGCATGCAAACCGTGCGTCAAATTGAGTTCTCTTTATTTGACATACGCTTGCACGGGGCGTTTGATCCGCACGGCAAGCAAACTGCCTTGGATCTGATTGAACAAGTGCGCGACGAAGTCGCGGTGGTACGGCCACCAAAATGGAACCGCTTTCCTAATAATTTCACCCACATTTTCTCTGGTGGCTATGCCGCCGGCTATTACAGTTACAAATGGGCGGAAGTATTGTCTGCCGATGCCTACAGCCTATTTGAAGAAAACGGCGTGCTTTGCCCAGAGACTGGCCAACGCTACTGGCAAGAAATTTTGGCACAAGGTGGCGCTAGACCAGCTTTGGAATCATTTATGGCATTTCGCGGTCGAGCGCCTAATATCGATGCCTTGCTGCGTCACAATGGCATGAGTTAATGGCCTAATGAAATTTGCCACCTGGAATGTCAATTCACTAAACGTTAGGCTAGCGCATGTCTTGGATTGGCTGCAAAGCAATCAACCGGACGTCTTGTGCTTGCAAGAAACCAAGCAAGAGGACCAAAAATTTCCTTATGCCGAATTGCAAGCAATAGGCTATCAAGCAGCCCACATAGGGCAAAAAACGTACAACGGCGTGGCCATCATCAGTCGCCATCCGCTGTCCGACATACAACACAACATACCGCAATTCGCCGATGAGCAGCAACGCGTGATCGCTGCCACCATCGCTGGCATGCGGGTGGTATGCGCCTACATACCCAATGGTCAAGCGGTCGATTCGGACAAATACCAGTACAAATTGCGCTGGCTAAGCGCCCTGCATGGCTGGCTGAAAAGTGAATTAAGCCTGCACCCCAACCTAGTCTTATTGGGCGATTACAACATCGCGCCAGAAGACCGCGATTGCCACGACCCCATCGCTTGGTTAGGCCAAGTGTTAGTCAGCCCTCCTGAACGGGCTGCTTTTCAAGCGCTGTTAGACTTGGGCCTACACGATAGCTTTAGGTTGTTTGAGCAAGCGGACAAAAGTTTCAGTTGGTGGGATTACCGCATGATGGGATTTAGGCGTAACTTAGGCATGCGCATAGACCATATTTTAGTCAGCGATGCATTGAAACCAGCCTGCCTAGCGGCCCACATAGACAAAGCCCCACGTAAATTAGAACGGCCGTCCGACCACACGCCCGTGGTACTGGAAATGGCTTAAGCCTTGATTTTAATGCCCAACTGCTTAAGCTTGCGGTACAAATGGGTACGTTCCAAACCGGCAATGTCTGCCAATTTACTCATATTATGCGCCACCAACTTGATGTGGTGCTCAAAATACCAACGCTCAAATGCGTCGCGTGCCTCACGCAAGGGTTGATCTAGCAAGCGGCTGTCCAAACTAATGGTCTGCTCGCTGCTCACTTGCACCGCCACGCTAAGCTCTGTGGTCGCCATGTCCATGGCTTGCCTGTCATCGAATTGATGCAAGACACGCTTAACATCATCGAGGCCAATTTTGTCACCCAAGCTGGTTTGCAATAGATTGCGTATCACTGTATCCAATTGCGCTAAATCGCCCGGCCAATCGGCATTACGTAAGGCATTTAAGGCAGCCACATCAAATTCACGGTAGTCCAAGCCGGCCAATTCCAATTGCAAATGGGTAATGGCCAACACCAAATCGGGAATGTCTTCTTTATGGTCATCCAAAGCCGGCATGCTAAGCGAGACCGCTGCCAAGGTTTGGTATAAATTGTAATCAAACAAGCCTTCTGCCTGTAACCTAGGCAAATTTTCACTGGTGGCACACACCACACGCACACGGTATTTGTCTGATTTTGCCATCAGTAACAACAAGCCTTTTTGCTCGGCTTTATTGAGTTCGGTAAGCTCGGCGATGTACAACACCCCACCACGCAGGCCCTCTAATATATCCATGGGCTCATTGGCCAAACGGCTATAGTCACTGAGTGCTAACCAGGGGCTGTCGCTTTCCTGCAAATATCGGGCACACAATTCCGTGCCACAGCCTTTGGGCCCGATTAACAATACTGGACTAGGACTGACGTTGGTCGCGATTTTATCCAAGCGTTCTTTGAGTGCCTTGATTATCGGGCTTTTACCCAAGCTAGCTAAATTCATCGCCGATTTAGGCCGTTGTTCACCGTGCTTCAAAGCCGTGCTGACGGTTTTCAACAATTTCTGCAGGGCGATGGGTTTTTCTAGAAAATCAAATGCCCCTATGCGCGTCGCTTCAACGGCAGTATCTATGGTGCCGTGGCCTGACATCATGACCACAGGCATGGTCAACAAACTGCTGTTCACCCACTCTTTAAGCAAGGTAATACCATCGCAATCCGGCATCCAAATGTCTAACAACACCAAGTCCGGACGCTCCTGCAACCTTGCCTCCCGAGCGGCGGCAGCATTTTCTGCCAACTGCACGCGATAGCCTTCGTCCTGCAAAATATCGCGCAACAATTCGCGTATGCCTATTTCATCATCAACCACCAATATATGTTTTGCTGCCATGCGTATCTTTTATCTTCTCTAGTGTTATTGCGTGTATAAAGGCAGGCTAATCGTTACCACCGCCCCAGTTTTTTGTCCTTTGACCGCCGGCTGATCGGCGCTCAATTCGCTCAGGTTCTCAATTTTTATCCAGCCCTTGTGCTCTTCTATGATCTTCTTAACGATGGCCAAACCTAAGCCCGTACCGTGCGATTTAGTCGTCATGTAAGGTTCAAAGGCGTGCGCCAACATGTCTGCCGGGAAACCGGCGCCATTGTCCGCTACCGTTAACACCAGCATGGACCCCTGCGTTTTAGTCTGCACTTTGATTAAAGCATGCTCTTGATCAAGCAAAGCATCTTGGGCATTTTGCAGCAAGTTATGGATCACTTGGCGCAACATAGTGCTATCGCCTTTAACTGCCGACGCTTGTTTTTCTAAGGACAACTGCAGTTTGCTCGCGGGCAAATCGTAAAATGACAGCACCTCTTGTATCAGCGTATTCAAATCCAAGGCC
Source organism: uncultured Methylotenera sp. (assembly GCA_964400215.1). Taxonomy (GTDB): domain Bacteria; phylum Pseudomonadota; class Gammaproteobacteria; order Burkholderiales; family Methylophilaceae; genus Methylotenera. Next base: position 100,164 of record CAYNSY010000002.1, on the reverse strand, counting down.
TGCAATTGCGGCGCCGGCGAACGGGCATACTCACTGAACTCATTAACCATTCTCTTTAGTGCATCAACCTGATTAACAATGGTCGCGGTCGAGCGTTTTAACATTTGCCCATCGCTCTCGTCCAGCTTATCGATTAATTTATGCGCCATGCGTTCGGCGGACAACTGTATGGGCGTCAATGGGTTTTTAATTTCGTGCGCCAAACGCCTGGCCACCTCACCCCATGCCGCATCACGCTGGGCTTGTATCATGCTGGTAGCATCATCAAACACCACCACGTAACCACCGTCGGGTAAGGGCGTACCACGCACGGTTAAAATTTGCTTGCCTTGCCCGCTGAGCAACTCTATCTGGGTAAACAACTCCTCTTTAGTCGACTCCACGGCAGCATCCATCTTAGTGTTGTGCATGGCTATGGCCAGAAAAAAGGCCTCCAAGCGCGGCTGCTTGATTACCATCTCTTCTATGCTCAAGCCCACGCAATGCTCCAACGGTGCTGCCAAAATATTGATGGCCGCTTCATTAAAGGTGCGTAATTCACCGCGTGTATTTAAGGCGATGACCCCAGATGATAAATGCGCCAAGATGGTCTCTAGGTAGCCTCTGGCCGCCTCTACCCGTGTACGGTTTCTTTCGGCCGCTTTGGTCGCATCGTCTAATTGCTGCGTCATGCTGTTAAAGGATTGCACCAACACCCCCAACTCATCTTTACCGTGCGCCGGTAAGACGGTGCTGTAATCCCCACTGGCAATGGCTTTTGTGCCTTCCGCCAAAACCGTCAGTGGTGCCGACAATTTTCGACTCAACACAAACGCCACGGCGACGGCACCCAACATGGCCAACATCATGACCAGCGTTAAAGTCAGGGCAAACACTTCTCTTAGCGACGTTCGGCTGTAAGACAGTTGTTGGTAATCCTGGTAAACGTCTTGCACCGCTTCAGCCGTGTTTGCCAATGCTTTAGGCACCGGTTGCAACAATTGCAATATGCGCGTTTCACCGGCTAAATCTTGGCCATTGACCGGCACCAACACCCGCAAATACAAGCCTTTATTGCTAATCGGCTCTATGCTGCCTACGATGTGTAAACGGGCTTGCCTGAGTTGGGCAATACTGGGCAATTCCGGCAAAATACTCGTGGCATCGCTGTTGGACACTTCTAAAATTCGGCCTTGCAGGGTTAGCAAAGTCACGTCTTTAATGCCACTTTTTTCACGCAAATCGTTCAAGATAGAGCGGCTGTTGGCTGGCTGAAATGCCAAGGTGCTGGCCATGTTTTCGCCTTTTTCTTTGACGTCCAAGAGCATAATGTCCAAAGCGGTGCGGCCTAAATTTAAGCCTCCCTCCAGCGCCGCCTCTACTTTGACGTTAAACCAAGATTCGATGGAACGCGTTAGAAAATTAACCGACACCAAGTAAACGATTAAGCCTGGAATAAGCGCCATCATGGCAAAGCTCACCAATAAGCGGCGGTTAAACCGACTGCCTACCACCCCCTTGCGAATTTGCCGGATTAAACGCCAAATCTGATAGCCGATGACGCCAATAAGAAAGGTCGCCAATAGAATATTGAGCGCCACCAACAAGGAATAATATTCGCCGGATGCAGCCGTGTTGGCACTGGCATTGGATAGCAAGTAAAGCAGGAAGGCGCCTAAGCTGGCACTAAGTAATACTATGAACTTCATCGCGCCGGTTGTTTCATTTGAATAAAGTCGGTTGCCACTCAAAACGCTGCGTACTCATGCGCCACTCTTCCGCAACCAAGCCTTCACCCAGCAGTGTTTTAGGTAATTTTTTTGTGTCCAAGCGCATCAAAAAGCTAGCCTTATACAGCTCGCCTTTTTCTACCTGTGATTTGCTAAACACTTTCAAATCACTGATGCTGGATAAGTCGTCTATGGCTTCATCTAAACGCACAAAGCTTTTTTGCTGTTCCCCACGCATCAACAAAAATTGCCTAGAAAGCGCATGGTAACTTAAGGTGACCTGTTGGCTAACGGTGACAATCTCATCATCAAACCAATATTTTCTTGGTGATGCCAACTGAAATTCGATTATAAAATTCAGTGCATAGCCCTTGCTGATGGCATCGTCTATGGCGCTGCTAAACTTGATGTCAACATCGGCATTAAGCACATAAGCGTCCTCTTGCGCTTTTAATTCTGCACTTTTAAGCACCATGCTGCTGTTAGCCGCAAACACTGCCGTTGAAAAAAAGGCCAAGAAAAAAACGCTGAGTAATTGCTTAATTTTTTTGCAATAAGGCATAGAAAAACCCATCGTGCGCGGCAGTTGGAATAAGCTGCCCATTGAACTGAGTCAAATTATCAGCGCCGAAGTTGGCGCTCACATCAAAAGCCAATTGCTTAGCATCGGCATTATTTTGTAAAAATTTATCCACTTGCCCTTGATTTTCTTCATTAAAAATCGAACAACTTACATAAAGTAATTTACCACCCTTTGCCAACATCTGCCATAAATTAGGCAGAATTTTAGCTTGTTGCGCAACAAAGGAAGCCACATCGGCTTCTCGACGCAACCATTTAATATCCACATGACGACGCACGATACCAGACGCGGTGCAAGGCACATCGGCTAAAATACGATCGAACTTGATGCCGTCCCACCAGTCGCTGGCGGCCGCATCGCCAACCATCACTTTGGCTTGCAATTGCAAGCGGTCTAAATTGCTTTGCACCCTTAACAAACGGCTGGGGTCGCTATCCATTGCCGTTAAATCGGTACAGCCCAACTCCAAAATGTGGCCGGTTTTACCACCGGGCGCAGCACAGGCGTCCAGCACCCGGGCATGGGCTGGCACATCCAACAATACCGCCGCCAGTTGCGCGCCATAATCTTGCACAGACACCACACCATCGCTAAAGCCTGGTATTTTCTCTACCGCTACCGGCTTACTTAAGACCAGCGCCTGCCCACCCAAACAGGCTGACTCTATGCCTTGACGGGTCAGCAATTGCTGATAATCCGTCACCTTGATTTTTTGGCGGTTGACGCGCAAGGTCATGGGCGGATGCTGATTGCCGTTCAGTAAAATGCTTTGCCAGTGCAAAGGGTATTGCAGCTTGAGTTTGTTAATCCACCATTGCGGGTAAGAATAGGTCGCCACGTCTTTATTGGCTAAGCGACTGGCGAGCACAGATTGTTGGCGTAAAAAATTACGCAAAATGGCATTAACCAAGCCTTTAGCCCAAGCTTTAGCCGCCGGCCTTTTAAGCAAGCTCACGGCTTGCACCGCTTGATTGACCACGGTAAAGGCATCGGCTTTATCGTGCAACAACTGGTAGAGCGCCACCAACATGATGGCATGCACGCGGTCATCGCTTAAGGGTTTCTCTAACAGCTGTATGAGGTAGGCGTCAATTTCACCGTAGAAACGCAAGGTGCCGTAACTCAAATCCTGAGCTGCCCCACGCTGTTGTGGGGTCGCATTGGGATAGCCCGCTAAGGCAGCTGGCAAAGCCAGGGTTAGGTTACGCCCTGACAGCACTTGGTTGACAGCGTGTGCCGCAATTTGTTGGGATAGGTACAAAGGAAGCTTTCTTGGTGGTTGGGCGATTAAAGATTAGCAGATTTTACTTGATAAGCAGTGCTCTAGGGTCTTAATCACTTTACCCTAAGCGCTAAATCTATCGCCTGGCTGCAAATTTTGCCCCTGCACAAAAGCACGTGCCGGCATTCTTTTGCCGCCCGGTGCTTGCAGTTCGGTGATGCGCAACAGCCCCTCGCCACATCCGACTAGGATGCCATCCTGCACGGCCGTTATTTCACCTGGCTGCCCCTGCCCCGCTTCAGCCGTGGCCATCCAAATGCGGCAGACTTGCCCTTTGAGCTGGCTTTGTGCGACGGGAAATGGATTAAACGCACGCACTTGGCGTGAAATGGCCACAGCGGATTGATGCCAATCGATAGCGGCCTCGGCTTTGTCTAATTTATGCGCGTAAGTCACCAAGCGTTCATCTTGCGCTGCGGCAGCCAAGGCGCCATTCTTTTCCAGGCTGGCCATCGCTTCCACCATCAAGTTCGCCCCAAGATCGCTTAAGGCATCGTGCAAGCTTTGCGTCGTGTCAGTGTTGCCTATAGGCAGCACGGCGCAACTGACCATGGCCCCGGCATCGAGTGCAGCCACCACTTCCATAATGGTCACACCGGTTTCTTGATCGCCTGCCAGCAAGGATCGGTGTATGGGGGCAGCCCCACGCCAGCGCGGCAACAAGGACGCGTGTATGTTATAGCAACCATAACGTGTGGCATGCAATGTGGCATCCGGAATAATCAAACCATAAGCCGCGACTATCATGGCATCGGCCTGCACTTCTGCAATGCGCGCCTGAACTTGGGCGTCTTTCAGGCTAAGTGGCTGAAAGACCGTTAAGCCATGCTGCTCAGCCAGCACTTTCACCGGACTGGCTTTAAGTTTCATGCCGCGTCCTGCTGGCCGATCCGGCTGGGTCAAGACCATGGCAATGTCATGGCCCGCCGCGATCAAGGCAGCTAAAGCAGGAACAGCAAATTCCGGCGTGCCAGCAAAAATAAGTTTCATAGTATGAGTTTCACAGAATGTGTTTGATAGTGCGCGTGTTGCAGCTAAAAAATCAGCGATCACGCCGTTGTTTGAGCATTTTATTTTTAATGCGGTTGCGTTTTAGCGGGGATAAATACTCTACAAACACCTTGCCTAACAGGTGGTCCATTTCATGCTGTATGCAAACGCTTAGCAAGCCCTCTGCCTGCAAAGTAAAGGGTTTGCCGTCTCGGTCCAAAGCCTCAACCTTAACTTTCTCGGCGCGCCTCACCGTGTCATAGACACCGGGCACAGACAAGCAGCCCTCTTCGTAATCTTGTTCGCCACTTTTCTCGGTAATCTTAGGATTAATCAATACCAGCAAATCATTTTTGCTTTCACTGGTGTCTATCAAAATGAGCTGCACATGCGCATTTACCTGGGTCGCGGCCAAGCCTATGCCTGGCGCATCGTACATGGTCTCAGCCATATCAACGATCAAGCGCTTAATGGTGGCATTGACCTCTTTAACGGGCTGCGCCACCGTGTGTAATCGCGGATCTGGGTAATGAAGTATGTCTAAAATCGCCATAAAAACTCGTTTATCTTTTGCAAATGACGCCTGAAAATAAGGCCTGAAAATGAAGCCCTATACGCTTGGGGTTTAGCAGTAAAAAAGCGTTAAATTTAAAACCGGTTTACTGGTTTATCGCCACCATTTAATCGTATACTTAAGCAGACTGTTTACCATTAAAGGTTGCTCGGTATGTTTCGCCACATTATAACGCTGCTGCTGTTTTGTTGCATAAGCTTAACGGCGCTAGCCGATGAAATTCTGTTAAATAGTCAGCATCCCGATCGCCATGTGGTTGTTAAGGGCGACACCTTATGGGGCATAGCGGCTAAGTTCCTAAAAGACCCGTGGCAGTGGCCTAAAGTCTGGCAGCTAAATCGCCTTGAAATAAAAAATCCGCATTTAATTTACCCAGGCAATGTGGTTTGGCTGGACATGTCCAGCGGCACCCCGCAATTAAAATTGCTGCTAGAAACCGTCACCTTAGAACCGCGCATGGTAGAAGAAGCCTTGGCCACAGCGGCTGTCCCCAGCATAGCACCGGAAGCGCTGGCGCCGTTTTTAAATCAGGCCCTTGTTATTGAAGCCAGCCAATTAAACGCATCGCCCAGCATACTAGCGGCACAAGATGAACGGGTAATTTTAAGTAGTGGCACGCGCATTTATGTGGACAAAATTACGCCTGAGGATGGGGTCAACTGGCAGATCTACCGCCCAAGCGAACAACTAATAGACCCCGATAGCAAAGAACTATTGGGGCTGGAAGCGCGTTATTTGGGCGATGCCACCGTCAGCGAATACGGCAGTCCAGCAAGCGCGGAAATCACTGTGGCCCGTGAGGAGATTTTTGCCCAAGATAAATTGCTGGCCAGCCAGTCTGAGCAAGCACTCACTAACTTCGTCCCGCATGCACCAGAAACAGCCATTACTGGGCGCATCATTAGCATATACAGCGGCGTGGCCGAAGCCGGCCCACAAAGCGTGGTGGCCATCAACCGTGGCAGCCTAGCGGGCTTGGAATTGGGTCATGTATTGGCCATACACCGTGAAGGCCGCTTAATAAAAAATCCTCAGCCAGCTGAAAAGGCTAGCAGCATTAAATTGCCCAACCAAGGCATAGGCTTGTTAATGGTATTTCGCGTGTTTGAACGCGTGTCATACGCCCTCATCATGCAGGCCAAGGAACCCATCAACAAACTGGACAGCGTCCTGACCCCGCACTGAGACATTAGCCCATGGCCATAGATGACAGCGCTACTTTACTGGAAAAATCACAGTGGCTTAGCTTAAGCAACATCGAGGGTTTGGGCTGTTTAACTTTTTGCCAGCTGCTGAAGACCTTTGGTAGTCCTAGCGAAATCTACCGCAAAAAATTTAAGGACTTGCGGGCAGTAGTGTCAGAAAAAATTGCCCGTGAAATAAGCCAAGGCATAGACCAAGACAGCCTAGCTGAGACCCTGCAGTGGCTCAGCTTAGACAACAATCACCTGGTCACACTGGCCGATGCCGACTACCCAAAAGCCCTATTGCAAATTACCGATCCCCCGCCGTTGCTGTATGCAAAAGGCAATTTAGCTTGGCTCAATCATTTAAGCATAGCCATCGTCGGCAGCCGCAATGCCTCGCTACAAGGTGAAAAAAATGCCGAGGCTTTTGCCCAAGGCTTAGCCGAGCACGGACTATGCATAGTCAGCGGCTTGGCCTTAGGCATAGACGGCGCAGCCCACCGTGGCGCACTAAAAGCCAAGGGCGGCACGATTGCCGTGGTGGGCACCGGCTTAGACATGGTCTACCCAGCAAAACACCGCGATCTCGCTCATCAAATTGCTAACAGCGGTTTGATTATTTCTGAATTCCCACTGGGCACCGTGTCCAAACCGCAAAATTTCCCTAGGCGCAATCGCTTAATTAGCGGCCTGAGTTTAGGTTGTTTAGTGGTCGAAGCTAATTTAAAAAGCGGCTCACAAATTACCGCGCGCTTGAGTGCTGAACAAGGCCGTGAGGTGTTTGCCATCCCTGGGTCGATTCATTCGCCACTGGCAAAAGGCTGCCACCAATTGATTAAGCAAGGCGCTAAATTGGTCGACAGTTTGCAAGACATCGTCGAGGAATTAAATTTAACTAAAGCCGTAAAAGACAAGGCTGTAAGTGAACCCACAATAAGCGACGAAGCCCCTGCCAGCCAGGCACAACAAAAGCTATTACAAGCCATGGGCTTTGATGCCATCTCATTAGAAAGTTTGGTGCAATTGACTGGCTTGACGGTCAGCAAACTTTCATCCATGCTCACCGTATTAGAATTAGAAGGGAGAATCACTGGCCTTGCTGGCGGACAATACCAACAGATTGTGTAGTTGACGATTTAGTCATTTTAGCTGGATGCATAAACCACCTCACTTAATTGAAAAATACCATTAATAAGGATAAACATCATGTTTGAAGTATTGGTTTATATGTTTGAAAACTACATAGACACGCAGTTTAGACCCGACCAAGACACCTTATCAAAAGAGCTGTCTGCCGCAGGGTTTGCTGACCACGATATTAACAGTGCGTTTAATTGGTTTAATGAGCTAGAACGCATGACCGAGCAAGGTGCCATTTATAGCAAAGCCCAGTCAAAAAGCACGCGCATTTTTACTGAGGACGAACGCAGAAAAATCAGCGGTGAAAGTTTAGGGCTGATCGTGTTTTTAACCCAAGCCAATATACTCAATACTGCCCAACGCGAATTGGTCTTAGAGCTGGCCATGAATTTATCCCAACTTAAAATCAATATTGAAGAAATGCGCTGGATAGTATTGATGACTACATGGGGTGCGGGCAAATCGGGCGCAGATAAAACCAAGGACTATTTATTTATAGAAGATGCCTTGAACCAAACAGAAAAACCGACCCTGCACTAGCCGCTGGTCGGTTTTTTTATAGTCAGTATACGCAGAACGACCGCTGAACAAAGCGGTCGCTAAGCGCTTAGTTAATCGGCTAAATTTTCGATAATGTTGCTGATTACACCGGCGCGATTTAGGGTGTAAAAATGCAAACTTGGCGCGCCAAATACCCGTAAAGTTTCACACAAATCCGTCACCACATCGATGCCAAACGCGCGCAAGGACGCCATGTCATCGCCGTATTCTTCCAACCTAAGTTTCAACCATCTGGGGATTTCTGCACCACAAACGTTAGAAAAACGCGCCAGTTGCGTGATGTTATAAATAGGCATAATGCCAGGCACGATAGGCACATTAATGCCGGCCGCCGCACACTGATCTAGAAAGCGGAAATAGGCATCGGCATTATAAAAATATTGGGTAATGGCCGAATTAGCGCCGGCATCCACCTTGCGTTTCAAATTCAATAAATCCGCCGCCGGGGTTTTGGCTTCTGGATGAAACTCAGGGTAAGCCGCCACTTCTATGTGAAAATGCTGACCGGTTTCAGCGCGTATAAACGCCACCAATTCCGATGCATAGCGAAAATCACCTGAACTCACCTCACCGGAAGGCAAGTCGCCGCGCAAGGCAACCAAACGTTTGATACCGTGCGTTTGGTAGGCATGCAATAAAGCCCGGATTTCTTCTTTGCTAGAGGAAATACAGGAAATATGCGGCGCTGCTTGCAAACCTTGTTGTTGAATTTCCAACACCGTGTCCATGGTTCTATCGCGCGTCGAACCGCCCGCACCAAAGGTCACGGAGAAAAATTCGGGATTAAATTTCGCCAATTCATTCCGGGCATCACGCAAGGTCGCCATGCCGTCTGCGGTTTTAGGCGGGAAAAACTCAAAGCTGTAAGCTGTTGTGTTCATTTATTTGCCTTTTTTTCATCTATCACTATGGCGCCCAACAACCAAGCCAGCACGCTGTAAAGCAAAGCACCGAGCAAGCCTGCACGGATAGTTTGCACTTCAAAGCCAGGCAGCAGATTGCCCACGGCATAAAATAATAGGCCGTTAATCAGCAATAAAAACAGCCCTAAAGTAAGCAAGGTAATGGGCAAGGTCAGCAGCACCAATATAGGTCGTATCAACATATTAACCAAACCTATAGCCAGCGCTGCCAGCAAAGCCGTGGGGAAATCGGCCACATGAATGTTAGGCACGTAGTAGGCCACGGCCAATAGCGCCAAGGCATTCAAAATCCAGCCCAACAATAATCTCATGTTGCCACTCTCCTTAATTAATCAGTAAAAACTGATAACAAAACACTAGCTGGAAATCCAGCTGCGTTTTCTAATCACAGCGACTGATAACCAACCTCTAGCCGATAAATCGGCTGAGGTTTCTAATCAGAGCCATTGATAACAAACACCTAAGCGCTAAAGCGCATGGTGTTTCTAATAACGGTAGCTATCTGGCTTGTAAGGCCCTTGCTTTTGCACGCCAATGTACGCTGCTTGTTGGTCGGTTAAGCTGGTCAGCTGCGCATTCAGTTTGCGCAATTGCAAGATTGCCACCTTCTCATCCAAGTGCTTAGGCAAGGTATACACGCCCACTGGGTAGTTAGCAGTTTGCGTAAATAATTCGATTTGCGCAATGGTTTGGTTAGCAAAGCTAGAGCTCATGACGTAGCTTGGGTGGCCAGTACCGCAACCTAAATTGACCAAACGGCCTTTTGCCAACAAGATGATTTTTTTGCCATCAGGGAAAATCACATGATCCACTTGCGGCTTAATTTCATCCCATTGGTATTTTTCTAGGGAAGCAACGTCGATCTCGTTATCAAAATGGCCGATGTTACATACGATGGCCTGATTTTTCATTTTAGCCATGTGCTCATGGGTAATGACATGGTAATTACCAGTGGCCGTTACAAAAATATCAGCGTGTTCCGCTGCATAATCCATGGTCACCACACGGTAACCTTCCATGGCCGCTTGCAAAGCACAAATAGGATCAATTTCGGTCACCCAAACTTGCGCCGATAGCGCACGTAAGGCTTGCGCAGAACCCTTACCCACATCACCGTAACCGGCCACCACGGCTATTTTACCGGCGATCATCACGTCTGTAGCACGCTTAATGGCGTCTACCAAGGATTCACGGCAACCGTATAAATTATCAAATTTTGATTTGGTAACGGAGTCATTCACGTTAATGGCGGGGAACGCCAATTTGCCTTCTTTGTGCATTTGGTACAAACGGTGCACACCAGTCGTGGTTTCTTCGGTCACGCCTAGAATCTTAGCCAAACGTACGGAATACCATGTTGGATCCACTTTTAATTTGGCTTTAATGGCATCGAACAAACACACTTCTTCTTCTGATGTTGGGTGAGCCAGCAAAGATAAATCTTTTTCAGCACGCGTACCTAAATGCAAAAGCAAGGTCGCATCGCCACCGTCATCCAAGATCATGTTGCTGTAACCACCATCGCTCCACTCAAAAATACGGTGGGTGTAATCCCAATACTCGGCCAAGGTTTCACCTTTAATGGCAAACACCGGTGTACCGCCAGCCGCAATCGCCGCGGCAGCATGGTCTTGGGTGGAATAAATATTGCATGAGGCCCAACGCACGTCCGCACCTAAATCTTTTAGCGTTTCAATGAGCACGGCAGTTTGTATGGTCATGTGCAAGCTACCGGTAATGCGCGCGCCTTTAAGCGGTTGTATCAGGGCAAACTCTTCACGTATCGCCATCAAACCTGGCATTTCGGTTTCGGCAATGGCAATTTCTTTGCGGCCAAAAGCAGCCAAGCCGATGTCGGCAATCACGTAGTCTTTTACTGTATTTTTGTTATCAGCAGTCACAGCATTCATGTTCAATTTCCTTGAATATGTGACCGGAGGGAAAGGGTTTAATCTATCTAGAGAGGCTGTTCGCTTTTCTCACCCGTATCCCGTGCCCGGCACGGTTAATAAGGTGAGCGTCGTTCTAACCTGTTCCGAGCCTGGGAGAAAGACTCTCGCAACGCTCCTCGGAATGGCGGCGATTATACGTGAGTTTTTTTATCCTTCCAAGCCACTTTTTGCCAGACCGCGTTTCGTCGTCCAGCCAATAAAAAAGCCTTGCGACAGCAAGGCTTTTTAGACAAACACCAGGACTTACAGAGCGGCTTTTAATGCCGCCGCTTTGTCTATCGCTTCCCAAGTAAACTCGGGTTCGTCACGACCGAAATGGCCGTAGGCGGCTGTTTTAGTATAGATAGGACGCAGTAAATTAAGCATCTTCACTATGCCTTTAGGACGCAAATCAAAGTGTTCGCGCACCAATGCGGTCAACACTTCGTTAGACACCTTACCTGTGCCGTAAGTCTCGACCATGATGGAGGTCGGTTGCGCGACACCAATCGCGTAGGAGATTTGCACCAAGCAACGTGAAGCCAAGCCGGCGGCCACAATGTTTTTAGCCACATAACGGCCAGCGTACGCGGCTGAACGGTCTACTTTTGATGGGTCTTTGCCTGAGAACGCACCGCCACCGTGAGGCGCAGCACCGCCATAGGTATCGACGATGATTTTACGACCGGTTAAACCGCAATCGCCTTGCGGACCGCCAATAACAAAACGGCCAGTAGGGTTAACCAAGAACTTGATGTCGCCCTTGATGAGCTCTTTAGGCAAGGTAGGCTTGATGATTTCTTCTATCACCGCTTCGCGTATGTCTTTTAATTCCATTTCCGGTGCGTGCTGGGTTGACACCACCACGGTATCAATCGCGCTGGCTTTGCCGTCTTGGTATTTGATGGTGACTTGCGATTTCGCATCGGGACGCAACCAAGGCAAACGACCGTCTTTACGCAACTGCGCTTGACGCTCCATGATGCGGTGCGACAACCAAATCGGCAAAGGCATCAATTGTGGGGTTTCGTCACAAGCGTAACCAAACATCAAACCTTGATCGCCTGCACCTTGATCCAGCGGGTCGTCCTGCGCGCCGTCCACACCTTGGGCAATGTCCGGCGATTGTTTGTCGTAAGCCACCAATACCGCACAACCTTTGTAGTCTATGCCGTAATCGGTGTTGTCGTAGCCTATGCGTTTGATCGTCTCACGCGCTACTTTGATGTAATCCACATTGGCGGTAGTAGTGATTTCCCCTGCCAACACAATCAAACCGGTGTTGGCTAAAGTTTCTGCGGCCACACGGGCGGTGGGGTCTTGTTCTAATATCGCGTCTAAAATACTGTCGGATACTTGGTCTGCGAGTTTGTCTGGGTGACCTTCAGAAACGGATTCTGAAGTAAAAAGATAGTCGTTCATTTGTGCGCCTTGAAAAGTAAACTATAAAAAATGAAATGATTTTCATACTAAAGGCTGAAGCATGAAAGTCAGGTCAATTACCGAGTTAGCATTCTACCTAAGTATTGAATAATGCAGACTAAAATATTGCAATAAATCATCGCCACTAGCCACTATCAATTTATAATAATGGCCATGAATGCGAAATCCACACAGTTAAAATTCAGCAAAATGCAGGGCGCCGGCAACGACTTCATGGTGATTGATGCGATCCATCAAACGGTCAAGCTTAGCCCGCAACAAATCCAACAATTGGCCAACCGCCAATTCGGCGTCGGCTTTGATCAATTATTGCTGCTTGAATCGTCCAGCCTGGCTGATTTTAAGTACCGTATTTTTAATGCCGATGGCAGCGAAGTAGCCCAATGCGGTAACGGCGCGCGTTGCTTTGTGCGCTTTGTGGCCGAGCAAGGCCTAAGCGACAAAAAAACCATCACGGTAGAAACAGCGAGCGGCATCATCAGCCCAACATTGGAAGACAACGGCCAGGTCACGGTCAACATGGGCGCACCCAAATTTGCACCTCGCGACATCCCGTTTATAGCCGATACGCAAGCCAACAGCTACAGCTTAAATGTGGGCGATCAGGTGGTGCAAATAGCCGCGGTGTCCATGGGCAACCCACATGCAGTACAAATAGTCGATGATGTCGACAGCGCACCGGTAGTAGCATTGGGTCAACAAATTGAAGTGCACCCGCGCTTTCCAGAACGCGTGAACGCAGGCTTTATGCAGATTATCCATCCGCACCACATCAAACTGCGCGTGTTCGAACGTGGTACTGGTGAAACCTTGGCCTGCGGCACTGGCGCCTGCGCTGCCGTCGTCAGCGGCATACAATTGGGTCGATTAACTTCGCCAGTCAAAGTAACGGCGCGTGGCGGTGAATTAAGCATAGCCTGGCAAGGCAACGGTGCACCAGTCATGATGACGGGGCCAGCCGAGACGGTATTTACTGGTAGCATCCAATTAAGCTAAAAAGCATAAACGCGATTAAGGACCATCATGCAACAAGATCAAGAAGACAGCCTATACGCCGAACAAGTCAGCCGCTATTTACGTAGCCACCCGCAATTTTTTGAACAGCACGCGCACTTACTCACGGAAATATTTCTTCCCAGCCCGCACGGCAATGGCACCATCTCCCTGACCGAACGCCAGCAACTTGCGCAACGCGATAAAATCCGTGTAATGGAAAGCAAGATGGCGCAACTGATCGCCTTTGCCGAACAAAACGACAAAATCAGTCAGCATGTCCATCAATTTAGCGTTCAGCTGCTAACAAGCCCAGGCTTAGACGGACTTAGCAGTTTATTGGCGCAAAGCATGCAGCAAATCTTTGCCGTGTCGCATAGCCAGCTTTTGATTTGGCACAGCCCTAGCGACCCTAGCCTGGCGCAAGACAAACTTTTCAGCGCTAGCGCTGTGCCCAGCGCATTTCAGGATTGGGTCAGTAGCTTAAGCCTGCCCCATTGCGGCGAAAAGCCGGCCTTGGCCGACGGCGTGGTGCCAGAGCAGTTACAGTCTTTCGCTTTTATGCCGCTTTATAAAGGCGTTGATAATAAAGACATTGAAAATAAAGGCGGTGATAAAAAACAAGTCTACGGTGTATTAATACTGGGTTCAGAAGACGCAACACGCTTCAAAGCCGACATGGGCTCGATGTATTTACAACGCATAGGCGATTTAGTCAGCGCGGCAGTGGCCACTCAACTGTAGCGAGCCGCCCACCTACCAGTGAGCCACCTTAACGCCTATTTGCAACACCTGACATTTGAGCGCGGACTCAGTGCACTCACACTAAAAAACTATGCCAGAGACATCCATTTACTGGAGTCCTTGCTGGGCGACACCGACCTAGCGCAAGTGCAAAGCGCAGCAATCAGACGCTTTATTGCCAGCCTACACAGCCGCGGTCTCAGCGGCAAAAGCATCGCACGCGCCCTTTCGGCTTGGCGTGGCTATTTTGATTACTTAGTGCAGCAGCATGGCTACCAGCAAAATCCGGTCATAGGCCTACGCGCCCCTAAGTCGCCTAAAACCCTGCCACAAGCTTTGTCCACTGACCAAGCCGTTAAATTTGTGGCCATCACCGGCGATGGCGTGCTCGACGAGCGTGATCATGCGATTCTGGAATTATTCTATTCATCCGGCTTGCGCTTGGCCGAGCTGGTTAATTTAGACTGCGCCATGCTGGACTTTACTGCCGGCACGCTAACGGTGACCGGTAAAGGCAATAAGACGCGCATCGTGCCCATGGGCAGCCATGCCTGCAACGCCTTAAAAGTTTGGCTAGCTCGCCGCGCCACCATCCACATTGCCGAGAATAACCCGGATGCCTTGTTCATCACCCAACAAGGCAAACGCATCACCCCGCGTGCCGTGCAATACCGAGTCAAGTTGTGGTCTATCAAGCAAGGCATGAGCAGCAGCGTACACCCGCATTTGCTGCGCCACAGCTTTGCCAGCCACGTCTTGCAATCCAGTCAAGATTTACGCGCCGTGCAAGAAATGCTGGGCCACGCCAACATCAGCACCACCCAGGTCTACACCCACTTGGATTTTCAACACCTGGCCAGCGTTTACGATCAAGCACACCCGCGTGCCAAGAAAAAATAATAATACCCTACTAATTTACCCTGTTATTATGGCAAAATAACGTTTACGAATTTTTACCAAACACCATTAAAGGAAGAATGATGGAACACACCCTACCAGCCCTACCCTACGCTAAAACAGCCTTGGTCCCGCACATCTCAGAGGAAACCTTGGATTTCCACTACGGCAAACACCACCAAACCTACGTGACCAATTTGAACAACCTGATTAAAGGCACCGAGTTTGAAAATGCCAGCCTAGAAGACATCATCAAAAAATCCAGCGCCGGCATCTACAATAATTCTGCACAAATTTGGAACCACACCTTCTTTTGGAGCAGCATGAAACCAAACGGTGGTGGCGCACCTACTGGCGCATTGGCGAATGCCATCAACGCCAAATGGGGTTCGTTTGACGAATTCAAAAAAGCCTTTCAAGCCTCGGCCGTGGGTAACTTCGGTTCAGGCTGGACTTGGTTAGTCAAAAAAGCCGATGGCTCAGTCGACATCGTTAACATGGGCGCGGCCGGCACGCCACTGACCACAGGTGACAAAGCCTTGCTAACCATAGACGTTTGGGAGCACGCGTATTACATCGATTACCGCAATGCCCGCGCTAAATTTGTAGAAGTGTTTTTAGCATCCTTGGCTAACTGGGATTTCGCCTCAGCCAACTTTGCTTAAAAGCCATTGACGTATTTCTGCAGAATAAGTAGCTAACGTCGAAAATGCAGTGATCATAAATAGCTAACTTTTTAATCGTGTGTTTATACGGTCATTCAAAAGCCTTAGAGAAAACTCTAAGGCTTTTTATTTGACAATTACTTAGTAAAATAAACGAAGGGTATTTATTGATAACTTCGTGCATGATTTTCTTTATTACTAAGCTGAGCAAAACTATTCTCCATGAAACTTTACGAACAACTTGCCAACTCAATTGCGCAATCTATTCAGGCAGGCGTTTTATATCGAGGCGACAAATTACCTTCTGTGCGCCACGCAAGTGCGAGCCGCAATGTTAGCCCTTCAACAGTTTTAGAAGCCTATTATTTGCTGGAGGCCAGAGGGCTAATCACTGCACGTGAGCGATCTGGTTATTTTGTTACCAGTGGTATTGTCAATCTGCCATCTGCTCCAGAACCACTTTTTAATGCAGACGCAGAGTTAACTGAAGTGGATGTCAGCGAGCTGGTGTTTGAGGTTCTTCAGTCAATCAGGCAAAAAAATATAGTTCCTTTAGGTTCAGCATTTCCTAGTCCTTTGCTATTTCCAAGGGCGAAGCTAGCAAAAACCATGGCATCAAGTGTCCAGGAAATGGACCCCTGGTCTAGCGTGGATAATCTAAGTGCAGGAGATGGCAACCTTAGAAGACAGATTGCACTACGCTACATGATAGACGGACTGCATGTTGCGGCTGATGATATTGTGGTGACAAACGGCGCCCTAGAGGGATTGAATCTATGCTTAATGGCCGTTGCTCGAGCTGGAGACACCATACTTATTGAATCGCCTACTTTCTATGCTGCCCTGCAATCTATTGAACGCATAGGCCTGCGAGCAATTGAAGTGCCCAGCCACCCCAAAGATGGCATTGATTTAACGGCTATGGAACACGCCATTGAACGTCATAAACCCAAGGCTTGCTGGTTAATGACAAATTTCCAGAACCCATTAGGCAGCCTGCTCTCAGATGACAAAAAGAGAGCATTAGTCGCATTAATCACAAAACATCAGATTCCATTAATTGAGGATGATGTTTATGCTGAGCTTTATTTTGGCAACAAGCGTCCAATGCCCGCCAAAGCTTTTGATACAGAAGGCTTGGTTATGCATTGTTCATCATTCTCGAAATGCTTGGCTCCTGGTTACAGAGTGGGCTGGGTCGCTCCCGGCAGGTATTTGCAGATGGTGGAACGCCTTAAGTTGACAACGACGATATCCGCATCCGTCCCAGCACAGGTGGCCATTGCCAAGTATCTGCAAAAGGGTAGCTATGACAGACACTTGCGGAATTTACGCCACACATTGATGCTGAATCAGATTAAATTCATAGCAGCAATTGAACGCAATTTTCCGGAAGGTACGCGCCTTACTGCGCCACAGGGCGGTTATTTTCTATGGGTCAAGCTGCCAGATGGTGTCAATGCACTGCAACTGCATAAACTTGCGCTTGCTAATGGAATCAGCATTGCGCCTGGCCCGATATTTTCTGCACAAAGAGGTTTTGCAGACTACATCAGGCTGAATTATGGGCACATTTGGGATGCGCGCACGGAAGTATCGCTGGCAGTTTTAGGCGGCCTAGTGAGAGACTTGATTCCGCAACTAGGGTAACGGACACGCTGACCATCTAAATCTGTTATGCTTTTTTTATGCATAACTGTCTCTGTTATTAAACTCCGCAAAACTATATCTTAATCACTGTTAAAAACAATCTGGCGTTTCAGCTAACCAGAAATTTAAGGTGATTGAATGTATATCTATGATGATATTGACCAAAAATTGGTTGAACAGCGTGTCATGCAATTCAAAGGTCAGACACAGCGATTCCTGAACGGTCAATTAAGTGAAGATGAGTTCCGCATTTTGCGACTCCAGAATGGATTATATATCCAGAGGCATGCCCCTATGCTACGAGTTGCAATTCCATACGGCATGCTAACTTCAAAACAACTGCGAACACTAGCCTATGTTGCCCGCCGCTGGGATAGGGGCTACGGTCATTTAACCACAAGACAAAATATCCAGTTTAATTGGCTCCAATTGGAAGATGCTCCTGATGTTTTGGCTAAACTTGCAACAGTTCAGATGCATGCCATCCAGACCAGTGGCAACTGCATTCGTAATACAACCACTGACCATTTTGCCGGTGTTGCTGCTGACGAATTAATAAACCCACTGATTTGGTGTGAAATTATTCGTCAATGGTCAATGCTTCATCCTGAATTCGCATTTTTGCCACGTAAATTCAAAATCGCAGTAAGTGGCTCAGTGACTGATAGAGCGGCGGTTGGCGTACATGATATTGGATTACAAACAGTAGAAGAAAATGGCTTATTTGGTTTCCGAATCTTCATAGGAGGAGGCTTGGGCAGAACACCTATTGTAGGCAAGTTAATAAAACCTTTTATCGAATGGCCTGATTTATTAACTTATTTGCAAGCCACGCTACGAGTGTACAACCTACATGGCAGGCGAGATAACAAGTACAAAGCACGCATCAAAATTCTGGTAAAAGACCTGACGCCAGAAGTTTTCGCTCATGAGGTAGATGAACAATGGCAGATTATAAAAGGCGGCCCAGATACCGTAACAGAAGAATTTGTAAAAAGTATTACCAGTAAATTCAAGTGGCCAGAATACGATTCAAATACTGAAATCAACGACACATTCTACTTAAGTCAATTAGTCGCCGATGCTAAGTTTAATCGATGGTCCCGCACCAACAGCCATCCGCACAAGGTAGCCGGATATTCGTCGGTCACCATTTCATTAAAAGCAACAGGAATACCTCCTGGCGACATTTCCGCAGACCAGATGGATGCCATGGCCGACATGGCCGAAAAATATGGTTTTGGCGAACTACGTATTTCTCACGAACAAAACATGATTTTGCCTGATGTCAGAAAAAGCGATCTTTACAGGCTATGGCAAGAGTTGCAATTGCTCAATCTGGCAACACCAAACATTGGTTTGATTACCAATATTATTTCTTGCCCAGGGGGCGATTATTGCAGCCTGGCTAATGCCGCAACAATTCCCGTTGCAGAGGCCATACAAAATAAATTCTCCGATCTCGATTATATATACGAGATCGGTGAGCTGGATCTGAATTTATCTGGCTGCATGAACTCTTGCGGTCACCATCATGTTGGCCATATAGGCATACTTGGTGTCGATAAGGCTGGTGAGGAGTGGTATCAAATCACCATTGGCGGCAGCCAAAATGGCGCATTGAAAAATAATTCCAACAACGATCTTGGCCATGGTGCAGGAGCTGCGATTGGACGGGTTATTGGCCCTTCATTTGCGCGTGAGCAAATACCAGACGTTATATATCGCTTAGTACATACCTATCTGAGACTGCGAGACAGTGAAGAAGAGCGGTTTATAGATGTGGTACTTAGATTGGGAATCGAACCCTTTAAAAAGGATGTTTATGCAGATCCCCTGCTTTCGAGATTATCAACTTTATCGAAAGAGTCCTATGTTTGAGATGCGCCCCAGACTACTGCGAAATGGTCAAATTGAGTTTAACGAAGTATTGCTATTTGATACAAGCAATGAGTTACATATTGCATTAGGAACGCCACCTGATCAAAAGAATTGGATGATGGACCTTGATGCGTGGTTACAAAAACGTGAACTTTTATTAAATCGTAAATTTCCTGTTGGCATATTAATTTCCTCAGATACCGATTTAAACAAATCATTGGGTAAGCAAATGGCTCCATTACAAACTAAGGATATTGCATTTATTGCAATTGATTTCCCAAGCTATACCGATGGTCGAGGTTATTCTTTAGCTCAACTTATTAAAAGTTCTTATGGTTGGGATGGCGAGTTAAGGGCCGTCGGCGATGTCATGATTGATACGGTTTTCTACATGTCCAGATGCGGTTTTGACAGCTTTCTGATTAAACAAGGGCATGACCCACAACTGGCATTGGAAGCACTGGGTACTTTTACAGAGCAGTATCAAAAATCTTATCCCTTAGCAAAAACCACTGTTATTTCAACATCGTAGTAACGATAAGAGTCCAGCGCGTGAGTTTAAATAAGGTAATTACAAGAAAGGAAACAGCATGACAACCGTTATAAAAACACCCAAGAAGGTAATTCCTATCGTCAGCGATGAGTCATCGGATAAATTTATATCTATGTATGAAGCGCAAAGCAAAATCTACCCTCGTAATATATCTGGAAAGTTTAAAAATTGGCGCTGGATCATGATTTGGATTACGCAAATTGTGTTTTATGGCACGCCGTGGCTAATGTGGAATGATAGACAAGCCATGTTGCTTGACATTAGCACCCATCGATTTTACATTTTTGGCCTGGTGCTATACCCACAAGATTTAATTTACCTAGCTGTCATTCTCATTATTTCTGCGCTGACATTATTCCTTTTTACAGCCGTTGCCGGGCGTTTGTGGTGTGGTTTTTCGTGCCCGCAATCAGTTTATACCGAAATATTTTTATGGATGGAACGCAAAATAGAAGGCGATCGTGCTGCCCGTATGCGTCTAGACAGCATGAAGTTTGGGGTCAGGAAATTTCATAAAAAATTTCTAAAACATGCTGCCTGGATTAGTTTTTCCATGGTGACGGGGTTTACTTTCCTTGGGTACTTTTCTCCTATCAGAGATCTTTTAGATAGCATAATTCAATATCGATTAAGCTCATGGGAAACCTTCTGGATCTGCTTCTATGGTTTTGCCACCTACGGTAATGCTGGGTTTCTGCGTGAACAAGTTTGTAAGCACATGTGCCCATACGCCCGTTTCCAGAGTGCCATGTTTGATAATGACACCCTCATTGTTACTTATGACCAAGAACGCGGCGAACCTCGCAGCGGTCGTTCACGCAGTATAAATGCCAAGAAAGAAGGCTTGGGAGACTGCATTGATTGCAGCTTCTGTGTACAGGTGTGCCCAGTTGGGATAGATATTAGAAATGGCTTGCAGTATGAATGCATCAGCTGTGGTCTGTGTGTGGACGCATGCAACAGCATTATGGATAAGATGCAATACCCACGTGGATTAATTCGTTTCTCCACGCAAAACGGCGTTGAGAAACATTGGTCGAAATATGAAATTATCCAGAAGATATTGCGTCCACGCGTGCTGATCTACAGCGGTTTGTTATTACTATTATCATTAGGTTTGGTGTTCTCTCTAACGATACGCCCATCATTTAAAGTTGATGTAAACCGTGATCGTGGGGTCATGTCGCGCTTAGCACCTGGTGGCATGGTAGAAAATGTATATCAGATACAATTTACCAATGTGACTGAGAGCCAGCAAACTTATCGAGTATCAGTCAGCGGATTAAAGGGCGCCAGTACAGCCTCTGATACCGAGTTTATGGTCTATCCTGCCAGCGAAAGATTGGTAGCCATCAGCCTACAGATTGCAGATGGATCGATTCGGAAAGGAATTTATCCGGTTATGTTTGACGTTGAGTCTGTTAATTCAAAAGAACATGTCAAACAGAAATCCAGTTTTTATATGCCTTAGTTAATACAATGCAGCCCCATGGCTTGAAGTCACCGTCGGCCATGGGGATTTTATTTGTCACAAATTTAATGCCAGGTATGTATTAAAATGAGCTTTCAATAAAAAATGGTATATTGCTCAAAAGTTAGCTATGTATTCTCGTGAAATAAAAGCCGCATCGATTGCCAGGATGATGTGACTTTAAATAAGTAAATCTAATCAAGTCCATGTTAAAACGTTACGCCGTTCATTTTGCGCTCATCGTCTTATTTGCGTTTACGCAACTAGGGCTGACTACGCATGAAATCAGCCACGTAAACGAGCTTAGCCAGCACAGCCAACAACAGCATAAAAAAGCCGCCAGCGAACCCTGTGCACAGTGCCTTAGTTACGCTCAAGTGGCTCACGGCTTTACCTCAGCAAGCTACAGCTTAACTGCCATCAGCGCTGGCTTTGCCCAGCATACCAAGCATTATTCTAAGCAGCCATCTGCCCTAGCACGGGCCTATGCCGCGCGCGCTCCGCCTCAAAAATCAGCCTTTAATAGCGTTTCATCTTAGTCAACCATCAGGTTGACCTGCTGGGCTTATGCCCATGCGGCTATTACTATTTTTGAGATCTAGCATGCATAAAAAACTCATGGCACTGGCTATCACCAGCTTGGCTGCCAACACAACTTGGGCAGACCCAGTCACTAGCATTGAATTGGACCATGTGCCCATTACCGCCAACCCTTTGGGCGTCGGCTCCGACGCGCTGGTGGTACCGGTCTCCGTTTTAAGTGGTCGCGAATTGTCTTTGCGCCGCGAAAGTACCCTGGGCGATACTTTGAATGGCTTACCCGGCGTTTCCGCCACCCATTTTGGCCCGAATGCATCGCGGCCAGTGATACGCGGCTTGGATGCAGAACGCGTGCGCATCATGCAAAATGGCCTAGGCGTGTTGGATGCCTCGTCCTTAAGTTTTGACCACGCCGTCACGGTAGATCCACTGATCATCGAGCAAATCGATGTGGTGCGCGGCCCCGCCGCCTTGCTCTATGGCGGCAGCGCGGTTGGCGGGGTGGTGAATGCCATAGACCACCGCATCCCAACCGAAGCAGTCAACGGCGTAATAGGCCGAACAGAAGCGCGTTATGGCGGCCCCGATCAGCAAAGAAACGCTGCGGCCGTGATTGATATCGGCAATGGCAAACTGGCCATGCATGCCGATGCCTACAAGCGACAAACCGAGGACCTAAACATCCCAGGCTTTGCCGTCTCGGCGCGTAAAAATCAAGCCGATGGCAGCCCACTGACAAATTACGGTAGCTTGATTAACAGCAGCGCCACTTCGGACGGTGGCGCCTTGGGCGCCTCCTTGACCTTTGATAATGGCTACCTAGGCGCCTCCTACTCAGGCTTTAATAGCAACTACGGCACCGTCGCTGAGGAGGCCGTGCGCATAGACATGAAAAGTCAGCGCTGGGACATCGCCAGTGAATTTCGAGACCCTGGTGAATTTAAAGGCCTAGGTCCGCTCATCCATCGCATCAAAACCCGCATCGCCCACACCGATTACCAACACCAAGAAATGAATAACGGTGTGGTCGAAACCACCTTTAAAAACAAGGGCATGGAGGCTAGCTTGGAACTGGGCCACGCCAAAATAGCCGAGCTAGAAGGCATGTTGGGCTTGCAGTTGCAAGACACGCGCTTTGAGGCCTTGGGCGCTGAGGCATTTGTGCCAACGGTGCAAACCAAAAAACAGGCCCTGTATGTTTATGAAGAAATGCCGCTAAATGCATGGGGCTTAGAAAAATTAAAACTAAGCATGGGTGGCCGTGCCGAGCACACGCACTTGGCAGCCGAGCCTTGGGCACAATCAGCATCAGCCCAAGCGGCCAGCTTTAATGCGTACAGCTACGCACTGGGTGGCCTATACACGCTAGATGCCAACTGGTCGCTGGCTAGCAATCTATCGCACAGCGAGCGAGCGCCCAGCTACTTTGAGCTGTATGCCGATGGGGTGCATGCAGCCACCGGCCAATACGAAATCGGTAACGCGGATTTTAAGAAAGAGCGCTCCAATGGCATAGACGGCCAACTGCGCTGGAAAGATGCTAAAAACAGCGTTAGCCTAGGGGCTTATTACACCCACTTTAACCGCTTTTTAGCTTTGCAGGAAACGGGCATGAATGACGCCAATTCCGGACTGCCGATCGCCGAATTCAGCACCTTTGCGGCCAGCTTTAAAGGCTTGGAAGCAGAAGCCAAAGTAAATCTAGTAGACAATCTGGATTTAAAACTGCGTAGCGACTACGTGCGCGCTAGCAACCTTAGCAATGGCCAAGCACTGCCACGCATCACGCCGCTGCGTTTGGGTGGTGGCTTGCATTATCAACACGCTGCCTTAAGCGCACGCTTGGATGTATTGCATGCCTTTAAGCAAAATCGTACAGCAGAGGCGGAATTGGCCACCAGCGGCTACACCGATGTTAGCGCGATGCTAAGCTACAAATTGCCGGTCAAAATGAACATGGAATTATTTGCCAAAGCCAACAACTTGCTCAACCAAGAGATACGCGAACATGCGTCCTTTTTAAAAGACCTATTACCGGCAGGCGAACGCTCTGTGCTGATTGGCCTACGGGCAGATTTTTAGGCCCAATTTAATGAAATAAAAAGGCCGCAAATTGCGGCCTTTTTATTAGCTAGACTTATTAACCAAACAGCACCAAACCCCAAACGCCTATGACTATCGCCAAGGCCACGATGACCGATGCGCTGGCAATGTCTTTGGCGCGTTTGGCCAGGGGATGCACATCTATCGAAGTATGGTCCACCGCCGCTTCTATCGCGGAATTAAACAATTCCACAATCAACACCAACAACACCACCGATATCAATAAGGCTTTTTCAATACCGGTTTTACCTAAATAAAGGCCTAATGGCACCAGTACCGCCGCCAAAAACAACTCTTGGCGAAAAGCATCTTCATTCTGAAAAGCCGCTTTAAAGCCATCCACCGAATAACCAAAGGCATTGATCAGCCTAGGCAAACCGGTTTTACCTTTGAACGGGCTTTCTTCAATTTTTTTCATAGTTTTATGACTTTATAATTCAATAATCACGCAATATTACCATGCACACTCGCGGCGCTTAAAGCCTTGCGTTATCATAGCGTTTTATTCGATCAACTTAAGGCATCAAAAATGGCACGCACTATACACTGCATCAAATTAGGCAAAGAAGCCGAGGGCATGGATTTCCCACCCTACCCAGGCGAACTAGGCAAACGTATTTACGCCAACGTATCAAAAGAAGCGTGGGCCACTTGGTTAAAACAACAAACCATGTTGGTTAACGAAAATCGCTTGAGCTTGGCCGATCCATCTGCTCGCAAATACTTAAGCGAACAAACCGAAAAATACTTTTTTGGTGAGGGCGCCGATACCGCCACTGGCTACGTACCCCAATAATTAAGCAGCCTTAGCAATTTAATTTGGCGGTTTAATTTAAAGCAAAAAAAAGCGCTGACATCAGCGCTTTTTTCTTAATGTAACAGCAAACTTAAGGCTATTTTTTGTAGGTTTTAACCCCGTCTGCGGTAGCCAACAACAAGACATTGGCTGGGCGGGCTGCAAACAAACCGTTGGTGACCACACCAACAATTTGGTTGATCTTGGCTTCCATGGCAACCGGGTCAGTGATATTTAAGCCGTGCACATCGATAATCACATTACCGTTATCCGTGGTGAAATTACGCAATGCCGGTTGGCCGCCTAATTTAACCAGCTCGCGCGCCACGTAACTTTTTGCCATAGGCAACACTTCTACCGGCAGCGGAAATTTACCCAAGACCGGCACGTATTTGCTTTCATCACAAATACAGATAAAGGTTTTTGCGCAAGCAGCCACGATTTTTTCACGTGTTAAAGCGCCACCACCGCCTTTTAACATGTGCATGTGTTCGGTAATTTCATCGGCACCATCCACGTAGATTTCCATGCCATCCACGCTGTTTAGATCAAACACTTCTATGCCATGACCACGTAAGCGTTGAGCAGTCGCTTCTGAGCTGGCCACCGCACCGTCAATTTTATGTTTTACTTTGGCCAATTCTTCAATAAAGAAGTTAGCGGTTGAGCCTGTGCCCACGCCAATAATGCCGCCTGTTACATACGCCACGGCAGCTTTGGCCACTTGTTGTTTTAATTCGTCTTGGGTATAAGCCATTTTAAGTAAATCCTTTGCAATTTCTTTATAATACAAACAATTCAACATAATACACTGCGGCCCTTGTTTTAAAAACAGCCGCCGTTTAAATATAAGTCATGACCATAGATTACAAACAAAAAATAGAAAATTCACGGGTTTACGACGTGGCGAAAAAAACGCCTTTAGAATTTCAGCCCAACTTATCGGCACGCATACACAACCGCGTCTTATTAAAACGCGAAGACATGCAACCAGTGTTCTCATTTAAGCTGCGTGGCGCCTACAATAAAATGGCCAGCCTAGCCAGCGATGTCCTGAGTCGTGGTGTGATTGCAGCCTCAGCCGGCAACCACGCCCAAGGTGTAGCACTGGCAGCAAAAAAATTAAAGTGCCGTGCCATCATCGTTATGCCCACCACCACCCCAGCGATTAAAGTGAATGCGGTCAAAGCGCGTGGTGCCGAGGTGGTGTTGTTTGGTGACAGCTATTCCGATGCTTACGTGAAAGCCTTGGAACTGGAAAAATCCGAGCACCTCACCTTTGTGCATCCCTACGATGATCCAGAAGTCATCGCCGGCCAAGGCACCATCGCCATGGAAATTCTCAATAGCCACCCAGAACCAATAGAAGCCATATTTTGTTGCGTGGGCGGTGGCGGGTTGCTCGCTGGCATTGCCGCTTACGTCAAAGCCGTGCGTCCTGAAATTAAAATCATAGGCGTGGAAGCCAAAGATGCCGAGGCCATGACCGAATCGCTCAAGCAAGGCAAACGCGTCATGCTAGATCAAGTCGGCCTCTTTGCCGACGGCGCGGCGGTTAAGCAAGTTGGCGAGCACACCTTTGCGCTGGCGCAGCAATATGTCGATGAAATGATAGTGGTGGATAATGACGCAATATGCGCCGCCATTAAAGACGTGTTCGAAGACACCCGCAGTATTTTAGAACCCGCTGGCGCCTTGGCGACTGCAGGCTTAAAAGAATACGCTAAGCAGCATCAACTGAATGGCAAAACCCTGATAGGCATTGCCTCCGGTGCCAACATGAACTTTGACCGCTTACGTTTTATAGCAGAACGGGCTGAGATCGGTGAGAAGCGTGAAGCGGTTTTAGCCGTGACCATACCCGAGCAAGCAGGTGCCTTTAAATCATTTTGCCGCCTGCTGGGCGAGCGCAATATCACCGAATTTAATTACCGCTATTCGGACCCTAAATTTGCCCACATTTTTGTTGGCGTGGCCATTGCCGACCCAACAGAATCGGCCAAACTGGTGACCGATTTGCAAGCCCAAGGCCTGCCCACGATAGACCTCACCGATAACGAAGTGGCTAAATTGCATTTGCGGCATTTGGTCGGTGGCCATGCGCCTCAGGCAAAACATGAAGTGGTGTTTCGGTTTGAATTCCCGGAAAAACCCGGTGCCTTAATGAAATTTTTAGACACCATGGGCCACGATTGGAACATCAGCTTGTTCCACTACCGCAACCACGGTGCCGACTTTGGCCGCGTCCTGGTTGGCATGCAAGTACCGCCTGAAGACAGCGTCGCTTTTAACAAATTTTTAGAAAATTTAGGCTACCCGTATTGGGATGAAACACAAAACCCGGCCTACAAATTGTTCCTCGCCTAGTCCGAAAAAAGCTTGCTTAAAAAACTAAGCCTTTGTTTTTAATGGCTAAATGTTTGAGTGCGTTTATTGCTTTAAATGACTAGGTAGTATTTATACACGACACAAGCCAAGGCCGCATTGAACCTAAGCTTATCAATGCGGACAAATAATCAGCTCTACCCATTGTTTTAGGAGATATACCCATGAAATTAAGCAGCTTGCTTATCGCGACCGCAGTCAGCTTGACCTTGACCATAAACGCAAATGCCAACGATAGAGGCAAAGCTTACGTGTCTAATCAAAAAGGTGGCGTTAGCGTCATCGATTTAAACACTTTTAGCCCAGGCGCAGACATAGACGTTAAAGGTGACGAGCCGCGCGGCATAGCCATCACTGAGGATGGCAAATTACTGGTGGTGGCTACCCGTGAAAACGGCAGCGTGTCGATTATTGATACCGCCACTAATCAAGTGTTAAATCAAGTGCAGGTCGGGCAAAATCCCGAGTTCGTTAGAATTAAAGGCAACTATGCTTTTGTCTCTTACGAACCCAGCGCTAAAGGTGGGCCACCGCCAGCACCTGGCTCAGCAGAAGCACTGGCCGCAGCTAAAGCAGAGGAACAAAATGACGACAAAGAGCCGGCACGCATAGGCATCATTGATTTAAAATTGGGCAAAAAAATTCGTGAAATTACCGGCGGCCCAGAAACCGAAGGCATAGAATTTAGCAAAGACGGCAAACAACTCATCGTGACTAACGAAGCGGATAACACCGTGACTGTGCACAGCATGAAAACCGGCAAATTACTAAAAACCATCAAAACCCACAACTACGGTGACAGGCCACGCGGCATCAAAGTGTCCCCAGACGGTAAAACCTATTTAGCCACGCTGGAATACGGCAATAAGTTTCTAGTCATGGACAAAAAATTTAAAGTATTGCGTACCGTGGATACC
The DNA here is from genome assembly GCA_964400215.1 of uncultured Methylotenera sp. Classification (GTDB taxonomy): domain Bacteria; phylum Pseudomonadota; class Gammaproteobacteria; order Burkholderiales; family Methylophilaceae; genus Methylotenera. The sequence goes on along the minus strand of CAYNSY010000002.1, from coordinate 72,246 downwards.
GGCGCCACCCCTTACGGCATTGCATACGACCGCAAAGGTGAGCGTATTTTTGTAGCGGCTAATAAAGCCAAAACCTTGGAAGTGTATAACGCGAAAACTTACGAAAAAATTAAAGACATTCCTACCGGTAACCGTTGCTGGCACTTTAGTTTTACCCCAGACGATAAAGAGATTCTATTGGCCTGCGGTAAATCGGATGCTGTTCTTGTGATAGACACAGAAAAACTGGAAGTGACGCAACAAATTGAAAACAAAAAATTGCCTTGGGGCGTGGTCACCTACCCAAAAAGCATGGGCAGTTTAGACACCGCGATTAAGTAATCTAAAGGCCTTAATCAAAAGCCTCAAGGTCCATGCCTTGAGGCTTTTTTATTGTGCTAATTTCCCTAAAATAAACGCCCACTCTTTAGGGTCGACTGGCGTAATGGATAAGCGGTTGCCGCGTTGTAATAAGCGCATATTGGCCAACTCAGGGTAGCCGCGTAATTCTTGCAAACTTAACAAGCGGGTTTTTTCCACTAACCTTACATCCACATTGACCCAGCGCGGATTCTCAGGCGTGGATTTCTCATCGTAGTATTTGTGGCCTTTTATAAACTGCAAGCGGTCTGGGTAAGCCAAACTGCTCACGCTGGCAATACCGGCTATGCCAGGCACGGCACAATTGGAATGGTAAAAAAACACCCCATCGCCCACCGTCATTTGATCACGCATAAAATTGCGCGCTTGGTAATTGCGAATGCCATACCAATCCACGGTCTGATTTGGAAAGCTCGCCAAATCATCAATCGACACATCGCCGGGCTCGGACTTCATTAACCAATAACGCATTTATTTTTCCTTCAATTAGTTCGTGCTGCTGCAGCTAATTTTAAATCAGGAGTTCTCCACGGATATAGCCTAAGCCAGCATCCTGAACCAAAAAGGCTCAAGTGGTAACGGCCTAGAATGCATTAGGTACACCCACCAAAACGCCCTTAAAAGGAACGTCAATTTAGGGCGCGCGCACAACACTCGAATGACCAAAACCGATGCTATAAACTAGTTCAAGGAATTATTAGCCTAAACCACACCGCAGAGAACAAACTTTAAAATCTGGAATTTAACTGACGCTACAGCCTTTATGCTTAGCTATAAAGGTAAATGATGGAAGCGATTTTACGCTAGATTTAAACGAGAACAGGGATTATTTTGTGGCAACAACGGTATCGATTTGATCTTGCATTTGGATGATTCGGCGCTTGATATCACCGACATCCACGCTACCACTCTTGGTGTTGAGTAGCTCGTGTGCTAAATTCAACGCCGCCATAATTGCGATGCGTTCCGCGCCTATTATTTTCCCGCCATCACGGATGTCACGCATTTTTTTATCTAGAAAATTCACCGCATTAATTAAGCCCGGGCGTTCTTCATCGGTGCATGACACGGTAAACTCGCGCCCCATGATGTTGACATCAACTGCTTTACTTTGACTCATCCCGTTTACTCTAGCTGCCTTAAGGCAGCGTCTCCATCAAGGCTTCAATACGATTGCTAGCCTCAGCCATGTTCGTTTTCAATGCTACCGCATCGCTTAAACTTGTCTTTAAATCTTGGCGTAGCTGAGCGTTTTCATTGCGCAAATCACTGCACAATGCAATTAAGCCCGTTAGCTTTTTTTCCAGCGCTTTTAAGTCGGCATCCATGCGCCCACTATAATTGAAAAAAATGATTACAGTCAATACGTAAGAGACTATTTTCAAAGTAATACAACATGTTGTAACTACGATTTAGCGCAAGTTAGCGATGACTAACTGACTATTTATGGTTATAATTTCGCTTGTTGATAGGTGCCTTAGTTTGTTTTCTACAAACAAGGTGAAACTGGGAAATAGGTGCGTTTTAAAAAAACAATGCCTATGCTGCCCCCGCAACGGTAAGTGAGCTTTTGATTTATTCAAATAGTTTTGCAGGATGCCACTGAGTTTAGCCATAGAAAAGGCAACACTTGGGAAGGCGCAAAACAGTGGGTTTTAAAACCCAACGCTCACCAGCCCGGAGACCGGCCTAAAGACAACGCCTCATGTTGAGGCACGCTAGGAAATGCCGCGGGGTGACGGTAAACAAAGGCTGCGTTATTAGCGTCGATATTTAGTTGACCGCGCTTTCTTTCTTTATTTTATCCTTCAAGTATTCCCTAGTTTTTACAAAAATCCACATGCGGGGCCGCGTGTGTTAGGGAGTAGCCATGAAAAAAACCATCCTTGCCAGCTTACTGAGCGCGGCATTTTCAACCAGTGCTTTTACTGCAGAAAACATTAATTTAAATGACGTTGTGGTCGTTGCCAATCGCATTCCACAATCGCGCGACAGTGTTATTGGTGACGTCAGCGTCATCAGCCGCGAGGAAATAGAACGCGCCGGCCAATCCACGATTACGGAATTACTAAGCACCCAACCTGGCATAGAAATGGACTCAACCGGTGGCGTTGGTTCAACCTCATTTATTCGTATAAGGGGAAACAACTCACAATCACTGGTTGTATTAATTGATGGCATGCGCGTGTCTTCAGCCACATCTGGCACGACCAATTTTAGTCAAATAGCTCTATCACAAATTGACCGTATTGAAATACTTAGAGGCCCGGCCTCCAGCCTTTACGGTGCAGATGCTATCGGTGGCGTAATACAAATATTTACCCAAAAAGGCAAGAACCAACCTCATGCAACTGTTACTGCTGGTTATGGGAGCAATAATACCAAGGATATCTCTACCACACTAAGTGCTTCAAACGACTCCACCGCTGCTTATTTGGGCGTGAATTCCTTAAGCACAGATGGGATTTCCAGTCTAAGAACAAACACTGGTTACGACAGTGATAACGATTCGTTTAAAAACCTCACAATCAATGGCAACATAAGTCATAGGTTAGCTGAAGGCCATGAAATCGGCGCCCAAGTTTATACAACCAACGGCCATTACAACACAGACAACAGTAACGCACCGGCTTTTAACGATAATTCACAACGAATCATTTCGTTAACATCAAAGAATAAATTAACGGATTATTGGCAGAGCTCGCTGACCATGGGTGAAAGTAAAGACAAGCAATACAGCGAGGGCCAGTCTTTCGGAAGCAGCTCACTACAGACCAAGCAAGCTCAAATTTATTGGCAAAATGACATCAAACTTCCACTGGGTAACTTAATACTGGCATACGACAGAATTGAAGATAAAGTAAAAGGCAATGTCGATTTTTCAAAAAAGAAACGCATCAATAATGGTTATGTGGGCAGCTACCTTGTTGACCATAATGCCCATGCGCTTAAATTTGGTTTACGACTAGATGACAATTCGCAATTTGGCAATTACACCACTGGCAATATAGGCTACGGCTACAAAATTAATTCTCAATGGCGCACAACGGCCAGTTATGGCACAGCCTATCGAGCACCTACATTTAATGATTTGTACTACCCTTTTTCCGATTACAGTGTCACGAACGATCCCGATCCAAATAACAACTATACTTATACCTATGAGGGCAACCCCAATCTTAAACCAGAAAGTTCTAAGAACAGTGAAATTGCCCTCACTTACGATCAAGGCCACCATCGCTTATCTGCGACCGCTTATCAAAACAAGATTAGCAATCTAATTGTCGGCTCGAATGGCACATCAACCGATGCACCGGCCAACGTCGGGCAAGCCAGCATCGAAGGCTTAACATTAAGCTACGAAGGCTGGGTAGAAAATTACCATTTTCGAGCAAGTGCCGATTTACAAGACCCCAAAAATGAAGACACAAAAAAACAATTACCACGCCGATCAAAACAGCACGGTGTTATATGGGTAGGTAAGAAATGGCATGATATAGAATTGGGTAGCGAACTTATCGCAAGCGGCAGTCGCTATGACGATGCGGCCAATCGATTCAAATTGGCTGGTTATACATTGCTTAATTTGACGGCTATGTATCAATACAATGAAAGCTGGTCCATAAATGCCCGTCTAAACAATGTATTTAATCGTCAATATTCCCTAGCTACAAGCGCCAGTTCATTTAACCGCAATGGGCCAGACTACAATACGCCAGGCACTAATTTATTCATCAGTGCCCGTTGGATCCCTAAACAATAGCCCAGATAACTAAGTCGTTTGATGGATGCTATAATGACTGCTAATAAATTGAAATCTGCCCTAACCGAATATGGAGCAAACCATGCCTTTTTCTTTTAAAGACCTATCGACCAAACAATTAACCGTGGTAGCGGCAATCGCCTTTTTCATGCTGCTAACCCGCGGTAGCCATGTGCTAACCAGCGTAGCCTTGCCGGATGCCAGTTTAGCTTTATTATTAATTGGTGGCCTGTATTTAAGAAAAGCCGCTTGGTTTGCATTCTTTGTGGTGCTAGCAACAGTCATTGATTTTAGCGCAGCCGCTATTGATAGTTTGCAGGCATTTTGCTTAACCATAGGCTATTGGGGCATGTTGCCTACCTACGCCGCCATGTGGTTGGCAGGCGTGTGGCTAGGCAAACAAGATAACAGCTTAGATGCTATTAAATTCAGCGTTGCGGCGATTGTTTCTACGTTTGCCGCCTTCGTCATTTCTACCCAAACTTATTACTTATTTTCTGGCCGCTTTCCTAACCATGGCTTAGTAGAAACCCTGCAATACGGCTGGAATTATTTACCCAGCTACTTAGCTTATACCGGCATGTATTTAGTCGCTTTTTGGGGTTTAGCAAAAGCCGCGGTCAAATTCAATTTTGTTAAACACCTCTCAAACCACCTCGCCTAGAGCAAACGGTTTTTCTTGATTTTTTTGTCACAGGGATAAGAAGTTTGCTATAATGCGCGGCTTGCGAATATTTACCGACTTTCGCAGGACTTAAAAAGCAGTAAGGCCGAGTAGCTCAGTCGGTAGAGCAGCGGATTGAAAATCCGCGTGTCACTGGTTCGATTCCAGTCTCGGCCACCAATAAAATCAAGCTCACAGCGATGTGGGCTTTTTTTACGTCTAGTGCTTTTTGTATTTTGTAACCTTTTTGTAACCCATAAAACATTTTATGCCAATAACTGTAAATCAGAATTCAAATGATCGCTGACACCTTTTGGTCAGACTGATGTAATTCATAATTTACATAACAGTTAATTATGCAAACGCTGCGGGCATTAAATAATTGATGCCGCCCAATGATAATTCGTGCTTTTTTAAATTATACTTGGCATACAGCCCTCATGTTCGTTAACTAAATTTAGAATATTAAATTGATTAGCGAAGATTACGGCCTGACCTCGAATGCTAGCAATACAATAAGTAAATCTTCAAGTTTGATCGCGTCAGTTTTGGATCTGTCGCCAGAAAACTTAATAATCATGGTATTTGAAAATAATTAATCGAACCCTAGTCATGACAACTATTAAATCAAACTCTAATCAACATAGCCTTGCCTTAGCGGCGTTAGGCATTGTTTATGGAGATATTGGCACGAGCCCACTGTACGCTTTCGAAACAGTGTTTAACAATGGATTTCATTCAGTAAGCCAATCCGAAGCCAATATTTTTGGAGTTTTATCCTTATTTTTTTGGTGTTTGGTGATTGTCGTCGCGGTCAAATATGTCACGATTGTGATGCGGGCGAGTCACTCAGGAGAGGGCGGCATTATTGCGCTGACAAGACTCCTGTTAGAGCACTTTCATGACAGACCTAAAAAAATAGCCTTATTAATTTTTTCAGGATTGCTGGGGGCTGCATTTTTCTATGGAGATGGTGTGATAACGCCAGCAATTTCTATACTATCTGCAGTAGAGGGTTTAGAAATTGTAAATCCAAAACTAGAAACCTATATTCTTCCCATAGCCCTGGTCATCGTGACTTTTTTGTTTTGGGGGCAAAGATACGGAACCAAAAAAATTGGTTTTTTGTTCGGTCCTGCAATGGTAGTTTGGTTTGGTTTGCTAGCGGTCATGGGCCTATTCAATTTAATTGAGAATCCACGTGTGTTTTTGGCAATCAATCCGACCTATGCACAAGAGTTTTTAGCTAATAATGGAATTCTCCCATTTTTTGCGATGGGGGCAGTTGTGCTATGTGTCACAGGAGCTGAGGCTCTTTACGCGGACATGGGGCACTTTGGATCCAGTCCAATTAAGTTTAGCTGGACCTGGATTGTATTGCCCGCTTTACTGCTTAACTACTTTGGTCAAGGTGCGTTGTTGTTAGAGTCCGCAGGAGGGCTTTCAAGTACTCAGCTTGAACATCTTTTTTACATGATGGCTCCGGAGAATTTGCAGTTGTATATGGTGGTCATTGCGACCATTGCAACTATTATCGCCTCTCAGGCAGTCATTTCGGGAGCTTACTCGCTGTCTAAGCAAGCGATCGATCTTGGGTGGCTGCCTGAGCTGCGAATTATTCAAACCTCGACTGTTGAGCTTGGTCAGATTTACATTCCAGCTATCAATTTTATGCTCTTCGTGATGGTTATACTTACAATTCTTTTGTTTCAGGATTCAAATTCACTTGCAGGTGCGTATGGGATTGCTGTGACAGGCACAATGCTACTAACCAACTTTCTAGCTATATCGGTTGCAATTTTCATTTGGCGCTGGAAACCGTTGCCGGTTATGCTCGGTGGGATTTTCTTTATCTTGATGGATTTGGTATTTTTTACCTCAAATAGTTTAAAGTTTTTAAATGGCGGTTGGTTTCCCTTAGGATTGAGCATAGTGATGCTGCTCACTATGGCTGTTGGCTATCACCGCCATGGTAAAGAAAAGATGAAAGCTGCCATAAGTATTATTAAATCGTGATGTTATGTCTCAGGAGGGTTTCCTGAATTTTGTAAACGTCGGTTGATTTCTGCAGAGGCATCCTCTCCTAGAACTCTATGGAAAACTATTCCAAGCAGATTTCCTATAAACAGAGATGATTTTTTAAAGTTTAAAATCCGCGTGTAACTGGTTCGATTCCAGTCTCGGCCACCAAAATATTTAAGCTAATTTAACGACTTAAGTTAACTCTGAGTCGTTTTTTTACGCCCATAAAAACACCACACACCTATCACACACTTTGACATAATAAAAAGCAAAAAGACGTCTATAGAATCGAGGTGGTTCGAATCATTAATTTGCTTAAAACAAAAAAAGGAGCCATTGGCTCCCTTTTTTAATGTTTACTCTGAGAATTATTTTGTTGAGTTTAATTTTCCTGCTTATCTTCAATTAATTCTTTGGTGGCTAAAGCGCATTCAACTTCCCACTTTTTACCATCGTCACCTTGAATGTCTACATCGGTAATTAATTGGCCATCTTCCATTTCAACTGCCGTTTCAAGAATGGCGCCAGGGTGTTTTTCTAAAGCTAATTTAACGCATTCATTCATTTGATTGTTATGGTTAGCGGTATCAGTAATGACAGGTCTAGTGCCATAACCCGTATCGACTTTATCATTGAGTGCTAAGTACGCAAGTGCCGATAAACTTAAAATGAGCGCTGCCAAAAGTAGTTTGTTCATTATGCTTCCTTTATGAAAAATATGATTGCTGCTTCAGCATACACTATTCAATAAAAAATGTTTACTCCCCAAATCAAAAAATCTGCAGCCTAAGTTTAAGGCATCAAGCATCGCTTGTGGGTGATATTACTTAGTAAATCGCCACTAGCTCTACAGACACAGCTCAGCCGCTTCATGAGATATTTTAAAAATATCGCATCATTTATTTTCAAATAATAAACTGTGCAACACCATCTCCAAATGACCAATCTATGTCGTGGTTTTCAGTGATAGTAATCAGCACATTGGCAGCAGGAATACCTGGGCTGTTTGCCAGATTTTCCGTTACTTTCTTGTAGAAGGCTTGCTTGGATTTGTTTGAACGACCAGCTCTCATGACCAAATGCATCATTACACGATCGCCTTCACGCTCCTGCAACTGCAGGCACGCTGGATCAAGCTGATGTATAAGCTGATAGCGGTCATCGACAGGGAATCCCATTGTTTCAATCACTGCCGCGTTAATTCCATCTGCAACAGCTTTAATGTATTCAGGCGACTTACCCTTAAGTATCGAAATATTCACGAGAGGCATGATTTCTTCTCCTATTGATTTACATTCCAAACATGTGTTCGAGTTAACCAATTACCCTCCGCACTTTGCTCAAGTACAGAGGTGGTTATGCCACCAAAGGATGGCGTTTCACCATTAGTTTCTGCGCCTTGGGCATTCCATCTTGCAAGCTGATAAATCATTTTATCGTTACCGCCCACTTCAATAATTTCCAAGGTGTGATTATGAACACCGCCATCAACAAAGCCTTTAAATAAACTTTCGATTGCATCACGGCCTAGCAGGGTATTTCCATTTCCTGGAGAGAGCGTCGCATTTTCTGTGTAAAGTAAAGCCAACCCCTTAACATTACCGCTATTAAGTGCCTTGTTCCATTTAGCATTGGCTGCTTCAATTATTAATCTGTTGTTCATTTATACCTACCTAAGGGAGTTAAAAAAATTTAAATAATACCGTTCAATTTCCATATAATTAGCCAGCTAACTATATGGCCAAAAAAAATCAATCAAATACTTTGCTTTGCTGTTTCAAGAGCATGAGTTGCTTTAACAACTCTTCTCTCTGTTGTTCTGGAATAGCGTTCATCATCTTTTTGACTCGCGGGTAATAATCAGGCATCACCTCATCCAGTTTTTCTTGCCCAGCAGCAGCCAGCTGGATTGAGTAACTTCTGCGATCTTTGTTACCTTCCTGACGGACAACTAAACCATCTCGCAACAAACCATCAATTAACCCACTCATCGTTGCTCTGCTTACCCCAGCTTTCTCAGCAAGCTCAGACGGAGTAGACGTCAGATTATCTTCACGCATCAGCAAAATAAGTACCCACCACCTGCCTTGGAGCAAGCCATGGGTAGCAAGAAAACGATCTAAAGATTCAGCAAGTTCAGTGCCAATACGAAGAATGTTTAAAAAGTGAGTCACTGAGCGTGAATCCACATCCTCATACCTTTCGGCAAATTTTCTGAGCACTTTTTCGTCTGGAAGGTCTTTTAATTGAAGCACAAGGCATTATAGTTAGCCGGCTAACTATCGTCAATGTCTATTTTTTGCTCTAGCTTGGTATGGATTTACCAAACCCTAATAAACCACGAAGAAAATAGCCTGAATTTTATTGATCGTGGCGATGTGATCGCTGTACTTCCGCTATTTCAGGATAAAGTGTTGATCAAATCTTAGGGCATTACCCTTATAATGGCCTGAAAATCATTAAACCAAAAAGGATAATCCATGTACGAATACCTTTATTTAGGCGTGCTTCCATTATTAATGGGCCTATTCACAGTGCACCTATTCAATCGCATAGACAACTCAAAATTTCAAGTACGCGGCATTGTCGGCCCTTACTTCGCAGCGCTTGCTTTATTGTTTGGCCTGTTTTCCAGCCTGACGGCCGGTGATGTGTGGCAGAGAATTGGTCGGGCGAACACCCTCGTCTGCACCGAGGTTAACTCCTTAAGATCCCTATTAAGGTTAAGTGAGACCTTAGGACCGAATTCAATAAAAATAAAAAGCACCATTAACGAATACATCAATGAAATACAGCAATCTGAATTCATGCACAAAAAAGATATTCCATCGACAATGCCTGTGGAATCATTGAATCGACTGTATCAAATAGCCGCTGATCCAGCTAACTTTAATAACGTGTCGCCAATACAAACAGAATTTTTAAGATCGTTAGAACAGGTTAGAAGCGCTCATTTAGAAAGAATAGAGCTTAGAAAGACACATTTATCTAGCACAAAGCTTTTTATCATTTTTATATTTGGGCTATTAACACAGTTCTCAATTGCACTCTGCCACGCGGGCAATCCAAGGGCCTCATGGGCAGGGGTAATGCTATTTAGCGTTGCATTCTCGGTAGCCATTGCCGTGTTAACCATTTTTGAAAATCCCGTTAATTTTTCATCCATGATCAGCACCACTGCAATTGCAGACATACGTTAACTGCTGCGTGTATTAAGTGAATGGAGCATCCTGCACTATTCACAGCAAAATAAAATGATTGAAGCCCATCCCAATGAGACCACTAGCAATAATCACTGGGATGACTCCAATCTTTGCTTTAAACATGGCGAGTAATGCCAACATTGTTAAGCCGATAGCGAATACATCGATTGATCCAGTTAACCCTTCCGGTGAAAACACATGGTAGGCAAAAAACAAGGCTAGGTTGAGTATCACCCCAACAATGGCAGCGGTAATCGCTGTTAACGGTGCCGTTAATTTTATATTGCCGTGCGTTGTCTCGATGAACGGCGCCCCCATGAAAATGAAGACAAAGCTGGGTAAAAACGTAAAGAATGTGACTACTGATGCCGCAATCAGGGCAGATGTGAACGCACCATAGCCATCTACTGCTACACCCTGCCAACCACCAACAAAGCCTACGAATGTATTGACCATGACTAAGGGACCGGGTGTTGTTTCCCCTAAGGCCAAGGCATCAATCATTTGTGTGGCTGTTAGCCATTGGTATTGTTCAACGGCCGCCTGATATACATAGGGCAAGACAGCATAAGCCCCACCAAACGTTAACAATGCCGCTTTGGTGAAGAACCAAGCCATTTGAGTAAACGCCGCATTCCAGCCAAATACCACAATCAACATAGCCATGGTCATTAGCCATAATGCAATACCGATAAGCGCTACGCTAATGAGCTTTTTCCAACTAAAGATGGCGTGCGCAGGTGTTGGCGTATCGTCATCAATAAGGCAGTTGCCGTAGCTTTTGTCAGCCTTGCTGTGCCCAGCACCCGCTCTGAAATACTCAGGGTAAGCTCTGCTACCCCAATAACCGATTGCTGCCGCAGCTAAAATAATTACAGGAAAAGCTAATTTAAAAGCAAAAATCGCTAAAAAAGCTAAAGCAGAAATAGACCAGAGCACCCTATTTTTAAGTGCGCGCGAGCCAATACGGTAAGCAGCAAATAGCACTATAGCCACGACAGCAGGTTTAATTCCATACAGCATGCCAGCAACCAATGGCAAAGTGCCATACGCCATATAAACATAGGCCAGCCCGACTATGATAAAAAAAGACGGCAGGAAAAATAAAACCCCAGCAACAATGCCACCATAGCTGCGGTGCATTAACCAGCCGATATAAGTGGCTAATTGTTGCGCTTCCGGGCCGGGCAACAGCATGCAATAGTTAAGTGCATGTAAAAAACGCTTTTCTGAAATCCAGCGTTTTTTCTCAACCAAGTCATGATGCATGACTGCAATCTGTCCCGCCGGTCCGCCAAAACTTATGCAACCAAGCTTTAACCAATATACAAAAGCTTGCCAGAATGAAACTGATTCGGGTATTTCCAAATTTGAATCTGATGCATTCATAGTTAATCCACTAAGGGCATGATAGGTGAAGAATAGCGCGATTGTGCGTGTGGCGTGGGAAGGTTAAATACCCATAAAAAAGATACTATATTTTTATAGGATTTGATGCAAACCAAGCATCGCATACTCAAATCGTATTGATTGAAAAAGCTTAGTGATGAATGGGCCGATTCATTATTACCTGCAAATAAAAAGTTAGCTCAAGCTTGCATGAAAACAGGAAAGGTGTCTAATGTAGTTTATGGCATCTCGTTGGTATTTTTGCAGTGAGTTTTTGGTTCACTTTTGTTGCCACTAATTGAATGGATTCATTCAGTGTCCGCAGCAAAAGTGTGTGGTTAGTACTGTTTTCATCTTAGGAGAAAATTATGCATGACGTTTTAAATGGAACAATCCCTATGCACGCTATTGCAATGTGCATTTTAATGAATGTTGCTTTGGTGTTATCCATTGCCGCATTAATCAAATACCTCATCAAGGGCAGATGCCGTTGCGGTTGCAACTGCGGCTGTTCTTGCTGTAATAAAAAGCAGGTAGGCAATAACGAAGAAGGTAAGACTTGCTGTAAATAATAAAAAAGCCCACTTAGGTGGGCTTTTTTGTAGGTTTTCAGGCTTGATAATAATCCTCTTAACAGGGGATTATTTTTTAATGGCTTCAACGGGAATATCAATCCTTACTTCATCGCTGACATACGGCACATGCTTACTCATATTGAAATCACTGCGCTTAACCACGGTGCTCGCATTCACCCCACAAGCTTCTTTTTTAGCCATAGGATGTGGCATACACATAAATGAGCTAACCGTCAGCGTCACGTCTTTGCTGATGCCTTTAATCGTCAACACACCGTCGATTGATTTAATTTTGTCAGCATCAAAATTAAACTTACTCGACACAAAGGTGGCAGTTGGGTATTTAGCCGTGTCAAAAAAATCTTCTTTTTGGATATGCTCGTTAAATAAAGCATAACCGGTATTGATTGAGGTGGTGTCTATGGTAACGTTAGCCGAGCCTTGCTTTGCCAGCTTATCCAAAATAATGGTTCCCGTTGTTTTATCAAACCGACTCAATTGCGTTGAGTAACCTAAATGGCTGTATGAAAATCTTGGTAGGGTGTGGTTGCTGTCAATGACATAGGTTTCCGGGGCAGCCCAAGCCGATCCCATGGTCAACATTAAACTTATTACTGCTGTAATTTTTTTCATTTTAACTCCTTAAAATGAGCGCCTGCTCATCTACAAATTAGAAAGCCAACAGGGTTTTAGCCAACATCACGCTAGCGATGGTGGCAGACAATAGTCCAAAAATAAGCACACTAGTGTGACTGGAAATTTTGCTGTGCAACATTCTACCTAAGACCATGCCCACTAGCGTCGCGCCTACAAAAGGTAGCGCGATAGGCCATAAAATGGTGCCACTACCGGCATAAGAAAATGCGCTGACCATGGACACCAAACTGATGACCGCAAGCGAAGTGGCCACTATCATTTTGCTCTCTAAGTTACTGATGCTGTGCAAGGTTGGAACAATAATGAAGCCACCGCCGACGCCCAGCAGCCCAGATAAAAAGCCGGAAAAACTGCCGGTTAGAATCAAGCGTTTGGTGCAAGGTGCGGTCCAGAATAATTTCGATGTGGCTGGATTAACTGAGCAGGCAGGCTCCGGTTTTTCGGCTTCGTCGCAGCCGTTTGGATCATCACAATCATCGCCTATTAATAAGGTAGGTGTCCTAAATTTTTGAAAAGAGCGAAAGGACACTATCAACAACACCAAAGAAAATAAAATGGCCAAGGCTGTCTCGGGTAATTGATGCGCCGCTAGCACACCCAGTGGTGCGCACAACACCCCAAAGCTGGCTAAGAGCGTGGCTGCTTTGTAGCGGACTATGCCAGATCGCAATCCCAATGCGGCGGCCAAACCGGCCGATAAGGTGATGGCCATCAAGGATATAGGCGCCGCGTCTAGCATTTTTAGGTTTAAGAAAAACACCAACAATGGCAAGGAAAGTATCGCCCCGCCGGCACCCGTGATGGCTAAGACGAAGCCCACAAACAGTCCGAGTAAAAGGCTTATATGGATAGGATCAAGCACAGATTGTCCTCAAAAAATTAAAGCGGTTTATTGGCATCAAGCTTAATCGGTTTGGCTAACCACTCCCTGCCCTTGAGCATGGCCCACCAATAAATTGGCGGCAAAATACGCTCTTTTAAAATCCAGGCTAAACGGGACGGTTGTTGGCCATTAATAAACCACTTAGGGAAACTCGGCATTAAGCGGCCGCCAAAACCAAACTCGGCTAAGACAATTTTGCCGCGCTGTACCGTTAATGGGCAAGAGCCGTAGCCATCGTAAGCGGCGCGGTGTTGACCTTTATTCAAATCGAACAAGACGTTGGTGGCGACCACCGGCGCTTGTTTACGCGCCGCTGCTGCGGTTTTTGCATTGGGGCAATTGGTTACGTCACCCAATGCATAAATACTGGGGTAGCGTTTGTGTTGCAAGGTGTCTTGGCTGACGTCCACCCAACCGGCTGCATCGACCAAAGAACTGGCACGAATAAAGTCCGGTGCTTGTTGCGGCGGCACCACGTGGATCATGTCAAAGGTGGTCTCCAGTGTCGAGGTGTTGCCATCGGCATCGGTGGCGGTGAACCAGGCTTTTTTAGCCGGGCCATCAATTTTTGTTAAGCGGTGGTTAAAGTTTAATTTAGCCCGATAGCGCTTTACGTATTCCATTAGAGCCGGCACGTATTCTTTTACGCCAAACAACACCGGGCCCGAATTATAAAATTCAATATCAACGTCGGCTAAATGGCCACTTCTTAGCCAATGGTCGGCCGACAAATACATGGCTTTTTGCGGGGCCCCAGCGCACTTGATGGGCATGGGAGGCTGGGTGAAAACAGCGCGGCCTTTTTTGAATTTTTTAACCAATTCCCAAGTGTATTGCGCTAGGTCATAACGGTAGTTAGAGGTCACGCCATTTTGCCCTAGGGTTTCCACTAAACCTTCTATGCCATGCCAATTGAGCTTTAAGCCTGGGCAGACAATTAAGGCGTCGTAACTAATAGGGCGGCAGCCCTCTAAAATAACTTGCTTGGCCTCCGGCTCAAAACCAGCCACAGCAGCTTGTATCCATTTGGCTTTGGATGGGATGACCGAGGCCATGGTCTTAACCGTGGTGGCCGGTTTAAAGACACCGCCGCCTACCATGGTCCAACCCGGTTGGTAATAATGCGTATCGGCTGGATCAATAATGGCCACATCCAATTTGCTGTTTCGCGACAACAAGCTGGACGCGACTGCCACCCCTGCCGCGCCGCCGCCAATAATGACCACTTCATGGTGGATAACGCTGGCATTGTTTGCTTGCGTGCCAACGATGCGTTGCGTTAATCCAGATAAATCAAAACCGGCTTGCTTGCCGGCTTCCAAGGTTTGCGCTAAACCTAGGCTAGCACCTTGGCTCAATGCCCACAGCGTAGCCGCGCGCATGCCTGAACGGCAATAGCCCAACACCGGCTGTTTCGCCTCTTTAAATAATTCAGAAAAGGCAGTTACATCAGCGTCAGAGATCTTGCCGCTCACCACAGGCAAATAATGCATTTTGATTTTTAGCTTTTTAGCCGCTTGAGCAATCTCCGCAAAATTCGGCTGATCGGCCCCTTCGCCATCGGGTCGATGGCAAAAGATGGTTTTAATCCCCAGCGCAGTAAGGTCCTTTAAATCTTCAGGCAAAATTTGATCTGCAACCAATACGCCTTTTGCTAAATTCGCTAACTTCATTTTATGCATCCCCTCATTATTTATTTAGCCAGCTGTTAGGCAGCTTGTGCTGGTGCAAGGCGACCGCAAGCTTGGTTCGCTGGCAGTGCCACGTCTATGTATTTTGGGTAAGCCAATTTAAGCTCACTCATGATTTTAATAAAATCCTCACGGCTTCTGTTGTCGCCCAGGCGTTTATTGTTTTTACGTTCGTTGCCCACGGTGGATTGCGTGTTGCCATTGTAATCGTGGCCAGGGTAGATAATCACGTCGTCGGCTAAGCTGAAAATTTGCGCGTGTATGCTGTCATACAACTGACCGGAGTCGCCACTTTGAAAGTCCGTACGACCGCAACCACCAATCAACAAAGAATCGCCGGTAAATATACGGTCGCCGACAAAGAAACTGATGCAACCGTTAGTGTGGCCTGGCGTGTAGCGCACTTCTAAATCCAAACTGCCCACTATTAAGTGCACACCGTCGGTCACTAGCAAGTCGCCGCACATTGCACCGGCATCGCGGTGCACCACGCTCTTGCTGCCTAGCTTTTGGCGCAAGCTATCGGCGCCGGTAACGTGGTCGGCATGCACATGCGTTTCTAGGGTATAAATCAATTTCAAACCTTGCTCAGTCAAGGCTTGCATATAGGTCGGCACTTCCGATTCCACCGTGTCTATCAAGACCGCTTGCTTGGTTTTTTCACAAGCCAATAAGTAGGTAAAGGTACTGGTGTCGGGCTCAAAAAATTGTTTAAAAATCATGTTATCTCCCATAGGTATTATGAATTAGCCTGTCTTTGCATGGCTGAAATAAAGCTTTCGTTGGCTGCGGCGGCCGTGCTCATTTGCATGGCCAATTGACCGCAAACCAAAGCACACAAATCAAAAATCTGCTGGTCTACTATGCTGTAATAGGCTTTGGTGCCTCTGGCCTCGCGTTGAATTAAATTGGCCGCGCTTAACATAGTGAGGTGCTTGGACACATTGGCTTGCGTGCCGCCGGATAGCGCCACCAATTCGCTGACGTTTTTCTCGCCATCGCGCAAGCCGTTTAGGATTTTCAAGCGCATGGGTTCGGCCAAGAGCTGAAAGTATTTGGCTATACGCGCGTATGCTTGGTCATCTAATTGCATCATTGGTCCCCTCAAATAAAACTGTTTGTTTATATTACATGAGTATATAGTTATATAAAAATGTATTTGCTAAAATAACGGTATTATTTACAGGGCCTCACCATGCAACTCACCATAGATTGGCTACATTTCACCCCAGGCAGCGCCTTAACTGGTGGCTTGATGTTAGGCTTGGGTGCCAGCTTATTGCTGCTTTTTAACGGCAAGATTGCCGGAATTAGCGGCATCTTTGCCTACTTAATTAAGCCAAAAAATATTTTCAGTGAGGGCGCCGCTTGGCGCGCCCTATTCCTCATAGGCTTAATTAGCGCTGGCACGATTTATCCATTTATTGCCGTCTTACCGCCGGCCAGCATCGCTGCCAGCAACACCACACTGATCATGGCGGGCTTACTAGTAGGCTTCGGCAGTCGCATGGGATCGGGTTGCACCAGCGGCCACGGCATATGTGGATTAAGCCGGTTGTCCCTGCGCTCCTTGGTGGCCACCGTCAGCTTTATGATGGCGGGCTTTGTCACTACTTACCTTACTTTGCACGCGAGCTAAACCATGAAAAATACCATCACCTTTTTAGCAGGGCTTATTTTTGGATTGGGCTTAATCGTTTCAGGTATGACCAACCCGGCCAACATCATCGGCTTTTTGGACATCGCGGGTAATTGGAACCCAAGTTTGGCCTTGGTCATGGTGGGCGGCATCAGCATTACGTTTTTTGCTTTCCGTTACATAGCCAATAAAAAACTAACGCTATTCGACGAGCCGGTGCATTTACCCGGCACCACTCAACTTAGCAAAGAGTTGGTAATAGGCAGCCTATTGTTTGGCGCAGGCTGGGCACTAGCCGGCTTTTGCCCAGGACCGGCACTGGTCGCTCTTGGCACGGGATCAAAACAAGCCGGTATTTTTGTGTTGGCCATGCTAGTCGGTATGCATGGCCATGATATTTTTTATAAGCGTTTGTTTAACAAGGCGCACTAAGGCAACTGAGTTTAGGCATCTACACTTTTAGGTGCATAAGAAACGACTAAGGCCAAGGTCACTTTTACGCGACCTTGGCCTTTTTCTGTTTAACCCTTGTTACAGGGCTATGACTTCAACCAGGCAATCGTGTGAAGTTGGCGAATGCCCCATGTCACCAAACGCGTTCGAACTTACCGAATTGACCACGCCGTTATTCAGCTGCCGCCAATAACCAAGCGTTGCGACCACTATGCCCTTATTTACGTCTGTGGTTACCTTCGCCATGGCCTCGAAAGAGCCACGGTCATTGATAACCTTGGCACGCGCCCCATCAACCAAGCCTCTATCCAAGGCGTCTGCTGGATGAATCATAACAAACTGTTCGCCCTGACCCTTAATCTTGCTCTCAATGTTAGCGTAGGACGAATTGATAAAGCCGTGGCTCTTGGGCGCGAGAATATTCAACGGGTATTTCCTGGCTAACTCTGGGTTGGCTAATGCCGTCTCCTTAGATGGCACGTAATCAGGTAGCTCAGGGATATCCTCCCCAGGTTGAAAATCTTCATACATTTGCCTAAATGGCCCAGCGACAAAATTCTTCGCGCCGACCACCCTAAATTCGCATTTACCAGAAGGGGTAGGGAAATTACCTTGCTTATGCGGCGCACGGTTATCTTTTGTGCCAACGTCTAATCTATAGTAACCGTGTTCCTTTAGGTAATTTAAGTCTACGCCACCGCAAGCCGGTGACTTCCAATCGACATAATGCTCGAGGCATTCCGTGTCGCTCCATTTGAAATTTTCTTCTTCAAAGCCTAATCGCTTAGCCAATCTTCTAAAAATTTCATTGTTAGGAATGGCTTCGCCAGGAGATTCTATGCATTTGGTGTTGTAGGTCAGGTACAAATGGCCCCATGACAAAATGATGTCCTCTTGCTCCGCACCCATGGATGCCGGCAACAAGATATCTGCGTAAGCGGCGGTATCCGAAATAAAATGCTCAGCCGAGACCAAGAATAAATCCTCACGACTCAGCCCCTCTATGATCTTTTCTGATTCGGTGGCCTGTGTCACCGGATTGGTGTTCCAGCACATCATGGATTTAATGGGGACATTTAGTTTCTGTTCCCCAGTTAACACACGACCCAGTTGCAGGTTATTCACGACCTGCGTGCCTTTTGGAATTAAATCGGGGCGGCAAATCACATCAAATCGGTAAGGGTGCTCCCAAACCGGGAACTGCAGTATGCCGCCACCCACGTGACGCCAAGCGCCTGTCAATGCTGGCAGGCAGGTCACGGCGCGAATCGCTTGGCCCCCTCCCCAGCTTTTCTCTAAGGCCACGCCGATTCTGATGGCAGAGGGTTGGGTTGTTGCATACTCTCTTGCTAATTGCCGAATGTCTTCCGCGGGGATGCCGGTAATGGCCTCAGCCCACTCGGGCGTTCTGTCCTTAGCCTTTTCTGCTAGCTCAGGGTAGCCTACGGTGTAATTATCCACGTAGTCTTGGTCAACCAAACCTTCGCCTATGATCACGTTCATCATGGCCATGGCTAAGGCGCCATCCGTGCCGGGTTTAGGGCAAATATGCCAATCGGCTTCTTTTGCCGTTTTTGAGGCATACGCGTCAATCACAACGACCTTGGCCCCGTTCTTTTGTGCTTCCTTAATGATGTGCCAATGATGCAGATTGGTACTGACCGAATTGCACGCCCAGATGATGATAAATTTAGAGTGAATAAAGCTTTCTGGGTCAACACCCGCCGTTGGACCAACAGTTAGCAACCATGCCGTGCATGAGC
This sequence comes from uncultured Methylotenera sp., assembly GCA_964400215.1. Classification (GTDB taxonomy): domain Bacteria; phylum Pseudomonadota; class Gammaproteobacteria; order Burkholderiales; family Methylophilaceae; genus Methylotenera. The sequence continues at coordinate 53,184 of CAYNSY010000002.1, read as the reverse complement.
CCTCTCCACAAAACGTCCTTTCCGTTACAGTCGCACCCAGCCTGGCAAAAAAAGCATCGCCACCGTTTAAGCCATGCACCAAGCCCTGGTTGCCTAGGTAGCTGTTGGGCATAATCGCTTGAGGCCCATGCTCTTGAATAATAGCCTGCCATTTATCCACGATGGTATCGAGCGCTTCATCCCACGAAATGCGCTCAAATTGTTTTGTGCCTTTCGGCCCAACGCGCTTCATAGGGTATAAAAGTCGATCCGGGTGGTAATGCCGTTTTTCGAAATCGTTTAATTTAACGCACAGCCCACCGCGGGTCATAGGATGGTCAGCGTTGCCTTTGACTGCAATTAGTTTGTTGTCCTTGACATGAAAAACCATGGAGCAAGTGTCTGGGCAGTCATGGGGGCAACCCCCATGATAGGTCTTGATAGGGCTATCTTTTACATCGTCCATAATGCACTCCCGGAATTTATACCTAAGTATGGCAAGAAAACTAATTGAAAAAATAACACAAATATAAACTTATTGTAATACGCAATTTAAGTTGGGACTGACCCCGCTCACTTGCCAAGCCTTAATATAAGCATCATAAAACTTTAATCTATCCACACTACACTGCTCTTGAAATATGCAATCAAGTGAGCGCATTGGAGTAAAAAAATGAACAAATGGAACGTATTGGTTTGGTTGGTGGATTGGGGGTTCATGCCCTCCCTCATGTTGGTGTATTTGTTATCCATGTTTGCCTAAGGCAGAATCAAAAATTGACCTTGTCGATGTCATGCATCCCGCCAGACTTTCTAACTAATTAGAATGATCCATGCAAGCTAAGTCGTTTTATCGTATGATTTTAGCTCTGCAAGCAGATGGATTAGGATGCAAAAATGAAAAAAATATTGATTGCCAATTCCAAGGGTGGGGCAGGCAAAACAACCTTAGCCACCAATCTGGCCTCCTACCTAGCGGTTTCAGGGCACAGGGTGCTACTACAAGATTTGGATAGACAGCAATCATCAGCGCAATGGCTAAGCAGAAGGCCGGCCGACTTACCCTTGATACACAGCTACAACGCGCACACTAAAGAAAAATCAAACGACGCCACTTGGGTGGTCACTGACACCGCCGCTGGCCTGCGTGATGAAAAGTTGGCCGACGCCGTTAAGCAAGCCGATTGCGTGATTGTGCCCATCCAACCGTCTGCTTTTGACATGGGCGCCAGCAGCGATTTTCTTGATCGTTTAGCCGAAGAAAAAGCCGTGCGTAAAAACAAAACCTTTGTCGCTTTGGTCGGCATGCGAGTCAACAGCCGCACCCATGCCGCCACCACCCTGGCCAATTTCATGGAAGAAACCGGCTTCCCCGTGCTCACCCACCTCAGAAACGCGCAGGTCTATGCCACGGCAGCCGAATTAGGCATAGGCTTGTTTGACATGCGCGCATCATTGGTTGCGCAAGACATGGAGCAATGGGCCCCCTTGTTAACTTGGATAGACGAAGCCACGGCGGAATAAAAAAGCCCCCGTATTAATTGACGGGGGCTGGTATAACTCAGCCAGCTCAAAAAATTGGGCTAGCGTTAATTTTTTGAATTACCTTTATGCTTTCGTTGCTTTGTCCGATTTTTCTTTTGCCGATTTTTCTTTGGCTGCCTTTTTTTCTTCTTTTTCTTTAATGGCAAACATGTTCTTACGCCATTCTGACAACAACTCGTCATCTATCTCTAGCTGTATGGCCAAGGCTTCCAAGGTCGTTAATTTTTTATCTTCTAATTTTCTAGCTGGCTTACCGCGCATTCGGCTCAATAAACGATGCGATTCTTCCTCGCTTAATTGTTTGGCTTTTTCTAGATAAGCATCAGCCGCAGGTTTAATCTTCATACTCACTCCCTAAAAGGTTATTTGCAACGGGAATGAGTTTAGCCTTTCTAGGCGGGCGGTAGGTTACACATTTATGACAAATACAGGGCGGGCTATTTAATGATGGTTTTTCTTATTAGTGTCACATACAGGAGCTAAAGTGTTAGCCATTACTCCTTGAGATCTTATCTCACCTCGAGGCACTTTAAACAGTGCCCCTTTTTTTGCCTAACCTCCTTACGCCGCAAAAACGACAGCGTCCATGGTGGGTTATACCTAGCCAATTCTGGCTGAGCTGTACTTTTCATTTTTTTACTGGCAAGCCAAGCCGACAATTCGTTTAATTTGGTCTAAGCCCTGGTCGTGGAAAATAAAAAAGGAGCCTGACGGCTCCTTTAGTTATTGGGGATCGCAAATGATGCATCCTCATAGCAATATAAATCAATTATTTGCACAATCGAACACACCATAAAGCGCAATCAAGCACACCACATAAATTGCAAGTTTCTGCTGAAATTCACGCATAAACTGCTACTCGTGAATTATGAGTCCATTAAGCCGCACTCAACAACATCACAGCTCTACCAGCCTGCTTTGCCGACACAGCCTTTACCAGCCCAATTGCTTCCAACTTCTTAGCATCGTTATGCACGCGATTGTAAGGACGATTAATATCTCTGGCCACTTGGTAGATGTTTCTTGCAGAGTGCTTACAGATATCCAAGTAGGTCGCTTTCAATCCAGTGCTAATAGGTTTATCAATATCGATGTTAATGTTACTAAAAGCGAAGCCCGTCATAATGGTTGACCATAATCCATCCAAGATGATCTTGCCCTGCCTGACCGCCGTACGCTCAAGCGTGGCGTCATTGCATATGCTTTTCCACATCTTGCAAAACTCTCGCTCACCAATCAATTTAACAAAATCAGCGCCAGCAAGCATCGCAATGGATTGATCCAACACCTTTTTATGTTCATGATGATGACGATCAGTGATTGCAGTCAACCAATAGGCGTAAGGCATCACCCTGTCTTGAAAACAGGCTCTTGAGAGTTTATTCCACAAAATTTCGCGGCTTGATAGCTTAGCCATAACGCACCATTTCCTTAAATACTTCTTGTGTCCTGGACCTCACCATCGCCATCACGTTGACCGGTTCAATACCGCTCAAATGGGGGTTACTAGCGTCAAAATCCAATTGCTCAAAATCATTCATCATTGCTATCCATAGCATTGCTGCCAATCCTGCTAGAAATGCTTTCTCAGGAAAGTTTGCCCTATGCTTATTGATTTCGGTCACAAAAGCAGGGATTGGTTTAATCATCTTATCCAGCATGAACAAGTCAAACAAATCGCGTGCTGTCTGCCTGCCATCCAATGGCTTATCGCTGTTGCCGGAGCCTGATACAGTTCTTAACTTACGATGGTACAAACCCTCGATTGACTCTATGTTAAAAGTTGTTTTACCAAAAGGCATGATGGCACTTGGAAACATACCCGAGTAACTATCTTCAATAAATGATACTTTTAATTTCACATCCTCTATTTGAGTAAACCCAAATAATTGGTGTACAAAATGACTGCCACTTTCAATCTGAACATCCATCAGCTTAATACCTCGCTTACCCAACTCTACTGCCAACCTTTCAGGGTCGAATTTACCATCCACAAAGAAATCCAGATCATAGGAAACCCTGTGGTGCAAATAGGTACGGGCAAGAACGGTACCGCCGCACAGCATAATGTCTAAACCTATGGTTTTGACATTACCCAACATTTCAAGAAATTTCTCTTGGGCGGAGTAAAGTGATTTGGTATCTATGCTGTTCATCATAAAACTAACAAATGTAATATATTACATATATTAGTTTAATGAATTAAAAAGTCAATGAATTTGAAAAAGTACAAATTGGAAGTAATGCAATCACGTTATACTCTTATGAAAATAATAATGGAGTAAATGCGTGGATAAGAAAAAGCTGTCCGAGCGCGACATCTGTTCAAAATTCATTACACCTGCCGTAGTTGCTGCAGGCTGGGATTTGCATAGCCAAATTCGCGAAGAAGTCAGCTTTACCAAAGGGCGCATCATTGTTCGTGGCAAGTTACATACGCGCGGTGAACAGAAACGCGCCGATTACATCCTCTATTACAAGTCTAATATTCCCATTGCCATCATTGAAGCAAAAGACAACAGCTATTCAGTTGGTGCTGGCATGCAACAGGCACTCAACTATGCTGAAACACTAGGGGTGCCCTTTGTCTTCAGCTCGAATGGTGATGCATTTCTTCTGCATGATCGCACAGGCAATGCTGCACAAGTTGAGCAAGAACTAACATTAGATGCATTTCCATCACCAGCTGAATTGTGGCAGCGCTATTGCGTATGGAAAGGCCTAGAAACACCAGAGGCACGCCATACAGCTGAAATGCCTTATTACGATGACGGCACAGGTCGTGTACCACGCTATTATCAAGCCAATGCTATCAACAGCACCATTGAAGCCGTTGCAAAAGGACAGCAACGTATCCTACTAGTAATGGCGACAGGCACAGGCAAGACCTATACAGCCTTTCAGATTATTTGGCGCTTATGGAAATCGGGCACTAAAAAGCGCATCCTGTTCCTGGCAGACCGCAACATACTAGTAGACCAAACCAAGAACAATGATTTCAAACCATTTGGCGCGGCAATGACTAAAATCAGCAAACGCCAAATTGATAAAAGTTATGAAATCTATTTATCGCTATATCAGGCAGTGACAGGGAACGAAGAAGATAAAAATATCTACAAGCAGTTCTCGCCTGACTTCTTTGATTTGATAGTTGTAGATGAATGCCACCGTGGCAGCGCTGCTGAAGATAGCGCTTGGCGCGAGGTATTGAGTTATTTCAATTCAGCCACGCACGTTGGCCTTACCGCCACGCCCAAAGAAACAAAGGAAGTTTCCAGCAGCCATTACTTTGGCGACCCTGTATATAGCTACTCGCTGAAGCTAGGTATTGAAGATGGGTTTTTAGCACCCTACAAAGTGGTGCGTATTGATATTGATAAAGACCTGCAGGGCTGGCGTCCACGTGCAGGCCAAACAGATAAGAATGGTCGGCTCATTGAAGACCGCGTGTACAACCAGTCTGACATGGATCGTACACTTGTACTCGAAAAGCGCACCGAGTTAGTTGCCCAGAAAATCACTGAGTTCTTAATCGCTACCGACCCTTACGCCAAAACCATTGTCTTCTGCGACGACATTGACCATGCCGAGCGTATGCGTCAGGCACTGGTGAACCTGAATCCAGAGCGCATTAAAGAGAATCGAAAATATGTGATGCGTATTACCGGCGATGAAATGGAAGGTAAGGCAGAACTGGATAACTTCATTAACCCAGAAGAGCGCTACCCTGTGATAGCCACAACATCTAAGCTAATGACCACAGGTGTTGATGCACAAACCTGCAAACTGGTAGTGCTAGACCAACACATCAAATCCATGACCGAATTCAAGCAGATCATCGGTCGTGGCACACGCATTAATGAAGACTACGGCAAATACTGGTTCACCATCATGGACTTCAAGAAAGCCACTGAACTATTTGCCGACAAAGACTTTGACGGTGAGCCTGTCATGATTTATGAACCGAAAGGTGATGAATCACCTGTGCCGCCAGATGACGCAGTAGAAGTTATTTTAGATGAAAATGGCAATCCAATATCACAGGCTACAGATGCAAGCGGTGAATATACGCCACCAGAGATCGGCATGGACGACGAACCTAGCACTAAGCGTATTAAATACGTGCTCGGCGATGTAACTGTTTATGTAGTTTCTGAGCGCATTCAGTATTATGGCCCCGAAGGTAAGCTGATTACCGAGTCACTCAAAGACTATACTCGCAATGCTGTCCGTAAAGATTATGCATCGCTAGATGAGTTCTTAAAGCGCTGGAGCAAAGCCGACCGTAAAGCAGCCATTCTGCAAGAACTTGAACAACATGGTGTCTTGATTGATGCCCTCGCCCAAGAGGTAGGCAAAGACTTTGATGCGTTTGATTTGATCTGTCATGTAGCTTTTGATCAACCACCCCTTACTCGGCGTGAACGAGCAGAGCAAGTGAAGAAACGCAATTACTTTGCTAAATACGGCGAGCAAGCGCGGCAGGTGCTTGAAAGCTTGTTAGAGAAGTATGCGGATACGGGCATAGAGAATATCGAAGACATTAAAATCCTTACGCTAGATCCATTTAAAAACATGGGCACTGCCAATGAGTTAGTGACGGCATTTGGCGGCAAGCTAGCTTATATGGCAGCCTTGCAAGAATTAGAGCAACAACTTTATGCTTAATTTATTAACACATCAAAAGAACCAATAAACATGAGTATTTCCAGCACCATTAAATCTATTCAAGACATCATGCGCAAAGACGTGGGTGTCGATGGTGATGCACAACGCCTAAGCCAACTGGTTTGGATGCTATTTCTAAAAATATTCGACGACCGTGAAACAGAGTGGGAGTTACTGCAAGACAACTATCAATCACCATTGCCTGAGCAATACCGCTGGCGTAATTGGGCAGCAAATGCAGAGGGCATGACAGGGGATGAATTAAAAACATTCCTCGATAACGACATGTTCCCTGCCTTACAAAACCTTGAAGCCAAAGGCGGCGATCAACGTGCTTATGTGATTCGCTCGGTGTTTGAAGATGCCTACAACTACATGAAGTCAGGCCAGCTTATTCGCCAAGTGATTAATAAAATACAAGAAGGCGTGGACTTTAACAAAGCACAAGAGCGGCACATGTTTGGCGACATGTACGAGCAGCTTTTGCGCGACCTTCAAGCCGCAGGTAACGCAGGTGAGTTTTATACGCCAAGAGCAGTCACCGAATTTATGGTGCGCATGGTCAACCCGCGCTTGGGTGAAAAGGTTATGGATCCAGCCTGTGGGACGGGTGGCTTTTTATCCTGCTCTATTGAACACATCCGCAAGCAAGATGTAAAAACGGTAGAAGATGAAGCGCAATTGCAAAACAGCATCCACGGTGTTGAGAAAAAGCCAATGCCGCATCTACTGTGCACCACCAACATGATTTTGCATGGTATTGATGTGCCAAGTAATATTCGTCATGACAACACCTTGGCGCGCCCACTCATTAGCTGGGGACCGAACGAGCGTGTAGATGTCGTAGTCACTAATCCACCGTTTGGCGGCAATGAAGAAGACGGCATCGAAACCAACTTTCCAGCTGCTTTCCGAACACGTGAAACGGCTGATTTGTTCTTAGTGCTGATTATGCAGTTACTTAAAACAGGTGGACGTGCAGCACTCGTTTTGCCTGATGGCTTTTTGTTTGGCGAAGGCATTAAAACCCGCATTAAAGAAAAGCTACTGCAAGACTGCAATCTGCAATCTGCACACGATAGTGCGCCTGCCTAACAGCGTATTTGCACCTTATACTAGTATTAAAACCAATCTGCTATTTTTTACCAAAGGCGCGCCCACGCAAAATATTTGGTTTTATGAGCAAGCTCTGCCAGCAGGGGTTAAAGCCTATAACAAAACCAAGCCGATGAAGGTAGAAGAGTTTGAACCGCTCGCAGCATGGTGGGGTAGCGAAGCAGATAACTTTAGGGCCCGTTCCGAAAGCGAATCCGCGTGGAAAGTCAGCTTAGCGGACATTAAAGCCCGCAACTACAACTTGGACTGCAAAAACCCGCATATAGGCGAGCAAGAAATATACGACCCAGAAGTGTTGTTAGCGCAATACAACACCATGCAAGCGGACATCGCCACATTACGTAGTCAACTGCAAGCCATATTGGCAGAGGCGTTACAACGTGAGGTAAAAGCATGAACGCTATACAGCAATTACTGACTGAGCACATGGCGATTTGGACAGCTGCTGACACTGAGAAAAAATCAGGTCGTGGCCGTGCGAGTGGTAATGCAGGCAGTGTGTATGGCATTAAAAAACTGCGCGAGCTGATTTTAGAGTTGGCAGTGCGCGGCAAACTCGTGCCACAAGACACGAATGATGAGCCTGCCAGCGAATTGCTTAAACGCATACAGGCTGAGAAAGCTAAGTTGGTAGCTGAGGGTAAGATTAAGAAAGATAAGCCACTGGCAGCTATTGGTGATGATGAAAAACCGTTTGAATTGCCGCATGGATGGGAGTGGGTTCGCATTGGAAGCATCTGCCATGACTGGGGACAGAAAACTCCAGATGTTGATTTCACATACATTGAAGTGTCTGCGATAGACAGTCAGCATGGGATGATTTCATCACCAGAGTTAGTGAGTCCTAAAAATGCACCATCACGAGCGAGAAAAATAGTTAAGAAAGGCACCGTCATTTACTCAACCATTCGACCTTACCTTTTGAATATTGCTGTTATTGAGGATGATTTTCTACCAGAGCCGATAGCAAGCACGGCATTTGCGATAGTTCATCCCTTCTGTTTAATGCCACCTAGATATTTTCTTAGTTATTTTCGTAGTCCTGTATTCGTTCGTTATGTCGAATCCGTGCAAATGGGGATTGCTTACCCTGCAATAAATGATGGTCAGTTTTTTTCTGGCTTAATTGCCCTGTCTCCGCACGCAGAACAACACCGCATCGTCGCCAAAGTCGATGAACTCATGGCACTATGCGACCAACTGGAAGCGCAGCATAGTAATGCCGCAGAAGCCCACGAAAAGCTGGTCAGCCATCTGCTAGGCACGCTCACACAATCGCAGAGCGCCGATGACTTTAGCGCCAACTGGCAACGCATCGCCGCACATTTCGATACGTTATTCACCACCGAAGCCAGCATAAATACCCTCAAACAAACCCTGCTGCAACTCGCCGTTATGGGAAAACTCGTGCCACAAGATGCCAATGATGAATCCGCTAAATTGATTTTGGACAAGACTAAAGACTATTTCCTTTCCACGTGTAATTACAAACATATCTCTTTAGAAAGGGATAAATCAATACTAGACCCTACAAATTATCAACACCAAGTTCCGAAATCATGGTGTTGGACAGAACTTCAAGACATTTCCATGTTTTTCAATGGTAAAGCCCATGAGATGCTTGTCGATATAGAGGGGAAGTATATTTTGGTCAACTCTAGCTTTATTTCTAATGATGGAGATAAAGTAAAAAAAGTGTCCGAGTATTTGTTTCTATTAGAAAAAAATGACATTGCTATTGTTATGAGCGATGTACCGTTAGGTAAAGCGATCGCAAGGTGTTTTATTGTTGATGAAAATGAAAAATACTCATTAAACCAACGAATTGGATGTTTGAGAATACCTCCATTTTTAAATGTTAATTACATCAAAATAGCTATTGAGAGAAATAGATACTATCTTGACTATGACGATGGTAAAAAACAAACAAACTTAAAAAAGATTCAAGTTTTATCTTGTCCAATAGCTTTGCCGCCAATTGCTGAACAGCATCGTATCGTCGCCAAAGTCGATGCACTCATGACGCTGTGCGGCCAACTCAAAACCCGTATCACCGCCGCTAATCAGCAACAGCAATTGATTGCCAATGCCTTGGTGGCACAAGCAGTGGCTTAGGTTGGGCTTACAATTATGAAAGTGACTTATACAAAAAACTGGAAAAGTTTTGATGAGCAGTTAGATCAACTGATTGACCGTGGCATGATTGTGACTGACCGCATGAAAGCACTCGAGTGCCTAGAGCGGATTGGTTATTATCGTTTAAGTGGCTATTGGTATGCATTTAGAGAACGTAGTGGTTTATATGTTGAGCTTGATGCTCATGGTAAAAAACCAGTAAAGATAAAAGTGGATAGGCTGGCGTTAGACGAGTTTAAAGCTGATGCAACTTTTCAGCAGGCGGTTGATTTGTATGTGTTTGATAAGCAGTTGCGTATGCTGGTGATGGATGCATTAGAGCGGATTGAAATTGCAATTCGCGTAGACATTTCGCATACATTAGCGAGTATTGATAGATTTGCTTATTTAAAACCTGTGTTGTTTCATGACTCTTTTAGCCTCGAATTAAATCCACGTACTGGAGTAACTAAATACCATGAGTGGTTTACTAAACATGCACAATTAATATCACGCTCTAAAGAAGAGTTTGTGAGTCACAATAAAGATAAATATGGGTTGCCACTGGCGATTTGGGTGGCTTGTGAGGTTTGGGATTTTGGCACCATGTCTACTTTGTATTCAGGCTTGCAAGAGTCTGAGCAAGATGCAATATCAAAGCAGTATGGAATACAAAATGGTAGGGTGTTTGCTTCTTGGCTACGAAGCCTAAATTATCTGCGAAATGTTTGCGCACATCATAGTAGGTTGTGGAATCGCAACATTACAGATCAGGCAAAATTACCCTCAGATAAAGATTTGCCATGGGTTAGTGTTTTTGAATCTAATGACCATGCAAAAGCACGCTGTTTTTTATTGCTTTGTATCATTAAGCATCTGTTGAAAGTAATTAACCCTAACTCAAGCTGGTCAACACGTTTAGAGAGTCATCTAGTAAATTTTCCCAATTTAGATCACTTGGGGCTAAATTTATCTGGCATGGGTACGCCTAATAACTGGGAAGTATTTTGGCGAGATAGTGTGTAAATCACTAGAAACAAAAAACCCCTCAGCAGATCGTTTGTAAACAAACTTTCCGAGAGGGGCCGTGTTGGGGCGAACTATAATCATAATTGACGCCATTGTCAACACCTTGAGTATTCTGATGTAACGTTTGAAAGATTGGTTAGCCATTTACATGCTCTGGTGCTCCGACGCCTCTCATACCTGTAGGTATATCAAGCTGACAAGAAGGGCACAGATATGAATACACTTGAAAATAATGGCTATGCCCTCAAAAACTGCTTATAGCTCCACCCTATGTTGGCCTAGAACTTAAAATTACACTCCTGGAGCATAACGTGCAAATTATGCTCAAACCAACACAAATCTACTTTTCTTTTCTAACCCCCTTAAAAGGGGTTCCATCTGACTTCACATCCATAAAACGCCCTGTATTAGTATCACGCTTAACCCAAGCGCCAGAAGGCGTTTGAGTTTGCGATCTTTCTCTTACAGCCCCAATACGATGACCATCACCTTTAGGCGGATTAGTTGCCATGTTCGACTCCTTAAAAATAATTCCATTTAAATATTTACAGATTAAGCACAGCTTTACGGATACCGACAAAGCAATCGCAACTTATGGCCTATCTAATCGCAGCTTATGGTCTCCAAATCGCAGCTTATGCCTCACCCCACAACAAGAGTCTAAGTATTGACAATTAAGCCCGCCATTAACCGCATTTGCTCTCGCCGCAATTTAGGCAAGTCAAACACCCGTCCATGACGATGGCGGCTTTGGTATTGCACTTAGCACACAATTGCGCGCCCTTAGGAAAACCTTCGGCCGTCACTTCGTCGCCGGCTTTAGCGTGCTTTTCTAAGTACTCGGCTTTTTTCTCGTCCACCAATTTTTGTTGGTGTTGATCCAAACCGGGTTTTTTCAGCATGCCAATTTCTTGTAAATGCTGCTCGACCACTTCACCGATTTCAGCCACCAAACTAGGCACAAATTTCCCGCCTTTTTTGAAGTAACCACCACTCGGTTCAAACACGCTTTTTAATTCTTCCACTAAGAAAGTGACGTCGCCGCCTTTACGGAACACGGCCGACATCACGCGCGTTAGCGCCACTATCCATTGAAAGTGCTCCATGTTTTTGGAGTTAATAAAAATCTCAAACGGACGACGGTGTTCTTGTGGTGTGTCTTCGTTCATGATCACGTCGTTAATGGTGATATACAGCGCGTGCTCGGTCACCGGCGTTTTGATTTTATAGGTGTTGCCCACTAGCTTGTCTGGGCGGCTGAGCGGCTCACCCAATTGCACCACTTTGGTAGCGGCTTTGTGTGCTTCCAATTCGGCTGCTTTTACTTCTGCGTCTTTTTTATCTTGCTCGTTAACCAACGCGTAGCCGACGATTTTCTTTTCAATTTTAGTTGCCATGTTCTTATCCTCTTAATCGGTCTGTGTTCTAAAAATAGCGCTTAGAACTTACCGTAATAGCCTTCTTTAAGTGCGTCGTACAGATTGGCCGCAGAGTGAATTTCGCCGTCGTACTCAATCTCTTCGTTGCCTTTCACTTCCAATTCCGTGCCATCGTCCAAGGTGAATTTGTAGGTAGTGTTTTCCAAATCTTTTTCAGTCACCAACACGCCTTGGAAAGCTTCTGGATTAAACCTAAAAGTGGTGCAACCTTTTAAGCCTTTGTCGTAGGCATACAAATAAATATTTTTGAAATCTTCAAAATCGTAATCGGTAGGCACGTTAATGGTTTTAGAAATCGAGCTGTCTATCCATTTCTGTGAAGCCGCTTGGATGTCCACGTGTGCTTTAGCTTGAATGGTAGAAGAGTCCAAAAAGTAGTCCGGTAATTTTTCGTCTTCTAACTCACTAAACGGCATGGCCTTAGCATTAATCAATTCACGGTAGGCCAACAATTCGTAAGAGAACACGTCGACTTTCTCTTTGGATTTTTTACCTTCACGGATCACATTACGAGCGTAATGGTGCGCAAACGATGGCTCAATACCGTTACTGGCGTTGTTAGCCAAGGACAAAGAAATGGTGCCGGTAGGCGCAATCGAACTGTGGTGCGTAAAGCGTGCACCCTTAGTAGCAATTTGATTACGCAAGCCTTCAGGAAACTGCTGCATGTAGCGGCTGTATTTGCCCAACAGCACTTTACCGGCAATTTTGCTGCCTACTTTAATGCCGTCTGCCGCCATTTCTGGGCGCTTGGCTAGCATGTCAGCCGTCACTTCAAACTTCTCGTCCATGATAGGCGCTGCGCCTTTTTCGTTGGCCAATTGCACGCCCACGTTCCAGCCTTCTTCGGCCATCACGCGCGTCACTTCTTCGGTAAACTTAAGCGAATCGTCTTCACCGTATTTCATTTTCATCATGGTGAGGCTGGAACCCAAGCCTAAATAGCCCATGCCATGACGGCGTTTACGCATGATCTCATCGCGCTGCTCTTGCAAGGGTAAGCCGTTAATTTCAACCACGTTGTCCAACATGCGGGTGAAAATCGCCACCACTTCACGGTATTCTTTCCAATCAAAAAATGCTTGATCGGTGAACGGATGCTTAACAAAACGGGTTAAGTTAACGGACCCTAACAAGCAGGCGCCATAAGGTGGCAAGGGTTGCTCGCCGCATGGGTTGGTGGTGCGGATGTTTTCGCAGAACCAGTTGTTGTTCATTTCATTAACGCGGTCGATCAAAATAAAACCTGGCTCAGCAAAGTCGTAGGTGCTGGACATGATGACATCCCACAAACGGCGCGCCTTGATGGTTTTGTACACGCGGCAAGCCACTTTGCCGGCATCTACCCCGTCGGCCTTGGTTAAGTATTTGCCCCTCACTGGCCACTCACGCCACACCACTTGGGCAATGTCGTTCACATTTAAGCCATCAACGATGGCTTCTTTTTCGGTGACCGGGAAAGCCAATTTCCACTCCGCATCGGCTTTAACGGCTTCCATGAATTCTTTGGTAATTAAGCAAGACAAATTGAATTGACGCAAACGGCCATTCTCACGCTTAGCTTTAATGAAATCGGTCACGTCCGGATGGGAAATATCAAAGGTGGCCATTTGTGCACCACGACGACCGCCAGCACTGGACACGGTGAAACACATTTTGTCGTAGATATCCATGAAGGACAATGGGCCGCTGGTGTAAGCGCCGGCACCGGCCACAAAAGCGCCTTTTGGACGCAATGTAGAAAATTCGTAGCCTATGCCACAACCGGCTTTTAGGGTTAAGCCGGCTTCGTGCACCTTGCCTAAAATGTCATCCATGCTGTCAGTGATCACACCTGACACCGTGCAATTGATGGTGGAGGTAGCGGGCTTGTGCTCTAGCGCACCGGCATTGGAAGTAATGCGGCCAGCAGGAATGGCGCCACGGCGCAATGCCCATAAAAATTTCTCATGCCACTCGGCACGTTTTTCATCGGTCGTTTCAACATCGGCCAAAGCCCGCGCCACGCGAGCGTAGGAAGCATCCATATCGGCATCCACGTGTTCACCGGTTTTGGTTTTTAGACGGTATTTTTTATCCCAGATATCCAGCGACACAGGCTGTATGGAAATCTCTTTTTCTGAATTTGCCTGCGATGTGCTTGCTGATTCAACGGCTTTAAGCATGGATGCCTCTCCCTAAACGGCAAGCTTAGCGCAAGAAAATAGCTTTCTACGCTAAGCCCGTGATTTTTAATTAAAAACTTTTATTTTTAACAACCATATTGGGTAAAAGCACAATATGTTGTGTCTGGAACAGCAATTTATGCCTTTATTTTGTGTGCGTCAAGCTTGTTTTCGCCCGCTATTTTTGCCACATTTTGCTGTATTTTTTTGCAAATGGCGCCGGTATTTGCATAGCGCGATCGCTAAGGATCACTTGCTTATCATTATTGCTATAAAAATAAATTAAAATAATTTTCTAGCCAAAATCACGGCTTTATGTTTAGCCTGACGTCAAGTAAAACCAGCTTAAGCATTTTGTGAGAAAATGGCCCATGCCGCGTTTTTTTTATTCCCTCTTACTGTATTTTCTACTGCCCCTGCTGGCCGCTAAGCTCTGCCTGCGTTGCATCAAAGATGCGGCTTACCGACCCTATTGGCGTGAGCGTTTCGGCTTTTACCATCAGCCTCGCCAGCAAGCCGTTATATGGTTGCACTGCGTGTCCGTAGGCGAAACGCGTGCCGCCGCCCCACTAATAAACGCTTTACTGACGGCCTACCCTGAACACACGGTTTTGCTTACTCACGGCAGTGCTAGCGGGCGTGCCACCAGCGAGCAATTGTTTGGCGATCGCGTGCAACGCGCTTACTTAGCTTATGACCTACCCTTTGCCGTGCGGCGTTTTCTAAACCATTTTCAACCCTGTTTGGGCGTGCTGCTGGAAACCGAACTTTGGTTTAATTTACTGGCCGGTTGCCAGCAAAGAAAAATCCCTATGGTGTTAGCCAACGCCAGACTGTCGGAAAAATCCGCTAGCGGCTACGCTAAATTCGGCCGCTTGGTTAGGGACGGCCTGCAAAGTTTGCGGCTAATTGCCGCTCAAACCGAGCACGATGCCGCACGCTTTAAAAAACTGGGGGCCACGCGTGTGCTTAGTCTGGGGAATTTAAAATTTGACGTCGCGCCACCATGCGAAATCGAGGCAGATGGCAAGCACTTAAGGCGTTTGTTTGGTGAGCAGCGACCGGTGTTTTTAGCTGCCAGCACCCGCGACGGCGAAGAAGCCATGCTCTTAGATGCACTGCGTGAGACATCGCTTGCCGATTTGCTCACCGTGATCGTGCCGCGCCACCCGCACCGCTTCGCTCAAGTAGAAGCCCTACTAAAAAAACGCGGCCTGGCTTACGAAAAGCGCTCAGCACTCAAACAAGCCGTCGCCAGTCACACACAAATCATCTTAGGTGACAGCATGGGGGAGATGATGGGGTATTACGCGAGTGCCGATGTATGTTTCATCGGTGGCAGCCTGCTGCCTTTTGGTGGGCAAAACTTAATTGAAGCCATGCGCGTGGGCAAACCGGTGCTAATTGGTCCCCATACCTACAACTTCGCTGAGGTGGTCGCCACGGCCGTGGCCGAATGTGCCGCTTGGCGGGTAAACAACAGTAAGGAAATAGCCCTCGCCTTGCAAGCGCTAATGACGGCGCCTGAAAAACGCGCGGCCATGGGCGCCCGAGGCTTGGCCTTGTGTACCGCCGGCCAAGGCGCCAGCGCAAAAACGCTTACGCTATTGGCCGACTTGCTAAAGGACTAAGCTCGGGCTAAAACAGTTGGCACGGTCTAAAAAGTTGGCACTGCCTTAAGGCTGCAAGCTGATATTCTTCATGGCCAGATCGACCACTTTTTTAGCCAAATCCGTCAACTCTTGATCCGCTTCATCCTTGTCTCTAAAGCTCTCGCTGCTGATGGTTAGCATGGTGGCTTTCAATAACTCGCCGCTTAAGCTATCGCTGACTTTACTTTCAATTAATAACATCGCGGTTTTTTTATCTTTGCCTGCAGCCTTCGATGCCAACTTCAACACCGCCGACACCGGCAAAATGTTTCTAGGCTTAAAGCCCTCGCCGACAATGTCGGCAGCAGAAATCGACACATTCACCTTTAAGGTGGCCGGTCCGGCTTTGTCTGTCAGCGCGATCACTTTGCTGATTTTTTGCTTAATGCCGTCTTCCAAAATGGCTCTGGTTTTTTCCATGGTGTCTGCGGTGATTTTATCGTCCACCCCGGACTGGCTGAGGGTGACGCTGTCTATCATCACGGCTTGGTAATTGCTAGGATCAAATTTGGTGTTGGTGTAGCGGTAGGCTTTTGTGCCCTCGGGACTGTTAATCGGCTGCAATAGACTGTAATCACTAAAAAAACCGGACTCCGGTTTGTCGGCTTTCAGTAAATCGCTGGCTGCATAAACAGGCGAGGCTATCAGTGAAGCTAGCAAAATGCTTGAAATAACTAGGGGGTGTTTTACAGTAAGCTTCATGAATTGGTTTCCGAGTAATGACGATATGTGCCACAATTAAACCACAGAACGGCAGTTTATTTGAACGGTAAATTATTTGAATTAATTTTAGGAGTAGAAAATGTTAGCTAAAGTATTGTTGGTTATGGTCAGTTTTAGCATGGTAAGCCTAGCGCAAGCCGAGGACAGCGCTAAGGCTAAAGAAATTACGGCCAAGTTTAAAGCCGCCGATAAAAATGCAGACGGTCAATTAAGCTTAGAAGAAGCCAAAGCCGGCATGCCTAGGGTGGCCAGAGGCTTTGATAAGATAGATGTGGATAAAAAAGGCTACGTAACGCTAGATCAAATTATCGCCATGGCGAACTAAACCTAATGATCTAAAACCTAGTGCGCCTAAAACCTGGTGCATTTAAACCTGATCCATTTAACTTAGCGATAAAAAAAACGGGCTAGCCCGCTTTTTTTATCGTATCAATTGACTGATGGTTTTAAAGGCATCGCCTTCGGCTTTGCCCAACCATTCAAACACGATGGATTCGGTGTTGCTGATCATGCAACCAGCCTCACGCATTCTGGCAATGGCATTGGCCTTGTTGGCAGGCTGCCGTGAAATAATGGCATCTTCTGCAATACAGACCTGCTTGCCCGTCGCCATTAAATCCATGGCCGTTTGCAGTATGCAGATGTGCGCCTCCATGCCGGCCAACACAATTTGTGAGCGGTCACGGCTAAATTGCCGCTTAACTTTGGCTTCCGCGACACAGGAAAAGGCGGTTTTTTCTACCGGCAGCACATCACCAAGCTGGTCCAATAATTCAACTGCCGTATGGCCTAAGCCTTTCGGGTACTGTTCAGTCAAAATAATGGGCACTGACAACAAGCGAGCGGCTTGCGCCAAGATGCCGGCATTTTTAATGCAAGCCGCCACGGCTTCTGGCGGCATCACGCCAACTAATCGGGTTTGCACATCGACGATGAGCAACTGACTTAAATCCACTTTTAATAAATTAGGCTGCATGCGCTTATTCCAGCTGTTGATTGATGTCCACTAAATCTGCCGCGGCCACAAGGCCAACGGCGGTTTTCAAACGGATGATGTTGGTCAAATAATTGTAGCGTGCTTGCAGGGCATCGCGCTTAGCGCTGTATAACTGCTGCTGCGCATTCAAGACATCCACGCTGGTGCGCACGCCCACTTGGTAACCCAACTGCGTCGCATCCAGTTGGCTTTGACTGCTTATGACGGCTTGGTCCAGGGCTTTTAATTGGGCAATGCTGCTGCTTAAATTGAGGTAGGCGCGCTGCGTATCGAGCTCGGTCTGGCGGCGTATCAACTCTAAATCGTCCTGGGCTTTTTGTTTATTCAGCACCGCTTGGCGCACCCGTGAACTGGTGGCGCCACCTTCGTACAGTGGAATCTGCAATTGCAAGCCTATGCTACCCACTTGTAACTCGTTACCCGTACCAAAACGAGACACACTGCCATTGGCATAGGAGTCGGTGTAACTGGCCACTGCATCCAAGGTCGGCAAATGGCCCGCTTGATTGCGCGCAATTTCTTGCTCCGCCAATTTGGCTGCGTCTTGCTGAATTTGAATATTGAGATTGTTGATTAATGCCAGCTCTTGCCAAGTAGCCATGCTTTGACCAAAGTCATTGGGCTTTAATTGTGGTTTTACACTGGCTAAGCGTTGCGGCAATTGGCCGGTGATGGCTTGTACCGCGTGTTTAGTAATCTCGTATTCGTTCATCGCAGCAATCTCTTGCGACACGGTTAAATCGTAACGGGCTTGGGCCTCATTGGCATCGGTGATGGTGGCGCTACCCAGATCGAAATTAGCTTGCGCTTGCGCTAATTGGCTGGCGATCGCTTGTTTTTGCGCCGCAATTAATTCGATTTTATCTTGCGCCATCAACACATCAAAGTAGGCCTGCGTGGTACGCAACATCAGCGCTTGTTGCGCTAAATTAAGTTGCTTATCGGCTTGTTTAACTTGGGTAGCCGCTTGCTCTATCTGTATCAAATTTTGTTTACGGAAAATAGGCTGACGGGCATCCACGCCATACCGGTAGTTTTCAAAGCTGGATTTGCTCGACTCTGAGGAACTTAAATAATCGATATTGGACTTGAGCGCGTTGGTATCGGCATTGAAATTGACCGTGGGTCGGTACAGCGCCTTGCCTTGCTCGATGATTTCTTGCGCGGCTCGGTTGGCCGTTAAGGCCGAAGCCAAGGTGGCATCGTGCGCTAAGGCTTGTTGATAAACATCCAGCAAGCTTAAAGGCCGCGCTTGCAAGCTGGCATTGTCAGCCGCGTAAACAGGCAAAGCCGTCAACAATGCGGCTAGTAATGCATGCAACGACAGCCAAGATTTTTGCAATAAAGTAAGCTTAAAATTCAAATTGACTCGCAACAGGCGCATGCGCCAACAAGGGCAAGCAGGTTTCAAATAAGTTTTCTTGGCGACACACCCCGTCGCTTACGCGGTGGCTTAAGGTGGCCTGCATACTGGGCAAATCACCGTGCACCACAAACATACGACCACCCAATTTAAGCATTTGTTCAACTGCCAGTGGGTATAGATTAAGAGCGCCACTGAAAACGATGACATCGTATGGCGCTTCAGCCGCATAGCCATTGACGGCATCGGCCACGATCAAGCTGACGTTGTGTATATTTTGTTGTTTTAAGCGAACGCCGGCTTGGGCGGATAGTTCGGGCACGATTTCAACGGAATAGACATGCGCCGCTTGCTTGGCTAACAAAGCGGTTAAATAGCCACTACCGGTACCCACTAGCAAGACCTTGTCGGTTTTCTTTACTTGCAACGCTTGCAAAATGCGGCCTTCAATTTTGGGTGAGAGCATGCATTGCTCATGGCCTATGGGCAACTCTATGTCGGCAAACGCTAAGCCTTGTTGCGATTCGGCGACAAACTGTTCACGTGGCACGGCATTAAATAAATCCAGTACCACCGGATCAAGCACTTCCCAAGTGCGAATTTGCTGCTCTATCATGTTGAATCTAGCAGCGTCGTTAGCGCTGTTAAATCGGCTGGTTTGCGTCTGTGTCATGATTCATGCTTCCTAAAATATTAGTCATATTATAGCGCAGGACGCTAGGGTATAAACGGCAATTGCACTGGCATCATTGTTGTTTTGTCGGTGCCATTTTCAAGGCCCCACTTTTATAGGCACGACTGGCCGTTTGGTAGTAGGCCACGGCTTCCTCAAGCAAACTTGGGCTGGGCGCAATCGGCGTGGACTCCAACGTTTGCGCATCCACTTGATAGGCTTCTGCCCGGCGCTTGGGCATAAGCACGGTCAGCGTGCCATTTTTCAAATAGCCCAAGGACTGGTAATTACTAATGAAGGCCCGTTCCGGCCATGCTTCACGCTCGGCTTGGAATAACGATTGCCCGTAAAAATGCTCGCTACCAGGCTCCCCCAAGGCATCCAACAGAGTAGGCACGATGTCTATTTGACTGGCTAAGCGGGTGTAATGACGAGCGGGCAACAGCGCAGGCGCATAGAAAAATAAAGGGATGTGGTATTTGGC
Source organism: uncultured Methylotenera sp. (assembly GCA_964400215.1). Classification (GTDB taxonomy): domain Bacteria; phylum Pseudomonadota; class Gammaproteobacteria; order Burkholderiales; family Methylophilaceae; genus Methylotenera. The sequence goes on along the minus strand of CAYNSY010000002.1, from coordinate 33,236 downwards.
CACCGGCAATTTTGTTTTACCTGCCACTGCCGCGCAGTGGTCCGCCACAATCACGAACAAGGTATCTTTAAACCAAGGCTTGGTCTTGGCTAGCGCGATAAACTGACCGATGGCGTAATCGCTGTATTTAACCGCGGCCTCCCTGCTGCCAGGGGCTAAATCGATTTTACCGGCCGGAAAGGTGTAAGGCCGGTGATTGCTGGTGGTCATGATATGGGCAAAAAACGGCCGTTGGGTTTTAAACTGCGCATCCAAAATTCGCGTGGCGTTATTGAATAAGCTTTCGTCGTCCACCCCCCAAATGTTTTCCGACTGCACGGTTTTTTCATCAAAATCGGTGCGGTCTACCACGGTGTAATCGTTACTGGCAAAATAATGGTTCATGTTATCAAACGCACCGTAACCACCGTATATAAAGAAAGTGGCATAGTCGCGTGCGCGCAATAGCTGACCTATGCCAGCCAAATGATCGCTATTCGGTCTATGCACCACGGCCTGCCCAGGAATCGGTGGGATGGCTATAGACAAGGCATCCAAACCACGTACCGTACGCGTTCCAGTGGCAAACAGCCGATCAAACACCACGCTATCTGCCGCCAAGGCATCCAGCTGGGGGGTTAAATTTTGCCGGTTACCGTACACGCCCAAATAATCTGCCGACAAACTTTCGACAGAAATCAACACCACATTCTTGGGTCGCCGACTAAAGGGCTTAATGGACGGAATGGACGGGCTCACGTTCGCCCCAACAACTTGGCGGTCGGCATGCAAACCCTGCAAAATTTGCCGAGCTTTAGCGGCGTCCAGCCTTAGGTAAAATTTATCGTAATCCAATTCATTACGCCTAGCCGCGGCAGCAAAACTAAACCAACCGTTACCAGCCAATTCGTTGGCATAGGCATTGCGGCTGAATTCCATTTGATCAACATTGGCCAACTGCAAACTAAGGTAAGGCAAGCTCAGCGCACCCAGCAACAAAGCTAATTTTTGTTTAGCCGTCTTCACATTAGCAAAGCGTATTTTTTTACTGGCCGCCCACAACAGCCCGCCGGTCAGCAAAGCGATGCCTAGCAAGATCAAGGGTACAGGGTAGGATTGACGTATATTGCCAATGACTTCTTTGGTGTAAATTAAATAATCCACCGCGATGAAGTTAAAGCGCGTGCTGAATTCTTGCCAAAAAACAAACTCGGCCACGGCCGTAAACAACAGGACAAAGATGAACAGCCCAGCCAATAGCCTACGGACTGGCTTAAGCCTAGCGTGCTGCCGAACACGCTCAGGCAACAGCAGCGACAATAACAACAAAGGCAACAGCAAATAACACAAGGCGTTGAGATCAAACCAAAGCCCCAAACCCAGCATGGTCAAGCCTTCGCCCAGCGACAAGGGGTTGTAACCCAAACCCAAAGACACACTCAACCACAACAACAGCCGTAAGCACAACCAAATGGACAAGGCGCTGCAAGCAACAAGGCCCAGTAAGGGCCATTCTTTTCTTGGCAACGGCTTGCTTGATGCCGGCTTGGCGGCTGGCAGCTTGGCCTGCGGTGGCCAAATGAGGTATTGCACCAGCAACAGCATCCACACTAGCCAAGCCGTCCATAAATTATGCGACATGAAATGCGCGCCACGCATCATCTGCGTGTAGCTCATGATGCCACCAAACAGCAGCGCCATGACCCAGCCCCATTGCGCTAGCCTAGGCCGACTGTCTCTAAAAGCAAAATACAGCGCGAACAAAGCAAAGCCACCACTGGCATGGCCACCCGGAAAACAATGACCGGCTTGCACACCAGCCGGCAAGCTAGCAAACAAGGCGATATATGGCTGCGTGCCGCCGTATTCCAGTAAATTCCATGGGCAGTCGTGTATGCTGCTGTGCTTTAATAAAGCCACCACGCTGGTGGTGAGCAACATGCCAACAAACAGCCACAGCAAGGGTTGATGACTGGTCTGCAGCCAAGTTGCTAAGCGGCCAGAGCGCTTGTTTACAAACCGTTGCAAACCAAGCAACCACAAGCTCAAGGCCAGCAAACTGATGGCTATCATCAGGTATTTCAGGCCTTGGTGCATCACCATCTCTAAGCCCGCATGGTTTCTTAAAGGAAAGCTTAGGCTTTGTGCATCGTAAAATGGTGCGATCAAGACCCTATCTAAGCCAGTCTGCGGATAGGCAAAGGCCAGCAGCGCGCCTGCCAGCAAAGGCAAGATGAGGTGCCACAGCCAAAAACGCCAAGGCAAATAAGGTCGCTTTAATTTGAACAAATCGAATGTCTCTTTACGCATCGCTGCCAAGCTGGCGGCGCTTAAAAGTGGCCCCATTATAGCAAAGTCGTCGCCCATGCCGGGCTTTAGTCATGGTCGCAAATCAAGCATAAAACTTGCTTTTAATGCCGTTTTAGCGTAATTTTCGTCTATTGCTAGGGGTCTAGTTAAAGGCATGCACGCATGGCTTAAATTAGTGAGAAACACCCTTTGAACCTGACGCGGGTCATGCCGCCGTAGGAAAGCATGCAATGTTAGCCCGGCAAATAAATTAGGGGCGCATAGGCGGCTTTTCTATGTTGATTAAATAATAGGAACGCACCATGAACGCCACCGATAAAAATCTACAAAAAACCCTAACTAAATTCGACAGCGGCACCGCAGAAATCGACCCGGCCACCACCCTGCCGTTTGCCAATTCCCGCAAAGTCTACGTGCAAGGGTCACGCTCGGACATACAAGTGCCGTTTCGCGAAATCAGTCTAAGCGATACACCGTCTAACTTTGGCGCAGAAAAAAACCCACCGGTCATGGTCTATGACACCAGCGGCCCGTACACCGACCCCAGCATTAGCATAGACATTCGTAATGGCTTGCCAGCCCTACGCGCAAAATGGATAGAAGAACGCAATGACACCGAGCAGTTAGATGGCCCCAGCTCAGTGTTTGGCCAGGCACGCAAAACCGATCCCGAATTGGCTGAAATGCGTTTCAATTTATTGCGCCTACCGCGTCGCGCCAAAAAAGGCATGAACGTCAGCCAAATGCACTACGCTCGCAAAGGCATCATCACCCCAGAAATGGAATACATCGCCATACGCGAAAATCAACGCCGCGAGAACATGAGCGAGCTCTTGCAAACGCAACATAAAGGCCATGACTTCGGCGCCAGCATACCCAAAGTCATCACACCTGAATTTGTCCGTAGCGAAGTGGCCCTTGGCCGTGCGATTATCCCGGTCAACATCAACCACCCAGAAATCGAGCCCATGATCATAGGCCGTAACTTCTTGGTAAAAATTAACGCCAACATCGGCAACTCGGCTTTGGGCTCATCCATCTCCGAAGAAGTGGAAAAAATGGTTTGGGGTACGCGTTGGGGTGGCGACACCGTGATGGATTTGTCCACCGGTAAAAACATCCACGAAACCCGTGAGTGGATCATCCGCAACTCCCCCGTGCCTATTGGTACCGTGCCTATCTACCAAGCCTTAGAAAAAGTAAACGGCAAAGCCGAAGATTTAACCTGGGAAATTTTCCGCGACACCTTAATTGAACAAGCCGAACAAGGCGTGGATTACTTCACCATCCATGCCGGCGTGCGCTTGGCCTACATCCCCATGACGGCAAAACGCATGACAGGCATCGTGTCACGCGGCGGCTCCATCATGGCCAAATGGTGCTTGGCCCACCACAAAGAAAGCTTTTTGTACGAGCACTTTGAAGACATATGCCAGATCATGAAGCAATACGACGTGGCCTTCAGTTTAGGCGATGGCTTACGCCCAGGCTCTATTTACGACGCCAACGACGAAGCGCAATTTGCCGAACTTAAAACCTTGGGCGAACTTACACAAATTGCTTGGAAACACGACGTGCAATGCATGATAGAAGGCCCAGGTCACGTGCCCATGCACTTGATTAAAGAGAACATGGACTTGCAATTAGAGCATTGTGGCGAAGCCCCGTTCTATACTTTAGGCCCATTAACCACCGACATCGCACCGGGCTACGACCACATCACATCAGGCATAGGCGCCGCCATGATAGGTTGGTACGGCTGCGCCATGTTGTGCTACGTGACGCCCAAAGAGCACTTAGGCTTGCCGGACAAAGAGGACGTACGCGTTGGCATCATCACCTACAAAATTGCCGCCCATGCTGCCGACTTAGCCAAAGGCCACCCGGGCGCACAAATTCGTGACAATGCTTTATCCAAAGCACGCTTTGAATTCCGCTGGGACGACCAATTTAACTTAGGTCTGGATCCGGAAAAAGCCAAGGAATTTCACGACGAAACGCTGCCACAAGATGGCGCTAAACAAGCGCATTTCTGCTCCATGTGCGGTCCGCATTTCTGCTCCATGAAAATCACCCAAGACGTGCGCGATTACGCGGACAAATTGGGCATAGACGAGAAAGAAGCCCTGCAAAAAGGCATGCAAGAAAAATCCATCGAGTTCGTCAAAAAGGGCAGCGAGGTGTATCAAAAAATCTAGGCTTACCGGCCAATAAAAAAGCCAGCGCATGCTGGCTTTTTTATTGGCCTAAAGCGCATCTAGCTAACTAAGCACTTTTTTGCACCGTTTTAGCAAGCTCTTCCCGTAAATTTAATTCATTTAATCATGCATGAGCACTGCAATGGTGCGCGGCCCAGGGCATGCCGCTGGAAAATTAGATGCTGTTTATTGACGATATGCCCATAAAAATCAATGCGTTATTCATTATTAATAATAAGTGGCATGCTAATTGCTTAAACTGTTTGTAGCAATGAATTATTGGATTTGTAATGCTCTTAGTAATGTTGGTTGATGACGATTTGGTGCGATGTGCGCCATTAAAAAAATCATTAGCCGATGCAGGTTATAACGTTATTGCGCATTTATCCACTACTGAAAATTTGGACGTTGCAGTGCGTGAGATGCAACCCGACATAGTCATTATAGATACAGACTCGCCCAGTCGAGACACCTTAGAAAACCTGTGTGTCATGAACGAGACGGTGCCTAAGCCTATCGTCATGTTTACCCATGATGGCGACATACAAAAAATGCGTGCGGCAACTAAAGTGGGCGTGTCGGCCTACGTGGTAGGCAGCTTAGCATCGGACAGTTTAATGCCAGTGATTAATGCAGCGATTGTAAGGTTCGAAGAAGTTAAGCTATTAAAAGATGAGCTAGACCAAACTAAACTTAAGTTAGCCGAAAGAAAGCTTCTTGAAAGGGCTAAAGGCCTTTTAATGAAAGCACACGATTTTGATGAAGATCATGCTTACGCCATGTTGCGCAGCATGGCGATGGGCCAAAGTAAGCGTATTGCAGTGTTAGCAAGGGAAGTGATTGAAGCGGCAACGAGGCCACTTTAATCACAAGGTATTGATTGTGGCGTTACAGGCAGTTCGTAACGCTAAGTTCTAAATGTATTGGGTAACGATTACCCACAGGGCAAAGGCGTCCTTGCAATGGTTTTTTAACCGGTTGCAGGACGCCTTTTTTTGTTTTGTGAATTTTATTACTGCCGAGGTGAGTCATATGGAGTTTGAAAATTTAGCCATGCCAGAACTACCTGAAGTCACGATTGGCTTTATCCCGCTAACGGATTGCGCGCCTATTGTTGTCGCTGCCAAGATGGGGTTTGATAAAAAATACGGCCTTAAGATTAATTTATCCAGAGAACCCTCTTGGGCTGCCATTCGCGACAAATTAATAAGCGGCGACCTGCATGCGGCTCATGCATTGTATGGAATGATCTATGGCGTTGCACTTGGCCTAGGCGGGCAACAAAAAGACCTGTCGGTATTAATGACGCTCAATCAAAATGGCCAAGCAATAACGCTCTCGAATCAATTAAAAGATGCCGGGGTTCATTCTGGCGATCAATTAAAGGCTTATTTACTGCAGCAAAAAGATCGGCTTACCTTTGCCCAAACTTTTCCTACCGGTACGCATGCCATGTGGCTTTATTACTGGCTGGCTAGCCATGACATACATCCACTTCAAGACATTAATACGACCGTTGTTCCACCGCCACAAATGGTGGCCAACCTTAGTGCTGGGAGCATAGCCGGCTTCTGTGCTGGTGAGCCATGGAATGCCAGGGCCGTGTATGACCAGCTTGGGTTCACGGTTGCAACCAGTCAAGACGTCTGGCCGGACCATCCTGAGAAGGTATTAGGGGTTACTGCCGAATTTGCCGATCTTTACCCAAAAACATGTCGGGCCATGGTGATGGCCGTTTTAGATGCCTGCCGTTATTTAGATGCAATAGCGAATCGCCAGCAAGTCTCAGACCTGTTGGCAGGCCCCGACTTGATCGACGCGCCCAAGCAAGTCATTCATGATCGGTTCGTTGGAATGTACGACAACGGCAATGGCAAGCAGTGGCAAGATGAACACGCCATTAAATTCTTTAATGATGGGGCGGTGAACTTCCCATACCTCTCAGATGGCATGTGGTTCATGACCCAGTTCAAACGCTGGGGTTTATTAAAGTCAGACCCGGATTACTTGGCCCTGGCGAAAAAAATAAATCGCATCGATCTCTATACCGAAGCGGCCGAGGCACTAGCGATTTCTGTTCCAAAAAACTGCCTGCGCTCAAGCCGGTTGATGGACGGGCGTGTCTGGGATGGGGAAAACCCCGTCAGTTATGCGAACAGTTTTAAGCTTTAACGCAATTTTATAAATTAATGGATTTTCAACATGACTAGACACCCGAGTTTAAAAAAACTGAGCTTGCTTATTGCGCTTGGGCTTAGCAGTTTAGCGAGTTTTGCTAATGAGGCCGACTCCAGTACTTACACCCTAACGGATGCAATAAAAAACGGGCAATCCATGACTGGTTTTAGACTGCGTTATGAAAATGTGAATCAAGACAGCAGCAACAATTTAAAAAATGCCAATGCCTTTACCTTACGCAGCCTGGTAGGTTGGCAAACCGCCCCGCTTAATGATTTTAGTTTAGCGGCGCAGTTGATTGGTGTAACCGACTTGAATCACGATTTCAATGATAAGCAATGGAATATAAACGCGCCAGGAAAATCAGGCTATGCCATCGTCCAAGATCCCAGTTACTACAATTTAAACCAACTTTACGTCGACTGGAGCGGCGTGCCCGATACCAAGCTAAGGCTTGGTCAACAGTCTTTAAAAATAGACAACGTGCGCTTTATTGGCAATGTTGAATTTCGCCAAGTCATGCAAGTGTTTAACGGCCTGACTCTTGAAAACAAAAGCATCGCCAATACTGAACTAATGGCGGGTTATTACACGAATTTCCGCAAGGCCACCACGTCACAAAATCTCAACGATAACACCGGTATTTTGCATGCCAATTACCACCCGACCCCGACGGACACGGTAAGTGGCTACGGTTATTGGTATAACTCAAACAACCATGCATTGGCAGTCAACGGCTCAAGCAACCCATCCAGTCTAGTCAATCTGTCCAATCGCACGCTAGGCATTCGCGCGGATGGCAGTCACGCCGTCAATGCACAGTGGAAGGTGTTGTATACGGCGGAATATGCTCAGCAAGATCGCATTGCTAAGGGCGACAGTCATATTAATGTGCATTACTACAAGCTGGGTTTAGGTGCTAGCAAGGGCCAATGGTATGCAAGAGTGGACCAAGAATTACTTGGCTCCAATGGACGCTATGCATTCCAAACGCCGCTCGGCACTAACCATTTATTTCAAGGATGGGTTGATAAATTTGCTGCCAGTAACCCAGTGAATGGGATTAAAGACCGATACATCACAGCGGGTGGAAAATGGCAGGACTTCACTTTACTCACAGAATACCACTGGTTCAATGCCGATAAAGACTTTACTACAGGCGCTGACACGGGAAATCGCTACGGCAAAGAATGGGATGTGGCCATGACTTATGCCTACAACAAAAAAACCACGGCAAAACTGGAGTATGGCACCTTCAAAGAAGGTGACTATTACTTGGGTGCATCATCAGCAACGCGCTATCGCAACACGCAGAAGCTTTGGTTAACCACAAACTATATTTTTTAATAGCCTAAGGAATTGGTGATGAAAGGAACAGTGTACATAGTTGGAGCAGGTCCTGGCGATCCAGAGCTGATTACCTTAAAAGCGCTAAACGCATTGAAGATTGCCCATGCCGTGTTGGTCGATGATTTAGTGAACCCTGCAGTATTAATCCATTGCCCTCAAGCCAGAGTGGTCTACGTTGGTAAACGAGGCGGTTGCAAGTCCACGCCGCAGCATTTTATCAATCGCATGATGATTTCATTAGCGGAGCTTGGACAAACGGTGGTGCGTTTAAAAGGCGGCGATCCTTTTTTATTTGGGCGCGGCGGTGAAGAGATGCTGGCCTTGCAAACGGCTAGCATAAATTACCAAGTAATCTCAGGCATCACCAGCGGTATAGCGGTGCCGGCAAGCTTAGGCATCCCCGTTACGCATAGAGCGTTTACCCATGGCGTTACTTTTTTAACGGGGCATACGCAAGATAACGAACAGCCTAATTGGCAAGCCCTGGTAGCCAGTAAAACCACCTTGGTCGTGTACATGGGCATTAAGCATCTGCCGGACATAGTACGGAATTTATTGGCCGCGGGTATCGATCGTGCGATGCCTAGCATAGCGATTCAGCATGGGACCTTGGAAACGGAGAAGCATGTAAAAGCGCCACTAAGTATGCTGCCTATGGCAGTAAACCAAGAAAATTTAGCTAGCCCAGCAATCATTGTTATCGGTGAAGTTGTTCGGTTGGCTCGTAGTGAAAGTTTATTGGCTGCTCTAGAAATAGCCGCCTAGTTTGAGGAGAAGCACGTGCAAAAAATGAAATTAGTGGTGGTGGGCAATGGTATGGCGGGAATGAGGACCGTAGAGGAGTTATTAAAAATAGCGCCGGACATTTATGACATAACCGTGTTTGGTGACGAGCCTTACCCCAATTACAACCGCATTATGCTCTCACCGGTGCTAGCCAACGAGCAAACCATCGATGACATTATTTTAAACACTCGGGCATGGTACGCAGAGCACCACATCCAGTTACATACCAACGCGCGCGTTCATAAAATTGATCGTAAAAACAGAACGGTTTATGCGGAAGATGGCACCAGCGCCGACTACGACAGGCTGCTGATTGCTACGGGCTCCAAACCTTTTATGCCCCCTATCCCGGGCAAGGAGCTTGCAGGCGTCATTGGCTATCGCGACATTAAAGACACCAATGAAATGATCGCTGCCGCAAAAGTGCATAGGCACGCGGTCGTTGTTGGTGGTGGTTTACTTGGCTTAGAGGCGGCAAACGGCTTACGCATTCAGGGCATGGACGTGACCGTTGTGCATAAAAATGCCTGGTTACTTGAAAAACAACTGGATAAAACAGCGGGCACGATGCTGCAAAAAAATCTAGAAGACAAGGGGCTTAAATTTCTACTTAACAAAAATACCCAAACACTGCACGGCGATGAGCAAGGTCGGGTTAAGTCTGTCATGTTCACTGATGGCTCAGAAATTCCTGCCGATTTGGTGGTAATGGCGGTGGGCATACGGCCAAATTTTTCACTGGCAGAATCTGCCGGCATCCATTGCGACAAAGGCATAGTGGTGAACGACACCATGCAGACCTTTGACCCAAGAATCTATGCCGTGGGTGAGTGCGTGGCTCACCGTGGCATTTCCTATGGCTTAGTCGCACCCCTGTTCGAAATGGCTAAAGTGTGTGCCACCCATTTGGGGAATTTTGGCATTGGCTTATATAAAGGTTCCGTCACCTCCACTAAATTAAAAGTCACTGGCATTGATTTATTCAGTGCCGGCGACTTCTCCGGTGGCGAGAACACCGAGGAAATTGTTTTGCACGATGCCGTTGGCGGGGTTTACAAAAAGCTCGTTATAAAAAATGACAAAATCATTGGTAGCGTGCTTTATGGGGATACCACGGACGGTTCGTGGTATTTTCAAATGCTCAGGGACGGTAAAGCCATCCATGAAATTCGCGATCACCTGATGTTTGGGCAGGATTCCTTGGGTAACACCGGCCATCAAGGGCAAGACAAAGCCGCGGCCATGACCAATGAAATGGAAGTGTGTGGTTGCAATGGCGTGTGCAAAGGCACCATTGTGAAAGCCATTCAAGACCAAGGCTTGTTCACCATAGACGACGTTAAAAAACAAACCAAGGCCGGATCAAGTTGCGGATCGTGCGTGGGTCTGGTTGAGCAGATATTGGCCTCGACATTGGGCGGGGGTTATGCGCCGCCATCGACCAGCAAAGCGATATGCGGTTGCTCGGATAAAAATCATGAAGAAGTGCGCGCGGAAATTCGTCAGCATAAATACCTCAACATCCCGGATGCCATGAAAGGCATGGCTTGGCGCACTCCTAACGGTTGCGCCAGCTGCCGACCTGCCCTTAATTATTATTTACTTTCCACCTGGCCGCATGAGGCCGTGGATGATCCGCAATCACGCTTCATTAACGAGCGTGTGCACGCCAACATCCAAAAAGACGGCACCTATTCCGTCATTCCTCGTATGTACGGTGGCGTCACTAGCCCCAGCCAACTGAGAAAAATTGCCGATGTGGCTGACAAATATGCCGTGCCCATGGTGAAGGTTACCGGTGGTCAGCGCATCGACTTGTTAGGGGTTAAGAAAGAAGATTTGGTGGGCATGTGGAAAGACTTAGACATGCCTTCGGGGTACGCCTACGCCAAGGGCATTCGAACGGTAAAAACCTGCGTGGGTTCGGAGTTTTGTCGATTTGGTACGCAAAACTCCACGCAAATGGGCATCGATATTGAAAAGGCATTTGACCATATGTGGGCGCCGCATAAAGTGAAATTTGCCGTATCCGGCTGCCCACGAAACTGTGCCGAATCGGGCATTAAAGACGTTGGCATCATAGGCGTGGATTCCGGTTGGGAGATATACATAGGCGGGAACGGCGGCATTAAAACAGAAGTTGCACAATTCTTGTGCAAGGTCAAAACACACGACGAGGTACTGGAGTATTCAGGTGCATTTATACAAATATACCGAGAAGAAGCCCGTTACTTAGACCGCACCGTGCATTGGATAGAACGGGTTGGTTTGGAATACGTGAAGCAACGCGTGCTGGAAGATGCCGAAGGCCGTAAAGCCGCTTACGAGCGCTTGCTCTACGCCTTGCAAGGGGCCGTTGACCCTTGGGCCGAGCGTGTGCAGAAACCTGCGCTACAAAAAGAGTTTGAAGTCATTAGCATCTAAAGAAATTTCAGTTAATACAACCAAGGAGCAAACGATGAAAAGTAGTTTTTGGCAAGCCGGGCATAAACCCACGCTGTTCTCAGCGTTCTTATATTTTGATTTAAGTTTTATGGTTTGGGTGCTGTTGGGGCCGCTAGCGGTGCAAATGGCCACGGATTTAAGTCTGACTGCCACGCAAAAAGGACTGATGGTGGCCACGCCAGTTTTGGCGGGGGCATTATTGCGTATTGTTATGGGTGTGCTGGTGGATCAAATCAAACCGAAAATGGCCGGCTTAATTGGCCAGGTTGTTGTTATCTTAAGCTTGCTTGTCGCATGGCTGCATGGCATAGCGTCTTTTCAGCAGGCCTTGCTGTTAGGCGTGGGTTTGGGGTTTGCAGGTGCTGCCTTTGCCGTGGCCCTGCCTTTAGCTTCTCGCTGGTATCCGCCTGAGCATCAAGGCACGGCGCTTGGTATTGCCGGTGCAGGGAATTCGGGGACGGTATTTGCTGCCCTGTTTGCGCCTGGCTTAGCCGTTGCCTATGGCTGGAATAATGTGTTCGGCCTAGCCTTAATCCCGTTAGGGATTGCCCTAGCGGTATACCTTATTTTTGCAAAAGACAGCCCAGATGCGCCGCCTGCAAAATCGCTCAGTCAATACTTGACCATTTTAAAAGACAAGGACGCTTGGTGGTTTATGTTTTTCTACAGCGTGACTTTTGGTGGGTTTGTTGGCTTAGCTTCATCACTCACTATTTACTTTAACGACTTATACAGTTTGGGCGCAGTGAATGCCGGTTACTGCACGGCAGCCTGCGTGTTTGCCGGCTCCTTAGTTAGACCCATAGGCGGAATGATTGCAGACCGAATTGGCGGTATACGCACCTTACTCGCCATGTACGGTTTAGCGGCTGCATTGTTATTTGTCATGAGTTTTGGCCAAGCGACATACCAACTAGCATTAGCCATCATCGTGCCAGTAATGGCCATATTAGGCATGGGTAACGGCGCAGTATTTCAATTGGTGCCTCAGCGCTTTCGCAAAGAAATTGGCGTGATGACTGGCTTGGTTGGCATGGCTGGTGGCGTTGGTGGCTTTTATCTTGCCGCCAGCCTTGGTTATTTTAAGCAAACCTACGGCAGCTACCAAATTGGTTTGTTAATTTTCGCTGGGCTGGCTGTGCTTGCAATGGTAGGCTTGGCAGGCGTTAAAACCAGATGGCGCACAACTTGGGGCACCGCCACTTCGGCCAAAATTTAAAATGTCACTTCAATTCACCATCGGTCAAGCCAGCCTTACTGGCCCTCGCCCTCGCAATGAAGACTACGTAGGCATTGTTACGCCCGTGCAAGAGCAGTTGAGTGTTAAAGGGGCCATGGTGGCGGTGGCCGATGGCGTTAGCGGCAATGCGGGCGGGGGCGAAGCGTCTGAAATGACCATACGCTCAGTGACTTCGGATTATTATGCAACGCCTGACACATGGGAACCCCTGGCTTCATTGGACAAGGTGTTGTCGGCGGCAAATCGCTGGCTGATTGCTCAAGCCAATGCCAATCGTGACATGGCCGGCATGGCCACCACCTTGTCTTTGTTGGTGCTTAGAGGGCAGCGTTATTATTTGGCCCATGTGGGTGACACTCGCATCTACTTGTTGCGTGATGGCGTACTCAAACAACTGACCACAGATCATGTCTGGGATAGGCCAGACATGCGCCATGTATTAAAAAGGGCCGTGGGTTTAGATCAACACTTGGCCGTGGATTTCGGCGAAGGTCAACTGCAAATTGGCGATGTATTTGTGCTCATGAGCGATGGCGTTTGGGATGCGTTGGGTGATAAGAACATTCAACATACAATGGGGCTGTACGATAGCCCACAATTAATTTGTGAACATCTCGCCAGCACGGCCATAGAAAAAGGCAGCACCGACAACAGCACTGCCGTTGCAATTAAAATTACTCGGGTTGGCGAGGACACCCTCACGGAATTACTGGCCGGTGGCAAGCACTTAAGCTTGCCTAAAAAATTAGAGGTTGGTGAAACAATTGATGACTTTGAAGTCACGGCTCTTTTGCACGAGTCACGCGCGAGCTTGCTGTACAAAGTTCGCAACATCAAAACCAAGCAATTATTCGTGCTTAAAACGTTGCAACCGCTGCTGACCGATGATGTTGAGAGTTGCCATGGCTTATTGAATGAAGAATGGTTAGCGAAGCGGGTCGTTTCGCAATATTTACCGCAAGTATTGCCAGTGTCCATTGAAAACCGCAGCAAACTTTACTTTGTCATGAGTTGGCACGAAGGTGCAACACTGCAACAACGCTTAGATAGCGGGCATCACTTTACTGTCGCCGGTACTGCAAAAATTGGTTTAGATTTAATGCGTGGTGTTGGTGCTTTGCATAGACTTAACATTGTGCATAGGGACATTAAGCCGGCCAATATTCATTTGGCTAGTGATCAGCGACTACGTATCTTGGACTTGGGCATTGCTGTTACTAGCGCCGCGCCCAATAACGACGTCTTGCAAAATCCAGGCACGCCCAGTTTCATGGCACCAGAACTGTTCGATGGCAAGCCGGCCACTTTACAAAGTGATGTTTATGCAGCAGGTGTGACGCTTTATCACTTACTGACACGCAAATACCCGTATGGCGAGATTGAACCGTTCCAGCACCCAAAATTTGCGCAGCCGGTGCCGCCTACCAGGTACCGCCCCGACATTCCATTTTGGCTAGAAAACATCGTCCTTAAAGCCATTGCACACGATGAAAAGTTAAGGTTCGAAACGGCCGAAGAAATGTTGTTAGCGCTTGAGCACGGAGAATTAAAACCCATACTAGCCCCAGCACGCACGCCCTTAATAGCACGAGCTCGCCTAGTAAAATGGCAATGGATCGCCATCTTCTCGTTCATTGTGAATTTTTTATTGATTTATTTATTGCTTGTTTCATGAGCGTTTTTTAAAAGGTTAAAATCATGAGTAATTGGGTAAAAGTAGGCTCGCTTGAGGGCATTCAAAGACTAGGTGCGCGTGTTGTGCGCACCCAAGACCGAAACGGAAACAGCATGGAGATCGGCGTTTTTCGATTGGAAGACGACAGGGTCTTTGCCATTAATAACCGTTGCCCGCACAAGGGCGGGCCATTGTCAGAGGGTATCGTTTACGGGGACAAAATTGCCTGCCCCATGCATAGCTGGAAAATTAGCTTGGTGGACGGAAAAGCCGAAGAACCCGATGTCGGTGAAACGGCATGCTTTAAGACCAAAGTTGACGATGGCATCATCTACCTAGAATTGAAAGAAAAATACGCTTGATTAAACAAACTAAAAGTACCTGCTGTTATTGCGGTGTTGGCTGCGGCGTCATTATATCCACGGACAGCAACAAGATTGTTGCCGTTAAAGGCGACCCCGATCACCCTGCCAATTTTGGACGACTGTGCAGCAAAGGGGCGACCTTACACCTGACGGCCAAACTCGATGACCGCTTACTCTACCCTGAGTTGCGTATAAACAGACACGCACCAAGAGAGCGCACGTCATGGGAAGAAGCGCTTGACCTTGTTGTTGAAAAATTTGCCACCACCATAGAACAGCACGGGCCAAATGCCGTGGCTTTTTATATTTCAGGCCAATTACTAACCGAAGATTATTATGTATTTAACAAGCTCGCTAAAGGCTTAATAGGAACAAACAATGTAGATACCAATTCGCGCTTGTGCATGAGCTCGGCCGTGGCAGGATACAAAGCAACCTTAGGTGCCGATGCCCCGCCAGCCTGTTACGAGGACATTGACCACGCGGAATGTTTATTTATCGCGGGGTCCAATACCGCGTTCGCACACCCTATTATTTATCGACGCATTGAAGAGGCTAAAGCGAATAAGCCAACGCTAAAAATTGTTGTAGTGGACCCCAGGCGAACCGACACAGCCCAGGCGGCTGACCTCCATTTAGCCATACTGCCTGGCACCGACGTTGCTTTATTTAATGGCATGCTGCACGTAATGTTGTGGGAAGGATTGTTGGATATGCAATACATCCGTGAACATACCCATGGCTTTGAGGCATTAAAAGATACCGTGCGTGAATACACCCCAAAAATGGTTGCTGACATTTGTGGCGTAAAAGAAGCCGACATCATTACTGCCGCAAAATGGTTTGGCAAAGGCCCCAGCCTTTCCATGTACTGCATGGGCTTAAATCAATCGATACACGGCACCGACAAAAACGCCGCGCTCATCAATCTGCATTTGGCGACCGGGCAAATAGGCAAGAAAGGAGCCGGTCCTTTTTCTTTAACAGGCCAGCCCAATGCCATGGGGGGTCGTGAAGTTGGCGGCATGGCAAATTTATTGTCGGGTCACCGCGATTTAGCCAACGCAAAACATCGCGATGAAGTGGCTAAGCTTTGGGGCGTAGCCAGTGTGCCAGAAGCCGTTGGCAAAACCGCCATTGAAATGTTTGATGCCGTTAAAGAAGGCAGCATCAAAGCCATTTGGATTGCCTGTACAAATCCAGCGCATTCTATGCCAGACCTAAATAACGTCATTGCCGCCTTAAATACTGCCGAACTTGTTGTCGTGCAAGATGCATACAATCACACCGACACAAATCACTATGCAGATGTGTTGCTACCGGCCAGCAGTTGGGGTGAAAAAGAAGGCACGGTCACCAATTCCGAACGACGTATTACGCGGGTAAACCCTGCCCTACCTCCGCCAGGCGAAGCCCGGCATGACTGGCAAATTATGGTGGAATTTGCCCAACGCTTAGCGAAAAGATTAGGCAAAGATGCCGGCTTATTTCCCTATACAAACACAGAACAAATTTTCAACGAGCATCGCGAAACGACCCGAGGCCGTGACCTGGACATTAGCGGATTAAGTTATGCGCTACTTAAGGAACTGGGCCCACAACAATGGCCGTTTCTAGCAAGCGACACTGCTGGTCAAGCCCGGCTTTATACAGACGGGGTGTTCGCCCAGCCTGATGGAAGAGCCCATTTTGTCAACGCCCACTATAAGGCCACGGCCGATAAAACGGATGCACGTCACCCAATGCATTTGCTAACAGGTCGTTTGCGCGACCAATGGCACGGCATGAGTCGCACCGGGACAGTGGCGCAATTATTCAACCACGCAAATGAGCCGGTTATTTACATCAACCCTGACGACATGACGCGCCGCCTGATTAAAAATGGCGACATTGTCAAAGTCAGCAACCGCCGCGGTAGCCTAGTCCTGGCCGCAAAATCGTCCGATGAAGTGCCTCCTTCACAAACGTTTATTGCCATGCACTGGGGCAGTCAGTTTATGCACGGCTTGGGTGTGAATGCCCTAATGCCGGCGTCTTTTGATAAGGTATCTAAGCAACCAGAACTGAAGCACACCGCCATTAAACTTGAAAAATTAGATCTGCCGTGGCGAATGACAGTCATGCGAACGATTAAAGATTTAACCCTATTGCAAAAAGTACGCGGCTTGCTCCCCAGCTTTGCATATGCCAGTTGCGGCTTGTTTGGCCGAGGAAACGATCATCATGCGGGCATGCTTATACTCAGGGCAGCCAATATTGAAGCGCCTGACCCTGCATTGATAGCTGAACTAGACGTGATACTTGGCATGACGAGCGACATGCCATTACTTAATTACCACGATGCCAAACGTGGTGTGAGTAAACGAATTCTAGTAGAGAACAACGCCCATAGCGCTAAGCAAGAAGTCACGGGAGTTCGCTTGGTAGGCGAAACATTGGCTGCAGAATGGTTGAAGGATGTCATGTCCTCAGGGGAATTCACCACCGAGCTGCGCCGTTGGGCATTGGCCCCCTTGAGTGCAGCGCCTGCAGGAAACCGCGGTCGAGGAAAAATTGTATGCAATTGTTTGGACGTTGCGGAGAATGACATTATTGACACCGTGCAATTAGGCGCAGATTTAATCACCTTGCAAAACAAACTGAAATGCGGGACAGAATGCGGTTCTTGTTTACCGGAATTGAAGCGTTTAGTCCACCTGCATGCAATAAACCCCATCGGGATTAATTAGCCACGACCCGTGCCTTAATAAATCCAAATCTATTGCTTTATTTTGTTAAAATAGTCTGCATAAAAATCAACCACAGCAGATTATTTTGACTACCCTAAAACTAAACAAAAAAACCGACGGCAGTCAGCCCAAAGCCAGCAAGGCGCCACTGCGTCGCGGTGCTAATGCCACGCGAGATCGCTCCGTGTCGGCGGCTAAAGCCAGCAGCCCACGCCCAGAACAGCCTGCAGCGATTGCCCCAGAAAAACAAACGCAACGCAACCACCGTTTTGATGGCAAAGCGCACGGCAGCCCTTACAGCGAGGATGCACCGGTCACGGCCAAACCAGCAAAACCGGCAGGGGTAGACACCCACACCGCACCGCGCCCGGATAAAAATGAACCGCAATACCGCCAAGCGCCTCGTCGCGGTGGCAAAGTCAGGGACGGCTACGACAGCCTGGCCACCCCTCAATACGGTGCCGCCGCCAAAGCTGCTTACAAATCTACCGCCATCAGCACCGACTTGCCGCGTTTGTCTAAAGTCATGGCGGAACGCGGTTTGTGCTCACGCCGCGAAGCCGATGAATGGATAGCCAACAGTTGGGTCATGGTGGACGGTGAAATTGTCGACACCTTAGGCACGCGCATTAATCCCGATGCCGAAATCATTATCAGTAGTTACGCGCACGAAGTGCAAAGCGAATCCGTCACCATTATTCTGCACAAGCCGGTCGGCTACGTCAGCGGTCAAGCCGAGGATGATTATGAGCCTGCCATCGTGCTAGTGCACCCGGATAACGAATGGCTAGATGATCCCAATCTTAACCCGCAACACCGTAAAGAATTTCAACGCCGATTCTTAACCGGACTTGCACCAGCAGGTCGCTTAGATATTGATTCTACAGGTATGTTAGTGCTTACTCAGGATGGCCGGGTAGCGCGCCATTTAATCGGCGAAAATTCCACGGTAGAGAAGGAATACTTGGTGCGGGTGGAAGGCGAATTAAGCGATGCCGACATGCAACGCCTTAACTTTGGCTTGAGCTTGGACGGCGAAAAACTCAAGCCGGCAAAAGTCAGTTGGCAAAATGAAGACCAATTGCGCTTCGTGTTACGCGAAGGCAAAAAACGGCAAATTCGTCGCATGTGCGAAATGGTCGGCTTGCACGTGGTTGGCTTAAAACGCGTGCGCATAGGCAGCGTCAATTTAGGTAAATTACCGCTTGGCCAATGGCGTTATTTACGCCATGACGAACGCTTTTAAGCTGCGCTTAACAGCAAACGAAATGACTAATTAAAGCTAGGGTCAGCGCATGGACATACTGTTATTAGTGAAGGCTTTTATACTGGGGGTGGTGGAAGGTGCCACCGAATTCTTGCCCATCAGCAGCACCGGTCACCTGATCATCGTTGGCGATTACCTGCACTTTAACGACGAGAAAGGCAAAGTCTTTGAAATCGTTATTCAACTGGCCGCCATCTTGGCCGTGTGTTGGGAATACCGCGTCAAACTTATCGACACCGCCCTGCACTTAGGCAGCGAAAGTCAGGCACAAACATTTGTGCTAAATTTATTCTTGGCTTTTCTGCCTGCGGCTATTCTAGGCCTAGCGTTTCACAGCATGATCAAACAGTATTTGTTCTCGCCCATCACCGTGGCCATCGCCTTGATTGTGGGTGGCTTTGCCATACTGTGGGTAGAACGCTTAGCCCTCCAAGCCGCCACCGTGCACATAGACAAAATAAGCCCCAAGCAAGCCGTGCAAATTGGCTTGGCCCAATCGCTGGCCTTATTTCCTGGCGTGTCCCGCGCAGGCGCCACCATTTTAGGTGGCATGCTGTTTGGTTTGGATAGAAAAACTGCCACGGAATTTTCATTTTTCCTGGCCATCCCTATCATGTTTGCCGCGACCATTTTAGACGTGTATAAAAGCCGCGACATTCTATCCATGAACGATGCTGGTCTATTCGCGGTTGGTTTTATCACGGCCTTTTTAGCCGCCTTAATTGCCATACGCTTTCTATTGCGCTTCGTCGCCAGCCATGACTTCAAAGTCTTTGCCTGGTACCGCATTGTGTTTGGCGTGCTGGTGTTGCTGTATTTCCTTTAACCAAGCATAAGCCAGCTGCCATGAGCGGATTTTTAAAATACCTCGCTTACAGCCTTGCCGGCTTACTGAGCTTAGCGCTGGTGCTGGTGCTGACCTTGCTGCTGCGCTTTAATGCGGACGACTATAAACAAGTAGTGATGGATGCCGTGCAGCAAAAAACCGGCCGCACGCTTAAGCTAGACGGCGAGATTAGCTTGGCTTTTTGGCCTAAACTAGGCGCCAATCTAGGGGCGCTTAGTCTGTCTGAAAAAGGCAGCCAAAAACCGTTTGCCAGCGTTGCTAGGGCACAAGTGTCTTTGGCCTTGCTACCCTTGCTAGAAAAAAAACTGGTGCTGGATACTGTGTATTTAGATGGCGTAAATGCGACGCTCATCCAACATGCCGACGGTAGCAATAATTTTTCTGACTTGTTTGATGGCGACTCGAACACCACGCTGTCTTATGCTATCGATGGTTTGACTATACGCAACAGCCGCATCCACTTCCTTAATGAGGCGACCAAGCAAGAGCTCCAACTAAGCCAACTGCAGCTAACAACCGGTCGCATCATGAAAAATAAAGCCGTGGATGCGCAGGCAAATTTCACCATTCAAGCAAAACCAGCCGAGCTAGCCGCCCAGGTAAACCTGTCTGGGCAATACTTATTTAATACGGATACCCAGCATTTTTCTGCAAAAAATCTACGCCTAAGCCTGCAAGGCAATGCCATGCAGGCCAAGCAAGTGCAGTTAAATTTAAGCACGCAACTGCGCGGCAATTTAAGCAATCTTAGCTACGTTTTGGATGACTTAAGGTTGAGCGTACAAGGCAATATTAAGCTAGCCAGGCTGCAGGCAGAGCTTACTGCCGCGCATATCATGGGCAAAAAAACCCAGCTGTCTAGCCCAGAAATTAAGGCCAATGTCAGCCTAAACAGCGCGCCACACGACTTAAACATCCGTTGGCTATTTAGCGATGTGCACGCGAACGCCAGTTCAATCAGTATTGCCAATGCCAATACTGACTTAACTTACGTTAACGGTAAGCGCTCACTAACTAGTCAGTTTACCACGCCCATCAGCGCACAACTGCATGCCGCCAGCTTGGATTTAGCTAAACTCAGCGGCCAATTGACTTTACATGACAGCCTGCTTAAACCGGCCGGGTTAAAGGCCAGTTTTCAGCTATCGGCTCAAGCCGATTTCAAGCACGAGATAGCTCACAGCCGCTTTCATTTTACCAGTGGCCCCAGCCTATTATCGGGCGAGCTGGCAGTGAGCCACATGGCCAAACCCAAGCTACAATTTAAGCTGGCTGCCCAGCAATGGGATCTCAACGCTTACTTAACTGTCAATCAGAAAACCGAGGCTGTAAGTTCTCGTCCGGTTGATTTGTCTGTGCTGAGCCAAGTCAATTTGGATGGCCAAGTCACGCTGGAGAAAATAGCTTACGCGCCTTACCAGCTACATAAACTGCACACTAGCATTAAAACTGAGGGCCAAACATTGCGCGCTACCGGCATAGCACTTAGGCTAGACGACAGCAGAATTAATGGCGATGTCGCAATGAGCTTGCAGTCACCGCACGCCTACAGCATGCATTTAGCCGTCGATAAATTAAACCTCAATCGCTACCAAGCAGCTGGCAAAAGCAGCCCGAAGAGTGAACAAACAGCATTGGATTTAGACGCGCTCAAAGGCATCAATGCAAGCGGCGATATACGCATAGGCCAGCTCAGCTTTGGTGACAATCGGGCTAACAATGTGCGCATTGCCCTGCAAGCGCAACCTGAAAAGTTGAACAGCCCTAAAATGTCTAGGCGCCAACCCTGATGTCGGCATTTGCTAGCCGCTTAATCGCATGGCAAAAACAGCACGGCAGGCATGATCTACCTTGGCAAAACACCAGCGATGCCTACGCCATTTATGTGTCAGAAATCATGCTGCAACAATCTCAGGTTTCAACGGTAATCGGCTATTACCAAAAATTCATGCAGCGTTTTCCTGACTTAGCTAGCTTAGCTTCTGCCAGCCAAGAGGAAGTATTGGAACACTGGAGCGGCTTAGGCTATTACTCACGCGCGCGCAATTTACATAAAACGGCGAGCATCATCATGAACACGCATCATGGCGTGTTCCCAAATGACGTAGCCGTGATGCAATCCCTCCCAGGAATAGGCCGCTCTACCGCTGCGGCTATAGCGTCATTCGCCTTTAATCAAATAGAAACGATATTAGATGGCAACGTAAAGCGTGTGCTGGCTAGATACTTTCGAGTTGAAGGTTGGACCAGTTCACCAAAGGTAGAGAAGGCTTTATGGGCCATCGCTGAGTCATTGCTGCCAAAACAAGAAATGGTGGCGTACACCCAAGGCTTGATGGATTTAGGTTCAGCCATCTGCACTCGATCCAAACCAAAATGCAGCGAGTGCCCCATGCAGAATGGCTGCGCAGCCCTGCAAGCAGGCTGCGTGCAAACGCTGCCCACACCCAAACCACGCAAAGTCGTGCCGCAGAAATCCACCACCATGTTGGTGCTGCGCCAAGGCCAGCAAATCCTACTAGAAAAACGCCCACCCAGTGGCATTTGGGGTGGCTTGTGGAGCTTCCCCGAAACCGATGGCGCTGAGGATTTGAGCGCCTTGGTGCAGCAACGTTTTGGCCTTAGCGCAGCAGCGCATCCACCCATGGCCACGATTAACCACGCCTTTAGCCACTACAAACTCAGCATACAGGTGCAGCCCATGCAATTGACGCAAGCTTTCACGCAAGTGGGTGAGCCGCAGTATATCTGGCTTAGCTTAGAGCAAGCGAACGCTGCTGCCATCCCCACACCGGTTAGAAAAATACTGCAATTGTTGTTGGCCGAACAGCGCGCTAAAACAAAAAAATCGGCCTAAGCCGATTTTTATTGTTGCCTCATTCTAAGCAGGCTAAGCTAAGTAGGCTAAGCGAGGATTAGATATCGCCCCAGCTTTCTTCCCACATGCAATGTTTGATTTTATGACGGTTAGCGATCAATTCATCTATGGATGGCTCATCATTTAGCGCGCGTTTGATGGCCAATTTTGTCGCCTCGTAGTTGTTTTTGTACATGTCGGCTTTATCTAGGTTTTCATCCTTAGCGGCACGTGGATCTATCCACACCAAGCTGATGATGCATAAATCGTTGACTTGGTCTTTAGGAATGATGCCTTCGATCACGCAATCTAAAATTGCATCGGCGGTCGCGGCTTGCACCAAACCACCAAACAATTCGATGTTAGCGCTGTCTTTAAGCGTCACTTTTGGCGCCATCATACAAGCTGGGCGCACCAACTGATTCAAATCACGCACCGCAAACATGGCCGTGTGGCCTTTGCTTTGCGCCATCATGTTGGCAAAAGCGGCGCCCACTGGACCGTCCACGCGACCAATTAAAATTTCTGGCATGGCTGCGCCAGTGTCTTTGCCTTCCGTGTAGATGGTGGCTTCGCCGGCTTTAAAAATAATTTTTGACATGTGTCATCCTTGAATAGTGGTGGTTAATCAGTAAATTGCTAATAATGCGATTTTATAGAATAGGCCGGCTTTAAGCAATTTAAGCTAAGGCTAAACTGCCCCAAGGCCAGTCCTAGGCTTGCGAATTTCATGGCTTCAGTGCATTATGCAGGCTGTTATTTTTTGTTAATTCTAAAAAAGGTCATTCCATGCAATGTTATTTCAGCGCGCTAGGCCGCATTTTACTGGCACAAGTTTTTTTACTTCAAATCACCATGCTCATCTTGAGTTTTTTCTCTAACCCAGACGGCTACCTACAATACCAAGCAGGTCTAGGCAGTTTAGGCCTAGCCAGCATCTTTGCCCCATTGATTATTTTGGTGCAATTGGTCGGTGGCTTGGCTTTGCTATTGGGCTACAAAACCAAATTGGCCGCATTGTGCATGGCCATCTACGCCGTGATCATCGCAGTTTTACTGCATTTGCCGATATTGCAATACTTAGCCATTGCCGGCGGTTTACTCATGCTGTATTTAAACCCAGTAACCGCTTGCAGTTTAGATAACTTGAAAAAATAAGCGTCTGTAAAAATAAAAAAGGCACCCTAGGGTGCCTTTTTTATTTGAGATTTAACGCAAGCTGCTGCGTATTACTCTTGTGTTTCGCCTGCAGGTGGATCAATTAAGGCTTTCATGCTTAAACGCACACGGCCTTTTTCATCGGCTTCGACGACTTTCACTTTGACCACATCGCCTTCTTTTAAGAAGTCGCTGACTGCATTAACGCGTTGATGGGCAATTTGTGAAATGTGCAACAAACCGTCTTTGCCTGGAATTAGCGACACGATCGCACCAAAATCCAACAATTTAAGCACGGTACCTTCATACACATTACCGATTTCCACTTCTGCAGTGATTTCAGCAATACGGCGTTGCGCTTCTGCACCTTGCTCAGAGCTGGTGCAAGCGATTTTAACCGTACCGGTATCATCGATATCGATGGTGGTGCCTGTTTCTTCGGTTAATGCACGTATCACTGCGCCACCTTTACCAATCACATCGCGGATTTTTTCCGGATTGATTTTCATGGTAATGATGCGCGGTGCAAACGCTGACATTTCAGTATTGGCATTGCTCATGGCTGTTTTCATGATGCCTAAAATGTGCGTACGACCTTCTTTTGCTTGGGCTAAGGCCACTTGCATAATTTGCGCCGTAATACCGGTAATTTTAATGTCCATTTGCAAAGCAGTAATACCATCTTCGGTACCCGCTACTTTAAAGTCCATGTCACCTAGGTGATCTTCATCGCCTAAGATGTCGGTCAATACCGCTACACGGTTGCCTTCTTTAATCAAACCCATGGCAATACCAGCCACGTGATTTTTCATCGGCACACCAGCGTCAATCAAGGCTAAACAACCACCACAGACTGAGGCCATGGAACTGGAACCGTTGGATTCAGTAATTTCAGACACCACGCGCATGCTGTAATCAAAGTCTTCTTTGTTTGGCAATGCTGCAACCAAAGCGCGTTTAGCTAAACGGCCATGACCGATTTCACGGCGTTTTGGTGTGCCTACACGGCCAGTTTCACCTGTCGCGTACGGAGGCATGTTGTAATGCAACATAAAGTGGTCTTTAAACTCACCTTGCAAGGCATCAATCACTTGCTCATCACGGCCAGTACCCAAGGTAGCTACAACCAAAGCTTGCGTTTCACCACGGGTAAACAACGCTGAACCATGGGTGCGTGGCAATACGCCAGTACGGATGCTGATAGGACGCACAGTACGTGTATCACGGCCATCAATACGTGGCTCACCGTTTAAGATTTGGCTACGCACGGTTTTGGCTTCTAAATTAAACAATTCTGTTTTAATTTTATTGGCTTCCGTGGTGGATGTTTCTTCTGTCACCAATTCAGCCAACACACGGCTGGTAATTTCGCTTAACTTAGCAGAGCGTGCGCCTTTGGCTTTAATTTGGAAAGCCGCGTTGATGTCGTCGGCAGCCAATTTAGCCACTTTTGCAATTAAGTCGGTATCTGGTTCTGGAGCAACCCAATCCCAAGCGTCTTTACCGGCTTCGGCTGTTAGTTCATTGATCATGCCTATCACTGCTTGCATTTGCTCATGGCCGTATACCACTGCACCTAGCATGACTTCTTCTGACAATTCTTTCGCTTCCGATTCCACCATCATCACGGCTGTTGCTGTTGCCGCTACGACTAAATCCATTTTGGATGCTTCTAATTCAGTTTTACTTGGGTTTAGTACATAAGCGTCATTGACGTAACCCACGCGGGCTGCGCCTAATGGGCCAAAAAATGGAATGCCAGAAATGGCCATGGCCGCTGAGGCACCAATAATGGCTGGAATGTCTGCATCTATCTCTGGATCGGATGACAACACTGTCGCCACCACTTGCACTTCGTTGTAAAACGCTTCAGGGAATAATGGACGCAATGGGCGGTCGATTAAACGGCTGGTTAAGGTTTCTTTTTCTGAAGGACGGCCTTCACGTTTGAAAAAACCACCTGGGATTTTACCGGCCGCATAGGTTTTTTCCATGTAATCCACAGTCAATGGGAAAAAATCTTGGCCTGGTTTTACTTCACTTTTACTGGTGACGGCAACCAACACCACGGTATCACCATAGCTGACCATCACGGCCGCATCGGCTTGACGTGAAATTTCACCTGTTTCTAAGGTGAGCGTGTGTGCACCGTACTGTATGCTCTTCGTTACTTTATTAAACATTTTTTATCCTTTTCTCTTTTTAATATTCGTTATTCACAACCCAATAACGAACGCACAATATCGATTTATCCCTAGATTCGTTTGAGGAAAAATCTTTAAAACCATTTTAACAATGGCATAACAAAAAAGCCGAAGTGCTGCTCATGCAGCGCTGTCGGCTTATTGTTTTATAGGCAAAACAAAATGCAAAAATGCGTCGTGTTTTGCAAATAATTAATCGGTCGCAATTACTTACGAATGCCTAAACGACCAATGAGTGTTTGATAACGCTCTACGCTTTCACGTTTTAAGTAATCCAACAATTTACGGCGCTGACTAACCAAAGCCAATAAACCACGACGTGAATGGTGGTCTTTTTTATTGCTTTTGAAATGCTCAGTTAAGTAAGTAATGCGGCTAGTTAAAAGCGCAACTTGCACTTCTGGACTACCGGTATCATTTTTAGCTTGTTGAAATTCACTAACGATCTTAGCGCGTTCTGCTGCAGTGGTTGCCATAACTTTATCCTAATATTTAGATGTTTTGCGTCAATGTAAAGGCAGCCTATCGTCTAAACCGCCTATGCATTCATTTGCATGAGCCGCGCATTATAGGCATAAATGGATGATTTATCAATCATTTTTATGTTTTTTATGCCTGTGCCGGCTGCACGATTAAGCGTTTGGGGCCGATCTTGCCATCCGACTGACGTTCGCCCAGGCCTAAAAATACTTGCTGCGGATTGTATAGGCGTATCAGCCCCTCTGGAATCAAGCCGCTTTGCCAAACGGCTTGACCTTGACTCAAATAAAAAGCACTGTCTGCGTCCAGCGTTATCGCTGGCAAATACGCCACCGCACTGTCTGATGGCAACAGTTTGGCCAACTGCTGCTCTGCTGACAATGCCACAAAGTCGTCCAGTGTCATGCTCTGCGCTATGTGGTAATCGGCCGTGGCAGTTCTGCGTAAACCGATGAGATGCGCGCCGCAGCCAAGCTTAGCGCCTATGTCCTCGGCCAAGGTGCGGATATAAGTGCCTTTGCTGCACGTCACCCGTATGCTGGCAACATCCTGATCGAAGGCCAGCACGCTTATCGCGTGTATGCTAACGCTACGAGCGTTACGCGCGATCTCCACGCCGGCTCTGGCATATTCGTAGAGGGCTTTACCTTCGTGTTTTAAGGCCGAGTACATGGGTGGAATTTGGCTGATTTCGCCTAAAAATTGCCGGCAAACAGCGCTAAATTGATCAGCGCTGACCTGCACCGCTTGTTCGGATAACACCTGGCCTTCGGCATCACCGGTGCTGGTGGTCACGCCCAGTTTTAGGGTGGCCTCATAGACTTTATCGGCTTCGGTTAAGTAATGGGCAAATTTAGTGGCTTCACCAAAACACAAAGGCAGCAAACCGGTGGCCAAGGGATCCAATGTGCCGGTGTGGCCAGCTTTGGCTGCTTGCAATAGGTGCTTGACCTGTTGCAAAGCTTGATTGGACGAATAGCCTATGGGCTTATCCAATAGCAGCACGCCACTGATGTTTTTTTTGGCTCGTCTAAACTGCAAGGGCAGGGCTTTTAAAAGGTGGGATTAATCTTGATCTGAGCCTGTGGCTAAGGCTTGGTCTATCAATTTAGCCATCATCATGCCGTTGTCTATAGAGGCATCGTAGACAAAATGCAATTGCGGCACGGTGCGCAGCAACATGCGTTTGGCCAATTGCGTGCGTAGAAAACCGGCCGACTTTTCTAAGCCTTGTTGCAAATTGTCGCTGGGCTTGCTGGCACTGTAGAATATTTTTGCATGCGCCATGTCACCCGTCACTTCAACTGCAGTGATGGTGACCATAGCGATGCGTGGGTCTTTAACTTCAAATTGCAACAAGTCGGCTAACTCGCGTTGCATTTGCTCAGCAACGCGGTGACTTCTAGCGTACTCTTTAGCCATTATAAAGTACGAGCCACTTCAACGATTTCGTAGACTTCAAGGATGTCGCCGACTTCAATGTCGTTAAAGTTTTTCAATGAAAGACCGCATTCAAAGCTGTTTTTCACTTCTTTCACGTCGTCTTTAAAGCGTTTCAAGGAATCCAGTTCGCCGCTATGTACGATGACGTTATTGCGCAATACGCGTACGTGCGAATTGCGTTTAATCATACCGTCTTGTACGTAACAACCGGCAATCGCGCCCACTTTAGAGATACGGAATACTTCACGGATTTCCACGGTACCTATCATGCTTTCTTTTTGCTCTGGCGCCAACATACCGCCTAATGCCGCTTTAATTTCATCCACGGCTTCGTAAATAATGTTGTAGTAGCGCACATCCACACCCAAGGTTTCGATGAGCTTGCGTGCGCCTGAATCGGCACGCACGTTAAAGCCTATCAATACGCCTTTGGAGGCGGCGGCCAAGTTCACGTCGGATTCGCTAATCGCACCCACACCGGTGTGTATAACGTTCACTTTCACTTCTGACGTGGACAATTTTTGTAAGCTGGTAGACAGCGCTTCGTAGGAACCCTGCACGTCGGATTTAATGATCAGGCCCAGTGTTTGCGCAACGCCTTCACCCATTTGATCAAACATGTTTTCCAACTTAGCCGCTTGCTGTTTAGCTAATTTCGTGTCGCGGAATTTACCTTGACGGAAGTTAGCAATTTCACGCGCTTTACGCTCATCGTTGAGCACGATCATCTCTTCACCTGCGCTAGGTACGTCGGATAAACCTTGAATTTCAACGGGCATGGAAGGGCCGGCTTCTTGTATGTCTTTACCGGATTCATCCAACATGGCACGCACTTTACCAAAGGTGTTACCGGCCAAGATCATGTCACCGCGTTTTAAGGTACCGGAGGTCACCAAGATGGTCGCCACAGAACCGCGGCCTTTATCCAAGCGGCCTTCTATCACCAAGCCTTTGGCCGGTGTATTTTTCGGGGCTTGTAGCTCCAAGATTTCTGCTTGCAATAACACCGCTTCTAGAAGCTCGTCTATGCCTTGGCCGGTTTTAGCCGACACGGCTCTAAACATAACATCGCCGCCAAATTCTTCAGGCACCACTTCTTGTGACACCAATTCCATTTTGACGCGCTCAGGTTCTGCGCCTGGCTTATCTATCTTATTGATTGCCACAACCAAGGGCACGCCAGCGGCTTTTGCATGGTGTATGGCTTCTATGGTTTGTGGCATGACGCCGTCATCGGCAGACACCACCAATATGACAACGTCGGTTGCTTTAGCACCGCGAGCACGCATGGCGGTAAACGCTTCATGGCCTGGGGTATCTAGGAAGGTCACCATGCCACGCGGGGTTTCCACGTGGTATGCGCCTATGTGTTGAGTAATGCCACCGGCTTCACCGGAAGCTACGCGACTGCGGCGTATGTAATCCAACAAGGATGTTTTACCGTGGTCCACGTGACCCATCACCGTTACCACCGGTGGGCGAGGCTCAAGCACCGCCGCCGCGTGTTCCGCTTCTTCCAAGAAGGTTTCCGGATCATTAGGCGCTGCGGCCGAGGCTTTATGACCCATTTCTTCAACGATAATGATGGCCGTTTCTTGGTCTAACACTTGGTTGATGGTTACCATCATGCCCATGCCCATCAGCGCTTTAATCACTTCGCCTGATTTAACCGCCATTTTATGAGCCAACTCAGCCACAGTAATGGTTTCTGGCACCAATACCTCGTGGATGATGGCCTCGGTAGGCGCATTAAATGCGTGTTGTGCATCATCATCCCCGTGGTGTTTGTGCTTGCCCTTAGGCGCACGCCATCCCGGTTTACCGGCAGTGATGTCACCACGTGTTTTTAAACCGCGTTTTTTATTTTCAGCGTCGGTCCACTCTTTGTTATTGCCTTTGCCTTTTTTGGCATCTTTAGCCGCTGCTGGCTTAGCCGCACCGTCTTTAGCCAAGGGCTTATGCAAAGTGCCTTCGGATAATTTTGCGGCTTTTTCCTTGGCCAACTCGGCTTCGGCGACACGCTTAGCTTCTTCCTCTAAACGGCGTTGTGCCAGCTCTTGTTTTTTACGTCTGTCTTCGGCTTGCATGGCCGCCAAGGTAGAGTGCCTTTTGGCCTCGTTCTCACGCAAGGCAATTTCTTCGGCGCCTAGCAAATCTTTACGGTTGATGGTTTTAACTGCAACCTCAGGACTAGCAAGCTCTTCCACTGGGGCTGGCTCTTCTACCACGACAGCTTCAATTTGTACCTCGACCACCGGCTCAATTTCCACCACTACTGGCGCAGCAACAGCGGCTTCGCTAGCAGCTGCTTCCATGGGTGCATTATCAAGCGGCTGCTCGATCACGCGTTTTTTTCTAATCTCCACCTGTATGGTGCGTGCCTTACCGGTGTTGTCGGTTTTTTTAATTTCCGAATTAGATTTGCGCGTTAAGGTAATTTTATTTTTAGGCGCTAATGTACCGTGCTCTTTACGCAAGTGATCAAGCAAGGCGGTTTTATCGGCTTCGCTCAATTGGTCTTCCGCAACTGATTTATTTACTCCAGCACTTTTTAGCTGCTCTAATAACAGTGCTGTTGGCAATTTTAATTCGCCAGCAAATTGTTCTACGGTTGTTTGTGCCATCTTCTTACTCCAGTGTTCTTTTTCTGCGCTTTATTGCACAGTCTTACTGCTTACTTCTTTACGCGCTTATACAAACCACGGTGCGCGAGCGGTCATAATCAATGTTTTAGCCCGCTCAGCATCCATCGCTGTTAATTCAACCAATTCATCCACGGCCAATTCGGCTAAGGCATCCATGGTGGCCACGCCTTTTGACGCTAACAAATGGGCTGTTTTTTCATCCATGCCCTCCATGCCCAGCAAGTCCGCAGACGCTTCATCAACGCCTTCTTCTTTAGCGATGGCTTCTGTTAATAAAGCCGCACGAGCGCGTTTACGTAATTCTTCTATGGTGTCTTCATCGAATGCTTCTATCTCATTCATTTCAGCCAAAGGCACGTAGGCAATTTCTTCCAAGGTGCTGAAACCTTCTTGCACTAAAATTTCGGCCACTTCGGCATCCACATCCAGTTTTTGCATGAATAACTGGCTAACACCAGAAAACTCATCTTGGTTTTTCTGTTCTGCTTGATCCACCGTCAGTATATTCAATGTCCAGCCGGTCAATTCAGAGGCCAAACGCACGTTTTGTCCGTTGCGGCCTATGGCTAGCGCTAACTGCTCTTCATCCACCACCACGTCCATGCTGTGCGTATCTTCGTCCACCACGATACTGGTCACTTCGGCTGGTGACATGGCGTTAATAACAAACTGCGCCGGCTCTATGCTCCATAAAACGATGTCCACGCGTTCGCCAGCCAACTCAGCCGTCACCGCCTGCACACGCGAACCGCGCATACCGACGCAGGTGCCCACTGGGTCTATGCGTTGGTCATTGGATTTCACGGCAATTTTTGAACGCAAACCAGGGTCACGGGCTGCAGCACGAATTTCCAATAAGCCTTCTTCAATTTCAGGCACTTCTAATTCAAACAAGCGCACCAAGAAATCCGGCGTGATGCGCGATAAAATCAATTGCGGACCACGGCCACCACGCTCTATGCGTGACAGATAGGCGCGCACACGATCACCCACCCTTAAGTTCTCTTTAGGGATCATTTGCTCACGCGGCAATAGCGATTCAATCCGACCCACCTCTATGATGGCACTGCCTTTTTCCATGCGTTTAATGACGCCGGTCACCATCTTTTCATCGCGGGCTAAGAAGTCTTCTAGAATTTGCTCGCGTTCCGCTTCACGGACTTTTTGCAAGATCACTTGCTTGGCTGCTTGCGCACCAATGCGACCAAACTCAATGTTTTCTAAAGGCTCTTCGTAGTAATCGCCTATATTTAAACCTTTAGCATGCTCGCTTTCTTCATCGATTTGATAATTGGAGTTTTCCAACAAATCGTATTCGACGTATTGCCAGCGTCTAAAGGTTTTGTATTCACCGGTTTCCCTATCAATCTCCACCCGCACATCCGCATCATCATGGTGTTTTTTCTTGGTGGCAGAAGCTAAGGCCAGTTCAAGCGCGATAAATATCACTTCTTTAGTGACGTTTTTTTCATGCGCTAATGCATCAACCAATAATAAAATTTCACGACTCATGTTGCTCTCCAACTGTCAATTTGCAGGTAATCTGCATTCATTAAATTAAATTTATTTCGCTTATAAGCAGTAAAGCCTGCTTGTATCGCCATTAAAAAACCGGGCTCAGGCGCGATTTTTCTATATTACTGAGGGCAATTTTTTGCACCACCCCATCGCATTCCAACAGCAACTGGCCAGCATCAACGCCGCGCAGT
Source organism: uncultured Methylotenera sp. (assembly GCA_964400215.1). Taxonomy (GTDB): domain Bacteria; phylum Pseudomonadota; class Gammaproteobacteria; order Burkholderiales; family Methylophilaceae; genus Methylotenera. Next base: position 1,371 of record CAYNSY010000002.1, on the reverse strand, counting down.
ATGCCTAAAAAATTCTTTTTACTTACTGTTTCTTGCTTGTTATCTTTCGCATTTACATGCACTTCGCTCACTGCCACACGCAATTTAACCGTGGCACGCTCACCGATGAAGCGTAAAAAATTAGCTTCTGTCTTCAACACGCGATCCATACCGGGCGAAGAGACTTCCAATCTATCGTAATCAATGTCGTTTTCAACCGCCAACAGGTTACCCAATTGGTTACTCACCAAGCTACAATCGTCTATGGTGACGCTGTCTTTTGTATCAACAGGATTAAGCTTATCGATAAAAACGCGCAACAGCTTGCCACGATTGGACATCTCCAAATCGACCAATTCAAAGCCGAGTTGCTCAACCGCAGTCGTTATCAATGTAGGCAAATCTTGCATTTTTACACCCTTAAAACACCACTTAACTATCGCAACTTAGCCGTTACTTAGCTTAAAAAGCATGCGTAAGTTGCAGAAACAAAAAATGGGCACAAAGCCCATCGAAAAATTCTGCATTCATTATACCAATGAATTCAATGAATTGAAACCACTCACTGCAATTGATTAGCTTAGGCTAGCGCTTCCCAGCGGGCATAACGCCTGGCCCCTAAAGCTAAAAACCCCCACTATGTGTATAGAGGGGGTTTAGCCGACTGCGTTGAGCAGTCTGTATAAATAGCTTGGCAGTGACCTACTTTCGCATGCAAAAAGCATACTATCATTGGCGCTGGTTCGTTTCACGGCCCTGTTCGAGATGGGAAGGGGTGGGTCCAAACCGCTATGGCCGCCAAGCATAACCGGTAACACTCATGCCCCTCAAGTTTTCACGTGGGTGCACAAGCAGATATGCTGTGCGCTCAATCCTATTTTCATAGAATCAGCGTCTTAAACGTCATTAAATTACCTCAAGGCAATCTAACGCAGTTTTTAACAAACAGAAGAAGTAAAGCAGTATGGGGTTTATTGATTACAGACTCTTAAACCAAAGTCACTTTTAAAACACCTGTTAGCTCTTACCTAAATCGCACTTACGAGCATTCAGGTTCAAGTTTTAAGGTTATAGGATCAAGCCTCACGAGCAATTAGTAACGGTCAGCTTAATGCATTACTGCACTTCCACATCCGTCCTATCAACGTCCTGGTCTCGAACGACTCTTTAGGGGGGTTAAACCCCCAGGGAAATCTCATCTCAAGGCGAGTTTCACGCTTAGATGCTTTCAGCGTTTATCTCTTCCGTATTTAGCTACCCGGCTATGCCACTGGCGTGACAACCGGTCCACCAGAGATACGTCCACTCCGGTCCTCTCGTACTAGGAGCAGGTCCCTTCAAATTTCCAGCGCCCACGGCAGATAGGGACCAAACTGTCTCACGACGTTTTAA
>CAYNSY010000001.1:144845-752716 GCA_964400215.1 uncultured Methylotenera sp. | reverse complement strand
CTATACACATAGTGGGGGTTTTTAGCTTTAGGGGCCAGGCGTTATGCCCGCTGGGGAGACAATCAATTGCGTGTAGCGCTAGTCTAAGCCAATCAGTTGATTAAGCTTCTTATCATCTCTAGGCCAAATCCAACACCAAAGCCGTTCGTATCGGACTGAATAGCTCCTAAGCCACCTTTGCGGTTGGCTGATGATAAATCTATGTGTAGCCAAGCCACATCATTTTCTATAAAGCGTCCCAGAAAGCGTGCGGCATGGATGTGATCCGGCCCGCTTTCTAAAGTGCATTGCTTAATGTCGGCGATATCACTGTCTAGGTCGCTTTCGTAATCTTCATCGTAGGGGAATGCGTGTATGCGTTCGCCCGCCTTATTGCCTGCGCCTACAGCTTTGCAGGCTAATTCAGGGCGGTTGCTGATGGCGCCACTCATTCTGTCACCTAGTGCAGCTACCATGCTGCCGGTTAAGGTGGCAAAATCCATGATGAAATCGGGTTTTTCACGGCTGGCTAGGGTCAGTGTGTCGGCAAGCACCATGCGACCTTCGGCATCGGTATGCACGATTTCTATGCTAGTACCATTCAAAGCAGTCACTACGTCATTTTGCTTGTAGGCTAATGGCCCTATGTGATTTTGAGCGATGGCTAACCAACAATCTATCTTGACTGGCAATTGCTGTTGGCTGGCGGCTAATAGTATGCCAAGTGCCACGGCAGAGCCGTTCATGTCTTCATGCATGCCTTGCATGTATTTGGCCGGCTTGATGTTATGGCCGCCGGTGTCAAAGCAGATGCCTTTGCCTACTAGAGCAAAGTGCTGGGTTGCATTGTTTGGTTGGTAGCTTAAGTGCACTATGGCGGCGTCTTGTGGATCGCTGCCTTGGCCCACCGCATAAAATGCACCCGCACCCATTTTTTTAAGCGTAGCCATGTCGTATTCTTCATGCTGCCAAGCCATGTCTTTGGCTAATGCCGCAATTTTTTTACGGTATAGCGTAGGGGTCAATTCATTAGGCGGCGTCACGGTCAATTGGCGGCATAAAGCGTTGCCGGCAACGCGAGCATTCACGTAACCGTAATCGTGTTCTGCTTTATAGCCATGTATGCTGATTTTAGTTAATGGCTTGTATTTATTCTCGGATTTTTTGCTGGGCATTTCCGTCGTGTTCGCGCACGCAACATAGTAGGCGGCGCATGCATTAATCTCACGTTGGCTATTGGCACCAAACACGCATATGGCCAATTCCTCGGCATGCTCAGCCAGTAAGGGTTTGAGGGCTTTGCTTAATAGGCTGTGGCGTTGAAAAACACTTAATTTTTCGCTCAATAGCACAAAGCTTGCCAGGCTGTTATTGGCTAAATCGACGGCCACAGGAGTTTTGTTTAGGTCTTGAAATTCGCAGCCCATGCGTTTTAGTTTAGCCTCTAAACTGTTGGCAAAAGGCAGTGCGCTTGGCATTTCATCGCTCATGATAAAAAGGATATGTTTCTCAGAAGATAGCGTATTTTCACTGCATATATCTGCACATTGTATTAATTTTACCGACATTTAAAATCCCTTAACTCTTGTATAAGATGTATGACAAACCTAGCAGATCTAACAAAATTGAGCCTTTCAGGCTACGGTTTAACTTGACCAAAAAGGCTAAAAAAGCCACACTATTGCCTAGATTAAATGAACATTCACGAATGCTCTTAATAGAACATTCTAATTCACGTTTAGTTGCGTTCGCATTGTATAAATTATACGCGTAGCAACCACAACACGGAGATATCTCACGCATGGCAACAAATCAACACGCTACAGGTTTGACTGAAACGGATGCACAAGAAACGCAAGAGTGGTTGGATGCGCTGACTGCAGTTATCGATAACGAAGGCACCGAGCGTGCGCATTTCTTGCTTGAGGCGATGATAGATAAAGCCCGTCGTTCTGGTAGTAACTTACCGTATAACGCGACGACCGCCTACGTTAATACCATCCCTACGCATTTGCAGCAACGCTTGCCTGGCAATCCAGAAATGGAGCGTCGCATACGTGCATTGGTGCGTTGGAACGCAATTATGACGGTGCTACGTGCCAATGAGAAATCACCGGGCGTGGGTGGGCACATTGCCAGCTTTCAATCGGCGGCTACGCTATATGACACCGCATTTAACTATTTCTTCCGTGCAGCTAATGAGAACTTTGGTGGCGATTGCGTGTATTTCCAAGGCCACTCCTCACCAGGCGTTTACGCCCGTGCTTTTTTGGAAGGCCGCATCAGCGAAGAGCAGTTGACTAACTTCCGTCAAGAAGTCGGTGGCAACGGCTTGCCTAGCTACCCGCACCCTTGGTTAATGCCAGATTTCTGGCAATTCCCAACCGTGTCCATGGGCTTGGGCCCAATTACCGGTATTTACCAAGCGCGTTTCCTCAAGTATTTGCATGACCGTGGCATCGCCGACACCAGCGATCGCAAAGTCTGGGTCTTCTGCGGTGACGGTGAAATGGATGAGCCAGAATCTTTGGGCGCGATTTCTCTAGCCAGCCGTGAAAAATTAGACAATTTAATCTTTGTGATTAACTGTAATTTGCAGCGTTTGGATGGCCCAGTGCGCGGTAACGGCAAAATCATCCAAGAATTGGAATCGGATTTCCGTGGTTCAGGCTGGAATGTATTGAAAGTCATTTGGGGTTCTTATTGGGACCCGCTATTGGCCATGGACAAAGACGGTTTGTTGAAAAAGCGCATGGAAGAATGCGTGGACGGCGAATACCAAAACTTTAAGGCTAAAGGCGGCGCTTACACGCGCGAGCATTTCTTCGGTAAATACCCCGAGTTGAAAGAAATGGTGGCGGCCATGAGCGATCAAGACATTTGGCGCTTAAACCGTGGCGGCCATGATCCGCACAAAGTCTATGCGGCCTACCATGCGGCAGTGAATCATAAAGGTCAGCCTACCGTGATCCTAGCTAAAACCGTTAAAGGTTATGGCATGGGCGAAGCCGGCGAAGGTCAAAATACCACGCACCAACAAAAAAGCATGGATTTAACCTCACTTAAAGCCTTTAGGGATCGCTTTGATTTGCCTATCACCGATGAGCAAGTAGAAAGCTTGAGTTTTTACAAGCCAGCGGCCGACAGCCCAGAAATGGTCTACATGGCTGAGCGTCGTGCAGCCATGGGTGGTTCCGTGCCTGCTCGTCGTCGCAAAGGTAACGATTTGGTCGTGCCAGAGTTGTCAGCATTTGACAACATGTTGGTCTCCACCGGTGAGCGTGAGATATCCACCACCATGGCTTTTGTGCGGATTTTATCCACCTTGGTACGTGATAAGCAGCTAGGCAAATACATCGTGCCTATCGTCCCAGACGAAGCGCGTACTTTCGGTATGGAGGGCATGTTCCGTCAATTGGGCATCTATGCCAGCCAAGGCCAGTTGTATGAGCCTATGGATTCTGACCAAGTGATGTATTACAAAGAATCCAAAGACGGTCAAATTTTGGAAGAGGGCATTAACGAAGCCGGCTCGTTCTCCAGTTGGATAGCCGCTGCCACCTCTTACAGTGTGTCCGGTGTGCAGATGATCCCGTTCTACATTTTCTATTCCATGTTTGGCTTCCAACGCATAGGCGATTTGGCTTGGGCGGCTGGCGATTCACGTGCGCGCGGCTTCTTGTTGGGCGCTACGGCAGGCCGCACTACGCTTAATGGCGAAGGCTTGCAACACGAAGATGGTCACAGCCATTTAATGTCTGCCACCATCCCTAATTGCTTATCTTACGACCCTACGTTTGCCTATGAATTGGCCGTGATTATTCAAGAAGGCATGCGTCGCATGGTGCAAAATCAAGAGGACGTGTACTACTACATCACCTTGATGAATGAAAATTACACCCATCCGGATATGCCAAAAGGGGCAGAGGCCGGCATACTTAAAGGCATATACAACTTTAGTAAATCCAAAGCGAAGGGCGAAAAAGTCCAATTGATGGGCAGTGGCGTGATCTTGCGTGAAGTAATTGCGGCGGCTGATATGCTGGAAAAAGATTGGGGCGTCTCTGCAGACGTTTGGAGTGTCACCAGCTTTAACGAATTGCGTCGTGATGGCTTGGATGCAGAGCGTTGGAATAGGCTCAATCCAGAAAAACCACAACGCTTAAGTTACGTGGCAGAAGTGATGCAAGGTGCGCAAGGACCCACCATCGCTTCAACCGACTACATGAAATCGTTTGCTGAGCAAATCGCCGCATTCGTGCCGGGCAAATTCATCGCCTTGGGCACAGACGGTTACGGCCGTTCAGATAGCCGCGAGGCCTTGCGTAGCTTCTTTGAAGTGGACAGGAACTATGTCGTTGTGGCCGCGCTGAAAGCCTTGGCCGATGAAGGCGAGTTGCCAGCCGCCAAGGTAAGCGAAGCGATCAAAAAATACAAGTTAGACGCTAACAAGCCTAACCCAACGACAGTTTAAGGACACGCACCCATGGCAATTCAAGACATACTGGTCCCCGATATTGGCAATTTTGACAGCGTCGATGTGATCGACGTTTTAGTAAAAGTCGGTGACACCGTGGCTAAAGAAGACTCGCTGATTACGGTGGAGTCTGACAAGGCTTCCATGGACATTCCATCGCCGTTTGCTGGCGTAGTTCAGTCCGTTAAAATGAAGGTCGGTGACAAAGTAGCGCAAGGCCATTTAATCATTACCCTGGAAGTCAGTGCTGAGGCTAGCGGCAAGGCAGTGGCATCAGCGCCAGCGGCTGCACCGGCTAAACCCAGTGCGCCGCCACCAGCCAAATTAGAAGTGGCTATTCCTGAGCCTACTCGGCCTGCGCCTGAACCGCCAAAAACCATAGTCCCTGCGCACCAGCCAGCACCGGTCGGTGAGAGCATAGTGGTGGATGCGGGTACGCTATCGCATGCCAGTCCATCGGTACGTAAATTTGCTCGCGAGTTAGGCGTTAACTTGGCCTTTGTTAAAGGCAGCGCCGCTAAAAACCGCATTTTGCAAGAAGACGTGCAAGCCTATGTGAAAGCTGAATTGGCTAAGCCGCGTACAGAAAATATGGGTGCCGGCTTAGGTAGTCTAGCGACCTTGGCCATGCCGGTGATTGATTTTAGTAAGTTTGGTGAGATTGAAACCAAGCCGCTATCCCGGATTAAAAAACTATCGGGCGCGAATTTGCACCGCAATTGGGTGACGGCGCCGCATGTCACGCAATTTGATGAAGCAGACATTACCGATTTGGAAGACTTCAGAAAGTCCATGCAAGCCGATGCGGAAAAGCGTGGCGTGAAACTCACCATGTTGGCTTTCTTGATTAAAGCTTCGGTGAATGCGCTTAAAACCTACCCGAATTTTAATGCCTCACTTTCGCCAGATGGCGACAGCTTGATATTGAAAAATTATTTCAATATCGGTTTCGCTTGCGATACGCCAGATGGTTTGGTGGTGCCGGTAGTGAAAGACGTGCAACAAAAAGACGTGCTGGAAATCGCCCGTGATTTAGCCGATTTATCGACCAAAGCGCGTGAACGAAAATTAAAGGTAGAAGAAATGCAAGGCGGTTGCTTTACCATTTCTAGCCTAGGTGGCATAGGCGGGACTATGTTTACGCCTATCATCAACTGCCCTGAAGTGGCGATTTTAGGCGTATCACGCTCTAGCATGCAGCCGGTCTATGACCCAAAAAGCAAAACATTTGAAGCCAGGCTGATGCTGCCGATGTCGCTTTCTTACGATCACCGCGTGGTCGATGGTGCTGATGGTGCACGCTTTACCAGTCATATGCGCATGATGTTGAGCGACGTGCGTAGGTTGTTGCTATAACAGCAAGGCATACTGTGGTTAATTTAAGTTTTATCTAAGGGTAAGCATGAGCAATTTAGTGGACGTATTGGTACCGGACATCGGTAATTTTGATAGCGTGGATGTGATCGATGTCTTAGTCAAAGTCGGCGATGTGCTGGCCCTAGAAGACTCGTTGATCACGGTTGAATCCGATAAAGCTTCCATGGATATTCCGTCACCGGTGGCCGGCACGGTAAAAAGCCTTACAGTTAAGGTGGGCGACAAAGTCGCTAAAGACAGCTTGCTCATGCAAGTGGAAAGCCTAGCCGCTGAAGCTAAACCTAGCCCAGTTGCAGCAAAAGCCGAGACTGCACCAGTTGCTCCTGCGCCTAGCCCTGCCGCTGCTCCTGTTGCCGATATAAACACGCCTATAAGTACTCCAGCAGTTGCTAGCACTAAAGCAGTGCCTGCCTCCGATTTGCATGCCGAAGTCTTGGTCTTGGGCTCAGGCCCAGGCGGTTACACGGCGGCTTTCCGTGCGGCCGATTTGGGTAAAAAAGTCGTGTTGGTTGAGCGCTATTCCACCTTGGGTGGTGTTTGTTTAAACGTAGGCTGCATCCCATCAAAAGCTTTGTTGCACACCGCTAAAGTCATTACCGAAGCGGAAGAAACCGCCCATCATGGCGTGAGTTTTGGCGCCCCCAAATTAGATTTGGAGCAATTGCGCAATTGGAAGGCCAACGATGTCGTGGGTAAATTAACCGGCGGCTTGGCGTCTATGGCTAAGCAACGCGAAGTGACTGTGGTGCAAGGCTTGGGTAAATTTACCGGTCCCCATCAAATCGCTGTGACTGCCGCAGACGGTAAACTGACCACGGTGAGTTTTGATTACGCCATCATAGCCGCAGGCTCGCAAGCGACTAAATTCCCAGGCGCACCGGATGACAGTCGTATCATGGATTCCACCGGCGCTTTGGCCTTGGCCGATGTGCCTAAACGCATGCTGGTTATTGGCGGCGGCATTATTGGCTTGGAAATGGGCACGGTGTACGATGCCTTGGGCTCAAAAGTCAGCGTTGTTGAATTTACCGATGGTTTGGTGCAAGGTTGCGACCGTGATTTAGTAAGACCCTTACAAAAACGCATGGAAAAACGCTTTGAAAGCATCATGCTGTCGACCAAAGTGGTAAAAATGGATGCCAAGTCCGATGGCATACACGTGAGTTTTGAAGGCGAAGCAGCGCCTAAAGACGCACAAGTCTACGACCGCGTGCTGGTGTCTATTGGTCGCAAACCTAACGGTAAGAATATAGGGGCAGAAACTGCCGGTGTGGCGGTGAATGAGTGGGGCTTTATCCCAGTCGATAAGCAAATGCGCACCAATGTGCCGCACATCTTTGCCATAGGCGACATTGTGGGCCAGCCTATGTTGGCGCACAAAGCCACCCACGAAGGTAAAGTGGCGGCGGAAGTGATTGCTGGGCACAAAGTGGAATTCCAAGCCATGACTATCCCATCGGTGGCTTACACTGACCCAGAAATTGCCTGGGCAGGCGTGACCGAAACCGAAGCCAAAGCTCAAGGTCTGGATTACGAAAAAGCCTCATTCCCATGGGCTGCCAGCGGACGCGCACTTTCAATCGGCCGCACGGAAGGTACCACCAAATTGATTTTTGATAAAACCAGCCACCGTTTGATCGGTGCTGGCATAGTCGGTGTGAACGCCGGTGAACTGTTAGCAGAAACCGTGTTGGCCATAGAAATGGGCGCCGACGCGCATGACCTAGGCTTGACCATACATGCGCACCCAACCTTGTCAGAAACAGTCTGCTTCGCGGCTGAGATGAAAGAGGGTACCATTACTGACCTCTACATCAAAAAAAGATAAGTGAGTTTAATGGCCGTCACTGATTTCTTAGTCAAATTAGCGCAACTTTTCCCTAAAGACAGGCTGTACACCGACCCAGTCGATTGTTACGCCTACGCTTACGACAACTCCCGTATTTTTCATGCCCCCATCGCCGTGGTTTTTCCATTGACGGTGGAGGACGTGCAAGCTGTCGTTAAGCTATGCAATGCCCATGCCGTGCCATTGGTGCCGCGTGGCCGAGGCACCGGCACAGCCGGTGGTAGTGTGCCGGAAGCCGGTGGTGTGGCCCTGTCCTTAGAGCGCATGAACAAGATACTTAGCATCGATCCAGATAACCGCATGGCCACCATTGAGCCTGGCGTGCTTAATCAAGATTTGCAGGATGCCATTAAAGGCGTGGGCTTCTTTTGGCCACCCGACCCATCCAGCGCTGCCTATTGCAGTGTGGGCGGCAACTTAGCCACCTGTGCGGCAGGGCCGCATGCAGTGAAATACGGCGTGGCGCGTGACCATGTATTGGGTTTAAAGGCCGTCACCGGCAAGGGCGAGATCATTAAAACCGGTTGTTATACCAGCAAAGGTGTGGTGGGTTACGATTTGACCCGATTGTTGGTGGGCTCGGAAGGTACGCTGGCCGTCATCGTCGAAGCCACCTTGAAACTAACGCCCTTGCCTAAATACACTGGTGGTATCACGGCTGAATTTGTCGATACTTACAGCTGTGCTAAAGCGATTGCCGCCATCATGGCGCAACCTTACACCCCCAGCGCCTTGGAATTTTTAGATAACGGTGCGCTTAATCTTATTCGTGGTCGCCATAAAAATTTATTGCCTGACCATGCGCGGGCGTATTTGATGATAGAGGTTGACGGTGCCCAGCAAGAAATTGCTGAAGCCACTTTGGCCATCATTGCCGCCTGCCAAGTGGATGGCTTAATCGAAGCCAAAGCGGCAGAAGACACCAAAGCCTTGTGGGCAGCGCGTAAAGCCTTGTCGCCCTTACTCAAAGACATCGCCCCTAAGAAAATCAACGAAGACATCGCAGTGCCAGTATCGCATTTGCCAGAATTGTTGACCGGCTTAGAAAAGCTGGCCGCGCAATACCAAATTGCCAATGTTAATTTTGGCCATGCCGGCAACGGCAATATACACGTTAATTTATTGGTCAACCCTGACCATGCCGATGAGATGCAGCGCGCCTATGCCTGTTTAGATGAGGTGTTCAGCTTGGTGTTGTCCTTGCAAGGGACCTTGTCTGGCGAGCACGGTGTGGGCATCGCCAAGCGGGCGTTTGTGCCGCGTGAGATAGACGAAACCACCATGAATTTGATGAAGGCCTTGAAGTTGACCTTTGACCCGGAAAATATACTCAATCCGGGCAAGTTGTTTCCTTAAAGCCGGTCTTGAAAGCTGGCCTTGTTTATTTGTTGCGCGTCAGTTTGGCGTAATAGATAGCACAGCTAAAAAACACCAGCGTTAACAGCACTTCCATTAAGGCCAGCTGCGCCGACAAGCCCACATCCGCCCAAGCCCTAACCGCACCTTCCATAAAGTAAAACAGAATAAATAGGCTGGCCCATTGGTAGGTATAGCGCTTGCCATGCAAAATGCCAAACAAGGGCAGCAGCAAGGGCAGGGTTTTAAGCATCAATAGCGAGCCATTGGGTTTAAATGGCGCCAATACAGTTTCCCATGCCAGGCACAGCGCTATTAGGGCTATCAGGCTGATGCTGGCGCCTAGTCTTAGGGTGTTGATCATGCTTGGGCGACTTTGCTTAAAGAAATGAAGGCCGCTCTTGCTGAATGTGCGTCGCTGACGGCTTGGTCAAAATTAAAACGCAGGCGCTGTGGTTTGCCTGATGCCATTTCGGCACATACATCAAAGCCGTCACAATCGATGCCTAGCAAGTTTGCTTTGTCGGCTTTAAGGCCGTGTGTGTGCCAGCAGTAAGCGATCAGGCTGTGTTGGTGATCTTTGTTCATGTGCTCAACGATGGCAGTTTCTTGTTCCGCCAGTGCGGCATTGTCATGGGTATTGCTTATAAGGCCGCCGTCCAGCCAGCCCATTTTGCCAAAGCCGGCAATGTAACGCGCTTGAGCTATCACGATGCGGTAAAAATTAAAATCGTGCATGGAAAAATAGCTGCTGGCATTCGCTAGGTAGCGTAAATAGCGGGCGCTTAACTGGGCATCGCTTTTATCTATTTTTTCTGCATGTCCCATCAGGGTTAGGCGGGCATTGGCTTGCAAATCTTGATCGCCAGCAAATACCAGCAGTGACAGTTTGGGGTTGGCGATGATGTTATGCGTGTGTTCTGCAAGGGTGCTGATCAAAATAACCGGTTGGCCACTGTGATCTAAAACGAAAGGAGTGACTGAGCCATAGGGGTAGCCAGGAAACTTTGCCGAAAAGGTGGAGAGTAAGCCACTTTGGGTGGTGCGCAAAAATTGCTGGGCCTCGTTGGCTAGGCTCATTAGGCGCTCAGTTTAAGGGCTATTTCGCCCAAGCGTTTGCCTAAGGCCAAGCAGAGTTTACGTTCTTCCGTAGTGATGGGTTTGTCATCGCTAGCGCCTGCCACATGGCTTGCACCGTAGGGCGTGCCACCGCTTTGTGTGGTGGACAATTCGGCTTCTGAATACGGTATGCCGACCATCAGCATGCCATGGTGCATCAAAGGTAGCATCATGCTCAGCAGGGTAGCTTCGTTGCCGCCGTGCATGGAGCCGGTACTGGTAAACACGGCGGCTGGCTTACCAATTAAATCGCCTGTTAACCAGCTGCTAACTGTGCTGTCTAAAAAGTATTTCATGGCGGCCGCCATGTTGCCAAAACGGGTGGGGCTGCCCACTGCCAAGCCCACGCATTCTTGTAAATCGCTTAGCTCTACATAAGGGTCGCCGCTGGTGGGAATGTCCGGTTCTGTCGCTTCACAATTGCTAGATACCTTAGGCACGGTGCGTATGCGTGCTTTGATATTGCCATTGCTCTCGATACCGCGTGCAACAAGCTGCGCCATGTCTCGTACGGCGCCGCCTTGGGAATAATACAGCACTAAAACGTCGGCCATGCTAGCTGCGTTTTGCTAATGCCACGGCTTTGCCTATGTAACTGGCAGGCGTCATGGCCAATAAGTCTTGTTTGGCGGCTGCGGGTATCGCTAAGTCTTGGATAAAGGCATGCAAGGACGCTTTGTTGATGCCGCCTTTACCGCGGGTTAATTCTTTGAGTTGTTCGTAGGGGTTGGCAATGCCATAGCGGCGCATCACCGTTTGTATGGGTTCAGCCAGAACTTCCCAGCTAGCGTCTAAATCCTGTGCCAATTTTTCTGGGTTGATTTCCAGTTTATTCAAGCCGCGTAAACACGCGTCGTACGCCAGCAAGGTGTAACCAAACGCCACGCCCATGTTGCGCAATACCGTGGAATCGGTCAAATCACGCTGCCAGCGTGAGATAGGTAGCTTTTCTGCCATGTGGCGTAACAGCGCATTGGCTAGGCCTAAATTGCCTTCGGAGTTTTCAAAGTCGATAGGATTCACTTTATGTGGCATGGTGGACGAACCGATTTCGCCGGCTTTTACTTTTTGTTTGAAGTAACCGACCGAGATGTAGCCCCAAATGTCGCGGTTAAGATCGATCAAGATGGTGTTGATGCGGGCAAAGTTATCGTACAGCTCGGCCATGTAGTCGTGCGGTTCAATTTGTATGGTCATGGGGTTATAAGTCAAGCCTAATGACTGCACGAAGCGCTCGGCAAATTGTTCCCAATCGAAGTCTGGGTAAGCGGCTAGATGGGCATTAAAGTTACCCACGGCGCCGTTAATTTTGCCCAAAATTTCATTGTTCTTTAATTGTTTTTCTTGGCGCTGCAAGCGGTACAGCACATTGGCCAGTTCTTTGCCCATGGTGCTAGGCGAAGCGGTTTGGCCGTGCGTGCGTGACAACATAGGCTGATCAGCCAATTGCGTAGCCAGCTCTCTTAGGCGCGCCATTAAGTTGTTAAGATAAGGCAACATCACTGCATCGCGGGCGGTTTTTAGCATCAAGCCATGCGACAAGTTGTTGATGTCTTCGGAGGTGCAAGCAAAGTGGATGAATTCACTGGCTTGCTTGATTTCTGAGTTGGACTCAAACTTGTCTTTAAGCCAATACTCCAGCGCCTTAACATCGTGGTTGGTGCGGGCTTCTATGGTTTTAACTTGTGCCGCATCGGCTTCGCTAAAATTAGCAATCGCTGCATCCAATGCTTGTATCGTGGCTGGACTAAACGGCGCAATTTCTTTAAGTTCACTGGCGGCTGCTAAGGCTTTTAGCCATTCCACTTCCACCCAAGCGCGGTGTTTAATCAGTGCATATTCACTAAAGTAAGGGCGTAGCGCATCCAGTTTAGTTTGGTAGCGGCCATCCAGAGGGGAAAGGGCGTTGAGCGTGGTCAGAGACATGGTATAGCCTTATAAAACAGCGTAAATAAAGCAGTATTTTACCTTAAAAACAGCACGGTGATGGCAGCTTGATTGCTAGACACTTTCAGCTGGATTGCTTGGCCGTAGTTGTGTAAAACTAGTTAAGCTAATTGTTTTGCAATAACAGTGGGTATGTTTTTTGGAGCATGAATGCGTAATTGCTTGTTCACATTCATTCTGCCGAATACAACGGTTATGTCTTTAGCGGATACGCCAAATATTTCAGCTAGAAATTTAACCATATGGTCTGTGGCTCTGCCGGCCACAGGAGCGGCTGTGACGCTAATTTTAAGTTGATTGCCTTTTGGCTTCCCAATAGCGTCTTGTTTTGCGCTGGGCGTTCCAAGCACATTGATGACTAATACATCGCCATCCCAAGCGCAAAATGATTTCATATCAAATTTCTTTATTGCGGAATGGCCGTTTGAATTGCTGGTGTTAGTTTCAACTTTGTTTTTTGAGATCTTTTTCTTCATAGTTTATTGATGTGATTACAACAGCCATTGTCATCGAGTTAAGCGTATCTGATTGATGTTAATATAATCAATCGTCAACCTCAAATCTATTGATTCATAATGATTGCAATTCTTGAAGCTAATCGCGCTGGACTGCTAACTAGAAAGCATTGGTTTAATAATGTCCTAGCAGGGGTGGTGGTTGGAATTGTGGCGCTTCCTTTAGCCATGGCTTTTGCTATAGCATCAGGCGCCAAACCTGAGCAGGGTATTTATACGGCAATAGTGGCTGGCACCTTAACGTCACTCTTTGGTGGAAGCCGATTACAAATTGCTGGGCCTACTGGAGCCTTTATTGTCATTCTTGCAGGCATTACGTCTAAATATGGAATGGACGGCCTGCAAATTGCCACATTGATGGCGGGATTTATGATCATGGCGATGGGGTTGACTCGTTTAGGTGCTGTCATAAAATTCATTCCAGACCCTGTTATCGTTGGATTTACGAGTGGTATAGGCGTGATTATTTGGGTAGGGCAATGGGAAGGTTTTTTTGGCTTATCGCCAATGGTCGATGCTGAGCATTTTCACCAAAAATTCTGGGCTTTGGTGCAGGCCTTTCCTGGATTACATACACAAACGACGACGATAGGTTTGCTAACACTGCTAATCTTGATCGTTTCCCCGCGTATCTTTAAACGCATTCCATCACCTTTAGTGGCAATGGTGTTTGCAACTACGGTGCAGTGGTACTTTGATTTTGACGGGGTTGCTACAATTGGCAGTGCCTTTGGCGGCATTCCACAATCCTTACCAAGCTTTAAAATCCCTTCAGTCACATTCTCGCAGGTGCTACAGTTAATTGGCCCTGCGTTTACCATTGCACTTTTAGGCTCGATTGAGTCTTTGCTATCCGCAGTAGTCGCAGATGGAATGTCAGGCAGTAAACACAATCCTAATCAAGAATTGATAGGTCAGGGCATTGCTAATATTTTCTCACCTTTATTCGGTGGCTTTGCCGCAACGGGTGCGATTGCAAGAACAGCCACTAATATCCGTAATGGTGGTACAAGTCCTTTAGCCGGTATCGTTCATGCATTAACCCTGATAGTGATTATATTGGTGTTAGCGCCATTAGCCGCTCATATTCCATTATGTGCGTTATCAGCCATTCTTTTTGTTGTGGCTTACAACATGAGTGAATTGCATCGTTTTTCTCATATGGTGGGAACTGCGCCTAGGTCGGACGTTATAGTCTTGTTCATTACATTTTTACTAACGGTGTTTGGTGATTTGGTCATCGCGGTAAACATTGGTGTGCTACTGGCCTGTTTGCTCTTTATTAAACGAATGTCTGAGACATTCGTAATTGAACAGCAGCAACAAGAAGAGTTGAAAGCCGATAATGGAAGTGCCGACTTTAAACTACCTAAGAACACGGTCGTTTTTACGATGGAAGGGCCTTTCTTTTTTGGGGCGGCACAGCATTTAGAAAACGCATTAGAAGATGTGCACGGGCATGCTGAAATCCTAGTGTTGAGATTTCGCTTAGTCCCATTCATAGACGCAACAGGTATCCAAGCACTGTGGGATTTGCTTGATACATGCAAGCGTCACAAGACCCGACTCGTATTCAGTGAAGTGCGCCCCAATATACTTAAAAAGCTCAAATTAGCCGGCATATTGGGACAGTTAGGTCAAGGCAATGTACTTAAACAAGTCAATGAATTAAGTTAAGTATATTGCCTTAGCGAGATGCCCTTTTTAGGATGATCAGCAAATAAGCCACGATTAGCATATTTATGAAGAGTATGCACAGCATCGCCCAAGCAAAATTATAATATAGCTGGTTAATCTCAAATGGAATGTAAACAGCCCCAGTTGAGATGGCAAGCCAATGCCCCCAGCTTTTGTTAGCCCAAATGCCAACGGCTTCAGTCCAGCGTAACATCCCCAAAGCCAACGCTAATAAACCCATAGCGAATAATTGTTCTTTAGAAAGACTGCCTGCCCATTTTATGAGTGTTTCAATTACGGGATAGGATCGTAAGCGTCCAGGCGCCAGATAATCTGACCATGGGAGTAAAGCTGAATTTTGAGGTATGGAAAAAATGCTGGCACCAACAGCAAAAGCCATGCTGCCACGAAATGCTTTAATGCAAGCAATTGCCTTTAGACTTTTGCTCATTACTTTGTCCAATTTCCTAATAGGCGCTCCATCGTGTCTATCGTTAAGTCTCGATGTTTTTGCGTGCCAGCGATAGGGACTTGCTCTAGAAATGGACGCCTTACCATGGCGAAGCAGGTTTTTAGTAGCATCAGCAAATCGTCGGGTTCAATTGACCGGAATGTCCCGGTTATGTTTCTGCTTCGTGCAGCAATGAGTGGGTCGACTAAAAGTGATAAAGCATTATCAAAAGCTAAGGGGTTTTTTGAATATTTTAGTATCATTTTAAATATCAAAAAGAATGACCTGTGATTCATGCGATTGTATTCTTTGAAGCTTGAATCTATCATCAGCTCCAATAAACTTCTTAATGGTTTATCTTGCGGAAACTGGTCGATTAATTCAACCAATTGATGAAACTGTTTTTCTCGCCTTTTGATTATCATCAAGATAAAAGCATCTTCTGCTTTTTTTAAGTAGTAGTAGATCGTTCCGATGGCGAAACCTGATTTTGTTGCAAGGTTGCGTGCATTGATGCTCTTGTGGTTGCCAGTACTAAAAATGACATCCGCCGATTCCAAAATAGTATCAACCGTCACTTCCGCGCGAGGCTGATTGGTCTTCTTTATTTTAGGTAAGAGTTTTTTGTGTGGCATTCGGATTTTTTAAGTTTGATAATCAAAAAATGACTCGGCTATTTTTGGAAAAACTGAACATTTTGATGTTTTTCTGAACAGTATCATAAACCGCCACATATGGGGAATGGTTCAAAGGCCATGAAAGGTCTACGCGGCTGGCTTGTATAGAGGGATCTTACATAAGCTTAATTCAAATCCCATATCTGGCGTCGCCAGTGCAGTTCCCAGTCAGCCAACGTGCTTATGTCATCTTTCACCAATCCGTGTATCAGTCGATTATTCAGCGTTTCTAGCTTGTGATCTCGGTCATGCAGTAAGTCCAGCAATAAACCTCGCCTTTGTTCTTGAACATCGCTATCAGGGTGATGCATCAAGGAAAAAACAAGTGCCCAATAAGTGGCGTAGTAAAGTGACGGATTACTTGAGTAAGGATTTTGCGTCAGTATATCGACCAAGGAAGGCACTCGACCATGCTTCAAAAGCCCGTTAAATTCTTTTAATCGCGGTTTGTTTATTTTATATGCCGTGCCATCCTCTAAGGTGTTGCCCACTTCCATGTAAGTAGCTAAGCCTTCGTTTAGCCACAGCGGCAATGGGCCAAACGCTTGAGTTAAGTAATAGTGAGTGGCTTCATGGCCCACGGAGACTTCCAGAGAGTTTTCATTGCCGGCTTTGCAGCTGACATGCAAGACCTTGGTCTTGTGATCGTAGTAGCCAAAAATATCCGTTTTATCGCTGTCCGACAATTTAATTTTTTCGCGGTGAACAACGATCTGCGGTGGTGTAATCGGAGGGATGCCGTACAAATCCTGTAAGCGATGGTAGGTGTTGTCCAAATGGATTTGCGCAGATTTTTCACTGCATGAAGTCATCTCGGCTTGAGCCTGCAATGCACAAAATAGCGTTACGAGAAGCAGCGTAACTCTAGCCAGGATGCTCATTTTACTTGTTGTGATACAAAATAATTGTCACGGTAATAATCGGCAACGGACTTGGTTAAAGCGCGTATTGAAGCTTCATCCCATGATTGATCCTCATGAATAAACATGAGGTGATTCACACGCGCTTCGACGATCTTTGCGTATTCGTATAGCGGAGCAAATATCTTAAGTCGCTGTTCTGGCATATTGAGTAAATCCATCTCACCAATCAATCCCATCTTGGATAATCTCAATGCCAAGCTAGAGCCAAGCTTGGGTGGTGAGATCTTAAGTTGATCCTGTTGGATGTAATTCATGATAGCGTGAAAGGTGGTTTCAGAAATCCAATACTGGCTGGCTTTCTGCCTCGATTTGGTTTGATATTCGCTCAACAGTTTGAAGTGGGTATCGGTCAAAATTGCATTGGGGGACACAATGTCGCTCAAAGAAAATCCTAGCTGTTGCAGTACCCAGTCGTCCCAAAACACTTTTTTTGCTTCCATGGCTGTTTGCAATGAATGACTCTCAGGCAGCCCAGCCATTCTGAATAATTGCGAAATAAATCCAACGCAGTAGGTTTTATTGCTCTCAAGGCTAGGCCATTTCATATCAAAATCAAACACCAAGGGTCTAGCGGAAAGCTGCTCAAAGGCCTCTGCCAATGCGCCCTTAGCGGGCGTGCCCACAGGTCTGATGAGGGCCAGTCGGTAACTGCTGTTTAGAAAATCCTTAGGGTCACTCACTTTTATACCGTGGTCACTGAAGCCGACCAGTTTTGCTGTCCCATCCGGAAAGTCAATATACACAGTCGCGTGGGAATACTTCCCCAGCGGACTGCCCAGTTCGCGAATTAATGCGGACGAGAGCGTTGTTGTGTCCGTAAGGATGATGTCGCCATCTTGCAGGGCAATAGTGGTATCTGGAAAAAGATAGCCTGGATGCTGCGCTGGGCTGTCTGCCCATGCGGCATGGCAAAAAAATATGGCCGCGCTAATGGCGGCCATTGAAAACCTCAAAAACGCCATGCTTACATTTCTAATTGATAATTCAACATAAAGGTTTTTGTTTCTAAATTCTCAGACCCTATCATGGTGTCGAAGCTGCCTGTTAGTGAAGAGCGGCGACTGACGGCGTAGCGTAGATTCGCACCTACGGAATTGTAGCTTGAGCTGGCATCAAAACTATTCTGATGAAGTCGAATCAGGTTGAATTTAGCCCCTGCCGTTACCTTATTCGTGAGTAGGAAATTTAGTCCTACCGTGCCATTTAAAATGGAGCCACTGTTACCCATGGATACCCCGCCATCGTTGTTGTAAGTCATGGCATTCACGCTAAGATTTAGCCGTGCTTTTGAAGAAAGTTGTTTTGCTAGGCTGGCGTTTAAACCAGCAAAGCTGGTATCGAGATTTGAAAAGTCCGTGAGATTGTAAGGACTGGCGCGCACTGCACTCACATCGGAAAATCGGGTGTGGGTATAACCGAGCACACCGCCAAGATCAACCGTTAAGCCATGCACTTGTTCTAGGAAAAGGTGGTATGTTGGGGAAAGCACCAAGCCTATTTGCGTGTTGTCCAGGGCTGAATAGGCGTTGTTGTTGTCAGTTCGGCGAACGGGAAGGGCAATGGAATAACTCCAGTCGCCAAGGTCTCTGCTGTAATTAAGTACAATCCCTACCGTACGCATTTTTTGTTCTGAGCCTAGCAATGAAGAATCGCTGGCTATCTTGGTTTCTGTGTAGCTAACATTAGTGCCTAGGTTCTGTACCGTTAAATTTCCCTCCGCAGGGCTTACACCGCAAGTACTTGTGATAGGACTTAAAACCGAGTCATGGTCTTCACATTGCGTAGTGCTCGTTTCCACTCTCCCATCTTCGTATGTGGTCGTGGTGGTTGTGGTGTAGACGCAAGTTACATCAATCCAACTCCCTGTACAATGCGATACTGTATCACTTTTGACAACCGGCGCAGCAGGCGCAGGGGTGGTCGTTGCTTGCAAGGTTATTGCAGCAGCCGTAGTGGCCGTTGTGCTGCCACCACCTGCACAATCGGATAATGGATACGACTGATAAGTTATGCTGTCATAGCAGGTTAAATTGCCATGCCCATATACCGGCACTGCCATGGCAGTTGATGTCCCAAGTGCTAGGTACGCTACTAGAAAGAAAATTGCACTTATCGAAAATCGTTTTAAATTTTTCATATACCATCCCTTAGATTTTGCTGATTTGATTAATGTGAATTAACCCTACCGTTGGACGGCATCCTAACATGATCTTCTTCATTAAATTCCGATGAAATGTTCGGTTTTTAAATTCGCCTAATCTTAACTATTTAGCCTTAGGGGCTATGGCTAAATAGGCTCGCAAAAACAGAAAGGCCTGCAATAAGCAGGCCTTTATTTTCTAGCTTTCTATCAATAATTAGCCAGCTAGCATGTCCACAAACTGGTTGACTGGGGTGGCTTCTAGTTTCGCTTGATCCAAGCACAAGGCCAAGATGTCGGCTTGTTTTTTGGCATCGAAGCGACGGGCTAAATTCACTTTGAATTTTTTCACCAATTCTGGGATGCCTTGACCACGACGACGACGGTGACCGATTGGGTATTCCACGGCGATGTTTTCTGAGCTGCTGCCGTCTTTGAAAAACACTTGTATGGCGTTAGCGATAGAGCGTTTTTCTGGGTCATGGTAATCGGTGGTGTACTGGGCTTTTTCCACGCAGGTCATTTTGGCGCGTATGGCGTCTATCCTTGGGTCTGCCGCCGCTGCGTCTTCGTAATCTTGCGCAGTTAGATTGCCTTTTAACAAGCCTATGGTGGCCATGTATTGTATGCAGTGGTCACGGTCGGCTGGGTTGTCTAGTGGGCCAGTTTTATCGATGATGCGGATCGCGGATTCGTGGGTGGTGATGATGATTTTGTCGATTTGCGCAATTTGTTCCATGGTTTGCACTTTGCTGCCCACTTGCGCGTGCAGTTGAATCGCACATTCCACCGCAGTTTGCGCGTGGAACTCGGCCGGGAATGAGATTTTGAAGAGCACTTGCTCCATCACATAAGAGCCGTAGCTGCGTTGAAATTTAAAGGCATTGCCTTTAAATAGCACGTCGTAAAAGCCCCAAGTTTTTGCAGTCAATGCGGATGGGTAGCCCATTTCACCTTGCATGGTCATCCAAGCCAAACGCACCGCACGGCTGGTGGCATCGCCGGCCGCCCAGGATTTGCGTGAGCCGGTGTTAGGTGAATGGCGGTAGGTGCGTAGGCTTTGGCCATCCACAAAGGCGTTGGATACGGCGTTAATGATGTCTTCTTTGTTGCCGCCTAGCAATTTGGTGACGACCGCGGTGGAAGCGATTTTGACCAAGATAACGTGGTCTAAACCAACGCGGTTGAAGCTGTTTTCCAGTGCCAATACGCCTTGAATTTCATGCGCTTTAATCATGGCCGTGAGCACGTCTTTTATGGTCAGCGGGGCTTTACCTTCGGCCACATTTTTACGCGACAAGTAATCGGCAGTGGCTAAGATGCCGCCCAAGTTATCCGATGGGTGGCCCCATTCTGCGGCCAGCCAAGTATCGTTAAAATCCAACCAACGTATCATGGCGCCTATATTGAAGGCAGCTAAAATGGGATCCAATTGATAGGCGGTGCCTGGCACTTTTGCGCCATTGGGCACCACGGTGCCGGCAATCACTGGGCCTAATAATTTTGTGCAAGCCGGGTAATCCAAGGCTTCAAAGCCGCAACCCAATGTGTCCATTAAGCAGTTGCGAGCGGTGTCGTAGGCTTCGCTGGATTCGATCTTGAAATCCGCCACGTAGTTGGCGATATCCACGATCACTTGGTCGGGGGCGGGGCGTACATTTGAAATGTGAGCTGACATGATTTATTACCTTTATTAATTAATTTTTAAGCAAATCTCTTTGTTGCACGGTACTCAAAATCCGTGGGTTTACCTTTTTTCCAGTGGCAGGTAATTCCGGTTATCCGGGCCTATGTATTCGGCATTCGGGCGTATGATTTTGTTGTCTATGCGCTGTTCAATGACGTGCGCTACCCAGCCTGTGGTACGAGAAATAACGAATATCGGGGTGAACATGCCGGTCGGTATGCCCATCATGTGGTAGCTGGACGCGCTGTACCAATCCAAGTTAGGGAACATTTTTTTCTCGCGCCACATCACGCTTTCTATGCGGGCAGAGATGTCAAACAAAGTCATGTCGCCGGCATCGGCACACAATTTGCGGCTGACTTCTTTAATCGATTCGTTGCGTGGGTCGGCGATGGTGTACACCGGATGACCAAAGCCGATGATGATTTCTTTGCGTGCCATGCGCGCCAAGATGTCTGCTTCCGCTTCGTCCGGCGTTTTATAACGCTCGATAATTTCCATGGCGGCTTCATTGGCGCCGCCGTGCTTGGCGCCACGCAAAGCGCCTATGGCACCGGTAATGCAGGAATACATATCCGACAAAGTGCCGGCAATCACGCGGCCAGTGAAGGTGGAGGCGTTAAATTCGTGTTCGGCATACAACACCAAGGAGGTGTTCATGGCATCTATGTGCAGTTGGCTAGGGGCTTTGCCGTGCAGCACGTGTAAGAAGTGCGCGGCAATGCTGTCGTCGTCGGTGTTTACTTCCACGCGTTTGCCGTTGTGGCTAAAGTGGTACCAATACAGCAAGATAGAGCCAAAGCAGGCGATTAATCGGTCACCTAAATCTTGCGCGGCTTCGGTGTTGCGGTCAGCCGCTTCTGGTTGCAAGGTGCCCAGCATGGCGCAGCCGGTGCGCATCACGTCCATGGGGTGGGTGTTTTTAGGAATTTGTTCCAGCACGGTTTTAAGTGCGGCAGGAAGGTCTCGCAGTTTTTTCAGCTTGGCATGGTAGCCGGCCAGTTGTGTTTTGTTGGGTAATTCGCCGTGTATAAGCAAATAGGCCACTTCTTCAAAGCTGGCGTATTTGGCCAATTCTAGGATGTCGTAGCCACGGTAATGCAAGTCATTGCCGGTGTGGCCTACTGTACAAATTGCGGTGTTACCAGCGGTCACGCCGGCTAAGGCCACGCCTTTTTTCTTTTTCGGGGCTTCTGCTGCTGGGGATGTCGTCGTTGCTTGCATGACTACTTTTCTCCTTTAAATAAGGCATCCAATTTTTGTTCAAAGGCGTGGTAGCCTAAATGCTCGTAGAGGTCAGCGCGGCTTTGCATTAAGCCGATGACATTTTGTTGTGTGCCGTCTTTGCGCATAGCTTGGTAGACGGTCAGTGCTGCTTGGTTCATGGCACGGAACGCCGACAAGGGGTAGAGCACCATGCTGACATCGGCGCCACGCAATTCATCCACGGTGAATAAAGGCGTGCTGCCAAATTCAGTGATGTTGGCCAGCACCGGCACTTTAACGGCGGCGGCAAATTGTTTATACATGCCCAGTTCGGTCATCGCTTCTGGGAATATCATGTCAGCACCGGCCTCTACGCAAGCGCATGCTCGGTCTATGGCCGATTGCAAGCCTTCAACTGCCAGTGCATCGGTTCTGGCCATGATGACAAAGTCGTCGTAAGGCTTGGCGTCCACCGCGGCTTTCACCCGGTCCACCATTTCTTCTAGGCTAACAATGGCTTTATTCGGTCTGTGACCGCAGCGTTTGGCGCTGACTTGGTCTTCGATATGCACGGCCGCTGCGCCAGCTTTGGCTATGCTTTTAACGCTGCGCGCGATGTTGAAGGCGCCGCCCCAGCCGGTATCGATGTCGACCAATAAAGGCGTGTCAACCGCATCGGTAATGCGGCGCACATCGATGAGTACGTCTTCTAAAGTAGAGATGCCCAAGTCAGGCAAGCCCAATGAGCCAGCCGCCACGCCGCCGCCAGACAAATACAAGGCCTTGAAGCCGGTTTGCGTGGCCAGCATGGCGTGGTAGGCGTTAATTGCGCCTATGATTTGTAAAGGTTTTTCGGCTTTAAGGGCGGCACGAAAGCGTGCGCCTGCAGTTGCGGCTTGTGTCATGGTGTTTACCTAAAGGTCTAAGGTTAAATAAAATTAACTGAAAAATGCGGCTTGGGCTTCGGCCGGTATCGCCACTTTAGTAAGTTTGGCTTTTTGTAAAATTTCCCAGAAATAGCGGTAGGTTGCTCTGTCATGCAGCTCGCCGTCGTATTGAATTGGTCCCCAGTCGGCTTTTTGTGCGGCCAGTAAAATGTTGGCACCGTCTTGCACTTCGTCAAAGTTAGGTTTCATGGCGCTGACGATGGCTTCGATTTGCGTGGGGTAGATGCTCCACATGCGTAAAAAGCCAAATTCATGGCGTGCGCGTGAGGCGTCGCTGTGGGTGGTTTCTACGTTTTTTAAATCCAAGGTCACGTTGTGCGCAGGCACTACGCCGTTGGCTAAAGCGGCCGCTACCAATTCGGCTTTGGCGCGGGCCAATAAGCGGTGGTCAAATTGGCCAGGGCTACGCATGGCTGAGGCCGGAATGGCGCCATGGTGGCCACTAACAAAATCCATCAAGCCGAAATCCAGTACTTGCAACCACGGCAAGCTGGCGATTTCGTGCACGGCTTTTAAAGCGCCGTGCGTTTCCACCAAGATGTGCACCGGTATTTCGCGTTGTATGCCGTTAAACGTCGCCACTTTTTGGATGTAAGCAATCATTTCGCTGGCTTGCGCATGGCTGGTGCATTTAGGGATGGTGATGTAGCTTAAGACCTGCCCAGCCCCAGCAACCAAGATGTCTATGTCTTGTTTCCAAGCAGGGTGGGTGTAATCGTGTATGCGGGCGCCGGCCATTTTGTGTTTATTCTCAGCGCTGTTTAACACGCGCACTATCATGGCCGCGTGATCGCGTTCTTGGCCAGCTTGTGCGCCGTCTTCGCAATCGCAAGTGATGTCAAACACTGGGCCTATGCTGTCTTGCATGGCCAGTGCTTTTAGGATTAATTTCTCACTACCGGCAAAATGCTCGCATGACGGGATGATGGGAAAGGATTTCTCTCCACTAAACAAGGCGTCGTTAGGGTGTACTAAGGTTGATGGCTGCATGTTAATAATCCTAGGGCAAAATTAAGCTGGTTTACGGGGCATAAGCACGGTGTAGTCGAGGTCTAGCACCACATTGGGGTGGTAGGTTTTTTTCTCACCGTCCATGATGTGGGTGCTGGCTAAAGCGTCGGCCGGCGTATTTTTTAGGCCAACCATGCGCAAGCGCAAGGCGCCCACGTCGCTGCGATTGGGCAGGCTGTGTTTGTCCAACACTTCCGTCCAAGTGTAGATGGTGTCATCGCCAAAGCTTGGGTTGCAGTGTGTGCCAGCGTTGATGGCAAGCACGGACAAGGCGTTTTCTAAACCGTCGTGCGACAGGGCGCGGCATACCGATATCACATGCCCGCCGTACATTAGGCGACGACCAAATGCGCTGGGTTTCATCATCAATTCATCAAAATGCAAACGCGCATTGTTTTGATAGAGTTTGGTTGCCAAGGTATGGTCGGTGTCGCTGATGGTCATGCCGGCCGGGTGGTTGATGCGCTCGCCCACTGTGTAGTCGTCCCATAGGTAGGCGCCGCCGGTGTGGGCGGTATTGAATTTCCTAGCATCCAAGCAGGCTGGCACAGCTAAGTCGGCACTGGCCACATGGTCGGCCAAGCTTGGTATGACCGTGGTTGGGGCGGGCGCATTGAGGTCTTTTTTGTGCACCATCACCCAGCGTACCCATGAGAATACGGTTTGTTGCAATTGGTTGGTGGAGACCGAGCGCACATAAACCACACCGGATTTACCGTTGGAGTTTTGTTTCAAGCCTATGACGGTTGAGCTGGTGCTTAGCGTGTCGCCTGCGTAGACCGGATGCAAAAACTGCACCTCGGCATAACCTAGGTTGGCCACGGCATTCACTGAGATGTCAGGCACGGTTTTGCCAAAGGCAATGTGAAAAGCCAGCATGTCGTCCAAGGGGCGCGCTGGGTAGCCTAGCGATTGGGCCAGCGTGTCGGCTGAATGCAAGGCTTGTCTGGCGCCCGTTAAGGCTATGTACAAGGCGGCTTCGCCGGCACCCACGGTGCGCGGCGTGGCATGCACGATGACTTGATTGAGTTTGAAGTCCTCAAAGAAGTTACCGGCATTGATTTTGCTGCTGTGTGTCGTATTAGACATGGTTTTCTTCCAAGGTGCTGATCATTTCGCTTAGTTTAAGTAAGCGTTCGGCGGCGCGCACGTGGTGACGTTCGACCAATTTGTCATTAACCACGACCGTGCCTTTACCCATTTCATTGGCTGCTTTTAAGGCGGCGATGATTTCTCTGGCATTTTTAACTTCGCTGGCTTGCGGCGTGTAAGCGTCGTTGCTGTAAGCCAATTGCGCTGGGTGCACCAGCGATTTGCCGTCAAAACCCATGTCGCGGCCTAAGCGGCAAGCGTATTCAAACGAATGCATGTTTTTAAAGTCGCTGGTGATGCCATCCACTACTGCGTGGCCGTAAGCGCGGGCAGCTAAGATCACCAGTGATAAGGAGGTGAGTATGGCGGAACGTTCGTGCGTTACGCGCGCGTGCAATTGGGAAATTAAGTCTGAAGTAGCCATCACCATACAGACGATGCGATCCGACGCGCTGGCAATTTCTTTGGCGTTCAGCACGGCGATCGGGCTCTCTATCATGACCATGATGGGTAGGTGGCTGCCACCTGCCGCATCCAATAGCGATAGGGCGGTCAAGACATCCTCTTTGGATTCTATATTAGGAAACAACACCGCATCGATTTTGGTTTTAGCCACGGCTTTAATGTCGTTTGGCCCCCATTGCGAGATTAGGTCGTTGACACGCACCACCACTTCACGCGAGCCGTAGCCGCCTTCGTTGACGAAGCGCACAACGTTGTCGCGTGATTCTTCTTTGCACTCCACCAAGACTGGGTCACCTAAATCCAGTATTACCGAGTCTGCGTGTAAGGTTCTGGCGCGCTCTAAATAGTGTGTGTTGCAGCCAGGCACATAAAGCATGGAGCGGCGCGGGCGAAAATATTGAGTCATTCGATTACCTTTATCTGGCCTATAAGTAATGGGTTTTCTTCAAGCTGAATCGATTATATAGAGTCTCATTAAAAAATGTCAATATATATCTTATGTCTTATATAAGATATAAAATGCTAGACTATTAAAAAATAGCGTGATATAAATGAGCCATTGCTAATTAGTGCTTAATGAATGACCGATTTTGTAGGTGATTCGATTTTGATGAGATCAAAAATCATGATAGATAAACATTACAATTCGCCAAGTTACAAGCCACTTTACGATCAGATTAAAGTCTTGTTAACGCAAAGTTTAATTGGTGGGGAATGGCGTCCTGGCGACATGATCCCCAGTGAGATTGATTTGGCTGGTCGTTATAAAGTCAGTCAAGGCACGGTAAGAAAAGCCATCGATGCTTTGGCCACGGAAAATATTTTAATCCGCCGTCAAGGCAAGGGCACGTTTGTGGCCACCCACAGCGCAGACAACATGAAGCTGCGATTTTTACGCTTAACTTCAGTCGATGGCCAAAAGGAATTATTAAAAAACGAATTCATCTCCTGCGTTAAAGGCAAAGCCGATGTGCGCATGGGGCAAATCCTCGATTTGAAAGCTGGCGCTTCTACTATAGAGATTAAGCGTTTGCTCACCTTCTCTGGTCGGCCACTGATCTTCGATCACATTATCGTGCCCGCTGCGCCATTCAAAGGCTTAAACGGCAACCGCGTGGAAGAAAACAACGGCTCCATGTACAGCATGTACGAGTCTGAATTTGGCGTGCGCATGGTGCGTGCGGAAGAGCGTTTGAAAGCCGTTGGGGCTCAAGGTGAGGTGGCGCAGGCATTGGGCTTGAAAGAAAACGAGCCTATTTTAAGCATAGAGCGCGTGTCTTTTACTTACGGGGATAAACCCATGGAGTGGCGCTTGGGCATGTGCGTGACGGACAACCACCATTACATGAACGAATTGGAATAATGCTTGAATCGATGCTAAGCGTTACTTGGCTAAGAGTGGAATATTAAAAAAGGGTAAAAACGATGGATGATTTAAAAAAACGTGCGCTGGATTACCACGAGTTTCCGAAACCAGGAAAATTGTCCGTTGAGTCATCCAAGCCGTGTGCTAGCCAAGACGATTTGTCGCTGGCATACACCCCAGGCGTGGCCGTACCGGTCCGCGAAATAAACCGCGATCCGGCCACCGCCTACCGTTATACCAATAAAGGCAATTTGGTGGCGGTGATTACTGATGGCACGGCAGTATTGGGTTTAGGTAATATGGGCCCGCTCGCCAGCAAGCCGGTTATGGAAGGCAAAGCCGTGTTGTTTAAGCATTTTGCCGGCATCGATGTGTTTGATATAGAGGTGAATGCCCCTAGTGTGGAAGCCTTCATTGAAACCGTGGTCAACATCGCGCCTACCTTTGGTGGTATCAATTTAGAAGACATCGCTGCCCCGCACTGTTTCAGAATAGAAAAGGAATTGCGCGCGCGTCTTGATATTCCGGTATTTCATGATGATCAACACGGCACAGCGGTGATCGTGGCTGCGGCCTTGTCGAACGCCTTGGAGTTGCAAGGTAAAAGCTTGGCTAAGGCAAAGATAGTATTTTTAGGCGCGGGTGCCGCGGGCTGTTCTTGTGCGCGCTTGCTTAAACTGATGGGTGCAAGCAACATCACCATGGTGGATAAATCTGGCGTGTTGGATACGTCGCGTCCTGATTTGCACGACAATAACCGGCATTTGGCCGTGGCGCCCAGTGCCGCTAAAACCCTGGCTGATGTGATGCCGGGTGCCGATGTGTTTATTGGGGTGTCAGCGGCCAATGCTTTATCACCCGATTTGCTTAAAGGGATGGCGGCGAAACCCGTGGTGTTTGCCTTGGCTAATCCCGATCCTGAAATTTTACCCAGTCTGGCGCATGCCGTGCGTGATGATATCTTGATGGCGACAGGCCGCTCGGATTTCCCTAATCAAGTCAACAATGCCTTGTGCTTTCCGTATTTATTCCGTGGCGCTTTGGATGCCAAAGCCAAACAAATTACCGACGAGATGCAAATAGCCGCGGCCCATGCTTTAGCTGCCTTGGCGCGCGAACCGGTGCCGGCGGATGTCTTGCAGGCCTACAACTTAACAAGCTTGAGTTTTGGTAAGGATTACATCATTCCTAAACCGTTTGATAAACGCTTATTAGCGCGCGTGTCCGGTGCGGTGGCGGATGCCGCTAGATTGCAACAGGCTAAAAACTAGTGCTGACCATGACCTCTAGACCAGTTAAAAAAAATCGGCCTAAAAACCTAAATTTGCTCACCATACGCTTGCCGATTAATGCCTTGGTGTCGATTTTGCATAGGGCCACCGGCTGCGTATTGTTTTTGCTATTACCGGTCATTTTGTTGTTATTGCAATTGTCATTAAGTTCGGCCAGTCAGTTTGATGGCGTCCTGGCCTTTCTGCACAGCCCCTTCATTAAGCTGCTGCTGATGGGGTTGGCTTGGGCATTTTTTCACCATTTCTTTGCCGGGATTCGCCACTTGGCGATGGACGTGCATTGGATGACGACGCTAATGAAAGCCCGTTACACCAGTAAAGTGGTGTTGCTGTTGGGTTTGTTTGCCACGCTAGTGGTGAGCATTGCATTGTGGGTATAGCTTATGTTGATTGAACTCTTAACGAAACGTTACCCCGGCATGCGCGCCTGGTTATCCCAACGCCTAACCGGCTTGGCCATGGCCATATACAGCGTGTTAGCAGTAGGGCGATTTTTCTGGTTGGCACCGACCGATTACCAAAGCTGGCTAGCGTTTTTCCAGCCTGGCTGGTGGCGTTTGGCGACGCTGTTGTTTTGGTTTGCCTTAAGCCTGCACGCTTGGTTAGGCATACGCGATGTGTTTAAAGATTACGTGCCCAATGACACTGTGCGTGCGGTCTTATTGAAACTCTTGGTGCTCTTGCTATGGCTGTATTTGGCTTGGGCAAGTTACCTATTGTTGGCTTAGTTGATTATTTTTTATTTAAGGTTTATGGCTTATGGCAGTTGCAACGCAAGTATTTGATGCCTTGGTGGTGGGTGGTGGTGGCGCCGGTTTACGCGCCTCATTGCAGTTGGCGCAATCCGGTTTAAAAGTAGCCGTTTTATCTAAAGTGTTTCCTACCCGTTCGCATACCGTGGCGGCACAAGGCGGCATTGCTGCGGCACTGGGCAATGTGGCGGATGATAAATGGTTATGGCATATGTACGACACCATCAAAGGTTCGGATTATTTGGGCGACCAAGATGCCATCGAGTTTATGTGTAAAAACGCGGCGGCGGCCATCTACGAGTTAGAGCATTTTGGTATGCCGTTCGATCGCTTAGAAAATGGCAAGATCTTCCAACGGCCGTTTGGCGGCATGACGCAAAATTTTGGAGAAGCGGCCATTTCCCGCACCTGTGCGGTCGCCGATAGAACCGGCCATGCCATGTTGCACACCTTGTATCAGCGCAATATCCAATCCAATACCCAGTTTTTTGTGGAGTGGTTGGCCTT
This sequence comes from uncultured Methylotenera sp., assembly GCA_964400215.1. GTDB lineage: Bacteria > Pseudomonadota > Gammaproteobacteria > Burkholderiales > Methylophilaceae > Methylotenera. Next base: position 723,904 of record CAYNSY010000001.1, on the reverse strand, counting down.
GGATTTGTTGCGCGATAAAGACGGTGATGTGCTGGGTGTATTGGCCTTGGAAATCGAAACCGGCGAAGTGCATTGCATACGGGCTAAAGCCACGCTGTTGGCCACCGGTGGCGCCGGCCGCATTTTCAAAGCCAGCACCAATGCCTTTATCAATACCGGCGATGGCCTAGGCATGGCGGCCCGTGCTGGCATCCCTTTGCAAGACATGGAATTTTGGCAATTTCACCCAACCGGCGTGCTGAATGCCGGCGTGTTAATTACCGAAGGCGTACGTGGCGAAGGCGGCTATTTATTGAACAGTGAAGGCGAGCGCTTTATGGAGCGTTATGCGCCGAATGCCAAGGATTTAGCCAGCCGTGACGTGGTCTCCCGTGCCATTGCTACTGAAATTAAAGCCGGCCGTGGCGTCGGTAAACACAAGGACGCGGTTTACTTAAAACTAGATCATTTAGGCGAAGCTTTGATTAACGACAAATTGCCTGGCATACGCGAGATTGCGAAGACCTTTGCCAATGTCGATCCAGTTAAAGATCCTATCCCCATTGTGCCAACGGCGCATTACATGATGGGTGGCATACCGACTAATTTACAAGGGCAGGTGATAGCCCCCGATGCCAGCGGTGGTCAAGCGGTGGTCAACGGTTTGTACGCGGTGGGTGAATGCGCTTGCGTTTCCGTGCACGGTGCCAACCGCTTGGGTTCAAATTCCTTATTGGATTTGGTGGTGTTTGGCCGTGCGGCTGGTGACAAAATGGTTGAAGAAGTGAAAAAAGACAATAGCCATAAGCCCTTGGCTGGCGACGCCTTTGATAAAACCTTGGCTAGACTTAATCGCTTGGATACGCAAACCCAAGGTGAAACGGTGAAAGAAGTGGGTGCGGCCTTGCGCGACACCATGCAAACCCATTGCGGCGTGTTCCGCTTCCCGGATTTATTGCAAGCTGGGGTGGTGGCAATCGACAAAGTGGCCGAGCGCGCTAAAAACACCGTGATCACGGACAAGAGCCAAGTATTCAATACCGCCAGGGTGGATGCCTTGGAGTTGGACAATTTAGTGGAAGTGGCTTTAGCCACCATGCACGCGGCCGAAGCCAGAACCGAAAGCCGTGGCGCCCATGCGCGTGAGGATTTCATGCAGCGCGATGATGAAAAGTGGTTGTCACATTCCTTGTATTACCGTGAGGGTCACCGCTTAAGCTACAAACCGGTGCGTTTGAAACCGCAAACCGTGCCCAGCTTTGAGCCTAAAGCGCGTGTTTATTAAAGCGCGTATTGCAATAAATTAAGCCTAGACAGAGATGAAAAAAATGAAATTTTCAATTTATCGATTTAATCCGGACGTGGATAAAAAGCCCTATATGCAGGATTACGAGGTGGTGTTGGAAGACAGCGATCAAATGCTGCTCGATGCCTTGCTGCGCATTAAGGACATGGATGACAGCTTAAGCTTGCGTAAATCCTGCCGTGAGGGTGTGTGCGGTTCGGATAGCATGAACATTAACGGTAAAAACGGCTTGGCGTGCATCACCAAACTGGCGGATCTTGAGGAGCCGGTGGTATTGCGGCCTATGCCAGGTTTGCCGGTAATACGCGATTTGGTGGTGGACATGACGCAGTTTTTTGAAAACTACAATTCGGTTAAGCCTTATTTGGTGAATAACGATGAGCCACCAGCCACCGAGCGTTTGCAATCGCCGGCCGACAGAGCGAAATTGGACGGTTTGTACGAGTGTATCTTGTGTGGCTCTTGCACTACCTCCTGCCCGTCTTTCTGGTGGAACCCGGATAAATTCGTGGGTCCAGCCGGCTTGATGCAAGCTTACCGTTTTATGGTGGACAGCCGTGACCAAGCTTTGGATGAGCGTTTGGATAATTTAGAAGAGCCAGACCGCTTATACCGTTGCCACAACATCATGAATTGCGTCGAGGTTTGCCCTAAAAAACTTAATCCTAATGCGGCCATCGCCAAAATTAAAGATTTGAAATTCGAGCAAGCCCGCGAGCATAAAAACAAAGCTAAAAAACACATAGAGATTAAAGCGGTATAAGGCCAACCATGACCCTCAGCCCCCACATGACAGACGAACAAGTGCGTCGCCTTAGCTGGCGTTGCCGACGCGGTTTGTTGGAATTGGACATCGTCTTGCAGCGTTTTGCCGAGACTTATTTAGCAGGCTTAACGCCAGCCGAATTGGTGGCTTTGGATGGCTTGTTGGATTTGCCCGATAACGAATTTTTAGACGTGGTGACCTTAAGGTTGCCAACAAGCAAGGTGTCGGCCTTGCAAGCAAAAAACTTAGACGGCTTGGCGCTGCAAAGCGTACTGGCTAAATTAAGTGCAGGTGAGCAAAACGAAGGCTAGCCATCATAAAACCAGGTTAGACATCATTACATAAGTGAAAGAACGGTTATGACAAACTCAAGCAAAATCAAATGCTATAGCAACAGTGCCATGTTAGGTGAGAGCTGGCCAGGCATACAGTTGTATTACCCGCCGGTTAAATACTCGCCGGCGCTGGGCATATACGAGGATTTGACGCAAGCGGCGGCGCGCATGCGCAAACATGCGCACCACACGCAAGCGCATACCTTGATTTTTGACTTGGAAGACGGTTGCCGGCAAAAAGAAATGAGCCGTGACTTATTGCGCCAAGAACTGCCTTTGCTACGTAAAGTAAACCAAAAGGTGACCATCGCCATACGCGCTAACTCCTTCCGTACCGATGAATACGAATTGGACATGCAGTTGGTCAAAGACATGTCGGACTACATCGATGTGGTGATGTTAGCGAAAGCAGGGGAAGCTTACGGCGCGGCTGAAGTGCGCGATTTATCTAATTTCTTGATAGAGATTAACCCCAACATCACCATACAGCCGATTATTGAACACCCTAAGTCGCTAAAAATAGCCCCGGAATTGTTGCAATACAGCACGGTTAAGCACGTGGTGTTTGGTATCCATGACTTTTCTAAAGCCATGGGCATACACATCACCCCGGAAAACTGGATAGAAGAATTGCAGTTCTACATGAACCATCTGATGTTTGATGCGCGTATTGCCGGTAAAGGCGTGATAGGTGGGGTGGAAACCTTAATTGGCAGCAACATCATGCCGGATAAATTTCTTGAGCCACACGATGTGCGCCGCTGGTTGGATTTGCACGGCGATAACGAGTCGCGCATCGTTTATAAACACGCTTGCCAAGAAGCGGCCATGGGCTTGACCGGTAAGCAAGTGATACACCCTGGGCACATCCATTTATGCAAAACCGCGTACACGCCATCGCCTACCGAAGTGAACCAAAAAGTACGCATACTGAAAGCCGCCATAGAGGCCGATGCCTTGCACGGTGGGGCGATTAAGTTTGAAGGGGAAATGTTGGATCCGCCTATGTTTGGTAAAGCCTTGCAGACCTTGTTGCGTGCGCATGCCTTGCAAGCGATTACCCCAGAAGACAAAAATTTCGCCTTGCATGTGCTGGAGTTATTGCCAGCCCAAGTGATACGCCAAAACTGGCCATACGGCGCCATATTGTAGACATAGCTAGCAGCCAAGGACAGGCTGTTTGTGCAAAAACACTAAAACGGATAGAGGATAGACCATGCAAAAATTTGAAGAATTTCCAGTCTGGCAGTGGGCCGTGCCTAAACAGTTTAATATTGGTGCCGCCTGCACCGATAAGCATATGCATACGCCGATCGCGCAGACGGTGGCCATGGTAGTGGAGGACGATGCCCTAGGCACCTCGCAAATGACCTTTGCCGAATTGGCGAGTCGCACCGATCAGTTTGCCCAGTTGCTGCGTAACAGCGGCGTGGCGGCGGGTGATCGGGTATTGATACGCTTGCCTAACAGCCTGGATTACCCGATCGCTTTTCTGGGTACCATGAAGCGTGGTGCGATTTCTGTGCCTACCTCCACCTTGCTGACTGCCGAAGAAGTGGCCTATTTAGCTAAAGATTCTGGCGCGACTGTGTTGGTCACGGACAAGGCGGCTTGGCCAGCTTTGCAAGACCATTTGTCGAATTTGCCTAACTTAAAACAGGTGTTTCTATCCGGTGCTGGTGAGATTCAGCCGCATGCCAGCCTCAATGTGAGCGATTTGAGTCTGCAATTGGCGGCCATTACGCAATGCGAAGGCAACCACCCAACGGCGGCCGATGACCCAGCCTATTTGGTTTATACCTCAGGCACCACCGGTTACCCAAAAGGCGTGTTGCACGCGCACCGAGCCTTGATAGGCCGTGAACCTGCCGCCAAATACTGGTTTAATTTTTCTGAGCAAACGCAAGACCGTATCATGCATTCGGGTAAATTTAACTGGACCTATGTATTGGGCACAGGTTTGATGGATCCCTTGTATTTAGGCAAAACCGTGATTGTGCACGAAGGTAAAAACGATGCCGATTTATGGACGCGCTTAATTGCCAAGCACTCTGCCACTATTTTTGTTGGGGTGCCGACCATTTATCGGCAAATCATCCAAAAATCCACTGCCGGACAAGCCGAAGTGCCTAGCTTGCGCCATTGCATGAGTGCCGGTGAGCATTTGTCGGATGAGGTCTTGCAACAATGGCGTGGCCGTTTCGGTCGGGACATATTTGAAGCCGTGGGCATGAGTGAGTTTTCCTATTACCTGAGTCAAAGTGTTTATCGGCCTATACGCGCCGGTTCAGCCGGTTTCCCGCAGCCTGGCCATGCCATTAAGTTGCTTAACCCAGACACCCTGGAAGCCGTGCCTACCGGTGAAGAAGGCATGATATGCGTGCCCGATAGCGACCCAGGATTATTTTTACGCTACTGGAATTTGGACGAAGAAACGGCTAAATACAAACACGACGGTTGGTTCTTTACTGGCGATTACGCGCGTTACGACGAGGATGGCTATATCTGGTTCTTGGGCCGTAAAGACGACATCATTAAGAGCTTTGGTTACCGCGTGTCGCCGTATGAAATAGAGCGCGTGTACAAATCGCACCCAGCGGTAGCCGATTGCGCCGCGGTCGGGGAAGAGCTGGAAAAAGACAAATTATTGGTGGTCACCTACGTGATCTTGCAGCCCGATGCCAGCGTTACGGCGGATGAGTTGTTGGCGTTTGGTAAGCAGCATTTGGCCGCCTACAAAACACCAAAAACCGTGTATTTGACCAAGGATTTTCCGCGCACCAAAAATGGTAAAATCTTACGTAAAGACATCAATAACAGCATCGCCTACGCCAAATCGGCTAGGTAAGCCAGCGTATAGTCAGGGTAAAAGCCAACATGACCACCATAAAACAAGACGATTTCATTCTAAGCGTAGCCGATGCCCTGCAGTACATCTCCTATTACCATCCGCTGGATTACATCCAAGCATTGGGCCGCGCTTATGAAGCCGAGCAGTCGCCGGCCGCTAAAGACGCCATTGCACAAATTTTAAGCAATTCCCGTCTGTGTGCCGAAGGTAAGCGGCCTTTATGCCAAGATACCGGCATCGTCGTGGCCTTTGTTAAAGTGGGTATGCAAGTGCAGTGGGATGCCGAGTTGACGGTGGAAGAAATGGTTAACGAGGGCGTGCGCCGCGCTTATCTGTTGCCTGAGAATAAGCTCAGAGCGTCTATCGTCAGTGACCCAGCGGGCAAGCGTGCTAACACTAAAGACAACACGCCGGCCGTGGTGCACGTCAGTTTGGTGGCAGGCGATAAAGTGGAAATCAGTCTTGCGGCCAAAGGCGGTGGCTCAGAAAACAAAGCCAAGTTAGCCATGCTCAACCCCAATGACAGCATCGTGGATTGGATGCTGGAAGTGGTGCCTAAAATGGGCGCAGGCTGGTGTCCGCCCGGTATGTTAGGCATAGGCATAGGCGGCAGCGCAGAGAAGGCCATGTTGCTGGCTAAAGAATCGCTGATGGCGCCTATCGATATGTATGAATTGCAAGCGCGTGGTGCCAGCAATCGCCTGGAAGAATTGCGCTTGGAAATTTTTGAGAAAGTGAATGCGCTAGGCATAGGGGCGCAAGGTCTAGGGGGTCTAGCCACGGTGTTGGATGTGAAGATTTTGGATTATCCCACCCACGCTGCTTCCTTGCCGGTAGCGATCATTCCTAATTGCGCGGCCACTCGCCATGTGCATTTTGAATTGGACGGCAGTGGTCCGGCCGAACTCAACCCGCCTAATTTAAACGATTGGCCACAAGTGCAATGGGCGCCTAGCAGTGCCGCCCTTAGGGTGGATTTAGACAGCGTCACAAAAGACAGCATACAGGCCTGGCAGCCAGGACAAACCTTGTTGCTAAGCGGTAAATTATTAACCGGTCGCGATGCTGCACACAAGCGCATTGCTACCATGCTGGCCAAGGGTGAACCTTTGCCGGTGGACTTTAACAACCGTTTTATTTATTACGTGGGCCCGGTCGATGCGGTAGCCGGTGAGGCGGTAGGGCCAGCCGGCCCAACCACGGCCACGCGCATGGACGGTTTTACCGAAATGATGTTAGGCCCGGTCGGGCTGCTGGGCATGGTGGGTAAAGCCGAGCGTGGCGATGAAACCATCGCGCTGATCGCCAAACACCGCTCGGTTTATTTAACCGCAGTGGGCGGTGCAGCCTATTTGGTCAGCAAAGCCATTAAGAAAGCCGAGGTCTTGGCCTTTGCTGATTTAGGCATGGAAGCGATCTACGAATTTACCGTAAAAGACATGCCGGTCACGGTGGCCGTTGATAGCCATGGGGTGTCAGTGCACCAAACTGGACCAGCATTATGGAAAGAAAAAATTGCGCAGCAGCGCGTGAGTATGCCAAAACGTTAAATTTTTCTAGGCATGCTGGCACGAATACGCTTAATGGCAGTCCTATTGCCAGACTTTTAAAAAGTTAAATAGGGGTGACTATCATGCAGCGACTTAAGTTAATAGGCAGTGCCACAGTACGGCTATTGGTGCTGGTATTTTTATTGCCTAGTATGGCCCATGCCGCTGATTTGTTGGGCTATTTGACGGATAAGGATGGCCGCTATATTGGGCCGTCAGTGGAAGATAACATGGCCTTGATGGACACCGATAAAAACGGTTTTGTCGATGTGTTTGAGGTGCGCGTGTATTTAGAGCGCTTGCACGGCAAAGGCTATGAAAAAGATTTGTTGGATAAAATGGAAGCCTCGGCTAAAGGTCAAAGTTGTGGCACACCTTTTGCTAAGCCTATATACCAATAACAGCAAGCTAAGGCGTATAAAATTAAACGGAGGCAAGCTTAAGAAGTATGCCCAGCTTGTATAATGAGCCCTAATTATTTAACCAAACTATTTAACCAAACTATTTAACCCAATTGAAGAATGCAAACGCCATGTTAAAAGCTTATCAAATTCATGTTCAAGAACGTGCTGCACAACAACTGCCACCTTTACCGCTTAATGCCGAACAAGTCGCGCAAGTGGTGGAGCTACTTAAAAACCCAGCGGCCGATCAAGCCGACACCTTGCTGGATTTAATTACCAACCGTACTCCGGCTGGGGTCGATCAAGCTGCCTACGTCAAAGCCGCTTTTTTGGCAGACATTGCCAAAGGCGTGGCCAAGTCGCCGCTGATAGACCCGGCGCATGCCGTGCAATTGTTGTCCACCATGTTGGGTGGCTATAACGTGCAGGCCTTGGTGTCTTTGTTGGATACGCCCATGGCAGAAGCAGCCGTTGTTGCGTTGAGCAAAACCATATTGATGTTTGATGCCTTCCACGACGTGGATGAAAAAATGAAGGCCGGCAACCCGCACGCGAAAAAGTTAATCACCTCTTGGGCCAATGCCGAGTGGTTTACACAAGCCCCAGCCTTGGCGGAAGAGATTAAATTGGTGGTGTTCAAGGTCGATGGTGAGACCAACACCGACGATTTAAGCCCAGCTCAAGACGCTTGGAGTCGCCCCGACATTCCTTTGCATGCCAAGGCCATGTTGATCAATAAAATGCCAGAAGGCTTGAACACCATTGCCAATCTGCAGAAAAAAGGCTTGCCTTTGGCCTATGTAGGCGATGTGGTTGGCACCGGTTCATCGCGCAAATCAGCCATTAACTCCTTACAGTGGTTTATGGGCAATGACATTCCTAACATTCCAAACAAGCGCACCGGCGGTGTCATCTTAGGCAATAAGATAGCGCCTATTTTCTTTAATACTGCCGAAGATTCTGGCGCTTTACCCATACAGTGTGATGTGTCAAAAATGGCTACCGGCGACATCATCACCTTGCAACCCTACGCCGGCAAAGTATTGAATGAAGCCGGTCAAGTGATTGCAAGCTTTGATTTGTCGCCCGTGACTTTGCCTGATGAAGTGCGTGCCGGCGGCCGTATTTCCTTAATCATAGGCCGTGGCTTAACCACCAATGCGCGCGCCGCTTTAGGCTTGCCAGCCACCCGGCAATTCATTACCGCCGTGGCACCAAAAGACAGTGGCAAGGGCTACACCTTGGCGCAGAAAATGGTCGGCCGAGCCTGCGGTTTGCCTGAAGGCAAAGGCGTACGCCCAGGCGCTTACTGTGAGCCTAAAGCCACCACCGTTGGTTCGCAAGACACCACCGGCGGCATGACGCGCGACGAGTTAAAAGAATTGGCTTGTTTAGGCTTCAGTGCTGATTTGGTCATGCAAAGTTTCTGCCACACAGCGGCTTACCCTAAACCGGTGGACATTAAGTTGCAACACAGCTTGCCGGAATTCATGAGCAGCCGCGGTGGTGTTAGTTTGCGCCCAGGCGATGGCGTGATCCATTCTTGGTTAAACCGCATGGTGTTGCCAGACACAGTGGGTACTGGCGGTGACTCGCACACGCGTTTCCCTATCGGTATTTCTTTCCCGGCCGGCTCCGGTTTGGTGGCGTTTGCCGCCGCCATGGGCGCCATGCCTTTGGATATGCCGGAATCGGTGTTGGTGCGCTTTAAAGGCACGATGCAGCCTGGTATTACCTTGCGTGATTTGGTCAATGCCATTCCTTACGCAGCGATTAAAGCCGGCGATTTGACCGTGGGTAAACAAGGCAAAAAGAACGTCTTTAATGGACGCATTTTAGAAATTGAAGGCTTGCCCGATCTAAAAGTAGAGCAAGCGTTTGAGTTCGCCGATGCCTCAGCCGAACGCTCTGCCAACGGCTGTACCGTGAGATTAAACAAAGAGCCAGTGATCGAGTTTTTAAACTCCAACATCGTGCTTATGCAAAACATGATAGACAACGGTTACCAAGATGCGCGTTCTTTACAGCGCCGTATCGCCAGCATGCAAGCGTGGTTGGCTAAGCCTGAATTGTTGGAACCGGATGCCGATGCAGACTACGCGCACATCATAGAAATTGATCTCAACAGCATTACCGAACCACTATTGGCTTGCCCCAATGATCCGGATGATATTAAGCCGTTGTCTGCGGTGGTTGGCGACAAGATAGACGAGGTTTTCATCGGCAGTTGCATGACCAATATCGGCCATTACCGTGCCGCCGCCAAAGTGTTGGAAGGCTCAGGCAACATTCCTAGCCGTTTATGGATAGCACCGCCGACCCGCATGGACGAAGCGCAATTACGCGATGAGGGTGTCTACTCGGTATTCGGTATCGCTGGTGCGCGCACTGAAATCCCTGGCTGTTCCTTATGCATGGGCAACCAAGCTAGGGTGGCCGACAAAGCCACGGTGTTCTCTACCAGCACGCGTAACTTCGATAACCGCATGGGCATGGATGCGCGCGTGTATTTAGGCTCGGCAGAATTGGCCGCCGTTTGTGCCAAACTAGGTCGCATACCTAGCCTAGTGGAATACTTGGAAACGGTGGGCAATAAATTGACAAATAGTGCTGAAATTTACAAGTACTTGAGTTTCGACAAAATGCCTGACTACGCCGATAGCATGGCCAAAGCGAAAAAAATCATTCCTATCGCTGAAGTTTCTAATTAGAAGTTTCTAATTAGAAGTTTCTAATTAAAAGACCGGCTAAGTAAACCAGTTGTTAAGTAAACCGGTTGTTAAGTAAAGCAGTCATTAAGTAAAACAAGACCGGCCCCGTGTGCATCCTAGGCTTGTAAAAGGACGCGCATGGGGCTATATTTGGCCCTGTTAATAATCCTAGAGTGCCACATGGTCGCCGCTAAACCCCCAACCCCAGCTGATAATCCTGATGCCCATATTTTTAAAGAGGCTAGCCTAGCCGAGACGCCCAAGCGCGGCGCTTGGAAGTGGATGCTGCCTTTGACGGTGTTGCTGGCCTTGGCCGTCTATGCGGCTTGGCGTTTTGGCTGGCATGTCAAAGCGGTTACCAGCGGTGTGTTGTTGGTCGCTGCGGCATCGCATGTGCTGGCTTGGTTGTTAGCACTGATTACCATGGTGCCCATCGTTGGGCCTTTGTTGGTTAAAGTCCTGAGTTTGTCCATCATTTGGTTGCTCAATGCCGTGGGTTATTTGGTGTCCTATGTAGCGATTAAGCGCGGTTATTCTAAAGACGTCATTAGTTACCGCGGTGTGACCATCGCGCTCATTACCGGCATCGTCATAGGCTTTGTCTTAGCCAATTTGGTTTAGTCTTTATCTTATGCTGGCCAACATTAAACAAACGCGCGCATACCACCACCTAGTAAAACTACGGGATTTTTTTCCTGTTCTGTTCTTTTTTGGCGGCTTCGTCTGGGATGCGCTGACCATAGGCCGGCATGTCGCGGCCTTTGATCTGATTATTCTATCGGCCTATTTGTCGGCCGCCGCTGCCATATTGTACGGCCTAGGTCAGCCTGCACTGGCTTGGCCCAGCACCTGGCCACGCTGGCTAGGTAAACTGTATCAGCGTTTGCGCGCCGCCATAGGCTCTTGGCCTAACTTGCCTTACTTCCTGCTGCAGTTTTTATTTGGCAGCATGCTCAGCCCTTTATTCATTCTGTATTTTCAGAGTGCTAGCCATGGCTTAGCCTGGGTAATGATTTTGCTGTTAGGCGGCTTGTTGGTGGGCAATGAGTACATGGAAAACAAATACCGGCAATTCACCATCAGTTGGGCACTGTTTGGGTTTTGCGCCATGTTGTTGCTTAATTTTGCCTTGCCGTTTTTGTTGGGTAGCATACACGCGGCTTGGTTTTATTTAAGCACCTTGTTGGGGGCGAGCTTAGCCTACGGCTTGTATAAAAAAACGCCTAAACACAATGGCAATATCAAGCCGGTATGGTTGATTGCATTGCTGTTAATGCTGGCTTACCGCTTTGATGTGATTCCGCCTGTGCCTTTGGTGAAGCGTGATTTAGCCGTGGCTTATGCTTTAACGAAGGTAGGCGGGCAGTATCAACTGAGTCAGCAACCGTCGTCTTGGTGGGTGTTTTGGCGCAAAACCAGCAATGATCTAGAAACTACTGCAGGGCAGCGCGTCTATTTTTTCTCGTCGGTGTTTGCGCCCGGTGGGCTAAACACCAGGCTCTACCATCGCTGGCAATGGCACGACAAAAAACACGGTTGGATAACCCAGTCGCGCATAGGCTATAGCTTGGCCGGTGGCCGTGAAAATGGCTTTAGAGGCTACACCTACAAGCAGGGTTTAAATGCTGGCGATTGGCGGGTGAGTGTGGAAACGGAAAACAATAAAACCGTGGCCGTGCACGAGTTCAGCGTGGAGCTGGTGCAAGCGCCAGCCACGCCTATCGTTATTGCTTATTAGTTTTGATGTTGCTCTGAGTGACTCATGAGCTTGTCTATGTAGGCAATCGACACCGCTGACACGACAAACGTCATGTGTATGATGGTTTGCCACAACAAAACTTTATCACTTAAGTTTTCGGCATTGATGAAGGTTTTCAGCAAGTGGATGGATGAAATGCCTATGATGGCTGTGGCCAATTTAACTTTTAATAGGTTGGCATTAACGTGGGATAACCAATCCGGTTCGTCCGGATGGCCTTCCAAGTTCAGGCGCGACACAAAAGTCTCGTAACCGCCCACAATCACCATGATCAGTAGGTTTGAAATCATCACCACATCGATTAAGCCCAACACTATCAACATGATGTGCGCTTCTTCCAGCGCATTGGCTGTCGTCACTAGGTGCACCAATTCCACGCCAAAGAAAAATACGTACACCGCTTGCGCGACAATCAAGCCTAAATACAGCGGCAATTGCAACCAGCGGCTACCAAATAAGATGTTGGTCATCATGCTTTTTTGTTGGTATTGCACGGTGGATATGGGTTTTTTCGTTTGCATAGTAAGTCGCTCGTTGGTTTAAGTTGTGTTGGTAAATAGGGATGAATTGTATCAGCTTAAATCTTTTAAGCAATTTCGTGGTTTAGGCTGAAATGGGCGCTATCGTCCAAGGCCAGCAGCTGTGTAAGGGCGGGTAGGCTGGCGTCTAAGTCCTTGGCTAAGGTCCAAGGTGGGTTGATGATGAATAAGCCGCTGCCGTGCATGCCGAAGCCTTCTGCCGATGGCGCCTGTATGGACAAGGTCACGTGCAGCCAGCTAGGCGCGCCCAAGGCCAGCAGCTGGGCGACCATTTGTGCTGGCTCTGGCCGTTGCAACAAGGGGTACCAAACTAAGTAAGTGCCGCTAGCAAAGCGGTTTAGGCTGTCTTTTAGCATGCTGACCACGCGCGCGTAGTCTTGCTTGTCTTCGTAAGGCGGGTCTATCAACACCACGGCACGCCGCGGAGGCGGAGGTAAGCAGGCTTTAATGCCAGCAAAGCCATCTTGCTCAGCAATACGCACTTGCTTGGCATGGCTTTTAAAATTGGCTGTTAGCAACTTGTAATCGCTGGGGTGCAGTTCAAACAAACGCATTTTGTCATCGGCGCGCAAAAAGTCGTGCGCCAGCATGGGCGAGCCCGGATAAAACGACAGACTGCCGTGGTTGTAGTGTTTTATCTGCGTGACAAAGTCAGCCAATGTGCTGGGCAGTGCGGTGGCCGTCATGAGTTTGGCGATGCCGTTATCAAACTCGGCATTTTGTGCAGCGTAGCCGTGGTCCAGTGCGTACAAGCCGGCGCCAGCGTGGGTGTCTATGTACCAAAACGGCTTGTCTTTTTGCTTCATGTAGCCCAATACCAAGCTCAGCACATAATGCTTGAGTACATCGGCATGGTTGCCTGCATGAAACGCGTGTCGGTAGCTAAGCATAAAAGGTTTCCATAAGATGCGGCATTATAAATTAACCCTGAAGCGATGGCTCCATGGCCGTTCATTTTTTCACGATAAAAATACGCAATAAAATGAATTTCGGTTAGCATTTCATTTATGACACAAACGCCACATACACCTCACCACAGCGGCCACCATGGCCACCACCATTACCTAGTGCCGTTCGCGCTAATTTTCTTGTTTGCCATCGTCGAGGCGGTGGGCGGTTGGTATACCGGCTCACTGGCCTTATTAAGCGATGCCGGTCATATGTTCTCGGATGTGGCCGCATTGGGTTTAGCCTGGTTGGCGGCGATACTCGCCAGTAAGCCCAAAGTGGCGCGGCATGCTTCCGGCGTTAGCTATGCCGAATTGGCGGTGGCCATGATTAATGCGCTGACCATGTTGGGGGTCATAGTCTGGGTCATCGTTGAGGCCATTGCACGATTTAAACATCCGCATGCGGTTGAAGGCTTGGGCTTAACCCTGATCGCCAGTTTGGGTTTAATCGTTAATTTAATCGTCGCCAAGCAACTGCATCACCAAAGTTTGCAGCACGGCGAGAGTTTAAATAATCGCGCGGCATTTTTGCACGTGATGGGCGATTTGCTGGGCTCCATCGCTGCTGTGGTGGCCGGTTTGGTGGTGTATTTCATTGGCTGGACGCCGATAGACCCGATATTGTCCTTGTTTATTTCGGTCTTGCTCTTGCTGTTCACTTTTAATTTGCTGCGTGACCTTGCGCGCACTTTACTGGGCGGCTATGCACCTCAGGCTTGGGGACATGCTGAACATAAGCATGATCACTAAGCAGCATCAGAGCTTATTTCAGCAATCACTGGCGCATTTTTCTGACTGCGAACAGTACCGCTATTGGTTGCGTCGCGATTGGGATTTGTCGCTACCGGCCATTGCTTTTTTGATGCTCAATCCCAGTACCGCCGATGAGGTGGTTAACGATCCCACCATAGAACGCTGCCAGCGCCGCGCCATAGCCATGGGTTACGGCAGCATGATTATCGTGAATTTATTTCCTTTTCGTCTGACCGATTCCACTATGTTGCATACCGCAGCGAATTTGTTGGGCGACAGCAAAGAAGCCGATGACTGCATCGTGCGTGCGGTAGAGCTGGCTAACATCACGGTCTGCGGTTGGGGTAAGCATGCCTTAGCGGCCCCCAGGGCGCAGCATGTGCTGTCTTTGCTTAAAGCGGCTAATTTGCAACACAAGGTGCAGTGTTTGCAACTAAACAAAGACGGTAGCCCGCAGCATCCGCTGTACATAGGCTATGCTAAAGCACCCGAACCCTTTGACATACTTTAAGGAGAACACCATGCCCTACGTCAACATTAAACTCGCCGGCGCAGTCAGCCACGAACAAAAAGCCCAGATAGCCAAGGAAATCACCGCCACCCTAGAGCGGGTAGCGCATAAGCCGCCGTCCTACACTTACATTACCTTTGAAGAAGTGGCGTATGAAGATTGGGCGATAGGCGGCAAGTTGTTATCGGATGGTTGACGCTAAGCTGGGCCAGTCGGCTGGCCCTGATGTTAGAATGCAGCCATGAAAACACCTGCACGCTTAGCATCATTATTAGAAGATGGCTTGATAGACGAGGTCGTGCGCCAATTGATGAGTGGCAAAGAAGCCACCGTGTATGTGGTGCGTTGTGGCGACGAGGTGCGCTGCGCCAAGGTATACAAAGAAGCCAATAAGCGCAGTTTCAGGCAAAGCGTGGATTACACCGAAGGCCGTCGGGTCAAAAACAGCCGGCAAGGCCGCGCCATGGCCAAGGGCTCAAAATTTGGTCGCGAGTCACAAGAAGCCGCTTGGCAAAGTGCTGAAGTCGATGCCTTGTATCAGCTTGCGCGTGCTGGGGTGCGCGTGCCCGAACCCTACAATTTTTACGAAGGCGTATTGCTCATGGAGTTGGTGGTGGATGCGGATGGCCATGCCGCGCCTAGGCTCAATGACATCAGCTTGACTGCTGACGAGGCACGCAGCCACCATCAGCGCTTAATTCAAGAAGTGGTGCGCATGCTTTGCGCCGGTATCGTGCACGGCGATTTATCCGAATTCAATATTTTGATGAGTGCTGATGGCCCGGTCATTATCGATTTGCCGCAAGCGGTCGATGCCGCGGCAAACAACAACGCGCGTGAGATGCTAGAGCGGGACGTGACCAACCTAAAAGACTATTTTGGCCGTTTTGCCCCCGACTTGCTTGCCAGCGAATACGCTAAAGAAATTTGGGCGCTGTATGCCCGCGGTGACTTAAAACCAGACACCGCGCTCACGGGGCGCTTCCAAGTCAGCCATAAAGCGGTTGATTTAAAAGGCGTGATGCGTGAGATTGAGGACACAAAAAAAGCCGAGGCAGCACGCTTGCTGCGTTTGGCTGAGGCGAAAGCCAACCCGTTGCTATAAGCGCTTTAATTTATTATGTTTGACGCCAAACCACTCTTAAAAAACCTACCCAATCTGCCTGGCGTGTACCGCATGCTGAACGCCAGTGACGAGGTGATTTATGTGGGCAAAGCCAAAGATTTAAAAAAGCGCGTGTCGTCTTACTTTAATAAAAACCTAGCCAGCCCACGCACGCGCTTAATGGTGAGCCATATCGCCAATATAGCCACCACCGTGACCCACAACGAAGCGGAAGCTTTGCTGCTGGAAAACAATCTAATTAAAAGTTTGATGCCGCGTTATAACGTGTTATTTCGCGATGACAAAACCTATCCCTACATCACCTTGAGCGCCGATCCACAGCCGCGTTTGGCTTTTCACCGCGGTAGCCAGCGCAAGGGTGCTCAGTATTTTGGCCCTTTCCCGAATGCCGTGGCAGTGCGTGAGAGCATACAGTTGTTGCAAAAAGTATTTAAATTACGCACCTGTGAAAACAGCGTGTTTAGCAACCGCAGTCGGCCTTGTTTGCAACACCAAATTGAGCGCTGTACAGCCCCTTGTGTGGGCTTGATCAGTGATGACGACTACCGCAATGACGTGCAACAAGCGGCGCTGTTTTTGCAGGGTAAAACCAATGAAGTGATCGATGCGCTGGCCGAGCAGATGAATTTGGCGGCCAGCAATCTAGCTTTTGAGCAAGCGGCGTTATTTCGTAACCGCATACAGGCCTTGCGGCAGGTGCAAGCCAAGCAGTTTGTCAGCGATTTTAATGTGGCCGATGCCGACGTTATTGCTTGTGCCGAGTTGCAAGGTCAGCATTGTTTGAACTTGGTCATGGTGCGTGGTGGCAGGCATTTAGGCGACAGAAGTTACATGCCAAAAAATACCGACGGTGCCTCTTTAGAAACCACCATGTTGGCGTTTTTAAGTCAGCATTACGTGGCGCAGAATACCCCGCCTTTAATAGTCTTGGGCCTCAAAATTGACGGCAGCTTGTTAGAGCAAGTGTTAAGCGAGCAAGCTGGCCGTAAAGTGAAGATCAACAGCAATGCCATAGGCGACAAACGGGTCTGGTTGAAAATGGCGCAAACCAACGCGGAATTGGCCTTGAGTCAACGGGCGGCCAGTGCCGCCAACCAAAGCGCTAAATTGCTGGCCCTGCGCGAGGCATTAAACCTGCCTGACAACACCCAGCGCATAGAATGCTTTGATATCAGCCACACCATGGGCGAAGCCACCATAGGCAGTTGCGTGGTGTTCGATCGTGGCGACATGCAAAACAGTGAGTACCGACGCTATAACATCACAGGCATTACCCCGGGTGATGATTATGCTGCCATGCGCGATGTGCTGACGCGGCGTTATAAAAAAGTCGCGGCCGGCGAAGGCTTGCGACCGGATTTGGTTTTTATAGACGGCGGTAAAGGGCAGTTGGCGGTGGCGGTTGAGGCGATGGCGGAGGTGGGCTTGTCCGACATTTTGCTGGTGGGCATCGCCAAGGGCGAAGCGCGAAAACCCGGCTTGGAAACCATGATTTTTTCGGACACCGGTGAAATGCTCAATTTGGAAAAAGACAACAAAGGCCTGCATTTGCTGCAACAAATTCGTGATGAGGCGCATCGCTTTGCCATCACTGGCCATCGGGCCAAGCGTGCTAAAGCGCGTATGCATTCCAGCTTAGAAGACATAGAAGGCATAGGCGCTAAGCGCCGCAAAGCCTTGTTAACACGCTTTGGTGACTTGGATGCGATAAAAAATGCTAGTATGGACGAGTTAGCGCAGGTCGAGGGCGTCAGCCCCAGTTTGGCCGAAAAAATCTACGGAGAATTGCATTGATGAGCGGCACATTCAATAACGCATTGAACAGAGCGGGGCAATAAATGAAGCTAAATATTCCTACCATGTTGACTTGGTTGCGCATCCTATTAATTCCGGTGTTTGTAGGCGCATTTTATTGGCCAGAAAATTTACATAAGTTAAGCGCCATGCCCTCGCACTGGGTGAATGTGTTTGCCACCAGTGTGTTTGCCATTGCCGCCATTACCGATTGGTTGGATGGCTATTTGGCTAGGCGGCTAAAACAAACCTCGGCCTTCGGTGCCTTTTTGGACCCAGTGGCCGACAAGCTTATGGTGGCGGCGGCCTTGATCGTGTTGGTGGAATTTGGTCGAGTGGGGGCGATTGTTTCATTGATTATCATAGGCCGCGAAATCGCCATCAGTGCTTTGCGTGAGTGGATGGCTGGTGAAGGTCAGCGCAGCAGCGTGGGGGTGGCGCTGGTAGGCAAGGTCAAAACTTTTGCACAAATGGCTGCCATCTTACTTTTGCTGTATTGGGATGACTTGGATCTGGGTCCGTTCGGTGTATTCTCCACCAAAGACTGGGGTCATGTACTGATCGTGGCGGCTGCATTTTTAACATTGCTATCAATGGCTTATTATCTAAAAGCCGCTTGGCCTAAATTAAAAGGTAAATAAATAAGCATTAAGCCGGCTGTTTGGTCTTGACGCTATAGATAAAATCGCTATAATGGCGCCTGTCTTAACGACGCGGGAATAGCTCAGCTGGTAGAGCGATACCTTGCCAAGGTATAGGTCGCGAGTTCGAGTCTCGTTTCCCGCTCCAAGAATTTTTCAAATGGCATAATACGGCGAATGCAAACATGCTTTCGCCGTTTTAGTTTCAGCCGGTAATGCAGAATAAGCTACCAAGCGCATTCTGACCCACATGGCGCGATAGCAAAGCGGTTATGCCGCGGCCTGCAAAGCCGTTTAGACCAGTTCGACTCTGGTTCGCGCCTCCAACCCCCTCCTTAGTTTTTAGCCTAGCCGTCATTTTTTATGCGGTGCTTTAGCATGGGCTTAACGCTTCATGCGATAATTTGCAGACTTTATGACCTGCCATGAAAAATGAACGGAAAATGCAAATGAGCCATCCTCTTAAAGGCATGATTTTAGCCGCAGGCCAAGGCACGCGCGTGCGGCCGTTGACCAAAGACTTGCCTAAACCCATGATCCCCATCCTAGGTAAGCCCGTCATGGAGTACCTGATAGAGCATCTAGCGCGGCATGGCGTGCATGAAATCATGATCAATGTGGCGCACTTGAACAGAAAAATCGAACAGTATTTTTCCAATGGTCAGCGTTGGGGCGTGCAGATAGGCTACTCTTACGAAGGTAACTTCCAGCACGGCGAATTGACCGCCAGCCCGCTAGGCTCGGCCGGTGGCATGCGCCGCATCCAAGATTTTGGTGGATTTTTTGATCAAACCACCATCGTCATGTGTGGCGATGCCTTGATTGATTTAGACATCAGCGCGGCTTTGTTAGAACACAAGAAAAAGAAAGCCTTGGTTAGCGTGATTACCATGCAAGTGCCCAATGCCGAGGTGGGCAATTACGGCATTGTGGAAACCGATGAAGACGGCAGGGTGGTGTCGTTTCAAGAAAAACCCAAGCCAGCAGACGCGCGTTCCAATTTAGCCAGTACCGGTATTTACTTTTTTGAGCCGGAAGCGATTAATTTAATTCCAGCCGATCAGAACTTCGACATAGGTAGCCAATTGTTCCCATTGTTGGTAGAAAAAAATCTGCCGTTCTATGCGCAAAATCGCCACTACAATTGGATAGACATAGGCCGTATCTCGGACTATTGGGAAGTGTTGCAACGCGTGTTGCGCGGCGAGATTTCTTACATGAAAATGCCGGGCACCGAAGTGCGTCCTGGTGTTTGGGTGGGGCTAAATACCCGCATAGATTGGGATAAGGTCAGCATCACTGGCCCAGTTTACATTGATTCCGGCACGCACATTGAGGCGGGCGCTGAAATCATAGGCCCGTGCTGGATTTCGCACGGTTCCCACATAGGCAAGCAAGCCAAAGTAACCCGTTCGGTGCTGTTTGAGTACACCGGCATCAGCGACCAAGCCAGCGCGACTGAAATGATCGTGTCCCCCAGTTATTGTGTGGACAGAGCAGGGGTCACCTATTACTTAGGCGATGACCGCTGTTCCTTACGCTGGGGCGATGCCAGACGCTAGTTAACTTGCCGGCAAATCGCACAGGCCGGCAGTTATGCACTATAATGCCTGCGTTTTAAACATATCCAATTCGGAAGAGTGGCTGAGCGGTTGAAGGCACCACCCTGGAAAGGTGGCACAGGGGCAACTCTGTCGCGGGTTCGAATCCCGCCTCTTCCGCCAATGGGCTGTTTTAAGACGTATCACAACGCATCAAAAATCTAGTAATGGCAACGGTTTCAAGGCATTTTGTGAATCTTAAGGTATCAATTCACATCTTGCAATCTCACGGTAAAGTGGGGTAACATTTGGGGTAACAGTACTTACCAAAATTTGGAGTTACCCCAGTATGGCACTTACCAACACTGAAATACTCAATGTAAAGCCACAATCTAAAGCGTTTAAGCTTTATGACGAACTGGGGTTATTTTTGCAAGTTACCCCAACTGGGGGTAAGTGGTGGCGTTTTAAATATCGTTTTGATGGTAAAGAAAAATTACTTTCCTTTGGCACTTACCCCGATGTATCACTAGCCAGTGCAAGAGAAAGACGCGACCAAGCGCGCAAACTCATTGCAAGCAATCCACCAATAGACCCCAGCGGTAAACGCAAAGACGACAAAGCCGAACGTCTAGCCAATAAATCAAACACATTTGAGCTATGGGCGGGTAAGTGGTGGCAACACTGGCAAACCAGTAAGAGCTCACGCCATGCAGAATATGTAAAACGTAGATTAGAAAGTGATGTTTACCCCAGCATTGGCAATCTACCAATAAACGAAATAGCGGCCGAGCATATAGTCGATGCTGTAAAGGCTATTGCGGCGCGTGGTGCGTTAGATATTGCAAAGCGGGCACACCAAACCATAGGGCAGATATTTAGATACGCCATAGCGCACGGCAAAGAGAGCAAAGCCACACGTAACCCAGCCACTGATATTAGACCAAGTGACATTATTGAAACGCGCAAAAAAGAAAACTACGCCCGCATTGAAATAAAAGAGTTACCCCAACTATTACGCGCAATTGATGCAAGTAACTCGTTACCTCTTACAAGGCTTGCAGTTAAGCTTATGGCTTTAACCTTTGTACGAACTAGCGAGCTAATCGGTGCAAGGTGGTCTGAATTTGATTTAGAGGCAGCGCAATGGCGTTTACCTGCTGACCGAATGAAAATGAAAACCCCGCATATCGTGCCATTATCACGCCAAGCTATTCACGTTTTAGAGTTGCTTAAAAACCTCACTGGCAATGGCGAAATGGTTTTTCCAAATCAAAACAATCACAGCAAGCCTATGAGCAATAACACCATACTCAAAGCTTTAGAGGTTATGGGCTATAAGGGCAGAATGACGGGGCACGGCTTCAGAGGCTTAGCTTCTACCGCATTGCACGAACAAGGCTTTGATCACCAACACATTGAGCTACAACTAGCCCATCAAGAGCGTAACGAAGTGAGCGCAGCCTATAACCATGCGCTATATCTAAAACAGCGCGGTATCATGATGCAACAATGGGCGGACTATTTAGACGAACTCAAAGCTGGTGCAAAAATAATCCCAATTAAAATTGCATAAAGTGATGAATTATTATGTGTATTGATATTCGATGGGTTGGTCTAGTTGAAAAATATTTAATTGATGGGGATATCAGTAAGATTGAGGGGCTTGTTCGTGAGGGTGGCGTGCCTGCTCAGTTCGGCAATCAGATTGCTGATATTTTGATTGGGAAAAAATATGCTCCGAGCCCACAAAGGGCGGTTATATTAAAGCGAATTGAAAAATATATACATACAC
This sequence comes from uncultured Methylotenera sp., assembly GCA_964400215.1. Lineage (GTDB taxonomy): Bacteria > Pseudomonadota > Gammaproteobacteria > Burkholderiales > Methylophilaceae > Methylotenera. The sequence goes on along the minus strand of CAYNSY010000001.1, from coordinate 702,593 downwards.
TCTCAATGTTTAAACATGCTCGCAAAAAAGGTAGTTTTTACTATGAGGCTTATCACACAGATAAAATTGGTCAAGACCCGAAAAAAGTTTTTACAATGCAATCACTAGCAAAATATTTATACCCCAGCTATGACGAAGCCGATGCTCGTAATGAAATGTATAAATTCATTAAAAGGCATAAATTACCTAAACTCTGAGATTAGGGGGTAATTTGTTGTAAACATTCCCCCGCGTATTAACTTACCAAAAGTTACATGATGCATCCTGTTATTTACAACAACAGGAAAAGACATCATGCAACAATCAAAATCAGAGTTTACTCAAGCCATTCCCGAAGCTTTAGCTAACTTCGACCAACTGCCCAATTCCGCCTATATCCGCTTACCCGTTATCATGAGTTTATACGGTGTGAGTGCTGCAACAATTTGGCGCGGCGTTAAAAATTCCACCGTACCAAAACCTGCGAAATTATCAGAACGCTGTACCGCGTGGAATGTTGGATTGGTTAGAAAAGCATTGGCAGAAAAAGCAGTGAAGCTATGACCATTTGTCTTGGCAAATATACCCTACAGTTAAATATAATCAATTGATGGTTGATCATGGCAGCTAGCCATATATTTAGACTGGCAGCAATGAAGGGCAAAAGTGTTATTTTGGATGCATTAAAGCATAACAAACGCACTTTGCAAGCTGAACGGGGTGCGGGTGCAAACATTGATGCAAGTAAGGCACACCTTAACTATTCTTTAACAGGCAGCGACACGCCCGAACAGATAGCCACGCAAGCTAAAGTGCAAATGGTTAAGGCTGGTATTGATAAGCCACGTATCAACCAAGTGCTGGGAGTTGAGATAGTCTTTAGCTTGCCTATTGACCGACACTCACAGGACACCAAGCCATTTTTTATGGATTGTTACGAATGGGTAAAGAAAACCTTTGATGGCGAGTTGCTATCTTTTGATGTTCACCTAGACGAAAGCGCACCCCATGCCCATGCAGTCATATTGCCTTTGATTGATGGCAAGATGCAAGGTAGCGACATGATGGGTGGTAAAGGCAATCTATTACGCTTAATCAATCACTTTCATTTAGAGGTTGCAAGTCGTTATGGTTTGAGTAGAAGCGAAAGAAAGCGATTGTCTGCAATGGATAAACAAAGCCTAGCAAGTAGGGTATTAAGCCAGCTAAAGACCGACCCCGTAATGAAGTCAAGCATCTACCCTTGCGTCAGGGATTTAATCGTTAAAGACCCCTTGCCGTTTGCCCAAACACTATCAATAACACCTAAGGCAAAAAAGATATCTTTTAAATCCTTCGTTGACCATAAGCGTTCAAAAGGAAAAGGCAGATTCATATCATAAAACCTATATAGGGTTTTAACCATAAAACAAGACATTCCCTATCCTGTGTATAGGGTTTCATCTTTAACACTGTTCAAAAAGACTGAATATGGCAAACATAATAGACAATTTCACCGACACAGAAGTAAGTAGAACAATTGATAATGCTAGTGGGGATATATTGCCTACCCCTACCAAAAAGATTGATTTGGCTAGCATTAACGATGTTCGGCTTGAAATGGCCAGTGTGTATCGTGGCATGAAGTCTGGTAGCATTGAAACGAGCGAAGGCACAAAAATGGCTTATGTTTTAAGTCAGGTAGCCAAGCTGATTACAGAAAAACAAAATACACAAGCTAATGTGCCCACTAAAGAATTACCATCAGTAAGCATTGATGAGTTTATTTAATAGGCTTAGTATCTTATGTTGTGTATTGGTGAAATCATGAAAAATAAAGAAATAGTTGGATCAAATTTATCTCAAGCAAAAGTAGAAGAAAATTTTGTAACGGCAAAGGAAAAGTGGCTGGATATGCTAAACGGCAGAAGTCTTGCAGAATATGAAGATGCTATTGAGAATCATGCGATAGAAAAAATAAAAGCCATGAACTTGAATGAATTATTAAGCAAAATCCATGCGGGCGCTATGTTTTATAGTGGATTAGATAATGATGCTTTTTTAGTTTCAATAGCCGCAGGCGGGGATGTGCCACATATAGCTGCATGGGATAAAACTGGATATAGACCTTACATGATGGGTGAGTCAGACGAGGAATATCATCCTATAAGCAGGAAATTATTTATGACATTAGTGAAAACTAAAGAACCATTAATCTAAAAAATCAACCGACATCACAAAAGAATAATATTAATGAAAATTGAGCTTGATAAATTATCAAATGATGAAATTGTTAGTTTGTATGTACAAAAGTACAATGATGAAACGATTTACAAAAAATTAGCCGATTTTTGTTTAAATGAATCTGAAGTGGTTAATATTTTGAAAAAATATTTAATAAAAGAAATTCCCATCCCAAAAAATTATCCTTGGTATAAGAACATTTCCAAAGATCATGTTTTTTAAATTTGCATAACTTTGGTTCTAAATTTCAAGATTTCTAGCTAAATTTAATAATTGATTCTGATTTCTGATAGAAGCATGAAAATATATTTTGATAATATCGGCTAAGGCATCATCAGAGCAATAAAAATAGGCTGCTGGAAGATTTAAAACTTTCGCAATTCTCTCAACAGTACTGAATGATGGTGAGTGTATGCCATTCTCATAACGACTCATTCTTGCACTGCTACAACTCTCATCGAGTCCAATCATTACACCCAACTTATCCTGAGCAATTTCAGCTTGCAGCCTAGCTTCACGCAAGCGCCTGCCAAATAGAGCATTTTGATTAATTGGATTACCCATTCCTCCGATTTTCGTAGATAATCAAGCTTAAAACTCTACGTAAAACGTAGAAATAGATATTGCAGATAACAATCATTAAGTGCAAAAAATGGATATTCAACAATATATTAATAATGTCAGTTCACTTTTTAACTCAGGCAACAGCACTGAACATAGCTATCGTGGTGATTTGCAGCAGTTGCTAACCAGCCTGTTAAAAGATGTGGCGGTAACCAATGAGCCTAAGCGCATTGAATGTGGCGCACCTGATTACATTCTTACCCGTAAAGACATCCCTATCGGCTATATTGAAGCAAAAGACGTAGGCGTTAAGCTTGTTGATAAAGCACATAAAGAGCAGTTTGACCGCTATAAAGCTGCGCTAAATAATTTAATTATTACTGACTATTTAGAGTTTCACTTCTATAAAAACGGCGTGCCTGTTGACAGCGTTGCAATCGCCACGATTGATAATGGCAAAATCTACGCCAAACCTGATAGTTTTGATCGCTTTACTGCGCTCATTGAAAACTTTGCATCAACCATTACCCAAACGATTAAATCGCCAGCCACACTAGCGCAAATGATGGCAGCCAAAGCCAAACTGATGGCAAATGTGATTAAGTCTGCTTTAGATGAAGATGACAAAGCGCAAAGCACCACTGACCTTCAAGGTCAAATGGCAGCCTTTAAAAGTATTTTAATTCACGACATCAACAACACGAGCTTTGCTGATATATACGCCCAAACCATTGCCTATGGTTTATTTGCCGCTCGCTATCACGACCCTACCTTAACCACATTTTCGCGCCAAGAAGCTGCCACCCTCATACCGCAAAGTAATCCATTTTTGCGTAAGTTATTTCAATATATTGCTGGGTATGAATTAGACAATCGGCTGACTTGGCTAGTGGATGAATTGGTGCTGATATTTTTAGCTACAGATGTCGTGAGTGTGATGCACAACTTTGGCAAAAGTACACGACAGCACGACCCAATCATTCACTTTTACGAAACATTTTTAGCAGAGTACGACCCAAAACTGCGCAAATCGCGCGGTGTTTGGTACACCCCTGAGCCCGTGGTTAGCTTTATTGTGCGTGCCGTAGATGACATACTTAAAACTCACTTCAGGCTGCCACAGGGCTTGGCAGATACCACCAAAACAACAATTAAAGTTAAAACGGATAAACCAGACAGAAGAACAGCAAGCGGCTATCTTGAAATTGAAAAAGAACTTCATAGGGTGCAAATATTAGACCCAGCTACAGGTACAGGTACATTTTTAGCACAAACCATACGCCACATTTACGATTGCCAATTTGCAAATATGCAAGGTGCTTGGTCTGGTTACGTTAAAGAGCATTTAATTCCTCGCCTTAACGGCTTTGAGTTGCTAATGACCAGCTACGCCATGGCGCACCTCAAGCTAGATATGCTGCTGACCGAAACAGGCTATAAACCAGAAGGTAATGCTGAGCGTTTACGCGTTTACTTGACCAATAGTCTTGAAGAGCATCATCCTGATACTGGCACTTTGTTTGCCAGTTGGCTAAGTAGCGAGGCGAATGAGGCAAACCATATTAAGCGTGATGCGCCTGTAATGGTGGTGATGGGCAATCCACCTTATAGTGGGCACTCATCAAATAAGGGTGAGTGGATAGAAAGGCTAATTGAAAGTTACAAGATAGAACCTAGTGGTGGTAAGTTGCAAGAGAGAAACTCTAAATGGCTTAATGATGATTACGTCAAATTCATTCGGTATGGGCAGCATTTTATTGATAAAAATGGCGAGGGTGTATTAGCGTTTATTACTAACCACAGTTATTTAGACAACCCGACTTTTCGCGGCATGCGTTGGGCTTTGATGCAGTCTTTTGATGATATTTATATATTAGATTTGCATGGAAACGCCAAGAAGAAAGAAATCGCGCTTGACGGCAGTAAAGATGAAAATGTGTTTGATATTCAGCAAGGCGTTTCAATTGCCTTAATGGTGAAGACTGGTAAAAAAGCCAAAGGCGCATCTGCCAACATTTGGCATGGTGATATTTTTGGTAAGCGAGAACATAAATATAACGTACTGCAACGTAGTAATTTTAGTGCAATCAATATCAAGCTAGAGCCTTCAAGCCCACATTATGCTTGGGTGCAACGAGATGAAACTGAATTAGCAAATTATAACGCAGGCTTCAGTGTACAAAGCTTATTCCCTGTCAATTCGGTAGGTATTGTTACTTCGCGTGATGACTTGGTTATAGATAGCAAAAAGGAAAACTTAACGAAGCGAATGCAACAGTTTTTTGAATTAAGCCCCAATGAGGTCAAGCAAAAACTATCCATTAAAGAAAATAAAAACTGGACAGTTGCAGTTGCGCAGAAGAAAACTGCATTTAATGCAAACCATATACAGCCAATTGCTTATCGTCCATTTGACAATCGCTGGGTATATTATGATGCCGTGATGATAGAACGCTCTCGTGGTGAAGTGATGCGACAATTTATTGGGGTTAATAACCTTGGGCTTGCTATTAAAAGGCAAGGGAAGTTTGATTTTTCATATATTTTTCTTAGTCCAATAATAGCCGAAGGTTGTTTATTTGAAAGTGCTTACGCAAACAATACCATTTGCCCTCTTTATCTTTATCCAGATAAAACTGACATACTCGCTGCTACAAATCGCATACCTAACCTAGATATGGAAATTGTGGAGTTAATTGCTAGCGGATTAGGATTAACATTTACCCCAGAAAAAATCGACCAAGCTAATACCTTTGCACCGATTGATTTGCTAGATTACATTTATGCGATATTACACAGTCCAACATACCGTGAGACTTACAAAGTGTTTCTAAGAATTGACTTTCCGCGTGTGCCATATCCAACCGATACAAAAGATTTTTGGCGCTTAGTAACTCTTGGTGGGGAACTGCGGCAATTGCATTTATTAGAAGGTTTTGCAATCAATCAACTAATTACTAGCTATCCAGAAAGTGGCAGCAATCTAGTAGATCAACCTCACTATGATGATGGCAAGGTTTATATCAATAACACACAGTATTTTGAGGGCATATCAAAGTTAGCTTGGGAGTTTCATATTGGGGGTTATCAACCCGCACAAAAATGGCTTAAAGACCGCAAAGGTTGCACATTAGCGTTTGAAGATATTTTGCATTATCAAAAGATTATCAAGGCTATGGTTGAAACGGATAGGCTAATGCGAGCGATTGATAAGCTACCAATTGGAAGTTAAGAAACGTCTACGAAAGTCGGGGAAGTCCAAAAAAACGTGATTTAAGGATTGATTATGCTTGGTTGGGAAATACATATTATTAATAAAAATACTGAACAAAGGTATGGTGATTGGCTAGCTGGGCTAGGTGCTACTGAATGGCTTGATAAGTTAGTTGAAGAAGGCAAAGGTGAAAAAATTTATCAAGTTGCTTGCTCGTATTACTTGATTAAGGCTAAAGATGTAATTCCCAAAGTGATTGAATTACAAAAAGCTAGTAAAAAAGGTGTAACGGAAGATGGTTGGATTAGTGATTTTGTTATGGACATTGAGGTTTTGAAGAAATGTCCGGCAGATGACCTAATAAAAGTACAAACGTATGATGCAAGCTAGCTAATATCTAAATCAACGCCACAGCCGCCCGCTTCATATCTTGAGTAACATTGATATAGCGCATTGTAGTTTGCGCTTGTCTGCGCCCCGCCAACTCCATCTGCACTTTAAGCGGCACTGACTTGCTGGATAAGTACGCACTAAATTGGCTTGTAAGCAAGATTGGGAGAGGGTTCAGCCATTTGGAAATTAAGAATTAATACGCACTTCTAGTTTTTTACATTATTTCCTTTTTTAGCATCTTCCCAAATCTTCATATATTCAGGGTTTGAATTTTTTCTAGCTGTTAATTTAGCTATAAAATTCAAATTTGAAGTTATAAGAAACCACAAGTTGGGGTAACTTTGGGGGTAACTCTAAAATTTAAAATCAAAGAGTTGTTGATTTTATTAGCTTACAGCCATGTTTATGAATGACGCCTCTCCGCCATAAATGTCAATAAAGTAGGGCATAGTATGTATTGCTGGGTAAAATTACCTAGTGGTTAGCTAGCCCATCGCATTTGTCATAACTAGCATCCCAGCATACCCTCACCACCCCATTTTTCATTTGGGCACCATCTGGCCATACACAATGTGTTTTGGGCGAACGATTATCAACTTTTAAAAAGCGACTGCATCTATAGTCCTCTTGCATAAATGAACTTGATGCGTGAAATCATTATTTTTCTGATTCTTTGATTGTTGAAAGTAATCGGTCAAATTCCGTTTTGACTACTTGGTAGCATTCACAACATTTATTTTCTAAGCCCTTTCGATCCAAAACTTTGATCTTTCCTCTGCTATAGGTAATAAGGCCTAATGCTTGTAAATTGCCTGCCGCTTCAGTAACGCCTTCTCGCCTAACACCTAGCATGTTAGCAAGAAGTTCTTGTGTCATGACTAATTCATCAGAGCCTAATCTATCTAGGTTTAGCAGTAGCCAACGGCATAATTGTTGATTAATTGAGTGGTGGCGATTACAAACCGCTGTTTGTGACATTTGCGTGATAAGTGCTTGTGTGTAGCGCAACAGTAGTCGCATGGTTGGGCGATTAAATTCATCTTTCAATAATTTTGCTTTTAACTTATAGCCATAACCTGCACTCTGAACGATTGCACGGCCAGGAGTTGTATCGCCCCCCATAAAAATTGATATGCCAAGTATGCCTTCATTACCCACTACAGCAATTTCAGCTGATGCACCATTTTCAATGACATAAAGTAAAGAAACGATAGAAGTGGTTGGAAAATAAACGTAATTTAATTTTTCACCTGATTCGTAAAGCACTTGGCCTAGTGGCATTTCAATAAGTTCAAGATCTTCTCTAAAACGTTGAATGTCATTGTATTTAAGCGCATTGAGAAGGAGATTTTGCAGGGGGCTATTGTCGAGCAGGGGGGCTAGCGTCATAAAAGCCTTACATTGATTATGGGTATAAAGTATTCATAATAGTCTAAATCAATACGTTCCATATGTTCGTTACCGCACAGAACACTCAATTCCATGTACTTACAATGATTATCAAGAATGTCGTGATTAAGGTTTAATGCCTAAGCACTTTTAGGTAGATAAAACGGCAGCTTAATTAATCAAACAAGGAGAGTTAGCATGAAAAATTTATATGTAAATGTTCAACGGTTTATTAATGATGAGGCGGGTGTTACTGCGATTGAGTATGCATTGATTGCGTCGTTAATTGCAGTGGTAATTATTGCTGCAGTTACTGTTACTGGCACAACACTAGACGGCGTATTTATGAGTGTTTGCAGAGCCTTAAATGGCGATGTTGCATGCGCTAAAACTTAATAGCACTTTGATGAGTGAACGCGTCTGTTTGCAAACTTACGCGTAACTCGTCAGTTGCTAACTAAAGCTTGTTGATAATGCAAGTTTTGTTATGAATTGAAGCATCAAGCACGTGAAGGTAATGATTGTTTTTTATGGTAACCATGACAGCAAATTTGATGGGAATGATGGCATTAATCCCGTTGCTAGTACTGCTGATATTCGCGGTACGTCATGACATTATTAGTCACCGAATTCCTAATCAATTAGTGTTAATAGGCGTGTTGTTAGGTTTGACGCTGAATGGTGTGTTGCCTGAAGGATGGGGGTTTAATAACGACATACCTGGTGGCTTAGGTTGGTTAAGTTCGTTGCAAGGGGTGTTCGTTGGTTTGGCCTTGTTTCTACCTATCTATTGGCTTGGTGCTATGGGTGCTGGTGATGTCAAACTCATGGCAATGGTCGGTGCATTTGTAGGGCCTGCAGATATATTGGGTGTAGCACTAACCACGTTTATTGCGGGTGGCGCAATGGCAATTTTGTTGTTGATTCACTCAAAACAGTTTTGGCAAGCCTTACAAAACTTAAAGTTGATACTGCTTGGCAGCATGATTAAGTTGAGCGTAGCACGAATACCATTAATCAATGAAGTGCCCATTTCCGTTGGAAAGTTACCTTATGCCCTAGCAATTACCGTTGGCACTTTAACTTACTTGGTTTGGCAAAGGTTGTGAGTCATTGCTTGCTTAGTTAAGGCTTTAAAAACCTCTATATTTTGAATGGAAGCATGGTGAAAGTGCTCAGCTTCTATAAGCATGACTCCCTGAATAGTTTAAAAAGATTAACAACTTTCTAGCGATGAATGTTAGCCAAGTGCTACGACTAGAGACGTTTAATCAAGCGCAATGAATGATTTGGCCTGAATAATACTGGCCAGCAAGAATGAAAACTAAAGGGGATTAACAATGAAAAATCCAAGAGGTATTTTAATGATAGTGGTTTCAGTGGGGATAGGCTTGGCTGCAGTCTTTATAGCCTCACGCTGGATTTCGCAGCATGTGGCCGTAGCGTCCACCAAGGTGGTGGTGGCTGCGCAAGATATTGACCTTGGAACACCGCTGACAACACAGATGCTCAAAGTGGCTGACTGGCCTAAAGGCAGTTTGCCAGCAGGCGCTACAGACGATGTTAAAAAATTAGATACGCGTGTAGTTAAAACAAGCATGCTTCGTGGTGAACCTATTTTGGAATCAAAATTGGCTCCGCTTGGTTCCACCGGTGGGTTGTCTGCGGTTATTTCTAAGGGCAATCGAGCTATGACGGTACGCGTGAATGATGTGGTGGGCGTTGCAGGGTTTGCCTTACCTGGGAACTATGTAGATATTGTTGTGAATACCGAGGACGAGAGTATTAAAGCGGATAACACGAATAGAAGCATCTCGAAAATAGTGTTGGATCACATTTTAGTACTTGCTGTTGCTCAAGAGCAGATTAGGGATGATACAAAGCCCAAGGTGGTGAATGCTGTGACTTTAGAGGTGACCCCAGAACAGGCCGAAAAACTTGACCTTGCTCGAAGCGTAGGAAGTCTTTCCTTGGTGTTGCGTAATCAGATGGATACCAATTTAGTGGCAACTTCAGGCAGCACTAAAAAGATTTTGCTTAACAGAATAGAAGCGCCGCTCATTACAACGCAACAAACTGGGGTGAAAGTCGAAGAGAAAAAGCCAGCAATACGTAAATTTCCGTTAAAAAAGTTAGCTGAAAAACCAGCGTATGAACAAGTTGAAGTGGTACGAGGAACAGTCAAAACAATTGAAGCATTTAAGCCCTAGTCGTCTTTGAAAAGACGATTCTAGGATGTGGTTCGTATCGAATTTGAACGAGAAATGGCATGGCGACAAGGAGAAAAGAAATGAAGAATCACAGAATTGCCAATGAATGGCTGCCTAACTGGTCTCGTAAATTAATAGTCACCTTGATAGGTCTCGTGCTAATCACCAGCCTACCACTTGATGCCGCAGAGACTAAAGTGAAGGTGCAAAAAACCCCCGAATCGGTTGTGTTGAAGAAACCCGCTAGATCAAACCTTGCGTCAACAGAAATGGTGCCTAGCGTAGAACTTGCACTGGGGCAATCACATTTGATTCGATTGCCAGAAACAACTAGTTTGCAACGCGTGAAAGTTGATGATGAAAAAATAGTGCAAATCGATGTCACAAGCCCAAGGGAATTATTGTTACATGGCAAAAAGATAGGCGCCACCGTTGTTGTGATATTAGATAAATCTGGAAAAACTGCGGTGATTGATGTGAGCGTGGTGGGAGTGGACGCAGCAATGAACGCCTATGCTTTGCAGAAGAAATTACAACAACTGATGCCCAATGAAAGTGGAATTAAAGTCAGTGCTGTAGCTGACTCATTGGTATTAAGCGGCATGGTAAGCGATGCCGTTAAAGTGGACAAAGCCATGGCGCTTGCAGAGGCTTATAGCGGCAAAGATAAAAATAAAAAACTCATCAATATGTTGCAAGTAGCTGCGCCACAACAGGTGATGTTAGAAGTGAAGATGGCCGAAGTTTCAAAAAACCTATTAGATAAACTTGGCGCACAATTTAATTCATCACGTGTTGACGGTGGCGTAGCGTATGCCATTGCGGCCGGGTTTTTGAGTTTAACGGGTGCAAATCTAGCGTCACCTGGTGGTTCAGTTTCTATAAGTCACGGCAATACCAATATTAAACTTGATGCTGAAAATAAAGAGGGCCTAGTCAAGATATTGGCTGAACCAAACATTATCGCCATTAGTGGGCAAGAGGGTAGTTTTCTTGCTGGCGGTAAAATTTTTATTCCAGTGCCACAAGTTGGCACGACAGGTGTCGCAATCATTACATTAGAAGAGAAAGAGTTTGGTATTGGGCTTAAATTTACACCAACAGTACTTGAAGACGGCCTTATTAATTTAAAGGTATCCCCCGAAGTATCCGAGTTATCTCAAAGTGGTATGGAGGTTCTAGCCGGTGGCGGGCGTAGCGTTTTACCATCATTTATTACTAGACGTGTTTCTACAACGGTGCAGTTACATGATGGACAAAGCTTTGCGATTGCAGGCTTAATCAAGAATAACGTCACTGAGACAATCAGACGATTCCCAATACTAGGGGATATTCCAATTTTAGGTGCGCTATTTAGAAGTAGCGAGTTTCAGAACGATAAAACTGAGTTGATCTTTGTAGTAACGCCTCGCCTAGTAAAACCTTTGCCAGCTGGTTTTGCCTTGCCTACAGATAACTTTAGGGCCCCTGATAAAAAAGAATTCTTCTTGAATGGTGAGCTAGAAGGTAAAGCTATGCAAGCTGTTACACCTGCTCTTCCAGAAAACAAAGATTCAGCAGCAAAAACAAGTGATGTTGTTCCTGCGCAAAAGAATGCCAAAGACGGCTTTGAAATGAAATAAGGAGAAAGTCATGCGTACGATACCGTTTAAATTGATGATTGCCATCTTATTTGCTTCTGTTGGCATAACCGGATGTGCTACCAAATCACCTGTTCTTGATAGTCATTTTGGAGAGGCTGTGAATGCGGCAAAAGCACAACAGACGCTTAATCCCGAGGCTTCTAAAAATAACAACCCAGTAGCAGGCGTTGATGGTCAGGCGGCTAAAGGTGCTGTGGACCTTTATCAAAATTCTTTTGTGCAACCTCCGCCATCGAGCAACGTATTTAATATTGGCGTTGGTTCTGATGGTGGTGACACAGGATCTAAATAACTTAATAACGCCATAGTTTCAGAAAAGTCATGAAGATATTGATCCAAAATAAGTGGCAAGCAAGGCAGCGCCAGCATGGTGCAGTTGCGATTATTGTTGCGCTTTGCATGACACTCTTGTTGGGCATGCTGGGTTTGGTATCGGATTTAGGTCATCTTTATGTCGTCAAGGCTGAGCTGCAAAATGCTGCCGATGCTGCTGCCTTGAGTGGGGCGCTAGAACTTAATGGCACAGTGGCGGGGGTAAATAATGCCTTAAATAGCGCTGTTGAAGCGGCTGGTAAAAATAAATACGACTTAAATAGTCGAGTAGTTAGCATTACTGCCAACGATGTCACTTTCAGTGACTCACCCGAAGGACCATGGAGCAATAGCAGTAATGCTCAGTCCGATCCTACTGATAAGTCATTTATTAAAGTGGATACTGGCGCGCTAAGTCTTGATACCTGGTTTATTCAGGTGTTATCAAGGACAGCCATTCCAAAAACATTTGCTATGGCTGTGGCAGGTAAATTTGCGGTAAATATCACCCCTTTGGCTATTTGTAAACTAGATGACCCAGGCACAACGAATGAATTAGGCTATGAACGCGGAGTATCTTATAACGTAAGTGACGCCAACCCGTTGGGTAATGGTGCGATGTATTGGCTTGATCCAGAGTCTTCAACGCCAAGCGTTTGCCATGTTACCAATACAAATGACACTAGGCCCTATATTTGTACAGGCAAAATGGCTTTTACTCCTATCCTCAATAAACCAGTCAACACTAACTCAGGCATTACAGATGCACAGCTGGCGGCGCTAGATTCTAGGTTTGATGACTATTCCAGTCAGGGCGGATGTGACCCAGCAACGGCGCCACCAGATGCCAATATTCGAGAGTATGTGTTTAATGACTTAACGATGGGTTCACCCAGTCACTGGATGACCAAAATTCCAACACAACAAAGCATTACTTTTGTTGACAGCAGTACGAATGGTGAGTGTAAAAATGGTACGCCATGTAAACCTAGGCCTTACAACTTAAGAACTGCTAATGATTATGGTGTGCTTTGGACTGGCTATCGCCCAAATGGAGCCACCGTCTCTCAGTGGCCAACACTTTATAGCGGTAATAGCGCAAGCGCATACCCTGAAACTTCACCGTATATGCAAACCAGCAGTACTAATGGTTTTTTTATGCCGCCATCGTTAGCGCATAGGCCTGGTCAGGTAAATCGCAGGGTACTTAATATGGCCATTATCGATTGTTCAGCCGTTGGTGGTAATTGCCGCCCGGCGACTGTACTCCGTATTGGTAAATTTTTAATGCAAAGACGCGCTAATACCACATCTGATAAAAAAATCTACGTTGAGTTTGGTGGCTTGTTGCCCACCCCACTGCCAACCGGCGATATTAGGCTATATAAATGATGAAAACTAAACCTCAAAAAACGGCATGTCCTGTATTGCTAGTAAATCAAAGAGGTGCTGCGGCAGTTGAGTTTGCTTTAGTCTTGGTTCTGCTGCTAGCCGTTGTCGCGGGCATTGTTGAATTTGGCCGGACATTTTGGTATTACGATGCGCTCACCAAAGCAACACGAGATGGTGCGCGTTTTCTTTCAATTTCTAAATCACTTACTTCAAGTGCTGCACTGGATGTCGAGTTAATAAATCAAGCAAAGGCAATGGTAGTGAATGCCGCTACAGAGGCAAAGGTCCCCGACTTTTCGGCAGGGGATGTTGCGGTGAGCTGTGAGCCAGACTGCGTTAAACCCAGTTATGTCACACTGAGCATCAATGCTTACCCGATCGTTATAGGGGAATGGGTTCCATTTTTTGTATCATCCACTACGACTGCTTGGAATGCTCAATTGTCGCCTTACACCACTTTGCGGTATATGCGTTAAGGATGGCGTTATGTTGAAATCACTAAAAAATAACTCCCCTACATTTCGGCAGCAACACGGTGTGGCAGCGGTTGAATTTGCCATCATTGCGATGATGCTATTTACTTTATTGTTAGGCATTCTTGAATTCGGCCGATTATTTTTTGTGTTCAACACTGTTCAAGAAGTCACTCGACGTGCCGCACGCGAGGCCGTGGTTAGCTGGGTAGACAATAGTAAAGATAGCCCAGCAAAAAAGAAGGCACTGTTCGGCGCAGAAAATATGCCTGGTGCCTCTGAAATCACAGCATCCAATATTAATATCGAATACCTAACGGCAGACCGCGTTACTACTCCTAGCCCGTTCCCAACAAGTCCTGGCGAAAATGTATCCGCATGCTTGAGCGTCCCTGCTGGCTGTATAGCGTTTGTTAGGGTGTCGATTACGGATGCAACTTACACCCCAATGGTTGGGTTGTTTCCTTTCTTATCAGTCACGATTCCAGCTTCAACTGTCACCATGCCAGCTGAAAGCTTAGGGTATGCAGGTTAAAGAGTAGGTGCTAAAAAAATGAAAATTCTATTGATTATGATGAGTCAGGAACTTAAAGAAACTATTCGACTGGGCATTCAGGGCGTTGATGCTTCACGCGAAGTGAAGTTGATTAACGCTAGTTTAGACAGCTTGGACACAATTGCAGAACGTGAGCATCCAGACGTCATTATTATGGACGAGATTGCGACAGAAGAGAGCCAGTTAAAAACCTTAGAGCAGTTCGGTCTGTATCACCGTGATATTGCATTAATTATTTTATGTGGAAATTATTCATCAAAATCAGAATTTTTGATGGCGGCGATGCATTGTGGTGTTGAAGATGTGTTGCAGTTGCCACTAGTGATGAGTGATTTGCAAAAAGTTGTAAATCGGATTGAAGCGAGGTTAATGCCCGCAAATAAGGCTCAAAATAAAGGGAAGGTAATTGCCTTTGTCTCATCTAAAGGGGGGAGTGGGGTCACTTTTTTAGCCGGCAATATCAGTTATTTAATAGCGCAAGCATCGACCTTAAATGTAGCACTTTTGGATTTAAATCTTCAATTTGGTGACGCTATGCTGTCATTTTCCGATATTAAACCCGCTAATACCTTGGCTGATGTGGCAGAGAATATTTCGAGATTAGACGCCTCTTTACTTAAATCTGCGATGGTGCAGGTATTGCCAAATTTTTCTGTACTTGCCGCCCCTGAAAGTCTAGAGCAATCGTTATGGGTTAAACCTGAGCATATTGCAGCATTGCTTGAATTAGCAAGGCTACAGTATGACCATGTGATGTTGGATATTGGTCAGCCGTTTAGTGAAACAAGTATAAAGGCCTTAGATTATGCAGACATGATACTGATTGTATTAGAAGAATCATTGCCATTTATCCGAGACTCTCAAAGACTCATTAATACATATTTATCCCTAGGTCTTCCAAAAAGCAAGATTCATCTGCTGGTCAATAAATATGAAAACAGTAAAAGAATTTCCATCAAAGATATTGAAGAAAATCTTGGTTTAAAAGTATTCAAGATTATTCCACGTAATGATGAACTCGTTTCTTCGTCGATTGATCAGGGCGTGTCCATCATCAAACTTGCTAAGCACGATAAGGTAACAAAGGCTTTGCAGGACATTACACAAGAACTAACTGAAGGCGTCCCTGTTAATGAGGGTTGGCTAGATCACATTTTTAATTGATTGATTTATCTAAATAATAAATGCTGGACTGAGGAAGGAACAGGATTATGTCACTCCGTGATAGATTGCAAGAGAGTAAAAATGGCACAGAGCACTTGTCCGAAAATGGCAATGGTGATGGGTTTATGAAGACAAATTCTTATCAAGAATTAAGATCTCGTGTTCATCGAAAGTTGCTGGGTCGGCTTAACCTGGCCATGATGGAAAATATGGCGCCGGAGTTATTGCGAGAAGAACTAAAAACGTTGACTGAGCGTATTTTGTCTGAAGAAAATATTGCTATTAACGACGCTGAACGTATCAAATTAGTCCGTGATATTCAGCACGAAGTGCTAGGTTTAGGTCCGTTAGAGATTTTAATGGCGGACCCTACGATTTCAGATATTTTGGTTAATACTTTTCGACAAGTCTACGTTGAACGCAATGGCAAGTTGGAGTTAAGTGATGTGTGTTTTGAAAACGAGGCTCACTTACTTAAAATTATCGATAAAATCGTGGCAGGTGTTGGGCGTCGTGTAGATGAATCAAGCCCTATGGTAGATGCGCGACTTCCTGATGGGTCGCGCGTCAATGCGATTATTCCCCCTCTCGCTGTGGATGGTGCCATTTTATCTATTCGCCGATTCGCGTTAACTCCTTTACTGATGAAAGACTTCTTGCAAAGTAAAAGCTTAACCGAGGAAATGGCTGAAATTCTAGAGGGCCTGGTGAAGGCGAAATTAAATTTTCTTATTTCTGGCGGTGCAGGTACAGGTAAAACTACTTTACTTAACGTGCTCTCTGGATTCATCCCAATCAATGAGCGCATTATTACTATTGAAGATGCAGCAGAGCTGCAACTGCAACAACCCCACATTGTGCGCTTAGAAATACGCCCACCCAATATCGAAGGGAAAGGCGAGGTGACACAACGTATGCTTGTTCGTAATACGCTACGCATGCGCCCCGATCGCATCATTGTTGGTGAAGTGCGTGGCGGTGAAGTGGTTGATATGTTGCAAGCCATGAATACAGGCCACGAAGGCTCTATGGCGACGGTACATGCTAATACTCCACGGGATGCACTAACTCGTTTAGAAAATATGATAGAAATGGCAGGATTTAATTTGCCACCTAAAGCGATGCGCGAGCAAATTAGTTCGGCATTAAGTGTGTTTGTGCACATTTCACGTCTAAGTGATGGTAAGCGTAAGGTCACCAGCATCAGTGAGATAACTGGTATGGAAGGCGACATCATCACCATGCAGGATATTTTTGTTTATCATCAAACAGGTGTAGCCAAAGATGGGACGGTTCTAGGGCACTTTAAAGCCACAGGTATTCGTCCATTATTTGTTGAGCGCTTACGCACACATGGTATTGAGGTGTCCGAAGATTTATTTGACCCCACGCGATTGTATGAATAGGAGCTTGATATGAACTATCTGTATTACCTATTTATTCTCTTACTTTTCTTTTCTGTGGTGGTTTTTTTAGAAGGTATTTATTTAGAGTGGAATACCTATAAAGGGCCTGAAGCAAAGCGTATTAAAAGACGTTTGCAAGCCATGTCAGCTGGGGCTAATGATGATAATGCATTGATGAGAAAACGTTTGCTTTCCAAAAGTCCCTATATGGAAAGGATATTGCTGCAGATTCCAAGAGTTCATCAATTAGATCGAATTATTTTGCAATCAGGCTTAAATATTAACGTGGCTGAATTTATTGGCTTGATTTTAGGTGTGCTTGTCGTAGTGGCGATTATTGCGATGATGATGGGATTGCCGACATTCGTGGTCGCGCTGATTTGTGGTGCTTCTGCTTTTATCCCAGTGCTCTACATCTTGTCGGCGAAACAAAAACGGATAAATCTTATTGAGCAACAGATACCCGACGCGCTTGATTTGATTGGACGGGCTTTGATGGCAGGGCATGCTTTCCCAAGTGCATTATTGATGGTAGGTACTGAAATGTCTGAACCTATTTCATCTGAATTTCGTATTGTTTCAGATGAAATTAACTATGGAATCTCATCACAAGAAGCATTAATTAATCTTGCTACTAGAGTGCCTAGCACTGATCTTAGTTACTTTGTCGTTGCTGTTGTTATTCAGCGTGAAACTGGGGGTAATTTGGCTGAATTGCTTAGTAATATTAGTCGCTTGATTCGTGAGCGTCTAAAACTATTAGCAACAGTACGTGTTTTATCTGCAGAGGGCCGCTTGTCGGCCTGGATACTCACGCTTCTGCCTTTTGTTATTGGATTCGCACTGCAAATAATGAATCCAAAATTTTTAAGTGTGCTTTGGACTGATCCAGTCGGTATAAAAATGGTGGGGTTGGCATTGGCGTTAATGGGCGTAGGCGTTTTGTTGATGTGGCGTATTGCCAAAATTAGAATCTAATAAAAATTGATTAAGAGAGCCCGTGATGAACACAATGCAAATAATGTTTTTACTTTTTATTTTTCTCATCGTATCTATCATTATGTTCGCAATCTTGACGCAAGTTACATCAAGCAAAATTGACAAAAGATTGAGCCTTGTGGAGCTTGATAGTCCTCTGAAAAATAACGGCCAAGATCAATTAAATACACCTAAATGGGTGGTAAAGATTGTTGAACTGGCTGGACCAATTGCTAATATTAGTTTACCTAAAGGAGGGTGGGAGCAATCAAAACTGCGAATTAGTTTTATGAATGCAGGTTATCGAAACGCCAGCGCGCCCGTCTTATTTTTTACTGCAAAAACAATACTTACTTTTGTTCTTCCAGGCCTGTTTGTTTTGTACGCCATCATGAATCATGGCCTTGTTAAGGCAAACACCTTGCTTGCACTCATGTTATTTTTCGCTACGATAGGCTACTTTTTGCCTAATGTATTTTTGTCACGCAGAATTGCTTATCGAAAACGTGAAATTTTTGAAAGTTTCCCCGATGCATTAGATTTGATTATTGTTTGTGTGGAAGCTGGCTTGGGCTTGGATGCGGCGCTTGCCAGAGTGGGTGAAGAGATGCATATGAGAAGCCCGATATTAGGCGCTGAATTACATCTAACTAATCTTGAAATCCGTGCAGGCAATTCACGTGAAAAAGCTTTACGTAACTTGGCACTTAGAACTGGCGTTGAAGATATTGACTCACTTGTAGCTATTCTTGTGCAGTCTGAACGCTTTGGTACAAGTGTGGGTGATGCACTGCGTGTGCATGCGGATAGTTTACGGACCAAACGGCGTTTACGTGCCGAAGAAGCGGCCGCGAAAATTGCGGTTAAATTATTATTCCCTTTAATTTTCTTTATTTTCCCATCGATGCTTGTCGTGTTGCTAGGGCCAGCAGTTATCAGCATACATAACATTCTACTGCCTAGATTGTCAGGTCAGTAAGCCATGGCTGGGTTCCCTTATTTCATATAATTTGATTGGAGTTCGCAAATGAATACTAGACGAAAAATTTTACCGGTCATGTGTTGTATCGCATTGCTGAGCGCATGCGCATCTAATCAGTTAGCTGGCCAGGCCTCGCCGACTATTTCGACTTTCTTGTTCGGCAATGACGGAAGAGTTGCTGATGAAAACTATCAATTAGGACGATATTATCAAGACCAAAGTCGATATGATTTAGCGGTTACGGCTTATCGAAAAGCACTTTCTGCAGATAATAGTTTTGTAGAAGCACGGAATGGTTTGGGCGTTATTTATTCAATACAAGGTAAATATCGCGAGGCCATTGATGAATTTCAGTTGGCGGTTCAGCAAGCCCCTAAAGCTTCCCATCTATACAGCAATATGGGCTATGCCTATTATTTACAAGGTAACTATACTGACTCAGTTGCAGCGCTAGAGCAGGCCACTTTGCTTGATCCGAACAATATACGGGCGTTCAATAATCTAGCGCAGGCATATGCAAAGTCTGGCAATACCGATAAATCAATGCAAACGCCTGCTCAGGGGCTGAACAGTCCAGGCGTTTCTACAGAGGCTACAACGGCATCAAATCTTAAGCCTGCAAATCCATCTGAAACACAATTGCTTACGCCGTCTGTAGATCATGATTTAATCAAGCCAATACCTAGCGGTTCTATTATGGCTGAGGAAGATATTGGCGTGAAGCGCTTGAATCAGGCCACTAATGTTACGCAATTACAATTGCGGAATACTGAATTGGGCGCACATGCTGTAGAAAAAATGCGGCTTGAAGTGGCGAATGGTAATGGATTAACAGGTGCGGCAAAAAAGGTAGGGCAATATTTACGTGGGAATGGTTACCTTGTTGCGCGATTGACTAATCAAAAGCCATTTCATGTACAAGTGACACAAATTCAATATCGTGAAGGCTATCAAGCCCAGGCTGAACTTTTGAAGTTAAACATTCCAGATTCGGCGGAATTAGTACAGCGTAATGATATGAAGCGGAATGTAAGTATTCGATTGGTGTTAGGTAAAGATATGCTGACGCATATTGCGCAGTACGAACATAAGGATATGAAGATTCAGTTAGCGCTTAATGCCCCTCTAATTTAGCCTGGCATAGGCAGCTAATTTTACGGCCACTGCCTTCTACGGTTAATAAATTATTCCACATCAGGCTCGGTATAAGAGCCAGCTAAACGCTACAATACCGGCATGGCTTTACCCCCTAACACCCTCATTATTTGCGCTACCGCCCGCTTGGTGCGTGGCATGGCCTTGCGTGAGCAACAGCAAGCGCAGGCGCTCGGCCACACGCAATGGGCCGCGGCGCAAGCCAGCACCTTGCCGGTCTGGCTGGACGGCATTATTGAGCAGGCCAGTTTGTTGGGGGCCTTGCCCGAAGATGCCTTGCCACTGACTAAATTGAGCACTTTGGCCGAAGCCCATTTGTGGGAGCAAGCGATTAGCGATTGTTTGACTAAGCATGAGGCGCGCGAGTTATTTGATGTGCAGGCCATGGCGCAGACCGCCATGGAAGCGAATGACTTAATGTTCCATTGGTGCATCAGTGAGGACGACATCAACCACGCCTACATGAGCCAAGAAACGCGACAGTTTTTGCGTTGGCGTCGTGTGTTTGATGGGCTTTGCGATAAACAACAGGCCATGCCTGCCAGCCGTTTAATGGCCAGTCAAATTAGCCTGTTAAACCAGCACCGGCAAGCCATACTGGCCATGCTTGCCTTGCCACAAGGCATACAGTTGGCAGGCTTTGATCGCGTCACCCCCTTAGAGCAAGCCTTGTTTGATTGCCTGAGCGCTTACGGTGTGCATATAGAGCGCTTTGCTAGGCCATACCCAGCGCCAGCGCAGCTGCATTGCCAACCCTTGGACGACCTTAATGCCGAATGCCGTGCCGCGGTGGCCTGGGCGCAGCAGCAGTTAGCGGCCAATCCACAAGCACAACTGGCTATCGTTAGCCCAGCCTTAGCCAGTGTGCGGCGTTTGTTAACGGATTTGCTGGACGATGCCTTTCATCCGCAAACCCTGCACGGCAGTTTGCTTGAATTGCCGCGTTGCTACGATTTCTCCTTAGGCTTAGCGCTGGCCCAATACCCCTTGGTGCACAGTGCTTTGCAATTGTTAAGCTGGGCGAGCAGCAAAGCCAGTTTGCAGTTTGACCAAGTGACCGCTTTGTTGTTGGATAACTACTGGGGCCTTGCGGTCGAACGGGATGCGCGTGCCCGTTTGGATGGCTATTTGCGTAAACAGCTCAATGCTACTTACCGCTTGGATGGCTTAATCAAACAAGTCAGCCGCTGGCAAGACGAAGGCGGGGGCTTGTCCGGTTTATTGGATCAGTTAAAGCAAATTGCCGCTTTTCAAACGAAGCCTATGCAGTTGCCATCGCTTTGGCTGGTGGATTTTACTGCCTTGTTATCGAGCTTGGCTTGGGCGCAGACGCGGCCGTTGTCCAGCCATGAATACCAAACCCAGCAGGCTTTTTATAAGAGCATGCAAGAACTGGCCAGTTTGGATGGCTTGATGGGCAAAGTGACTGCCATGCAGGCTTGGCAAAAAATCAGCGTGCTGATGCGGCAAACCGTGTTTCAGCCTGAGGCCAAAGGCGACACGCACACACAGTTATTGGGTTTGCTGGAAACCCCGGCCTTGCAATTGGATGCGATGTGGGTCATGAACATGAACGATCAACATTGCCCAGCGCCAGTTAAGCTCAACCCCTTGCTGCCAGCGCAAGTGCAGCGTGACTTGGCCACCCCCAATGCCAGTGCCGCGGTGCAAAGCCAGTTTGCCGGCCTGGTGCAGCAGCGATTAATGCACAGTGCGGCGACGCTTATTTTTTCGTATGCCTTAAAGGATGAGGATAGGGAGTTAAGACCCTCGCCCTTGTTGGCTGATCTGCCTGCTAGCCACTTGCCCCTGCCTAATATGCAAACGCTGGCAGAACGCTTGGCCGTGCCGGCGTGCATGGACACGCTGGAGGACAGCGTGGCGCCGCCCTTGTTGGCCGATGAAAAAATAAGCGGTGGGGTGAAGTTGCTGGCTACCCAAGCCGTGTGCCCGGCCTGGGCTTTTTACCAATACCGCTTGGGTGCGGGCAAGTTGCAAACGCCGGTGGATGGCTTAGACAGCATGACGCGTGGCAGCCTATTGCATCAGGTGCTGCAATTTTTTTGGCAAGATTGCCAAAGTTTAGCGCGCTTAAAAGCCATGGGTGATCAAGAACGCTCGCACGCCATTGATGATGCCATCGCCAAAACTGCCGAGGCTAACCGTCTTGCGGGGCAGGCGACCGTGCCGGCACAAGTGCTGCAAATAGAACAAAAGCGCCTGCGCCAGTTGCTAAGCGATTGGCTGGAGGTGGAATGCGACCGCGCCGATTTTACCGTGCAGGATTGCGAGAAAAAAGTCAGCCTGGATTTGGACGGTTTGCCTTTAAACCTCAGCATAGACCGCGTAGACCGTTTGCTTGATGGCCGCTTGGTGGTGATAGATTACAAAACCGGTAACCGGGTGGATTACAAGAGTTGGGCCGATGACCGTATTGCGGAGCCGCAACTGCCTATTTACGCCGTGTTGGCGCTTACGAGCGAGGAGGTGGCGGCCGTGTGCTTTGCCAAGCTGCGCACGGACGAAATGAAATTTGCTGGCTTGGCTGCCGAACGGGATATGTTGCCCAAGGTGGCGGATATCAGCGATAAGCGCAGCAATAGGGCTTTTAATGGGTTTGCCGATTGGCCGGCCTTATTGGGCCATTGGCATAGCAGTTTAAAAGCCATCGCCGCTGAGATTAAAGCCGGTGAGGCTGGCGTGCTGGTCAACAAAGAAAGCGATTTGCTCTATTGCGAGGTGCTACCCTTGCTGCGTTTGCCCGAGCGCATGCTGCAGTTTGAGCGCGAGCAATTGGCCGTCAGTGAGGTGGGCGCATGACGGTAGATTTAAAGGCTATGGACGCGGTTGCGCGTGAGCGTGCCTTAGACTTGGCCTCCTTCATAGTGCAGGCGCCGGCAGGTGCGGGGAAAACAGAATTGCTTACGCAGCGTTATTTGCGTCTACTAGCGACGGTAGATCAGCCTGAGGAAATCATCGCGCTGACCTTTACCAACAAAGCCGCCACGGAAATGCGTAACCGCATCTTGTTGAGCTTGGAACAGGCCGAACAAAGCCGGGATGAAAGCGCACCACACAAATTAAAAACCAGGGCCTTGGCTGTAGAGGCTCTGCAGCAATCTGCACTAAAAGGCTGGGACTTGCTTAAACAGCCTAGCCGTTTGCGCATACTCACCATGGATGCCTTGTGCAGCAGCTTAACGCGGCAAATGCCTTTGCTTAGCCGCTTTGGAGGGCAACCGGCGGTGAGTGACGATGCTGATCGCCATTACTTAGAAGCGGCGCGCTTAACCTTGGCCGACATCGTGACTGAAACGCAAGCCGACGACACAGTCAGCTTGGCTTTGGCTTACATGGACAACGATGCTGAAAAGTTGACGGCCTTGTTAGCGCATATGCTAGCCAAGCGCGATCAATGGATAAAGAAAGCCCATCAATCGCACGGCTTGCCCGAAGACGATATGCTGGCCAGCACGGAAACGGTGTTGCGCCATTTAATCTGCGAGGAATTGACGCAGGTGGCTAGCGTGTTGACGGATGAGGTGCAGCTGGCTTTGTTACCCTTGCTTAGGTTCGCCGCTAGTCAGTTGGGTGCCGATGACGCTATTGCCCCTTTCTTGGATAGGCAAAGCTGTTTAAAACCATGCTTGGAAGATTTGCCGCTATGGCGTGCTTTGGCCGATTTTCTGCTAACGCAAGATAAAACCTACCGTAAATCATTAAATAAAAACAACGGCTTTCCTGCCGAGGCGGAGCATAAAGCTAAGAAAGAGCAGTGTTTGGCTATTTTAACTGGCCTAAGTCAGCCGCAAGTGGTGGCCAATGCCTTGGCTTTGCCGGACTTATCTACCTTGCAGGATAGCCAGCCGGTGGTGCGGGCGCTGTCGCGATTATTGCAACAAGCTTATGGCCATTTATGGTTTGTCTTTCAAAAAGCCGGCGAGGTGGATTTTGTGGAAATCGCCCAACAGGCCAGTTGGGCGCTGGAAGACGAGCACGGGGCGACGGACTTGGCCTTAACGCTGGATTATAAAATCAGCCATTTGTTGATCGATGAATTTCAAGATACCAGCCCGGTGCAAATTAAGCTGATTGAGCAATTGATTGCCGGTTGGCAACCCGAGGAAGATCGTACGCTATTTTGCGTGGGCGACCCCATGCAATCCATCTACCGTTTCCGTAAAGCCGATGTCAGTTTATTTTTGAAGACGCAGGCAGAGGGCATAGGCGGTTTTAAATTAAGCCCCTTGCAATTGCGCTTGAACTACCGCTCGCACCCTAAGGTGATTGAATGGATAAATATGGCCTTTGTGCAGGTCTTTCCTCTAGAGGATGCCATCAATCACGGGGCCATCAAGTACAGCGACTTTACTGCCAGTTTAGCCAGTGTTGCTGGTGAAGGGGTCAGCTTGCACCCATTGATATTAGGTGCGCCTGGACCAGGGAATGCTAACAGCCAAGAAAGCGCCGATGCGGAAACGGATGAGGAGGGGCAAAGCGCGGATTTGAAGCAATTGGAAGCGGCCTATGTGGCCAACTTAATAGCGCAGCTAAAGGCCGGTATCCGTCCACCACAAAAGATCGCCGTGCTGGTGCGTAGTCGCAATCACCTGCAAGAGTTGGTAACGCAGATACGCCGCCAGCATAAGGGCTTGCACTTTCAGGCGCTGGAGATCGAGCCTTTAAACGAACGGCAAACCGTGCAAGATGCTTTATCGCTATTGTGTGCCTTGTTGCACAGAGCAGACCGCAGCCATTGGCTCAATGTATTGCGTGCGCCATGGTGTGGTTTAACGCTGGCTGACCTGCATGCCTTAGCCGGCAATCAGCAGCGCGATACGGTATGGGCCGCCATGCATGATGAAGCTCGCTTGCAAGGCTTAAGTGAGGACGGTCGTCTGCGCTTGCAGCATGTCATTCAGGTATTGAGCTCGGCGTTTGAATGCCAAGGTCGCTTGCCATTGCGCCGTTGGTTGGAGCGCACTTGGTTGCAATTGGGTGGCGCGCAATGTTTGGTGGAGGCCGGCGATAACCGGGATGTGCAGGTATTTTTTGATTTGGTGGAAAAACATGACCGCAGCGGCCAGTTGGATGTGGCCAGTTTGGACACGGCCATGAAAAAACTTTATGCCAAGCCGGACAGCCAAGCCGATGGCAGCGTGCAGTTTTTAACCATACACAAGGCCAAGGGTTTGGAATTCGACAGCGTCATCCTGCCCGCGCTGAACCGAAAATCCCGTGCCGACGATAACGATTTGTTGCTGTGGGAAGAGGTGGAGGTGCAAAATCAAAGCCACTTGATTGCCGCGCCCGTGCACAGCAAAGCCAGCGCTAAAACCAAGGGTCTGCCTAATCTCTACCAATACATCAAGAACCTGGAAAAAATTCGTGGCAACAATGAAGTGGTGCGCCTGCTGTATGTGGCGGCTACCCGCAGTCAACGCCAGTTGCATCTGATCGCCAGCATGCAAAAAAATAAAGACGGGGTTTTGAAACCTGTTTCCAACAGTTTGTTGGCGGCCTTGTGGCCAGCCGTGGCGAATGAATTTGCCGTGGCGAATGAACAAACGCCAGCGCCCAGCCAAAAAAGCGGCTTGGATGCGCGACTATTTAAGGCTAAATTGCAGCGTCTGCCCAGCGCGGTGTTTGCCCAGATCAATTTGGGTTTAGCCTCTCTTAAGCTAGCCATTCCTGCCACGGCTAAGCATGCCGATGCTGGCAATGCTGTGCTTGCCGATAGCCATGCCACGGATTCCTTGGATTTTTATAAAGATTGCGGCAGCTTGGCTCACCGCTACATGGAGTTGTTTGCTAAAGGCAGTGGTCAAAAAGAGGCTCAAAAGCAGGATCAAGAACAGGCTCAGGTCAGCCTGTCCTCACTGGATGCCTTGCACGCGCCTATGCAGCGCTGGTTGAGGCGCTTAGGCCACAATGCGTCTGCGTCTGTGCAAGGGGCGGACTTGGTTTTAGCGGCACTGCAAACTACGCTAGCCAGCGAGGCGGGGCAGTGGGTCTTACAAGCGCATAGCCAAGCGGCCAGCGAGTTGAGCCTCATGCAGGCTAGCGAGAGCAGCACTAAAAATCACGTGATAGACCGTACCTTTGTGGATGCTGGTACGCGCTGGATTATTGATTACAAGTTAGGCTTGGGCGATGCCGCACAGAGCAGTGAGGCGGCAGCCGAGGCGCATAGACCGCAGCTTATACGTTACGCCAGTTTGTTTGCGACTGAGGGCTTGCCGATAAAAATAGCGGTCTTGTTTTTGAGCACAGGGCGCTTGGTGTTGCTGTAAAAGCTTAGGCTTTAAGGTGGCGCCAGCAGCAACGAATACTAAGCAGGCTCAAGCTGAATGGTAAATTTTTTCCCAAGCACAGAGGCTGCGCTTGCTAAGGTGGTTAAGGTTAAGCTGGTGTCAGTGGCGTCAAGCAGGCGGTTAAGCGCGATTCGGCTGGTGCACATTTTTTTTGCCATGCTGGTTTTAGTTAGGTTTTGTGCTTTCATTTCATTGTCGATTTGCCATGCAATTACGCGCTTAACGGCAACCGCTGTCGATTGATCTAGCATGGCTTGTTCGGCTGAAAAATCATCAAAACTACTGCCTATATTACTTGCTTTCATTGCTTGCTCCTCATTCTGTCTTTTCCCAAGTTCATTGTTTCATATCTATTCGGAGTGATGGTTGCAACTATTTTGTACAAGGGTAACTTAATGTTTAAGGTGGCGCCGCACGTACCAAAATACAAAAACCAAGCCGGCCGCCACGATTAAATAATGAAACTGATGGAAATACACTTCCAGGCTTTGCCAGTTTTCACCAAACTTCATGCCGGCATAAGCCAATAACCAGCACCAGATGAACGAGCCGATAAAGGTGTAGACGATAAAGGTTGTCATATTCATGCGCACCACGCCGGCCGGAAAGGCGATAAAGGTACGCACGGCCGGTAGCATGCGCGCGATAAAGATAATGATTTCGCCGTGTTTTTCAAACAAATGATCGGCTAAATCCAAGTCCTTCTTAGACAGCAGTATGTATTTGCCGTATTTTTCCGCCAATGGTCGGCCGCCAAACATACCTACGTAATAGGCGGGAATGGAGCCTAGCACGCAGCCCAGAGCGCCCGCTAAGGCGACCATCATTAAGGTCATTTCGCCCTTAAACACTAAAAATCCGGCAAACGGCATGATGATTTCTGAGGGCAGGGGGATGCAAGCCGATTCTATGGCCATCAGTAAGACGATGCCGGCGTAGCCCATGGAAGAGATGACGCCCATGATCCAAGCGGCGACTAGGGTAATGAGTTTAGCTAACACGGTCTTTCCTATCTGAAGTTTTTTAACAGGGTTTTTACAAAATCAGCGCGTAGATTAATGTCTGCGATGGCCAATGTCACGCGCAATTTATCCGGCCCATTCATGCGGCAGCGTCTGTCCCTTTGCAATAAATCTATGAGTTTGCTCGGATCGATGTCGGCTTTAGGGTTGAATTGTAATTGCATGGCGTCGCTGCTGGCGTCTATTTTGATGATGCCTATGGCCTTAGCCGCGATGCGTAGCCTATGACAGGCAATCAGCGCTTCGCCTTGCTCAGGCAGCAAGCCAAAGCGGTCTATCAACTCTTCTTGCATGCTGTCTAAATCGTCGTCGTTTTCGCAATTGGCCAAACGCTTGTAGATTAC
This sequence comes from uncultured Methylotenera sp., assembly GCA_964400215.1. Classification (GTDB taxonomy): domain Bacteria; phylum Pseudomonadota; class Gammaproteobacteria; order Burkholderiales; family Methylophilaceae; genus Methylotenera. Next base: position 674,880 of record CAYNSY010000001.1, on the reverse strand, counting down.
TAAACGCTCGTGCACGTCCGGGCAGTATTGGTTGGTGAGCAAGGCCGGGGTATGCAAGTTGATTTCGGTGGTGACGCCTAGCGGTGCATTCAAGTCCGGCTCTTTGCCGGCTTTAAGCTGCTTAACTGCATGGTTCAACATGTCCGAATATAAGTGGAAGCCTATCTCTTGCATTTCACCACTTTGGCTGTCGCCCAGCAATTCGCCAGCACCGCGTATTTCCAAATCGTGCATGGCTAAGTGGAAGCCGGCGCCTAAGTCTTCCATCAGCTGGATGGCGTCCAGGCGTTTTTGCGCTTGGGTGGTGATTTTTCTGTCTGCATCGGTCAGCAGGTAAGCGTAGGCTTGGTGGTGTGAGCGTCCGACGCGGCCGCGCAATTGGTGCATTTGTGCCAAGCCGAACATGTCGGCTTTGTTCAGAATAATGGTGTTGGCCGTGGGCACGTCTATGCCGGTTTCTATGATGGTGGTGCACAACAATAAGTTGTAGCGCTGGTTGTAAAAGTCACGCATGACATGTTCTAGCTCGCGTTCACGCAGTTGCCCGTGCGCCACGGCTATGCGGGCATCTGGCAAAATGCGCTCCAGTTTTTCGCGCATGGAATGGATGGTGTCCACTTCGTTGTGCAGAAAATACACCTGGCCACCGCGTTTGAATTCGCGCGTGGCTGCCTCGCGTATGATGCCTTCGGAGTAATCGGTGTGGAAGGTCTTGATGCTTAAGCGTTTTTGCGGCGGTGTGCTAATAATGGAGAACTCACGCAAGCCTTCCATGGCCATGCTCAAGGTGCGTGGAATGGGGGTGGCGGTGAGGGTTAAGACATCAACCTCGGCACGCAAGGCTTTAAGCTGTTCTTTTTGCCGCACGCCAAAACGGTGCTCCTCGTCTAGGATGACCAAGCCTAAGTTTTTAAACTTGACGTCTTTTTGTATCAAGCGGTGGGTGCCGATAATGATGTCTATCTGCCCGGCTTCTAAGCCAGCCAGCGCTTCTTTTTGTTCTTTGGCCGTTCTAAAGCGAGAAATCTCCGCTATCTTGATCGGCCAGGCGCTAAAGCGGTCTTTAAAGTTATTAAAGTGCTGTTCCGCCAGTAGGGTGGTGGGCACCAATACCGCCACTTGACGACCGCCCATAACAGCCACAAAGGCTGCACGCAGGGCCACTTCGGTTTTGCCAAAGCCGACATCGCCGCAGACCAATCTGTCCATGGGTCGACCGGATTGCATGTCTTTGATGACGTTCTCTATGGCCTCCAATTGGTCTGGGGTTTCTTCAAACGGAAAGCCCTCGCAAAACGATTCGTAGTCCTGCAAACTCAAGGTGAAGGCATGGCCACGCCTAGCCGCCCGTTGCGCGTATAAATTCAGCAGTTCGGCGGCGGTGTCGCGTATTTGTTTGAGGGCTTTTTTCTTGGCTTTTTCCCAGTTGCCACTGCCTAGTCTGTGCAAGGGCGCCGATTCCGGTGGGCCGCCGGAGTAGCGTGAAATCAAGAATAATTGCGAGACCGGCACGTAGAGTTTGTCGTCGCCAAAGTATTCCAATAGCAAGAGCTCGGTTTCACCCTCACCAAAATTCATGTTCACCAGGCCTTTGTAGCGGCCCACGCCATGTTGCTCATGCACCACCGGGTCGTCCATGCGCAGTTCCGACAGGTCTTTGAGCATGCCCTCGGTACTGCGGGCTTTTTCTTTTTCACGGCGCCGTTGTTGGCGCACGGTGGCCGCATAGAGTTCCGCCTCCGTAATAATGGCGACCAACTGAGCTGCTTCAGCAGCCATTTGGTCGGACATGCCCCCTGCTGGCATGGCGTCTGGCTTAGTTTTTGCTGCTCCATCTTTAGTTAAAAGCATGCCGTGATGCAAGGGACTGACGCCCAGCATGAATTTATCTTTAGCGCTATTAAACTGCTCCCAGCTTTCTATCAAACTGGGCTGCAAGCCGTGTTCATTGAACAGCTGGGCTATGGTTTCACGCCTACCTAGACTTTCGGCCGCGATTAATACGCGTCCGGGGAATTGAGCGAGGTAGCTTTGCAATTTGTGCAGGGGTTGTTCAGCGCGGCGTTCTATGTCCAAGGCCGGCAAGCCGTTAGCTGGGCTGTCTATGCCCAATGCGATGCGAGCAAACGCGTGCGTGCTGGCAAAAAAATCCTCGGCTTTGATCAGCAAGCTTTCCGGCGGCAAGAGTGGCCGCTCGGCATCGTGTGCCAATGTTTTGTAGCGGGCTTGCGCCTCACGCCAAAATTGCTGGGCGCTGTGGTCTAAATCGCCGTGCAGGCACAGCACACAGTTGCTATTTAGATAATCCAGTAAGCTGGCGGTTTGCTCGAAGAATAAGGGTAAATACCATTCTATGCCGCCACTGGCGATGCCTTTGCTGACGTCTTTGTAGATTTTGGCGCGTTGCGGATCGCCCTCAAAGCGTTCGCGAAACTGGCCGCGGAATAGGGCGATGCCGGCTTCGTCCAGCGGAAATTCACGGGCGGGTAGTAAGCGTATTTCGGGCACTGGGTACAAGCTGCGCTGCGTATCCACATCAAAGGTGCGTATGCTTTCAATTTCGTCGTCAAATAAATCCAAGCGGTAAGGCAGGGCCGATCCCATGGGGAATAAATCCACCAGGCCGCCGCGCACGCTGAACTCGCCATGGCTGATCACTTGGCTGACATGGTGGTAACCGGCTTCGGCACATTGCAAACGCAGCGCATCGGTATCCAGTGTTTGGCCTTTTTTAAGCATGAAGGTGTTGGCGCTTAAATAGGCTTTTGGACTTAAGCGTAGCAAGGCCGTCGATAAAGGCACGATGATGACGTCGCAAGCGTTTTGCGTGATTTGGTAGAGAGTAGTTAAGCGCTCAGAGATTAAATCCGGGTGCGGTGAAAACTGGTCGTAGGGCAGAGTTTCCCAATCGGGCAGCAAGTTGACCGTTAAGGCTGGTGCGAAGTAAGGGATTTCTTCCAGTAGTCGCTGCGCGTCAAAGGCGTTGGCAGTAATAATGACTAAGCGTTGTGGCGTGGCAAGCTTTTTTAGCCTGAGCGCCAGTTCGGCGAGGGCGTGACCATCTTGACCTTGGTGATTTAAGCTCACGCGCGTAGCGAGGCCGGGTTTGGGTATGGGTAGTGCGCAAAGACTCATGTATCGGGTTTCGTTAGACTGCGGTTAGTGGGGTAAATTAAGCCGTGCCACCGACGGTTAGCGCATCGATTTTCAAGGTAGGTTGGCCCACACCGACCGGCACGCTTTGGCCTTCTTTGCCGCAGGTGCCGACGCCGCTGTCTAAAGCCATGTCATTGCCTATCATGGACACCCGTTTCAATACGTCTGGGCCGTTGCCTATCAAGGTGGCGCCTTTAACTGGGTAGGTGATTTTGCCGTCCTCTATCATGTAAGCTTCGGCCGCACTGAAGACAAATTTGCCGCTGGTGATGTCCACTTGGCCGCCACCAAAGTTGGCCGCGTACAAGCCGCGTTTGACCGATTTAATGATTTCTTCAGGGGCTACTGTGCCATTTAGCATGTAAGTGTTGGTCATGCGTGGCATGGGGATGTGTGCATAGCTTTCGCGTCTGGCGTTGCCAGTAATCGGCATCTTCATTAAACGGGCGTTCAAAGTGTCTTGCAGGTAGCCACGCAATATACCGTCTTCTATGAGCACCGTTCTGTTGGTCGGGTTGCCTTCGTCGTCCATGCTCAAGGAGCCACGGCGGTTGGGCAAGGTGCCGTCGTCGACGATGGTGATGCCGCGTGCCGCCACTTGCTGGCCTATTTTATTGCTGAATGCCGAGCTGCCTTTGCGATTGAAATCGCCTTCTAAGCCATGGCCTATGGCTTCGTGCAGTAAAATGCCCGGCCAACCTGCGCCCAATACCACGGTCATGCTGCCGGCGGGTGCCGGGCGTGCATCCAAGTTAACCAGTGCCTGATGCACGGCTTTTTGTGCGTAATCGTGCAAGACCTCGTCCGTGAAATAGCTGTAATCAAAGCGCCCACCGCCACCGCTGGAGCCTTGCTCGCGGCGGCCGTTGTGTTCGGCTATTACATTGATGGATAAGCGCACCAAGGGCCTTACGTCTGCAGCCATCACGCCGTCATGACGCGCCACCATGACCACTTCGTATTCGCCGGCTATGGAGGCCGTGACTTGTTTTACCCGGGCATCTATTTTTCTGGCGTAGGATTCCAGTCGCTCCAAGAGCTTAACTTTGGCATCCGCCGAAAGCGAGGCGATGGGGTCTAGGCCTAGGTAAAGTGGTGCATGGCTGCGTGTTACTAAGGCGCTGGCGGATAAATCGCCACCTTGATGGGCAATGGCTTTGCTGGCTTTGGCCGCCGCTTGCAGGGCGCTTAAGCTGATGTCGTCTGAGTAGGCAAAAGCGGTTTTTTCACCGCTGACCGCACGCACCCCAACGCCTTGATCTATGGAAAAGTTGCCGGACTTCACCTGGCCTTCTTCCAAGCCCCAGCTTTCGCTGCGGCTGTATTGAAAATACAGGTCGGCATAGTCGATTTGGTGCGACATCATGTCGCCTAATACTGATTGCAGTTGGCCTAGGCCTAAATTGGCCGGTGTCAGCAAATTGGCCGTAGCGACGTCGAAATGGCTGCCCAGTAGCTGACTGCCGTCAGTGGGCGTGGGGGTGTTTTTCATTTAAATTTCAGTAATGACGCGGTGTTTAAGTGCGGGCAAGCTGGCTCGAAGGCTGGCTTGGTATTTTGGGTTCATGGCCGCAATGACCACGCCTGAACCGCGTGGCAACCTATCAAGCACCACGCCCCAAGGGTCAACGATCATGCTGTTGCCATGCGTTTCGCGGCCGGATAAATGGTAGCCGCCTTGGGCTGGTGCCATGACGTAACTTAAGTTTTCTATGGCACGGGCGCGTATCAATGTTTCCCAATGGGCTTTGCCGGTGGTGTCGGTGAAGGCTGCTGGCACGACGATGATGTTAACGTCTTTCATGGCACGGTAGAGTTCGGGGAAGCGCAAGTCGTAGCAGATGGATAAGCCTATCTTGCCGAATGGGCTGTCGATTACTTTGATGACGTCACCGGATTCTATGGTTTTTTCTTCGTGGTATTGTTCATTGCCTAGGTTGAGGCCGAACAAATGAATCTTGTCGTAGCGTGCTACTTGCTGACCTTGATCGTCATAGACTAAGCAGCTGTTGCGTACTTTGTTGGGAAAGTTGCTGACCAAAGGTACCGAGCCGCCTATTAGCCAAATTTTATGTTTTTTGGCCATGCTTTTCAAAAACTCCTGTATGGGCCCTTTGCCTTCTTCCTCACGTGCTGCCACTTTGTCGGTCTCTTTAAAACCCATGAGTGCAAAATATTCTGGCAAGGCGACCAATTTTGCCCCTTGGTTCACGGCTATTTCGATTAAGCGTTCGGCTTCACTTAAATTGGCCGCTACATACGGGCCAGAAGCCATCTGTATGGCGGCTATTTTAATGATGTCGGTGTTGTTCTTTTGACTGAGGGTGGCTTTAGTGGTTTTTAAGCGCGAGGTAATGGCCATGTTGAATCCAAATAGGGTTAGTGTTTTATTGGTTTGCGGGTATTTCGTTGTCGTCTTTGTTATTTTTTACTTCTTGCGGGTTGTCCCAAGTGCCAACGATCTCGTATTCCGTGGATGAAATCTTATTCAACGGGTCTTTTAATATTTTTTGTGCTAAGAAAGCCACCGCGCCGGCCAATGGACCGCCGGCAAGTGCAGCAAGTGATAGGCTATCGCTGATATGAGGCAATACTTTCACGTATAAGTGCTGCGTTTCTTTTTGTAAATTGGTTTCGCCTTTAATCGATACGTCTGCTGCGGGCCCTGACATGATGAAGTCATCACTGTAAATTACGCCAGAATTTATTTTCGCACTGGCTTTGATTTTATCAAAAGCAAAGCCATTACTAAATAGGTCTCTAAAATCCAAGGACAAGCGGCGAGGTAGGCTTTGTAAGCTGAGTAAGCCCAATAAGCGTCCTACACCAGGTTGGACTTTGAGTATTTGCCCTTTTTTCATTTCTAATTGCAAATTACCGTTGATTTCTATCGGGTTGAAATCGTAAGGGTTACCTGCCCATTGCAACTGACCACTTAGACTACCTTCGCCTCGTTTAACGGTATTGGGGTGGCCCACGTTCTTCAGGGTTTCGCCTAAATTTTTAATGTCCCAAGTGACGTTGAGGTAAGTGCTGGGATTTTTTAGCCAATTGTTCCATTGGCCATCGGCGCTGATGGTGCTTTCTGGGTTGCTTAATTTCAATTTTTGGATAGCCCAGTTGTTGTTTTGTGGGTAGGCAATCAGTTCCAGGGCGCCTAAGTTTTTGTTGTCCAATTCAAAATTATCGGCGCTGATGTCCAGGGCAGGGTAAGTCGTCAGCCCCTTATTATTGCTAGCGCTTTTGCTCTTGTTGGGGCTGCTCTCTGGGATGGCTAGGTGGCTTAATCGTGCGCTTAATTTGTTGTCGTTTGAATAATGCAGGTCGCCACTGAATTCACGGCTTTGCACGGTCAGGCCTAAGCCGGATTTATTCGGGTTGTTGATGACTTTTAGCTGGTGGATACGGCGCTCAAAGATATCCAAAGTGTTAATTTTTAACGCTATTTTTTGAATGGCAGGGGCGTTGCCTGAACCGAGATCGCTACTAAACTCCTGCATTACTTGGCGCCATGCGTCCGCATCCAGGTAATCCAAACTGCCACTCAATTGCAGCCCTTTGACTTTAATTAAATCGTACTTGGGATTCAATTCATCAACGGTGGCTGGCCCATTATTAAAGCGTACATTGGCTCGGTCGAATTTCAGTTGGCCATTTTCTTTGCTGCGCACCAATTGGGCAAATACTTTACGCCCTAAGCTTAGGCTAAGCGCATCGTTGTTTAAGCCCTGGTTTTTATCCACCCTTAGCATTAAGGATTCGTTGCTGGGCTTGTTGAAAGGTGCTGGCAAGCGTGAGCTTAAGCCGACTAAGTCGCTGCGTATAGCGATGTTGACCAATGGTTTTTGTATGGTGATGTCACTTTGCCAATTCGCACTGCCAGAAAAATAGCCCGCGGCTTTGGCGACGTTGCCTTTGGGACTTTGATTGATAAGCACTTGCCTGATGGCCGCATCGTTCATTTTGCCTTTGGCGTTGATGCGTATAATTTTGTCTTTGCCGGAGTTTAAGTTAAAGCTAAGCGGTGAGCCAAAGGCCGTGGCGCTGATATTTTTAGCGGTCAAACTGCTTTCGCTAAAGTTCAATACGCCATTGATGCCGGTGAGTTTAGGGATGCTCACGTCATCCATGCTGCCATTGCTGATTTGGTAGCTACCTTGGTATTTGGCGGCGTCTAAATCGTTCATGGGTATGCTGAGCTTAAGGTCTAATTTAGCCTGACCGCTGGTGATGAGGTCTTCGGTAAAGCCTTGGGTGACTTCAACGACTGGGCTTTTGTTAACAAATTTTACCCCGTCAGCCACCGGTCCTTGGTAAGAACTGATGATGTGCAACATGGGTTCAGCCGCGTCCAGCTGGGGTATGGTGACTTTACTTTTTACAATCTGGTTGCCGAAAAGGTGGCCGGAAAAGGCATTCAATTCCATGCGTTTGCCCTCAAACAACATGTCTAGCCCTAGGTCTTCTATTAGCGGCCAACCGGTGCCGTATTCCAAGAGCGAGTGGCTAAGCTTGCCGGTGACGCGGAATTGCCCCAGATGGGCTTGCGGCCTATTTTGGCTGTCGACAAAAGGGAAGTCCGCTAGGCGGCCTTTGATGACTACATTGACGTCATCCAGTTGGCCGCTGAGTATGGAGGTGTCTAGCCAGTGTAAGGTGGTTGCACCGAGTGCCTTAGGGTAATAATTTAATGCGTACTTGGCATCGGCTTTAGTCAGATGGGCTTTTAAATCCAAGTAATCGCCTAGGCTAGCGTCCATTAAATAGTCTGCATTGACTGTTGCACTGAGGTGGGGGTTGCTTAAGCTGAGTTGGTCTATATGCACCTTGGTGGCTTGTTGTTTACGGCTCCAGCTGACATTGCCATGGAGACTGTCGACTGGGGTGGGCCAGCGCAGTATGGACTGCAAGTCTAGCTTAGCATTCGAGGTGTTGAGGTAGAGCTTGCCGGCGGTTTGATTGGCGCTGATGTCACCGCTTAGGTTGCTGAAGCCCGGTATGGTTTGATACGCGGCCACACTTAGGCTTTGGAATTTAGCCTGCACTTGGTAGCCGCTGGTTTTGCCTAGGTTGGCCTGCCAGAGCAAGTTCAGGTCAGCCAACTGCCCACTAGGCGCCAACTGCTTAAATTTTTGCAGCCAGTCTTGGTTAGTCGCGCCCAGTTTAGTCGCACCCAGATTAGTCGATAGCTGCGCCACATAAGGTTGCAGCATGGCTAAATCTAATTTAGCCAATTGGACCTTGAGCGTTTCCTTGCCCAAGTCGGTTTTAAGGTAATCCAGCGTGGCATCTTGGATGCTTAAGCCGTCATTACTGAGCAAGCTTAAGTGTTTGGCGCTGAAGCTTTGATCAGTCTTGGTTTTTACCCAAGCCAACTCCCCACTCAGGCCACGCATCAACAAAGCGCTGTTTTGCGCTGGCAGATCCAGTTGCACGTCCCTTAATGCCAGCGTGCTGCTGACGCTATGCCATTGTTTGTTTTTAAATGCCATGGCCAGTTGGATGTCACCGTGGCCATTTTTTAGGGCGATGGATGGGTTGAATTGGCTGTAATCTAACCAAGCTTGGTAAGCCAGCAAATCAACAGCCTTGATCGACAGCTCTAGCTTGCCAGACCAACTGTTCAGTTGGCTGACGTCGTTGCCATGTAGGCTGGCATTGGCATAAATAGGCTCGCGGGTGCCTGTCGAGGGCAGGGCGCTAAGCGAGATTTGGTGGCTATTAAGTAAGCGTTTCCATGGCGGGCTAATCACAGATAAGTTAAGTTTATCTAAACTCAAAGGCGGCGCGGCGCGCATGTCGTCTATCCAGATGACCTTGGCATTGCTGACGCTAAACGCGGTTTGGCGTAATAGCCAGTTGGCTAGCTCCGGTTTGCTTGGGCCTTGCATGCTGATGCCAGCCACAAAAATGTCACCTTGTGCATTGCGTCTAATAGTTAATTCGGGTGAGCGTAAGCTAAGGTTGGCTAGGCGGGGTTCTAATACGACTAGGCTAAGCCAGGATAAGCTTAAATCGGTGTTTTTGAGTTGCAGGGCTGGTCGATTTTCTGCATCGTACAGATCGATGTCCGACACTGCAAAATGTGGGTTGAGGCCTTGCCAGCCGACCTGTATTTCACCTATGACTATTTTCTGCTGCGCCAACTTGCTGGCAAACTGGGCGATGTCGTTTTTGTAGCTATTGATGTTGGGGAACAGCCAAAATTGTATGCTCAAGGCAGTGCTGACTAAAACGATGGTGATCATGCCAACAAGCCATAACGCAATGCGGTAAACCAAGAGCAGGGATTTTTTGACCATATTAGGTTAGTTCGGGCTTTAATTTAATGGCATGTGTGAAGTAACATTTTACTGCATAAGCCATGATAGCAAACAAATTGCCGGGTGGTTGTTTCACTCAGGCTAGGAGACGAAATTATTTTAAAATAGACGCGTTGTCCTTTAGAATGTCGCCTGGCTCAGATACCCTGACGCCCAATTAATTTAAGCGCTTATCACTTGATTCAATTCAAACAACTCACCTTAGTTCGTGGTTTAAAAACCCTGATTCAAGGGGCTTCCTTGCAATTGCACCCTGGCCATAAAGTCGGTTTAACCGGCGCCAACGGGGCAGGCAAATCCTCATTGTTTGCGCTGCTCCGCGGTGAGATGCAGCTGGAGGCTGGTGATTTAGACATGCCGGCCAGTTGGGTGATTGCCCACGTGGCACAAGAAACCCCGGCTTTGAGTACGCCTGCCATCGAATTTGTGCTGGATGGCGATGTGGAGTTGCGGCAAATAGAAGCGGCATTGGCGGCGGCTGAGGCCAGTCAGCAAGGCGAAGTGATCGCTGAATTACACCATAAATTGTTGGACATAGACGGCTACAGCGCTAAGGCCAGGGCGGCGGAATTATTAAGTGGTCTGGGATTTAGCCAAGCCAATTTGCAGCAGGCCGTATCTACATTTTCTGGCGGTTGGCGGGTGCGGCTAAATTTAGCGCGTGCTCTGATGTGCCGTTCGGATTTGTTGTTGCTCGATGAACCGACCAATCACTTGGATTTGGATGCGGTGATTTGGCTGGAAGGTTGGTTGCAGAGCTACCGCGGTACTTTATTATTGATTTCGCATGACAGGGATTTTCTGGATGCCATCGTTAATCACATTGCGCACATAGAGCAGCAAACACTGACCTTATACCGTGGTGGCTATTCTGATTTTGAACGGCAACGCGCAGAAAAATTAGCCTTGCAGCAAGCTATGTTTGAAAAGCAGCAACGCAAAGTCAGCCATTTACAAAGCTATATAGACCGTTTTCGGGTGCAGGCCACCAAAGCACGCCAAGCGCAGAGCCGTATTAAAGCCTTGGAGCGCATGGAGATGATTTCAGCGGCGCATGTGGACAGCCAATTTAATTTCGAATTCAGGGCACCAGTGGCCGCGCCGGATCCTTTGCTGGTGTTGGATGACATGGCGGTGGGTTACCATGGGCTGGCATTAATCAAGGGCATAGGTTTAGCCATTAGGCCGGGCGAGCGCATTGGTTTATTGGGACGCAACGGCGCCGGCAAAACCACCTTGATTAAATTGCTGGCCAAGGAGTTGGCCCCTTTAAGCGGTAAGCGCGTGGAAGGTAAGGATTTGAATATAGGCTACTTTGCTCAGCACCAATTGGAGCAATTGCGTTTGGACGAATCGCCGTTGCAGCACATGATGAAGTTAGACCCACTCACCCGTGAGCAAGAGCATTTAAATTTTCTGGGTGGCTTTGATTTTAAAGGCGACATGGCGCGTGCCCCTTGCCTTAATTTTTCCGGTGGGGAAAAGTCGCGCCTAGCCTTGGCGCTATTGATTTGGACGCGGCCTAATTTGCTGCTGCTGGATGAACCGACCAACCATCTGGACTTGGAAATGCGCCATGCACTAACCTTGGCCTTGCAAGACTACCAAGGTGGCGTGGTCTTGGTGTCGCATGACAGGGCTTTGTTGCGAGCCAGTTGCGATGAATTTATTCTGGTGGCAGACGGTAAGGCGGTGCCGTTCGATGGCGATTTGGATGGCTACAGTTTGTGGTTGAATGAGCAGCGCTTAAAAGACAAACAAGCCCAGCAAGCGGTTTTAGAGAGCAAGCCCGGTAAGAATGACAGGGCGGTCAATAAGGCCGAACGGCAAGCCAGAATAGCCGAGCGCCGGCCGTTGTTAAAAGAAGTGGCGGAATTGGATCAGCGTATCGCGGCTTGGCAGGAAGAAAAAATTGCCTGCGATGCGCGTTTAAACGACGGCACTTTGTACAGTGCGGCGGATAAAACTGCCTTACAGGATTTATTGAAAAAGCAGGCCGAGCTGACAAAAAATATAGACCAAGCAGAAGAGCGTTGGTTAAGCTTGCATGAACACTTAGAGAGCTTGCCCGCATTGGATTAAGCGGGCGGGTCTATTTAATTAACGTCTGTTAAGACACACGAGGACTAGCTATGGAAATTCAATATTCAAAACGCATCAAACTCATGCATGCTTTGTGTTTGGCTGAAACTTTGCGTGACGACGAAGCAAAACCTAACACGGATTTAAACGACTACGATGCGCTAGCCGCCGCCGATTATTTAAGTTGCTACGTGACTTTTAAGGCCATACAAGCGGCAGAGCGCTCGCCTTTGGCTGAGCGCAGCGAAAATTTTGACATGCTCAGTGTCTATCAAGCCTATGCCTTATTGGCCTATGCATTTTTTACCACGCCCTTGGCGCAAGAAGACATCGCGCCTAACTTGGCGGTGGCGCAAATCACCATTGCTAAAACCTTGTTTGCTGGCTTGCCAGACGCAGAGTTAATCGAAATCATAGAATCGGGTTTTCATAAATTTCAGCTGATAGGCGATGCTGAGGCGGCGCATTGGTCAGAATTCAGAGAGAATTTAGACAAGCTGACGGTGGCCTTTGTGATTGCCGGTACCGACGATGAAAGCCCGCACGCTAAGGAAGAAATCACGCCTTTATTTGGCCAGTTGCTCAGCCAGTTGTGTGAGGCGTTTAATAACGCTTAAGTCTTGATAGGCTCAGTGCCTGTCAGGTAAAACCAGCGACCTGCAATTTTCCTGAATTCGCTTAATTCGTGCAGGCGCTGGGCGCGTCCGGCCACTTTGTAGCGGGCGACAAATTCCACCGTGGCGTGTCCGGGTCCATCATCAGCCGCTTGCTTAATTTGCAGGCCTAGCCACTTGATGGACGCATCCTCAGCTAGGTTCAGCTGGTCTGGGCAGGTGTCTGGGTGCCAGCTGTCCAATAAATACGCTTCCAGTCCTAAGGCATAGGCAGTGTAGCGGGAACGCATCAGCGCGAGCGCACTAGGTGCGGCCTCGCCCTGATGGTAAGGCTGGCAACAATGGCTGTAGGGCTGGCCGCTTTCACAAGGGCAGGAAAGCGCCTCGGACGATTTGCTCGATGCTTTAGCTAAGCTCACGCGTTTCTAAAAATTCGATGTCAGGGTAACGCTCTTGCGCCATTTGTAAATTGACTCGGTTTGGCGCCAGGTAGACATACTCATTCGCCCCGTCTAAAGCCACGTTAAAGCCGTATTTATCAGCAATCGCACTCAAATCACTGTCTTTGCCGCGCAACCAGCGTGCCGTGTAGCAATCGTAATTTTCAAAGACAATGTCCACGCCGTATTCGTGCTCTAAGCGGTGGGCCACCACTTCAAATTGCAGCATACCAACCGCGCCTAAAATCAAATCGTTGGATAATAAGGGGCGAAATAATTGCGACGCGCCTTCTTCAGCTAATTGTTGAAGACCTTTCTGCAACTGCTTCATTTTTAATGGATTTTTTAATCTAGCTCGACGGAAAAATTCGGGTGCAAACGAGGGTAGTCCGGTGAATTTTAGGTTTTCATTTTCACTGAAGGTGTCGCCCACTTTAATCGTGCCGTGGTTAGGTATGCCTATGATGTCACCGGAATACGCTTCGTCCATGGTGGTGCGGTCTTGCGCCATGAAGGTGATGGCATTGTTCACCGCCATCAATTTGCCGGTGCTGACTTGCTTGATTTTCATGCCACGTTCAAAGCGACCGGAACAGACCCGTAAAAAGGCAATTCGGTCGCGGTGTTTCGGGTCCATATTGGCTTGTATTTTGAAGACGAAGCCGGAAAATTTCGCTTCATCGGGGGCCACCAAGCGGCTAGCCGAATTGCGTGCCAGTGGCGCCGGCGAGAGATCAACCACTGCGTCCAATAGGGATTGCACGCCAAAGTTATTGATGGCTGAGCCAAAATAGACCGGCGTTTGTTTGCCGCTCAAGTAGCGTTCCGCATTAAAACTGTGCGAGGCGCCGCGGACTAACTCGACATTGATGCGCAATTCTTCGGCGACCGGGCCTAACACTTCATCCAAGCGTGGGTTGTCCAACCCTTGAATAATTTCCGAGGTGCCTTTTTCGGCGCGCGGATCAAAGAAAGCGATGCTGTCGGTGTAGAGGTTGTATACCCCTCTAAAACTTTTACCCATGCCTATAGGCCAAGTCATGGGCGCGCACTCCATGCCCAGCGTGGTTTCTATTTCATCGAGTAGTTCTATGGGCTCGCGGCTTTCGCGGTCCAGTTTGTTGATGAAGGTAACAATCGGGGTGTCGCGCATGCGGCAGACATTTAATAGCTTGATGGTTTGCGCTTCCACGCCATTAACCGCATCGATCACCATGACCGCTGAATCGACCGCGGTCAGGGTGCGGTAGGTGTCTTCTGAGAAGTCATCGTGACCGGGCGTGTCTAGCAAATTGATCATGTGCTCACGGTAGGGGAATTGCATGACCGATGAGGTCACGGAAATGCCGCGTTGTTTTTCCAATTCCATCCAGTCCGATGTGGCATGGCGTGAGGCCTTGCGTCCACGCACTTCACCGGCCACTTGTATGGCGCCACCAAACCACAAGAGTTTTTCAGTTAAGGTGGTTTTACCGGCATCCGGGTGGGAAATAATGGCGAAGGTTCGGCGACGTTTTATTTCACCTTGTAGGGCGGTTGGCGCGAGTGAGGACATGGGTTAAGCTAATCTTTGAATTAAGGCAAGGGCGCCATTTTACCTTAAATTGGCGCTTAAAGAATCACGCTTTTAAAGGGCTTAGCTTAGTCTAGCCCGCCTGCGGATTAAGGGTTTAATCCCGGTAGGCCAGCGCCATGTCGCGTTTACGCTGGCGCTCTTGCCGCAAGCTGTAAAGCGTGGAGGCAATCACCACCATGGTCACGATTGCTATGGTTACGGTGGCTACTGCGTTGATGCTGGGGTTTAAGCCCAAACGCGCGCGTGAAAAAATCACCATGGGCATGGTCGAATAACCAGGCCCGGATAGGAAAGAGGATAAGACCACGTCATCAAATGACAGGGTAAACGTTAGCAAAAAGGCTGACAGCAGGGCGGGCATAAGCAGCGGTAAGGTGACTAGGGTGAAGACCTGCCAAGGTCGGCAGCCTAAATCCATGGCGGCTTCTTCCAGCGTGTTGTCCATTTCCGTTAGACGCGAACGCACCACCACCGTGGCGTAGGCTGTGCCCAGTAAGGCGTGGCCCAGTAATATGGTGAGCAGACCGCGCTCAGGATAGCCTAACACTTGTTGTACCGACACCAGCATGAGCAGCAAGGATAGGCCGACTATCACATCCGGCATGACCAGTGGCGTGCTGGCTAAGGACGACAACAGGGTGCGGCCGCTAAAGCGCTGGTAACGGTGCAAGGCGAACGCGGTGAATGTGCCAAATAATACTGAGGCCAGCGCTGACAGGAAAGCGATTTTAAGCGACAGCATTACCGCTGCTATTAGATCGCTGTCTTGCATCAATGCGCCATACCAGCGCAAGCTGGCGTGGCTCCATACCGTGACCAGTGCTGAGTCGTTAAATGAGTAGGCGACTAGAGTAAGGATGGGCATGAATAAGAAAAAATACACCGCCAGCATCCATGCGCGGCCAAACCACTTAATCGCTGTGCTGTTCATGAATTAACCGCGCCTTTCGCTTTGGCTTTTATTGTAGATGGCCATGGGCAAACTAATCAGCAGCAGCATGACCATGGTCACGGCGGCCGCCATGGGCCAGTCGTTGTTGCTAAAAAACTCGTCCCACAATACGCGGCCTATCATTAAGGTGTTGGGGCCGCCTAGCAATTCGGGTATGACGTATTCGCCCATGGCGGGGATGAATACCAGCATGCAACCGGCAACGATGCCGGCTTTTGATAATGGCACGGTAATTAGCCAAAAGGTTTTAAAGGGGTTGCAGCCTAAATCCGCTGCCGCTTCCAAATAACGCGTATCCAGTTTAGACAGGTTGGCATACAGCGGCAAAATCATGAAAGGCAAATAGGAGTAGACCATGCCCAGCATCAATGAGAATGGGGTATTCAGCATTTCTATGGGGCTGTTTATTAAGCCTAAAGCCAGCAAGGTACTATTAATCAGGCCGTTATTAACCAGCAAGGTTTTCCAGGCGTAGATGCGCAATAAAAATGAGGTCCAGAACGGCAGCATAATCAGCATGACCAATAAAGCTTGCAAGTGCTTGGGTGCGCGTGCCATGAAATAAGCAAACGGGTAGCCTAGGCCTAAGCAAATGACGGTGGTGTAGAAAGCATACTTAATGGAAGACAGGTAGGTGGATAAATAGAGCTCATCAGAGGCAAGGAATAGGTAGCTGCTGAAGTCTAATTTAATGCTGGGCCAGGTCGATTGCCAGCTGAACATGCCAGTTACCGCCGTTGCTTGCATCTCCGACAGGCTGATTTTAAGCACTATCAATACCGGTAATAAAGCCAACAGTAAAAACCAGGCATAAGGCAAGCCTATGACTAGGCGTCGACCGCTTAGCCATGCGTGCGTGCGTGAGCTCAATTTTTTTATCGCGCTGGTCATTATTGGGTTAACAGCACCGCGGCATCCGCGCTCCAACTGGCGTAGGCATGGTCACCCCAGCTTAAGTCTGTGCTTGGGTTTGTGCTTGGATCTGTGCTTGGGTCTGTATTTGAATTACGGCTGTTATTTTGCACTTGCACTTGTATCACTTTGCCACTGGCCAGTTTTAAATGGTAAACCGTGTGTGCGCCAAAATAGGCCATCTCCACCACCACGCCGGCACAGCAATTGTAATCGCTAGCGGGTTTTTCTTTAGTCAGTGTAATTTTCTCTGGGCGCAGGGCCACGCTGACCGCCATGCCGCTATGGCCGGCTAGGCCGGGTTTAAGCTGATGCAGGCAGTCGGCCGTTTGCACGGTCATTTGATCGGGCTGGGTTTGTTTAATTAGCCCGTCAAAAATAGTCACGTTGCCTATGAAATCCGCCACCAACCTGCTGTTAGGTCTATCGTAAATTTCCTTGGGCGAGCCTACTTGTAAGAAAGTGCCTTCATTCATGACGGCCATGCGCGTAGCCATGGTCATGGCTTCTTCTTGATCGTGGGTGACTAAGACGCAGGTCACGCCGACTTCTTCTATGATGTTGACCAGTTCTATCTGGGTGCTGATGCGCAATTTTTTGTCCAATGCACCCAGCGGTTCATCCAATAGCAGTAGCTTGGGCCGCTTAGCGATGCTGCGCGCCAATGCCACCCGCTGCTGTTGGCCGCCGGATAACTGATGCGGTTTGCGCTTGGCGTATTTACTCAATTGCACCAGTTTCAACATGGCATCTACCCGATCAGCAATGTCGTCTTTAGCCATGCCGTCACGGCGCAAGCCAAAGGCAATGTTATCGCTGACGCTTAAATGCGGAAATAGCGCATAAGACTGAAACATCATGTTGATTGGGCGTTGGTAAGCGGGCAGGTCGGTGATGTCGCTACCTGCCAAGTAAATTCTGCCCTGGCTGGGCGTTTCAAAGCCTGCCAACATGCGTAGCAAGGTCGATTTTCCGCAACCTGAGCCACCCAGTAAGGCGAAAATTTCGCCACTGGCGACGCTTAAGCTGATGTTGTCGACCGCTTTAACTTGGCCATCAAAAATTTTACTGACGCCCTCTATGCGCAATAAACCATCATCGCTTAGCTTGGGCTTGATAGATTTTTCCATCCTTACATTCCTGTTTTAAAGCGGGTGAACAAGCGGGTCATGATGCGCCGGGTGCCGTTATCAACATTACCCGGTGGTATGAGTTTGGCCACGTCGGCCGGCGCTAAAAAGATAGAGCGGTTGCGCTGAATCGCCTCGTCCACAAACGGTGTTGCCGCTTTATTTGGATTGGCAAAGGACACGGCATTGGTCAAGCTGGCATGCACCTGTGCCCGCATGATGTAATTCATGAACAGATGGGCGTTGCCAGGGTGGGGCGCGTCCGCAGGGATGGCCATGGTGTCCATAAACAGCAAGCCACCGGTCTTGGGCACCAAGGCCACGATGTTTTGTGCCAGTTTGTTTTCCAGTGAGCGTTTTCTGGCTAGGTTAAAGTCGCCGGCCCAACCCAGTGCCACGCAGACTTGACCGCTGGCTAAATCTTCAATTTGACCACCCGAATTAAAGCGCCTTATGTCTGGCCGTATTTTCTTCAGCATGGCATAGGCTGCTTGGTAATCTGCTGCATTTTTACTGTAGGGGTCACGTCCTAAATAATGCAAAGCGATGGGGAAGACTTCGGACGAGGTGTCCAGCATGGTGATGCCGCAAGCCTTTAATTTGGTGGTGTAAACGCTATTAAAAACCAAATCCCAAGCATTGTCTGGCATGGGGGTGTTGCCTAAGGCTTGCTTTACTTTGTCGACATTGATGCCGACCGTGGTGTAACTCCATAGCCAATCCACCAGATAGGCATTGCCAGGATCAAAGGCCTGCATTTGCTGCAATATGGCCGGGTCCAAATTCTTCCAATTCGGTAGTTTGGTTTTGTCTAGTTTTTGGTATAAACCGCCTTCAATTTGCAATTTTGCCCAGTTCGAGGAAGGCACCACGATGTCGTAACCGGTTTTTCTGGCGATCAATTTTGCATGCAATATTTCATTGCTGTCAAAAATGTCGTAGCGCACTTTGATGCCGGTTTCTTTTTCAAAATTAGGGATGGTGTCTGGCGCAAGGTAGTCTGACCAATTGTATACATTAAGCACTTTTTCTTCGTTGGCGGCAGCGCTAACGACCACGCTAAGGCTGAGTAGCATGAAGCCTAAACAGCTTGCTGCTAAGCTGCGGGGTAAGCTGGGCTTGGATGGCGCACGCATGTCGGCCTTTCTAAAATGCTGAAGGTAATGAAGTAAAAAACACGGGCAAGGCGGTGTTTTTCGAAATAATTCTAACATGCTCGTCGGATTTTTTAGCAGATTAAGCCAGCAAACGGTCTGCAATCGTCGTGTATGATATATGCTTAGCGGTCAACTTCTGAAAAACACGTGTGAGAAAACCATGAATATTATTACTCAGCCCAGCAGTGCTTATGATGATCAAAAACCCGGCACATCCGGCTTGCGCAAGAAAGTTAAGGTGTTCCAACAAACGGGCTACTTGGAAAACTTTGTGCAAAGTATTTTTGATACCTTGACCGTGCCTGCCGGCGCTACTTTAGCGCTGGGTGGGGATGGGCGTTATTACAACAGAACCGCCATACAGACCATCATTAAAATGGCCGCAGCCAATGGTTTTGCGCGGGTTTTAGTTGGCCAAGCCGGCATCTTGTCTACGCCAGCCGCCTCACACGTCATACGAAAATACCAAACCTTTGGCGGCATGATTTTATCCGCCAGCCACAATCAAGGTGGCCCACAAGGGGATTTTGGCATCAAGTACAACATTAGTAATGGCGGTCCTGCCCCAGAAAAAATCACCGATGCGGTGTATGCCAAAAGCAAAACCATCAGCCAGTATAAAATTGCTGACATGGCCGATGTGGACATAGACCATTTAGGTGTGACGCTTTTGGCTGAGGGTAAATTTAGCGTAGAAGTCATCGATGCCGTGCAAGATTACGCCGACTTAATGGAGTCCTTGTTCGATTTCCCTGCCATTAAGCAATTATTAAGCAGCGGCTTTACTATGCAGTTTGATGCCATGCACGCGGTGACCGGTCCGTATGCACAAGAGTTGTTTGTGCGTAGGTTGGGCGCGCCACAAACGAGTTTAATGAACTGCCAGCCTATGGAAGACTTTAACGGCGGCCACCCCGATCCTAACTTAACCTATGCCGAAGACTTAGTGAAAAGCCTATTTGCCGGTACAAACGCGCCGGATTTTGGCGCGGCCTCAGACGGTGACGGCGATCGGAATATGATTTTGGGCAAAAATTTCTTTGTCACCCCTTCGGACAGTTTGGCCGTGTTAGCCGCCAATGCCACCTTGGTGCCGGCCTATGCGGCTGGCATTGCTGGAGTGGCCCGCTCTATGCCTACCAGCGGCGCGGTGGATAGGGTGGCTGCCAAGTTGGCTATTCCTTGTTTTGAGACGCCTACCGGCTGGAAGTTTTTTGGCAATTTAATGGACGCTGGCAAAGTGACTTTGTGTGGCGAAGAGAGTTTTGGCACCAGCTCTAACCACGTGCGGGAAAAAGACGGCCTGTGGGCTGTGTTGTTTTGGTTGAATGTGTTAGCGAAAAAGCAAACCGGCAGTGGCCGTGTTTCGGTGGAGCAGATCTTGCAAGCGCATTGGGCCGAGTATGGCCGCAATGTCTATTCTAGGCACGATTACGAAGCCATTCCAACGGATGCCGCTAATAGCGTCATGCAGCATATACAGGCACAATTTGCCGACTTGCCGGGCAAGCGCTTGGGCAATTACACGGTTAAAACTTGTGATGATTTTAGCTACCACGATGCTATAGATGGCTCGGTAAGCCACCATCAAGGCTTGCGTATTTTGTTTGAAGACGGTTCGCGCATCGTTTACCGTTTGTCCGGTACAGGCACCGAAGGCGCGACCTTGCGTATTTATATAGAGGCGTTTGAAGCGGATGTGGCTAAACAAGCCGTGGATGCGCAGTTGGCATTGGCGGAGATGATAGCGTTGGCATTAAGCCTGTCGCAATTGCCAGAAAAAACCGGCCGTCTTGCCCCCACGGTGATTACCTAAGGTTTAGTCGGCCTCGTCTATCCAAGCCAGTTGGATGGCTTCCAAGATGCGTTCACCGCATTTGTTGGGATCGTCATCGAATCCATCCAAGGCCATTACCCATGCCATTAAATCGGTGAAGCGCACGGTGCTGGGATCTATGTCTGGGTACTGGTCGCATAGGGATTCGGCGATGCGTAAACTGTCTGTCCATTTCATGCTGCTGGCCTCACTGATAAAAAAATAACCGGGCTTAAACTAAGTGGATTATAGCGTGGTCTCAAGCTGGCATCAAAAAAGCTCAAGCAGAATGCGCATGGCAGTTTGGCATACACATTAAGGTTTTAACCTTCCTACTAGGCCGTGTTAAAATAGCGCTTTATTATTCACTCAAATTTAAACCGTAATTGGAAAGCGAAATACTATGTCACTAGCCCCAACTAATCAGGCGCCCTTTACTTACGACCTTACCTTGGATAAAGCGGACGCGGCTTTGTGGGACATGCTGTCGCACGAAGTAGTGCGTCAACATGAGCACATTGAGCTTATTGCTTCTGAAAATTACACCAGCCCCGCGGTGATGCAAGCGCAAGGATCGCAGTTAACCAATAAGTACGCAGAAGGTTATCCGGGCAAGCGTTTTTATGGCGGTTGCGAATTTGTTGATGAAATTGAGCAGTTGGCGATAGATAGACTGAAAGCTTTGTACGGCGCAGAGTACGCCAATGTGCAGCCGCATTCTGGTTCGCAAGCCAACCAAGCGGTGTACTTTTCTATCTTGAAACCAGGTGACACGGTGATGGGCATGAACTTGGGGCATGGCGGCCATTTAACCCACGGCTCACCGGCCAATTTGTCCGGTAAATTATTTAACATCGTGCCCTACGGGTTGAACGACAAAGAAGAAATTGATTACGACGAAATGGAACGCATTGCCATGGAGTGCAAGCCCAAGCTGTTGATAGGCGGCGCATCGGCGTATGCCCTGCGTTTTGATTGGGCGCGCATGGCGGAAATAGCTAAAAAAGTAGGGGCGTATTTCATGGTGGACATGGCGCATTACTCAGGTTTGATTGCCGCTGGTGTTTACCCCAATCCAGTGCCGCATGCGGATTTTGTGACGTCAACCACGCATAAAACCTTGCGTGGTCCGCGCGGTGGCATTATTTTGGCCAAAGCTGAATTCGAAAAATCGCTAAATTCCAGCGTGTTCCCTGCCTTGCAAGGCGGTCCATTGATGCACGTGATAGCGGCAAAAGCCACGGCGTTCTTAGAGGCTGGGCAACCCGCGTTTAAAAGTTACCAAGCGCAAGTGCTTAAAAATGCCCAAGTCATGGCGCAAACTTTGGCTGAACGTGGTTTACGGATTATTTCCGGCCGCACCGAGTCGCACATGTTTTTGGTGGATTTGCGTCCCAAAGGGCTAACCGGTAAAGCCGCCGATGCCGCCTTGGGCTTGGCACACATTACGGTTAACAAAAATGCCATCCCGAACGACCCAGAAAGCCCGTTCGTGACATCGGGTATACGCATAGGCGCACCTGCTATCACCACGCGTGGATTTAAGGAAGAGGAAGCTAAATTGGTGGCTAACTTGATTGCCGATGTGTTGGACCACCCGAACGATGACGCTGTCATCGCGGCCACTAAGGCAAAAGTACATGCCTTAACCGCGCACTTTCCGGTTTATGGCCATTAGTTGTCAGCTCTGGCTTGAATCGCTTGCCGTCTGCCGTGTGTGTAAACTTAGGTCTCACGACTAGCCATAGCGACTATTAACGATGAAATGCCCTTTTTGCGGTGATGCCGATACCCAGGTGATTGATTCTCGAGTCAATGACGAGGGTAACTCCATACGCCGTCGCCGCAAATGCGGCGTGTGTGAGAAGCGTTTTACCACCTACGAAACGGCGGAATTGATTATGCCGCAAGTGGTTAAAACCAATGGTACACGGGTGGCCTTTGATAGAGAGAAATTGCGTTTGTCTTTCACTCGCGCCTTGCACAAGCGACCGGTGCCTACCGAATACGTGGACCGTGCCCTGGATAGAATTACACAAAAATTGCTCAGCTTGGGTGAGCGGGAAATACCGACGCGGGCATTGGGTGAAAGCGTGATGCACGAACTGAAGTTAATGGATAAAGTCGCTTACATTCGTTTTGCTTCAGTCTACCGTAGCTTTTCTGATGTGGATGATTTTAACGACGCCATACGGGAGCTGTAACCATGGAGAGTAATTATGCGTGTCATTAAGTGGGCAGCTGTAGCCTTAAGTGTGTTTACCTTGGTGTTGACTTTGGTCTTTTTTTCTTGGTGGGCCATGAAAGACAGCTTGGTGTTTGGCAGTGATAAATTCGATCAAGTCAAATGGATGGAGGCCGAAGCCAATTTGGCCAATGAATGCAAACGCGGCGACATGGCCTATGATTTGCAGCAAAACATATTAGTAAAAGGCACGCCTAAATCTGCTGTGGCCATCTTGCTGGGCAGGCCCAGTTACGATGCCGACAACAGCGTGGAATACGATTTGGGTAAGTGCATGCATGTCTACCATGGCTTGTTGATTTATTTCGATGAACACAACAATTTAATCAACAGTCGCATTTCCTCCCATTAAACCCGGCAAGCAACGCCAGTCTCGCACAGTGTTTTCTACCGCTGACCACACCTACATGGCCCTTGCGCTGCAGCTAGCAGAGCAGGGTAACTACAGCACGGCACCCAACCCAAGGGTGGGCTGTGTTGTGGTAAAGAATAATCAAATATTGGGCCAAGCAGGCCATCTTAAAGCCGGTCAGGCGCATGCTGAAGTGCTGGCTTTAAGTCAAGCCGGCGCGGCCGCTAAAGGCGCTGACGTTTATGTCACCTTGGAGCCGTGCAACCACTTTGGTCGCACACCACCCTGCGTGGATGCTTTGCTAGACGCCGGTGTGCAGCGGGTGGTGGTGGCCATGCAAGACCCCAATCCTTTAGTGGCAGGGCAAGGCATTGCGCGCTTGCAAGCGGCTGGTGTTGCCGTTGATGTGGGTTTTCTAGCGCCCCAAGCGCAGGCCTTGAACCTAGGCTTTATCTCGCGCATGACACGGCATAGGCCTTACTTGCGCAGTAAAATTGCCGCCAGTTTGGACGGGCGCACCGCCCTTAGTAATGGCCTCAGTCAGTGGATTACCTCCGAGGCGGCCAGGGCCGATGTGCAGCATTGGCGTGCGCTATCCTGTGCCATAGTCACGGGCATAGGCACGGTCTTGCAAGACAACCCTAGCTTGAGCCTGCGTTCACCTGAGTTGCTAAAGGCAGCGTTGTCCCGTCAGCCCTTGCGCGTGATTGTCGACAGCGGTTTACGCACCCCACCTGACAGTCAACTGCTGTCAGCGGCCAGTTTGCAAACCGGCCCGGTTTTGATTGCTTATGCACAAGCAAGTTTGTCGCAACAGCAAGCATTGCAGCGTGATGGCTTGAGTTTGCTTGCTTTGCCAAATGATGCCGGGCAAGTGGATTTACCGGCCTTGTTAAGTCACTTAAGCAAGCTTGGGGTGAATGAGGTTTTACTGGAAGCGGGCGCGGCCTTGAATGGTGCGTTCTTGCAAGCGCAATTGATAGACGAATTTATTTTTTATTATGCGCCTAAATTAATGGGTGGTCATGCACAAGCGATGTTTGCTGTGCCGGCCCTGAGCGACATGGCGCAAGCGCAGTCATTGCAGATTACTGACATTAGGCAGTTGGGGACGGATTTGCGTCTGCGAGCAAAGCCTGTGCTGGTCTAGGTTCAAATTTAATAGGTTTAAATTTAATAGGTTCAAATTTAATAGGTTCAAATTTAATAGGTTCAAATTTAATAGGTTCAAATTTAATTGGCTGGCTTAATCGATACCCATTGCCACTTGGATGCTGCGGAATTTTCATCCGATAGGCAGCAACTGATGGAGCAGGCCAGTGCCGCTGGCGTGACTAACATCGTTATCCCTGCTGTGGCGCGCGAAAACTTCGCCAGTGTCACTGACCTATGTCGGCAGTATAAAAACTGCGCCTGCGCGCTTGGCATACACCCTATGTACGTGGATGCGGCCTCTTTGGCAGACCTGGAGATCTTGCAAGATGCGCTGCAACAACATGCCGTGGTCGCCATAGGTGAAATTGGTTTGGATTACTTTGTTAGCCATAGCGCTGACCCGATTGCCCAGCGTCAGCGGCAAAGCCTTTTTTTTAGTGAACAACTGAAGTTAGCCCAGCGATTCGATTTGCCAGTGATTTTGCATGTCCGTCAAGCCGTCGATGAGGTGCTTAAGCATTTGCGTCGCCATGCCGTGTGCGGTGGCATAGCGCATGCCTTTAACGGCAGTATGCAGCAAGCCGAGCAGTTCATCGCTATGGGCTTTAAGTTGGGTTTTGGCGGTGCCATGACTTACGAGCGTGCCAGCAAAATACGCGATCTGGCTAAGCGCTTGCCATTTGAATCTTTAGTCTTGGAAACCGATGCCCCGGATATGCCCCCATCGTGGTTAGCCGCGGGGCAGAAAAATAGCCCTAAAGAATTGCCAAAAATTGCCCAGGTTTTAGCCGATTTGAGGCAAGTAAAGTTGTCGCAAGTGCTTGATATTACTAGTGCCAATGCACGCCAAATTTTGCCAAAATTAGCCAACTTATACACATCACCTCATGTGCTACATTAACTTGGCTAAAAAAACCTTATCAATCAATGGTTCTAATGTAAGCCATTGATTTTAATGGTTAAAATAATAGTGTAAAAAGTAAGCGATTTGAAAAAAGCCTTATAAATTGGTATGTTACATTTTCAAGTCACAGTTATTCACAAACTTATCCACAGATATTGTGGAGAGTATTTTTAAAACCGCGGAACTTTTTAAAAGTCAATTTTTTTATTATTTATTTTTTCCAAATTTGACCGGGTTTTTTTCTAGGAAAACAGCTATTTTATGTTAGTCAATAAGCAGCATTATCGAACCATTTGGCCTGTGTCTAGCTCGGTGGATGGGCGAGCGCATGTGGCCATTGTTGATCAGACTAAATTGCCGCATGAGTTCGCCATTGTCAACATAGCCAATCTGGCGCAAATGGAAGTGGCGATTAAAACCATGCAGGTTCGAGGTGCGCCATTGATAGGGGCCGCTGCTGCTTATGGCTTAGCCTTAGCTGCGCAAGAGGACAGTGGCGAGCCAGCCTTGCAAGCGGCTGCTCAGCGTTTGCGACGCAGCCGACCCACCGCAGTGAATTTAGATTGGGCGCTAAAGCGCATGTTAGCCTTGCTGCTACTGGTGCCGCAGGCTGAGCGTGCAAGGCGTGCTTGGGCCGAGGCGCAAGCCATCTGTGACGAAGACGTCCTGCAGAATCAAGCCATAGGCCAACATGGCCTGAGGCTGATGCAGCAAAGCAAGCCTAAATCGGCTCAGGCTTACAATGTGCTCACGCATTGCAATGCCGGCTGGCTCGCGACCGTGGATGTCGGCACCGCCTTGGCGCCTATATACGCGGCACATGATGCCGGCATGGCTGTGCACGTATGGGTGGATGAAACCCGTCCGCGCAATCAAGGGGCCAGTTTAACGGCTTGGGAGTTGGCGCAACATGGCGTAGCGCATACCGTTATCAGTGATAATGCCGGTGGGCATTTGATGCAACAAGGCCTAGTGGATATGGTCTTGGTCGGTGCGGACCGCGTGAGTAGCCAGGGCGATGTTTGTAATAAGATAGGCACTTATTTAAAGGCCCTAGCCGCATTCGATAATGGTCTACCTTTTTATGCCGCGGTGCCCAGCCCCAGCATAGATTGGGTGCTGTCAGACGCCTTGTCCGAGATTGAAATTGAGCAGCGTCACGGCGACGAAGTGGCTTATGTGCAAGGCATGGCGAGCGATGGCAGTCTGCAAAGTGTGCGCTTGATTCCAAGTGACTCCAGCACGGCTAACCCGGCTTTCGATGTTACGCCGGCTAGGTTGGTGACTGGCATTATTACCGAGCGGGGTGTTTTTAGCCCAGCGCGCTTGTTGGATGCCAAGCCGGCTTAAGTAAAAACCAAGCTTTTTAGGAAGGGCAGAGCATGACAGATCCAAGCTTAATGGTATGGCGTGAACAATTGCTGGCAGGCTGTCAGCAATTGGCGGCATTGGGACTCAATAAAGGCACTTCAGGCAATTTAAGTGTGCGTACCCAGCAAGGCTTTTTAGTTACGCCATCTGGCATGACTGTGGAAGCCATGGACGCCAATAGCATGGTGCACATGCAATGGGATGGCAGCGCTGAACCCGGCAAGAAACCCAGCAGCGAATGGCGTTTCCACCGCGACATCTTGCAAGCCAAGCCGACGGTAAACGCCGTGGTGCATACCCACAGCACCTTTGCTACTACCTTGGCTTGTTTACGTAAGCGCATACCGGCTTTCCACTACATGGTTGCGATCGCTGGTGGCGACAGCATAGAATGCGCGGATTATGCCGTATTTGGCAGCCAGGCTTTATCGGATAATGCGCTGCAGGTTTTAGCCGAACGCAAAGCCTGCTTGCTGGCTAACCATGGCATGATCGCTTGTGGCCGTGATTTGCAGCATGCCTTGGGCGTGGCTTTGGAAGTGGAAAATTTGGCCGAACAGTATTGCCGTGCCTTGCAAGTGGGTGAGCCGACTTTGTTAACTAGCGATGAAATGCGCGCGGTGTTTGCCCAGTTTAAGGGCTATGCTAACTGGGACTGATGTTAGTCAACCTTGCCAGACCGACCTTGAGGCGGTCTGGCCGCTACTGAAGGGTAGCTGCCAGATCTTAGGCCTAACGTATGACTTCTTTGAGTTGATCCAATATCGCGGGGTTTTCCAAGGTGGAAAGGTCAGAGGTGATTTCCTCGCCCTTGGCTAAGCTGCGCAATAAACGACGCATGATTTTACCGGAACGGGTTTTAGGTAAATTGTCGCCAAAACGAATTTCATCCGGTTTAGCGATAGGACCAATTTCCTTGCCCACCCAGTCACGCAATTGCGCGACGATTTGTTTGGCCGCTTCACCCTCAGGTCTAGCACCTTTAAGCACCACATAGGCCACCACTGATTCGCCTTTAATGTCGTGCGGTTTACCTACCACCGCGGCTTCGGCTACCAGTGGGTTGGACACCAAAGCCGATTCAATTTCCATGGTGCCTAGGCGATGGCCGGATACATTCAACACATCATCGATGCGACCCATGATGGTAAAGAAGCCGGTTTTTTCATCACGAATCGCGCCGTCACCGGCTAAGTAGGTGGTGCCACCTAAATCAATCGGGTAGTAGCTGGATTTATAACGTTCTGGGTCGTTGTAAATGGTACGTATCATGGATGGCCACGGTTTCTTAATGACCAATAAGCCGCCTGTGCCCCAAGGCACGTCTTTGCCAGTTTCATCTACCACGGCAATGTCTATGCCAGGGAAAGGCAGGGTGCATGAGCCTGGTACCAAGGGGGTGGCGCCCGGTAGCGGAGTAATGGCGTGGCCACCGGTTTCGGTTTGCCAGAAGGTGTCGACGATAGGGCAGCGGCTAGCACCGACGTTTTCGTAGTACCACATCCAAGCTTCTGGATTGATGGGTTCGCCGACGGAACCTAGTAGGCGCAGGCTCGTCAGGTCGAAGTTGTTCGGATGGGTGCTGGGCACCGTGTCCGCGGCCTTGATCAGTGAGCGTATCGCGGTAGGCGCAGTATAGAATATGCTTACCTTGTGTTTTTCTATCATGCGCCAGAAGCGGCTGGCGTCAGGGTAGGTGGGGATGCCTTCAAAAATAACTTGGGTGACGCCCATGGCCAATGGTCCGTAAGCCACATAGGTGTGGCCGGTAATCCAGCCCACGTCGGCGGTACACCAGAAAATGTCATTGTCTTTGATGTCAAAGGTCCAGCGCATGCTGTTCATGGCATGCAATAAATAACCGGCAGCGGAATGCTGCACGCCTTTGGGTTTGCCTGTGCTGCCTGAGGTGTAAAGCAAGAACAGCGGGTGCTCGGCATTCATTGAAACGGGCGGGCAATCGTCGCTCACGTCAGCGATTAAATCGTGCCACCACACTTCATTGGCATGCGATACTATGGGTGTGCCGGTTTTTTTGAAGACCACGGTGTTTTTGATCGACTCGCAACCGCCCATGGCGATGGCTTCGTCCACGGCATTTTTCAATGGCATGGATTTGCCGCCGCGGAATTGGCCATCGGCGGTGATGATGGCAACCGCACCGGCATCAATAATGCGCTCGTTAATGCTCTTGGCTGAAAAGCCACCAAATACCACCGAGTGCGTCACACCTAAGCGTGCGCAGGCTTGCATGGCTACCACGGCTTCTATGCCCATGGGTAAATAGATGATGACGCGGTCGCCGGCCTTGATGCCTAATTTTTTTAAGCCGTTGGCGAATTGGCAAACGCGTTGGTGTAATTCCTTAAACGTGACATGTAGGCTGCTGCCATCGTCGGCTTCAAAAATAATGGCGACTTTATTTGGAATGGTTTTTAAGTGACGGTCTAAGCAATTGGCAGAGACATTCAGCTCGCCGTCTTCAAACCATGTGTAGAAGGGTGCGTTGTCTTGATTCAGTGTTTTTGTGAATGGCTTATCCCAGACCAATAACTCACGTGCCAACTTTGCCCAAAAACCCTCATAATCGTCTGTTGCCTGTTGGCACAAAGCGTTGTAGGCTGACATACCGGACACCGTTGCTGATTTAACGAAATCGGCACTCGGTTCAAACACACGGTTTTCATGAAGCACTGAATTGATAGACATGCTAAAAATCTCCTTGAGATAATGCTAATTTATATTTTTTCTTATTTAAAATAGTTTGTAACACAATTGTAAACGTCATATTACATCAAAAAACTTATGCTAACACTCGATAATTTATTATCTGCAACCCGCGTCACGTCTAGTGATGAGCAAAAATTGCAGCATGCAATTTCATGCAGTCCGTTTCTGGCTAAACTCTGTACAAGGAATGCCAATTTAGTGCAGGATTTGCTAGAAAATCATAGGCTAGTCTATCAATTAAGCGACATGCAAAATTTTTTAGCCAGGCAAACTATTTTTGATGAAGCTAGTTTAAAAAAAGCCTTGCGGGCTTTACGCCAAGATGTTATGGCCAGGGTCATGGTACGGGATCTCAACGGCTTGGCGGATTTGCTTGAGGTGATGCAAACCACCACGCACTTGGCCGAGTGCGCCATCAATAGCGCGCTGGCGTTTTTACACCCAGCTTTGGTCGCTTTGCATGGCGCGCCCATGGATGCGCAAGGCAGCCCACAGCATTTAATCGTCATAGGCATGGGTAAGTTAGGTGGCGTTGAGTTAAATGTTTCTTCTGACATTGATTTGATATTCGCTTACGCCGCCGATGGCGAGACCGTAGCAAAGGATGGCGCTAGCGCCATCAGTCACCAACAGTTTTTTACCCGATTGGCTAAACAGCTGATTGCGGCTATCGACGACATTACCGAAGACGGTTTTGTCTTTAGGGTGGACATGCGTTTGCGGCCGTTTGGTAGCGAAGGGGCCTTGGTTTCAAATTTGGATGCCTTGGAAGAGTATTACCAAAACAATGGACGCGAATGGGAACGCTACGCTTGGATTAAAGGCCGCGAAGTGACCGGTGGCGATAGCGTAACGCGCTTATTAAAACCCTTTGTGTTTAGAAAATATTTAGATTTTGGTGCTTTTGCCAGCATGCGCGATTTAAAGCGGCAAATACAGCGTGACGTTAATAGCAAAGGCATGCAAGACAACATTAAGTTGGGCCGCGGTGGCATACGCGAAATCGAATTCATTGCTCAAGTGTTTCAGTTAATTCGTGGCGGACAAGACGCCAGCTTGCAAATTAAATCCAGTATGCAGGTGCTCGATTTACTGGCTGAAAAAGGCCTGTTGCCCGGCAACACCGTGGCTGAACTAAAAGAGGCTTATACCTTTTTAAGAAATTTAGAGCACCGTTTAATGTATGTCCAAGACGCACAAACTCAAGACTTACCTATAGGTGATGAGGCGCAAGCACGCATCGCTAAGGCGATGAATTTTGACGCTTGGGATGGCTTTTTAAAGGTATTAAATGGCTATCGAGCCACGGTGCAGCAGCATTTTGATGCAACGTTTAGTGATGCCAGTGCCAACCATGCCGAACTGGCCATAGAAAAATCCCTATGGGCTGGCGGCTTAAGCCAGCAAGAGGCGGAAGGTATTTTGCAAACATTGAACTACAGCGATCCGTCCGCCAGTTGCGCTAGATTAACGGCCATGCAGCACAGCAGTCGCTATTTGCAATTGCCAGAATCCAGTCGCTTGCGTTTTGACGGTTTGATGCCATTGGCCATCAATTTATCGGCCAGCATGCCTAACCCCGATGTGAGTTTGCTTAGGGTCAGTGATTTGTTGGAAAGCATATGCCGCCGTGCCAGTTATCTGGCGCTGTTGGCTGAGCACCCGCAGGCCATGCGTTTGCTGGTCAAGCTGTGCAGCAGCAGCCCTTGGCTTAGTAATTATTTGCTGCAACACCCTATCTTATTGGACGAATTGTTGGATACCCGCACCCTGTATGCTGCGCCTAATTTTGTCGGCATGCGTCAGCAATTGGTCCAACGTTTGACTGAGCTGGAAGGCGACGTTGAGCGGCAGATGGACAGTTTGCGTCATTTCAAGCATGCCTATGTATTTCGTTTTGCTGTGCAAGACATCAACGGCGAATTAAGTCCGGAAGTGGTGTCCGACTATTTAAGCGCCTTGGCCGATTTAATCTTGGACGTCAGTTTGCCATTTATTTGGTCACAGGTTAGGGGGCAACATAGGCCGCAGCCAAAATTTGCCGTCATAGGCTACGGTAAATTAGGCAGCAAAGAGCTGGGTTATGCCTCGGATTTGGACATTATTTTCTTGTACGAGGATGATGCACCTGAGGCCGGTGAAGTCTATGCGCGCTTTGCGCAACGCATCAACAATTGGTTTAACAGTTTGACCTCCGCCGGATTGTTGTACGAGACCGATTTGCAATTGCGGCCGGATGGCAATAGCGGCTTATTGGTTAGCAGCGTGGCAGCCTTTCATGACTACCAGTTAAATAAAGCCTGGGTGTGGGAACACCAAGCCATCACTAGAGCGCGTTTTGTGGCGGGTGACCGCAGTTTAGCTGAGCATTTTGAGGCGACGCGTTTAGCCGTCTTGGCACTGCCGCGTGAGCTCAATGCTTTAAAAAAATCCGTGCTGGACATGCGTGAAAAAATGCGTGCCAGTCATCGCTTGGCGCCAGACTTGTTTGACCTTAAGCACGGCGTTGGCGGCATCATCGATGTGGAATTTTTAGTGCAGTATTTGTTGCTGGCACAGGCCAAACAGCACCCTGAATTGAGCCACAATTTGGGTAATATTGCTTTGTTAAGCATGTTGGGCAAGTTAGGTCTTATAGAGGCCACAGCAGCAGAGCAAGTGATCTTAGCCTACCGCGATTATCGCCACGCCCAGCACCGGATGAAATTGCAGGGTTTGCAAGACTTGGTAGTGCCGGCCACTAGCGTCAGCGCTCATGCCTTAGCCGTTAGCCAGTTATGGCAGCAGGTTTTTATGGCCGCTTAAGTTAGTCTAGTTCAAGGCCAATAAGACCCTTCAACTTAGGCCAGCCATGGCTGTAGGCATGTTAAAATGACCGCCTATGAAAGTAACTCCCTCGGTCTATACCAGCTTTTCCGATTTAAGTGATGCCCGTATCGAGGCTGCCTTAAGCACATGCCTATTGCAAGACCGCCATGCATTGCGCAGAAAGTTTCGCGATGCTAAAAGTGCGCATGCCGAATCGGAGCCGGCGGCCAAGCAGAAAGCACAGCGCTTGCTGGCTGAAATTCAACAAAAAATTAAAGCCTCGCAACAAGCATTTAACAGCCGCTTGGCCAATCTGCCCAAGCCTGCTTACCCCATGGAATTGCCGGTCAGTGGCAAAAAAGAAGAGATAGCTGCCGCCATCTTGCAGCACCAAGTGGTGATCGTCTGCGGTGAAACCGGCTCGGGTAAAACCACGCAATTGCCTAAAATTTGTTTGGAATTAGGCAGAGGGGTGGCCGGATTGATAGGGCATACTCAGCCTAGGCGCATTGCCGCGCGTTCAGTGGCCACACGCATCGCCCAAGAATTGCAAAGCCCGCTGGGTGAAGCCGTTGGTTACAAGGTCCGATTCAACGACAAATTAAGTGCATCCAGCCACATCAAGTTGATGACGGACGGCATTTTATTGGCGGAAACCCAAGGCGATAAATTCCTTAATGCCTACGACACCATCATCATAGATGAAGCGCACGAGCGCAGCCTGAACATTGATTTTTTACTGGGTTACCTAAAACAGTTATTGCTCAAGCGGCCCGATTTAAAAGTGATAGTGACTTCGGCCACCATAGATGCGGATCGGTTTTCTCGGCATTTCAACGGCGCACCTGTTATCGAAGTGTCTGGCCGCACTTACCCGGTGGAAATACGCTATCGACCTTTAGGTCAATCCGGCTTTAGGGCTAAGGATGCCTTTGCCGAAAAACAAGCGGCTGACGCGGGCCTGGAAGCCGAAGACGAAAGCGTGTTTGGTATCAGCAGAAAACCAAAAACTGAAGCGCGCTGGCTGGAAGAAGACGACGAAGAAGAGGCCATAGAAGAAGCCATACTGGATGCAGCCGATGATTTATTGCGCTTAGGCGATGGCGATATTTTAGTGTTTCTACCTGGCGAGCGTGAGATACGCGACACCGCCGAGCATTTGCGCAAATACCAAGGCCGTTCGGCCAAACTTAAACACATAGAGGTGTTGCCGCTGTTCGCGCGTTTAAGCATAGAAGACCAGCAAAAAATCTTCAAAAGCCACAGCAGTCGCCGCATCGTACTGGCCACCAACGTGGCGGAAACCTCCTTGACCGTGCCTGGCATTAAGTATGTGATCGATGCCGGTTTAGCGCGCGTTAATCGTTACAGCACGCGCGCCAAAGTCGAGCAATTGCAAATAGAAAAAATCAGCCAAGCCGCGGCTAAACAACGGGCTGGTCGTTGCGGTCGGGTGTCGAATGGCGTATGCGTGCGTTTGTATTCCGAGCAAGACTTCAACGGCAGACCAGAATTTACCGAACCGGAAATACTACGCAGCTCGCTGGCCAGCGTCATATTGCGCATGGCGGCATTGCGTTTAGGCGATATTCATGACTTTCCTTTCATAGAAGCGCCCAGCAGTCGATTGATCACCGACGGCTACCAATTGCTGCAAGAATTGGGCGCGGTCGACAGCCAGCGGCGCATTACCGAGATTGGTTTGCAACTGGCTAAACTGCCTTTGGACCCGCGTGTGGGGCGCATGATCTTGGCGGCCAAGCGCGAGAGTTGCCTGAATGAAATACTCATTATTGCCAGTGTTTTAAGCATACAAGACCCACGCGAGCGACCCATGGACAAGCGCGAAGCGGCCGACAATGCGCACGCCAAGTTCGCCGGCGAGGGCTCGGATTTCATGAGCTATTTGAAGCTATGGGACTTTTTCGACACGGCGCTAAAAACCAAAAAATCCAATAAAGATTTATTAAACCAATGCCACGCTAATTTCTTGTCCTTCTTACGCCTTAAAGAGTGGCGTGAATTGCACGGGCAAATTAAACAAATCACTGATGAAATGGCGTTTAAGGCCAACGATAAAGCGGCCAATTTTGAGCAAATACACAAAGCTTTATTGGCAGGCTTATTAGGCAATATAGGCTTTAAAGACGGTGACAATGAAGCGTATTCTGGCGCGCGTGGCATACGCTTTTTCGTCGCGCCTGGTTCAGCACTGAAGAAAACCAGACCCAAGTGGGTGATGGCGGCAGAATTGGTGGACACCAGTAAGCTGTATGCACGCGGGGTGGCCAAGATAGAGCCGGATTGGATAGAGCCCTTGGCACGGGGCTTAACCGATAGTGAGTATTCTGATCCGCGCTGGGACAGAAAAATGGGCATGGTGCACTCATGGGAGCGGGTCTCTTTATACGGCTTAACCATCATTCCCAAACGCCGCGTGCATTATGGCCCCATCAATGCCAAAGAATCGCGTGAGATATTTATTCGTGAAGCCTTAGCGCATGGCGAGTTTGATAGCCGGGCGGCTTTTTTCAGCGCCAACGAGCGCTTGATTGCCGAAGTGGAAGAATTGGAACACAAGGCCCGTAGGCAAGACGTGCTGGTGGACGCGCAACAGTTGTATGATTTTTACGACAGTAAAATACCGCCCGACATTCATCAAGCAGCCACCTTTGAAACTTGGCGTGTAGAAGCAGAAAAAGCGCAACCTAGGCTGCTTTACTTAAGCCGTGATGACTTGATGCGGCATGGCGCAGACGCCATTACCGCGGTGCAGTTCCCTGAAAAAATGCGTTTAGATGGGGTGGAAATACCGCTGAAATACCGCTTTGAGCCTGGCCATGTGTTGGACGGGGTGACGGCCACCGTGCCTTTGGCGCTGTTAAACCAACTCAACCCAGTACAGACCGATTGGTTGGTGCCTGGCATGCTACGTGAAAAACTCACGTATTTAATCAAGGCTTTGCCTAAAACCTACCGCCGGGTATGCGTGCCCGTGCCTGAGTTTGTCACGCAATTTTTAGTCAGCAGCACGCCAGGTGAAGCCGCCATTAAGCCCTTGTTGGCTGCCTACATACAGCGCGTCACCAGTTTAAAAATTGCTGTGGAAGACTGGACGGAAGCCGTGCCTGAGCATTTGCTGATGAATTTCAGTGTGGTGGATGACGCAGGCCGAGAATTGGCCATGGGCCGCGATTGGCAAGCCTTGAAAAAACAATTGGGCTCGGCCGCGCAATTGACCTTCAGAAACAGCTCGGCTGACAACGTCAAGCAGTTAGAAAAAACCGGCTTAAAGCAATGGGATTTTGGCGATTTACCGGCGACCTTGAGTTTTGAGCGGGACGGTTTGCAAGTGACCGGTTACCCGGCTCTGGAAGACAATGGCGACAGCGTGGCGGTTAAGTTATTCGATACCGAATTGGAGGCCAGCAGCAGCCATAGGCAAGGCGTATGCCGCTTGATGCGTTTTGAGCTCAAGGAGCAAATGAAGCAATTGGAAAAGAATTTACCCAATTTCAATCAATACGCCTTATTGCTACGCAATGTGCTTAGCGTGGACGATTTGCGTGAGGATATCTTGCTGGCCATTGCCGATCGCGCTTTTGTTGCCGACGATGCTTTGCCCCGCACTAATGAGGAATTCATGCATTTGAAAGCCCGCGCCAGGACGCGTTTGCCGGCAGTTAGCCAAGGCTTAAGCCGCCAAGCACAAGCGATTGCTAACGAATATCAGGCACTCAGTGCCACGCTAGCGAAAATGCCCGCAACAGTGAATCGCTTAAAACGCGATAGCGAGCAACAACTGCCGAGCTTGTTGTACAAGCATTGTTTTAGCCGCACGCCATGGGAGCAATTGCAACACTTGCCACGCTACTTAAAAGCCTTGCGTTTACGCATAGAAAAACAGCCGGCTAACCCCGATAGGGACGGTAAAAATGCCGCCAGCGTTGGTTTGCTTTGGCAAAAATGGCAAGATAAAATGAGCCAATTGCAGCAAGCGCACCTGCCCATACCGGCGGATTTAGCCCATTACCGTTGGTTGCTAGAGGAGTTACGGGTTTCATTGTTTGCGCAAGAACTTAAAACACCGTTCCCGGTTTCGATTAAGCGTTTAGAGAAAACTTGGGCAGACATGGGTTACCAATGACGGCTATGCAGGCAAGCACAGGCAGGGATCAGCAGGACTACTACCTAACGCCAGTTAGTCGCAGTGTGTTGCCCAAAATTCTGTGGCGGGTGCAGGTGGAACGCAATACGCTATTGGCCATCCTGTTTTCATTGTTGGTGCATGGCCTTATCTTGTTTTTAGCCCTGCCTAAGCTTAATTTTGATATAGCCGCCATGCCGCCAGCCACCACCATACAGGTGAGTTTGGCGCCGCCACCTGCCGTGCCAGAACCACCGCCTGTTGAACCCCCTAGGCCGGTCAAAATTAAACAAAAACCGGCGATCAAGCAAAAGGTCATGACGCAGCAGCCCACGGCCCAGCCACCCGCTTTTACCCTGCCTGAAGTGGCGCCTAGTCCAGCCGTTACTGCGCCTCCTAAAGAACAGCCTGTCGACATGATGGCTTACGTCAACGCTAGGCGCCAACAACGGCAAGCATTGGAGGACGATGCCGCTAAACAAAATGCCGAGGCTGTGGCGAAAGAGCTAGGCCCGAGTGCGGAGCAGATTCGCGAGCAGCGCATCAAAGACAATTTAAAAGTCGGCACCAATGGCATTTTTGAAATTACCAGCTTAAACGCACGTCATGCGGGATTTACCTTTAAAGGCTGGACCAGCGATTACAGTAACGCCAGGCGCGAAGCCTTTGAGGTGGAGGCGGGTGTTGGGCAAGACATACGCTTGCTGGTAGTTAAGAAAATGATCGCTTTGATACGCCAGCACTACCAAGGCGATTTCAATTGGGAATCGCAGCGTTTAGGTCGCGTGGTGACTCAATCAGCACGCCTTGAGGATAACGCCGGTTTGGAAGACTTCATGATGATGGAGTTTTTTGGCACGCATTATAAAAACAAGGGTTAAATTGCTGGTCACTTGATTAAACACAAGCCTTAAATAAGCGCAATGCGCTACCATGTAAATTTACTACTAACTAGCCTAGCCACCATGAGTCAGCATCACCTAAAACCTCTGTTTTCACCCAATTCGGTGGCCGTGTTTGGCGCCAGCGATAAAATCGATTCGATAGGCCAGATAGTCATGCAGAATATGCGGCAAAGCGGCTTTAAAGGCCAGCTTTACCCCATCAATCCCAAGCATGAAACCGTGCAAGGCACGCCCGCTTTTGCTAATTTGGCACAAATTAAACGGTCCGTGGATTTGGCCGTGATTGCCACGCCGCCAGCTACCGTGCCCGGCATCATAGAGCAATGCGGTCGGCATCACGTAAAAGCCGCGATTATCATCAGTGCCGGTTTTGCCGAAACGGGTGAGGCCGGACGCGCTCTAGAGCAGGAAGTGTTGGCTTTGGCTAAACGCTACGGAGTGCGCTTGATAGGCCCGAACTGCTTAGGCGTGATGCGGCCAGGCATAGGCTTAAACGCGACCTTTAACTCAGGCACGGCCATCGCCGGTAACATTGCTTTTGTGTCGCAATCTGGCGCGCTGTGCACGGCCATTTTAGATTGGGCCAGTGCCAATGATGTTGGCTTTTCTAGCGTGGTGTCCATGGGTGCATCGGCGGACGTGGATTTTGGTGAAATACTCGATTACTTAATTTCCGACAGTTTAACCCACAGCATTTTGCTCTACATAGAGGGCATACACGATGCCCGCAGCTTCATGAGTTCCATACGGGCGGCGGCACGCATTAAGCCTGTGATCTTGGTGAAAGTAGGGCGCCATGCGGCTGCCTCTAAAGCGGCCATATCGCATACCGCCTCCATCGTCGGGGCCGATGATGCCTTTGATGCGGCCGTACGACGAGCCGGCGTGGTGCGGGTGCAGACCATCAGCCAATTGTTTGCTGCTGCTAAAGCCTTGTCTTGTGGCTTTGACCCTACCGGCAATCGCTTGGCCATAGTGACCAATGGCGGTGGCCCAGGGGTGATGGCCACAGACTATGCGCTGGATTTAGGCTTGGTTATGGCCGAATTGACTGACACCACCATGGCCACGCTGAATGAGGTTCTGCCTAGCACTTGGTCGCATGGCAACCCGGTCGACATCATAGGCGATGCGCAAGTGGATCGCTATTACCATGCGGTAAAAGCCTGCTTGGAAGACCCGAATGTCGATGGCGTATTGACCATACTGACGCCGCAAGCCATGACCAAACCCTTGGAGGTGGCGCAAGCAATCATTGCGCTTAGCGATCAGTATAAAAAGCCTTTGCTCAGTTCGTGGATGGGTGAAGCGCAAGTGCAAAGCTCTAGGTCGGCCTTTAACGCGGCAAGAAAACCCAGCTTCCGTAATCCGGAATCGGCCGTGGACGTGTTTTCCTTCTTGTCGGCTTACCACAACAATCAACGCTTGCTGATGCAAATGCCTGGCCCTATCTCGCACCATTTAGAGCCGGATGTGGAAAGTGGCCGCATGATTATTGAGGGGGCGCTGCAAGAGAAGCGCAAGGTTTTGGGTGAAATGGAATCCAAAGCCTTATTGGCGGCGTTTCACATTCCGGTGGCGCAGACCATGGTGGCCCGTTCACCAAATGAAGCCTTGTTGATTGCGCAACAATTGGGTTTCCCCGTGGCCATGAAGATTAACTCCCCGGACATCACGCATAAATCCGATGTGGGCGGTGTGTTGCTGAACTTGGCTAACGCGCCAGCCGTGCGCGCGGCTTACCATGAGATCATAGAAAACGTTAAGCGATTGCAGCCAACGGCGCACATCAATGGCATCTCTATACAGCCTATGGTGGTCAAAGAACACGGCCGCGAACTCATGGTTGGCGTCACCAATGATCCAGTGTTTGGTCCGGTGATTACCTTTGGTGCGGGTGGCACGACCGTGGAAATTGTTGCTGATCGTTCAGTTGCCTTGCCACCATTGAATGCATTTTTAGTCAAAGACTTGGTCAGTCGCACCCATGTCGCCAAGATGTTGGGCACGTTCCGCAATATGCCGGCAGCGAATATGGAAGCGCTAGAAAGTGTGCTGTTGCGGGTGTCGGAAATGGTCTGCGAGCTACCCATGCTCATGGAAATGGACATCAACCCCTTGATACTGGATGAGCGGGGCGCATTGGCGGCCGATGCTAGAATCGTGGTGGGGCTGCGGCCACCTAGTGCTGAGCGTTATGCGCACATGGCCATCTACCCCTACCCCACGCATTTGATTAGTCACTGGCAGTTAGCCGATGGCACCGATGTGGTGATACGGCCTATTCGTCCAGAAGACGTTTGGATGGTGCAGGAGTTTGTTAAAAACTTGTCCGAAGAATCGCGCTATTTCCGCTTCATGAAAAGTGTGCAGCAATTAAGTGAATCTTTGCTGGTGCGTTTTACGCAAATTGATTACAGTCGCGAGATGGCGCTGATTGCTACGAGTGATGAGCAAGACCAAGAGATACAATTAGGCGTCACCCGTTACGCGATTAACCCAGACGGCGAGAGTTGCGAATTTTCCTTGGTGGTGGCGGAAAGCATGCACGGTACCGGCCTGGCACAAAAACTCATGACGGCGCTGATGGACATAGCTAGGGCTAAAGGCTTGACGCGCATAGAAGGCGAAGTGTTGAAAAATAACGCCAATATGCTGAAGCTAATGAAGCGTTTAGGCTTCACTGCCGTCAGCCACCCAGACGACAGCAGCATTAAAAATGTGTATAAATTATTGTAAAACTTAGTGTTAAAAATACTGCATGCATACCGCTTACATTAGTCACGATGAATTTTTAAAGCACGACATGGGGCCCGATCACCCGGAATGCCCGGCACGAATTTATGCCGTGCAAGACCAGTTGATTGCCTCCGGTTTATTTGACTACTTGGATCAGCAGCAAGCGCCCAAAGCCAGCAAGGCGCAATTGGCTAGGGTGCACAGTGAGGAGTACATCAATTGGGTGTTCGAGCAAGCGCCGAAAAGCGGTTTAATCGATTTGGATGGCGATACCTTGATGAACGCCTACACGCTGGACGCGTCATTGTATGCTGCTGGCGCAGTGGTGTCGGCGGTGGATTTGGTCATGGCTGGGCAAGTAAACAATGCGTTTTGCAATGTGCGTCCGCCTGGTCATCACGCTAAACGCCAAGGTGCATCCGGCTTTTGTATTTTTAATAATGTGGCAGTGGGGGCGGCGCACGCCCTGCAAGCGCACGGTTTAGAGCGCGTTGCCATTGTTGATTTTGATGTGCACCACGGCGATGGCACGGAAGATATTTTTAAAGATGAGCCACGCGTGCTGTTCTGTTCAACTTTCCAGCACCCTTACTACCCATACTGTGGCGCCGATACCAGCAATGAGCACATCGTCAACGTGCCTTTGTCAGCCGGTAGCGACGGTGAGGCTTTTCGCGCCGCAGTGAGCGATTATTGGCTGCCCGCCTTGGAGCGCTTTGCTCCGCAAATGCTGTTTATATCCGCTGGGTTTGACGCGCACCGGGAAGACGACATGGGTGGCTTGGCTTTGCGCGAAGCCGATTACTTGTGGTTAACGGATAATTTGAAAGCCATGGCTGCTAAGCACGCGCAAGGCCGGATTGTGTCTGTGCTAGAGGGCGGTTATGCCTTGCATGCCTTGGGTCGCAGCGTCATGACCCATGTCAAAAGTTTGAGTGACCTTTAATCTTAAGGCGCAAGTAATCTTAAGGTGCAAACACTTGCCTAGAAAGTCATAAAGGCGTTTCTTAAACTAAGCTCATCGATGCCTTTGGCGATGATGACCACCCGTGATGTTTTTTCTTGCTCGGTCCAGCCTTCTAGCAGCGTGGGCGGATAGGGGGTGAAATGCACGGCATGGATAGCCAAGGGCGAGGCCTGATCCGCTGCGTGCACGATGCCTTTGAGGCGCAATAAATGTTTGCCGTAGGTCTGGCAAAACTTCAGCAAATGCGGTTTTAACTGCGACCAGTGGATGGGGCTGGGTAGGGTCACGGTAAAACTGATGATGCCGTCGTGATTGGCTTTTTGTGGCAAGCTACCTTTCGTGACCGGTCGCTGACTGGGGCTGCGTAGCCAACGCTGCGGTTGTGCTTGTTGTTTGCTGGCATCAAACAGCCCAACGTCTACCACGAATTCCGGGTCCAATTGGCCGTGCGTGATTTGATGCAGGCTAGCGCCCGGATTGATGGCTGTTAACTTTTCTTCTAAGGCGGCGATGCCCTGCGCGTCAGCTAAATCGGTTTTGCTCAATACCAGCACATCGGCTACCGCGGCTTGCTTCAGTGCTTCTGGATTTTCTGCTAATTGCTGCAAGCCGTAGACGCTGTCTAGGGTAACCACCACCGCGTCTAAGCGGTACACCGATTCAATCACCGGCTCGTTCATTAAATTGGCTAATATCGGCCCGGGGTCGGCCAGCCCAGTGGTTTCTATGATTAAACGATTGAATTGCGGTATGGCTGCCAGCGCACGCTTAAAAAATAAATCGCGCATGGTGTCGGCCAGTTCGTTCTTCAATGTGCAACACAAGCAACCCGAACTCAACAGCACGGTGTTGTCGGCAATGTGTTCGTTTTCTATGCTTTGCGCCAAGTTGCTCTGCGAAAAAATGTGATCCAAGCCGGTATCCCCCAGCTCGTTGATGATGACGGCGGTGTCGCGCATGCCGCTATGGTGTAGCAAATGATTAAGCAGCGTGGTTTTACCGCTGCCTAAAAAGCCGGTAAGTAGGGTGACGGGGATGCGTTGGTCCATAGGGGTGCGACGGGTGATTTAAATGCCGACTATTTTATCGTGCATCAAAGCGATTCTGCTAATACCGATTCTGCAATACAAGGTAAAATGGTGGCCATTTAGCCAAGTTGGCAGCAAGCAGCGTATAGAAAGACAAGCATGAACGTATTTTTTGAAGAGGATGGTAGCTTTAAAGTGGCTTCCATCATGACCGAAGCGCAAGGCTCCATGCAAATAGAGTCGGCCAGTGGCAAGCGCAGTAAAGTCAAAGTGAATAACGTTTTGATGCGCTTTGAGAGTCCGCTGTCTGGCTTTATGGACAGCGCCCAAGCTGAGGCAGCGACCTTGGATGTCAATTTTCTCTGGGAATGCTGCAGTGAATTTGCCATTAACGGCGAGACCGGTGGCGAATTTGGTTTTGCTGAATTTGCGCTAGAGTATTACGGTCGATTACCCACCCCCATAGAATCTGCTGCCGTGGCACTTAAGTTGCACAGTGCGCCGGTGTATTTCAACCGCAAAGGCAAAGGCCGCTATAAAGCAGCGCCGGCCGATATATTGAAAGCAGCTCTGGCCGGCTTGGAGAAAAAACGCCTTTTGGCAGAAAAAATGGCCGGTTTGGTGGCGGAGCTCAAAGCCCACCGTTTGCCGGACGAATTGCGGCAAAAGCTGGACATGTTGCTCTACGAGCCAGATAAAAACGCATTTGAGTACAAAACCTTGGATACGGCGGCTAACGAGAGCCATCTGAGTCAAATTAAATTATTGCAAGCCTGCGGCGCCATACCCTCAACCCACGATTACCATTTGCGAGCGTTTCTGCGCGAGTATTTTCCATCCGGTAGTGATTTTTCGGCAGACGCCAGCGCGCTGGATGTAGCAGGCCTAGATAGTCAGGACTTAAGCTTAGCCGACGCCGAGGCCTTCAGCATAGACGACAGCACCACCACCGAAATTGACGATGCTTTTTCAATTGCGCCCTTGGGTGATGGCATGATGCGTGTCGGCATACACATTTCGGCACCGGCGCTAGGCATAAGCGTGGACAGCCCGCTGGATAAGGCGGTGATGCAGCGCTTGTCCACGGTGTATATACCGGGCAATAAAATCACCATGTTGCCCGAATCGGCGATACGTCCGTTCAGCTTGGATGCCGGTGAAATTAAACCGGTGCTGTCGCTGTATTTGCATGTTAATGCGGCAGGGGAGGTTGTGCAGCGCGATAGCAAATTGGAGCGGATTAAGATCGCGGATAATTTGCGTCACGATGCCTTGGAGCCGTATTTTAATGAAACGACCTTGGCGGCTGACAGCGGCCATCCGTATTGGTCTAAGTTGTTGTATTTATTTCAGTTGGCGGAGTCCTTGGAAAAAGCCAGAGGCAAATACGATCCGACCAAGCCGCAACAGATAGACTACAATTTTTACGTGAACGATGGCATCGTTAGCATCGTGGGACGGCAGCGTGGTGCGCCCATGGATAAATTGGTGGCCGAGCTCATGATAGAAGCCAATAATCAGTGGGGCGCCTTGTTGGCGGCCCATCAAGTGCCTGGTCTGTACCGTGCGCAAGCCGGTGGCAAGGTCTACATGACCACCAAGGCTGAGCCGCACCAAGGCTTGGGTGTGGCCCAATATGCTTGGAGCACCTCGCCTTTGCGTCGCGCCGTGGACTTAATTAATCAGCGTCAAATCATCAGCGTGGTGCAAAACACTGCCCCCAGTTACCCGGCCAATAGCGATGTGCTGAATATGCACATGCGT
This sequence comes from uncultured Methylotenera sp., assembly GCA_964400215.1. GTDB lineage: Bacteria > Pseudomonadota > Gammaproteobacteria > Burkholderiales > Methylophilaceae > Methylotenera. The sequence continues at coordinate 631,607 of CAYNSY010000001.1, read as the reverse complement.
AATTTTGAACTGCGTTACCAAGCTTACAGTGAATTTCAATTACGCATGGAGCGTTACTGGTGTTTGCAGTATTTGCTGCAAGAGCAAATTGAGCAAGTGCATGCGACGGTTTGGCGTGAAAACTTGGTGCGCTTGGATACGCCGCCCTATATGACCAAAGTCTATGGCCTGCCTGAAATGAAGCCGGGTACGCGTATCGCTTTGCAGGTGCAAGAAGTGGACGGCTTGCTCATGGAGTTGCGTTGTAAATTCATCGAGATATTGCCCGAGGCGCCTTTGTCCACAGAGGCTTTGAGCTTGGATACGGAGTTTGCCATGGAGCCTGAGGTTAGCAAAGAGGTGGAAGTCGATGCTGACCAGCCGCAACAGGATGCGCTTGCCTAATGTTGCGCCGGGCTAAAAGTTGGCTGCGTACTACCGCTGATGACTCGGTGGACGTGAGCGAATTGGACGGGGTGCGGGCTTTGCATTTAGGCTCCATCACCATTCAAAGCGCGATGCGCATCAAAGACCCGTTTGCCTTGGAGCTGACTTACACGCGCGCCATGCTGTGTTTTCTATTGTTTAGCAGCAAGCTGCAGCATGTCTTGGCCATAGGCTTAGGCGGCGGTTCCTTGGCTAAATACCTGCATGCGTATTGCCCAGACTTGCAGCAGACCGTGGTGGAAATTAATCCAGAAATCATACAAGTGGCCCGCAGTCAGTTTTACTTGCCGGACAACGATGCGCGCTTGAACGTGATAGAAGGCGATGGCCTGCGTTACCTTGCCGATCACCACGAGGTGGCCGATGTGTTGTTTATAGACGCCTTTGATGGCAACGGCATACCGCCGGATTTTTGCAGCCAAGATTTTTTTGACTCTTGCGCCAGTAGCTTAAGGAGTGAAGGCATATTGGCCATCAATCTATGGGGCAGCGATAAAAAGTTTGATATTTATTTCCAGCGCATAGAACAAAGTTTTGCTGGCAAGGTGCTGATGCTGCCCACCGGGAAGCCAGGGAATATTGCCGTGTTTGCCTTTAAGCGTGAGCCGGCCGATCTGCGTTTAGCCAGTTTGCGTCTGCGTGCAAAAGAATTGGAACGCACGCATAAGATAGAATTTTTACACTTCCTTGATACTTTAACCGAACACAATCCCAGCAGCAGCAACCGGCTGTTTATGGCTAGCGATAGAGCTGGCTTAACCTCTTAACCCTGAGACTAAGAAACCTGAGCCTAAACCCATGATACCTAATCGATATTTTGCTACCTGCCCACGCGGCTTAGAGTCACTTTTGGCAGACGAGCTGCTACAGGTCAAAGCCAAGTCCATCAAGCTGACCGACGGTGGCGTGAGTTTTGATGGCGATTGGGCGGTGTGTTATGCGGCCAATTTGCATTCACGCATTGCCACGCGCATTTTGTGGCAAGTGGCACGCGGCAAATACCTCAACGAAGAGGATTTGTTTGAGGCCGCCTATAAGTTGAATTGGCCAGAATGGTTCAATGTAAAAAATGACTTTATGGTCAAGGTGACGGGAGTGAAGTGTCCGCTTAAAAGCTTGGAGTTCGCTACCTTGAAAATTAAAGACGCGGTGTGCGATAAATTCCGCATGGCAGTCGGCAGTCGGCCTTATATAGACACCAAAAATCCAGCCGTGCGCATCCATGCCTATTTGGCGGCAGACGAATACCAGTTTTATCTAGACACCTCGGGTGCGGCTTTGTATCAGCGTGGTAACCGCGGTGCCAGCATAGAAGCCCCTTTGCGCGAAAATCTGGCCGCGGGCATTTTGAAGTTGAGTGGCTGGCAAGTCGGCCAGCCTTTACTGGACCCCATGTGCGGCAGCGGTACTTTTTTATTGGAAGCGGCCATGGTCGCATTGGACATAGCGCCTGGCCATAAACGCAGTTTTGCCTTTGAAAAGCTGACTAATTTTGAGCCGGCTATCTGGCAAAAACTAAAAAGCCAAGCCGCCGCCAAGGTGAAAGCGGTGTCGTTTCAAAAAATTTATGGCTCGGACATCGACTTGCGCGCTGTGCGCATAGCCAAGCGCAATCTGGACGAAGCCGGCTTGTTGGCGGCAGTGCAGTTGTCGCAATTTGATATGGTGGATGTGCCGGCGCCGGCAGGCGAGGGTGTGTTGGTGGCTAACCCGCCGTACGGGGTGCGCATCGGTGAAGGCGAAGATTTGGCTTTGCTCTACCCAAAAATGGCAGAGTCGCTAAAACGCAAGTTTGCTGGCTGGAACGCTTACTTTTTAACCAACGATTTAAGCATGCCTAAGCTGATGCGCTTAACCCCAAGTAAGCGCACGCCCTTATTCAACGGAGCATTGGAATGCCGCTTATTTGAAATTAAAATGGTGGCTGGTAGCAATAGGAAATAAGCCATGGCAGACTCTTTAGACGCATTAAAACAGAAGATACAGGCTTTTGTGGACGAGCGTGATTGGGCGCAGTTTCACACGCCAAAAAACTTAAGCATGGCCATGATGGTAGAGGCGGCAGAATTGCTTGAGCACTTTCAATGGGATACGCCGGCTGAGAGTCAAGAATTGTCGGCGGAAAAGCGTGAACAAGTGAGTCATGAGCTGGCCGACACCTTGGTGTATTTGCTCAGAATTGCGCAGGTGCTGGACATCGACATTATTGAAGCTGCCAATAAAAAGATAGCCCTCAATGCGGAAAAATACCCGGTGGATAAAGCCCGTGGCAGCAATGCCAAATACACCAAGTATTTGTAAGATTTAGTGTCGGGCTAAGCCAGCCTATGGCTTGTCCGTGAAATATACCCGCTTTGCGGGATATTTACACGCCAAAGCCCGACAATTCAGATTTATGCCAAGGCCGCCAATGCCGCTTGGTAATTTGGTTCGCTGGTGATTTCTGAGACCAATTCACTGTGCAACACCCGATTATTCTCGTCTAAAACAATCACGGCGCGGGCGGTTAAGCCAGCTAAGCTGCTGTCTAATATGGCCACCCCATAACTGTTAGCAAACGCGGCTAAATGCCTAAATGCGGACAGGGTGCTGACATTCTCTATGCCTTCTGCGGCACAAAAACGGTTTTGCGCAAACGGCAAATCGGCTGAAATGCATAGCACCACGGTGTTCTGCAATTTCGCTGCCGATTGATTGAAGGTGCGCACCGAGGTCGCGCAGGTTGGTGTGTCTATACTAGGAAATATATTTAACACTTTGCGTAAGCCGGCGAAGTTTTCTAAGCTGACGTCGGCGCGGGCTTTGTCGGCCAAGTTAAAGTTGGGTGCTAATTGGCCTTTTTCTGGGAAGCTACCACCGATTTTTACCGGGCCACCTTTAAGGGTTACAGGATGTGACATGCTAGATTCCTTTCTATGCTTGGGTGTAGGAGGGTTTTAAGTCATACCGTTTACTATACTTAAGTATGCTATTTTTTTTAGCGACTTACAATCTAAAAATAGTGCTTTTATTTTTCATTTTAGGCATGCACTTTTGCCCAATATTTTTTCTGAAAATGCAGCCGATTAAGGTAAAATTTGCCTTATGTTGCAAACCCAAACCCCAGCAAAAAACAGCCTGACTTTTGTGCACTTGCGCTGCCACAGCGAGTACTCCATTGTCGATGGCATAGTGCGCATAGACGACTATGTTAAGCAGGCTCATGCTGACAACATGCCGGCTTTAGCTTTAACCGATTTAAATAATTTGTTTGGTGCGATTAAGTTTTATAAAGCGGCTAGAGGCAAGGGCTTAAAGCCGATTATTGGCTGCGACATTTGGTTAGAAAACCCGCTAAACCGTGATCAGCCATCCCGCTTTTTATTGCTTTGCCAGTCGCAGGCCGGCTATTTGCTGTTATGCCAATTGCTAAGCCGCGCTTATTTAAGCAATCAACACCGCGGCCGTGCTGAATTTAAACGGGCATGGTTTGAGGAGTGCGGTACCGAAGGTTTGATTTTGTTGTCGGGTGCCATGCATGGCGAGGTAGGCCATGCCTGTGTGCAAGGCAACTTGGCCTTGGCCGAGGATTTAGCGCGGCAGTGGCAAGCCCTGTTTCCGGATCGCTATTATTTAGAAGTGCAGCGGGTGGCCACTGAAGCTAACAAGCAATTGCCAGCGCAAGAAGCTTACATAGAGCAGGTGCGGGCCATCGCGCACAAGCTTAATCTGCCGCTTGTTGCCACCCAACCCATACAATTTATCAGCCCGGACGATTTTAGGGCCCACGAAGCGCGTACCTGCATTTCTGAGGGCTATGTGTTGGCCGACACGCGTCGCCCCAAGCATTTTACCGAGGAGCAGTATTTTAAAACGCAGCAGCAATTGTCGGAGCTATTCGCTGACCTGCCAGACGCCCTACAAAACTCAGTAGAGATAGCCAAACGCTGTAACTTAAGTTTAACCTTGGGTAAGAATTACCTGCCCAATTTCCCTACGCCTAACAACGAAAGCCTCACCGATTATTTGGTGGCTGAAGCGCGCCGTGGCTTGGTCGCACGCTTGCAGGTGCTTTACCCGGACGCAGCGCTGCGTGAGGCTAAAGCGCCGGAATATGAGGCGCGCTTGGATTTTGAAACCCAAGTGATTAACCAGATGGGCTTTGCCGGTTATTTTTTAATCGTGGCCGACTTTATCAACTGGGCTAAAAATAATGGCGTGCCGGTCGGTCCAGGTCGAGGTTCTGGTGCCGGTTCGGTGGTCGCTTACAGCCTGGGCATCACCGATTTAGATCCCTTGGAATACAAGCTCTTGTTCGAGCGTTTCTTGAATCCGGATCGGGTTTCCATGCCCGACTTCGATATTGATTTTTGCCAAGAAGGCCGAGATCGCGTCATCGATTACGTCAAGCAAAAATACGGTTTGGATGCCGTTTCGCAAATTGCCACCTTCGGTACCATGGCCGCCAAAGCGGTGGTGCGTGACGTTGGTCGGGTCTTGGATTTGCCGTTTAATTTTGTCGATGGCATCAGCAAGCTCATTCCACTGGAGTTAGGCATTACCTTATCCGATGCCTTGGTTAAAGAGCCGCAATTGGCCGAGCGGCGAGAAAAAGAAGAAGAATTGCACGAGTTGCTGGAACTGGCTTTGCGGCTTGAAGGCTTGGTGCGCAATGTCGGCATGCATGCCGGTGGCGTGTTGATCTCACCGGGCAAGATATCGGATTTTTCACCCATTTATTGCCAGGCCGATGGCGGCAGTTTGGTCAGTCAATACGATAAAGACGATGTTGAAGCCGTGGGCTTGGTTAAGTTTGACTTTTTAGGCCTGCGCACCCTGACTATATTGGAATTGGCCTTGCTCAACGCCAATAAGCAGCGCGCCTTAGAAGGGCTGCCGCCGTTGTCATTTGCCACCTTGCCGCTGGACGATAAAGCCACGTTCCAGTTGCTCAAAACGGCCAACACCACGGCCGTATTCCAGCTTGAGTCGCGTGGCATGAAAGACATGCTTAAACAGGCCATGCCCGATTGTTTTGAGGACATCATTGCTTTGGTGGCTTTGTATAGGCCGGGTCCCATGGATTTGATCCCAGACTTTTGCCGCCGCAAACACGGTAAGCAGCGTGTGGAATACCCGCACCCACTGACCGAGCCCATCCTAAAAGAAACCTACGGCATTGCGGTTTACCAAGAGCAGGTGATGCAGATTGCACAAGTTGTCGCAGGTTATAGCCTGGGTGGCGCCGATTTGCTGCGCCGCGCCATGGGTAAAAAGAAGCAAGAGGAAATGGACGCGCAGCGTAAAACCTTTGTGGAAGGTGCGGTTAAAAACAACATGACCGAGCGTCAGGCCACTGAGCTGTTTGATTTGCTGGAAAAATTTGCCGGTTATGGTTTTAATAAATCGCACGCGGCAGCCTATGCCTTGGTGGCTTACCAAACCGCCTATTTAAAAGCCCATTACCCGGCGGCCTTTTTAGCCTCCACGCTATCGGCCGACATGAATAACACCGACAGTGTGCATATTTTTTACGACGATTGCGCGCCCAATCAAATTGAGATCTTGCCACCTGACGTCAACCGCAGTGATTTTAAATTTACCCCCATAGACAGCAAGCAAATTCTGTATGGCTTGGGGGCAGTGAAGGGCACAGGTTTGGCGGCCATCGAAGTGATATTGCAAGCACGGACGCAAGATGGCCCATTTAAGGATTTGTTTGATTTTTGCAACCGCTTAGATTTGCGTAAAGTGAATCGTCGGGTGGTGGAGTCGCTCATACGCGCCGGTGCCTTCGATAGCTTAAGCGATGACCCAGCTCAGCCTAACCGCAATGCCTTGTTGGCTGGGGTGGCCACCGCCATGGCAGCAGCCGAGCAAAACAGTGCCAACCGTCAACAAAACAGCTTGTTTGGCGAGGCGGCCGATAACGCGGTGAATGTGTTGCCTAAGGTGCCGGCCTGGTCTGAGCAACAGCGCTTGCTGGAAGAGAAAGCCGCTTTGGGGTTTTATTTCAGTGGTCATCCGTATGCGTCCTACCAAAAAGATTTAACGCAATTTGTCAGCAGCAGTTTGGCTAATTTAACTGCCAAAGAACAACCGCAACTGTTGGCCGGTATTGTCTCGGGTATACGGGTACGCATGACCGGCCGCGGCAAAATGGCCATCGTCGGCTTGGATGACGGCACGACCCGTATCGAGGTGGTGGTGGGCAGCGAGCTCTTAAGCCAACATCAGGCCTTATTAAAAGACGACCAATTGATTATCGTGGAAGGGCGGGTGAGCAACGATGATTTCTCAGGCGGCTTGCGCGTGAATGCTAGAAAATTGCACGATTTGTCTGGTTTGCGTAATAGCCGCGCCAGTTTTTTGAAAATTTCCTGTAACGGTCAAGCCGATGCGGAAAAACTTAAAACCTTGTTGCAACCGTATCGCAAAAGCGCTTCCGATGAACAACGCGGTTGCGCGGTGAAGGTCGCTTACCACAACCAGACCAGCCGCGTGGAATTGATGCTGGGCAATGATTGGCGGGTGGATTTGGCGGAAAGCCTGATTGCCGATTTAAGCTTGTGGTTAAGTCGTGATAATGTAAAAATCCTATATAATTAGCCCGCTGCTACCGAGCAGGATTTAAATATTTTAATTGTAGAGTTAAGCACATGAAAATTAGTTACTTGGATTTTGAACAACCGATCGCTGAGCTGGAAAGCCAAATTGAAGGCTTGCAAGCCGCGCATGATGCCAACGATGCTTTGGATATTTCTAAAGAATTAACCGCACTAGAAAAAAAGAATAAAAAACTTTCAGAAGATATATACGGCAATTTAAACGCTTGGCAAATTTCGCAATTGGCGCGCCATTCACAACGCCCTTACACGCTAGACTATATACAAGCTATTTTTACTGATTTTGAAGAGCTACACGGCGATCGTGCCTTTGCCGACGACCCGGCGATAGTCGGGGGCTTGGCTAGATTGGATGGCCAACCGGTGATGGTGATAGGCCATCAAAAAGGCCGTGACGTGAAAGAGCGTCAATACCGCAACTTTGGTATGCCGCGCCCAGAAGGCTACCGTAAAGCCTTGCGCTTATTCCGTATGGCCGAAAAATTTGGCATCCCGGTCATTACCTTAATTGATACCCCAGGCGCTTACCCTGGCATAGGCGCAGAAGAGCGCGGTCAATCCGAAGCCATTGCGCGCAATTTATACGTCATGGCCGAATTGGAAACCCCCATCATAGGCGTCATCATAGGCGAGGGTGGCTCCGGCGGTGCCTTGGCTTTAGGCGTGGTGGATCAGTTGCTGATGTTGCAATACGGGGTGTATTCGGTGATTTCTCCGGAAGGCTGTGCCTCCATCTTGTACAAAAGTGCAGACAAAGCGCCGGTGGCGGCTGAATCACTCGCCATCACCGCTGAGCGTTTACAAGGCTTAGGGTTAATCAATCGCATCATCCCTGAGCCCTTGGGTGGCTGCCACCGTGCGCCAGAAGTGGTCATGGACAATCTACGCGCGGCCCTGAAAGAAGAATTGGCTAAACTAAAAACAAAATCCATTAAAGCGCTGTTGGTGAGACGCTACGAGCGTTTAATGAGCTACGGTCAGTACAAAGAAGTGGCTGAGAAAAAATCACGGGTAGGCGTCAAGCTGTAAAGCGCAAAAAGCGAAACACAGATCTAATCGCAATGGTAGGAGCGTTCATAGACCGCTCCTACTGTTTTAAGCTGCCTCGTTTTATTTCTGTCAGGTAGATCCTGTTTCATCGGTTTCTAATTCATGGATTTCTGATTCATAGCGACCATTCATATAAAGCAGCCCCTTCCATGCTATCAGCCCTGCAGCAATTTCTAAATCAGCACATTAAGCCACAGCAACGCTTGTTGTTGGGCTTAAGTGGCGGCTTGGATTCCTGCGTACTGCTGCACTTGTTGGCACAAGCTCGTTCATCTTTCCCCTTTGATTTGCATGCCATGCATGTGCACCACGGCATCAGTCCCAACGCCGACAGTTGGGCGGCGTTTTGCCAAGCCCAATGCGATGCCTTAAACGTGCCTTTCAGTTTGGTGCGCGTGCAGTTAGATGCCGACAGTAAATTAGGCTTAGAGGGCCATGCGCGCCAGTTGCGATACGCTGCACTTTTCAATAACAGCTTACAGGCAGACTTTGTCTTAAGTGCGCATCACCAAGACGATCAAGCGGAAACCTTATTGCTGCAGCTGTTTCGCGGCGCTGGCCTAAAAGGCTTGGCTAGTATGGCAGCGTCCGATGGTGATAGGCGTTTATTGCGCCCCTTATTGAATGTGCCTCGTGCGGCTTTAGAAGATTACGCAAAGCAGCACGGCATAAGCTGGTGTGAAGACGAGAGCAATAACAACACCCAGTATGAGCGCAACTTTATCCGTCATGAAGTGTTGCCGGTATTAAAGGCGCGCAATCCAGCCATTAAAAACACATTGGCAAGAACGGCGGCACACGCGGCCGAAGCGAGTGACTTATTGAATGCCTTGGCTGCGCTGGATGCCGAAAATTTAGTTGAAAACGGCAGTCTGTGTTTGCAAGGCTTGGCTAAGTTGGATGAGGCTAGGCTGAAAAATGTGCTGCGCTGGTGGTTGGCGGAGCATGATTTATCCATGCCCAGCAGTGAGTATTTGTCCGAAATTAGCCAGCAGTTGCTGCAGGCTAAAGCCGATGCCAATATAGACATCGTACTTAATCACAAGAACCAGCAAGCGTTTAAGCTGAAGCGCTATCAGCAACGTGCTTACATCGTTAAGCCGCAAGTGGCGACTTCGTTTGATTTGGTTTGGAACGGCGAGCCTACGCTGGATTTACCCAACGGTGGGCAGTTGCAGTTTAGCCAAGTGCGGGGTGCCGGTTTGGCACTTAAATTCGGCATGAGCAAATTACGCATTAGTCAGCGCAAGGGCGGTGAAAACTTTAAGCCCAATGTGCTAAGACCGACGCGCACGCTCAAGCATTTATTGCAAGAAGCCAACATGCCGCCCTGGCAGCGAGAAAATTTACCCTTGGTGTATTGGCAAGACACCTTGGCGTTTGTGCCTGGCATAGGCATTAGTCACGAGCTGCAAGCAGCGCCGCACGAAGACGGCTTAAGCATAGTCTGGCTCCCTTAATCGTTTGCTTACAAACTGACTGTTCGGGGGAGTGGGGTCGCAACGCATTTTGCGAATGTGGTTTTCCCACCCGTTCGCACTCGGCCTGTTGTATTCCCCTGTTTTTGCTGAGTTTTTCATATCCACCCTTTCATGCTGAGCCTGTCGTTCGCTCTGAGCTTGTTGTATTTCCCCGTTCGCCCTGAGCTTGTCGAAGGGTGGCAAGGGCATACTAAAGATGACGGTTTGTTAGTTTTTTTAAGGGTAGTGCATGCTTCGACAAGCTCAGCACGAACGGGGTGGCACGTTAAATAGTGCTCCAATATACGCCGCTTGTATCGCCACATTCTCTTACTCAGCTCTTTGTACAAACCACCTTAGGTTGGTTGTTTATAAGCAAATAGTGGTTGTAAACAACCAATAAATTGGCTATATTTAACCAATTGTTACAATTATTTTTTATTTAAAATAAATTAACTCAGCCAATTAATTTTTAGTCTATTGATTTAATAGGTTTATTTGAAGGTATTTAATTTCTGGAACGCTTATTGCTATTAACAAAGCGTTACATCTTAAATACAGGAAGTTAGAATGAAAAAAGCATTGCAACCCAGATTACTCGTAGGCGCTATTTTAGCGGCGTACGCCATGCCCCATGTAGCCATGGCTGAAAACAAGGCCGAAGCCATGGAGCTAGGTAAAGTTGAAGTGGTAAGCACTACGCCGCTGGCTGGCATGGGCGTGCCCGTTGAGCAAGTGCCATCCAATGTGCAAGTGGCTAAAGGCAGTGATATCCAAAATCAACAAAGCCTAGGCGTTGCTGATTTTATGAACCAGAATTTATCCGGCGTGAATGTCAATGAAGCGCAAAATAACCCGTATCAGCCAGACGTGAATTTCCGCGGCTTTACGGCATCGCCTTTAGTGGGTACCCCACAAGGTCTTTCCGTCTATCAAGACGGTGTGCGCATTAACGAGCCGTTTGGTGACACGGTTAACTGGGATTTAATTCCACAAAATGCCATCTCTAGCATGACCTTGATGCCAGGTTCCAATCCATTGTTTGGTTTGAATACCTTGGGCGGCGCATTGTCCGTGCAAACTAAGAGCGGTGAACACTATCCAGGCGGCGGCTTACAAGTCCTAGGCGGTTCATTCGGTCGCTGGGCTGCTGAAGGCGAATACGGCGGTAAAACCGCCAATGGCATTAGCTACTTCTTCGCCGGTAATAAGTTCGATGAAAACGGCTGGCGCGATGCATCACCCTCGGATGTCTTGCAAGGTTTTGCTAAATTGGGTTGGAGCAATGAAAAAACCGATGTGGACATCAGTTTTTCAGGGGCGGACACCGATTTAACCGGTAACGGCTACCAAGCGCAAACGCTTATGAATCAATACGGTTACGATTCGATATACACCAAGCCGGACAACACGCAAAACAAATTGGCGTTTATTAACGGCAAAGTGAGTCATTGGCTATCCGATGAGTTTTTGCTGACGACCAATGCTTACTACCGCCACAATAAAACCAAAACCTTGAACGGTGATACCAATGATGAGTACGAAGCATTGTGGGATGCCTGCGATACTTTGGGATTAGGAGGGTGTAATAACTTGTACTCACAAGGTGTTAATAATCGCAGTAACACCTCAAACAAGGGTTACGGTGGCACATTGCAATTAAGTTGGGTTACGGATAAAAACTTGTTAATTACCGGTGCTAGTGTCGATTACGGTCGCACGCATTTCGTGCAAACAGAACAAGCAACAATTGCTGGTATGACGCAGTTTGATGCAGCACGCGGCTTAATTAACCTAGATACGGCAGGACCAACAACCGAGAATGATTTAAACGGCCGCAGTAAAACATACAGCCTGTTTGGTACAGACACCTTTAATCTGACATCAAAATTGGCATTCACTGCATCTGGTCGCTATAACTACACCAATGTTAATTTGGTGGATAATTGGTATTTAGGTGGCCATAAAGAGGCGACTTGTATCAACTCTACTACTGGAGCGGTCGAAGATTGCGCTGGAGGAACAACTGCTGGTGCAGGGCAAACATTGGTCAGCACAGCGGGCGGTGATGCTGGTGGCAATCATGTTTTTAAACGTTTTAACCCGGCTGTAGGTGTGGCTTATGCTTTCACGCCTGAGCTTAATACTTATGCCGGCTATAACGAAGGCAGTCGTGCTCCTAGCCCAATTGAAACGGGTTGTGCTGATCCTTTACACCCATGTATGTTGCCTAACGCCATGGCTGGTGACCCACCCTTACAACAAGTGGTAACTAAAACTTTTGAAGGTGGTATGCGTGGTAAGTTAGGCAACGATACGCGCTGGTCTATGGGCGCTTACCGTGCCGTTAACCACAATGACTTGCAATTTGTAGCCTCAAGTAGCACAGGGGCGGGCTACTTTGACAATGTCGGTAAAACCAGACGCCAAGGTTTGGATTTAGCTCTGTCTGGAAAAGCTGGTAGCTTCAGCTGGGCGGCTGGATACAGCTTGGTTGATGCTACTTATCAAGACACCTTTAACCTTGTGTCGCAAGCCAACTCCTCAAGGGATGCTGTTACGGGTGAAATTACTGTATCTAAAGGCGACAAAATGGTCGGCATACCTAAACACCAATTTAAATTGCGTACGCAGTGGCAAGCCACGCCCAATTGGAGCGTAGGTTCAACAGCAGTAGCGTTCTCTGATCAATATGCGCGAGGTAATGAGAATAACCAACATCAAGCAGGAGTGGGTGCGGATGGACAAACTTACGCTGGATCAGGCAAGGTAAATGGTTACGCTATATTTAATCTTGATAGTAGGTATAACTTTAACGCCAGCGGTTGGCAGTTATTTGGCAAGGTGAACAACGTGTTTGATCGCAAGTATTACAGCAGCGGTTTGTTAGGTGAAAATGTATTTAGTAATGTTGACTACACTTATTCATCTGGCAATACGCCTACCAAAGAAATGTTCTTAGCGCCTGGTGCCCCGCGTGCGGCATGGGTAGGTTTGCGTTATGACTTCGGTAAGCCTAAAGGCGCTGCCGTAAGCGTGGATGCAGACTAAGCGTTAAGCCTAACAAAAATGCCGACTTAGTCGGCATTTTTGTTTATAGTAGGAGCGCAATTCATTCCGCGAATGCGCTGTTAGCATAGGTAGGTATCGCGCAATAAATTGCGCTCCTACAGATTGTAGAAGTTGGATTAAATCATTAAGTTTTAGGACATTAGATTGCAATTAGCCCAGACCCCATTAGGCAAAGCCACCGGACTTAAGCAGCCATCCAAGGTCTTGATCGTTGAAGACGAGGTGTTGTTTGCGCGCGCGGTCATGCGCAAATTGCAAAAAGCCGGCTATGAAGTCGAGCACGTCGACACCTTGCAAGATGCGCGTGCTATTACCAAGCAATTTGCCGCGGACTTGGTCTTGCTCGACATGCGTTTGCCGGACGGCAATGGTTTGGAACTATTGGCTGAACTCCTTGCTAAAAATGCGGCAGTGATCGTCATGACAGCCTTTGGTGACATCAGCGATGCCGTGCACGCCATCAAGCAAGGCGCGGTGGATTACCTTAAAAAACCCATAGACTTGGAAGAGTTGTTGTTGTCTGTGCAAAAGGTGGAAGCAGCCACCGTGCAAAGCAACAGCTTAGATTATTCGCGACAACGCAACGCCCACGCGCTTGAAGGGGTGGAAATGCTGGGCGAAAGCCTGGCTATGGAGAACATCAAAGGACAGATCAAGCGCATTGCTCAGTTTGTGGCCGAAGATGTGGTGCCGCCCACCGTGCTCATCAGTGGCGAAACCGGTACTGGTAAAGACGTGGCTGCCAGGATGTTACATGCGGTCTGCCCAAACAAAGACAAGCCCTTTGTGCACATCGATTGCGCGTCCTTGCCGGCCGATTTAATGGAAAGTGAATTGTTCGGCCACGAAAAGGGTGCCTTTACCGGTGCCGTGTCTAGCCGTCCTGGCTTGATAGAAGCAGCAGAAGACGGCACGCTATTCTTAGACGAAATTGGTGAGTTGCCTTTAAGTTTGCAAGCGAAGTTGCTTAATGTACTCGAGCGCCGTATGGTGCGTAGATTAGGCTCTAGCAAAGAGCGCCCAGTGTTGGCGCGCTTTATAGCCGCCAGCAACCGTGATTTGCATGAGATGTCCTTGAGCGGTGGCTTTAGGCAAGACTTGTATTACCGCTTAAACGTGATGAGCGTCAGCATGCCACCGCTAAGAGAAAGGGCAGGTGATGCCTTGCTGTTGGCACGGCATTTTGCCAACCAAACCGCTCGGCGCTATGGCTTGGCCGCTCCGGTTTTTTCGGCAGATGCGATTGCCACATTAAGCGACTACGCGTGGCCGGGCAATGTGCGTGAACTCAAGCACCAAGTCAGTCGTGCCATGTTGTTGTGCCAAAACAGCCAAATTAGTGCAGCCGATTTGGCCATCAACGGCAGCTCGGCGAGTAACGGTATTGCGCAGTTAGCGACTACCGCCACCTTGTACGAAACTGAAAAAGCCATACTGCTCAAAGTGTTGGCCGACAGCCGAAACAATGTCTCAGAAGCGGCCCGCAAACTGGGCATCACCCGCATGACCATGCGCTACCGCATGGATAAATACCAAATCAGCACTAAATAAACCGAATCCTTGTAGGAGCGGTCTGTGACCGCGATGGAAAAAGTTCGCGGTCACAGACCGCTCCTACAGAACCTTAGCCAATTCAAAATGACGGCGTAATCGCCGCATGGTATGATTAGGCCAATTCAAATCCGAAAGTATCCCATGCAAATTGGTAGTCCATTAAGCCCAAATGCCACTCGCGTTATGCTGCTTGGCAGCGGCGAACTTGGTAAAGAAGTCATCATTGCTTTGCAACGTTTAGGCGTGGAAGTGATTGCCGTTGATCGCTACGAAAATGCCCCCGGTCAACAAGTGGCGCATCGCGCCTACACCATAGACATGACAGACGACCAAGCCCTGCGTGCTTTGATCGCCAAAGAAAAACCGCATTTAATCGTACCGGAAATTGAAGCGCTGAATACCAGCACGCTGGCCGACATAGAGGCGGCGGGCATGGCCACGGTAATCCCTACGGTGAAAGCCGTACAGCTGACCATGAACCGTGAGGGCATACGTCGCTTAGCTGCCGAGGAATTAAACCTGCCTACCTCGCCTTATGCGTTCGCGCACAGTGAAGTTGAGCTGCAAGCCGCTATTGATGCGGGCATAGGCTACCCGTGTTTTATTAAACCGACCATGTCGTCTTCCGGCAAAGGTCAATCGCGCATTACCCAAGCATCCGAAGTGAAAGCGGCTTGGGAGTATGCCGGCACGGGCGGACGCGTCAATCAAGGGGTGGTGATTGTTGAAGGGCAGATAGCCTTTGATTACGAGATCACTTTGCTCACGGTACGGGCTAAAAACGCGGCAGGAAACATTGAAACCTATTTCTGTGAGCCCATAGGCCATGTGCAAGAGAAGGGCGATTACGTGGAAAGCTGGCAACCACAAGCCATGACGGCCGGCGCCTTGGCTGAATCTAAACGCATTGCTAAAGCCGTGACCGATAGCCTAGGCGGCTTGGGTCTGTTTGGTGTGGAGCTGTTTATCAAAGGCGATAAAGTTTGGTTCAGTGAAGTTAGCCCACGGCCGCACGATACTGGCATGGTCACCATGTGCAGTCAGCGTTTTAGTGAATTTGATTTGCATGCGCGGGCTATTTTAGGTTTGCCGGTGGATGTAAGTCTGCGTGAAGCTGGCGCCAGTGCAGTGATTTATGGCGGTCACGCCACGAAGAATTTAGCCTTTAGCGGCGTCGAAGCTGCCTTGGCCGTGCCTAACAGCGACTTGCGTTTGTTCGGCAAACCTGAATCCTTTATTAAACGCCGTATGGGCGTGGCCTTGGCCACTGGCCGTGATGTTGCAGAGGCTAGAGAACGGGCTAAATTGGCTGCCAGTTTAGTTAAGCCTGTGGTGGCTTAGCACTAAGTTAATTAGCAATGTTTGGTAGGAGCGGTCACAGACCGCTCCTACCAAAAACACAACGAAAACAAATAAGCCATGTTAAATAAAATTGAAGAAGCGGGTAGTGCTAAGGCCACATTTTTTGAGTTGTTGGGCGGTGAGGCCAATGGCGCCGAGACCCTACGCAATTTAGTCGAAGCGTTTTATGACGTGATGGACAGTGACCCCAAAGCCGCGCCGATACGGGCCATGCATGCAGCCGATTTAACGTCTGCGCGTGAAAAGCTATTCATGTTCTTGATGGGTTGGACCGGTGGCCCGCAGTTATACATAGAGCGCTACGGCCACCCCATGTTACGCAAGCGCCATTTGCCGTTTGCCATCGACGAGTCGGCGCGCGATCAGTGGATGTATTGCATGATACGCGCCATGCACCAGCAAGGCTTTGAGGATGGCTTGATGACCAAGCTGGCCGAGCAGTTGTATGGTGTTGCCGATTTTATGCGCAATCAATAGGACGTCAACCTTGAGTAGCCCAAACCCAAACACATTACTTGCAGACGCTGAGCTTATCCACTCGGCGCAAACGGTAGCTGTGGCGATAGACCGCTTAGCCCATGAGTTGACGGCTGAGTTATTGGATACCAGTCCCGTGGTGATGTGCGTCATGAGTGGCGGCTTGTTTTTCGCCGGGCAATTGCTGGCGCGTTTACATTTTCCCTTACACTTGGATTACGTGCATGCCAGTCGCTATCAACATAACACGGCCAGCAACAGTTTGACTTGGCAAGCCATGCCCAAGATAGATTTAAACAATCGCACGGTATTGCTATTGGATGACATCTTGGATGAAGGCGTCACTTTATCGGCCATTAAAGCGCATTGCTTGGGTTTAGGCGCCAAGCAGGTTTTAACGGCGGTTTTGGTGGAAAAGACCTTGCCTCAAGCCAAACCCATACAGGCTGATTTTGTTGGGCTAACGGTGCCTAATCGCTATGTGTTTGGCTGTGGCATGGATGCCAACGGTTGGTGGCGCAATCTGCCGGCCATATACGCGCTTAAGTGAGTGCGGCCTATGTTAAAATTGAGCCATGTTTGAGTTGAGCCACTGTTAATTATGCCGCGTTTTCATGTGATTATTCCTGCAGCTGGAAACGGCAGCCGTATGGGCGCAGATGCGCCTAAGCAATATTTGCGTTTAAACGGCAAGTCGTTGATACAGCACGTCATTAAGGTGTTTGATCAGGCCACTAAAATCAACAGTGTGCACATTGTGTTGAGCGAAGATGATGCGCATTGGCGCAGCACCTATTTGAATTTAAGCAGCAAGGCGCAGGTCCACTATTGCGGCGGTGAAACCCGTGCCATGACCGTGCTTAATGGCCTGCAAGCCATTGCCAGTCAGGTGGCTGAGGACGATTGGGTGTTGGTGCACGATGCCGCTAGGCCTGGACTGAGCAATGTCTTGCTCAATCAGTTGATCAGCAGCCTAGAGAACGACGCCGTGGGTGGCTTGTTGGCCTTGCCTTTGGCCGACACCTTAAAGCGTGCTGACAGTGAGCAGCGCGTCGCTGCCACACTGCCACGCAACGATTTATGGCAGGCACAAACCCCGCAAATGTTTAGGTATGGCACACTTAAAAAAGCCTTGTCTAGCTATGGTAGAACGGCCACCGATGAGGCTGAAGCGATAGAATCCTTGGGCTTAAAACCCAAGTTGGTGAATGGCGAATTGCGTAACCTGAAGGTGACTTACCCACAAGATTTGGCCGTGCTTAGCGCCTTATGGAATAGCAAATCATAAACTGACAATTGAGGACAAAACGATGCGTATAGGACACGGTTTTGATGTGCATGCCCTGGTTACAGGCCGGCCCTGCATCATAGGTGGCGTGAATGTGCCCTATGCTAAAGGCTTGGATGGCCACTCCGATGCCGATGTATTGCTGCATGCGATTTGCGATGCTTTATTAGGTGCCGCCGCATTGGGTGATATAGGCCAGCATTTCCCACCTACAGACGCGCGTTATCAAGGCATTGATTCTAGGCAGTTGCTACGCCACGTGGTCGCCTTGTTGCATGACCGAGGTTATGCCATCGTTAATATAGACAGTACGGTGATCTGCGAATTACCAAAATTGTCGCCACACACGGCACAAATGCGCGCATTCATTGCCGACGATTGCCAAGTGAATTTGGATGCCATTAATGTTAAAGCCACCACCACAGAAAAACTAGGGTTTACCGGCCGTGGTGAAGGCATCGCCGCAGAAGCAGTTTGTTTGATAGCGCAAGCTTAAGTCTGCGCTATCCCATTCTGACCAAGCTTATGTTAGCCAGGCTCAATTAAAGTTTGCATTAAGGTCACCAGACACAGCATGCTCGCTTGGTTCGAAAAACGCTTAAATCCTTTTCCTGACAAAGAAATTGACCCGCCACCGAATGCGTTGTGGCCTTTCGTTTGGGCCTGCACCAGCGGGTCCCGATTGCTCATCCTAGGCATGACCCTATTTACCGCCCTGATAGGCGGTTTTGAGGCCTTGTTGTTTGCGGCCATGGGCAAGGTGGTGGATTGGTTAAGCCGCACACCGCCCGCATTGTTCTGGAGCACACAGCATGAGCACCTCCTGCTTTTGCTGGTTTTATTGATCTTAAGTCCCTTGCTGATCGCCATGCAAACTTTGGTTAAACACCAAGCTTTGGCAGGCAATTTTCCCATGCGTTTGCGTTGGCATTTTCACCGGCTAATGCTGGGCCAAAGCATGCACTTTTACCAAGACGAATTTGCTGGTCGGGTCTCGGCAAAAGTCATGCAAACCGCCTTGGCCGTGCGCGATATCTGTTTTATCATGGCCGACATTTTGGTCTTTGTGACCATTTATTTTGTCACCATGGTGGCAGTTGTTGGTCATTTTAATAGCACGGTGATGTTGCCATTTTTGGTTTGGGTGGCGTGTTACCTGAGCTCATTAAGTTATTTTGTGCCACGCTTGGCCAAAGTCTCGCAAGCCCAAGCCGACGCACGTTCCTTGATGACTGGCCGCATCACCGACGCCTACACCAACATCAGTACGGTTAAGTTGTTCTCGCATGCAGGGCGCGAGGCAGCTTACGCCAAATCGGCCATGCAAGAGTTTCTGCATACCGTGCATGCGCAGATGCGCTACGTGTCTGGGGTGGAAGTGATGAACCATGTGCTGAATATGCTATTAATCATTGCCACCAGTGGCGTGGCTTTGCTGCTGTGGAGCCGGGGTGAAGTCAGCGTTGGTGCCGTGGCCGCCGTGACCGCCATGGCGCTGCGCTTAAACGGTATTTCGCATTGGGTGATGTGGGAAATGACCAGCTTGTATGAACATATTGGTACCGCGCAGGATGGGGTAAATACTTTATCCATTAGCCAACAAATTACCGATATGGAAGGGGCTAAACCATTGCAGGTCAGTGCTGGCCGCATTGATTTTGCCGACTTGGATTTCTCCTACGGCCTGCATAAGCCGGTATTGCAGGGTTTTAACCTGAGTATACAAGCCGGTGAAAAAGTGGGCTTGGTTGGGCGCTCGGGCGCAGGCAAATCCACCGTGGTTAATTTGTTGTTGCGTTTTTACGATGTGGAGCATGGGCGTGTGTTAATTGATGGTCAAGACATCAAGCAGGTGACGCAAAATAGCTTGCGCAGTCAAATTGGCATGGTCACGCAAGACACCTCCTTGCTGCACCGTAGCGTGCGTGACAACATTTTATACGGCAGACCGCAGGCCACGGAAGCCGAGATGGTCACGGCTGCCAAGCGCGCCGAGGCACACGACTTTATTATGGGCTTGACCGATGCCAAAGGGCGCACGGCGTATGACGCGCACGTGGGTGAACGAGGCGTCAAGCTTTCGGGCGGTCAGCGCCAACGCATCGCCATTGCGCGCGTCATGTTAAAAGATGCGCCCATCTTGTTGCTGGACGAAGCCACCAGTGCACTGGACTCGGAAGTGGAGCAAGCCATACAAGCGAGTTTGTACACGCTCATGCAAGGTAAAACGGTGGTGGCGATTGCTCATCGTTTATCCACCATTGCCGCCATGGATAGGTTAATCGTGTTGGATCAAGGCCGCATCGTGGAAGAGGGCACGCACCGTAGCTTGTTGGCGAAAAAGGGCTTGTATGCCAGCTTGTGGGCACATCAAAGCGGTGGTTTCTTGGGTGAGTAAGATTAGGCCTTAAGTAACACGATCACGGCGCCACTGCCGCCGTCTTGTTCTTTTGCTTGGGCGTAGGCGATCACTTCGTCTTTTTGCATCAACCATCCTCGCAACTTATGTTTGAGTATAGGTTCACGGTTGCGTGAACCTAAACCTTTGCCGTGCACGATGCGCACGCAGCGTATGCCACGTTTTTTGCAATCGCTGATAAAGCTGGATACCAGCAAGCGCGCTTCATCGCTGATTAAGCCGTGCAAATCAATGTGGGCTTGTACCACCCATTTGCCTTTACGCAGTTTTCGTAATATGTCCGGCGTGTGGCCTTCGCGCAGATACAGCAACTCCTCACCGGTTTCTAATTCGTGGGCGGGGATGTAGTGGTCCGATAGGGAGTCGACTAAGGCCTGCTGCTCATCCCTGATGAATTGCTTAGGGATGGGTTTGGGCTTTTTAACGGGGTGCTCGGCCCTAGCCACTGGCCTTAATGGCCGGACGTCTTTCACTGCCTGTGAAAAAAGATCGTCCGGATTGTCGTCGGTATGAGCCAAAATGTGTCTGCTAATTTAGTGCAATACATTGCGCTCTTACAAGAGCGCTTACTTCAAATGATCTAAATAGCGTTCCGCATCCAATGCCGCCATGCAACCACTGCCGGCACTGGTAATGGCTTGGCGGTAGATGTGGTCTTGCACATCGCCGGCGGCAAATACACCAGGCACGCTGGTGGCTGTGGCGTTGCCGGCTCGGCCCATTTGCGTGACGATGTAGCCACCTTCCATGTCCAGTTGGCCGGCAAAAATATCGGTATTGGGTTTGTGGCCTATGGCTATGAATACACCCATCAGCGCGATGTCTTTGCTGCTGCCATCGTTTACATTTTTTAGGCGCATGCCAGTCACGCCGCTGTCGTCACCCAGCACTTCATCTAGAGTTTGATAGGTTTCTAGGACGATTTTGCCTTCGGCTACCCGTTCGTTTAATTTGTCTATCAAGATGGCTTCTGCTTTGAATTTATCGCGTCTGTGCACCAAAGTCACTTTGCTGGCAATGTTGGATAAATACAAGGCTTCTTCAACCGCCGTGTTACCACCACCAATGACGGCTACGGGCTGGTTGCGGTAAAAGAAACCGTCGCAGGTGGCGCAGGCAGAAACGCCTTTGCCGCTGAATTTTTCTTCACTGGGCAGGCCTAGGTATTTGGCTGAAGCGCCAGTGGCAATGATCAATGCGTCGCAAGTGTATTCACCGCTGTCACCGACTAAGCGTATGGGTTTTTCGTTTAAATGCGTGGTGTGTATGTGATCAAACACCATTTCGGTATTAAAGCGCTCGGCGTGTTTTTGAAAACGCGCCATTAATTCCGGGCCTTGCACGCCATCGGCATCGGCTGGCCAGTTATCCACTTCGGTGGTGGTCATCAATTGACCACCTTGAGCGATGCCGGTAATTAAAACGGGATTTAGGTTGGCGCGGGCTGCGTAAACGGCGGCAGAATAGCCGGCAGGACCAGAACCTAAAATAAGTAAGTGCGCGTGACGTGTTGCCATGGTAAAAACCTTTAAAAATAGCCTAGAAAAATGTGGGCTGCGTAGCTCAGTTTAGGAATCTAAAAATCAGCAAAAAATCCCGCTAAAAAAGCCAGTAAAACGCAGTTAATGATAGATAGATATTGTATTAGCTACTAAGCGACTTTGATACTGCTATAATTAAAATTAACGACTAATTTGTAAGGTTTTGCTATCTTGTTTTTCAAAAAAAAATCCACGCCCGTAAATGCCCGTCGCGCAGTTGAAGTCGCTGCTGCTCCTACCGTTAGTGCAAAATTAGTTAAAGAAGCCTGGTGGCTGGGTTTGGTGCTGACTGGGCTTTACATCGCTGTCATACTCGCCAGCTACCACAGGGAAGACCCATCTTGGTCGCACATGGCGGCAGAAAATGCCACCGTTCAAAACGGCGGTGGCTATGTTGGTGCTTGGGTGTCTGACATGATGTTGTACTTGTTTGGATTTTCAGCCTGGTGGTGGGCCGTCTTGGCTTTTTATGCGATGTGGTTGGTTTATCTAAAGCTGGAAGTGGTGGAGGGCAGCAACAAACCCTTTTTGATGTTTAATTTCATCGGCTTTGGCATTTTACTGATGGCGTCCAGCGCCTTGGAGGCTGGACATTTAATCAGCTTACCTGCTTCCTTGCCAGACGAAGCCGGTGGCATGCTAGGCACGGCTGTGGATGGCTTGTTGCGTAGCCTGTTTGGTTACACTGGATCCACCATGGCGTTGTTGGCCATGTTGCTGGTGGGTTTTAGCTTATTTACCGGTTGGTCTTGGATTATGCTCACGGAAAAATTCGGTGCTGGCTTAATCACCAGTTATGAGTGGGCGCTGTATAAATGGCAAGACTGGCAAGACCGCAAGGCAGGTAAGGCGGTGGAGTTGGAGCGCGCTGAATTTGTTGAAACCGAGCGCAAGCGGGTAGAAACTCGTGAGCCGGTCTTTATCGAACCGCCTGTCATTGAGATTGCACAAAGTGCGCGTGTACAAAAAGAGAAGCAAGCCCCTTTATTTGACGCCTTACCCGATTCTGCACTGCCGCCTATCCATTTATTAGACGAGCCTAGTGGCAGCGTGGAATTGCCAGCCGCTGAAACCTTGGATTTTACTTCGCGTTTAATAGAACGCAAGTTGATGGATTTTGGTATAGAAGTCAAAGTGTTAACCGCTCAACCTGGTCCGGTGATTACCCGTTTTGAGTTAGAGCCAGCTGCCGGGGTCAAGGGTAGCCAAATTACCAATTTGATTAAGGATTTAGCGCGGGCTTTGTCGGTGGTGAGCGTGCGCGTGGTGGAAACCATACCCGGAAAAACCTGCATGGGTTTAGAAATTCCCAATCCTAAGCGGCAAATTGTTTACCTGTCAGAAATCATGGGCAGCCAAGCCTATGCGGACGTTAAATCGCCTTTGGCCATTTGCTTGGGTAAAGACATTGCCGGTAACCCAGCGGTGGCCGACTTGGCGAAAATGCCGCATGTCTTGGTGGCCGGTACCACCGGCTCGGGTAAATCGGTGGCGATTAACGCCTTGATATTAAGTTGGCTATACAAAGCTGATGCCAGCCAAGTGCGCTTGATTTTGATTGATCCAAAAATGTTGGAGTTGTCTGTTTACGAAGGCATACCGCATTTGTTGGCACCGGTTGTGACCGACATGCGCCAAGCCGGCAGCGCCTTAAATTGGTGTGTGGCAGAAATGGAGCGTCGCTATAAATTGATGTCCATGTTGGGGGTGCGTAACCTGGCTGGCTATAACCAAAAAATACGCGATGCTGAAAAAGCCGGTGAAAAGATTCCACATCCGTTTAGCTTAACCCCGGATGAGCCAGAACCTTTGGCCGAGCTGCCATTAATTGTGGTGGTGATAGACGAGTTGGCCGATTTGATGATGGTGGTGGGTAAGAAAGTAGAGGAGCTGATAGCGCGTTTGGCGCAAAAAGCCCGTGCTTCCGGCATACATTTGGTGCTGGCTACCCAGCGCCCATCGGTGGACGTGATTACCGGTTTAATTAAAGCCAACGTACCTACCCGCATTTCATTCCAAGTGTCGAGTAAGATCGATTCACGTACCATCTTAGATCAAATGGGCGCCGAGGCCTTGCTGGGTCAAGGTGACATGCTGTATATGCCACCTGGCACCGGTTACCCTGTGCGTATCCATGGCGCCTTTGTGTCGGACCAAGAAGTACACAAGGTGGTGAACTACCTGAAAGCTCAAGGTGGGCCCAATTATGTGGAAGGCATACTGACCAACGAAGCAGAAGAAGGCGGTGCGGACTTCTCTGACAGCGGTGCCGGGGGCAACGAAGTGGATCCTTTGTACGATGAAGCCGTGGCCATCGTGTTAAAAACCCGTCGTGCTAGCATTTCGGGTGTGCAACGCCAATTGCGCATAGGCTACAACCGTGCCGCTCGTCTGATTGAAGACATGGAGCGCGCTGGATTGGTCTCTAGCATGCAAAGTAACGGTAACCGCGAAGTTATCGCCCCGCATCACGAAGCCTAGTGGCTTACGTTTTAAACCCTTAAGTCTTAAATTGAGTTTCTTGCCATGCACAAATTAACAGCCAGCTTATGCTTAAGCCTTATGCTCTTGCCTTTGATGGTGTTGGCGGACGGGATAAGCAGTTTAAATAAGTTTTATCAAGAAACCCAAGCCATGCAAGCCGATTTTCACCAAGTGGTGACGGATAAGAAGGGCAACAAAATACAAGAAGTGTATGGCCGCATGCAGTTGCAGCGTCCGAATAAGTTTCGCTGGGATTACGACCGCCCGTTTGAGCAGCAAATCATCAGTGATGGCAAGCAGGTTTGGTTGTACGACACCGAGTTAGCCCAAGTCACGGTGCGTGCTTTAAGCAATGCGCTAGGGTCCAGTCCTGCGGCCTTGTTAGCCGGTGAACGTGGCTTAGAGAGCAGCTTTAAGCTGGTTAATGCTTACCGAAAAGATAAGTTGGACTGGGTGAGCAGTCAGCCTAAAGACAGTGATTCCGGTTTTAATAAAATAGCCTTGGGCTTTAAGGACGATAGCCTGCAAGCCATGGATTTGCAGGACAGTTTTGGTCATCAAACACGCATCGTGTTTAGCCAGGTTAAACTCAATCCAAAATTGGATGCACGGGCGTTTGTGTTTAAGGTGCCTAAGGGCATCGATGTGGTAGGGGATAGATAGCCTTTGCAGCTGGCTATGGCTAAATCGTTGGCGTTGTTGCTGCTGGTTTTGCTGTGGTCTGGCCCCGCGCTGGCAGACGGTAAATTGACGCAGCTAAGCGGTGCAGTGCGTGTGCAAAAAGCCGATGGCAGCCAAGTCGCTGCCGTGGTGGGCATGCAACTTCAGCAAGCGGACAGCCTAATTACCGGGGAAGACGGTTTTGTGCGTGTACTGATGAGCGATGGCGGACAGATGGTATTGCGTCCTAGCACGCAGATTAAGATCGATGCATACCATTTTGAGCAAGATCAGCCTGAGCAGGATAGCTTTGTTTTTTCTACGCTCAAAGGCGGCTTGCGTGCGATTACCGGCCTGATTAGTAAGCGTGGTAAGCGTGATGCCTATCAGGCTAACACTCGCACCGCGACCATAGGTATACGCGGTACCGAATACGATTTGCGTGTTTGCGATGCGCGTCCGGGCATGCCGGGCGATTGCGATGGTCTGGCGGATGGGGCATATTTAGCCGTGATTGCCGGCAGCATCGTGGTGAGTAATGCGCTGGGTTACATTGATTTAACAGTTGGGCAATTTGGTTTTTCGCCACCTAATTTGCCACCGGTGGTGCTGACGCGTGATCCAGGCGTGAGCTTTATGTTGCCAACTGGCTTGGATGGCACGGAGGATGGGGCGATAGAATGCAGTATTTAATAAAACCGTTAAAGATGAGCATGCTTATAAAGATGGGCATGCTTGGCGTGACAGCACACCATGGCTATTGATTTGTTTCAGGCCCCAAGCCCGGTTGCCCCATTGGCTGAAAAATTGCGACCAAGCACCTTGGATGAGGTGGTTGGGCAATCCCATTTATTAGCGGCCAACAAACCCCTGCGCTTGGCTTTTCAATCCGGTAAATTGCCGTCCATGATACTTTGGGGGCCACCGGGTGTGGGTAAAACCACTCTGGCTAGATTGATTGCCAACACTGCCGACGCCGACTTCATTCCTATTTCGGCGGTCTTGTCCGGCATTAAAGACATTCGTGAGGCGGTGGAGCGTGCTGAGCATAGTTTGCAACAATTTGGGCGTAAAACCATATTGTTTGTCGATGAGGTGCATAGGTTTAACAAAGGCCAACAAGATGCTTTTTTGCCTTATGTGGAGAGCGGCTTAATTACCTTTATAGGGGCTACCACAGAAAACCCCTCGTTTGAAGTCAACAGCGCTTTATTGAGCCGCTCGCAAGTCTTTGTGTTAACGGCCTTGTCAGAAAGCGAATTGGGCATGCTGCTCGATAGGGCGCAGGCCTTAGTCGCCGATAAAACCAAGCTAGCCGCAGAAGCAAGGGAGAGCATCATCTCCTACGCGGACGGCGATGCCAGGCGCTTGTTAAATTTTTTAGAAGGGTTGTTTAACGCGGCTGAAAGTGCCGGTATTAATGAGATCGACCTGGCCTTTTTGCAAACAACCATGGCCAGTAAATTGCGCCGTTTTGACAAAGGTGGCGAGGCTTTTTACGATCAAATTTCGGCGCTGCATAAATCGGTGCGTGGCTCAAATCCGGATGCCGCTTTGTATTGGTTTTTGCGTATGCTGGACGGCGGCGCAGACCCCTTGTATTTGGGGCGCCGCATAGTGCGCATGGCCATTGAAGACATAGGTTTGGCTGATCCGCGCGCGCAAAGTCTGTGTTTGGAAGCCTGTCAGATTTTCGAGCGTTTGGGTTCCCCTGAAGGCGAACTGGCCTTGGCTAATGCCGTTATTTATTTAGCCGTGGCGCCTAAAAGCAACGCGGCTTACCAGGCATACAACCAAGCCAAAGCCTTTGTCGCCAATGGCGATTCCAGCCCAGTGCCTTTGCATTTAAGAAACGCACCCACCAAACTGATGAAAGAGCTGGATTACGGTAAAGCTTACCGCTATGCGCACAATGAACCCGAAGCTTACGCAGCTGGCGTGGATTATTTCCCCGACGGTATGACCGCGCCGCAATTTTATATCCCCACGCCGCGTGGCTTAGAAGGTAAAATTACGGAAAAATTAGCGCATTTACGTGAGTTGGATAAAAAAAGCAAAAAATAAGCCTGACCGCCGCGTCGTGCTGCAGCTGAGAAATTTTAGGATAAGACTATGTTAGATATACAAGCGTTACGCAATGATTTAGATGCCGTGGTGGCCTTGCTTAAAAAACGCGGTTTTGCGTTTGATGCGGCTGGCTTTTTGGCCCTAGAACAAGAGCGTAAAACCGTGCAAACACGCACGCAAGATTTGCAAGCCAAACGCAATAATGCCTCTAAATTGATAGGCATGGCAAAAGCCAAAGGCGAAGACGTGGCGGCCATCATGGCGGAAGTGGCTGGTTTTGGCGATCAGTTAAAAGCCGATGAGGCGCGCTTAAACGAATTGCAAATACAATTGCAAACGCTGTTGTTGAATGTGCCCAACCTGCCGCATGACAGCGTGCCAGCGGGTGAGTCTGAAGCCGATAACGTGGAAGTGCGCAAGGTGGGTGTGCCACGGCAATTTGATTTTGCCGTGCAAGACCACACCGATGTAGGCACACCGCTGGGTTTGGATTTTGACACCGGCATCAAATTATCCGGTGCGCGCTTCACCTTTATGCGCGGTGCGATTGCAAAACTGCACCGTGCCTTAGCGCAGTTCATGCTCGATACCCAAACGGAACAACACGGTTACCTTGAGTGCTATACGCCTTACATGGTGAATGCGGAAACCTTGATAGGTACCGGTCAGTTGCCTAAGTTTGAGGCCGATTTATTCAGCTTAAATCACAACGACAGCACGCTTTATTTAATACCAACCTCGGAAGTTACCCTAACCAACACGGTGCGTGATGAGATCGTGGCCTTGGACGCCTTGCCTATAAAACTCACTGCACATACCCCGTGTTTCCGTTCTGAAGCTGGGTCTTATGGCCGTGATACCAAAGGCATGATACGTCAACATCAATTTGATAAAGTTGAGATGGTGCAAATCGTCCATCCTAGCAAGAGCTACCAAGCTTTGGAGGAGATGGTGGGGCATGCCGAGCGCATACTGCAAGACTTGGGCTTGCCCTACCGTGTCGTGTCCTTGTGTGTTGGCGACATGGGCTTTGGGGCGGCTAAAACCTACGATTTGGAAGTGTGGTTGCCAGCGCAAAATACCTACCGTGAGATTTCATCGGTGTCTAATTGCGAAGCCTTCCAAGCACGCCGTCTGCAAGCGCGTTTTAGAAATGAGGCAGGTAAGCCGGAGTTGGTGCACACGCTAAATGGATCCGGTTTAGCGGTTGGTCGTACCTTGGTAGCGGTCTTGGAAAACTACCAAAATGCCGATGGTAGCGTTACTGTGCCTGAGGTCTTGCGCCCGTACATGAACAACCTGGCGGTGATTAAAGCGGCTTAAGTTTACTCAGGCTGTTATTGCTCAGTTAATTGGCGCTGGCCAATTTAAACAAATTTAAATCAAAGCTATTCTTAGGCTGCTGGCGCTCCAATATGCGCTGGTAGCTGCGTACCGACTCCACAAACACCACAGGCGCACCGCCACTGGCGTAGCCGTATTTTACCGTGCTGTAGTATTCCGGGTGCTTTAATAAAACCAAGGTCTTTTTCACGTCTGCCCAACTGTCCGGGTTGAGGTTTAGGCGTGCGGCCAGCACGCGTGCATCTTCAACGTGAGCATAGCCTATGTTGTAGGCCGCCAATGCCATGTAGGTTCGGTCTGGCTCAGGTATGCGCTCGGGTACGGTATCTATCAGTTTGAGCAAGTATTTAGCGCCGGCCGGGATGCTTTGTTTAGGGTCCAGCCTGTCGGTCACGCCCATTAAATCGGCTGTTTCTTCCGTGAGCATCATTAAGCCGCGCACATTGGTTGGTGAGGTGTTATAGGTGTCCCAGTGCGATTCGCGGTAACTTAGCGCTGCCAGCAAGCGCCAGTCTATGCCGGTGATGCTTTCTGCTTGTTTGAATAAACGTTGGTATTTAGGCAGCAAGTTGTTGCAATCTTTAAGGAAGGTGCTGACGTCCATCGTATTAAGCCGCTCATTGTGGCCATAATAACGGTCTAATAAATTGCGCAAGCTGCCGTCGGCTTTAATCTTGGCAAAAAATGCTTGCACTTTTTGCACCATGCGAGGGTCGGCATTTTTAGACATGGCCCAGGCGATGTGGTCACTAGGGCCGATATTCATGGCCACGTCTAGGTTGGGGTAATGGTTTTGCATCAATGCGGCTAAATGGCTGTCTGCTACCGTGTAATCCAATAAGCCATCCGCCACTTCTTCGAGCAAGGATTCGGTATTGGTTTGACTAACATCGGTCCATTTAAGCCGTGGGTGACTTTTTTGCAATTGCGTCAGGCGTTCTGAATAACTGGTGCCTTTGGGGACGCTGATTTTTTTAGTCAGTAGCGCGTTTAAATCTTGCGGTTTTTTGTTCACTTCATTATTGAAAATAAGCTGCTGCTGGGTTTCTTGGTAAGGGCTAGCAAATTGCACTTGATGCTTACGCAGTGGCGTGATGGTCAGGTTGGCGGCCGCAATGTGGGCTTTGTTTTTTAATAAGCTAGGGATGACATCGCTGATGCTGTTGGCTAAGATAAAGCGAATTTCGTGGCCGGGGTAGTAGTCGCGGACAAACATCACCGCTAGGTCGTATTCTATGCCAGCCGGTTGCTTGTCGTTACCTAAGTAATAGGTGGTGGGGCCATTGTGCGTGGCAAATACAATTTCTTTTTTATTTGGATCTATGGGCGGTGCCGAATCCACCGCATTATGCGGTCTGAGGGCTAGCACCATGACAAAGGCCAACACCAGGCATAAAATAGCCAGGTTGCGTGGCTTGCTGAAAAAGTTACCTAAGCCCAATGCTCGCTAACCGTGCCGTTTTCGGCAATCAATAGCGCGTCACACAGGCCGAAAAACAGGCCATGTTCAACGACACCAGGGGTATTGTTAATTAAGGCGTTCAATTGCGCTGCATCGTGCCTCTGGTCAAAGCGCATGTCCAGCACTAGGCTGCCGTGTGAGCTCATCCAATAGCCATCTTTGGCTGCATTTTGGCGTAGATCACCCAGCCCACCTAAGTCTTCTAAGCTATGTTTAGCCAATTGCCAAGCGCTGGGTATGACTTCTATGGGTATGGGAAATTTTTGCCCTATGTAATCCACCTGTTTGCTTGATTCTGCGACGGCAATGAAGGTCTTAGCAGCTCGGGCCAGTAATTTTTCTTTGACTAAATCGCTGCCTCGGCCTTTAAGCAATGTTCTGTCTGCGCTAAATTCATCAGCCCCATCCACGTACAAATCGATAGCACTCAATTGCTCCATCGCCACCACAGGCAATTGCAAGGATTGCGCATACAGCGTTGTGACCAAGGAGCTGGCGGCGGTAGTGATGTTTAAAGCTTCTTCGCGCTGGCGTCTGGCCAATTCGGCAATGAAGTAATTGGCCGTGGAGCCGGTACCTAAACCAACCAACATGCCACTTTGAACGTGTTTTGCCGCTGCTATGGCAACTGATAGTTTATCGTTCATTTTGCCTTATCTCCAAGCCATGGGCTTTTTAGTTAGCGTTATGATAACGCGATTATCTTGCTTTAGGCATTAAAAAAGGGAGCGATTAAGCTCCCTTTTTTGAATTGCAGGCTAGCGCTTTATTATTTTAAAACGCGGTTTCTGTATTCGCCGGTACGGGTGTCAATTTCAATTTTGTCACCTTGTGCACAGAATAGTGGCACTGGCAATTCAAAACCTGAGGCCAGTTTGGCTGGCTTCATTACTTTACCTGAGGTGTCGCCTTTAACGGCCGGTTCGGTGTAAGTGATTTCACGCACCACGGTCGTTGGTAACTCAACAGAGATGGCTTTTTCGTTGTAAAAACGGATGTCTACTGGCATGCCGTCTTCTAGGTAAGGAAGCGCATCTTCCATGAATTCTGCGTCAACATCGTATTGGTTGTAATCGGCATCCATGAATACATAGCTAGGATCAGCAAAGTAAGAGTAGGTCGCTTCTTTTTTCTCTAAAATTACCACTTCAAATTTATCACCGGCACCGTAAATGGTTTCGCTAGGCGTATCGGTTAATAAGTTTTTGAATTTCATCTTTACTACAGCCGTGCTACGACCAGATTTGGTGTATTCGGCTTTAACCACGACCAATGGGTCACTGCCGACCATAATCACATTACCGGCGCGAAGTTCTTGTGCTGTTTTCATAAATTTGCCCTGCCAAAAATAAGGGGTTAGTAAATAGTTAAGCGCTTAGCTTACGCAATTTTTATGTATAAAAACGCTGAGTAAAACAAGCTAGCTAAGCATTAAAGGCGCGAATTATACCTTATTTTCTTCTAAATTTTCACTAAAGCGCAGCAATTTGCTGGCAAGGTCAGGTTGCTGGGCTAGCCTATCGGCTTCTTGCGCAGCGTAGGTCTTGAGCTGCGCTAAGCCCAGCAAGGCCTTATAAATAGCCAGTTCATCGTGCAATGGCGCATCCGACCAAGCGTTATGTGCAGCAACAAGCAAGCTGGTCAATTCTGGGCTGGCATGTTGGGTATAGCGTTTTAAAAATGCCTGCATTTTTTTCAAATGCGTGCCCTCATCTTGTAGGTAAGGCTGCCAGATAAATGGTTGGCCGGCCCATATGGCACGCACCCAACTGTCTTCACCGCGCACAAAATTTAGGTCGCACGACCAGAGCAAGCGGTCGTAATCGGCTTGGCTAAGGAAGGGCAGCAATTGCACGCTAAGCTTGCCTTTTATGAGGCGCTGGCCGTCTTGTTTTTCAAAATCCGGGAACAGACTGTTGGCGCTGTTTAGCTGGCTGGCTGGAAAAAATAGCGTGACGGCTTGGTTTAAGCGCTGCAAGCTTTCCAGTAGGTTCTTTATGTTGGCCTGTGGGTAGCAAAATAAGGAGATGCGCAGACTGGCTGGATCATGGGCTATGGGATGCTCACAGCCCAACGTTTGCCAAAACCGTTCTTGTTCGCGGGCATTTTTGATAAAGGCTTTGCGCTGTTTCAATAAGGGCGCTTCGCGTATTAAGCCACCGGTGTTTAATTCAAAGCCAGGAAAGAAAAAATGCCTGGTGATGGGCAGTTGCGCTTGCGGGGAGGGTTTGCCATGAAAGGAGCTGACCCAATCTTCGGCAGACAGGTATTCAAGGTTCATCCAATGTGCTTGCTGCAGCACCATTTTCTCTAAGTAAGTCCGAGGTAAGCCGCAAGACAAGGTTTCTAATACGTTGGCTGCGGGTAAGATGCTACCGTCCGGCCAGGCACACACCGTCACGCCGGCTATGCTTTGTTGCTCAATAGTGGGGTCTAATTGCGGGATGATGTTTTTGGCAGCACGCATGTCGTCTACCAATAGGCGCACACTTAGCCCGTGTTCGCTTGCCAGTTGCTGGCTTAAACGCCAGCAAATGCCAATGTCGCCGTGGTTGTCGACAATTCTGCAAAATACATCCCAGCTTGATGCGGCCGTCTTGTTCATGCTTGCGTGTTGTGCTTCTTGGCTTGCTGTGGGATTGGCTCAGGTGCTTGGTAGCGGATCTCTGTGATCTCGTATTGTTCTATCCCGACCGGGGTGGAAACCTTGATGATGTCGCCGACTTGTTTGCCTAATAGGGCTTTGGCCAAGGGGGATATCCAGCTGATGTAACCTATGGACGGGTCCAGTTCGTCCTTGCCTACAATGCGGTAACTGTGTTCGGTGTCGGTTTTTAAGGCATACAAGCTTACCCAGGCGCCAAAGTAGACTTTTTCCAGGCCTTGTTGCGTGGCTGGATCGACGATGACGGCGGCGTCCATGCGCTGCATTAAAAAGCGCAGACGACTATCAATTTGACGCAAACGGCGTTTGCCATAGATGTAATCGCCATTTTCGCTGCGGTCACCGTTGCCGGCCGCCCATGACACGACTTTTACCAATGCTGGACGCTCTACCTTTAGCAGTGCTTGGAATTCAGCTTCTAGCGCGGCATGGCCTTGCGGCGTGATGTAGTTTTTTTCATCGACTACTTTTTCCGGCGCGGCTGCCATGCTTATTCTTCCAATACCTTTAGCTCTTTTACAAAATAGGCGGTTTCGCCGAAGCAAGAAGAGGGGATGCCTTTATGCTCGTCATAAACCAACTTCACCCTTAAGCCCATGGAATCATTAACTTTTTTAGCCACCGCCGGGTCTTGCACGGTAAATAAAAACTTTTCAGCCTGGGTGCCTGGCATGGTCACCAAGACGATTTCACCTTCCCAAGTTTTGCATACATAGCCTTTGAGTGAGAATTTTTGCACAAAGCCAGCTCGTTCACCCGTGGAGTAGACCCAGTTAAGGCTGGCCCAGGTGTATAGGGCAAATAACAGAGCGGGTAGCACGACTAGCCACAGGCTAAGTTTAAAGGCATTTTTGCTAATAACGGTCATAAGGGGTCTCGATACGGGCTTGTAGGTTAACATGGGTGATAGGGTTGGTGCATGGCATTTATTGCTTGTAGCACGAACCAATTCCGGCGCATTTAGTCTTTATTTTAGCATTCGTTTTAATTTTAACACTTAGCCTGCTGGTTTAATCGGGCTAAACTTTGACTGAGCTTAACATTATGAAAAAACTACTTTTATCCGCACTATTACTAGGAGCGACAACCATGGCTAATGCTGCTTGTACTGAGTTGTACAACCACCAATTAACTACCTTGCAAGGTGAAAAAATAAACCTTTGCGATCATCAAGATAAGGTGATTTTAGTGGTCAACACGGCCAGCAAATGTGGCTTCACCCCTCAGTTTGACGCGCTAGAGGGTTTGTACAGTAAGTATAAGGAGCAAGGATTTTTGGTGTTGGGTTTTCCATCTAACGACTTTAGGCAAGAGCCAGGCAACGACAAGCAAATTGGTGATTTTTGCAAATTAACCTACGCGGTCAAATTTCCTATGATGAGCAAGAGCGTAGTGACCGGTGCCAATGCGCATCCATTGTATAAACAGTTGTTGGCAAAAACCGGTGAAGCACCGCAATGGAATTTTTACAAATACCTTATTTTGCCTGGTGGCAAGCAAGTGTATGCCTACGGCAGCATGACGCAACCGGATTCATCAGAAATATTGAGTAAAATAAAAGCCAACCTGAAGTAGGTTTGTGTTTTGAATGAAAAAAAGGCGCTAGTAGCGCCTTTTTTATTGCATGACCGCCTAAGCTTGCTTTCTTAGGCTTGCGTTAGGTTGTGCGTTTTTTCCATGATGATGGCGGATAATTCTTCAACCGAACGGCTGGTTGAGTCTGCCCAAGTGATGCCGGCGTTGCGCATCAGATTTTCAGCCGTGGCAATTTCTTTGCGGCAATTTTCCAGCGAGGCATAAAAGCTACCGAATCGGCGCTCGTTACGCACCGCATGCAAGCGCTCCGGCTTGATGGTTAGACCGAAAATTTTATCCATATGCTTGTGCAGAATTTCCGGTAGGGTACCGCGTTCAAAGTCTTCGGGGATGAGTGGGTAATTGGCCGCCTTGATGCCAAATTGCATGGCCAAGTAGACGCTGGTAGGGGTTTTGCCACAACGCGATACACCCACCAATATGACTTGCGCTTCTTCTAAACCCGAATTGGTCATGCCGTCATCGTGGTTGAGCGTGAAGTTCACTGCCTCCATGCGATCATTGTATTTGCTGCCCATGACGCTGTGGGCAATGCCGGCGCCGGTTAGCGGTTGTTGTGCCAGTTCCACGCCCAAGGGGTCGATAAAGGTGCTAAACAAGTCGATAAAGTAGGCATTGGATTCTTTTAGCGCACTGCGTAGCTCTATGCTACCAATGGACATGATGACCACAGGCCTACCACCGTTGACTTCAGCGGCTTGCAGTATGGCCTCTTGTGCCAGCTTGATTTTATCCAGGGTATCGGTAAATGGCATGCGCACTTGGCTAAAGCTGGTGCTAGGAAAATGCTCCAGTAATTTACCCAAGGCGCCGGCAGTGATGCCGGTCCCGTCAGAGATGAAAAATACGGTCCGGTTTATCATGATCTATTTACTTCGTTGGTTTAGTTTATCTAGTTTGCTTGGTTTATCTGCTTTGCTTGCTGTGCAGGTTTATTTTTTTGTGAGGCGTTGCCAAGTGTTGACCACGGTATCGGGGTTAAGTGACATGGATTGTATGCCTTCCGCCAATAACCATTCAGCAAAATCGGGGTGGTCAGATGGGCCTTGACCGCATATGCCCACGTATTTACCCAAACGGTTACAGGTTTGTATGGCCATTTTAATCAAGACTTTTACCGCGTCATTACGCTCATCAAAGCCGTCCGCTAAGATGCCTGAATCTCGGTCCATGCCTAAGGTCAGTTGGGTTAAATCGTTAGAGCCGATGGAGAAACCATCAAAATACGCTAAAAATTGTTCAGCCAACAATGCGTTGGATGGAATCTCGCACATCATGATGATGCGCAAACCGTTTTCACCGCGTTTAAGGCCGTTGGCTGCCATGATGTCTATCACCGCTTTGGCTTCATCTAGGGTGCGGACAAATGGAATCATGAGTTCCACGTTAGTCAAACCCATTTCATCGCGGACTTTTTTCATGGCCGAGCATTCCATGGCAAAACATTCTTTGAAGTCTTCTGCCATGTAACGGGCTGCGCCACGGAAACCTATCATCGGGTTTTCTTCGTCCGGTTCGTATATGTCGCCACCTACCAATTTTTTGTACTCGTTGGATTTGAAATCCGAGGTGCGCACGATGACCGGTTTCGGGTAGAAAGCGGCGGCGATTGTTGCAACGCCTTCGGCCACTTTGTCTATGTAAAACTGTTTAGGATTGGCATAGCCGCGTGTGCGATTTTTAATGGTGG
The DNA here is from genome assembly GCA_964400215.1 of uncultured Methylotenera sp. Classification (GTDB taxonomy): domain Bacteria; phylum Pseudomonadota; class Gammaproteobacteria; order Burkholderiales; family Methylophilaceae; genus Methylotenera. The sequence continues at coordinate 596,385 of CAYNSY010000001.1, read as the reverse complement.
CCTTAACCGCTGTTGGCATAGCATCCATGTTGAGTATGGCTTTGGGGTGTATGCCCACCATGTTATTAATCACGAACTCTAAGCGGGCAAGGCCCACGCCGTCGTTAGGTGTTTTAGCAAAACCAAAGGCCATGTCTGGGTTGCCGACGTTCATCATGATTTTGCACGGCGCTTTGCTTAATGCGGCAGCGGCTTGGCTGCTGACTTCAAAATCCAGCGCGCCATGGTAGACAAAGCCGGATTCGCCTTCGGCACAGGATACCGTGACCACTTCACCTTCACGTAAAATATCGGTGGCATTGACTGAGCCTACGATGGCTGGAATGCCAAGTTCGCGAGCAATAATGGCCGCGTGGCAGGTGCGTCCGCCGCGATTGGTAACAAGGGCGCTGGCGCGTTTCATGACCGGCTCCCAGTTAGGGTCTGTCATGTCGGCTACCAACACATCGCCAGGCTGGACTAAGTGCATGTCGGCTGGATCTAATACGATGCGTACCGGGCCCACACCCACTTTTTGCGTCACGGCACGGCCCACGACTAAGGGGGTGGCTTGGTGTTTGTTTAGCTTGAATGTTTCCGTGATGTTGTTTAACGACTCTTGTGACTTCACGGTTTCAGGGCGTGCTTGCAAGATATACAGCTTGTTGTCTATGCCATTTTTACCCCATTCTATGTCCATAGGGCAGCCGTAATGCGCCTCTATGGTCATGGCGTAACGGGCAAGCTCCAGCACGTCTTCGTTACTTAATGAGTAGCGATCGCTGTCAGCTGCATCCACGTCTATCGTGTGCGTACTTTTCCCTGCTTGAGTGGCATCGGAAAACACCATCTTGATTAATTTTGAACCCATGGTGCGGCGCACGATAGAGGCTTTGCCTTGAGCTAGGGTGGGTTTGTGTACGTAAAATTCGTCTGGGTTGACCGCACCTTGCACCACGGTTTCGCCTAAGCCGTAGGACGAAGTGATGAATACCACGTCTTTAAAACCGGATTCGGTGTCTATGGTAAACATCACGCCAGCGCAACCTATGTCGCTACGCACCATTTGTTGTACGCCAGCAGATAAGGCGACGTCAGCGTGCACAAAGCCTTTGTGTACGCGGTAAGAAATGGCCCTGTCGTTGTATAAAGAAGCAAACACTTCTTTAATGGCGTGCAAGATATTGTCTAGGCCGTGTATGTTTAAAAAAGATTCTTGTTGGCCGGCAAACGAGGCGTCTGGCAAATCCTCGGCAGTGGCAGAAGAGCGAACGGCGAAGGTTGCGCCTTTGCCGGATTTGGCGATTAAGGTCTCGTAGTGCTCGGCGATGGCTTTGTCTAGAGCGGCTGGAAAAGGCGCTGCCATAATCCATTCGCGCACTTGCTTGCCACAAACAGCCAAGGCTTGCGTGTCATCCACATTGAGTTTTTCTAAGGCGGCATTGATCTTAACGTCCAGCCCGTTCACCTTCAGAAATTCGCGGAAGGCGTCAGCTGTGGTGGCAAAACCAGTCGGAACGCGCACGCCTTTCGCCGACAGCTGAGAAATCATTTCACCTAAAGAGGCATTTTTGCCGCCTACAGAAGGTACATCAACGTTTCTTAATTTTTCAAATGGAATGACGTGGACAGACATGTGAGTTCCTTAGGTGATCTAATCTTATGGGTAAATTCTACGGGTAAATGATGCTTTATTGACATTTTGCCTAAATTAACAGGTGCTGTCACCTGAAATAGCATGCTAGCGTTGAAAATTCAGCCGACAAAAGTATAAACCTATCAAAAATTAATCTGCTCGGCTAGAATGCATTAGGCAAGCAGTCGTTAAGCACTTATCTCAAAGTATATTCTAGAAAAAATAGCGATTAATACTTATGCAATCAGCACAGGCCAAGCAAGTTAAAGTCACTAGCCGTGGGCGTTTGCACATGGGTTTCTTTGATTTGCATGGGGGATTGGGTCGTAAGTACGGCGGCATAGGCTTAAGTTTGTCTGAGCCAGTACAAACCTTGACTGTAAGCATGGCGGACAGTTGGCATGCTGGCCATGAATCGAACGCGCGTGCCTTGGCCATCGCTCAGCAGTTGATGGCGAAGTTAAACTTAAAGGGCGCGCTTAAGCTAGAGCTTGAGCAAGGTTTGCCTGAGCATGCCGGTTTGGGCTCAGGCACACAATTGGCTCTGTCCGTGGGTGCGGCCATTAGCCATTTATTTCAACTGAATTTAAGCACTAAGGAAGTGGCTGTGCTGGGCGCTAGAGGTGCGCGTTCTGGCATAGGCATAGCGGCTTTTGACCACGGTGGCTTGCTTATAGACGGTGGTCGTCAACTTGAATCAGGCAACAAGTCTGGCGCTGCCTCATCGCCACCGCCTTTGTTGGCAAGGTATGCGTTTCCCGACGCGTGGCGAATTTTGTTGGTGCTAGACAGCAGTCAAGCCGGCGTTCATGGCGAGCATGAGCTTGCTGCGTTTGATCAATTGCCGCCATTTCCGGAAAACTTAGCGGCGCATTTATGTCGGCAGGTGTTGATGCAAGCGATGCCAGCATTGCTGGAGCAAGATCTAAATGCCTTTGGTCAGGCGATACAAGCCTTGCAGGCTAGCGTGGGCGATTATTTTGCGCCTGCGCAAGGTGGTCGTTATGCGAGTGCGGAGGTGGCTGCCGTGTTGCAACATTTGGCCGCCCAGGGCGTATCGTGTGTTGGTCAGAGCTCATGGGGTCCAACCGGCTTTGCCGTGTTTGCCGATGCCGCGTCTGCCGAAGCGCATCTGGCTCAGCTAAAAACGAAATTTGCCCAAAGCGGGCTTAGCTGGCGAATCTGCAGCGGCTATAATCGGGGCGCTCAATTGTCGCTGGTGGGCAATTAAGGTGGTATTTAAATTGGTTAAACCAGAAAGAAACGGTAGCGTATGCACACCATGAAACCCAGTATATTGCATTTGATGACGGCCGCTAAAAACGCCAGTCCGTTTGACGTGAACATGGCGTTTGACGCCGGCTTTGATAAAGTCATGCCTTACACCAATCTGCTGCTGGCCGATGTGGCGGCCTTGGCGCAAGATGCGATTTTTTCGCGCAGCCCATCTGGTGTGAAAAGAGAAGCCTTGTTTATAGGTGGGCGTGATATTGAGCTGGCCATGGCCATGCTGGATGCGGCTAAAAAAACCATGTTTGCGCCTTTTGCCTGTTCGATTTTTGCTGACCCATCCGGCGCTTTTACCACCGCGGCTGCTATCGTGGCTAAGTTGGAATTCCATTTAGAAAAGCAGTTTAAACAAGCGCTGGCCGGTAAAACATTGTGCATTTTAGGTGGCAATGGGCCAGTCGGTGGTTGTACTGCCATTATCGCCGCGCAACAAGGCATGCAGGTGCAATTGCTGACGCATAAAGCAGTGTCCGAGTTGAATGAAAAAGTAGGGCGTTGGAATAGCCAATACCAAGTCACCATGCAGGTGGTGGACGGCACTAGCGAACAAGCTAAACAGCAGGTGTTAGAGCAGGCGGAGCTGGTGGTGTGCGCGGCATCGGCTGGCGTTAGGCTGATTAGCCAGGCACAATTACAAGCGGCTAAAAACTTGAAAGGCTTGGCGGATGTTAATGCCGTGCCTCCTACGGCCGTCGAGGGGCTAAGCCCGGAGCTGGATGGCCAGATTTTTACTGCTCAGGCTTTCGCCATAGGCGCCTTGGCTATAGGCCAGCTTAAGTACCAAACACAGCTGCAATTGTTACAACAAATGCTGATGGCCGATCGGCCGGTGTACTTAGAATTTGCCGCGGCATACAAGCTAGCCCGTGACATCTTACACAAGCACGCATCCTCTTAAACCATCGCATTTGTCAAAACCAGCGCATTTGCCAAATCAAGCTTTATTAATTATCGCGCTTTCTGCTCGGCCTTTTGTGGCCGCCGCAGTGCAAGCAGGTTACCGGGTCACTGCCATCGATGGTTTTGCCGACAGCCAAACCCTAGCGATGGCCAGTACGACTGAGTTGGCCCCATTTGATCATGACGGCTTCCAGGCTGATGCGTTGTTGGCTATTGTGGCTAAGCTTGATGCTAGCCTCTACCTTGGTTTTGTTTATGGCAGCGGGTTTGAAGCCCAGCCAGCATTGTTAGCCAAAATTGCTGAACGCATACCCTTGTTAGGTAACCTTCCTAGCACGGTGGCCTTGCTAAAAGCGCCGGCACATTTTTTTTCAGTGTGCGCACAATTAGGCATAGCCCATCCTAAAACCTGGGCCGATGCCAATGCGCCTCTGTCCAGTCAGGACCAGGTTTTGCTTAAATCTGTGGGAGGCAGCGGTGGCAGCCACATTAAGCACTACGCCCAAGACCAGGCTTTGATCCCCGAGCAAACTTATGTGCAGCAGGCGTTGCATGGTTTGCCTGTGTCGGTTTTATTTTTAGCTAATGGCCAAGACGTTGCGCTGGTGGGGTTTAACGAGTTGTTGCTGGCGCCAAGCGAGACCATGCCCTACCGTTATGGTGGGGCCGTGAGTCAAATAAATCTGCCCTTGACGGTGCAGCAACAACTGTTGCTGGCCGCGCAGCAGCTGGTAGCTGAATTTTCTTTGCTGGGCTTAAACAGTTTGGATGCCGTGCTGCAAGATGGCGTCGCTTATGTGCTGGAAGTTAATCCGCGCTTAAGTGCCAGCGTGGCTTTGTATGACATAGACGGCGGTGAATTAAATTTGCTGGCCATGCACTTGGCGGCATGCCAGCAAGCTAAGGCTAAGCCCTTATTACCAGCTTTATCCGTGAAACCGGAAAGTAGGGCGCAAGCGGTGGTTTACAGTTTACTGGAGCTCACCATTCCTGCTGGCTTTGCCTGGCCAGACTGGGTGCAAGATTACCCATCGATCGATCGCGCCCACCGGATCGCTGCCGAGCTCCCGGTTTGTACGGTAGACGCTAAGGCGCATTGCGCAGAAGCGGCGAAGCAATTGCTAACAATTCGAGTTAAAATGCTCAACCGTATATTGGCTAATTATTTGAAAGAAGATGGAGATGTTTGCAAGGACTAGTGCGCCCACGCATTTGAGTGTGAATCAGTTAAGTGCGCCTTTATTGGCTTCGCTTTTGCAACAAGCGCAGGCATTGCAAGTGGGCGTAAGCCAGCACAAGCTTGGATGCACCGTGGTTGATGCAGGCATAGCGCATCCTGGAAGTTTAGAGGCCGGTCGCTTGATAGCGGAAATATGTTTGGGTGGCTTAGCCAGCGTGCAATTGCAAACGGATGAGCGTTTTGACCCGCCTATGTTGGCGTGGCCGACAGCAATAAAGGTGACGTCCGAGCACCCTGTGCTTGCTTGTTTGGCCAGTCAGTACGCAGGCTGGGCATTAAGTCACGACAAATTTTTCTCTATGGGCTCTGGTCCGGCTCGTGCATTGGCACAGCGTGAAGCTTTGTTTGCAGAGCTGGCTTATAAGGATGCGGCGCCATCCACTTGCATCGTATTGGAAACCGACCGCATGCCACCCGATCAAGTGATCGCTAAAATCGTGCATGACACGCAAGTGCCAGCGGCGAATTTGACGGTTATTTTGACGCCCACGACCAGTATCGCAGGGGTGGTGCAAATTGTAGCGCGGGTGTTGGAAGTGGTTTTGCATAAGGCCCATACGCTGCACTTTCCGCTGACTGATATTGTCAGTGGTAGTGGGGTGGCGGTATTGCCACCACTGGCTAAGGATTTTATGACGGCCATGGGGCGCACCAATGACGCTATTTTATTTGGCGGCTCTGTGAATCTGTTGGTGGATGGCGATGATGCCGCTGCCCAGCAGTTGGCCAGCAATTTACCCAGCAGTGCGTCTAAGGATTACGGCCTACCGTTTGCACAGGTGTTTAAGGCGGCCAATATGGATTTTTATAAAATCGATCCCATGCTATTTTCGCCGGCAAAAGTCAGCATTAGCAACCGTCAAACGGGTACTGTGTTTGACGCTGGGCAGTTAAATGCAAGCTTGCTGACGCAGTCATTTACCGATTGATGCTAAGGGCGCAGTGAATTGCAAATCCCTATTTTTACCGATGATGCTGGCTGGCACGGCGCGCAATTAAAGCTGGCGTTTAAGGCACGTGGGATCGATGCGTATTTTGTCTCGCTGCAAGATTGTTTGCTTAATTTAGCTGGCGCTAAACCCAGCATTCAAATCCCTGGCCAGACGGGATTGCCGAAAGCGGCTTTCGTTCGTGGCATTGCTGGCGGCAGCATGCAGCAAGTGGTGACGCGTTTGAATGTCTTGCATATGCTGGTCATGCAGGGCGTGTTGATATACAACGATGTTAAAGCCATAGAGCGTACCGTGGACAAGGCCATGACCAGTTTTTTACTGGCTTTACATGGCGTCATGACGCCCGCTACCTGGGTGTGTGAATCCAGGCAAGAGGCAGAAAAAATCAGGCAGGCCGCGCACGATCAGGGCCTATCATTGGTGATTAAGCCTTTGTTTGGTTCGCAAGGTTTGGGCGTACGCAAACTGCCTTATGCTGATGCCTTGCCGGTGCCTATGCAGCAATTCGTCGATGGCGTTTACTATTTGCAGCAATTGATACGTCCGCCCATGGACGCAGACGGCAGCCCCAGCCACGATTACCGGGTCTTTGTTATTCATGGCAAGGTGGTCGCCTGCATGAAACGCACCGGTTCGTCATGGTTAAATAACCTAGCCTCTGGCGGGCAGGCTAAAGCGTATGTCGCCAATCAGTCCATGGTGGATTTGGCGTTGGCAGCGGCATCAGCGCTTGAGATGGATTACTGTGGGGTCGATATCATGCAAGCGGAAAGTGGTGAGTATTATGTGCTTGAGGTCAACAGCATACCGGCTTGGAAGGGCTTGCAAAGTGTGACCGAGCCGAATATTGCGCAGCTCTTAGTGGATGACTTTTTAGCCAAATTGCCATGATAATTCAGTCGCCCAATTCAACCGCTGTAGCACAAGCGTATCGGCGCGCTTGTATGACGGAATTGCAGGCTATTAAGCCGGGCAATGTGCATGTGTTCGCCGATGGTCACGGCATGACGGTTTATGATTTCATTAAGAGTGCTGACGCAACAGCGGCGGTTATCGCGCAAGCTGATTTGTCGGTAGGTGAACGCATATTGCTGGCAGTGCAAGCGACGCAGTCAGCGGTGGCGATGAACACCAATCTGGGATTAATCTTGTTGTGTGCACCGCTTATTCAAGCAGCTTTGTCGCCATCGACCGAATTTGATTTGCCGCAAGGGCTGACTGCGGTGTTAAATGCGTTGTCGGTTGAGGATGGCCGCTTGGCGGCGTCAGCCATATTAATGGCTAAGCCGGCTGGCTTAGGCCACGTGCCTAAGCATGATGTGCAGGCTGTTATTGATGTAAGTCTTAAACAGATGATGGTCACGGCGGCAGATAACGACCGGATTGCCTGGCAATACGCACATGATTACCAAGGTGTTTTTAACTTAGGCCTGCCACGCTTTGTATCGGCTAAACAAGCGTGGCAGGAGCAAGCAAAAAATGACAGTGAGGCTTGGGCAGCCACGGCGGTTTACCTGACTTTTCTGGCCCATTACCCTGATAGTCATATCGTGCGTAAACACGGCATGGCTCTCGCTAAAAAAATCAGCTTGGAAGCCCAAGCCATTGAGGCAAACTACGCAAAAGCTAGCAATCCTAAGTTAATGCAAAAGGAATTGTTGGCATGGGACGCGTCGTTGAAGCAACGTAACATTAATCCTGGCACCAGTGCTGACCTGACGGTGGCGACGCTGCTAGCGTTTTATTTGCAGGCATAACTACCGTCTCTAGGGCAGCTTTTTGCTTGCTTGACCCGGCAAGTAAATATCTGCCGCGCTAACGACAGAGGGTAAATTTCAGATATAATGTTGCACTAGATTTTATATAAGACTGCAGCGTCAGCTGATTTTAAGTTAATTTTAGGAGGCAAGTAATGGCAAATTTATTAGACCAATTAAAGGCGATGACCACCATCGTGGCAGATACCGGTGATGTTGAAGCGATCAAATCAGTGAAGCCTGTGGATGCTACAACCAACCCATCTTTAGTATTAAAAGCAAGTCAATTGCCACAATACGCTCCTTTAATTGAAACAGCGATTGCCTACGCAAAAGCGCAGGGCGGTTCTAAAGCTGAGCAAATTGATAATGCAGCAGACAAATTGGCTGTGTTAATCGGTACGGAAATCACCAAAGTGGTACCAGGTCGCATTTCAACTGAAGTGGACGCGCGTTTGTCTTTCAACTTGGATGCTATGGTGGCTAAAGGCCGTAAATTGATCAAGTTGTATCAAGATTCAGGCGTGAGCAAAGACCGTGTGTTGATTAAATTGGCCTCAACATGGGAAGGCATTAAAGCCGGCGAGATCCTTGAAAAAGAAGGCATTCAATGTAACCTAACCTTGCTGTTTGGTTTTGGTCAAGCACGTGCATGTGCTGAAGCTGGCGTATTCTTGATTTCACCGTTTGTTGGCCGTATCTTGGATTGGTATAAAGCAAAAAATCCAGGCACAGACTACACACAAGAAACTGATCCAGGCGTTGTTTCAGTGCGTGCTATTTACCAATACTACAAAGAGCACGGTTACAAAACAGTGGTGATGGGCGCTTCATTCCGTAACACAGGTGAATTAATTGCACTTGCAGGTTGCGATCGTTTAACTGTATCGCCTAACTTATTGCAAGACTTGGCTGCTACTGAAGGTAATTTGGTTCAAGTATTGAAAGACCAAGGCGCAACTAAAAAACCGGGCGCTAAATTAACTGAAGAAGAATTCCGTTTTGAATTGAATCAAGATGCGATGGCTACTGAGAAATTAGCAGAAGGCATACGTGGCTTTGTTGCAGATCAAAACAAATTGGAAGCGGCTTTAAGCGAAAAACTGTAGTCGTATAAAGTCACGCTAAGCTTAAGTATTTTGTAATAAAAGCGTAATCTACTAAGTTTAGAATTGACATATGTTTACTGGACATTTACTATAAGTGTCCAGTTTTTTGTAAGACAAGAATTGCAGTGTAAAAGCCGTCATAACGGCCATTAAACAAACTGTTTTTTGGTGTTTTTTGACAGTCTTTTATTACTAAAATAGCAATAAATTAAGTAACATTTTAAAAAAATTATTAAACGGAGAAATACCATGGCATTAACCCAAATGGCTTTAGATTCATTAGACTTTGACGGTACAGTTGCATTAGCAGCGCTAGTTGCACCGCACGTTGATATTCTTGAAATCGGTACACCATGCATTAAGCACAACGGTATCAAATTGCTAGAAACATTACGCGCTAAATTCCCAAAAAACCAAATCTTAGTTGATTTGAAAACTATGGATGCTGGCTTCTACGAAGCTGAGCCATTCTACAAAGCTGGTGCAGATATCTGTACAGTTTTAGGTTGTGCTGATATCGGTACTATCAAAGGTGTAATCGATGTTGCTAACAAATACGGTAAAAAAGCACAAGTTGACTTGATCAACGTTGCTGATAAAGCTGCTAAAACTAAAGAAGTGGCTAAACTAGGTGCGCACATCATTGGCGTTCACACTGGTTTGGATCAACAAGCGGCTGGTCAAACACCATTTACTGACTTAGGTTTAGTAGCTGGTTTGAAATTAGGCGTTGAAATCTCAGTAGCTGGTGGCGTTAAAGCGGCTACTACTGCTCAAGTACGTGATGCTGGCGCTACTATCATTGTAGCTGGTGCTGCAATCTACGGCGCTACTGATCCAGCTGCTTCTGCTGCTGAAATCACAGCTATTGCTCACGCTTAATTTAAGCGATTTCAATAAGCAATTATTGAAATGAGTAATTAGAAACCCCGACTCCTTATCGAGTCGGGTTTTTTTTTAATGGTCTGTTAAGTACACGGTTATTAAATTTATAAGGAAAAAATTATGAGCAGCAGTCAAAAATTAATTTTAGACAAATTAAGCAGCATATTGTCTGAAACGGATAACTCAAAATCAGCCGAACTTTTAAAATTAGTTCAAGGTGCTGGCCGTACTTTTATTGGTGGTGCAGGTCGTTCGCTATTAGTATCACGCTTTTTTGCTATGCGTTTAGTGCACGCTGGCTATAACGTTAGCATGATAGGTGAAGTGGTTACCCCAGCGATTAAAGCCGGTGATTTATTGTTATTGGTATCCGGTTCAGGTGGTACAGAAACATTGCTACCTTTCGTTAAAAAAGCAAAATCCGTGGGCGCTAAATTGGTTGTGGTTTCCATGAAGAAATCCTCACCCATGGCCGATGCCGCTGATCTAACCATACAAATTGGTAACGACAATAGCTTCCCATTAACCCAAGGCATGCCTATGGGTTCACAGTTTGAGCTTTCAACCTTGATTTTCTTGGAAGCCGCGATTGCTGATTTGATTTTTGCAAAAGGCTTAACTGAAGAAGGCATGCGTGCTATTCATGCTAATTTGGAATAAGTGATATAGCCATCTAGGCTTAGAAAAAGCTCGCTACGGCGAGCTTTTTTATTGGCAATCTTGCTGCAAATCCAAGCCGGTGATTTGCTGCGTATGCAATGCCGTGGCTATCAATGCACCATGCAGCCCTAATTCTTTTAGCAGTCTTATGTCGGCCGCGTTTCGCACACCGCCGGCTGCATACAGTCGGCTTGTATTGTTTTTCTGAACAAGCTGCTCTAGTCTGGCGCTATTAACCCCTTGATTGGCCCCCACGTCAGCCAGCGACATGATGATGACGCGCTGCGGCCAATGCTCAGTTTGATTTAATAGTGCCTGCGGGCCATGAAAGCCGTCGCTAAAAAAATCCAGCGACAATATAAAATTACCCAGTTTTTGGCTTAACTTAAGAAAATCCGCCATATTGGCTAAGCCTTCACTTGCCAGTATCAAGTTAAGTTTCAGAGGCTGCCATAGTTGCGTATCGACGGCCTGTGTAATACCCGCATCCAGCCAAATTTCCAATTGTGGGTAGGCGTTGATAATGCGCGCTATGACTGCAAAATTTGTTGTCGTCTTATGCGGTAGTTTTTGAATGGCATTCAAATCGGCGATATATAATTGCTTAAACGGGTGCACTGCTAGCAGTGCGGCTACAATCGCCAGCGGATCGCTAGACGGGCACAGCTCAGACTGTAGGCTTTGGTAATGCTGCCTTTGTCCTTTTTTAGCATGCACCACTTCGCCATTTAATAAATCTATTACCGGGATTACTTGCATCATCGAACAGCGTCAAAAATTATTAGTATGCGAGTTTATCACTGCTGGTGGCTTTAGTGATGGCCTATTGCCATCGTCCTTGGCTAAAGAAGGCGCGCTCATGCGTGATGCTTTATTGACAGACCTGAGTGATCTTAATGCCTACCAGCTTGTCAGCATGCACGACGCTAGGTTGACGCCATCCAGTTTGGTGTTAAACAGCAGCCCAGTGCTTGCTGGCGAATTCATTAAGGTGTTTAAGAAGTTGCTTAAGCAAGTGGATCTGGTTTGGCTGATTGCACCAGAAACGGATGGGCATTTGCTCAAGCTAACCGAGTTGTGTTTAGCGGCAGAGAATAAAAAAGACGGCGCCATACTCATAGGCTGTGGTTACGATGCTAGTTTGGTCGGCACCAGCAAAACCCTCAGTTTTGAAGCCATGCAACAAGCAGGCGTGCACACGCTGGCCATACACGCTGGGACGGATATCCTCGATGATGGCTATTTTGCAACGTTGGCAGTATCCAAAACGGCTTGGGTAGTTAAACCTGAGGATGGAGCAGGCTGCGAAGGCATACAGTACTTTGCTAGTGCCAGTGAAATGCGCCATTGGATGCAACAAGAACAACGCAGCTTGCATTTTTTTGCGCAAGCCTACCAGCCTGGCATCGCCGCCAGTTTTTGCATGTTATGCCGTGAGGGTCAAGCTTGGTTGCTAAGTTGCAATGAGCAACACGTCAGCCTGCAAAATGGTGAATTTAAGTTGACGGGCATTAGTGTTAATGGTCTTAGCCAATACTGGCAACGTTTTGAAACACTGGCGCGTAAAATAGCTAAAATGCTACCGGACGCGTTGGCGTATGTGGGGGTCGATGTCATCCTGGATACTGAGCACGACGCCATGTATGTGCTAGACATTAATCCACGCTTAACTAGCAGTTATGCTGGCTTGCGTGTGGCCTTGGCTTGCAACCCAGCAGAACTCATAATGTCTTGCGTGTTGTCATCGCGTTTTAAATTGCCCCCAATAGAAAAAAACAGGGTAGAGATAAGTTTGCATGAAAACGAGTATTAATCCTTCTTTGCTAGCGCAAACGCTGCCGCTTATGGCATGGGATGTGGGCGGCGCGCATCTTAAAGCAGTGCACACAGATGCCGCAGGCCATATTATTGATGTCACTCAAGTTTATTGCCCATTGTGGCGTGGATTAACCGTGTTGAGCGCGGCCATTGATCAGGTCTTGAACGAGTTTGCTGCGTCGCCACAAGCTTATAAACACTGCGTCACCATGACAGGTGAATTGGCTGATATTTTCCCCAATCGCGTTAGCGGGGTCGTGCAAATCGCGCAATTACTGCAAGAAAAATTAGGTAAGCATTTAATGTTCTATGCGGGCTACCAACAGTGGGTCAGTTTGCCTGAGGTGTCGTCTAAGGCGCACAACATTGCATCGATGAATTGGTTAGCCAGTGTCGAGTACCTAGCTAAGCATGCGCCCAACGCTTTGTTTATTGATGTCGGCAGTACCACCACCGATTTGGTATTAATTAGCCATGGGCAGCCTAAAGTGATGGGTTTTAGCGATGCGCAACGCCTGCAAACCGACGAGTTAATTTACACTGGGGTAGTGCGTACGCCATTGATGGCGCTGGCGCAAAAGGTGGAATTTTTTAATACGCCTATCAATTTGGCCGCTGAGCATTTTGCCACGACGGCCGATGTGTATAGGCTAACCGGGGATTTGCCGCAGGACCAATACAGTGCGGAAACCGCTGATGGTGGTGATAAAAGCCTTGCTGCATGCGCGCGGCGTATAGCCCGTATGATAGGACGAGATGCCGATGATGCTCCCATGTCCGAATGGCAAGCCTTGGCGCAGGCCTTTAAAGCGCTGCAGATGCAACAAATTAAACACGCCATAGAGCGGCATTTGGCTGCATTAAACGGTACGTCCACTGTCAGCTTAATTGGCGCAGGGGTGGGCGATTTTCTATTGCCTGGCTTGGCAAAGGAATTAAACTTGGACTATCTGTCTGTGACGGATTTTATGCCAGCAGAGAGCCCATTAAGCGGATCAGCCAAGTGCATGGCTGCCGTGTGTTTCCCCGCCTACGCTGTTGCCAGTTTGGGGAGGACCCATGCTTAAGCATGCTCTTCCTTATGCTTCAGATAGCAGTGCTTTATTCGAACGGATAGCGCACTTGCCTTGGCCTATGTTTTTAGACAGCGGCAAGCCGCAGAGTGAATACGGCCGCTATGACATTTTGGTGGCTCAGCCTTTTGCCACTATCGTTAGCGATGAAGCCGGGGTGGATGGCATTAAAACCGAAATTCGTCATGAGGGTCAGTTGAGCGTGACTGATGAGGATGGCTTGACTGCATTAAAACGGCTAATGGCAGACTATGCGGTGAATGAAGTGTGTGCTTTGCCGTTTACGGGTGGGGCATTGGGTTATTTTTCTTATGATTTGTCTAGGCAGCTATCTAGACAAATCTCCGGACAAACCTCTAGTCAAACCTCTAGTCAAATCGAATGCTTAGCTGGGCCATTGGCTCAAGCGACAGAGATGCCACATATGCAGATTGGCCTCTACGATTGGGCCGTGGTGGTCGATCATCAAGAAAAAACAGCGCAGCTGGTTTCAAATGGCTTGGTGGCCACTACCCATGAAAACTGGGCAGCCTTGTGCCTATTGTTTGATGAGGCTAAACCTAGCCATGATGCAGATAGGCCAGTCAGTTTTAGCGTATCTTCGGCGCTTACTAGCAATATGAACTACAGCCAATACAGTGTGGCATTCAATAAAATTAAAGACTACATCAAGAATGGTGATTGCTATCAGGTCAACCTGGCTTTACGCTTTGCCGCGCAGGCCACTGGTGACAGTTGGTTGGCTTATAAAAAGCTACGCGAGTTAAGTCCAGCACCTTTTATGGCCTACATGAAATTTCCCCAGTGGCAAATTTTGTCCGGTTCGCCAGAGCGATTTTTGCAGTTGCAAAACCGTGTGGTTGAAACGCGACCAATTAAGGGCACCAGGCCGCGCTCAGTGGAGGCTGACGAGGATGCTGCTTTGGCGCTTGATTTGCAGAACAGCACTAAGGACAGAGCGGAAAATTTAATGATAGTGGATTTGCTGCGTAACGATATCGGTAAGAGCTGTGAAATTGGTTCGGTTAAAGCCGATCAATTGTTTCGCTTGCAGAGTTTCGCTAACGTCCATCATTTAGTCAGCATAGTGACTGGGCGTTTAGCCAAGGGTAAAACCGCCATTGATTTGTTACGCGGTTGTTTTCCAGGAGGCTCGATCACTGGGGCGCCTAAGCTTAGGGCCATGCAAATCATAGATGAATTGGAGCCACATAGACGTGGCGTGTATTGTGGCGCTGTCGCCTACATCGGTTTTGATGGCAATATGGACAGCAGCATTGCCATACGCACGGCCGTTTACCATGAGCATGGCCATGACAAAGGCGAAATAAGTTTTTATGCGGGAGGAGGCATAGTGAGTGATTCTGAGCTTGCGCAAGAGTATGCTGAAATCCAAGATAAGGCATCCAGTTTATTAGAAACCATGCAGTATTTTTTTGGCAAAGATCGTCCTGCACCCTAGCTTAAAGGCGTTATTAGACATGGTTAATGATCAATTATGGGTAGTGAAGTTAGGTGGCAGCTTGTTAGGCTCGGCGGAGTTGCCGCAATGGCTGGCGCTACTAGCCAAACACGGTAAAGGTAAGGTAGTGATAGTGCCCGGTGGTGGGGTGTTTGCCGATGCCGTGCGGCTGGCGCAAAATCTTTCTCAGGTGGACGATGCGCTGGCACATCAATTGGCCTTGCTAGCCATGGATCAATATGGCTTGTTGTTGGCTGGCATGCAGCCTGGCTTAGTGACGGCGGCCAGTGAATTGGAAATTGCCGAACGTGGTTGGCAACATAAAACCATGGTTTGGCTACCCAGTCAGATGGTCTTGGCCGATGCGTCAGTGGAGCAGAGCTGGCAAGTGAGCTCGGACAGTTTGAGTGCTTGGTTGGCAAACAAGTTAGCGGCGAATCAATTGCTACTGATTAAATCCATAGACTTAAGTCCTTATCAGCAAGCCCATGCAAGCATGGCTGAACGCTTGTTAAGCGATGGGGTGCTAGACGAACGTTTCTTGGATTACATTGCTGGCCAGGCTTACCAAACCAGCCTGCTGAACAAGGCCGATAGTGCTGTATTTGAGCATGGCATAAGTGCTGAGCACTTACAAGAACAGGCTTTGTTGATCTAACTTTTGATTAGCGTATGTGCGCTTTTTCGAATCTACCAAAGTGCAACATGATGGTAGGCAGTATGAGCAGATTGAGCAGGGTGGAGGTCACCAATCCGCCAACAATAATGGTGGCCATAGGGCCTTCGATCTCACGACCAGG
Source organism: uncultured Methylotenera sp. (assembly GCA_964400215.1). Classification (GTDB taxonomy): domain Bacteria; phylum Pseudomonadota; class Gammaproteobacteria; order Burkholderiales; family Methylophilaceae; genus Methylotenera. The sequence continues at coordinate 580,823 of CAYNSY010000001.1, read as the reverse complement.
TTGCTCGCTACCTAAAGCCAGCGGTAGTAAGCCCAGTGCCGTTACTAAGGCAGTCATTAGTATGGAAGGTAGCCGTTCTGAGGCGCCGCGTATGCAGGTTTCAAGTCCCCAAACGCAGCCTTCCTCATCAATTAAATGTTGGTAATGCGACACCATCATAATCGAGTTGCGCAGAGTGATACCAAACAGCGTGACAAAGCCCACTAGGGAGCCCAGTGAAATCCAGCCACCGGTAAACATGGCGGCTATGACGCCGCCTATCAAGGCAAAAGGTAGGTTAGCAAAGGTCAGCAGTAGGTTGCGTAAGCGCCCAAATGCTATGTACAGCATGAGGAATACACCCACTCCAGCCAACAAGGAATGCACGATGAGGTCTTCGCGTGATTGAGCGTTAGCTTCAGCTTCGCCGGTATAGCTAATAAAGTTACTAGGCGATAATTTTATTTCGCTATTAATTCTAGCTTTCATTTCTTTAGAGAACTGGCTGATGTCACGGTCATTGATGTTGCAGGTGATGGTTTGTATGCGTTTAGCACCGGCATGCAGTATCTTGGAGCGGCCATTTTCTTGACTGATATCCGCTACATCCCTTAAGTAGATGATTTTTCCATCGGGGTTTTTCAGAGCTAGGGCGCCGATTTCTCGCAAGTCATCGCGCATGCTGCGACTAAACATGACATTGACACTCAGTACCTGGTTGCCTTGGTAGATTTGTGCCGCTTGCACACCCTCGTAGGCTGCTTGTATGTTTTCCAGTACATCCAATCCCTGCAAGCCAAATAAGGCCAGGCGCTCTGATCGCAATCGGATAGCAAGCTCAGGTGTGCCTGGCGGTGATTGTATTTGCACTTCGCTGGCCCCTGCGATGCTGCTCAGTAATTTAGCTACTTGCCTTGCATCGTGGTCGAGGGCGTCCAAATCTTGGCCGTGGATATTGATCACCATGGCAGCGGTATAGCCAGATATGGTTTCTTCTATGCGTTCAGTCAGGAAGGTGTTGATGGCAAAATTTACCCCTATGAAACCAGTTTCGGCGATGCCATCACCATCATCATCGACCGCTTCGCCAGCGAGCTCTTCGCGTATGCGCGTGAGGATTTTATTTTGTTGTGGCCCATCACTGGGCTCAAGCTCAACCTCAAATTCACTGTAATGGGTGCCAAAGGTATCGGCGGCATTGGGTGCGCGGCCTACCCATTGGGTAACGGATTTTACCCCGGCTATGCCGCTAACCACTTTAGCCACTTTTTTGCCTATACGCAGTGACTCTTGCGCCGAGGTGCCAGGCACAGCGGTCATGTGCATGATGTAATGACCTTCGTGTAAGCTTGGTATAAATTGGCTTTTGAATAAAGGTAAGATGCCCAGGCCTAGGGCTATGATCAGCGTTGCTAGGCTGATGACGGTTAAATAATGCTGCTCTATGCGTCTTAATAAGGCCACGTAGTGTTTTTTTAGCCAGACAATTAAAGGCGGGTCTTGGCTGTCTAACTCGCCTTTAGAAAATAATAAATAACACAAGGCTGGGGTTAGGGTTAATGCGACTAATAGCGAGGCTACAATCGCGCTGATGTAAGCGTAACCCAAGGGTGCAAACAGTTTGCCTGCGACACCGGATAAGGTCAGCAAGGGTAAAAATACCAAGACCACAATCACCGTGGCATACACCACCGAGCTGCGCACTTCCATGGACGCATTAAATACCACTTGATAAGCCGCGAGTGGTTGGGCTAGTAGGCGATTTTCACGCAAGCGTCTAAATATATTTTCCGTGTCTATGATGGCATCATCCACGACTTCACCGAGTGCTATGGCCAAGCCACCCAGCACCATGATATTGAGTCCCATGCCAAAGTAGCCTAGCACTATGGTGGCGGTGAGTAGGGACAGTGGAATGGCGGTAGCGGAAATGAAGGCAGTGCGTACGTTGAATAAGAATAAGAATAACACCCCTATGACCAGCGCAGAGCCTATGAGTATGTCAGTCTTGACCCCATCGATGGCCGTTTCTATAAAATTAGCCGGCCTAAAAAGACTGGGGTGAAAGCTAATGCCTTGCTGTTTAAATTCAGGTGCCAGCTCTAACATGGCTTTTTCAACAGCCTCTGTGACGGCTTTGGTGTTTGCGCCGAGTTGGCTTTGTACGGAAAAATAGACCCCTTCTTTGCCGTCAATGGCGGCTGCGCTGATGGCAGGTGCCGCGCCATCGATGACCTCACCTAGGTCGCTTAAGCGTATGGTTTGGCCGTCTTTATGAAACACGGACATTTGCGCCAATTGCTTAGCATCTCTGGCTTGGCCTTCGGTGTTTATTAGTATGCGTTGATTGTTGTTTTCTATATAGCCAGCGCCACGCACCCCGGTTAGTCTGGCTGTGGCAGCCAGCACTTCCTGTATGGACAGGTGGTAACGTATCAATTTGTTGGGATCGACTAAAATTTGTAATTGGCGTACGTCACCCCCCAGCACGTTGACATCGGCCACGCCTGGAACGGCCATGATGTGTGGGCGTATCGTCCAATCAACTAGGCTACGTAGCTCCATTAGGCTGCGCTTGTCTGAGCTGATACCCATGCCCAATACGGTGCTGGCACTGGAGGCGAGCGGGGTGATGTTGGGCACGATATTTTTAGGCAGTTGCTTGCTGAGTGTGGCTAAGCGTTCGGCCACCACTTGCCGATTTCGATAGATATCGGTGTTTTCATTGAAGATAATGGTGACGATGGATAAGCCGGGTATCGATTGCGAGCGCATGGATTCGACCCCCACTGTGCCAGACAGGGTGCTTTCTATGGGTTGCGTTACCAGTTGCTCAACTAATTTAGAGGATAAACCGGGTGACTCGGTTTGAATAACCACTTGGGTAGGGGAGAACTCTGGAAATACATCCAGATTTGCGCGTGATAAGCCGTACAAGCCATACACCACAAGCAGGCAAGCCAAGCCTATGACCACGCCGTGAAAGCGTATGGAGAATCGTACTAGGCTAGGCATCATAAGCTGGTAGCACCCATCATTTTAATCGTCATTTTAGCTCTGACCTAAGGCAACAAACCCTGCATTAGTCGTCATTTTAGCTCCGACCTAACGCAGCAAGGCCTGCATTAGTCTGCACTGAAATGCCGATGTGTTGATTAAATTCAACCATCATTTTAATCGTCATTTTCATTGGTAATTTGGTATTTTAATTCTTCAGACAGCAGCAGTTGTGCGCCGCTGGTGACCAGTAAATCGCCTGTGGCAAAGCCCTTGTTGTTAAACCAACCACTGATGGCTGGGCTTTCAATTTCAACGTCGGTGCTGATTAAGCGCCGAATGAATTTGTCGGTGCCGGCTTGCTTGGAAGCAACTTTTTGGTATACCCAAGCTTGGTTGGCATACCAAACTACGGCTTCATGCGGGACAATAACGCCATTGCTAATGCCGTTTTGGCTTTCTAGGCGTGCACTAAGGCGCATGCCGGTTCTTAGCTTATCGGCTGGCGCGATATAGAAGTAGGTTTCACCTTGTATGGTGCTGTCGGCTTGCGGTGCGATTGAAACGAAGCGGGCTTTAGCTAAGGCTTGTCCGCCAATTTGACCAATTTGCAACAGACTCTTGGTGTTGGGATGCACATCAAACGGCAGACTTACTTTTAGCAAGACCTCTTTGTATTGCAATAACGCATTTAACTGAGACTGACTGTTAGTTTGTGCTGCCCATGTCGCTAGCGTTGCTCCCCATTGTTGTTGCATGCTGTCATACAAACCTTGCGCTAAGGTGCGGTTAGCATTTAATTTAGCTTGTTCGGCATGCATCGCCGCTTCGGCTTCTTGGAGCGCGCGGTCGGACACATTTTTATCGTCTTGATTCAGCACCTGTAAGCGTTTGACAGTCTGTTGCTGATGGCTTAAAGCGTTGCGTAAAACTTGGCCTTCTGCTAGCGCTGCTAAATAGCGGGTGCGCTGCTCAAGCAAACTGTCTATGGCTTCAACGTTAGCAAAAGAAACGGTCGCTGCTTGGTGTTGCGTGCTAACTAAAGGGCTGGTTTTGATGCCGCTTTGCTGTTGTGACGCTAGGGGCAATATAAGGGTCGCTGCCCCTTTGTCGGTGCTATTATTTGCAGCGACTAAAGATCTACTTTCTATCGTTGCTTCGCCACTGGATGCGGCACTTTCGTATTCATCCTTGCCATAAAAGACTAAAAACCAAAATAACAGGACAATCAAAAAAGCTTGCATGCTAATAATTAAGGTGGCTTTACGATTCATGCGCTACTCCTGGGCCTGTGAGTGGTTTCTGCAAGGTGTTTTCCAGCTGCCTAATGGCGGTATTAAGGTCGTATTGCGCGGTGGCGGCGGATTTTTCTATGGCTATTGTTTCTAATTTGGCGAGGGTCAATGTGAGCCGGTCTATTTCGCCTGCTGCAAATAAGGCATGCATGCGCTTTTCGTTGGCTTGCTGCTGTACCAGCAATGCCTGCTGATTTTTTAGCAGTTGCTGTGCTTGTGTAAAAGTGGCATTGGCGGTATTGGTGTCGCCGATAATTTTAGTTTGTAGCACTTCAAATGCTGCGGCTTCTACCTCGCGTAATTGTGTGGCTTCTGCTATAGCCAATTTGTTTTTGTGCAATAGGGTCAGTAAGCCGGAAATGCCAAGCGACCATACGCTGTCGCCAAATTCATAGGCGTAGCCTGGGCTAATGACTAAGTCTGGGTATTGGTCGGCAATTTCCAGTTTTAATTTAGCCTCCATGCTAGCGTAGCGTAATAGGGCAATGCGTAAATCGATACGATTTAATAAAGCTTCTTTCTGAAGCTCGTCTAGCGGTCTGGCTTCTGCTAACTGGGTGCTGTATTGGTTCTTTAAAACTAATTTGTTGAACTGTGTAAGTGACAGCCCTACATTGCTGGATAATTGCGTGTATAGCGTATGTGACTGTTGTTTGGCTTGATTTAGCAAGACGGCATTGGCTTGCATTTGCAAACTGGCCGAGCTCAGTTCTACATTTGAGTTTAGGCCCAGTTCCACGCGTTTTTTATAGATAGCAACGCTGGCTAGCAGGTGATTTTGCTCTATGGACAGTAAGCGAATTTGCTCTTGTTTAGCTTGGTAATCCAGCCATGTTTGAACGACGCTATTCCTTAGATCCCAAGCCGTTTGCGCCATTTGCAATTTTGCTATGTCGGCTAAGTGTTGGGCGTTTTCTACGCGTATGTCGCCCTTGTTGGCGATGTCTATGGGTAGGTCTACACTTAATCCCAAAGCATAAGGTTTTTTGCTTGGGTCAGGATCGTTGCTGCGCGCAAGGTTGGTGTTAAGCGTTGGGATGGCTGATTCTGCAGTGGTGGCTAGCGATGATTCTGCTGCCAGTGACTTTGCTTTAGCGAGGTCAACATTGGGGTGAAAAAATAAGGCGCAGTAAATTAGCTCTTCAAGCCCCCAAGCTTGGACAGGCAGCTGATCGGCTTTGTAGCCATGTTTGATCAGAAACTGTTGAAAAGCCAGGCTGTTTGGGTCTTTTTCAGCCAATCTGACTAGATTGGCTGGGGCATCTATTGGTTTCGCCTGGTATTGTTGAAAGCTGCAGGCGGCCATTATGCAGGCTATGGACAAGACCCCCAGGGTGCTGGGTTTGCTGGCTAGTAGAAAAGTTGAGCTGGTGCGCTTAATCAAAATTAATGCTATCTAAATAAGGCCGTTAGTCTTGCGGTGATTCTATTCTATTATTTCTGCATGCACGGCGCTCAAGGCATCTTGCAATGTTTCTTCGTTCAAGTCGTTAATAGTGGTGGCTAATAAGTCAGCCGCCTCCACCGTGCTAATGGGTAAATCGTGGCTGTCCATTTCTGCGATTAAGCCAGCCGCTGCCCCGGTTACTTTAAGTAAAGCCAGACGCTCACGCATTAAGAGTTCCAACTCCGTGCGCAGCATATTAATTTCATTTTCGTTGATGTTGTTTTGCATGGATAGGGCTCTTTAGTTAGTGGCGCTGGCATAGCGCATCATTCGATATTCTCGCACAATCATTCGATACTTTGCTAGTAAGGAATGAATAAGCTTTAGGCGTGCATTTGCCCCTAACGCTTAATGTAGATAAATATATGCTAATTTTATTTTTTAGCTGTTGCCAGTAGCGTTACTTGCGCTATAATGCCGGCTTGTTTGAAGCAGCATTGCAATACACTGCTTACTTACAATGCGAGAGTGGCGGAATTGGTAGACGCACTGGATTTAGGTTCCAGCGCCGCAGGGCGTGAGAGTTCGAGTCTCTCCTTTCGCACCAAATACATAAAGGCTTTCCTTAATCGGAAGGCCTTTTTTATGCCCATTGCTTTTTGCCGCCATGAAAAAAGTGCTGCGCTCATTTGTTTACAAAAGCCTAATATGCTATAGTTTGTCGCTTAATTTAAGCGAACTAGTGAGCGTTAAAAGCTCGTGTTTTTTAGGCGCGTACAAGGACGGTGGACATTCTTAATAAAACACTGTCTACAGCCATCCTAGATGGTTTTTTTGTTGCCCTCTATTCGTTCCAATTTTTTAGTAGCTGTTTGATTTTACGAATGATTTTACTGAAACATTTGTTCGTATCCGAGCATGAAATAATTTAGAAACTTGACCTTAGGAATAAACCGCATGGCATTGAATGTTGAAACTATTAGCAAACTTGAGCGCCGTATTACCATTACGGTTCCACTTCAACCACTGGAAGCGCAAATTCGTCAGCGCTTAACTCAGATGTCACGTACGGCAAAATTTGCTGGCTTCCGACCAGGCAAAGCCCCTATGGGTTTGGTTAATCAACACTATGGCGATCAAGTGCGTGATGAAGTTTATTCTAGCGCCGTTGAAAAAAGCTTTGGCGATGCTGTGGATGAGGCAAAATTGCGTGTAGCCGGCTACCCAAATATTGAACATAAACCGTTTGAAGCAGCTTCCGTCAATCTTGAATACACGGCTACTTTTGAGGTGTTTCCTGAAGTGGCTATTGGTGACGTATCTAAAATCAAAATCGAGCGTCCACAGTTGGAAGTCGGTGAAGCCGATGTCAAAAACACCTTAGATGTCTTGGTGAAACAACGCGTGAGTTATGTGCCGGTTAAACGCGCTGCCAAAAAAGGCGATCGCGTTCATGTAACACTGAAAGCATCCGTAGATGGCAAGGAAGTGGAATCAACCGGTGATAACGGTATTGATTTGGTGTTGGGTGATGCGGGCCGTGTGGCTAGCTTTGATGAGCAATTGGCTGGCGGCAAAGCGGCTACAACTAAAAAATTCGAAATTAGCTACCCAGCTGACCATAATCCTGCGCAACTTGCAGGCAAAACGGTTGCCTATGAAGTTAATTACCTTAGCGTATCTGAACCAAGCTACCCAGAATTGGATGCAAATTTTGCAAAAAGCTTGGGCATAGAAGACGGTGACGTGGCTAAGATGAAAGCAGAAATCACCGAAAGTTTGAAGCAAGAAGTTGAAAAGCGTGTGAGTGCTAAGGTTAAGGAGCAGGTGTTCCAAGCCTTGGTTGATGCGGCTGATTTTGAAATTCCACGCGTGTTGTTGGGTTCTGAAATCAATCGCATGATGGAAACCACCATGCAAAACCTTAAACAACGAGGCGCTGACTTAAGCGCTATTAAGCTTGAGCCTAGTATGTTCGAAGAGCAAGCAAAACGCAGCACTAAATTGCGCCTGATTCTTGGCGAGTTAATCAATGCCAATGGCTTGCATGCCAATGCAGACCAAGTGCGTGCCATGGTGGATGTGTTTTCACAAAGCTTTGAGCGTCCAGCGGATGTGGTGACTTGGTACTATGCTGATCCTAAACGTTTAGACGAACCTGCTGCTTTGGCCACCGAAGAAAATGCCGTGGCTTGGGTGTTGGCTAAAGCCAAAGTCAGTGATAAAAAAGTTAAATTTGATGATTTAATGGGAAATGCATAAATGAACACATTGCCAGGGTCGCAGTTGCAGCAAGATCTAAGCCCACAAGGCTTAGGCTATATCCCCATGGTGGTGGAGCAGAGTGGCCGTGGTGAGCGTTCCTACGATATATACTCGCGCTTACTTAAAGAGCGTGTGGTGTTTTTGGTAGGGCCGGTCAATGACATGTCGGCCAATTTGGTGGTGGCTCAGTTGCTATTCTTGGAAGCGGAAAATCCAGATAAGGACATTTCGCTGTATATCAATTCACCAGGCGGATCGGTAACAGCCGGCATGTCTATTTATGACACCATGCAATTTATTAAAGCGGACGTCAGCACCTTGTGCATAGGGCAGGCGGCCAGCATGGGCGCATTCCTATTGGCTGCCGGTGCTAAAGGCAAACGCTTTAGCTTGCCGAATTCGCGGGTGATGATACATCAGCCCTCAGGCGGCTTCCAAGGTCAGTCTACTGACATTGCCATACATGCCAAAGAAATTATGTACTTGCGTGAAAAGTTAAACGCCATATTAGCTCACCACACAGGTAAAACGGCCGCAGAAATTGATTTGGATACCGAGCGTGATAATTTCATGAGCGCGGAACAGTCTCTGGCCTATGGCATGATAGATAAAGTGATTACCAGTCGAACTGAAGCGGCTTAGTCACTTTTGGCAGCACAAACACCGGTCTAGCTGTTTTTTTAAATAGGGAATATTAAATGGCTACTAAAGCTGACGGCGATAAATTACTTTACTGTTCATTCTGTGGCAAAAGCCAACATGAAGTTAAAAAGCTCATTGCAGGGCCATCTGTATTTGTTTGTAATGAATGCGTTGATTTATGCAATGACATCATCCGTGAAGAAGTGAAAAGCACGGATGGTCTTAAATCAACAGACCAAAGCCTGCCTACGCCGCAAGAAATTTGTAAAATCTTAGACCAATACGTCATCGGTCAGACGCACGCAAAAAAGAATTTAGCCGTTGCTGTTTACAATCACTACAAACGCCTTGGACATAATAATTTAGCGGATGGCGGCCAAAAAGACGAAGTTGAAATTTCAAAAAGTAACATCTTGCTTATCGGGCCAACCGGTTCAGGTAAAACGCTGCTAGCACAAACCTTAGCTCGCCTGCTGGATGTTCCCTTTGTTATGGCCGATGCTACCACGTTAACCGAGGCCGGTTACGTGGGTGAAGACGTAGAAAACATCATGCAAAAATTATTGCAAAAATGCGATTACGACGTGGAAAAAGCCAAACGCGGCATAGTCTACATTGACGAAGTGGATAAAATTTCCCGTAAGTCTGAAAACGCATCCATCACCCGAGACGTGTCCGGTGAAGGGGTGCAGCAAGCCTTGTTGAAGTTAATTGAAGGCACCGTAGCCTCCATCCCACCACAAGGCGGTCGCAAACACCCCAATCAAGAATTTGTCCAACTGGACACCACGAATATCTTATTCATTTGTGGTGGTGCTTTTGATGGCTTAGAAAAAGTAATCCGTTTGCGTTCTGAAAAGGGCGGCATCGGTTTTGGTGCTGAAGTCAAAAGTAAGGACGATGAGCGTCAGGTAGGGACTGTGCTAAGAGACGTGGAGCCAGAAGATCTAATTAAATTTGGCCTCATCCCTGAATTCATAGGCCGTTTACCTGTAGTCGCCACCTTGGAGTCTTTGGACGAAGCGGCTTTGATGACCATACTCACTGAACCTAAAAATGCGCTGACCAAGCAATACATTAAATTGTTCAAAATGGAAGGCGTGGAATTGGAGTTTAGGGAGTCGGCCTTGTTGCTGATAGCTAAAAAAGCCTTGGAGCGTAAAACTGGCGCACGTGGCTTGCGATCTATTTTAGAGCATGCCTTGCTGGAAATTATGTATGAATTGCCTTCACTTAAAAACCTAAGCAAGGTGGTGGTGGATGAAGGCGTGATTCGCGGTGATACGCCTGCCATACTTATTTATGCTGATGCGCCTGCTGAAGAGGCCATCGGCTAAGCTCCAAAAATAACGTTAAGCGTTTAGTATTGCCTAAAACTTAGGCTTGAATCCGTGCTTTTTGTCCCCATAAATAGGTCTAAGCACGTTGGGCTTAATTACATAGTTTAATTTGGAAATCTCCATGATCAAATCCTTACCTTCTTATTCCTCTGATGAGGGCTTGCTGCCAGTCTTGCCACTGCGTGATGTTGTGGTTTACCCGCACCTGGTTATCCCTTTGTTTGTTGGTAGAACAAAGTCGGTTAAAGCCTTGGAAATAGCCTCAGATGGCAACAAACAGATTTTATTGGTAGCACAAAAATCAGCCAACAAAGATGAGCCGGATGCCGATGATTTATACGAGGTAGGCACCGTGGCCACGGTCTTGCAGATGCTCAAATTGCCAGATGGCACAGTGAAAGTGTTGGTGGAAGGTGTGCAGCGTGCCAAGGTCAGTGGCTTTATTGAGATGGAAGAGTGTTTTGCTGCAAAGGCAGAGCTCATTCCTGAATCGACTAGCGACGTAGAAATACAGGCCTTAATGCGTACTGTATTCGCCCAATTTGATCAATACGTTAAGTTGAATAAAAAAATACCACCAGAAATTTTGACGTCCTTAGCCGGTATTGATGAAGCCGGTCGCTTGGCTGACACCATTGCGGCGCATTTAACCTTGAAGTTAGATGAAAAGCAGAAAGTGCTGGAAATGTTCAGTGTGGCTGAACGCTTAGAACATTTATTGCGTTTGATGGAAGCTGAAATTGATATCCTTCAGGTAGAAAAGCGTATACGCGGCCGTGTTAAGCGCCAAATGGAAAAAACTCAGCGTGAATACTATTTGAACGAGCAAGTTAAGGCGATACAAAAAGAGCTGGGTGAGCAAGACGAAAATGCGGAAATGGAAGAGTTGGAGAAACGCATAGAAGATGCTCGCATGCCTAAAGATGCCTTGGCTAAGGTGTCCAGCGAACTGAAAAAACTCAAGCTCATGTCACCCATGTCAGCAGAAGCCTCGGTGGTGCGCAACTACATAGACACATTAATCAATCTGCCATGGAAGAAAAAAACAAAAATCAGTAAAAATTTATTGGCGGCTGAGAAAATTTTGGATGATGACCATTATGGTCTGGAAAAAGTTAAAGAGCGCATAGTTGAATATTTAGCTGTGCAACAGCGCGTAGACAAAATCAAGGCGCCTATACTTTGCTTGGTGGGCCCACCTGGTGTGGGTAAAACATCGCTCGGTCAAAGCATAGCCAAAGCAGTCAATCGTAAATTCATACGCATGGCATTGGGTGGCGTCCGCGATGAATCTGAGATCCGCGGTCATAGGCGTACCTACATTGGTTCTATGCCAGGTAAAATTTTACAGGGCATGGCAAAAGTGGGCGTTAAAAACCCATTATTCTTGCTTGATGAAGTGGATAAAATGGGCCAAGACATGCGTGGCGATCCATCGTCGGCGCTGTTGGAAGTCTTAGACCCAGAGCAAAATCATACCTTTGCAGACCACTATGTGGAGGTGGAGTATGACTTGTCGGACGTGATGTTTGTTGCCACGGCCAATTCCATGAACATTCCTGCCGCGCTCTTGGACAGGATGGAAATCATCCATTTGTCAGGTTATACCGAGGACGAAAAAGTCAGCATTGCGATGCGTTATTTATTGCCTAAGCAATTAAAGTTGCACGGTCTAAAAGAAGCCGAAGTTAGCATAACAGAAGATACCGTGCGCGATATCGTCCGTTATTACACGCGTGAGGCTGGGGTGCGGAAATTGGAGCAGGAGATTTCTAAGGTTTGCCGTAAGGTCGTTAAGGCCTTGTTGACTGCAAAAGCCGAAGGCGGAACGCAAGTGCTTAAGCGGGTGGAGGTTAATCCGGAGGCCTTGGATAGCTATTTAGGCGTGCAGCGCTATGATTACGGTGTGGCTGCGAAAGAAAATCAGGTCGGCCAAGTGACTGGTTTGGCCTGGACTTCTGTAGGCGGTGAGTTACTGACTATCGAGGCGGTATTGCTCGCTGGTAAAGGTAAAACCACCACCACTGGGAAATTGGGCGATGTGATGAAAGAGTCTACTCAAGCCGCCATGAGTGTGGTGAGAAGTCGTGCCAGACGCTTGGGAATTAACGATGATTTCTATGAAAAAAATGACATTCATATTCATTTTCCAGAAGGCGCTACACCAAAAGATGGCCCCAGTGCCGGTATAGCCATCACTACCGCGTTGGTTTCAATACTGACCGGCATTCCGGTTAGAGCAGACGTGGCCATGACCGGTGAAATTACATTGCGAGGGGAAGTTCTGCCTATCGGTGGCCTTAAAGAAAAGCTACTTGCAGCGCACCGTGGTGGCATTAAAACGGTATTAATCCCTCAGCAAAATGTTAAAGATTTAGCCGAGATACCAGAAAACATAAAAAATCACCTAGACATACACCCTGTGCAATGGATAGATGAGGTCCTGAGTTTTGCTCTAGCTTCTCAGCCCATACCATTGGCTGAGCTTCAACCTAAGTTGGCCAGTGAAGTGGCTTTGGCGGACAAAAGTGCCGAAACTAACAATACGCATACAGAAGGTATAAAACACTGATAGCACAAGCCTTAATCTTAACTACAAATGCTTGACACAGCCTTTGTAGCCTTGATATAAAGGCAACGGGTACATGGTATCCATGATACAAGTGAGTCTTTATTTAATTAAATTTTAAGGGGATTACTCGTGAATAAATCAGAATTGATAGCCCGCATCGCCAGCACGGCTGGTATTTCGAAAGCTGCTGCTGGTCGAGCGCTAGACGCAACAACGGCCTCTATTACGAAGGCTTTAAAAAAAGGTGATTTGGTGACGCTTATTGGGTTTGGTAGCTTTTACCTAGGTAAGCGTGCTGCACGTAATGGCCGTAACCCACGTACTGGCGCAACAATTAAGATTAAAGCAGCTAATTCTCCTAAATTTAGAGCTGGTAAATCACTTAAAGATGCTGTAAACTAGCGTTTTTGTTGGTTAAGCAGGGTGCTTAGCTCAGTTGGTAGAGCGTCGCCCTTACAAGGCGAATGTCAGCGGTTCGACCCCGTTAGCACCCACCATTTTATAAAACCGCAAAAAAGTGACTAAGACGTTCCTAATTGTAAAATTTGAGAGTGCTGGTAAGTTAAGCACTCTTTTATTTTGCTAAAATTTCGAACGCAAAAATGATGTAAATATTACCTGTTGGTGGTATTTATAAGTTTATGGAGTGGTAGTTCAGTTGGTTAGAATACCTGCCTGTCACGCAGGTGGTCGCGGGTTCGAGTCCCGTCCACTCCGCCAAATAAAAATAGCGAGTCTTAGGACTCGCTATTTTTATTTGTACTTACGCATTTTATCCTGAGTATATTTGCAGCTAATTTCTTTCTGAATTTGGCTAATATGCCTCTATCAGCTTCATGCTAAAGCGCAAGAATAGCGTGCGCTTGTGGTATATTGTCAGACTATTATTAAAACCAATTTAAGCCAGTTAAGCTGGCTTAAATTTAAACGTTAATTGCAAGTTAAGGTGGGTATTTATTATGTTAGATGGAATTCGTACGGTTGCACAAGGTTGGGTTGGTAAAGCACTGCTTGCTTTAATTACTATCCCGTTCGCGTTATTTGGGATTGACTCCTATTTAAGTAGTGCCGGTAGCAATGTCGCTGTCGCCAAGGTGGCCGGTAATGCTATCTCCATACAAGAATACGATAATGCCTTAAAAAATACCCGCAATCGATTGCAGTCAGAAGGCAAGTTTGATCAGGCGCAACTGGACAGCCCAGAAGTTAAATCGCTGGTGCTTAATCAGCTGATCAACAAGCAATTATTAAACGATGAAATAAGGCGTGCTAACTTTGCTATCAGTGATGTGCAGTTAGCCACTTATATTACAGGCATGCCGGAATTTCAGAGAGATGGCAATTTCTCTCAAGAATTGTACGATCAAACTTTAACGCAGAATCAGTTGACGCCAACACGATTTGAATCTGGCATGCGCGCTGACATGCTTACCCAGCAAGCACTTGATGGCATAGGAAAATTAGCCTTTACTACCGAGTCGCGTTTGCAACACGCCATACAATTAAGCAATCAACAGCGCGTAGTAAGCGTGGCTGAGATTAAAACTAAAGATTTTGTCGATCAAGTCAGCGTTACACCAGCCCAAGTTAAAGCCTATTACGAGCAACATAAAAATAAACTGTTGGTCCCTGAGCAAGTTCGTGTTGAGTTCCTGTCTATGTCGGCAGTCGACTTTATGCGTAAGGTTAACGTGGACGATGCTGAGGTTAAGAAGTTTTATGATGAAAATGCAGGGAAGTTTTCAGGCAATGAGCAAAGGCGTGCAAGTCACATCCTTATAGGCTTTGGTGTAAGTGCAACAGCGGAACAAAAGAAACAAGCTAAAGCTAAAGCCGAAGAAATTTTAGCGGCTATTAAGAAAGACCCAAAATCGTTTGAATCCTTAGCCATTAAAAACTCTCAAGATCCTGGTTCAGCCGTCAAAGGTGGTGATTTAGGTAGTTTTGCTCGTGGTGCTATGGTTAAACCATTTGAAGATGCCGCATTTAGCATGAAGGTTAATCAAGTAAGCGGCTTGGTTGAGTCGGAGTTTGGTTACCACATCATCAAGGTGACTGAAATTACCGGGGCTAGCAGCGATTTCAATAGTTTAAAACCGCAAATCAAAGGCGATTTGATGTACCAAAAAGCCCAGGCAGAATTTGTTAAACAAGCCGAAGTGTTTAGCAATGTAGTCTATGAGCAATCTGGTAGTTTGCAGCCTGCTGCAAAATCGTTTGGTGGTGAAGTGCAGGTGTCCAATTGGTTGAACCGTGAGACAGGCGCTAAATTCTTTAAAAACAACCAAAAAATCATGGCCTTGATATTCTCCGATGAGGTGCTAAAAGATCACCGCAATACAGAGGCGGTAGAAGTTGCGCCAAATCATTTAGTTGCGGCACGCTTGCTTGAATACAAACCTGCTGCGCCAAGAAGTTTTGATGAAGTTAAAGCGGGCATTGAATCCTTGCTTAAACTTGAGGCCGCTGCTAAGTTGGCTAAGGCCAAGGGTGAATCAGCATTAAGGGACTTGAAAGCGGGTAAGGCGGTGACGGGTGTGGAGTGGATCCCAGAAGTTACCATCGATAGAAAAAATGCCCAAGGTTTAACCGATTTAGCCATGAACTTAGCGTTTAAGACCAATGCGGCTAAATTACCAGCTTATTCTGGGGTGGCGGATAGCAAACAAGGCTATTTGTTGCTTAAAGTGCTTAAGGTTGATACTGGCTTGGCTGCCGATGCAGAGGCTCAGCAGTTAGCTAAAAATGAGCTAAGCGCTGCTTTAAGCAGTGAGTATTTGGCCGCCTATAAACAATCCTTGCGCTTAAAAGCCAAGGTTACCGTTAACGAGCGTTTGTTGCTTAATCAGCAGTAATGAATCGCATGTAAAAGGCAGCATAAAAAAAAGGCACTTAGGTGCCTTTTTTTTATGCTGCCTATAGCAAGGCCTATTTAGTCAATAGAGCCTGCTGCTGTAATGTTCATGCCGCCATCAACGTAGGTGATTTCCCCGGTGATGCCCGATGCTAAATCGCTGCATAAGAAGGCAGACGCATTACCTACTTCTTCTATGGTCACGTTTCTGCGCAAGGCCGCATGTTTCTCGTTGAAGCCTATCATCTTGTCAAAATCCGCGATACCAGACGCGGCTAAAGTTTTAATCGGGCCAGCAGATACGGCGTTAACGCGTATACCTTTAGGGCCAAGGCTTTGCGCCATGTAGCGTACGTTTGCTTCGAGGCTGGCTTTTGCTAGACCCATGACATTGTAGTTAGGCATGGTGCGTTCCGCACCAAGGTAGCTAACGGTCAATAAGCTACCGTTTCTACCAGCCATCATGGGGTAGGCTGCTTTCGCAAGAGCGGCAAAGCTGTATGAGCTGATGTCATGCGCAATGCGGAAATTTTCTCTTGTTACCTTGTCTAGGTAGTCGCCATCTAATGCGTCTTTAGGCACAAAAGCCACCGAATGAACGATGCAGTCTATGCCGTCCCAATGTTTTGCAATGGCCGGGAATAGGGCGTCAATCTGACTGTCTTCAGCGACATCGCAATGAAAAAGTAAGTTGGAGCCAAAGTCTGCGGCTAGTTTAGCCACGCGGTCTTGGTGTTTTTCCATTTGATAGGTAAATGCAAGCTCAGCGCCTTCCCGTTTCATCGCTTCGGCGATGCCGTATGCTATTGAACGGTTGCTTAATAAACCAGCGATTAGTATTTTCTTACCTGCTAAAAATCCCATAACTTTTTTCCTATGTTGAGTCTGCAAAAGCGGCTTGCTAATGTTGATGGCTTCTTGGATTATACGCATCCCGTAAACCATCCCCAAGCAAATTATAGCCTAACACGGTCAGCAATATGGCTAAGCCAGGGAACAAGGATAGCCACCAAGCGAATTGAATGTACTCCTTACCGTCGGTTAGGATGTTACCCCATGAGGCTTGCGGAGCTTGGACGCCTAAACCTAGAAAGCTCAAGCCAGATTCCACTAAAACGGCACTGGCTATGCCTAATATGGAGCTAACGATGATAGGCGTTAGGCTGTTAGGCAACAAGTGGCTAAAAATTAGCCTGGAATCTTTTGCGCCCAGGGCTTGTGCTGCTAGAACAAATTCACGGTTACGTAAGCTTAGGAACTCTGCTCTAACTAGCCGCGTGACCCCCATCCAAGAGGTTAAACCGATCACTATCATGATGTTCCAAATCGAGGGGCTTAAGAATGCAATCACGGCTAAGATTAAGAAAAACGTTGGAATGGACAGCATAACATCCACTGTGCGCATGATGAATGTATCCACCCAGCCTCTATAAAAGCCGGCTATGGCGCCCAATACAATGCCGATTAAAGTCGCGATACCTACAGCTACAAAACCCACCATGAGGGAGATGCGAGCGCCGTATAACATGCGTGAAAAAACATCGCGCCCTAGACCGTCTGTGCCCATCATGTGCAGCTTGGAAGGGGCTAACAGTATCGCCTTAACATCAATTGCATTGGGGTCGTAAGGGGCGATAAGCGGTGCCATTAGCGCAAGTAGCAGTATGCTGACGATGATGACTAAGCCAAGTAGGGTGAGGGGATTTTGCCTAAGTATTTTCATTACATGACCCCCCGTCTTACGCGAGGATCCGCCCATGCGTATGAAATGTCTGCCAACAGATTGCCCAGCATGGTGAGCATGGCACCTATGGTTAATATGCCCATAATCACAGGGAAATCGCGCATCAATACCGCATCATAGAAAAGCTTACCCATGCCTGGAATGGCGAAAATGCTTTCGGCAATGACCGAACCGCCTATCAAGCCAGGGATGCTTAAGCCAAAAATGGTAATGAGAGGCAGTAGCGCATTGCGCAGGGCATGGCCATAAATAATTTTATTTTCACCTAAGCCTTTGGCTCTGGCGGTGGTGATGTAGTCTTGATGCAATACATCCAGCATGCCATTTCTAACAAACAGCGAGATGCCAGCTAAGCCAGTTATGCCGGAGATAAATACCGGCAATATAAGGTGGCGCAATGTGTCCCACAGTCGTGCAGGCCAAGCCAGGCCTGCATGGCCCATACTCTCAAGGCCTGAGATTGGTAGCCAGGTGTGCTGAACGCCAGTCCAATACATGAGCATTAATGCCAGCCAAAATCCGGGGATGGCGAAGCCAATAAAAACGAACATGGTGATGCTGCGATCGGCTAATTGATTTTGCTTTAAGGCCGATACCACGCCCAGCGGCAAAGCTATGCCTATAATCAGCAGCAAACTTAAGGCATTGATTAATAAGGTGATGGGTAGGGCTTCTTGTATCATGCCCAATGTCACGTTGCCGTCTTTATCGGTAGTTTGCCAAAAAACCGGCCTTTGGTGCGAGGCGAAGGAGGTGCCAAAATCTAACTTGGCCATGCGTTTGACCCATAGACCGTATTGCACTATGACGGGTTTGTCTAAGTTGTATAAGGCGCGTAATTTTTGTCTGGATTCTTCACTTGCTTTAGGATTAAAGCTGGCTTCACTGGTGGTAATGTCACCAGGGGCTAGATGCATAATAAAAAATGAAATAAGACTGATGCCCAGTAGTAGCGGCACCATCCAGAATATACGTTTTAATAAATAGCCAGCCATGCTTGTCTTCTATTGATCATTCATTTCGTTGCGGTAATAGGCTTTAGGGATATACCATTCGTAAGTGTTGTGCCCTATGCCTGCCGCTGGTGCTGGGTTGCTTATGCCTTTGACCCGTTTATGTATGGCCGACAAACCGTAACCGGCTGATAAGTATATAACCGGGCTGTCTTCAAGCAGTATTTTTGAAAACGCGTGGTAAATTTGCATGCGTTTCTCTGGATTTAATTCCAGTCTGCCTGCTTCCAGTAGCTTATCTGCTTGCGGGTTGTTGTAACTGATAAAGTTGAACTGGCCAGGCGCTTGTTGGCTGGAGTGCCAAATGCCGTATTGATCTGGATCCAAGGATAGGCTCCAGCCTAAAACCACGGCATCAAACTGTTTGGGCTTGATGAAGCGACCTAAAAAACTGGCCCATTCCAGCACGCGGATATTTACTTCTATGCCGACTTCTTTAAGGCGGCGTTGAATTAAAACCGCGGTCATTTCACGTTCTTTGTTTTGATTGGTGAGTATTTCAAAGCTAAATGGCTTGCCGTCTTTATCCAATATGCCATCGCCGTCTGTGTCAGCAAAGCCAGCTTCTCGCAACAATGCCCGTGCTTTGTTGGGGTTGTAGGGGTAGGGCTTGAGGCTAGGGTTGCTCCAGCGTGTGCCTGGTTTGTAGGGGGACGCCACCGGTTCGCCTAAGCCCAGCAATACCCCGTCAATAATTTCTTGTTTATCGATGGCATAGTTAATGGCTTGACGCACGCGGACATCATCAAACGGTTTGCGTTTTAAATTAAAGCCCATGTAGGAATAACTGTTGCCTAGTTCTTTGTACAAAGCTATGTTTTTGCTGAGGTCGGCCTTGGATGGAAAAATTCTAGCGTACTGAATAGGATTTAAAGCCATGGAGTCTATATTGTCTGCACTTAGCTCGAGAAATTGAGCGGCTTTATCCGGAATGATGCGTGATAATAAATGGTCTATTTTGGCTTGCCCCTGGCTGGCATTTAGGTTGCGGCTTAATTTTATGTATTGGCCGTTTTTCCATTCCGTGAGTTTGTAGTAATGGCTGCCTACGGGCTGACGCGCAAAGGCGCTGTTGTTGATGTCTTGGTCTTTTAATAAGTGCTTGGGCAGGATGTGCAAGCCGGCCCATGTATCCAGTGCCGGCGCATAGGGTACCGCGTAGCTTACTTTGAACGTTTGCGCATCCGGGGTTTCGGCCTTGCTGACCAATTTGAAATCCGCGCCATAGGGCGTGCGGGTATTCTCATCCGTTACTTTTAGCCAAGTAAACATGACGTCTGCACTGGTTAAAGGCTGATTATCTGCCCATTTTAGATTTGGCTTCAGATGAAAGGTGATGGTACGTTGATCATCAGATACGTCCCACGATTGTGCAAGTTCGCCGCTTAAATCTAAATTCTTGTCGTACTTCAGCAGGCTGTTAAATATATTGCCGGCAATGGCTGATGCGGCTGATTCGCCGGCTATCATTGCAATCAAGCCGCTGGGTTCACCGGTCATGGCATCTATCATGGTGCCGCCTGAGCTGGGCGGGTAGGTTGTGTTGTAGTTCGGGCTGCTGGCTTGTTTACCCTCGTGCTCAGAACTGCCGCAAGCGCTAATGAGAACGACGCTAAATGATACTAGCCAGAGTTGAATTAATCGCGTGGTCTTGGTTGGCATTAGCATGGCATCAATTTTTTATTTTGTGCTTTGGCGGCGCTTTTTCTTAATTTTATTACGCTTAGCTTTGCTAAGTTTAGTTTTTTTAACTTTAGTTTTCTTGGCCTTAGTCTTAGCATAGGCTTTATTTTTGCCTGGGTAGTTTTTTACGCTTGCATTCTTTTCTGGTTTTGCTTGATCGGCTTGTGTTTCCTGCATTGTTGGGCTGTTAATGGTTAAACTTTGCCCAATTTTAATGTCCTGATTAGGCAGAGCATTGCTGGCGATGATGTCATCTATGCTGACTTGATACAGTTTTGCAATAGCAAAAATGGTTTCACCTTTTTTTACTACGTGTGTGACGTTATTGGCTTTGCTAGGTTCCATGCCCTCAGTGCTGTTTGCTGTATTCTTTTCTGACAGTTGGCCATCCGCGTTGCGGCTAAGTCCAGGGTCGGTAGCACTTGTGACGGAGTAAGTGGCATTATTGTCGATAGACTCCTGGTTTATGCTTGCATTAGCATTGGGCGTAAAGTCGACTTTATTGCCATTGGGCACCAGGATGGTGGATGATTTTTTTATTTTATTTTGATTCGGCAGATTATTCACATTGCGTAACTTAGCCAGTTGTATGCCAAATTTTGCGGCTATTTTTTCCATGCGTTCACCGCGCTTGGTTAGGTAGGTTTTCCAGCTAACTAAGGGTTTGTTGTAATTGGCTAAATTGTCCCTAAAGGTTTGGGCCGCTAAAATTGGTAAGAGTAACTCATGCTTTTCATCGTTATTGCCTATAACTGGCCTGTTGTTACTCGGATTGAGCGCTAGAAACTCTTCATCGCTTATTCCCGCTAACTTTGCGGCCAGATGGGCGTCAATTTGAGCCGGGGCCGATACGCGCGTGAAGTAGGCGGTATTGGCTATGGTTTGTATTTTTAAGCCGTATTTGCCTGGGTTGGTCATTATGTTTTTTACGGCTTGTAATTTAGGCACGTAATTTCTAGTTTCCGGCGGCAGGTTTAAGCTTTCGTAATCCGTAGCTAGACCTAGTCTACGATTGCGTTCTATGGCCCTGCCTACTGTGCCTTCCCCAGCATTGTAGGCAGCCAGTGCTAGGTCCCATGAGCCAAACATGCCGTGCAGTTTTTGCAAATAGCTTAGTGCGGCATCGGTTGCCACGATGACATTGCGTCGGTTGTCTATCCACCAGTTTTGTTGCAAGCCAAAGTGCTTGCCGGTTGAGGGAATGAATTGCCAAATGCCTGAGGCCTTACTTCTTGAGTAGGCTTGTGGGTTGTAGGCGCTTTCTATCATGGGTAGCAAAGCGATTTCTGTTGGCATGCCGCGTTTCTCGACTTCCTCCACAATGTGAAATAAGTATTTTTGGCTGCGCTCTACCATGCGTCTAATGTAGTCTGGTCTTGAGCTGTACCATTGCTCATGATTGGCCACCAGTTTGGAGGTGGAATCCGGCATGCCATAACCGTCTTTAATTCTTTGCCATAAGTCGTCACTGCTGATTATTATGACTGGGCTGGCCTCGTCCGTTAGGTTGTGCATGGACGGGTCTATGGTTAAGCCTGTGCTGTTGCCGGGCATTTTTTTGCTTGTTACACCATCCAGTGCATTGCTAGGTTTAGCCGATTCCTCAGGGGTGATGGTGATTTCTTCACCGATTACATTTGATTCGGCCTGGCTCGCCGGGCCGGTCAATAATAGGCTGCATGTTAGCAGTAGGCGGGCGATGTTAAGGGTGTGAAGATTAGTCAATGATGGCTTAATGTAGTTGAACGGGCGCGACAATAATACTTATTTTGCCCTGGTTGTATAAGTGCTTATATTAAAAAACAATAGCCCTAAAGTCAAGATTTATATATTTAATAATCACATTAAATATAGTTTGCATCTATATGATTAATAGGCATTTCTTAATTCTCTTATCCTACTAAAAACAGCCACTTGCGCTCGGCTATTTAAGCCGCTGGCGGCTTGTATAGCTACGCTATTGCAACGTAAAAATGGATTGGTTTCGAGTTCGAGTGCGATGCACGATGGTAAGCTAGGCATGCCTGCATCACGCAATTTCAGTGTGGCTAATTTGCGCTCTTGTAAAGCGACATTGTTTGGTTCTAAGCTCGTGGCAAATTCAATGTTATGCAAGGTGTATTCGTGGCTGCAATAGACCTTTGTTGAGGGTGGCAAACTTGCTAAGCGTTGCAAAGAGTCGTACATTTGTGCCGGACTACCTTCAAATAAACGCCCGCAACCTGCACCAAATAGCGTGTCGCCACAAAATAGCAGTTGCTCGCCGTCCTTGTTGTCACTTAAATAAGCCACATGGCCTAGAGTGTGGCCGGGCAAGAGCATAACGCTAAAGCACAGATCAAAAAAATCCAGCTTGACCGTATCAGCGTCGCTGACTGGTGTGTGGGCAAATGCGTAAGACTCCAATTTGGGTGCATGCACCTTTATATTGGGGTAGGCGAGTAGCAAGTCAGCTACCCCAGCGATGTGGTCTTGGTGATGGTGGGTGATTAAAATCCCATTCAGATTGAGCTTCAGTTGCTTAAGCGTTTGCATGACCGCTGTTGCATCGCCTGGGTCTACTACAACGGCTTGCTGGCCGTTGTGTATCAGCCAGATATAGTTATCCTTAAAAGCAGGAATGGGTATAATTTGAACATTATGATGCATACCGTCTATCATTTGGTCTATACGTTTAAATGTCAATAGCAGCAGCGTCTCTCCAGGATTGGTTTAAGTCCACCGCAGGCTTGTATTTGCAGGCCAAAGAAAAGTCACTGTACGACCAAGCGGTCACGGATGTATTCGGCTTTAATGCCTTGCAAGTAGGGGGCTTGCATACGGATTTTTTGGCAAATTCGCGTATGCGCTATCGGTATAGAGCTGAAGTGGCCCATTGTGATGGCCTATTTAATCAAGACCTGCATGCTAACTTGGTTTGCACGGATGATTTTTTACCCTTTGCAGAAATGAGTTTGGACTTATTGCTGTTGCCACATAGGCTGGAGTTCAGTGAGCGGCCTCACCAAACCTTACGCGAGGCGTCCCGCGTAATGATGCCTGATGGCCATTTGATCATTTCTGGCTTCAATCCACTGAGTGTTTGGGGTGCGTGTGCGTTTATAAAAAAGCTGTTCTGTAAGCAGGTGCATTACCCTTGGCACGGTCATTTCATAGGATTGAATCGCTTAAAAGACTGGTTGGCTTTATTGGGTTTTGAGGTGCTGAGTGTGCAAAGCAGTTGCCATGTGCCGCCGTTTGAAAGCATGGCTTGGCATAAACGCATGCTGTTTATGGATAGCCTAGGCCGGCATGCTTGGTCAGGGTTGGGTGGCGTGTATTTCATCGTCGCGAAAAAGCGCGTGCCTGGCATGACGCCGATAAAGCCCAATTGGAAGCAAGCCACTAGTAGAAATATCCTTGCAGCCCGACCAAAATCCAATACTAGGCAATCTAAGTCACGTGACAAATTTAATCCTTAATCCTTAAAATCCAGGAAGACATTACAATACAGACCATGAGCACGATTAAAGAAGTTGAAATTTATGCGGATGGCGCATGCAAAGGCAATCCGGGACCAGGTGGCTGGGGGGCTTGGATTCGTTACGGCGATCAAGAAAAAGAGTTGTTTGGCGGCGAGTTGTTAACTACCAATAACCGCATGGAGTTAACTGCCGTGATACGGGCATTGGAGGCCTTAAATCGCAGCTGCCATGCCAAAGTGTTTACCGATTCGGTTTATGTGCAAAAAGGCATCTCTGAGTGGATCATTGGCTGGAAAGCTAGGAATTGGCGTACCTCAGATAAAAAGCTGGTTAAGAATGACGATTTATGGCGAGTTTTAGACGGCTTGGCGCAGCAACATACTGTGCAATGGATATGGGTTAAAGGCCATGCCGGTAATGCAGGAAATGAACGGGCAGATGGTTTGGCCAACCGAGGCGTAGAGCAAACTTTACTGGAGGCAGCATCATCATGCGGCAAATCTTTTTAGATACGGAAACCACCGGCTTGTACCATGCACAAGGCCATAGGGTGATAGAGATTGCCGCGGTTGAAGTGGTGAACCGTCGCTTAACCAAACAGCATTTTCATTATTACTTAAATCCCGATCGTGAAATAGACCAAGGAGCACAAGAAGTGCACGGGATTTCCTTGGAGTTTTTGCAGGATAAGCCACGCTTCCCTGACATCGTAAGCGAGTTGCTGGACTTTATAGCCGATGCAGAATTGATCATGCATAACGCACCATTTGATGTGGGTTTCTTAAATTGCGAGCTGGGTTTGATTGAGCAAAAGCCCTTAGAAAGCATAGTCGCTAAGATTACTGATACGCTTAAAATTGCTAAAGAAATGCGACCTGGCCAACGCAATAGCTTGGATGCTTTGTGTCGGCATTTTGGCATAGACAATTCCAGACGCACCTTGCATGGCGCACTGTTGGATGCGGAGTTGTTGGCCGATGTTTACATGGCCATGACGCGAGGGCAGGATAGCCTC
The DNA here is from genome assembly GCA_964400215.1 of uncultured Methylotenera sp. GTDB lineage: Bacteria > Pseudomonadota > Gammaproteobacteria > Burkholderiales > Methylophilaceae > Methylotenera. Next base: position 556,573 of record CAYNSY010000001.1, on the reverse strand, counting down.
ATGATAGGCATGGACAAGCCGTCAGTAAGCCTCGCCGTTGAACCTAGGCCAACTTTCACGCAAGCTGGTGTGGTTAAGTTTGCCAGCACAGAGGAGCTAGAAGTTCATGCCGCTTATTTGGCGGCTTTGCATAAGTCTGGGGATTGTTTATGGGCGGCACTAGATTCGGCAACAGCAATGAATAAAACCAGTGAATAAGAAAGTAATGCAGATGAATAAAACAATTTTAGTGACAGGTGGGGCAGGCTTTATAGGCGCAAATTTTGTGCTTGAATGGCTGCGCTTGGGATTGGGTACAGTGCTTAATTTGGATAAGTTGACCTATGCAGGCAATTTGGAAAATTTGCATGCAGTGCAACACAACCCGCAGCATATTTTTGTGCATGGCGACATAGCTGACCAAGCTTTGTTGGCCAAGTTGTTGCATGAGCATCAACCTTGTGCGGTTGTGAATTTTGCCGCGGAAAGTCATGTGGACAGGTCTATTCATGGGCCTGAAGATTTCATTCAAACCAATGTACTTGGTACCTTTCATTTATTAGAAGCCGTGCGGGCTTATTGGAATCAATTGAGTCACGCCGACCGTCAGGCATGGCGTTTTTTACATGTGTCTACGGATGAAGTGTATGGCTCTCTAACAGCCGATGCGCCGGCCTTCACTGAAAATCATGCGTACGCACCCAACAGCCCGTATTCTGCATCCAAGGCTGCCTCCGATCATTTGGTACGCGCCTATCACCATACCTATGGTTTGCCTACACTCACCACCAATTGCTCTAATAATTACGGGCCACACCATTTTCCAGAGAAGCTAATACCGCTGGTGATACACAACGCGCTTACTGGAAAAGCCTTGCCAATTTACGGCACTGGCCTACAGATACGCGACTGGTTGTATGTAACTGATCATTGTTCGGCTATCCGCAGGGTGTTGGAAGCCGGGCAAGTGGGCGAGGTATACAATGTCGGCGGCTGGAACGAGATGGCCAATATCAATGTGGTTAAAACCTTATGCCGAATTTTGGATAGAAAAAAACCGCGCGCAGACGGCAAATCGTATGCAGAGCAAATTAACTTTGTTGAAGATAGGTTAGGGCATGATCAGCGTTACGCCATCGATGCCAGTAAGATACACCAGCAATTAGGCTGGAAGCCTGCGGAAAGTTTTGAGTCTGGTATAGAAAAAACGGTGGATTGGTATTTGGCCAATCAGGCTTGGGTTAACAATGTCACTAGTGGAGAATACCGGCATTGGGTGGCCAAGCATTACGCTGAGCGTGGTGAAGAACTAGCCTAAAGCATCAGCCCAATTGTTGGGCGTTTCGTACAGGCGCACTTTTTCTAATTTTAGCTGCGTGCCGTAACTGTCTAAGTAGCGGGTTTTTAAGATTCTAAAAGCCTCATTGGCCATGTTCTCAGCAGTTGGCACGGTTGGAAAAATGACGGTTTTGTGATTGCTTAGTGTGTTCAAAAAATTCAGCACTTCGGCATCGTCTTGGTAGACCAAAAAAGCATGGTCCCAAACATCCACCACGGCTGATTTCGCTATGGCTTTCACGTCTGAAAAATCCATTACCATACCGTTCTCAGATGCACCGGCCTGACTGATGATGTCGCCAGACAAAGTGATTTCAATGGCGTAGCGATGGCCATGTAAATTCTTACATTGACTTTTATGGCTAGGAATACGGTGGCCGGCATCGAATTCTAGGCGGGTAGTAATTTGCATGATTTATTACTTAAGTAAGGTATGGCTGCATTATACGCCATCTGCCGGTGTTTTTAGCCAGCGCCTAGACGCCTTGTTTAATGCTCAATTTCAGCGCGCAATAACTGGTAAATGGCCAGTCTCTCTGCGCTAATATCACCACTCAGCCTCGCTTGTTTGATGGCGCATTCTGGTTCTTGTGTGTGTTTGCAGTTATTGAATCGGCATAAGCCTAAGTGCGGTCTAAATTCAATAAAGGCGTGTTCTAATTCGTCTGTGCTTAGGTGGTGCAAACCGAATTCCTGCAGGCCGGGCGAGTCAATTAGCTGACTATCTTCATCCAAATGGTACAGATGTGCTGCTGTGGTCGTGTGTTTGCCGCTGTCTAAGCTTAGGCTCACTTCTCTAGTGCGGACGGCTTCTTCAGGCAACAAAGCATTGATGATGGTGGATTTACCCATGCCAGATTGGCCCACTAAAATGCTCGCCTCACCTTGCAGATAAGGCCTTAAGCTGGAAATGTCGTCTTTGGCCGACAGTGCAAGCACTCGATAGCCCAGGTCGCTGTACAAACTGAGTTTTTGCTTAGCTTGCATGGTGTCTGCTAAGTCGCATTTGTTAAGCACGATGAGCGGTTTGATGTGTGCTGCCTCCGCTGCTATAAGGCAGCGGTTTAATAAAGCTTCGTAAAAACTAGGTTGGGTAGCTAAGACGATGATAATTTGCGTCACGTTGGCCGCCAACATTTTGCTTTTATAGGCATTGCTGCGGTATAACAAGGTCTTGCGTGGCAAGGTGCTGTCTATCACACCCTCATGCTTGTCGGTAAGCTGTATGTTGACCCTGTCGCCGCAGGCTAAATCGGTTTTTTTGCCACGAGTAACGCAGCTAATGCGTTTTTTATCCGCCAATTCAATTTGATAGCGTTTGCCGTAGGCAGCAACAACCGTGCCTTGTAAGGGTGCTATCAATGTTGATGGAATCGGTTTGGAGCTGCTCAAGTGGCTTTCAGTCGGTAAGGTTGCAGTGAATAAATAGGCATTACGCGCTAAATGCTAGCCAGTATACGCTGCCAACTTGGCAATGCGTATGCTGGCGGGTGGGTGTGAATCATAAAATGCCGAATGCATTGGATCTGGCGTTAGTGTAGCGGCATTGTCGCGGTAAAGTTTGACCAATGCGCTAATAAGGTCCTTTGCGTTGGCTTGTTTTGCGGCATAGGCATCGGCCTCAAATTCATTTTTACGTGAATAGCTGGCCATGCATGGACGCAGTAAAAATAAAAACACCGGTGAGACCAGCAAAAATAGCATCAACGCCATGTAATTGCTGGCGCTTTCAACGCCTAAGCCTGTGTAAAACCACGGTTGCTGCATTAGCCAACCCAGCAAAGCTAAGCCTAAAAAACTGACAGTAAACAGCATGGCTATGCGCTTAATAACGTGATGATGCCTAAAATGGCCTAATTCATGAGCCAACACGGCCTCTATTTCCTCTGTATTTAAGCGTGCCAGCAAGGTGTCAAAAAACACCACCCGTTTTGATGCGCCAAAGCCAGTAAAATAGGCGTTGCCGTGGCTGCTGCGCGTTGAGCCGTCCATGACAAACAGGCCTTGTGATTTGAAACCACACTTAGTCAGTAGCGATTCAATACGATTTTTTAGCTGCTCATCTTGCAGTGGGCTAAATGTATTAAATAAAGGCGCAATAAAGTTAGGGTAGACCGCCAACATGATTAAATTGAAAGCGCTCCAGACTAGCCATAAATAGAACCACCAATACTCGCCGGCGCCTTCCATTAACCACAGTGCCAATAATAAAATAGGCCCACCTAAGGCTAGGCCTAGCAAGCTGTGTTTAACTAAATCGCTGATAAACATCGATACGGTCATTTTATTAAAGCCAAATTTTTCGTCCACGATAAAGGTCTTGTAATAATCAAAGGGCAAATCAATCAGGCTAGTCAATAACATGGCGCTGCATATCACTGCTGCCCCTCTTAAAATGGCGTGATCGGCTAACAGTTGTTGCCAAAAGTTATCTATCATTTGCAAGCCACCGCCTAGGGTTAACGCTAGCAATAGCATGGCTTGTACCAAGCCCTCTGATAAACCTAGTTTGGATTTGGCCACGGTATAGTCAGCGGCTTTTTGATGTGCGTCCAGCGTTATGCTGGGGCTAAAAGCGGCTGGTACTTGCAAGCGATGTTCCTGCACATGCCGTACATGCCTGCCTGCAAGCCATAGACGGATTAAGGTTGAGGCCAGTAGTAAGCTGATAAATATAAGGGTAAACGTCATGGTATTAGTTAAGTTCGGTTAATATGTTGACATTGTGAAGCATAAGCGCGGCTATGGTTCACTGTTATTGATATAAAACACACATTTTAATGGAAATCATGATGGCGGAAATAACGAGTAGCACCAATCAGAATAATTTAATTTGGCTGGACATGGAGATGAGTGGTTTGTTGCCGGATACGGATCGTATATTGGAGTTGGCAGCAGTGGTCACCGATGCTGAATTGAATGTCTTGGCCGAATCGCCGGTTTTGGTTATACACCAAAGTGATGCCGTTTTGGATGGCATGGATGCCTGGAACAAAGGCACACATGGTCGTTCTGGTTTGATTCAAAAGGTAAAAGACTCTAGCTTGGATGAAGAGCAAGCCTGCTTGCAAATGCTGGCTTTTTTGAAAAATTGGGTACCAGCCGGTAAGTCACCTATGTGCGGCAACTCCATTTGCCAGGACAGGCGCTTTATGGCGCGCTTTATGCCTGAGTTGGAAAAGTATTTCCATTACCGCAATTTAGATGTAAGCGTATTTAAAGAGTTGGCGCGGCGTTGGAAGCCGGAGATTTATTCAGGTTTTAAAAAGACCGGCAAGCATGAAGCCTTGGCCGACATATACGAATCGATAGATGAGCTGAAGTATTACCGCGAGCATTTCATCGTTAAATAAGCGGCAAAAAAAGAGGGCGCCTAACAAGGCGCCCCGGAGGAGGAGAATAACGGCTTTGGAGAAGCTTGTTATTTATAAAGCATTTACCGTGCCAACATCCTATTGCCTTTAAATTAACTTAGTCTAGTGCTGTTTAGGCATCATTAAGGCTTGGTAGCTTGCCAAATAATCCAAGGCGCTCTTGTCCCAGCTTAAATCCATCTTCATGCCATTTAGTTGGATTTGTCGCCATGCCGCGGCATCATTTTGGTAGACATTTAAGGCTTGCTTAATGGCGTTTAGCAGGCTGGTTGAGCTCGCTTCACTCATGACAAAACCGTTGGCTGTTTTGTTTTTAAAGCTAATGATATTGGTGTCCACTACCGTGTCAGCCAAGCCGCCAGTGGCATTTACCACCGGTGGTGTGCCGTAAGCGAGGCCGTACATTTGATTAAGCCCGCAAGGTTCAAAGCGTGAAGGCATGATAAATAAATCGCATCCTGCCATGATTTGATGGGATAACGTTTCGTTGTAAGAAATGGTTACGCTGACTTGTTTGGGATAGGCTTTAGCTAGCAAGCTAAACGCGGATTCAAGTGCGGCCTCGCCACTACCCAGTACCACCAATTGGCAGCCGGCATCAATCAATTGTTGGCTAATAGGTGGCAGCATGTCCAAGCCTTTTTGATGGGTTAGTCGACTGACTACGCCCAATAATGGTGCGCTCGCATCAATTTGTAAGCCTAATTTTTCTTGTAAGGCCTGTTTGACCTGTCCTTTGCCAGCCAAAGCCTTAGTGCTGTAGTTTTTAATTAAGTGGGGGTCGGTTTTTGGGTTCCATTCATCCGTTTCTATGCCGTTTAAGATCCCTTTAATTTCGTTGCCCCGTTGGCTTAATAAGCCTTCAAGACCAAAACCAAATTCGGCAGTCTGTATCTCTTTTGCATAACTAGGGCTGACTGTGCTCACGCTGTCTGCATAAAATATACCGGCTTTTAGAAAAGACAGTTGGCCATGGTATTCAAAGCCATCAATGGCAAAATTGCTATGCGGTAGTGCCAGGGTGGTTAACCAAGCAGGCGCAAAGCAGCCTTGAAAGGCCATGTTATGTAAGCTAATGATGGATTTTGCAGGACTGTGCTCGAGTAACTTCATGTAGGCTGGGGTTAAGCCTGTTTGCCAGTCATTGCAATGCACGATGTCAGGTTGCCAGTCCGGGATGGGTGATCCTGTGCCGCTCAAGATGGCGCCTACTTTAGACAATATGCCAAAGCGCAGGGCATTGTCTAGCCATTCCAGTCCGTTCGCGTCGGCATAGGGTCCGCCGTCTCGTTCGTACAGATTGGGGGCTTTGATGACCATGACCTTGAGATTGGTTTGGGCGATTTCGCCCATCATTAAATCGGCATGCATGATCATGGGTAGATGTTCTAACTTAGCGACGAAATGTAGATTGCTAAGCTGATTTAATACCGCTGGGTAGCCAGGTATAAGTAGGCGTATGTCCACGCCTAATTTCTGCAATGCTAGCGGTAGGGAGCCGCTTACATCAGCTAAACCGCCAGTTTTAATCAGTGGAAATACTTCGGAAGTGGTAAATAATACCCGCAAAATATACTTTCTTGATTGTGGTAGGGATGCATTATTATATTGTATAAAGTTCCACAGGATAATAATGATTTAGGGGTAGGCATGAGTTTTAATGGTTTTTTACTGGTGGGTGCAGGAGCGGCAGTTGGCGCATGGTTTAGGTGGTTGTTGGCCCTAATGTTCAATTCCAGCTTGCTTGCATTGCCTATAGGTACACTGCTGGCTAATTTGATAGGCAGCTACTTTATGGGTTTGCTGATGGCTTTGTTCACGTTTAATCCATCCATCAGTGCCGAGACCCGACTTTTTTTAATTACCGGTTTGCTTGGTGGTTTAACGACTTTTTCTAGTTTTTCTGGAGAAGCCATGACGCTGCTCACTAAGGGGCAGTACGCATGGGCAAGCACGCATATAGCATTGCATGTCTTAGGTTCTTTGGCCATGACCGGCTTGGGTCTGCTCACGGTACAATTAATGAGAAGCTAAGCTTTGCGTATTTTATTGATAGTCTGAAGTTGGGATACTTCAGCTAGGGTTAACCAGTTAAGATTAACCAGCTAAGGTTTAGCGAAAACAAAAAAGGCCATGCTAATGCATGGCCTTTTTTTGTTTTTGCAACTTTAAAAGTGCGCTTACTTGTTTTGCGTTTCCACCATTACCATAGGCTCATCGATGCTTGCTGTTTTAGCATCTTTTTGCCATGCGGCTGGTTTTCTAGGTGCGCGTGGTTTCGCTTCAGTGCTCACCGGGCTTGCTTTAGGGGCATCAGCTTTGGTTTCCACCAATTGCAAACCAGCGGCTGCTAAATCAACTGGTTTTGCAGCGGCTTTGCGAGCACGGGCTGGACGTTTGTTGTCAGCTTTGGCCGGTGATGCAACCTTTGCATCGACCGCGGCTGGTGCCGAAGTTTCGATATTAACAGGTTCTGCATTAACGACTGCCACTTCAGCCTTGGCTGCTTTTTCTGGTCTGGCTTTTTTAGCCGGTTTTGCTACCTCAGCAACAGCTACTGGCGCCGCCGTTTCGGTATTTATTACAACGGCTTCCGTTCTTGGATTAGCTGGCGTATCACTGATAGGCATCGCCTCTACTTGTTCGTTTGCAACAAAGGGGCGATTGCTTTCTGTTTGTACGCCTTCACCGCGATCCCGACGTCCGCGACGGTTATTACGGTTGCGACGTCCGCCAGTTCTTTCTGTGTTGACCGTGTTCTCGTTCGGGTTGATGTCAGCCGCAAGATTGCCTTGTTGTTGCTGCTGCTGAGGCTGACGTGGCTGCTGAATCTTAGGCGGACGTTGATCCTGCGTTCTGGCCTCTTGTGGCTTGGCGTCATTGGGTCGATTTTGCCTGTCTTGTGGCGCATTTTTGTTGCGGTCATTACGATTGCGGTTGCGATTGCGGTTATTACGGTTGCGATCGCGGTTGAATTCTTCGTTTTTTTCCGCTTCGGCTTTTTGTTTGCTGCCAGTCGATGCGCTGCTAAATAGGTTTTTAATGCGACCTAGCAAGGATAGGATAGGCGCTGCTACTGCTGATTTCTCAACAACGATAGGGGCGGGCGCCGCTGGCGTAATGCCTCTGACTGCTGCAACAGGTCGTACTTCTTTTGCCGTTTGTTCTGGCGTTGGAATGTAAGACGTTTCAGTTGGCAATTCCACTAATTTGTAGCTGGCGCGACTGGTTTCTTCCGTCACATCATCGTGCTTGACGCGCACGATATTGTAATTAGGTGTTTCAAGGTGAATGTTAGGGATTAGCACCACTTCCACGCCCATGCGTTGTTCAATGGCATGGATGTCAGCACGCTTCTCGTTCAATAAGAAGGTCGCCACTTCTACCGGCAACTGCACCTGAATGATGGCGCTATTGTCTTTCATGGCATCTTCTTGGGTGATGCGCAGTATGTGTAAGGCGGTTGATTCTATGCCGCGTATGTGACCAGTGCCGTTGCAGCGTGGGCAAGGGATGTGGTTGGTTTCGCCTAAGCTTGGGCGTAAGCGTTGGCGTGACAGTTCAAGCAGGCCAAAGCGCGAGATTTTACCCGTTTGTACACGTGCACGATCGTGATGCAAGGCTTCGCGTAAGGCATTTTCAACTTCACGTTGATTGCGTTGGCTTTCCATGTCAATAAAGTCTATGACCACCAAGCCGCCAAGATCGCGCAAGCGTAGTTGTCTAGCCACTTCTTCAGCGGCTTCCATATTGGTGTTAAAGGCCGTGTGCTCGATGTCGCTACCGCGTGTGGCGCGACCGGAGTTGACGTCTACTGAGACTAATGCCTCTGTGTGGTCTATAACAATGGCGCCGCCTGACGGTAAGCGCACTTCACGTGAGAAGGCCGATTCAATTTGGTGCTCAATTTGGAAGCGAGTGAATAGGGGGATTTCATCTTGGTATAATTTTACGCGTGCCACATTGCCTGGCATCACATGGCTCATGAATTGCAAAGCTTGTTCATGGATGTCTGGTGTATCAATCAATATTTCGCCAATATCGGCGCTAAAGTAATCGCGGATTGCGCGTATCACTAAGCTGCCTTCTTGGTAGATTAGGTAGGCACCACTTTGCATCGCAGAAGCGCCATCAATGGCTGCCCACAATTGCGTTAAGTAGTTTAAATCCCATTGCAATTCTTCTGCATTGCGGCCTATACCGGCAGTGCGGGCGATGATACTCATGCCTTTTGGTACTTGCAGTTGCGCTAAGACATCGCGCAATTCATCCCTGTCCTCGCCTTCTATGCGACGTGATACGCCACCACCACGTGGGTTGTTAGGCATTAAGACTAAGTAGCGACCAGCCAGTGAGATGAAAGTGGTAAGAGCGGCGCCTTTGTTACCGCGTTCGTCTTTATCCACTTGCACGATGATTTCTTGGCCTTCTTTTAAGGCGTCTTGTATGCGCGCTTTGCTGTCTGCGCCTTCCTTGAAGTAACTGCGGGCCACTTCTTTAAAGGGGAGAAAGCCGTGTCTATCCATGCCGTAGTCGACAAAAGCCGCTTCCAGTGATGGTTCTATGCGGGTGATGACACCTTTGTAGATATTGCTTTTGCGCTGTTCTTTGCCAGCGTGTTCTATGTCTAAATCGATCAGTTTTTGACCGTCTACGATGGCAACGCGTAATTCTTCCGATTGCGTTGCATTAAATAACATGCGTTTCATTGTTTGCTCCTGTAGGGCTTAAGGCGCAGACTGAGTATTGAAGGCAGATTAAGGTGATGGTGCCAATGGAATTGGCCAAGCTACTGAAGGCGCGTGGGTGTGCGCAAGTGTAAAATCTAACGATTTGAATTAAAAGACTAGCCGCGATAAAGTCGCGCTATTCTAAAAAATATAAACAATCAACAGCTTAGGCGGACTTTTTAGCATAAGCAAAAGCCCATATTAAGCGTGTGTTCATTGCATGTGTTTCAATTGAATGTATCAAATTGAAACGTTTGTGATGCTCGTTAAATTTAACTAATCATTAAAATTTATGCCTTAGTGGCGTAAATTCGTTAAAATTCTATCTTCAGTAAATGCCTATTTAGCGATACGCCAAATTGGACTACACCTTAAGTCGCGCTTTATGTTTATTTGTCTGCGGCGGCTTGAGCGCTAATTTTTTACTTGCTGCTACTTTATAATATGGCGAGCGGCGTTAACCAAGTATCTGTTTCCACTTTAAAAAAGCCAAGTTAGCGTGCTGTGCAGGCTTACTTATTGCTATTTAAGTGTATTTTCTACATCAATTAATGTTGAATTAATTGATAATGGCGTAAGTATAGGCTACTACTAACATTTAAGCAAAGAATGAACAACACCAGCACACAAACCCAGCCGTTCAGTCCAGATCAAGTCAGCGAACTAGCTGCTGCATTTCTTACCGTGGACGAGGCTAGCGAAGGCCAGCGAGTAGATAACTTTTTGACTAAAACCTTAAAAGGGGTGCCTAAAAGCCATGTCTACCGAATACTCCGTAGCGGTGAAGTGCGTGTCAATAAAAAACGCATAGCTGCTGATTTCCGCTTAAGCTTGGGCGACGTGGTGCGTATTCCGCCGACACGAGCTAAGCAAGTGGATAAGCCAGAACTTAAAGCCCCCAGTGTTTCTAAATTTGAAAATGCCGTGCTTTTTGAAGACGATGCACTTTTGGTGATAGATAAACCGGCTGGGTTTGCCGTGCATGGTGGCAGTGGTATTAGTCGCGGTGTTATTGAGCAGATGCGACTTGAGCGGCCTAAAGCGAAATTCTTGGAGTTGGTGCACCGCTTAGACAGGGAAACGTCGGGTGTGTTGATGCTGGCAAAAAAACGCAGTGCGCTGGTGGCTTTGCACGAAGCCATACGCCACAATCAAACCGACAAACGTTATACGATCTTAGTGCAGGGCTTGTGGCTAGAACAAAAAAAGCGCGTGGTATTGGATTTGCAACGCTATTTATTGCCCAATGGTGAGCGTCGCGTCAATGTAGTGACGGACGCCAGTAAGGATAAATACAACGAGCGACTAACATCCGAAACCCTATTTAGATTGATAAAGAACTACAACCATCCGCAACTTGGGCCGTTTAGTTTGTTAGAAGCTCAATTGGTGACTGGTCGCACCCATCAGCTGCGTGTGCAGCTGGCACATTTGGGGTTTGTTATTGTTGGCGACGATAAGTACGGTGATTTTCCGGCCAATAAGGCGCTGCAAAAACATGGATTAAAACGCATGTTTTTGCATTCTGCGGTCACTAAAATTCACCACCCATTGACCAATGCGAAGCTGGAATTGATTGCTCCTTTGCCAGTCGAATTGAGTAAATTTTTGCAAAAATTAGAAACCAATAGTTAAGAAAGTGTTGTTTGGCATGCAAAAGCAGTTTGATTTAATCGTTTGGGATTGGGATGGGACCATAGCTGATTCTACCGGCATGATTACCCAAGCCCTGATCAGTGCGGCGGCTCAAGTTGGCTTGCCGGCATTGGCTACAAGTGCCGCTAGTAGCATTATAGGGCTGGGTTTGCGTGAAGCTATTCATGCCTTGTACGGTGATATATCGGCCACGCAAGCGCAAGCCTTGGCGGCGCAGTACTCGAAAAACTATTACGCGGGCGAAAGCAATATCCCCTTGTTTGCTGGCGCAGTAGACACCATTAAGCGTTTAAATAAAGGCGGTTTTAAATTGGCGGTCGCTACCGGTAAAGGTCGGCGAGGCTTGAATTTAGCGTTGGAGCACTGTGCTTTGACGCACTACTTTCATGCCACCCGTACGGTGGACGAATGTTTTTCCAAGCCGCATCCGCAAATGTTGCATGAAATTATGGAGACATTGGTGGTATTGCCTGAGCGTACTTTAATGATAGGTGACACCAGTTATGATTTACAGATGGCTAAAAATGCCGGGGTAAGTGCAGTGGGTGTTAGCTATGGGGCACAAAAGCCTGAGCAGTGGCAGCACCTTAATCCTATACGCCAATTTAATGATTTTGCCAGCTTAAGTGCTTGGTTATTGGATTGATGCCATGAGCGAGACTAGCCAGTACATTGTTTTTAATAGCGAGGATTTGCCCGAGCAGGGTAAAGGCTTACGTTTTGCTTTGCCAGCGCTGGGTGAATTTGCTCATGGTTTTGTTGTTCGTTATCGCGGGCTAGCTTATGCTTATGTTAACCAATGTGCGCATCTGCCGGTGGAGTTGGATTGGAACGAAGCTGAGTTTTTCACGGCAGACAAAGAACATTTGATTTGTGCCACGCACGGCGCCCATTATCGGCCGGATAACGGTTATTGTGTCATGGGGCCATGCAAGGGTAAGCGTTTGAAATCCATACCACTTGTTGAGCAAGAGCAAAAAATTACCATAGACATTAGCGCCATTACTTAACTTTAATTCAGAGAAAAAATAACATGTCAGACGATATTAATTGGCAACGTGACGCCATTGAGAAACTAGCTAGCACCGCATTAGCCGAGCAAAAAACGGCTAGGCGCTGGGGTGCGTTTTTTAAAATACTCATGTGGTCCTATTTGTTCTTACTGCTATTTTTAGCCATGGGTTGGCTGGGAGACAGTAAGAAAAGCCTAACAGATCATACGGCGCTGATTGAAGTGGCTGGGGTGATTGAAGCCGACGGTGAGGTTAATGCGGACAGTTTTATTGGCAGTTTGCATGATGCCTATGAGGACAAGCATACCAAAGGCATTATATTGCGCATTAATAGCCCGGGCGGCAGTCCGGTGCAAGCCGGCATCATCAATGATGAGATTGAACGGCAAAAACGCTTACACCCTAGCATCCCGGTCTATGCCGTGGTGGAAGATATCTGCGCGTCTGGCGGCTATTACATAGCCGTGGCAGCCGATAGGATTTATGTCGATAAAGCTAGCATAGTCGGTTCCATAGGCGTTTTGATGGACGGCTACGGTTTTACCGAGCTAATGAAAAAGCTAGGGGTGGAGCGCCGCTTGATGACGGCAGGTGAAAATAAAGCCATGTTAGATCCGTTCTCGCCTATCAATCCTAAGCACCAAGCGTTCGCGCAAACCATGCTCAATGAAATTCATGAGCAATTTAAAACCGTGGTGCGTGAGGGCCGTGGTCAGCGTTTGCATGAAACGCCTGAAACTTTTAGTGGCTTATTTTGGAGCGGGGAGCAAAGCATTAAAATGGGCTTGGCTGACGCCATAGGCAGCACTGATTTCGTGGCGCGTGAAGTCATAAAGCAAGAAGACATCGTGGATTTTACTTACCAAGATGATTTTGCCAGCCGCCTTGCTAAGCGTATAGGCGCTAGTGCCAGTGCCAGTATAGGGGAGGGAGTAGCTCGCCAGGTGACGAAAGCCGGCGAGCTAAAACTGCATTAATCTATTTATGCGATTTGGTGTAATTGATCAAGCCGTTGGTCGAGCTGTCAAAGCTCGTCACCACGTCATCGCTGGTTAATAAGGGTAGAATTTCTTGGGCAATTTGTTTGCCGTATTCCACGCCCCATTGGTCGTAGCTGTTGATGTCCCAAATCATGCCTTGAACAAAGATTTTGTGTTCGTATAGCGCAATCAGTTTGCCCAGCGTGTTAGGCGTTAATTTGTCAAACAAAATGGAGCTGCTAGGACGGTTGCCTTCAAACACTTTATGCGGCAATAAGTTTTCCAATTCCGCACCACTCAAGCCTTGTTTTTCCAATTCCAAGCGGGCTTCTTCCGGCGTTTTTCCCAGCATTAAGGATTGGGTTTGGGCCAGGAAGTTAGCTAACAGAATTTTATGGTGCGCGTAGCCGTGTTTGCCTATGGCGTAGTGACTGTGCACCGGCATTAGAAAATCGCAGGGCACAGTTTGCGTGCCTTGGTGTATGAGTTGATAAAACGCGTGTTGGCCATTGGTGCCAGCTTCGCCCCAAATTACCGGGCCGGTTTTGTATTGTATGCGTTTGCCATCACGGCATATGAATTTACCGTTGCTTTCCATATCGGCTTGTTGCATGTAAGCGGGAAAGCGAGCCATGCCTTGATCGTATGGCAGGATGGCGTGCGTATCTACGTCAAAGAAATTGTTGTACCAAATGCCTATCAGCGCCATGATGACGGGCATGTTCTCTTCTAATGGCGCAGTTTGGAAATGCTTATCCATCTCGTGCGCGCCACTGAGCAAGGCTTCAAAATTATCCATGCCCACATACAAGGCAATCGATAAGCCTATGGCGGACCATAGGGAATAACGGCCGCCCACCCAATCCCAAAAGGCAAACATATTGGCCTGATCTATACCAAAATCGGTGACTGCTTTGGCATTGGTGGATAGGGCAACAAAATGCTTGGCCACATGCGCGTTGTCGTGTGCGCTGTTTAAGAACCAGGTACGCGCGGAGATAGCGTTAGTCATGGTTTCTTGAGTGGTAAAGGTTTTGGATGCCACGATAAACAAGGTGGTTTCAGGGTGGCATTTTTCTAGGGCCCGCATCAGATGCGCGCCGTCTATATTGGATACAAAATGCACAGCCAAATCTGCGCTAGCGTATGCTTTTAAAGCATCACAGACCATGACCGGCCCTAAGTCTGAGCCACCTATGCCTATGTTGACTACATCAGTAATGCGTTTACCGGTATAGCCTAACCAACTGCCTGAGCGGACTTTTTCTGAAAATTGACGCATTTGTGCCAACACGGCGTTCACTTCTGGCATGACATCCATGCCATCGACCAGCACAGGGTGGTTGCTGCGATTGCGTAAGGCCGTGTGTAGCACAGCACGATTTTCCGTGAGGTTGATCTTCTCACCAGCGAACATGCGGTCACGCCAATCTTCCACCTGCGCTTCTCTGGCTAATTGCATGAGCAAAGGCAGCGTGTCGTCATTGATGCGGTGTTTGGAAAAATCAAACAAAATGTCATCAAGCTGAAAGCTGAATTTGTCGAAACGGTTTTTATCTTGGGAAAATAAATCGCGCATGTGTGTTGCAGCGATGTCTTTCTGATGACGGCATAGCGCCTGCCATACCGGTAGTGTTGTTAGTGCAGCCATTTATTTAGTCGTGCTTTAATTTAAAGTTAATTTAACTGTAAAACAATACCTGCCAGAGGGGGTAAGGTTATTACCAGTGATTGATTGTGTTGCATCCATGCCACGTTTTCCGTGTGCAAACCCTTGCCGTTACCTTGGTTGCTGCCGCCGTAGCAAGCCGCATCGCTATTAAAAACTTCACGGTAACTGCCGGCTTGTGGCACGCCTATCCGATAGCTATTGCGTAATACAGGTGTAAAATTTAGTACTATTATAACAAAACTATTGTCCAAACCGCGTCGTAGGTAGCTAACTATTGATTGGTCACTGTCGTGGCAATCGATCCAAGCAAAGCCTTGCGATTCAAAATCCAATCCATGCAAGGCCTGTTGTTGTTTGTACAGTTTGTTTAAATCAGTGCTGACTTGCTTAATGCCGCGGTGCCATTGATGGCCTTCGTAAGCATCGCCCAGTAGGTGCCAATCCAAGCTGCTGTTGACATTCCATTCCCGACCCTGACCAAATTCATTGCCCATGAAATTCAGTTTTTTACCAGGCGTGGTCATTTGGTAGGTCATCAATAAACGTAAGTTGGCAAATTTTTGCCATGCATCGCCTGGCATTTTGTCTAGCAAGGAATGTTTGCCGTGTACCACTTCATCGTGCGAGAAGGGCAAGACAAAATTTTCCGAGTAGGCGTAGAGTTGGCCAAAGGTAAGCATGTCATGGTAATAACGTCTATGCACGGGGTCGTGCTCAATGTAGGACAGTGTGTCGTTCATCCAGCCCATGTTCCATTTCATGCTAAAGCCCAGCCCACCTAGGTAGACTGGACGAGAGACGCCAGGCCAGGCAGTGGATTCTTCGGCTATGGTCAGTACGCCAGGAAATTCCTCACCCACCATGACATTAAATTGCTTGAAAAAATCGATGACATCGAGGTTTTCTCGGCCACCAAATTTATTAGGTAACCATTCGCCGGCTTTACGCGAGTAATCCAAATACAACATGGACGCCACTGCGTCGACACGGAAGCCGTCTATGTGGAATTCGGTTAACCAATAATGCGCATTGGCCATTAAAAAGTTGCGCACTTCATTGCGGCCGTAATTAAATATATACGTGCCCCAGTCTTGGTGTTCGCCTAAACGCGGGTCTTCGTGTTCGTATAAAGCTGTGCCGTCAAATCGTGCTAGCGCCCAGTCGTCTTTAGGGAAGTGGCCAGGCACCCAATCCAAAACAACGCCGATTTGGGCTTGATGAAAGGCGTCAATTAAAAAACGCAAATCATCAGGCGAGCCAAAGCGGTTGGTAACACCAAAATAGCCGGTGGTTTGGTAGCCCCAAGATTCGGTTAATGGGTGCTCAGACAGTGGCATTAATTCAACGTGGGTGTAACCCATTTCTGCCACATAAGGCACTAGCGTTGCCGCCAATTCACGGTAGCTTAAAAACTGCCCTTGCGCATTGCGTTGCCATGAGCCCAAATGTACTTCGTAGCAATTAAATGGCGCGTGCAACCAATCGTTGTTTTTACGTGTGACCAGCCAGGCTTCATCCTGCCATTGGTGTTGGCTAAGGCTGATTTTAGCTGCCGTGCCTGGGCGGGCTTCAAATTCGAAGCCATAGGGGTCGGTTTTAACTAATACGGCGCCGCTATGGCGGTTGCGTATCTCAAATTTATAGCTGTCATGGGTGCTAAGCCCCGGGATAAAGATATCCCAAATACCGCTGGAGCCATGGGCGCGCATGGAGTGAACGCGGCCATCCCAATTGTTGAAGCTGCCCGTTACGCTAACACGCTCAGCATTCGGTGCCCATACGGCAAAGCGCACCCCGGCCACATTGTTTTGCGTCATGCACTGCGCACCTAAGGTTTTGTAGGCTTGCAGTAAGCGGCCTTCGCCGAACAAATACAGTTCATCTTGACTTAGGCTGGAGCTAAAAGTGTAGGGGTCGTGGGTTTCATAAACACTTTCGCCTACGCTAATTTTAAGTAAGCAAGGCAGCGCTAGTGCGGTTTTAGTGCAAACCTCAAACAAGCCGTCGGCATGGGTTTTTTCTAGCGCCAACCATTTGCTGCCTTGTTTGACCAACACGCTGCTGGCTTGCGGAAGAAAGGCTCGGTAAACGTAGCCAGCATCGATAGCATGTTGGCCTAAAAAGCTAAATGGGTCATGGTGCTTGGCTTTCAAAATCATGCGCAAGCCATCCTGCGCTAATTTGGCAACAGATTGCAGGGTGGTTTTGGATTTAGTTGCCACTTTTGCGGTTTTTTTAACCGCCACGTCAGTCGTGTTTGCCAAGATGCATCCCCTTAAATAGTGCTGCTGATTATTTTAGATTATTTGGCTTTATTTGCTTGATTAGCCACGTTTTAACTAGATTATAGTGCTTTAAGCTGATTATAATGTAAACAGAATGCATGGAAGCTAAATTAAACCAGATCGGGCGCTAGGTTTAATTGATGTCCATCAAACTTCAGGAGAGTAGCATGTCGAATTCACAAAAAATGAGTCAACATTCAGACCGTTTTATCAGTACCTTAACCAAACACACCGCTGCTATCATCCTCGCTGGTGGGCGAGGCAGTCGTTTAAAAAACTTAACCGATTGGCGCGCCAAGCCGGCGGTGCAATTTGGCGGTAAATACCGCATCATCGATTTCCCTTTGTCCAACTGCATCAATTCTGGCATACGCCGTGTCAATGTGGCCACGCAGTATAAGGCGCAAAGCCTGATTCAGCATTTGCAACGTGGTTGGGGTTTTTTGCGCGGTGAGTTTGATGAATACGTGAATATTATTCCAGCACAGCAACGCATTTCTGAAGATTGGTATAAGGGCACGGCCGATGCGGTTTATCAAAACATGGATTTACTGCGTGAGGGCGGGGCAGATTACATCTTAATCTTGGCCGGTGATCACATATACAAGATGGATTACGGTCGAATGCTGGCTACCCATGTAAAAAATAATGCGGACATGACCGTGGCCTGCATTAACGTGCCTTTGGAAGACGCTAAGGGTTTTGGTGTGTTGGCGGTGGATGAGATGGACCGGGTGATCGAGTTCGCTGAAAAGCCGGCCTCGCCCAAACACATGCCAGACGACCCAGCAAAAGCTTTTGCCAGCATGGGTATCTACATTTTCAACGCTAAATTCCTTTACGAGCAATTGGTGCGTGATGCTGGGGACCCTAAATCCAGCCATGATTTCGGTGGCGACATCATTCCTTACATCATACAAAAATACAAAATCCAAGCACACCGCTTTACTGAAAGTTGCGTGGGTGCAAAAAATGGCAATTATTACTGGCGAGACGTGGGTACCATAGATGCCTACTGGGAAGCTAATATGGAATTAACCCGGGTGATTCCTGAGCTTAATTTATACGACAGAGACTGGCCTATATGGACTTACCAAGAGCATTTGCCGCCGGCAAAATTTGTTTTTAATGATGTGGGGCGTGCAGGTTGCGCTACCGACTCCTTGGTTTCCGGTGGTTGTTTAATCAGTGGGTCTACGGTAGATAGCTCGGTCTTGTTTTCAGACGTGCGGGTGCACAGTTACTGCAAGATTGAAGGCACGGTTATTTTGCCTAAAGTGACCGTAAACAGAAACGTAGTGTTGAAGAATGCAGTGATAGACCGTGGCTGTGTAATCCCTGAGGGTATGCAGATAGGGGTGGATTTAGCCTTGGATGCAAAACGCTTTTATGTCTCTGAAAAAGGCATTACCTTGGTGACACCAGACATGTTAGGGCAAGATTTATACAGAGTTGTTTGATTTAAAATCAAGTAGTTAGAAGTTTTTATTAATGTTTAATGAAGGTTGTATTTAATTGAAGTCAAACCGCCCTAAGCTGTACCTCAATCTTTATTGGCACATGCACCAACCGGATTACCGAGACACCGTAAGTAATGAATACGTATTGCCATGGACATATTTGCATGCGATAAAAGACTACAGTGACATGGCGTATCACCTTGAAGCCAATCCTAAAGCACGGGTTAGCTTTAATTTTGTACCTATATTGTTGGAGCAGTTGCAGGATTACACCGACCAATTTAGCAAAAAAAGCCTGCGTGATCCGCTGCTGGCTTTGTTGGTGCATGAGGACATAGACAATCTCAGTGTGGACGAATGCCATTTGGTGGTGACCAGTTGTTTCAAAAGCCACCATGAGAAAATGCTCAGTCCTTTTCCGCATTACCAGCGTTTGTTAGGCATATACCAACAAGTCGAACAAGGCACATGCCAAGATCCATTTAGCTACCTATCCGGTCAATACAAAGCCGATTTGTTGGTTTGGTATCACTTGGCTTGGTGTGGCGAAAGCTTACGTAGGAACAATGCTGTCATACAAGCGTTGATGAGCAAAGGCGCGTTGTTCACCTTAAGCGATAGGCAGCAGCTTTTTGCTGTCATTGCAGAGACCATAGCCGGCTTAATTCCACGCTATAAAGCCTTGCTGCAGCGTAAACAAATCGAAATCTCCAGTACGCCTTATTACCATCCTATTTTGCCTTTGTTATTGGATTTTAAAACCACTTTAGACGCGATGCCTTACGCGCCCTTACCTAAATACAGCAAGTATGTTGGTGGGCAAGCTAGGGCTAAGGCCCACGTGTTAGCGGCAAAAACCTACCACGAGCAGGTGTTTGGCAGTGCTCCACGTGGCATGTGGCCAGCTGAGGGCGGCGTGTCTGATGCGGCTTTATCCTTAATGGCGGAGCAGGGTGTGGAGTGGGCGGCTACTGGTCAATCGGTGTTGGTCAATAGTTTGCTTAAATCGCATTTAAGCGCAGCCGACAAACACGAATACCTATATCAGCCTTATCGCGTGAGCAATGGTCAGCAAAGTTTATTGTGTTTCTTTAGGGACGATAATCTGTCCGATAAAATAGGCTTCGAATACGCGAAAATGCACACGCCGGACGCCGTGCAGGATTTCATTGCCAGTTTAGAACATATACATCAATCCGAATGCGCTGAAGGCAGTGCCGCTAAAGTGGTCAGTGTGATCTTGGACGGTGAGAATGCTTGGGAATACTACCCGTACAACGGCTATTATTTCTTAACTGAATTGTATGAGGCTTTAGCACAGCACCCCGATATAGAAATGACCACCTTCAGTGACATTGTGGATATCTATAAATCCGAGGCTCATGCAGCCGAAACTAAGGCGGCAACAGTTTTGCCGCACGTGGCTGCAGGCAGTTGGGTTTACGGTACCTTTAGCACCTGGATAGGCAGTAAAGACAAGAATTTGGCTTGGGATTTATTGTGCGAGGCTAAGAAAGCCTACGATAGTGTGCTGGCTAATAAGGTGCTGACAGACGAGCAAGTGGCTGCCTGCGAACGGCAATTGTCGGTTTGCGAAGGGTCGGATTGGTTTTGGTGGTTTGGTGATTACAATTCGTCGGAAAGTGTGGCCAGTTTTGACCAGCTCTACCGTCGAAATTTAATCAATTTATACACTTTGTTGCAACAGCCTGTCCCTAAAGTCTTGCACACCAGTATCAGTGTAGGCGGTGGCAATGCTGACAATGCTGGCACCATGCGCAGAGGCCAAGCTTAATCGCAAGTGGCATGGCGATTTGGCATAGACTGACATGGCAGAAACACAATACAGCCCCCCGCTAAATAGACGCCGTGCCGGTGTCTTGTTGCACATCAGTTCCTTGCCTGGGGTCGGTGATTTAGGGCTAGAGGCCTATCGCTTTGTGGATTTCCTGCAAGCGGTAGGCGCCACCGTTTGGCAAACTCTGCCTATCAATATGCCGCACGCGGACAATTCCCCGTATCAATGCATTTCAGCGTTTGCCGGGAACACGGACTTTATTGATCTGTCGGCGCTGGTCTCGCAAAACTTACTCAGTGCCGATGATTTGCATGGTAATAATAGCCGGGCAGACCTGTTGACTAGAGCCTATCTAGCGTATTCAAGCAAAGCGTCAACTGAGCTTAGTCAAGATTACGCTGATTTTAGTCGGCAACAGGCCTATTGGTTAGGGGATTTTTCACTATTCCTAGCTTTGCGTAATCAATTCAATCAAGCCGGCTGGCAGCATTGGCCAGAGGCTTATAAAAACCGCGATGCACTCACCCTAAACCAAGCACGCCATGACTTGGCCCGCGAAATAGCCGTTATCGAATTTGCCCAATACCTGTTTTTCAGCCAATGGCAAAAACTCAAACACTACGCGGCATCCAAGAATGTTTGTTTGTTTGGTGACATTCCGATTTTTGTTGCATACGACAGCGCAGACGTTTGGGCTAAAGCCGTTTTATTTAAATTGGATGCCAATAAAAACATGGCGGTGATAGCTGGCGTGCCCCCGGATTATTTTTCTGTCACTGGGCAACGCTGGGGCAACCCGCATTACGATTGGCAAGCCATGGCGGCCGACAACTATGCATGGTGGATAGCGCGCATGGCCACGCAAAATGCATTGTTTGATGTGGTGCGCATCGACCATTTCAGGGGTTTGCAGGCAGCATGGGAAATCTCGGTGGATGAAGCCACCGCCATTAATGGCCATTGGGCGTTGGCGCCGGGCGTGGCCTTGCTGACTGCCATCAAGCAAGCCTTACCTGATATTTGTTTGGTGGCTGAAGATTTAGGCATCATTACCGATGAAGTCAACCGTTTGCGGTTGCACTTTCAATTGCCGGGCATGAAAATTTTGCAATTTGCTTTTGGTGGCGATGCAGACAACCCTTATTTGCCGGCAAATATTGAAGAAAATAGTGTGGCTTACACCGGCACCCACGATAACGATACTACATTAGGCTGGTATGAGGCATTGGACGATGGGCAAAAGCAGCATTTGCATACGCACATACACGCTCAACACGGGCAAGACCATGTGCTTGCTATGCCCGTCGATTTGATGCGTATGGCCATGGACTCAAATGCCATGTTGTCTGTGGTGCCCATGCAAGATGTGTTGGAATTAAATGGATTGCATAGAATGAATACCCCAGGCACGGCGACTGGCAATTGGCACTGGCGTTTTAGTTGGCCGCAGTTGACTGAGGCAAAACACAAGCAATTTGCTAGCATCGTCGCCAACAGTGGACGGGCTTAAGTTTTGGTCATGTTTATAGGCATAGACGTAGGTGGCACCAATTTGCGCGTGGGTGTATTTGACGGCGGTGCTGCTCCTAAGTTATTGGAAGAAATGCGTTTTCAGGCCGACTTCAGTCTGTTGTGTTTAGCCCATCAGCAATCCCCTGAGCATGCCTGGCAAGAAATACTGAGTACGATTGCCAAGGCAATCAGCACGGTGCGTAGCAAATACCCCGGGATTGTTGGCGTGGGTATTGGTTTTCCAGGATTTATTGCACCCGATACGCAAAAAATTGTGTCTTCCCCAAATTTGCCGGGTTTGCATGAGGTGAATTTGACGGCCGATTTAAGCCGATTGATCGCCTTGCCAGTATGTACGATAAACGATGCCTTGGCGGCCGCCTATGGGGAGTACGCGCTGCGTGCCCAGCAACTGGACAGCTTGATCTACTTAGGCTTAGGCACTGGTGTGGGTGGTGGCATGGTGCTGGCTAAGCAAGCCGTCGCTGGGCAAAACGGGTTGGCCATGGAAGTGGGGCACATCATTACCCAGCCGCATGGCCGTTTATGCGGTTGCGGTAACCGTGGCTGTATGGAGCAATACGCTTCCGCCAGTGGTGTTAGCTTGAGCTATTTTGAATCCACTGGTCAGCATGAAAGCGCACTGGCCATTGCCAATTTAGCCTATGCTGGCAACCCTGCCGCAGTGCAAGCTTATGCATTGGCGGGCAGCAGCTTAGCCCAGGCTTTAGCACAAGTGCTTAAAGTGGTGGACATAAGCCAAGTGGTCATAGGCGGGGGCATGCGTGGTGCTTGGTCATTGATGCTGGCGGCTTTTAGTAAGCAGCTTGATGAAGACTTAATGCCGGTGTTGCGCGGCAAGGTAGACATTGTCTTGTCTGACCTTGGTGACCAAGCCGGTATGTTGGGTGCGGCTATGCTGGCTAAAGCCGCTAGCCAAGATTAATTATTTTTTGCTTTATAAGGCAGTCTAGATAGAGGGCTTCGACTTTTGCTCTGGCCCAAGGAGTTTTGCGCAAAAAGCTTAGGCTGGAGGCAATGCTGGGTTCGTTGCTAAAGCAGCGCACCGGTATACGTGCCGCTAGCTCAAGCCAACCAAGATGCTCGACCAATTGACTTAGCATGACCGCCAAGGTAATGCCATGCAGTGGATTGTTAACTTGTGTTACTGGGTGCTTATTCATACGTGTCAGTGTAAAGCTGGCGCTGAGAAAAAGCCAACAAAGTAAAAATATTAAGGGCAAATCCGTATGAATATCAGCATGACTTCATTAGACCAACAATCAGCCAGCCTGACGGACGTGGGTAATCGATTGGCTTTCACCAAAAAGCTACAAAGCACCACCAATAAAATTCATGCGGCGCGCTGTATCGATGAGATTTTGACTGAAGTTAGTTTTGAGATTTGCGAATTATTTGAAGCGGAGCGCATCACGCTTTACTTGCAAAGCGAAGATGCTAAGGCCATCGTGGCTAAAGTAAAAACCGGCCTAAATCAATTCAAAGAGCTTAAATTGGCCATCACACAGACCAGCATTGCCGGCTATGTGGCGCTAAATAAATGCCTGCTCAACTTGGCTGATGTGTATGACGATGCGGAACTGTTTGCCATCAGTCCGCACATTAAGTTTCTAAAAGAAGTCGATTTAAAGACTGGCTTCCATGCCAAACAAATGTTGGTTTTCCCTATATTGGCAGCCGATGACGGGCGCTTAATAGGCGTTGTTCAGTTAATTAACAGCTTATCCGGCTTGCCATTTTCACGGCTGTTGGAAGAGGGCGCGCCAGAGTTAGCTAAAACCTTGGCCATCGCTTTTGATCAACGCTTATCGGTGCCATTAATCAAAACTAAATACGATGGCTTGGTCGCGGCCGGGCACTTAAGCCAAGATGAATTGTTAGCTGCCCAGCGTTTGGCGCGTAAGAATGCCAGCGATCTAGAGTCTGTGTTAATGGCTGAATTTCAGTTGCAGCCACAACACATAGGATTAGCCTTAGCTGAGTTTTTCAATGTGCCCCATGAGCCCTACAAGGCCAACCGCCTTAAACCCATCGATTTGCTCAAGCACATCAAGCAGGACTATGTTGAAGAAAATGCCTGGTTGCCGATAGAGGAAGGCAATCAAAACAGCTTGGTCATTTTGACGCCAGACCCAGAACGCGTCAAAGGCAGTGGTATCGTGCAACATGTCTTTCCTCGACACAGCAATATCAGCTACCGTGTCTGTTTGCAGGCTGATTTTGCCCAAACCGTGCTGCAGTTTTACACCAGCAATAGCGCTGCTGGCTTTGTCGGCGATATTTTGTCTGAGATGACGGATGATGAAGAGACAAGCGCTCTCAGTCCCGATGAGGTGAACGCAGCGAGCGACAATGAATTGGTCAAGCTGGTGAATAAAATTGTGATTGATGCCTACAACCAAGGGGCGTCCGACATCCACATAGAACCTTATCCGGAAAAAGGCAAAACGCAGATACGCTTTCGTAAAGACGGCACCCTGGTCAATTACATAGAAGTACCGGCAAGCTACCGAAGTGCGCTGTGTGCACGCATAAAAATTATGTGTGACCTGGACATATCAGAAAAACGCAGGCCGCAAGACGGCAAAATGAAGTTTAAAAAATACGGGCCACTCGACATAGAGTTAAGGGTGGCTACCATCCCGTCTGCCGGCGGCATGGAAGACATAGTGATGCGTATCTTGTCGGCCGGTAAACCCATACCCATGGATGAATTGGGTTTGTCTGATTGGAATAGCAGTAAGCTCAAATCGCTGATAAGCAAGCCCTACGGTTTGTTCTTTGTTTGCGGTCCAACCGGCTCGGGTAAGACCACCACCTTGCACTCGGCATTGGGCTACATTAATACCCCAGAAACCAAAATATGGACAGCCGAAGACCCGGTTGAGATTACGCAAAAAGGCTTACGCCAAGTGCAGGTCAATAAAAAAGCCGGCCTTGATTTTGCCACCATCATGCGGGCTTTTTTACGTGCCGATCCGGATGTCATTATGGTGGGTGAGATGCGCGATAAGGAAACGGTGTCCACCGGCATAGAAGCCTCTTTAACTGGGCATTTGGTGTTTGCCACACTGCATACCAATAGTGCACCGGAATCGGTGGTGCGCTTGCTGGACATGGGCATGGATCCTTTTAATTTTGCTGATGCCTTGTTGGGCATATTGGCGCAACGTTTAGCTAAGCGTTTGTGTGATTGCAAGCAAGCCTACTCGGCCTCGCTTGATGAAATTAAACAATTGCTAGAAGAATACAGTGAAGAGCTAAAGCACACCACGGCATGGCAAAAAGACCCGCAAGCCAGTCAGCAAGCTGTACTAGACAGTTGGCGGAAAAACTATGCAGATAGCCAAGGACAATTTACCTTATACCGGCCTTGTGGCTGCGATAAATGCAATGGCACAGGCTACAAGGGCAGATTGGGCTTGCACGAATTGATGTTAGGCAGCGATGCGGTTAAAAAGAACATACAAGAGCGGGCTAGGGTGGCTGATATAGTAGCCACCGCCTTAGACGAAGGCATGCGTACCTTAAAGCAAGACGGCATAGAAAAAGTCTTGCTGGGTTTAACCGATATGCATCAAGTCAGAGCGGTATGCATCAAATGATGCTGCTGGCTGCATGATTTACCTTGTGCGCGGTTTTTGACTTCTCTACAATGCGCATAGCTTGAAATAAGCCCCCGTAGCTCAGTGGATAGAGCATCCCCCTCCTAAGGGGAGGGTCACACGTTCGATTCGTGTCGGGGGCACCAATAAACTCAAGGGGTCACATATTATTGTGACCCCTTATTCATTTCTAGTAGCCGTATAGTAGACTAAATAAATACAAGCTCCACTTACAAATTTTTGCCGGCATAGCCCAATGGGCTACTTCTTGATTTCAGGAGATAAAAATGTCTCGGGTAAGACTACACCAGGTATATATTGCTTAGCCCATTTCCCCATGGCTTTCAATGTCGGTTCAAGATCGGCGCCTTTAGGTGTGAGGAAGTATTCTGCTCGCGGTGGATTGTCTTGGTAGAACTCTTTTTTGATTAAACCTGCAGCCTCAAGGCGCTTTAAGCGATCTGCCAAGATATTGGTTGGTATCGCCTCCGGCGAATTCTGAAACTCTCCGTAACGGCGCTTACCCAACAAAAGAAGGTCGCGCACCACTAATAACGTCCATTTGTCTCCCATTATGTCGAGCAGGTTTGCAATCGGACACGTCGAGCGGGAGCCTTCGGGGCTGGCAGTTTTTACATTAGTTTTATTCATGAAACAAATTTTATCGAAGTCACTTGCAATTTGCAAGTTTAATCTATACTATGTGACTTGCAATTAGCAAGTGACTAATTAAATGCTTTATCCAAGATGCAATGGATAAGCAGGAAAGCGCCAAAATGCCATCAATAGTTAGCCCTTTGGCAAGTGCGTATCCAAAACAAGTCACCCGATTACAAACATTACAAAAAGGAACCACTATGTCTCAGAATTCAGTCGTTGTCATTACCGGTGTATCGTCCGGCATAGGACGCATCACCGCAGAAAAATTTGTGAAGCAAGGCTATCGAGTATTCGGCACCGTACGCAATCTCAGCAAAACCCAAGCTTTTGCTGGGGTAGAATTGGTTGAAATGGACGTGCGTGACGAAGACTCCGTGAAGCGCGGAATTCAGACTATCATTGACAAAGCCAAGCGTATCGACGTATTGGTCAACAATGCCGGCCACTCACTTTTAGGAGCAATGGAAGAAACGTCAATCGACGAAGCCCGGATGCTTTTCGACACTAACTTTTTCGGTGTTCTAAGCACGACCAAGGCCGTTCTGCCACACATGCGCAACCAGCGTTCAGGTCGCATCGTCAATGTCAGCTCGGTAGTGGGATTTCTGCCAGCGCCTTATATGGCGCTCTATTCGGCTTCCAAGCACGCCGTCGAGGGACTATCCGAAAGCTTGGATCATGAAGTGCGTCAATTTGGCATTCGCGTGGCGCTTGTCGAACCCTCTTTCACTAAGACCAACTTTGAACTCAACATGCCTCAGACTGTCAGCAAAATTCCAGATTACAACAAAGAGCTTGGCGTTGTTTCACAGGCTATCCGAAACAATACCCAAAAGGCGCCTGAGCCAGCAGAAGTAGCGGTTACTATTTTTAATGCCGCGTTGGGCGCATGGAAGATGCGCCACACACCTAAAGGAGAGGCGTCCCTTTTAGCAAAATTGCGTCGCTTCATGCCTTTTGGCCCGGTAGACAAGGGTTTAAGAAAGACATTCGGGCTTTCATGAGTAAGTTTAGCCAGAATGTTAACGATGAGCAGAGTATGAAAAGTACACAGCGTGACCAGAAAATGGCAGTTTCATCGCCCGCTAGTTTGGAACAGCATTTGCCACCAGGAATTACCTCACCATGGTCGGTGTTCTGGGTGGCCAGCATAGCGGTGTTTCTAGTCTCTATGGACGGCACCATGCTGTTCGCAGCCTTTAGTGCTTTGCAGGCTGGTTTTCCAAAAGCTACAGCAGCAGACCTTTCATGGGTACTTAATGCCTACACAGTGGTTTATGCGGCGATGCTGATTCCATCCGGCGGATTGGCAGACAAACATGGCCGCAAGAAAATGTTTCTACTTGGCGTTGCGCTGTTTATTGCGGCTTCTGTTGCCTGTGGTTTGTCAGTCAACGTGGAGTGGCTAGTCGTGGCAAGAGTTCTGCAGGCGATGGGGGCTGCAATGCTGACACCAGCCTCACTATCGCTCGTACTAGCAGCGTTCCAGATTAGTAAACGTGCTGTAGTTGTCAGTCTATGGGGCGCGGTTGGTGGTCTGCAGCATTAGGACCAAGCCTGGGTGCGTTCGTAGTCGCATCACTTGGATGGCAATGGGCGTTCTACATAAATGTGCCTCTGGGCATTTATGCCATATGGCGTGGTGCAACAATCCTTACTGAATCGAAGCAACCAAACCTTGGTCGACCATTGGACATTGTTGGGATGGGCTTGCTGATCATCGGTATAGGCGCCTTAGCTCTGTCTATCGTGCAAGCAGATTCCCCTAGCTGGTCTCATCATGAGCTTCTAGCTACAGCAAGCATTGGTTTGGTATGTATATTCGGATTTGTCGCTTGGGCTCGGGTTTCCGTGGCGCCATTGGTGGATTTAAGTTTGTTTAATAACGCCACCTACCGCTACGTTAATCTTGCAACGTTAAGCTTTGGTACCGCATTTACGATGATGTTTTTCGCTTTTTTCTTCTACATGCATTCTATCTGGCACTATTCGCTGCCACTAGCTGGTCTGGCAATGGCACCTGGTCCCTTGCTGGTGGTTCCAGTAGCTGCGTTGTCAGGTCGAATAGCGAGCCAGTATGGTCACCGCCCACTTCTGGTCGGGGGTAGTTTGATCTACGCAGTCAGCGCAATCTGGTATTTTCTGGTGCCCGGCATAGAGCCAGCCTATTTGACACAATGGTTACCAGGTATGCTATTAAGTGGTGTTGGCGTAGGCATGGTTTTGCCTTCGCTTTCAGGCGCTGCAGTAAGCCACTTGTCCTCAGATCATTACGCTGTAGGCAGTGCCATCAATCAGGCAATACGGCAAATCGGCTCAGTCATGGGGGTTGCCCTCATTGTGCTGCTTCTGGGTGGTACCGTTTTACATCGTGCTAACTTTGATGCTGTCTACCTCTGCCATATGAGCTTGGCACTTTTGACTGCAGCCCTGTGTATCCCCGTCAACACCATGCCAACCAAGCTCGCAAAAAAATCCTAAGCTGCTCCCGCGCAAATACTGTGCATAAATGCTTTCAGAGACATTATGGGCAACCGTTGGTGACGAAAGGTTAATTGACCGTTCTTAACGATGAGAATGTGATGAAATTATTCTATTTGGTATTAATGTCAGCAAGAGATAGACGATGTAACTGCGTGACTGGAAACCAGCTTTGAATAAGGTTACTATCCAGCCTGAGGGAAGGATGCCTCAGCAGTGATTAACTATCGCTTACACAAAATTATTTATACTTTCTATCATCACTGTAGGATTTTTTGAATTGACCACCGACCTTCTGTTGCTGCTTGTCCTAGGCGTGTTCCTAATCGCCACGCTGTATTCCTCCGTAGGCCATGCTGGCGCATCTGGCTACATCGCGATTATGTCTTTGTTGTCATTGGCGCCGGCCGTCATTAAGCCGACCGCTTTGTCGCTCAATATCTTGGTGGCGGCCATAGCCACTTGGCAGTTTTATAAGGCCGGCCATTTTTCCTGGAAGCTGTTTTGGCCTTTTGCTGTGCTCGCCGTGCCTTGTGCTTATCTTGGAGGGCAGCTTAATCTACCTACGCATATTTTTAAATTGGTTTTAGGCTTGGTGTTGCTGTATTCGGCCATACGCTTTTTTGTACTATCCAAGCAAACCATGCAAATAAAACAACCGCCGCGCTATCAGGCTTTAGCTGCTGGTGCCGGCATTGGTTTTTTGTCCGGGCTGACGGGGACCGGAGGCGGGATTTTTCTCACTCCCTTATTGCTATTCATGGGCTGGGCGGATGCCAAGCGGGCGGCGGCCGTGTCGGCTTTGTTCGTATTGCTTAATTCCATTTCTGGTTTGGCTGGTAATCTTAGTGCAAGCAAGGCTTTGCCTGAATTTATTCTGCCTTTGCTGCTTGCAGCGGCATTAGGCGGTATTATTGGCGCGCATTTTGGCAGCCGGCGCATACAGCCTGAGTCCATTAAAAAGCTGTTAGCCTTGGTCTTACTGATTGCTGGCTTTAAGTTGTTATTGACCTAAGCCTGTCTGGCATCCAAGGCTTCCCAACGGGCAAGCAATGCCTCAATCAGGGCCTCAATTTCCATGAGGCGAGCTTGCAAGGTTTTGACTAGATCGGCTTGGCTTTTATAAATCTCGCCATCGGCCAATTGCTTATTGATGTCGGCTTGTTCGGTTTCCAGCTGCTCAATTTTTTCTGGAATGTCGGCCAACTCTTTTTCTTCTTTAAAGCTGAGTTTGACACTGGCCTTCTCTGCGGCAGGCTTGCTTTGATTTTTTGTGGCTTGTGCCAATTCGCTACTGCGTTTTTCCTGGTTAATCTTATCTTGGTTAATTTTATCCTGGGCACGGGCGTCTAGCGCGCGTTGTTGGCTAAAGCGTTGCCAGTCGTCAAAGCCACCGCCAAATTCGGTCAATACACCATTGCCTTCAAAAGCAATCACTTGGGTGACGGTGTTTTCTAAAAAGGCGCGGTCATGACTGACTAAAAACAGCGTGCCGCTGAAATCTTGCAGTAGACTTTCTAGTAGTTCTAGGGTGTCGATATCCAAATCGTTGGTGGGCTCATCCAGCACCAGCACATTGGCCGGGCGGGCGAATAAACGCGCCAATAACAAGCGGTTGCGTTCACCACCCGACAGCGATTTAACCGGCGAACGTGAGCGTTGCGGCGGAAATAAGAAATCTTCCAAATAGCTAATTACGTGCTTACGCTCATTGCCTATCTCGACAAAATCCGAACCCGGGCTGATGGTGTCGGCCAGTGTTGCTTCTTCATCCAATTGCTCACGCATCTGATCAAAATACGCCACATTGATTTTCGTGCCGCGTTCAACCGTGCCACTGTCGGCTTCGAGGTCGCCCAATATTAGTTTCAGCAGGGTAGTTTTGCCTATGCCGTTAGGCCCAAGCAGGCCAATTTTATCGCCACGTAAAATGCGTGTGCTGAAGTTTTTGATTAAGGTTTTGTCGCCATAGGCTTTGCTGACATTGTCTAATTCGGCGACCAATTTGCCGCTGCGTTCGCCAGCATCTAGATTCAACTTAACGTTACCTTGGCGCTCTCTGCGTGCCGCACGGTCTAAGCGTAAGGCTTCCAAACGGCGCACGCGGCCTTCATTGCGGGTGCGCCTAGCCTTGATGCCTTGGCGTATCCAAACTTCTTCTTGGGCCAAGAATTTATCAAATTTAGCCGCGTGGGTTTCTTCTACGGCGATCAATTCTTCTTTTTTAATTTGGTATTGACTAAAGTTACCAACAAAGTCGGTCAATATGCCGCGATCTAGCTCGGTAATGCGCGTGGCTAAACTGTCTAAAAAGCGCCTATCGTGTGTGATGAATAAGACGCTGCCAGTAAAGCTTAGCAACAGGTCTTCTAGCCACTGTATCGCCTCTAAATCCAAGTGGTTGGTTGGTTCGTCTAACAGCAGCACTTCCGGTTCGGCCACCAATGCGCGTCCTAGGGCCACGCGTTTACGCCAGCCGCCGGATAAAGTGGAAATTAATGCGTCGGCATCGAGTTTTAAGCGACTTAAGACAGTTTCTACCCGGGATTGGGCCGCCCAGCCATTTTGCATGTCCAATTCGTGTTGCAAATGCTGCATTTTAGTCATCAAGGCATCGATGTCTGCGTCGGCCATGCCCATGTCATGCGTCACTTGGTGGTAGTCTATGATGGTTTGTTGCAAGGCGCCTAGGCCTTCGGCCACAGCTTCAAATACCGTGTGTGTGGCATCCAATTCCGGCTCTTGTGGCACGTAAACCACACGGGCGTTGGGAGCGCGCCAGACGCTACCTTCATCCAATTTAATGGTGCCTGCGATGGCTTTCAATAGGCTGGATTTGCCGGCGCCGTTGCGGCCAATTAAGCCTACGCGTTCGCCTACATCCAATTGAAAAGTCGCATGGTCGAGCAGGGCGTGGTGGCCAAAGGCGAGGGAAGCGTTATCTAAGGTGATGAAAGGCATGTTGGTGTTGATTTCTAGTGAGGTGGTCGTTTAAGTGCGCTGGCTGCATTATAACCGAGGCCATCGTTGCGCATGGCAGGAATTACTTATTGGCCAGCATGGCCTTGATGTTGGCCATTTTGGATTTGCCAAATTCTTTGCTAATTTCCGGGTCGTTGAAGGGGTTGCCAAAATGGCGCACGTCGTCTTTAGGCAGTTCGGCGATGAAGCGACTGGGTTCACACAACTCCATTTCACCGGCGCGTTTACGTTTTTTACACCAAGATATGTTTAAGGATTTTTGTGCACGGGTAATGCCCACGTACATCAAGCGGCGTTCTTCTTCGATTTTAGTTGGGTCCAGTGTTGCTAAATCGACGCTTTCACGGTGCGGCAGTATGCCTTCTTCCACGCCTATTAAAAACACATGGCCAAACTCCAAGCCCTTAGCGGCGTGTAAAGTGGAAAGCTTGACCGCATCAACCTCGCCGCCATCTTGGCCTTCCAGCATGCTCATTAAAGACACCATTTGCGTGAGTTCTAGCAAGTTCTTGGCCTCGGCTTCATTGCCGTACTCGGTATTGGCTTCGCCTTTTTTGCTCAGCCAGCCTATAAAGTCCAAGACATTGGCCCATTTGCTTTCCGCTGCGCGTGGTTCTTCGCTGTCGTACAAAAAAGCCTCGTATTGTATGCTGGTGAGCAGATCGTCTAAAACTTCATTAGCCGGGTCGCGCACCGCTCTTTGTTGCAGTTTGTTGATGTAGCTGCAAAAGTTAAGCAAATCGTCCAATTGTTTAGCGCCCACGTCATTCTGAAAGTCGGCTTCAAAAGCGGCAGCAAACAAGGAGATTTTGTGTGCGCTGGCAAATTCACCTAAACGCTCTAGTGTGGTATTGCCTATGCCTTTTTTCGGGGTGGTGGCGGCGCGTATAAACGCTGGATCGTCATCTTCGTTGGCAATCAGACGTAAGTAACTGACCAGGTCTTTAATCTCGGCTTTGTCAAAAAACGACTGCCCACCGGACACCGTGTAGGGGATTTTATGGTTGCGTAATTGCTGCTCAAAGATACGCGCTTGGTGATTGCCTCTGTATAAAATGGCGTAATCTAAAAATTTAGTTCTGTGCTCAAATTTGTGCGCTTGTATTTTCATGATGACCGATTCGGCTTCGGCTTCTTCGCTCATGGCGGCCGACACTTGAATCAAATCGCCGGTGCCCAAATCGCTCCACAATTTCTTATCAAATAGTTTTGGGTTGTGGCTGATCACTTGGTTGGCAGCGCGCAATATGCGCACGGTGGAGCGGTAGTTTTGCTCCAATTTAATGACTTTTAATTTACTAAAGTCATCGGTGAGTTGACGTAAGTTTTCCACATCGGCGCCGCGCCAACCGTAAATGGCTTGGTCGTCGTCGCCCACCGCCGTGAATTGCCCGCGCAGGCCAGTGAGCATTTTAACCAGCTTGTATTGGCAGGCATTGGTGTCTTGGTATTCGTCTATCAGCAAGTATTGCAATTTACGCTGCCATTTATTTAGCGCACTTTCCTCTTGTTGAAACAGCTCGACCGGCAGTTTGATCAAATCATCAAAATCCACTGCCTGGTAAGCTTTGAGCGTTTGTTGGTAAAGTTGGTAGACTTTGGCGGCCGCGTGACTGAGCTCTTCATCGGCCTGTGCTTTGGCTTGATCCGCATTAACGAAGGCGTTTTTCCAGGCGGAGATTTGCCATTGGGTCTTGCGCACCAATTGCTTGTCTGTGGTGGCTAAAATGTCGGCCACGATTTTGTAGCTGTCTGAGGAATCCAGTATCGAGAACTGCGGCTTGTAGCCCAATAATGCCGCCTCGGCACGCAGCATTTGCAAGCCTAGTGAGTGAAAAGTGGCTATGGTGAGGCCTTTGGTGCTTTTGCCTTGCATCAGCACCCCGACCCGTTCTTGCATTTCGCGAGCGGCTTTATTGGTGAAAGTGATGGCGGCTATTTCTTTAGGTGCGTAGCCGGCTTCGTCGATCAGATAGCTGATTTTTTGCGTGATGACGCGGGTTTTGCCACTGCCTGCGCCTGCCAGCACCAATAATGGACCGTCCAGGTATTTGACTGCTTCGCGTTGTGGGGAGTTAAGGCTGTTCAGCATGCGGTATTCAAATGGTTGGGTGGTAGGTAAACGGGCAGTCGCAGATTTTAGCGTTTAAGGGGCTAACTAGCTACCTAAACTTAAGTTGAGCTAAGAAATGCTTAAAGCATGCCATAATAAAAAACCAAGCATCTATTAAGGAAACCCCATGCGATCCACCAAGGCCAGCGCCGCTATCGACAGACTAAAGCGTCGCAGTGGCAACCCACTGTATTCCATGAGCATGAGTAGTGGCGGTCTATTTTGTTTGCAACTAGGCGATGGTTTGGGTAACAGCACGCGCATATCCGAGCCTTTGGCCATGGATGAGTTTGTGACTTGGGTGAATGGCTACGGGCCACAAATAGTAAAACGCGTCAGTAAATTAGAATTAGCCTTTAGTCAGCAACTGCAAAAAAAAGACCTTTAATCGGTGTTTTCTTCATTGGTGTTTTCTTCATCGGTGTTTTCTGGCGTCTCATTCGCGCTGGCGTCCACCGCCGGTAAGCTGTCTTGCATCATCAAGGCGCGACTATTAGGCGTTTCTAAACTGATGCGACCTATGGCACCGCTGCGGTAATCGGTTAGGAAAGCCACCGCCGTTTTTTCCATGTCCCATAAACCGTCATGTCGTTTGTAAGAGCGCCTTCTGGCGATGGCTTCTAATAAATCCACACCATCCATTTTGCCCACATCCAACATGGCGCCATTGTGTTTCATGGTATCTAGTTTATAGCGTGCGTTAAGTAGGGCAGGGTAAGACTTAAGCAGGTTGTCTGCCAAGAATAGCGCCACGTCTTCGTCTATCACAGCATTGCGGCCTATGGCATGGCTGGCGGCCAGCATGTAGCCATCGGATTCGTATTGAATTTTCGGCCACATCATGCCCGGCGTGTCGGTGATGCTCATGGTTTCAGAT
Organism: uncultured Methylotenera sp.; assembly: GCA_964400215.1. Taxonomy (GTDB): domain Bacteria; phylum Pseudomonadota; class Gammaproteobacteria; order Burkholderiales; family Methylophilaceae; genus Methylotenera. Next base: position 522,037 of record CAYNSY010000001.1, on the reverse strand, counting down.
AAATCAAAGCGTTGTTGGCTTTTGGTGACGGCTGGCTCATCACCCACTTTAGCCACGCGCCGATTCAATAGCGCGTTCATTAAGGTCGATTTGCCGACATTGGGTATGCCCATAATCAGCATGCGCAAGGGTTTTAAGTGTGTGCCACGGTGGGGCGTAAGCGCTAGGCAGTGCTTGGGAATTTTATTGGCATCGCCCGGTTTTTTGCAGGACAGTGCAACCGCTTTGGTGTTGGGCTGATTGTTAAAGTAATTTAGCCAAGCTTGGGTGGCGGCTGGGTCTGCTAAATCGGCTTTGTTGAGTATTTTGAGTTGCGGGCGCTGACGAAACAAACGCATTTCATCTATCATGGGGTTGTGGCTAGCCGCGGGCACGCGGGCATCGAGCACCTCAATCACGATGTCGGTGAATTCCATGGTTTCTTCAGCTTTTTTACGCGCTTGGGTCATGTGCCCTGGATACCACTGAATCGCCATTTAACACCTCTAAAAAATAAAAATTTGAGCCACTAGGAAGCGCCTATGGGCTAAATCCAATAGGGGCTAAATCCCTAAAGACAGGCTGCATTTTAACATTAGGCGCTGTAATTGCCCTTTTTATCTGTCGGCACAACGTTTATTGCCTTTTTGACTTAAAATGCTGGCATGACCACGCCAGCTGAAATTCGCCCTAACCAATCCATAGCCTTGCTTAAAGCGCTGCACATACTCACGCGCGATGGCAAGCTTAATCAAGACAGTCGCCGTAAGCTTAAGCAGGTTTACCACTTGGTAAATTTTATAGAGCCTTTGTTTAAAGAGGCGCTATTGCGTAATGATCAGCCTGTCATAGTCGATCACGGTGCGGGCAAATCTTACCTGGGCTTTATTTTGTACGATTTGCTGTTAAAGCAACTGAGCGCTGGTCGAGTGATAGGCATAGAGACGCGGGCGGAATTGGTCGCGCAATCAAAAAAATTAGCCGCAGACCTGCAATTTCCACGCATGGATTTTCAACATTTAACGGTAGCCGAATCCATAGATTCGCCCACCTTGCCAGCTAAAGTAGACATGGTCACGGCCTTGCATGCCTGCAACACCGCAACCGATGATGCCATACGCTTTGGCTTAAGTAAGCAGGCTAGCTACATGGTCTTGGTGCCATGCTGTCAAGCCGAAGTGGCTGAAGCCCTGCGCTTGCACAAAAATGAGAGTTTTAGCCTAACGCCGCTGAGTGAGATTTGGCGTCATCCTATCCATACCCGTGAGTTTGGTAGCCAAATCACCAATGTGTTGCGCTGTTTGCAGTTAGAAGCGGCCGGTTACCAAGTGACCGTGACCGAGTTAGTCGGCTGGGAGCATTCCATGAAAAATGAATTAATTATTGCCAAATACACCGGTCAGCCGCGTAAGAATGCGCAAACTCGGCTGGACGAGATATTGCAAAGTTTAAATTTGACCGATTTGCGGCCACGCTTTATGGCTTAACATCCCCAGCGTAGCGAGGCAGTATGGACCGGGCTGTCCCAATGCCGTTTAATTTCATCGTCCAGTAGGCATAAACTGACGGAGGCGCCGGCCATGTCTAAGGCGGTGGTGTAATTGCCCACCAGTGAGCGTGAAATACGTACGCCATGTTGCTTGAGTAATTTGGCAGCACTGTGATAAATCAGATACAGCTCCATTAATGGCGTGGCGCCAAACCCGTTTATCAGCAGCAATGTTTCATGATTTTCTGTCAGTTTTAAATTCTTTCGTTGCCAGTCTGCCAGTATGGCGTCTATGCAATCTTTGACTATGCTGTCAGCCTCTTGCATGCTTGCGCGCCGACGACCAGGTTCACCGTGTATGCCTACGCCTATTTCGATTTCATCCTCGCCTATGGTAAACGTAGGGCGACCAGCGGCCGGCACCGTGCAGCTTGTTAATGCCACCCCTATGCTGGACGTGTGTTCGTTTACCTTGTCACCCAAGGCTTTGCACTGTGCAAGGCTGGCGCCGGTTTCAGCTAGGCTGCCTACGCATTTTTCCACGATGACCGTGCCTGCTACGCCGCGGCGACCGGTGGTGTAGGTGCTGTTAACGACAGCGCAATCATCGCTGGTGTAGACCGTGGCATTTTCCACGCTGAGCATTTCCGCAGCCATTTCAAAATTCATGACATCGCCGGCATAATTTTTTACAATAAATAACACCCCTTGATCGGATGCCACCGACTCGGCTGCCGCTAACATTTGGTCTGGGGTAGGTGAGGTAAAGACATGCCCGGGGCATGCCGCATCCAGCATGCCGTAGCCTATGTAGCCAGCATGCAGTGGTTCATGGCCAGAGCCGCCACCGGAAATTAAAGCCACTTTATTGACGGCTTGGTTTTTTCGGCATAAAAAATGCGGGTTTAAAGCCAGTTTAACGATGTCGGCGTGTGCTTCGGCAAAGCCGCTTAAGCTCTCAACTAAAACATCGTCCACTTTGTTTATAAATTTTTTCATTATTATTCCCAATCTTAAGCTAGCTAATGGTGGTGTTAAATGGTGGTATTAAGGGCTACTTAAGCACTTAATACTAGCTGGCATACGGCAGTAATCATTAATTGGCAACTTTTTGCACCGGGATCTAAGTGACCTATCGCGCGTTCACCTAAGCTGGCAGCCCGTCCTTTGCTGGCGATGAGGTTTTTCGTGCTCAGTAAGCCTTGTTCAGCGGTTTTGATCAAGGCTAGACAAATTTGACCTGTGTCGTGTTGTTGGCTTGCCATCAGGGTAAATTGCTGTGAGACTGGAATGAGCACGTCTAACATGGTTTTTTCGCCTAAGCCTGCTTTGCCTCGCTGCATGATGGCCTGTACGCCGGCGTCGAAAGCTAGCGCCGTATTGGCTGGGTTTTGATTTTCTGGCTGAGGCCATTGCTTGGCCATGCTGATAAAGAAGCTGGCCATCAATGGTCCGGACGCTCCACCTAAGGTGCTGAGCAGTTTTAAGCCTATTTTATTCAATGCCAGTGCCGCTGTTAATGGTGCTAATTCTTCCTGCATGGCAACGATGGCCTGTGCGCCACGCTTCATGTTGATGTAGTGGTCACCGTCGCCTATGGCTCGGTCTAGTGATTCCAAGCTGGCTTCATTGTCTAAAATAGCTTGCTCTATGGCTTTTGCAGCTAGCAAAATTGATGCGGTGTTCATGGCAGGCTTATTTCCAATGGTTTTTAGTGAATTTTACTATGTTGCTATTAGTTTAAACTTGTTAAACTCTACACATGTTAAGTGGTCATTTCAACTGCCGTCATTAATGCAAAACTAGCCGTCTACATGAGTTTAAAATTCCGATTAAATCTATTAATTACCCTGCTGTCACTGGCATTCATACTGGTGGTGGGTAGCATACTGGTCAATGACACACGTACATCCATTAGGGAGCGCGTGGAAGCCGCCAGTCGCGTGACCGTGCAATTGCTGGATACAGTGATCATAAGTTCGGCGCTTAATCCAGAATACGGCCAAACCGATAAGGTGCTGCAAAGCTTTTTGCAATCCCTGGGTTACGTACGCAGCAGTCACATAGAGCTTTACGACATCGGCGGTAATCTGCTGTATGTATCGCCGTCTTCAAGCTACAAAACCGATGTTCAAGTGCCGACTTGGTTTGCTAAATTGGTACAGCCGCCAGTCGAGACGGTGGAGCGAAGAATACGCTATGGCACGCTGGTGGTTTCATCCAGTGCGGCCGGATCCATACGCGAAGCTTGGTCGGGTTTCAGGCAATTGATGTGGGTGGGTTTATTTTTCTTCGTGTTGCTAAATTTAATGGTGTACGCCTTATTAAGCCATTCGCTTAAGCCGATTACGCCTATATTGGCGTCAATTAACCGCATGGAGCACGGCGATTTAACCACGCGTTTGCCAGCGTTTGCTTTGCCGGAATTCGATCGCATCGGCCATAGCCTGAATCGCATGGCGGAGTCTTTAGCCGTGGAGCGGCAGTTAGAAGAAAACCGTCAGTTGACGCAGTTGATACAAACCCACATAGAAGATGAGCGACGCAGTTTGGCCAGGGAATTGCATGATGAGCTTGGCCAATACGTGACGGCCATCAAGACCTTCGCGGTAGCCATCGCCAATAAAGCCAAAGAGAAATCACCGGACATCGCCAGCAATGCGCAAACCATAGTGGCGGCGGCCAATGAAATATACGAAGGCATGCACAGCATCATACGGCAGCTGCGTCCTGGTGCGCTGGACAATTTGGGCTTGTCTGAAACCTTGCGTGATGCCATCAATTATTGGCAAAAATTGCATGCGAATATCCGCTTTGATTTGAAGTTGAGTGGTCGTTTGGATGATTTGGGCGAAAGCTTAAATATCAATGTGTATCGCATCGTTCAAGAGTCCATAAACAATGCCTTAAAACACGCGCAAGCGACCAGCATAGAAGTTAGCTTGACCGGGCTTGAAAGTGAGCTGAGCTTGATTATTAAAGACAATGGGCTGGGCATGGATCTGGCGGCAGTGGATCAAACTCAGCATTTTGGTTTGTTAGGCATACGTGAACGGGCGCAGGGTTTTCACGGTAGTTTTAACTTGGTTTCTGAACCGAATCAGGGTACGGCAATCCATATCACCATTCCACGGTTATCTTAGGCCGGATTTAATTAACGGGTAAAAACAATGAGTATTATTAATGTGATGTTGGTGGACGATCATGCCGTAGTGCGCATGGGCTTTAAAATGCTATTAGAAACCGATGCCGAAATTAAAGTAGTGAGTGAAGCTGACAGCGGGGAGCAAGCCATACAACGTTATGTGGAATTTAAACCCAATGTGGTGGTGATGGACATCACTATGCCTGGTATAGGTGGATTAGAGGCCATAGAACGTATTTTAGCCAAAGACAGCGCAGCGAAAATTCTGGTGTTATCCGCCCACGAAGATTCGGTGCACCCTAAGCGGGTGCTAAATGCCGGTGCCATGGGTTATTTAACTAAGCGCAGTGCAGCCGAAGAAATGATCAAAGCGATACGGGTGGTGGCCAGTGGTAAAAAATACCTAGAGGCCGGTGTCGCCCAGCAAATGGCCATACAGCAGCTGTCTGGCGAACAAAATCCGCTGGATGTGCTGTCACCGCGTGAATTTGAAGTATTCATGGCATTGGCTAAAGGTAAAACCACCAATGAGATAGCCGAAACCTTGTTTTTAAGTCCACGTACGGTGGGCACCCATCTTTACAACATTAAACAAAAGCTGAATGCTAACAATTCGGCTGAAATTGCTTTAATTGCTATGCGTAGCGGCCTGCTGGAGGCGTAAATAGGCTAGTTTGGCTTGCTGTTAAGGCTAACAAGACCGCTAAGTACGATGAGCGCGATGGCTATGCCATCGTTTATGTTTAAATGCTCACCCCAAAAAATCACCCCAAATAAACTTGCCAAGACCACCGTGGCGTAAGCCAAGCTAGCCACCACCAGGGTGTCGCCGGTGCGGTAGGCCCGCGTCATGGCCAATTGTGCGATGGTAGCCGTGGCGCCCAGGCCTATTAATACCGGCAGGTCTTGCCAAAGTAAGCGATGAAAGCCGTCAAACAGTAGCGTGCCGTCTAATCGCTGAATTTGTGGCGCCATCAGCATCCATGTGCCCGCCATTAGGGTGGAAACCAGTGTGAAATAAAATACCGTGCGGGTATCGGGTTCCTTGAGTTGGCCCAATTGCTTAACGTGCACATACGCCCATGCTGCCCCAAGTCCGGACAGGAGGCCTAAGCTCCCGGCTAAGCCATCGTCGCTGCTTAAAGTGGGTTTTAGCAGTAAGCTGACGCCAGCAAATCCTATAATGAGTGCGACGATGAGTGCTTTCTTAAGGCGCTCTTGCAGTAAAAACGGGGATAGCGCGGCCAAAAATAAAGGCGAGGTGTAATTGAGGGTGATGGCCGTTGCTAAGGGTAGGTGAGCAATCGCATAGAAAAATAAAACTAAGGCGGCAAAGCCTACCAATGCACGGGACATTTGTTTAAAAAGAACCGGGGTGGCCAAGCTCATGTTTTGGCTACGCAGGTAAACATAGATGGCGATCAATCCGAATAGCGAGCGGTAAAACACCAGTTCGCTGCTGCTAAATTTTTCTGCCCCCAGTTTAACTAAAGCGCCCATCATCGCAAAACCAAGCGCAGCCACTAGCATCCATAAACTGCCTAAATTAGGTAGGCGACGGCCATTTAATGGTAAATCCTTATTTTTTTGCATGGGTTTTTGCGCTAAGCCACTGTTTTTAATATGCTAGCCAGCTTGCTAGGCTTGCCAATTATAGGGTTTTCAGATAATCTCACACATATTATTTAAGTGTATTTATAAATGCAAACGCAGCTTGTTTGATGGCGCTGCAGTCAATAGGTAAATGCAGGCGTGAATCACATGCCAAACCCATACACTTCAGTCCCAACGGCGGCATTGGTCGCCGTTTTTCATTATTGTTTTTGGGTTAATTTTTATTAAAAGAGTGTTATGTCAGATCATTTAATGAACACGTATATGCGTCAGCCCGTCACCTTTGCTAAAGGCGAAGGCGTTTGGCTTTGGGATACGGCCGGTGAAAAATACCTGGATGCTTTAGCCGGTGTCGCGGTTAATGGCTTGGGTCACGCGCACCCTAAGTTGGTGCAAGCCATCAGTGCGCAGGCAGCCAAGCTCATCCATGTCTCCAACTATTACCACATTGCCGAGCAAGAAGCGCTGGCGGATAAGTTGTGCGCCATTTCCGGGATGGATAAAGTGTTTTTTTGCAATTCCGGTTGCGAAGCCAATGAAGCCAGCATCAAGTTGGCTAGGCTTTACGGGCATAACAAAGGCATCACTAACCCAGAAATTATCGTCATGGACAAGTCCTTTCATGGACGCACCATGGCGACTTTATCGGCCACCGGTAACCGTAAAGTGCAAGCTGGCTTTGAGCCCTTGGTCAGCGGCTTTATTCGCGTGCCTTACGATGATGTCGACGCGGTTAAACAAGTAGCCAATAGCAATGCTAACGTGGTGGCCATCTTGGTTGAGCCAGTGCAAGGCGAAGGCGGCGTCAACATGCCTAAAGACAGCGGTGCTTACTTGGAAGCCTTGCGGCAGATTTGTGATGCCCACGGTTGGTTGTTGATGCTGGATGAAGTGCAAACTGGCGTAGGCCGAACTGGCACCTGGTTTGCCTATCAGCATACGGCCATCATGCCGGACGTCATGAGTTTGGCTAAAGGCTTGGGTTCGGGTGTGCCTATTGGTGCTTGCTTAGCCAGAGGTAAAGCCGCAGAGGTGTTTGTTTATGGTAAGCATGGCTCGACCTTTGGTGGCAACCCCTTGGCCTGTGCGGCTGGTTTGGCCACCTTGCAAGCCATAGAGGAAGAGGGTTTGTGTGCCAATGCAGAAAAAATGGGCGACTTAATCAGAGTGGGTTTCCAAAACGAATTTGCAAACACCTCGGCCGTAAAAGTTGTGCGGAATGCCGGCTTGATGATAGGCATAGAGCTGGATAGGCCTTGCGCTGAGCTGGTTAAAATGGCTTTAGCGGACAAGTTGTTAATTAATGTCACGGCAGACAGTGTGGTGCGTTTGTTACCGCCTTTGGTCATCAATCAAGATGACGCGCAAGAATTGGTTAGGCGCTTGTCGGCTGTCATTAAAGCATTTTTAAACAATAGCTTATAATGGGTTTTGCTTGAATTAAGTTAAAAATAGGGAACTGTGCATTTTGGAAACAAAGCGGTAAACAATTATGGCAATAAAACATTTTTTACAATTTAATGATTTATCTCGTGAAGAACTGCTCTACGTATTTGAGCGTACACGCATCATTAAAAGCCAATTTAAAGCGTACCAACAATATTGGCCTTTGCAAGACCGTAGTTTGGTGATGATCTTTGAAAAAGCCAGCACGCGTACGCGCTTATCGTTTGAGGCCGGTATGCAGCAATTAGGTGGCTCGGCCATCTACCTCAATACCCGTGATTCGCAATTGGGCCGTGGTGAACCCGTGGAAGACGCTGCGCAAGTGATTTCGCGCATGAGTGATATCGTCATGATACGGACCTTTGAGCAAGAAATTATCGAGCGATTTGCCGCTAATTCACGCGTGCCTGTGGTTAATGGTTTGACCAATGAATACCACCCTTGCCAAATTTTGGCCGATATTTTTACCTTTATCGAGCACCGTGGCTCCATACAAGGTAAGACCGTGGCTTGGATAGGCGACAGCAATAACGTTTGCAATACCTGGTTGCAAGCGGCCGAAGTATTGGATTTTAATGTGCATGTTTCCACGCCGCCGGGCTATGAAGTGGAGCCTGAGCGTGCCAATTTATACGGCAACAACCATTTTGAGGTGTTTGCTGACCCCATGGATGCAGCTCGCGGCGCCCATTTAGTCACCACCGACGTATGGACTAGCATGGGTTTTGAAGCTGAAAATGAAGAGCGTTTGCGTGACTTCGTCGATTGGCAAGTGGATGCCGACATGATGGCCGTGGCGGCTAAGGATGCGCTATTTATGCATTGTTTGCCGGCTCACCGCGGTGAGGAAGTGTCTGCTGAGGTTATTGATGGCCGTCAATCGGTGGTTTGGGATGAGGCGGAAAATCGCTTGCATGTGCAGAAAGCATTAATGGAATATTTATTATTAGGAAAAGTGTAGCAATGAGCTCAGTGAAAAAGAACATTAAGAAGGTTGTGTTAGCTTACTCAGGTGGCTTGGATACCTCAGTCATTCTGAAATGGTTGCAAGATGAATACCAATGCGAAGTGGTGACTTTTACTGCTGACCTAGGTCAAGGTGAAGAGTTGGAGCCGGCCAGAGCCAAGGCTAAGGCCGCAGGTGTCAAAGAGATTTATATCGATGATTTGCGTGAAGAGTTTGTGCGCGATTTCGTTTTTCCTATGTTTAGAGCCAACACCGTGTATGAAGGCGAATACCTATTGGGGACCTCAATTGCGCGGCCATTGATCGCTAAGCGTTTAATTGAAATCGCTAGAGAAACCAATGCCGACGCCATTTCACATGGTGCAACCGGCAAGGGTAACGATCAGGTCCGTTTTGAATTGGGCGCCTATGCCTTAAATCCAAACATACACATCATTGCGCCATGGCGTGAATGGGATCTGCTTAGCCGTGAAAAGTTGATGGACTATGCAGAAAAGCACGGCATCCCAGTGGACATGAAGCACAAGCAAGGCGGCAGCCCATACAGCATGGATGCTAATTTGTTGCACATTTCCTACGAAGGTCGTCACTTGGAAGACCCGGCAGCAGAAGCGGAAGAATCCATGTGGCGCTGGAGTGTTAGCCCTGAAAAAGCACCGGATGCGCCTGAGTATCTGGACATCGAGTACGTGAATGGCGACCCAGTCAGCTTGAATGGCGAGGCCATGAAGCCGCATGTGCTATTGGCACAGCTTAATACCGTAGGTGGCAAACACGGCATAGGCCGCTTAGACTTGGTGGAAAATCGCTACGTGGGCATGAAATCACGTGGCTGCTATGAAACACCAGGCGGCACCATACTGTTAAAAGCGCACCGGGCCATAGAATCCATTACCTTAGACCGTGAAGTGGCGCACTTAAAAGACGACTTAATGCCACGTTATGCCAGCATGATTTATAACGGCTATTGGTGGAGTCCAGAGCGAATTGCTATTCAAACCCTTATAGACCATACCCAAACGGTAGTGAACGGTTGGGTGCGCGTTAAGCTGTATAAAGGTAACGTGATTGTGACTGGTCGTGACAGTGACACGAACTCCTTGTTTGATTCGACCATCGCTACCTTTGAAGACGATAAGGGTGCTTACGATCAAAAAGATGCCGGTGGTTTTATTAAATTGAATGCCTTGCGCTTACGCATAGCAGCGAATTTAAAACTTAAACAAAAGTAATCCGTAGGCAAACAGACGGCGCTTGTTCTGCGTGCTTAACGCGCAGCGCAGGCGCTTTTTTCTAGAGCGCAATAGGTGACCACTGCATGGCCTTTAAGCACATTGTTTCACGAGATAATCCGGTTTTTAAACAGCTAAAACGCTTGGCCGACAACGCCCGTGAGCGGCGCAGTGAGGGCTTAACCTTGCTGGATGGCGTGCATCTTATTGAAGATTACATGGCCGCTTTTGGTGAGCCGACTACGGTGATTATTCCAGAAGGGCAAAGCAGCGTCGAAGCCACCGGCTTAATTCAATCCTTAGAGCATGTGGACACCATCATGTTGCCGACCTTGATGTTTGCGGAATTGAGCCCAGTGGTCAGTGCAACAGGCATCTTAGCCTTGGTGAGTATTCCTAATGTAGCCTTGCCTGTGCAGCCCAATTTTGCATTGATGCTAGAAGACATTCAAGACCCGGGTAATTTAGGCAGCATGCTGCGCACAGCCGCTGCGGCTGGGGTGGACGCGGTCTATTTGAGCAGCAGTTGCACCGATCCTTGGTCGCCAAAAGCCTTACGGGGTGGGCAGGGTGCGCAATTCGTTTTAGCCATACAGACACGTGCCGACCTGGTTGCCGAACTTGAACGTTTTGATGGCGACAGTTACGCCACGGTTATGGAGGGGGAATCTTTGTATAGCCAAGACTTGCGAGCCGCCTGTGCTTTTGTGTTTGGCAATGAAGGGGCCGGGCTGCGTAAGCAAACCATGGCTGCAGCCAGTAAGCGCATCACCATTCCGATGGCACAAGGGCCGTTGGGCCGGGTTGAATCCTTGAATGCCGCTGCTGCTGCCGCGGTTTGTTTATTTGAGCGTAAGCGACAGCAAATCAGCCCTTAATGAATTTTTGCTGGGTCGGGTGCGGCTACATTAGCCATTAATAACTGCGTGGCATCGACTTTATCGAAAGCGTAATGGGCATTACAGAAATCGCAATTGACTTCTATCTGACCTTGCTCTGCCAGTATGCTTTGCAACTCTTCATCGCCTAACATGCGCAACATGCCGGCAACGCTATCGCGACTGCAGCTGCAATAAAATTGCGTGTTGCTGGCAGCGAAAAGGCGCACGTCTTCCTGGTGAAATAATCGGGTCAGCAAAGTCTCCGCTGGCAAGTTTAGTAGCTCTTCATCCGTTACCGTACTGGCTAAATGGCCCACGCGGTTCCAAATATCGTCATCTTGCTGTACGGTTGTTTGGTTCATGGTTTCGGGTAGTTTTTGCAATAGCATGCCAGACGCTGTTTCACCATCGCAACACAGCCAAATTCGTGTGTCGATTTGCTCCGAGCGCAACATGTAGTTTTCTAATAGGGTGGCAATGTTGTCGCCTTCTAATGGCACGATGCCTTGATAGGCTTGGTTGCCGTCTTTAGGGTCCAGTGTGATGATGAATTGGCCTTGTGATATCAAGTCAAATACGTTTTGTTGCTCGTCTATGTCGCCTGCCCACTTGGCTGTGGCACGCATCCTAAGCGGGGTGTCGGCATCAGAAGTGCATTCCACCACCAAAAGTTTTAGTGTGCCTTTGCTCTGAATTTGCAGGACCATGCTGCCGTTCATTTTTAGGGTGGCTGACAGTAAAGCGCTTGCCGCCATCAATTCGCCCAAGGATTGCCTTAATCCCTTAGGCAAATTTTGTTTATTTAAAGCCATTTGTAAGGTGAGGCTAAGGTTGACTAAATTGCCTCGTACCGGGCTGCTTTCAAAGATGAAGCGTTGCAAACTGTCTTGATTTTTTTTCATGGCGCCATTTTAACATTGCACCTGCGCATTCCAAAGTAACTATGCTTGGCTAAGGCCTTATGCAAAGCCTACTTATTGCTGATAAGGCGGGATGTGCCAGCTATGGAGTCTATCGCCAAGTAGAAAAAGTTCACAGTGCAAACGGTCTACTCCGTTGGCACTGACATCAAATTCGTAGCGTCGCAAGATTTGCACATGGCCACGCGTATTGCGACCTAGCCCCAGCTTATTACACGCTACCGTTTCATCCAATAATTGCAGCGTGTAGCGTGCAGCCAATTCCGCGCCTAGCAGGATGGCTTGCTCACGCTTAGCCATGCTGTCTAGCCAAAACCAAGCCGCCAGCACTAAGGCCAATATCAATAGTAATTCCATCTTTTTGCACCTTTTTAGATTGGTAGATTTTAGATTGGTAGCGCAGTATGTGGCCATGGACTGCGCTTGTAAAGCGCCAACTTAGCACTGATATAGTGCTCTGTCTGTCAGTGCGCACTATAATGGTGCGCATTATGTTGGGGTGTCAAAGCAGAGCTATTGTAAAACAGTGACTTACAGGTTGGCGCGCTATTTGCTTAATAGATAGTCATAAAAATTCTGGAGAAGTTTGAAAATGGAATCCTTGGTCTCAGCAAACGATGTTTTATTTGTATTGTTAGGCGCCATTATGGTGCTTGCTATGCATGCTGGTTTCGCCTTTTTAGAGGTGGGAACGGTGCGTAAGAAAAATCAAGTCAATGCCTTGGTGAAAATCATGGTGGACTTTTCCGTGTCTACCGTGGCCTATTTCTTTATAGGCTATAGCATCGCTTATGGCCTTAACTTTTTTAGTGGGGCAGAAGTGTTGGCGGCTAAAAATGGTTACGATTTAATTAAATTCTTTTTCTTGCTGACGTTTGCCGCTGCTATCCCGGCCATCGTCTCGGGTGGTATCGCGGAGCGCGCTAAATTCCACCCGCAGTTAGCCGCCACCTTTGCTTTGGTGGGTTTTGTCTACCCGTTTTTTGAGGGCATAGCCTGGAACAATCACTACGGCTTTCAAGATTGGCTGCTACTGAATTACGGGGCTAAATTTCATGATTTTGCTGGCTCGGTGGTGGTGCATGCCATGGGCGGTTGGATAGCATTGGCTGCCGTGATCTTGTTAGGTGCGCGCAATGGCCGTTATGCTAAGGACGGCAGGTTGCATGCCTACCCGCCATCCAACATCCCATTTTTGGCTCTGGGTGCATGGATACTGACCGTGGGTTGGTTTGGCTTTAATGTGATGTCAGCGCAAGCCATACAAGGTATCTCTGGTTTGGTGGCAGTCAATTCTTTAATGGCCTTGGTGGGCGGCACTTTAGCTGCTTTAATGGTGGGGAAAAATGACCCTGGCTTCGTGCATAATGGACCGCTCGCTGGCTTGGTGGCGGTTTGCGCCGGCTCGGACGTGATGCATCCCTTGGGAGCCTTAGCCACCGGTTTGGTGGCTGGGACCTTGTTTGTTTGGGCCTTTAATTTAACGCAAAATCGTTTGAAAATTGATGACGTATTGGGTGTGTGGCCATTGCACGGCTTGTGCGGTGCTTGGGGTGGGATTGCTGCTGGCATATTCGGCGCAAGCGCCTTGGGCGGCTTAGGTGGCGTCAGCCTGGCGGCACAGATGCTAGGCACGGGTTTAGGCGTATTGATTGCATTGGTCGGCGGCGCCTTGGTCTACGGCGTATTGAAAATGCTGGTAGGCATACGTCTGAGCCAGGAAGAAGAGTTTGATGGCGCGGATTTAAGCGTGCACAAAATCGGCGCTAGCGCTGACGATTGATAACTTAATTGAGGTGCTGCGCTAAAGCCCACTTGACGTGTTCGCGCAACAAAGGCGACTCGTCATTGGCGCGTGCTTGTAAGGCTTGAATAATTTCCGGGCTGGTCTTAGCGTTACCTAAACCGACGGCAATATTGCGCAACCATTGTTGGTAGCCTATCCGGTATATGGCGCTGCCAGCCATTTTTTCGTTGAATTCCGCTTCCGTCCAAGCAAAGCAATCCATCAATCCTATGTCATCCAAGCCGTGCTTAATAACAAAATCCGGCTCACTGCTAATTTCGGCAAATTTGTTCCATGGGCAAGCCAGTTGGCAGTCATCGCAACCGTATACACGGTTGCCTATCAATGGTCGAAATTCCAGCGGTATGCTGCCTTTTAGTTCTATGGTTAAGTAGGATATGCAGCGCCTGGCATCGACTTGGTAGGGGGCAATGATCGCTTGGGTAGGGCACACGTCTATGCAGTTGTTGCATGTGCCGCAGTGATTGCTGCCTTTATCGTCTATCGGTAAGGGCAAGTTGGTGTAGATCTCGCCTAAAAAGAACCAAGAGCCATGGTCTTTATTAATTAGCAAGGTGTGCTTGCCACGCCAACCCATGCCGGCTTTTTCTGCCAAGGCGACTTCCAGTACCGGTGCGCTATCAGTAAATACCCGGTAAGCGAAGTTGGCATTGTCTATTTGTGCCGCAGCCGCGGCGATTTTTTCGCTAAGTTTTTGCAGTTTTTTGCGCATCACTTTATGGTAATCGCGTGCTAAGGCGTAGCGTGATATAAACGCTTTTGAACGGTCGGCTAAGACCTCGCTGCTGGCTAAAGCGTTGGCCGGCAAGTAATCCAGGCGGGCGGAGATGACGGTTAGGGTTTGCGGCACTAATTCTTCAGGGCGGCTACGCTTGACGCCGTGTTTTGCCATATAATCCATTTCACCATGAAACCCTTTAGCAATCCAAGCTTGATGATGTGCTTCGGCCTCTTGCAAACGCGTGTCGGTGATGCCGATTTGATTAAATCCCAGCGCTATGCCCCAGCGTTTAATGTCCTGGGCGAGTGTTAGTAAGGTGGCTTGATCTATCATGAGCATTGATTTTACACTTGATTTGCCCGATGAGGCAGCCACCTTGGCATTCGGTGCTGCGTTAGCACAAGCTTTGCGGCCTAATTTGACCGTGTATTTGCAAGGTGATCTTGGCGCCGGCAAAACCACATTGGTGCGTGGTTTGTTGCGTGCTCTGGGGTTTAATGGCAAAGTTAAAAGCCCGACCTATACCTTGCTGGAGTCCTACCCCGTCCATTTGGCCGACCTTAGCCCAGCCCAGTTATGCCATTTCGATTTGTATCGATTTAATGATGAGGAGGAGTGGGAGTCCTCCGGCTTCCGTGAGCACTTCAATGACGGCAGTGTCTGCCTAATAGAATGGCCAGATAAAGCAAAAAATTGTTTAAATCGTCCTGACCTAGAAATTGTTTTTGACGTTAGAATGATAGCCAATGCCTTAGGCCGTCATGTGCGCGTTTTGGCGTACACACCATTAGGAAAACAATGTTTACGAGTGCTATCAAAATTACATGATGCGTAAGCTGAACCCATGCTTATTCGGTATAGCGCTATTCTTCCTAGGCGTATGCCATGCCGTGCAAGCGGCTAATTTAGTCAGTGCCGTTCGGGTATGGCCGGCACAAGACTACACCCGGATTACCTTGGAAGCTGGCACAGCCTTCACCTATAAAATGAGCTATATGCAAAACCCCGATCGGGTTGTTTTGGATATAGACAACATTGAACTCAATCAGACCATCAAATCCTTGGCCGACAAGGTGCAAGCCAGCGACCCCTATATTAAACAGATACGCAGCGCTAATTTTCAACAAGGCGTACGCTTGGTGGTTGATTTAAAGGCAGCGGCTAAGCCTAATGCTTTCACCTTAACGCCAACCGGTGCGTACAAATACCGCTTGGTGCTGGATGTGTACCCGGCGCTAGACCCCTTGATGGCCATGGTAGAAGAGCTCGATGCCAGTACCACGCATGCTGCCACCTTGCCGGTGGCGCCAGCAGAATTGCCTGCGCAAACGCCACCAGTGGCTAGCACGGAGCCGCTTGTTGCAGAGCCCAGTGTCGCTGCTAACGCAACGCTAGCCGAGACTGCGCCAGCTGCTACGGAAGGGCCGGTGCTAAAAACTTGGCCAGTAGAAATCAAAAAAACCGGCCGGCAAATTATTGTGGCCATTGATGCTGGGCATGGTGGCGAGGATCCTGGCGCGCTTGGTGCAAGCGGCAGCCGGGAAAAAAACATCACCTTGATGGTAGCAAAAAAACTTAAGCAACAAATTGATGCTGAGCCCAATATGCGTGCTGTGTTGACTCGGGATGGCGACTACTTTATTCCATTGCATGGCCGCGTAGTCAAGGCGCGCAATATGCAAGCCGATTTGTTTGTCTCCATCCACGCCGATGCCTTTACTAAACAATCGGCCAGAGGCTCGTCGGTTTTTGCGCTTTCAGAGCGAGGAGCCACCAGCGCCAGCGCTAGGTATTTAGCTAAAAAAGAGAATGAATCGGATCTCATAGGCGGGGTGAGTTTGGATGACAAGGACCCAATATTGGCTAGAACTTTGCTGGATTTATCCCAAACGGCGACCATTAATGACAGCTTGAAATTGGGCAAAGCCGTGTTGGGCGAAATTGGTGAAATCAACACCTTGCATGCCAAGCGAGTTGAGCAGGCAGCCTTTGCTGTACTTAAATCCCCTGATATTCCGTCTATATTGGTGGAGACAGCGTTTATTAGTAACCCTGAAGAAGAGCGCCGCTTGAACGATGAAGCCTACCAAGAGCAACTCTGTGCGTCCATTTTAAACGGCATTAAGAAGTATTTCTCCACCAACCCGGCCTTGGCGAAAAGTAAAGTGGCATACGATTAATGTTGCTACTTATATCTGCCTCAGACCAACCATAGAAAAAGGTCTACCATGCAATTAAGCTTCCTTGGCGCAACCGGTACCGTAACCGGATCAAAGTACTTGCTCAGTCATGAATCAGCAGACGGTTCTGTTAGACGCATCATGATAGATTGTGGCTTGTTTCAAGGCCTCAAGCAATTGCGTCTAAGGAATTGGGCGCCCTTACCCATAGATCCTAAAACCGTAGACGCGGTGGTGTTGACGCATGCACACATCGATCACAGCGGCTACTTGCCATTGCTGGTTAAAAATGGCTTTTCTGGCAAGGTCTATTGCAGTCCTGCGACCCGTGATTTGTGTGAAGTGTTGTTGCTGGATTCGGCGCATTTGCAGGAAGAGGAGGCGCGCTACGCGAACAAAAGCGGCTTTTCAAAACACAATCCGGCGCTGCCTTTGTACACCCAAGAAGATGCACAAAATGCGCTGTCCTTACTAAACCCCATTGCCTACGATAAAGACATCGATTTGGGTGGAGGCCTGACCTTGCGCCTAGCCCACAGCGGCCATATTTTGGGCTCGGCATTCGTGCGTATACACAGCAAAAAAACTTCCGTGTTGTTTTCAGGTGATCTGGGTCGGCCACACGATGTTTTGATGAATGCGCCCGCGACGATCAAACAGGCCGATTATTTGGTGTTGGAGTCGACTTACGGCAATCGCTTGCATGATCGCTCGGATCCGCAGATTAAATTGGCGGAAATCATCAATCAAACCGTTAAGCAAAAAGGTGTGGTATTGATTCCGGTGTTTGCCGTTGGCCGCGCCCAAGAACTGTTGTATTACATTCATTTATTAAAAGCATCCGGCGCTATACCTAACAACTTGCCGGTCTACCTCAATAGCCCCATGGCGGTCGATGCCACTGCGATATTCAATCACTTTAGCGATGAGCACCGTTTAAGCGCGGAGCAAAGCCACGCCTTGTGCCACGTGGCTCATATGGTGAATGGGGTGGAAGAATCCAAGCGACTTAATTTGATGCACGGCCCCATGATCATTTTGTCCGCTAGTGGCATGGCCACGGGCGGGCGGGTGGTGCACCATTTGAAAGCATTTGCCCCTCACGCGAATAACACCATTTTGTTTGTTGGCTTTCAGGCGGCCGGTACCCGAGGTGCGGCCATGTTGGACGGCGCGCCAAGTATTAAAATCCACGGTGACTACGTGCCGGTTTTAGCTAAGGTTGCCTCACTTACTAACCTTTCTGCGCACGCAGATTACGCTGAGATTTTGGCTTGGCTAGCAGGGTTTAGTGCACCGCCGAAAAAGACCTTTATCACGCATGGTGAGCCTGTGGCAGCGGATGCTATGCGCTTGCACATAGAAGAGCAATTGCATTGGCGGGTAAGCGTTCCCGATTACCTGGAAACCGTCAGCTTAGATTAGCCGAGCTGCTTAAAAAACGGTCGGCTTAAGGGTTTGCTTTAAGGTGTGGCTTAATGTACTGGCAGGCGCTGCATTTCCCTATCACCGCTATCTCTTGCAGGGTGGTTGCCCCCAGTAGGACCATTACTCTGGCTTTAACCACCTTAACGGTAATCTCGGCTAGGCCTAAATGTTTGGCGATGTCTTTAACCAGCATGCCATGACTTAATAGGTCAAATACGACCCTTTGTTTTTTAGTGAGCTTGCTTAATTTGCTGCCGTAAATATGCACCAATTTAGCTTGGTCCATTTCCAGCAAAGGAACGGCATTAAGCGTACTGTTATCGACGTTTGTCATGATTAACCTCAAATTGACTACAATTTATCTTACGCCTTATTTTTTTACGCAGTTTGATATACATCAATATAGGATATATTGGCCGGCTTATGTGGCTAGAGGCTACTAAGGTCTTTTGCGCATCAAGCTGTCTAATTCTCGGTTGGTATCGCCATAGCCGACCTGACTGAGTAAGGCTTGTTCTATGTAGCGGCTGATGGCATGGCGTAAGGTGGCCACCTGCTCAGCATCGGTGAAAATTTGTGGAAACTTAAAACTTAACCAAGCGTATAGGCTTAGGTTGTGACTGAGTAATTCGGCCTCTTCAAGGTGTTTAGCGTTGTTGGTTTTTAGCCAGTTTGGTGCGGTCGGCAAACGGCGTATTTGCGATAGGGCCACGCTACGCAAGCACAGCAGGTAGTAGTCTTTTTCAAACGGCACATTAAGCGCAATCGGCGCGCAGGCGAACAGGTATTTATCTTTTAAGGCCATGTCAGGCGCATGCTGATCCACTAAGTGCGCTTGTTTAATTTGCAGTTCGGCGGTGCTTAGCTGAAATAAAGGCTGCTTAATACGCAGGCGGTCTTGCTGGTAACTTAAAACCTCGGCAATTCTTCGACTGGGCAAGTGTGCGGCTATCCTTTCTATCTCCGTGTAGCTAACACTGACTGGCAGCTTTTCTAAACACGCCTTGTCATCGGTGCTGAGCATGTGTGCGATGTGGATTAACTCATCGTCTTCCAAGGTGGTAACGTAGCCGTGTTCGTAAATACCGTAACGGCCAGCACGCCCGGCAATTTGCCTAACCTCAGTGGCGTTTAATGGCCGCGAGGCGACGCCGTCAAACTTGTGGATATGGCTAAAAATGATGCGCCGTATCGGCAAATTTAAGCCCATGCCTATGGCGTCGGTAGCCACCAAAATATCCGCGGCGCCAGAGCAGAAGCGCTCCGCCTCAGTGCGCCGCACTTCCGGAGATAGGGCGCCATAAATGGTCGCGACGCGATAGCCCCATAAACGGAAGCGTGCGCTGAGGGTTAATACGTCCTTGCGACTAAATGCAATCACGGCATCGCCTTTTTGTAAGCGATTTTTTAGTGCTTGTTTTTGGTAACGCCGCCCGCAAAGCCCCGTATCCTCCAGTATCAGTGGTGTTTTACGCTCTAAGTAGGTGAGCTGGTGGGTCTCCTGCAGGGCCTCTATGGTGGCTAGGCAGGCAGGCGTTACGGCGTCTGAGCCGCATATATACACTTGCGCTGCCGGCACGCCAACTAAAGCGGCTGTCCAGGCATTGCCCCTGTCTGGATCTTGTAACATCTGAATTTCGTCTATCACCGCGACCGCGACCACTTGTTTAGGGTTCATCATTTCTATGGTGGATGCCGTGTGTTTTGCGCCAGCCATAAGCACGCGTTCTTCACCGGTGATGAGGTTGCAGGGTACGCCGGCCGCCAGCAAGCGATCACGAATTTCCATGGCCAATAAGCGTAAAGGCGCAAGGTAGACGCCTGATTCTGCATGCTGTAAGGCCAACAATGCTTGGTGGGTTTTACCGGAGTTGGTTGGTCCTAAATAGAAATGGTGGTGGCGTTTAAGCCGCCTGGCATGAGGAAAGCTGGCTAGGTAGGGGATTTCTGTTAGGCTTGGATTTAATGCGTGCATGGCGTAAAGAATTTAGCTTAAAACAGGTAAAATAGCCAACATTATGCGCATCCACCTTTTACCCGATCAATTGATTAGTCAAATCGCTGCTGGCGAGGTGGTGGAAAGGCCGGCCTCAGCCTTAAAAGAGTTGCTAGAAAATAGCTTGGACGCCGGTAGCAGCGACATTCAAGTATCGCTACTAGACGGCGGTGTCAAACAGTTGCGGGTGATAGATAACGGCGGGGGGATTGCTCAGGACGACCTTGCTTTGGCATTGACGCGTCATGCCACCAGCAAGATAGCCAGTTTGGACGATTTAGAAGCCGTCGCCAGTTTGGGTTTTCGCGGTGAAGCCTTGGCCAGTGTTGCTTCGGTGTCGCGCACGCACATCACTAGCCGTACCCGCGATGCTGCCCATGCCTGGCGCATACAATCTGACGGTAGCTTGATTTCCGAGGTGGCCCCAGCGGCATTGGACAGCGGCACGGTCATAGAAGTAAACGATTTGTATTTTAATACGCCCGCCCGCCGTAAATTTTTAAAAACCGAAGGCACCGAGTTTGCGCATTGTGAAGCAGCATTCAATCGCATAGCGCTGTCACGGCCAGACGTGGCGTTTTTGTTGCAGCACAATGGCAAGGCACTTTGCCGGTATCCGGCCAGTGAGCCAGCGAAGCGTTTTGCTGATATTTTGGGTGCAGCTTTTAGTGCTGAAGCCATTGCTATTGATGAGTCGGCAGCGGGTTTGCGTTTGTGGGGCGTTGCCGGCAAGCCCACCTTTAATCGTCATAAAAGCGATTGCCAATACGTCTACGTAAATGGCCGTTTCGTGCGTGATAAATTAATTAGCCATGCCATACGCCAGGCTTATCAAGACGTGTTGCATCATGACAGGCACCCGGCGTTTGTGTTGTTCATAGAATTGGCGCCCAATTTAGTGGACGTTAATGTCCACCCCAGTAAAACCGAATTACGCTTTAGAGACAGTCAAGCGGTGCACCGCTTTATTTTTCATGGTTTGCACAAAGCCTTGGCCAGCCCAACCGGTGCATCCGATGCCGCCAGTGCTAATCAAGCTGCTTACAACCCATTTGCCACGCCTGGGTTTCCCTCACCTAGCGCTGCGCCTTACCCCAGTCAGCAAACGCAGATTGATTTAAGTGTCAATCAAGCAAGGGACTTTTATGGTCGCTTATTTGATGCTAAAGACGCAGCCAATCTTATGTCAGACGCTGCTCTGCAGGCCAATAGGGACGGGCATGCTGGCGATGCTGTTGAAGGCCATATTAGCGAGCATCCATTGGGGTTTGCTGTGGCACAAATACATGGCATTTATGTGCTGGCGCAAAATGCCTTGGGTTTAGTGGTGGTGGACATGCACGCGGCACACGAACGCATTATGTACGAGCGGCTGAAAAATGCATTGGATCAGCAAACTGTCGCCATGCAACCCTTGCTTATTCCAGTAAGTTTTAGTGCCGATCGCTTGGAAGTCGCTGCGGTGCAAGAAGCTTTGGCTAGCCAGAACGGCGAGCTACAGCAACTGGGTTTTGATTTAGCCGTGTTATCACCCACCACTTTGGTCGTGCGCGCTGTGCCCAGCATGCTGCAAGACGCCGATGCCGTGAGTTTAGCGCGTGATGTGTTGCGTGACTTGCGTGAATACGGTGCCAGCCGAGCGCTGACTGAACGCAGAAACGAATTGTTGGGGACCATGGCTTGCCACGCGGCCGTGCGCGCTAATCGTAGCTTAAGCATAACGGAAATGAATGCCTTGTTGCGTGACATGGAAGCCACCGAACGCAGCGGTCTATGCAATCATGGCAGGCCTACCTGGTTTCAAGTGGCTATAGCCGATTTAGACAAAATGTTCATGCGCGGAAAATAAGTGCTTATGACGCCAGCCCCCGCAATTTTTTTGATGGGCCCCACGGCCAGTGGTAAAACCGGTGCGGCTGTAGCTTTAGCGGCGGCGTTGCCGGTAGAAATTATTAGTGTGGATTCCGCCTTAGTTTACCGTGATATGGACATAGGCACGGCCAAGCCAGATGCCCAAACTTTGCAGCAAGCACCGCACCATTTAATCAATATTATTCCTCCCACCCAGGCCTATTCAGCGGCTAATTTTCGTCAAGATGCCTTGCGTTTAATGGCTGACATCACGGCGCGTGGCCGTATCCCTTTATTGGTCGGTGGCACTATGTTGTATTTCAAGGCCTTGGAGCAGGGCATGGGCGACTTGCCTGAAGCGGACCCAAGCGTGCGTGAGGCATTGGATGCTGAGGCCGCGGCCATTGGTTGGCCGGCCATGCATGCTAAATTGGCTAGCATAGACGCTGTCACAGCCGCGAGATTGGCGCCCAATGACAGCCAACGCATACAGCGCGCTTTGGAGGTCTTTGCTACTAGCGGTCGCCGCCTTTCCGACTTAATCGCCGAACAAAGCCAGCAAGTGTTGCCTTACCGTGTGCTTAAACTGGCCTTATTGCCCAGTGAGCGTAAGGCTTTGCACGAACGTATAGCCCTGCGTTTTGAGCAAATGCTGGCCGCCGGCTTGGTGGATGAGGTACGGGCCTTGCTGCTTAAGTACCCCGAGCTTACAGCAGAATCCACCGCTATGCGCTGCGTTGGTTACCGTCAAACCCTGCAGTATTTAGCGGGTGAAATGGATTTAGAAGAATTGCGTGAGCGCGGTATTTTTGCCACTAGGCAGTTGGCAAAAAGGCAGTTAACTTGGTTGCGTGGCATGACGCAAATTCGGCCATTGGACTGCCTGTTGGCCGACTTGAATGATCAGGTTTTAAATGAAGTGAATCAATTTTTAAAGCAAGGTAGTTAAAGTAATTTATTAACTATTTATACAGCTTGCGGATGCGATTGGCCGCTTCCAGACATTCTTCTAAACTGGCCACCAAGGCCAAGCGTACAAAATTTTCACCAGGATTAATGCCGTGCGCCTTTCTGGCTAAATAGCTACCAGGCAGCACCGTGACGTTGAAGTCGCGGTAGAGTTTTAAGGCAAATTCGGTATCGGACAGGCTTGTGCCTGCATGGGGTTTTATTTTCGCCCACAGATAAAAGGCCGCATCGGGCAACTTCACTTCTAGAATATCGCTTAACAAAGGGGTCATCGCCGCAAATTTTTCCGCATACAAACGGCGATTTTCAATGACGTGCGCTTCATCGTTCCAAGCTGCCACGCTGGCCGCTTGCACCGCTGGGTTCATGGCGCAGCCATGGTAAGTGCGGTACAAGGCAAATTTTCCCAGGATATTGGCATCGCCAGCCACAAAGCCTGAGCGCATGCCTGGTACATTGGAGCGCTTGGACAAGGAGCTGAATACCACTAGGTTTTTGTAGTCACGCTTGAGTTGACGTGCCGCTTGCAAAGCGCCTAAGGGCGGTTGGCTTTCGTCGAAATAAATTTCCGAATAACACTCGTCGGCGGCAATCACAAAGCCGTATTGATCGGATAAATCGAACACCGTTTGCCACTGGTCCAGCGTCATGACTTTGCCCGAGGGGTTGCCTGGGCTGCACAGATAAACCAGTTGGGTGCGTTTTAAAACCTCAGTGGGCACGCTGGCAAAATCCATGGCATGCTGATTGTCAGGTAAGGTGTTTAAAAAATACGGTTCAGCGCCGGCCAGCAAGGCTGCGCCTTCGTAAATTTGATAAAACGGATTGGGTGAAATTACCACCGGTTTGTTTAGGCTGCTATCGACAATGACCTGGGCAAACGCAAACAGCGCCTCGCGGCTGCCGGTCACGGGTAATATTTCGGTTTCTGGATTAAGGGCTGGTATGCCGTAACGGCGTGCTATCCATAGTGCTATCGCCTCACGCAGGGCTGGACTACCCAGCGTGGTAGGGTAGTTGGCTAAGCCCGCCAAATTATCCACCAAGGCCTGTTTTACTAAGGACGGCGTGGCGTGTTTAGGTTCGCCTATGGATAAATTGATGGGAGCGTATGCTGGGTTGGCAGTAGTGCCCTTGAATAAGTCGCGTAGGCGCTGAAAAGGGTAGGCTTGCAGTAAATTTAGCTTGGCATTCATGGCCGCTATTGTAATATACCTAGCGCACTTCCCATAGCCCTTGCGGCTGTTTGCTGATAGCATCTGCTTAGGCTTTTAGTACATTAAGAAAACATATGCATACCCATCCTCAGCAAAGTCACTCCGCCCCCGAGCAAGCTAACGACAGGCATTACCTAGCCGTATCCGGTTTATTGTTTGGCGCATTGTGTTGGGGCGTCATCTGGTACCCTTACCGCTTAATGGCGGATCTAGGCGTCTCTGGTGTGGCCTCAAGCTTTTACACCTACGCCATTACCGTGGTATTGGCCGGTTTGTATTTTGCCAAGCATTGGCGTGGCCTATTCCAACAACCTTTTAGCATAGTCTATTTGGCGCTGGTGGCAGGTTGGACTAATTTGGCTTATGTGCTGGCCGTGATCGATGGTGAGGTCATGCGCGTGATGCTGCTGTTTTATTTGTCGCCTTTATGGACCTTGATACTGGCGCACTTTTATTTGAAAGAAAAGACCCATAGAAATGGCTATATAGCCATAGTCATCGCCCTGTTGGGCGCATTTATTATGCTTCATGATCCTGCGCTTAGCGCCTGGCCTTTGCCCAGAAACAATGCGGAATGGCTGGCTTTATCGTCTGGCATAGGCTTTTCCTTAACCAATGTATTGACCCGTCAAGCCGCTTACTTGAGCTTGCGTGCAAAGTCGTTTGCAGTTTGGTTGGGGGTGTTGCTGGTCAGTCTGTTGTTTATGCCATTTGGTTTCTCGGCTTGGCCTAGCCCGTACTTTTTTACTGCTAGCCATTGGTTGGTGATGGGCTTGATCGCTTTATTGCTATTAGCGGCGACCCTGTTGGTGCAATACGGCGTGACCAAGATACCGGCGACCCGCGCATCGGTGGTGTTCTTATTCGAGTTGGTGGTTGCCGCCATTGCTTCGTATTATTTGGCCAATGAAAGCATGACAATCAATGAGTGGGTGGGTGGCGGCTTAATTGTTCTGGCCGCGGTATTTGCCGCTAAATCGGCTTAATCAGTGTTGGCTCAAAGAGTTAGCTCAACCATCTTGCCACATGTTTTGGTAGCAGTGTTCTAGGGCGCGAGCAAAGCTGCCAGTATCAAATAAAGGTGAAGTCGCCCGCTGAGTTAGCAATTTTTGTTTAAGCTGCTGCAAGGCAGTAGGGTGCTCCGCGTAGTAGCGTGCACGGTTCTTGTAGTCTGCCAAGTTGTCAGTAATCAATTCCGTTAAGCCTGCTGTGTGTAATAAGCTGCCGGCCACACGGGCAGAAAAAGTCTGTCCCACGCAGCTTAATACCGGTAGGCCCATCCACAAGGCATCGCTGCAGGTGGTGTGTGCGTTGTAAGGCAGGGTGTCTAGAAATAAATCGGCATGCACGTGCCGGGCAAGGTGTTCGGCTATGCTCAAACGCGGGGCAAACACCAGCCTGTTAGCCGCTACCCCTTGAGCCAATGCTGCTTTAATTAAGTTTTGTTTGGCCCAAGGATTACACTCCAATAACCAAAGCACGCTATTGGCTTGCGCCTGCAATAAGCGCATCCAAACGGCAAAGACCTCGGGGGTAATTTTAAAGGTTTGGTTAAAGCAGCAATACACAAACGCGTCTTCTGGCAGCTGGCAGCTTGCTCTGGAGGGCGTGCTAGCCAGCGGGCGCTGACTGTCGTTGGCTTGGTAACAGGGTAATAAGGCTAATTTTTCTGCGTAGTGCTGAGCACTGTCGGCTGGGGTGATAAAGGCATCACTAATCAGGTAGTCAAATAAGGGCTGCTTGGCTTCAGCTGGCAAGCTGCTATGGCCCATGGTGCCTGGGAAACCCAGCCAATTGACGTGGATGATGGCCGGTTTTAAAGCCACGATGCCACTGCGGCTGGTTTGGGTATAGCCGCTTAAATCCACCAATATATCGATGGCATGCTGATTGATGGTGTTTGCGGCCTCCGTTTCTGATAGCTGCTGGATGTCGTGAAATTGATCGAACGCTTTTTCTAAGCGGACCCTGGCGCTCGATTGATCATTTTTTCCATACGAGTAAGCGTAAATTTCATAAAAGTCGCGATCGTGTTGCTCTATCAATTCGGTGATTAAAAACGCCAATGGGTGCAATCTAAAATCGGCGGACAAATAACCTATTCTTAACTTGCGTTTTAGCTTGCTACCTCTTTCCTCAGCCTGTCTGTGCTTAAGCGGGTTATGCCTGTTTTGTGCTAGCAAGCGCCCGTAGCGCTGTGCCACCCACTGATCCGCACAGCGCATCTGCTCCTCAGCCGTGGTGCCGGGCATGGCTAAAAAGGCGAACGGTGATATTTGCGCCAGCGGTTCTGTCGCTAAGGTGTGGCGTATTTCTGCTATTAGCTCAGGCAAGCCTTGCCAATCGCAAACGTGTTGTTTTTGGTGCACCAAGTGCACTTTGGCATGATGCAGTTGAGGATTAAGCAGCAGGGCGCGTTGGTAACTTTGTATGGCCAGATCCAGTTGGCCTAATTCGCGCTGCACGTTGCCTAAATTATTGTGCGTGTCCGCATCATTGGGGTCGTATTGCAGTGCTGCTTGGTAATGTTGCACCGCTTCCTTGGGCTGGCCGAGTTCACGTTTAGCGTTGGCTAGGTTGTAATGCAAGGCCGCCTTGTCCATGGCGTCCTTGGGCTGCAAGCTCAAAGCTTCGCTAAAGCACAGTTCGGCTTGCTTAAATTGACCTTGTGCATGGGCTTGGTTGCCACTTTGCATTAAACAATGGCCTAAGGCCAAGCGTATTTGTTCTTGGTCAGGCTGGTACTGCAGTAATTGACGGAAATGTACGGTGGCTTGCTCGATGCGCTTGCTTTCATAACACAGTATAGCCAGTAGATGCAAAGCGTCCTGGTGCTGAGCATGTTGGCTGAGCAAGGTTTTTAACATGTGTTCGGCGGCATCTAGCTGACCGCCGCGGTACAGTGCTAGCGCTTGGGCATAGTGGGTGTGTGGCATGCTTTAATTTTAACCTAAACTCGCTTGCATGCCACTTGCAGCGACAGTGGGTAAGGTGCGTGCCAGTTTTTTTAAGCCCAATTGGCGTAATAAGAAACGGTTTGGGTTGAGTAGGCTGAGCATGGCTGGATCTATGGCTAGGTTTGTAGCTTGGTCTGTGGTTAGGCTCTCGCGGCAAATTAATCCAGCCAGTATTTCACCGCAATACGGTGCACTGCTAAAGCCTCGACTGCCATGCGCCAGATTGACATACAAGCCTTCAGTCCAGCGCAGGGTTGCGGGGTGGGCATTGGGCCTAGGAGGCTGCGCACTGACGGCTTGGTGATCCAGCAATTCACCTAACAATGGAAAGTAATCGCCGCTGCTACAACGAAAGGAAACGCGGCCTCCCTGCAGATTGTTTTTTAGGCTGTCGTACAAGCCTTCGGCATAGCTGTTTAGTTTGTTTAAATTGGCTAGCTGATCCAATTCGTCCAATTCGCCTGAGTCGTCTTGAGAAAAGCTCGCGCCTAAGGTGTGCTGGCCTTGACTGGCTGGGCTTAAATAACCGTCACTGCAGAGTATGGTTTGCAGGTTTGCGCTGACTGGGCTGGCCCCAAGCAAGCTCAATTGGCCACGAACCGCATGGGTTTTTAACTGCAAGCCTAAACCCAAGTGTTGTGCTTGATTGGCATTGGCAAGCACGACGGCCGGGCTTTTTTCTAGGCAGCTATCGCCGGCATAAACTTCAAATAAGCCGTCTTTTTTCAATAGCTTACTAATTTTTATTGAGGTTTTTACAGTGATATTCTCATGCGTTGTTAAAGCTTGGCATAGGGCTTGTGGCTTAAGCCAAGCAGCATGGGGAAAATACAGGGCCGGGTGCAGCAAGGCCATGCCGGCTTTTTGACTGGCCTCGTTTTGATTAAGAAATTGCACGTGTTTGGCTGCGTCCGGCCATGCCAGCACTTTTTCCAATCTAGCCAATTCCCGGTCATTAAAGCCAAGTTGCAACATGCCGCAGGCATGAAAGTCGTCAGCCTGCAGTTGCAGCTCATTCAGCAAATCCAAGCTGTACAGGTAGCCAGCCAGGGCGAATTGACTGGCGCTGTCATCGCCACTTAAGCGTGGGTAGAGCATGGCCTGCGGGTTGCCTGAAGCCTCCATGGCTATGCTGCTATGCTGATCGACGAGTGTTACCTTGATGCCGCGCCTTGCCAAGGCGTAAGCGCTGCTACAACCGGCTATGCCAGCACCTATGATGAGTACGGATTTAGGCGGCATGCGCTGCTCCTGCGTAGTGGCCATAGAGCATTTCACGTTTCTTGGCAAAGCCGGCTTGCTTGTGGGCATTAAAACCAGCCGCTATTAGTTCGCGTCGCACGGCGCTGGCACTGGTGAAGGTGGCAAAACTGGTGGATGGCGTCGATAGTAGGGCCATTTCCTGAAACAGTGAGGTTTGCCACATGTCTGGATTTTTAGCCGGCGAAAAGCCATCCAGAAACCAAGCGTCGACCTTGCTGTTTGGTGCTTGCTGCCTAAAACGGTGGTATGCGCAAGTGGCATCGCCTAGGAGTAAGCTTAGCTGTACGCGCCCCTGGAATAAATTTAGCTTAATTTCTTGCAGCGCTTGTGGGTAATGGCTGATTAGCTCATCGCTCAATGCCTTCAGTTCCGGCCATTGCTGACTGGCTGTGGTCATGTCATGTAGATTTAAGGGGTGTTTTTCGGCGCTTATAAAATGCAAATTGGCCGCTTTTGGTGCAAGTGCCAGCCACATTTTTACTGCCAATAAAAAATTAAGTCCTGTACCAAAGCCGGTTTCGGCGATGGTGAAGGTCTGATCCGGGTAGTTTAACCAACGCTCAGCCAAGCGGTTGGCCTGCAAAAACACATAATTGCTTTCTAGCAGGCCATTGTCGCTGTTGTAATAGACGTCTTGAAAGTGTTCCGAGTAGGCCAGTCCGTTTCGCCATGAAATCTGAGCGTGCGTGACTGCTAGCATGTTTAGCGTTTCCACACCTTGCCGTAGGCGGCCAATAACTGTTGGTGCATGCGACTGCCTTCCATGTTGTCGCCTAGATTAATTAAACCGAAATACTGCTCGCTTTGATTAAATAGCAATTCAGCTTGGGCTAAGGTTGGGGCGCCATACATCAGTGTTAGGTTGGCGGTAAATAATGCGCTGTCCGGGTGATTTAATTCCTGCTTAATTTGTACCAAGTCTGCAAGGCAGCGGTAAACTTTGGCGCGCTCAGTCGGTAGTTCGTTAAATTGGCTAATCCAGGCGCAACCATCCAGTATGTCGTCCGTGCTGTTGCAGGCCAATGCCGCCAGCGTTTTTAATTCGCCCACGCGTAAATCCACCCAAGCGGTGTTTGGGTCTGCGCATAAACCGATTAAGGTGGTGACCGGTAATTCATCGGCTAAATCTAAGTCCAATAAGGTGTCCAGTAAGTTGGCGGATTCGTCTTTAGTTAAGGATTGCAGCTTGATAGCATAGGGTCGAATCAAATTACCAACGCTGTTATTTTCCCATTGCAATTCTTCAACCGGATAGATTTCACTCATGCCCGGCACTAGGATACGGCAAGCGTATACGCCTAGGTGGGTGAAGTCGGCGATGTAAATATCATGACCGCTGTTGTGTATGCTGTTAACGCACCAATGGTAATCCTCCTCGGTATTGGTACCGAAGTTCCAGTCCACAAAAGCAAAGTCTGGCGTGCTGCGTAAGAATTCCCAACTGATGACCCCACTGGAATCGACAAAATGAATTTCTAAATTTTGCGAGTCGGCGATTTCTTCCATGTCAAAGCCCGGCGACACAAAGCCGTTTAAGTTGTTTATGGCACGGCCTTGCAATAATTCGGTTAGCGCTCTTTCCAGCGCCACTTCAAAGCGAGGGTGAGCGCCAAAACTAGCGAAACAACCTTGATCTTCAGGGTGCAGCAAGGTGACGTTCATCACCGGGTATAGGCCGCCCAATGAAGCGTCTTTGACCAAAATGCCGTAACCCGCATCGCGCAGTCCTTTAATGCCGGCTGCAATGCGCGGGTAGCGATTGATCACGTCCTCGGGTACGTCAGGTAGGCACAAGCCTTCACGTATGATGCGGAATTTAATGTCGCGCTCAAAAATTTCGGCTAAGGCTTGCGTGCGTGCTTCCATGAGCGTATTGCCTGCGCTCATGCCATTGCTGACATACAGATTGCCGATTAAATTAACTGGGAATAACACGCTAAGACCATCGCTTAGACGCTGGTAAGGTATGGCGCATATACCACGCTCGGCATTGCCGGAATTGAGGTCAATTAATTGTTGTGCAAGCGCACCACCTTCGGGGTTGTAATAGGTTTGCAAGCTGGGTGTCAGCAATGCGGCTGGCCATTTGTCACCCTTGGGCTTAATCCATTGTTCGTTCGGGTAATGGACGAAGTCTTTATTGGCGATGCTGCTACCTAAATAAAAATGCGTCCAAAAGTAATTGGTGCTTAAACGCTCAAAATACTCCCCCAAAGCACTGGCTCTGGCCGCCAATTGTGAGGCGCCTTTGCCATTGGTGAACAGCCTTGGGCAGTCTTTATCAATGACGTGCACCGACCATATTCCCTCTATTTCATTGAGCCAGGATTTTTCTTCTACGTTTATACCTAAGGCTAGCAATTTGCTTTGTAAGGTGCGGATGGATGATTCTAAAGAAGCATCTTTGCTGGGGATAAAGGTTTCGCTTACGCTCATGATCAGGGCTCAGGTATAAAGGCCTGACAGCATAGCATACGGAGCTAAAATAGCGCTTCAGGCGATAGGCATTCTCGCAAAAATAGTGGCAGATTTGCTAATCTGCATCGGATAAAGCGCGGCGGTAGCTTTCCAGTTTTGCTTGATAGTTTTCAGCCTCGCCGTAATCTAAAAAACGTGCATAACGCTTGTGGGTACCCAATATTTTTCGCGCATGCTTGATGGGGCAGAAATACTGTTCGGTACGGGCGATGATTTCGCTTACGTAGGAGATCATGCCGCTACCATAGGCACAATAGCTGCAATGAAATTTTTCTATGAAATTTAAGTAGCTTAGGTGTTGCCTATCGAAAATGATGTAATCGCCGCGCCGCACTTTTTTAATGCCGTAAATAGGGAAGCAAGTCATTTGGTAGAAACTGACAAATAAATCGGTGAGCAGTAAAGGCACTATCATGGAATAAATAATAGGCCCGGTAATCAAATTTTGTGGCCTGTCACTGATCAGCCAGTGAAAAAAATTTCGTTTTAGGCGTTTGTGCGCTTGTTTGATTGAATGCTCAAACTCAACCCGCTTGCCTTTAATTTGAAAAAATACGCCAGACGGCTGTTCACTTAAGGCTTTGCGTAAATCGTCCTCTAAGGCGGTTATTTGATCAAGTAAGCGCCGTATGCTGTCGTTCATGAGATTTTCCTTTGGCTGTATGTAAGCAGTATAGACTTAAGCTGCGAATAGCAAAATTTTTACTTGTTCACCATATACAAATCTGTATACTTTAATGGATTTTACCTTTAATTTTTTCGAGCCTTTGTTTATGAAATTAGCCTACATCATGAAAGTTAGCAATAAGCGGTACATCATGCTTATCGGTTTGGTGCTGCTTGCTTGCGCTAAGCTTCCAGTGCTTGATCATGGCGCTAACAAACGTTTAGATTGGCCTAGTTTTGGCGGCGATTACAGCAACCAACGCATGTCACCATTAACGCAAATAAATCAAGATAACGTTAATCGCCTTAAATTAGCCTGGCAATTTAAAAGTGGGGTAGTGGCCAGCTTTCAAGCTACGCCTATCGTTTCGGCCGGTGTTATGTATGTTGCCTTGCCTTATAACCATGTGTTGGCGCTTGATGCAAAAACCGGTCGGCAGTTATGGCGCTATGAGCATGTGCGCAAGGCCGATTGGAAAATGTGTTGTGGTCCAGCAAATAGGGGGGTTGCCGTCAGCGATGGCAAGGTTTTTATTGGCACGGTGGATGCACGTTTAATTGCCTTGGATGCGAAAACAGGGAAGAAAATTTGGGATGTGGATGTTGCTGACGACACTGGGGTGACGGAGAACATGGCTTCCTTAAGTAAAGCGGATGCAAAAAGCGGTAAAAATGCCTATGGTGCAACCGGTGTCGGTATAGCCATGGCGCCGGTTGTTTTTAATGGCAAGGTCATTGTTGGTATCACTGGCGTAGGCTACGGTTTGCATTTGGATGCGCCCACTGAATCTGCACCCTTAGGGGCGGTGGTGGGTGTGGATGGTCGTTACGGCCGGCCTGGGTTTTTAGCCGCTTACGACATTAAACATGGCCAGCGTATTTGGCAGTTTGACACCATACCTAGCCAAGGCTGGGAGGGCGATTTTGTACAAACCACGTCGGATGGTATTTCATTAAACCGCGACATAGCGGCAGAAAAAGCCAATGTAAAAAACAATAAAGACGCTTGGCGTTACGGCGGTGGCTCAGCATGGAGTACACCAGCCATTGATGCTAAAACGCACACACTTTTTTTCGGAACGGGCAACCCATCGCCGCAAATGAATGACATTTCACGGCCTGGCGATAATCTTTATACGGTTTCCTTGGTGGCTTTGGATACGGAAACGGGAAAAATCAAATGGCATTATCAGCAAGTGCCACATGATGTATGGGGCTATGATTTGGCCAGTCCACCGGTCTTGTTTGATTATAAAAGCAATGGTTTAAGTATTCCTGCCGTTGGGCAAGCCAGTAAAACTGGCTGGTATTTCGTAAACGACAGGGCGACCGGTAAATTGTTGATGAAGTCCGAGGCCTTTGTTCCACAGAAAAATTTATTTGCCAAAGCCAGCAAAGAAGGCACGGTGCTTTATCCCGGTATTTTAGGTGGGTCGAATTGGAGCCCTAGCGCCCTGGATGAAAGGCATCAAATTGCTTACGTCGCAGGCATACATGCGCCTATCAAATACACCTTGGTTGAAGAGCCGGCTAAAAATGGTGCACCAGCGATACGCTACGCCTCTTCCGAGCCGACCAAGGATGACAGGTGGGGTGTTTTATCGGCGATAGATTTAATTAATGGCAAGATGCTGTGGCAGCGTAAAACTGCTCAGCCCTTAATGGGTGGCTTGCTTGCTACACAAGCTGGTTTGTTATTTATGGGCGAGGGCGATGGCAGCTTTAGTGCATACAACAGCCATACAGGGGCATTGTTATGGCAAACTAAGGTGAATGCTGGGGTTAATGCCCCGGCCATTACCTACCAGATTGATGGGGTGCAATACGTCGCTGTAGCTGCCGGCGGTAATGCCATATTTGGCTATACGGCGGGTGACAATATTGTGGTGTATGCGCTAGAAAAATAGTGCGCTGAAATTCAGTGTTCTTTTTGGCTTATTTTTAAGTAAAGCACAATGCAAGCTAGAATGAGTGTCAAGCCGTTGGCTGCAATGATAGGCCAGCTATCGATCATAATGCCATAGATCAACCAGGCCAGCACGCCTAGGCTAAACAGGCCGTACATGGGCAGCGACACCCCAGACAAATCCCTGGTCTTCCATGAATGGTGGGCTTGAGGCACAAACGCCAAGCTTGTTAAGAATGCGGCAAAGTAGCCAATTAACTCGGTAATGCTCATAAAATCAATTGCTAATAGCAGTTTGGATAAATTGTGGGCAAAAAAATGACCCAATTAAGGGCCATTTTTTTGGATTCTTGGTGATTAAACCTTCTGAATGTTAGAAGCTTGTTTACCTTTTGGTCCGTCTGTTACATCGAAACTTACGCGATCATTTTCTTTCAAGCTTTTGTAACCGCTATCAACGATTGCTGAGAAATGCGCGAATAAATCGTCGCCGCCTGCATCAGGAGTAATGAAACCAAAACCTTTTGAATCATTAAACCATTTAACTAAACCTGTAGCCATATCTTATTCCATACTTTAAAAAAGGGAGGCACCCTAAATGAATGGGTTTTTAACAAATAATTAGTCTTTAGAACGTAACCAAATTAAACAACCAAACGCCTAAATTGCTTTTTACGGGGAAACGCTAATCCTGTCAAGCATTATTTTCCAATGGATTGCTCAAATGTACCATGAGATGGATTTAGCCCTTTATAAATCATTTAGTTATGTTGATTTATTGCCAAACAGATAGGGCGAGCATATAATGCGCGCGATACATGGTGTTGATGCGTTCGGTTAACACCGCAGGCCTAATGGTAGACGTGAGTGCAAAAGGCTCAAACATAGGCTGGCAAATTAAACTGGAGATAGGTATTGGCTAAAGAAGAATTGATTGAAATGAATGGTGTGGTAATGGAGATCTTGCCAGATTCACGCTACCGTGTGACTTTGGATAATGGCCACAAATTGATTGCCTACACTGGCGGTAAAATGAAAAAAAATCACATTCGTATTTTGGCGGGTGATAAGGTTACTTTGGAATTATCGCCATACGACATCAACAATGGCCGCATCACATTTAGGCACATTGAATCAGGTGGCGCAACCTATACGCCAAGAAAACGCACCTACTAAGACAGTGCAGGGTGGCTGAGCAATTTAGCCATCCATAGTTTTGTAATATTGGTTTTTATTGCAGTATTGGGCTGAAATTTTAGATAACTTTAATGTTACAAGTGCCCACGGAGACTGTTTGACCGCTGCGAATTTTGGCGGTTTTTCTGTGTTCAATTAACCCATCTACCTTAACCAATCCCTCTGCCACCATAGCCTTCCCGCGCCCACCGCTATCTGCTAGGCCTAGCAATTTCAATAGGTTGCATAATTCTATGTACTCTGCGCTTAAGTCAAATTGCATGTTTTGTGGCATGGACGTCTCGATGTATGAGGTAGAATGAGCATTAAACGGCGCAACAGTGCTTTATCGGGTTATAAGGGCGACGGATTCTATAGTAAAGGTAAGCTTTGTCAATGACAAAAAAAATGCAGTTTAATAAAAGGCCCAAAGACCCTCACGCGGCTAGAGAGGCCAGTCGCTATGAAACGCCGCTCCCAAGTCGAGAGATGATACTGAGCTTCATGGCTGATCAGGGCGCACCATTGAGCGTTGAGGAGTTATACCGTTTACTGGCTATTGCCGATGATGAGCGTGAAATTTTCAATCGGCGCCTAAATGCAATGGAGCGTGAAGGCCAAATTATCAAGAATAGAAAAGGCGCTTTGTGCATAGCCGATAAGCTGGATTTAATTGCTGGGGTAGTGCAAGGCCATCCAGATGGATTTGGGTTCTTGATTCCTGATGATAAAACGAAATGCAATGGCGAGGATTTGTTTTTAAGCCCTAAAGAGATGGCGCAAGTCATGCACGGTGACAGGGCCATGGTTAGAATGAGTGGCTTGGATAGACGTGGCAGGCCTGAAGGTAAATTGGTTGAGGTGCTGGAACGTCGCACGCAGAAATTAGTTGGCCGAGTGATTCATACCACAGGCGTAACGATAGTGGCTGCTGAAGACAAGCGTATTAATTTGGATATATTGATACCTTACCATTTGGACATGAACGCCAAGGCCGGCCAGGTGGTGATGGTGGAACTGACCGAACAGCCTTCCTCGCACGCCCAACCCATGGGTAAAGTTGTCGAAATTCTTGGTAACTACGCTGACAGTGGCATGGAAATAGAGATTGCCTTACGTAAGCATAATTTGCCGCATGAATTTAGTCCGGAAGCCATTGCGCTGGCGGAATCCTATCCAAAACTAGTGCAAGCTAGCGATTACAAGCAGCGTATTGATTGCCGTGAAATGCCACTGATTACCATAGACGGTGAAACAGCGCGCGATTTTGATGATGCTGTATTTGCGGAGCCCCAAGGCAAGGGCTGGCGTTTGGTAGTGGCGATTGCGGACGTGAGTTTTTACGTGAAGCCTAAAGATGCGCTTGATAAAGGCGCATTTGATCGTGGTAATTCGGTGTATTTTCCACGCCGTGTTATACCCATGCTGCCTGAGGCATTGTCAAATGGCTTGTGCTCACTGAATCCCGATGTTGAGCGGCTGTGTATGATTTGTGACATGCAAGTCGACGGACTGGGCATCGTTAAGCAATACAAATTTTACCCATCGGTGATGCGTTCTAAAGCGCGTATGACATACACGCAAGTGCATGAAATACTGCAAAATCCACAAGGTGAGTTAGCACAAGAATATGCGTGGCTTACGCCGCACCTAAAGCATTTAGAAGCTGTTTATAAGTTGATGCTCATGCAGCGTGAAAAGCGTGGCGCCATTGAGTTCGAAACGTCAGAAACTGTCATGGTGTTTAATGATAATGGCAAAATTGATAGCATCGTGCCTAGCCATAGGAATGAGGCGCACAAGCTGATTGAAGAGTGCATGTTGGCTGCCAATGTTTGTGCGGCAGATTTCTTGAATGCGCATGAACATGCTGCTTTGTATAGGGTACATGAGGGGCCTACGCCTGAGAAGTTAGAATTATTACGTACTTTTATGGCCGAATTTGGATTTGGCGTGGGTGGCGGTGACAAGCCGCATGCTAAAGATTACGGCAAACTGTTAGATAAGATTAGGCCTAGACCGGATGCGCAATTGTTGCAAACCGTATTGCTAAGATCCATGCAGCAAGCGGTTTACAGTCCAGATAATTTAGGCCATTTTGGTTTAGCTTATGAAGCCTACGCGCACTTTACCTCGCCTATACGTCGCTACCCTGATCTCTTGATACATAGAGCTATTAAAGCAGTTTTGAATGGGGACACCTACAAGCCGGGTGATTGGAGTGAGTTGGGCATGCAATGCTCAATGACTGAGCGCCGGGCTGATGACGCCACGCGCGACGTGACCAATTGGCTTAAATGTTTCTATATGCAGGACAAAATTGGCGAGGTATTTGAAGGCACAGTCGCAGGTGTCACCAGTTTTGGTTTATTTGTTGCATTGGATGGTGTATACGTAGAAGGCTTGTTGCACGTTACCGAGCTTGGCAATGATTACTTCCATTACGATAAAGCCCGTCATGAAATGGCTGGTGAGCGCACCGGTGTTCGTTATCAATTGGGTGATAGGTTGACCATTAAGGTGGCCCGAGTGGATTTGGAAACAACAAAAATCGATTTTTCTTTAGTGAATAAAAACAAATCATTAGATACGACTGTTGATACAATGGTTGAGGGCTCTCTGCTTAAAAGGCCGCGTCAATCTGAGTCGGCGCCTAAGCCAACTGCGAGCAAAGCCAGTGCTAAATCAAAAGCCTCTAAAGCTAAATTTGCTACGGGCTCGGTTTTTAACAATCCAGCAAAACCGACTAAGTCTAAGAAAAGTCATAAAAGAACAAGCAAACGTTAATGATTAAATTTAAGGTGAAAAAATGAGTGATGCCCGCATATTATTTGGCTTCCATGCTGTACTAAGTCGTTTGCGTCAACACAGCGCAAGTGTGCAAGAAATTTTAATTGATAGAGATAGGGTGGATGCACGTATGAAGGACTTGCTGAAAATGGCAGAGTCTTTCGGCGTCCGAACCATGGAAGTTGAGCGTAGTCGCTTGGATGGCATGGCCGGTATGAATGGTCGTCATCAAGGCGTAATTGCACGTGTGGTAGATACACCTATCCCCTATAAAGACATCCATGACATCTTGGAGTCGGATTTAAATGAGGCACCATTTTTCTTAATCTTGGACGGTGTTGAAGATCCACACAATCTAGGCGCCTGCTTGCGGGTGGCTGACGCCATGGGAGTGCATGCTGTGATTGCGCCAAAAGACCGTGCGGTTGGTTTGAATGCGACTGTGCGCAAGGTGGCCAGTGGCGCTGCTGAAACCATACCATTTATAGCCGTTACTAACTTAGCAAGAACCATACGTGAGCTCAAAGAAGCCGGTGTGTTTGTGGTGGGCACAACTATGGATGCGCCATCCAGCTTGCTTAATACCAAACTGGACGGTCCTATTGCCATTGTATTGGGGGCAGAGGGGGACGGTATACGCCGTTTAACAGCCGAAAACTGTGACGCGCTGGTGACCATCCCTATGTTTGGTTCAGTGGAAAGCTTAAACGTGAGTGTGGCTAGCGGTATTTGTTTATACGAGGCCAGGCGTCAACGCAGTCTTGCTGCTTAGCTTGGGCTTAAGCGTGTAATTTTAGCGTTGTTAAAGTGCGCTGACGCACGGCTTTGAGCAGTTCTGGATCGTCTATCAACGACTGCTTATAGCTGGGAATCAGCAATCGTATCTTGTTCTGCCAATCGGTGCTTTCTAGCTGCTGGCTAAAGCACCGTTCTAGCACATCCAGCATGGTTTGTACGGCCACGGATGCGCCGGGCGAAGCGCCCAGTAAGGCGGCAATAGTGCCGTCTTTCGCGGCGACAATTTCAGTACCAAATTCCAGTTTTCCGCCTTTTTCATCGCATTTCTTGATGATTTGCACTCGTTTCCCAGCATTTTCTAAACGCCAGTCAGCTTTGATGGCATCTGGATAAAACTGCCGTAAAACGGCTAATTTTGAAGTGTGCGTTTTCATCGCTTCGACGATAAGGTAGCGCGTTAAATCGGTGTGTTGCTTACCCACTTTAAGCATGGGTTTAATGTTGCCTGGTTTAACGGATTTAATTAAATCCAAGTAGGAACCTTGGTTTAAAAATTTAGTGGTAAACCCAGCGTATGGGCCAAACAGTAAAGCCGGCTTGCCGTCTATCAAGCGTATGTCTAAATGAGGCACGGACATCGGCGGTGCGCCGAGCGCAGCTTTGCCGTAGACTTTCGATTTGTGTTGCGCTACAAGTTCGGGTTTGTCGCATACCAGCCACTGCCCGCTAACAGGAAAACCTCCATAGCCATTGCTTTCAGGCACGCCAGATTTTTGCAATAGCTTTAAAGCACCGCCGCCGGCACCTAAAAATACAAAGCCTGCATCAAACAACTGTGCTTTTTTGGTTTTAAGATTGACTACCTTGAGCTGCCAGCGACCATTGTCTAGTTGCTTCAGGCCCCTCACTTCGCTATTTAACTTGAGTTTAAAGTTGGGTTTCTTGGTTAAATTGTTAACAAAGCTACGCGTTAAGCTGCCAAAGTCAACGTCGCTACCATAGGCTACTCGCGTTGCAGCAACCTTCTGTTTGGGGTCTCTGTTTTGCATGACTAATGGCATCCAACGGCTAATAACGGTCGGATCCTCGCTGTACTCCATGTCTGCAAACAAATGGTGTGTTTTTAATAAATCGTAGCGTTTACGCAGAAAATTAACATCGTCTTCTCCCCATACAAAACTCAGGTGTGGTGTGGGGTTGATGAAATTCTTGGGGGAGGGTAATTGACCTGCCTCTATCAGGTAGGACCAAAACTGCAAGCTGGTTTCAAAGGCGGCATTAATGGATAAAGCGCGTTTAATTTCAATCTGACCATTAGCGCTTGCTGGCGTGTAATTTAATTCGCAATAGCCCGCATGGCCAGTCCCGGCATTATTTTTTGCATCTGTACTTTCAGCGGCAATGCTCGGTAGGCGCTCCACCATGGTCATGCTAAGCGTGCTATCTAATTCGGACAGCAGGCTAGCCAAGGTGGCGCTCATTACGCCACTGCCTACCAATAGAACATCGACTTTATTTACAGTTGTCATTAAATTTAAAGGGCTTTTTAATTAATACTTGCTTGATTGAGTTTGCCGTATGTCAAGAAAAAAGCCTGTGTAAGACAGGCTTTAGCTTTTCAAAATCCAGAATTAGGCATGCGCATTTCAATCGGATTTATTTTAGAAACAAATTTTACAGTAATATTGGGTTTTTAAGGAAAGAATAATGCACTTTCAATATCAAAAACTAAGGGCAAATTGAGCGCTATGAATCAGGATGATTTGCTGCGAGTTTTAAATACCGTGATGCCCTACGGCAAATACAAAGGACGCTATATAGCTGATTTGCCAGGGCATTATTTGAATTGGTATGCTAGGGTCGGTTTCCCCAAGGGCGAGATAGGGCGATTGCTGGCCTTAATGCAAGAGATAGATCATAACGGATTGTCTTGGCTGCTAGATCCTTTGCGATCTAACTAGTAAGAGAAGAAAGGCATCAGCGACGTGATACGCTAGGTGTTACATTGCCATTTTAAGCGATTGTTCAATCGATTAGTTGGCGTCCCCACCGGGATTCGAACCCGGGTCGCCTCCGTGAAAGGGAGGTGTCCTAGGCCTCTAGACGATGGGGACCTAAGAATTATGCAATCATTACAAGTGCAATATTTTACTACAAAAC
Organism: uncultured Methylotenera sp.; assembly: GCA_964400215.1. Lineage (GTDB taxonomy): Bacteria > Pseudomonadota > Gammaproteobacteria > Burkholderiales > Methylophilaceae > Methylotenera. The sequence goes on along the minus strand of CAYNSY010000001.1, from coordinate 482,061 downwards.
ACCCTAGTATTGCAGTGTTATTGGTGGAGATAAGCGGGATCGAACCGCTGACCTCTTGCATGCCATGCAAGCGCTCTCCCAGCTGAGCTATACCCCCTGTACCTACATTTATTCGCTGTTGTTTTACATCAGCTATCAGCGAGGCGCCATATTAATGACGGGCCGATGGATTGTCAATGATTTTCATTAGATTGCTGCTAAATTTTAGCGCTAAGCTTGCTTTTAGCGCTGCAATCAATTTGGCCAGCAGCAAATATTAACCGCGGGTATTTAGTTGTGCATCAAACTGAGTTAAATCAACGCGCGTTGCAGCCTGCCAACCAGGCTTGCGGTGCTCTGCCACTACATTGGTAAAGATGCCACCGCGCACATAGAATTTAGCAGTAACACGCATAAACCTTGGTTGGGTTGCTTGCACCAAATCATCTAAAATGCGATTGGTAACGGCTTCGTGAAAACAGCCTTCATCTCGGAATGACCACATGTAAAGCTTCAAGCTCTTGAGTTCCACACAGATTTTATCCGGGATGTAGTCTAGGTAGATAACGGCAAAATCAGGTTGACCAGTTTTTGGGCACAAACAAGTGAATTCAGGTATTTCCATGTGTATGTGGAAATCACGGCTTGTATTCGGGCTTTCAAACGTTTCTAAATTTTTCGAGGCCAAAACAGTGGGTTTTGTGCCTATGGATTGTGAGCTCATAAGGTGTTTTTGCTAAAAAAAAGTTATTATACTATCTAAGTAAAATCCTATAAAAATTTAGCTTAAATTAAATAATTCCGATACTTAGCCATTTTCACTCGTAATGAATAATCGAAAAGCCACTTAATTTGCGTTTAATCCAACTAAAACTTGCCGGCTTTAAGTCTTTTGTCGATCCGACTACCTTGCACATACACGGTCAGCGTATGGGTGTGGTTGGGCCAAATGGCTGTGGTAAATCGAATGTAATGGAATCGGTGCGTTGGGTGTTGGGTGAATCATCCGCAAAGGAAATGCGTGGTGACAGCATGGATGCCGTTATTTTTAACGGTTCTGCGACACGCAAACCCATATCACGAGCCAGCGTTGAGCTGGTTTTTGATAACAGCTTGGGCGGAGCAGCCGGTGAATGGAGTCAATACGCGGAAATTTCAGTCAAGCGGGTTATTGAACGCGACAAGGGCTCATCCTATTACATCAACAATACATTGGTGCGTCGTCGCGATGTGGCTGACTTGTTTTTAGGCACGGGGCTAGGAGGCCGCGCATACGCAATTATCGGTCAAAATACCATCAACCGGATTGTGGAGGCTAGGCCTGAAGAGCTGCGTATCATATTGGAAGAAGCGGCCGGCATCAGTAAATACAAGGAAAGACGACGAGAAACTGAGCTGCGCTTACGTGACACCCGCGAAAATTTAATTCGGGTAGAAGACATTTTGCAGGAGTTGGATAAGCAGATTGCTAGGCTGCAATCTCAAGCCGTGGTCGCTGAGAAGCATAAAGGTTTGCAAGCCATGCTTAAGCTAAATTCAGCTTTAGTTTGGGCATTAAAAAAACGTGAGGCCAGCGCCCATTGGGAAAAAACCAAGAGGCAGGTGCAGCAATTGGCACAGGACCTTGAGGCTCAAATGGCCGGTTTGCGTAATAAAGAGCGAAACTTAGAATTGGCTAGGCAAGAAAATATTCATTTCGTTGAGGCGGTGAATCAGGCCCAGGCCGCCTATTACCAAGCCAATTCTGAGCTGGCTAAGGTTGAGAATCAGCTAAAAAATACCCAAGAAGCCCAAGACCGTATGCATGCCCAGCTTAATCAGTTGGCGACGCAGCTAGAGAAAAATAATACCCAAACAACACAGCTGCAAAACGATTTATCAAGTGCAAAAGCCAAGTTGGTGCTTGAGCAAAATCGCATTGCCTTGTCAGAAAAAGCCAATCAGCAAGCGGCAGATGCTATGCCTTTGCTATTAACGCAGTTTCAAGCCAAGCAAAATGCCTTAGAAGTGGCGTTGGCCAATGTGCTTGATGAGAGTCGATATCTGCAATCTGAACAAAACCATATTGACTATGCAAAGCGCACCGCAGCTGACATTAGCCAGCATGTAGAGAAATTAAGTTTGGCCTTGGCTGCAATCGAGTTATGCGAGGATGGGCTATTGGAGGCGCAGCAAGCCGAGTTGCAGGAAGTGCATGCCAGTATCGCTAAATTGGAGGCCAAAGTAGCCGCTGGCTTAGCAAAAGAAAATAAATTAAGCGCTGAAGTTAAGCTGCATAACGAGGCTCAGCTATCGGCTCAGCGCGATTTAAACATCTTGGAGTCTGAGCATCGGTCCTTAGGCAAAATTCAGCAATCAATCAATAACGCTAACGACGAGGAGGGCTTAAGTCGCTGGCTAAGTAGCGCAGGTTTACAGGGCAAATCACGCATCTGGCAATCAGTTAGCGTGAAATCGGGCTGGGAAACCGCGCTGGAGGCGGTGCTTGGGGCTAAGCTAAACGCCATTTCTACGGATGCATTGCACGCCTTGGAACGCCCGCCCGCCGCTTTAACCCTGGTGTTTGATGGCGAGCCTGTTAGCGAGAAAGTGCATGCGTCTGATCGAGCTAGGCTTTATTCCATTATTACTAATGTTGCGCCTAAACAAGAAGCCGTTTTGCAGGATTGGCTAAGCGACTTTTATTTGTTGGAAGAGGGTGCTGATGCTGAACAGGCAAGGCTATCCTTGCTAAAAGGCGAATATTTGGTGAATAAGCAGGGTGACATATACGATAGGCATAGCGTAAGTTACTTTGCGACGCAGTCAATGTTGCACGGCGTATTGGAGCGGCAAGCACAACTGCAAGCGCTAGAGGAAAAGTTGCCCCATGCACAAACTGCCTTGGCCAAGGCTCAAGCAGCATTACGGCAAACGGAAACAGATTTGCAGGAGGCAAAAACCCAGCAGAATTTGCTTGCCCAAGAATTAAAGTTGGCTATTCAGCATGCCCACCAAATGAACTTGCATTTGCAGCAACAGCAACAAATGCAGCTGAACAATCTCCAAAAACAAAGTGCTTTAGCGGCTGAACGGCTTAATTCTAGCGAAAAATTGGCCTTATTGGCTGCGGAAATAACAGATAAAGAGCAAGCCTTGCTTGCTAAATCATCCAATCTGCCGCTATTGCAGCAAGCCAAAAATGAGGCTGAATTGGCTAAGAAAAATGCAGAATTTTCCCTTAATCAAGCTCGCGAAGAATTGCATGTAATGGAGAAAATGCACCAAGAGTTAAATTTCTCTATGCGTCTTGTTTCAAATGAAATCATAGAGTTAGAAAATAAAATTAATGTAATTTTTGAAGAAAATTCTAGCATAAAATCCGCGCAAGATAGTGCGGCAGCCAGCCTTGCCGGCATTGCCTTGGATGCTTTAAAAGCAAGCTTGCAAGAGGCCGTTAATGAAAAACAAAAGCAAGAACAAACCCTGATTGATGCCAGAAACAGCATGAGTGTTAGCGAAGCTGCGCTGCAACAGCAGGAGCGCGAGCGTATGCAAGATGAGCAGTCACTTCATCCTATGCGTGACAAGTTAGAAGCGAGTCGATTAGGTGAGCAGGAGGCCAGACTGAACTTCGAGCAATGTCAAGCCGAGCTTGATGCTTGCGGGCTGCCTGAGCAGCAGTTAAATCAGCACTTGGACGCCGCGTTAGCCAGCAAGAGTGTAATGAAAGTGGCTGAATTGGAAAAAATATGCGTGCAAACACAATTGGCCATAGACGATTTGGGGGCTGTTAATTTGGCGGCCATACAAGAGTTAGACGCAGAGCAAACGCGTAGGCAATACCTAGCGAGCCAATCCAATGATCTCAAAGAAGCCATTGAAACCTTGGAAGATGCCATACGTAAAATAGACAAAGATACCAGAAGCCGTTTACAAGACACGTTTGAATTAGCCAATAGGCATTTCAATGATTTATTTGTCACTTTATTTGGTGGTGGACAGGCCGGCTTGGCTTTACTGGGCGATGAGATACTGGATACCGGTTTGCAAGTTTTCGCCCAGCCACCAGGGAAAAAGAACAGCACCATACACTTGCTTTCTGGTGGCGAAAAAGCCCTCACGGCACTGGCCTTAGTTTTTGCTTTGTTTAGGTTAAACCCCGCACCATTTTGCTTAATGGATGAAGTGGATGCCCCCTTGGATGACAGCAACACTGAGCGATTTTGTGAAATGGTAAAAAAAATGTCTGAAAAAACACAGTTTTTATACGTCAGTCATAATAAAATAACCATGGAAATGGCGCAGCAATTGATCGGTGTTACCATGCAGGAATCCGGTGTTTCGCGCATTGTTGAGGTGGATATGGACGCGGCGGCTCAAATGATGCATGCCGCAGAGTTTGCCTAGCCACATTTCAAACTAAACCAATTGAAAGTTAAGCTGATATGAGTGATTTGCAAATAGCATTAATAGCCATAGGCGCGTTGATAATACTGGCGGTATTGATACTTAATTGGTGGCAGGAAAGGCGTTTTCATCGTCAGGCACAGAGTCATTTTAGTGAGGAAAAAAATGATGCATTGCTGCCAGAATCTGGCCCTGTAACTGTAAGTGAGCAGCAGGTTCAAGCTAGGCAAGACCTTGACGATGACCCTGTTCATTTCGATGATGCACAAGATGCGGATAATTTTACAATCAATGTGCAAATCAAGCTCGATGGCGAAGAAGACCCTGTAGAAGAAGGTCCTGCATTAGTACAGTTGGAAGAAGACGGCCTGGAAACAGATTTGGAGGACCATTCCAGCGCTGAGCCAGCCACGCCAGTTATCAGTGCCAGCTTGCCAGCTATGTTGAAACATAATATAGACACAACGGCTTTGTTATACCTTGCCAAACAATCAACCGTGTCGATATTAAATGAAGCCGCGCACGGCTTATTTGATGGGCTCGATAAGCCATTTTTTATCCACGTGCTAGACAAAGCTAATGTTTGGCATTTACTAAATGAAATAGACGAAGCCGACCATCAAGCGGTAATTAGAGTGGCATGCAGCATGCAATTGGCTGATAGAGGAGGCGCGGTATCGCGTAGTAGCTTAAGCCGTTTTCAGCTAGCCGTGACGGATTTCGCCTTAAAAATCAATGCGGACATAGAGTGGCAAGATATTGATGCCATACAGTCACAAGCAAGTGAGCTGGATGCATTTTGCATAGCGGTAGATAAAACAGTGGGCTTTCATTTAAGTCACGGCGAAGACGGCGCTTTTTCAGCAGCTCAATTAAGAGTATTAGCCCAGGCGCAAGGCGTGGAAGCCAATGATGCTGGCTACTTGCAAGCCAGTAATGCCATAAGTGCTAAGCCTTCCTTCATTATTTTTAATACCGAACATCAGCTTGCTGGCCGTAATGATGCCAGCGATATCGTCATTAAAAACGCCACTTTTCAGTTGGATATACCCCGTGTTGATGACTGCGCATCAGCCTTTAAGCACATGGTTAAAGTGGCTAAGTTGTTGGCAACTGAGCTGAATGGTCAGCTATTAGATGCCAATAATAAAATTTTAACCGACCTACAAATTGAGCAAATTTTTCAACAACTTCATTCCATACAAGAGGCCATGATAGCGAGAGACATTGAGCCTGGCTCCGAGGCGGCGCTTAGGTTATTTTCATAAATGAGCCGCAGTGAGCAACAAGGTTTATTATTCGAAAGTCTCGTAAGCACAGGGTTGGCATCGGACGATGTGATCCAAGAATACCAGCAATTAAGGCGCAGCCTAGAGCAATACGACTATGAGTATTATGTTTTAGACGCGCCCTCTGTGCCAGACAGTGAGTACGATAGGCTGTTCAAGGCATTGCGAGCGCTTGAGCAAGCCCATCCCGAACTGGTGACAGCCGACTCTCCAACCCAACGCGTTAGTGGCACGGCAAGCAATGCCTTTGCTAGCATTAGCCATAAGCAAGCCATGTTATCCCTTAATAACGCCTTTGAAGATCAAGAGCTTGAGGCGTTTGACAAGCGTGTACGTGAAGGCTTGGATTGCGATCAAGTTGAATACGCGGTTGAGCCAAAATTTGATGGATTGGCCATTACCTTAAGTTATGAAAACGGACTATTCAAGCAAGGCGCGACACGTGGGGATGGTTACACGGGTGAAGATGTGACGCACAATTTGCGTACCCTACGTAGTATCCCCATGCGCTTAAATTGCCTAACCCCCCCCGCGCTATTGGAAGTGCGAGGTGAAGTGCTAATGCTTAAACGGGATTTTGAAAAATTAAATGCCATGCAATTAGCCAAGGGTGATAAACCCTTTGCCAATCCAAGAAATGCAGCGGCTGGCAGCTTGCGTCAATTGGATGCAAAAATAACCGCCACTAGACCATTAAGTTTTTTTGCCTATGGTCTAGGTGTGGCCCACGGCATACCAACCATAGCCAGTCATAGCGAGGCCATGGATTACCTTGCTGGATTGCAATTTCCAGTAAGTCATGTGCGTGCTGTAGTCACTGGCCTGCCTGGCTTGCAAGCCTATTACCAAAGAATGGCGCTATTGCGTGATGGATTGGCCTTTGATATTGACGGTGTGGTTTACAAGGTTAATCAATTTAAACTGCAAGATGAGCTGGGGTTTGTATCGCGCGCACCGCGCTGGGCCATCGCACATAAATTTCCGGCACAAGAGGCGCTTACCGTTGTTGAAGATATTACCGTGCAGGTTGGTAGGACAGGGGCCATAACCCCAGTGGCAAGGCTGTCGCCAGTGTCGGTAGGTGGGGTCACGGTCACCAACGCCACCTTACACAATGAAGACGAAGTTAGGCGCAAAGACGTGTATATAGGCGATACAGTGAGCGTGCGCAGGGCAGGGGACGTGATTCCAGAAGTGGTTAGCGTACTTAAAGAAAGGCGCCCAATAAGTGCAAGGCGCTTTGAAATGCCTGTGTTATGCCCAGATTGCGGCTCCCACATAGTTAAGCAAGTAGATGAAGCGGTTGCCCGTTGCAGTGGGGGATTGTTTTGTCCGGCACAGCGTAAGCAAGCCATCGTGCATTTTGCCTCTAGGCGCGCCATGGACATTGAAGGCTTGGGCGAGAAGCTGGTAGAGCAGTTGGTCGATGCCGGGCTGGTCCATACGCTGGCAGATATATACCAATTAGATTTGCTAACGCTATCCAATCTGGATCGCATGGCCACCAAGTCGGCTCAGAATTTGCTACAAGCCCTAAATAAAAGTAAGTCCACCAGCTTATCTCGATTTATCTATGCATTAGGCATGCGTAACGTTGGTGAGGCCACGGCAAAAGATTTAGCTAGGCACTTTGCCAATTTAAACAAATTAATGCAGGCAAGCCATGAGGATTTATTAGCGGTTAGCGATGTGGGTCCTATCGTTGCAGATTCCATAAGGAACTTTTTCGCCGAAGCCCATAATCAAGCCGTTATCAAACAGTTGCTTGATGCCGGCCTGCATTGGCCAGACAGCGATAGCAATCGAAACGAGCTAAGCCGTCTGGCTGGAAAAACATTTGTATTAACCGGGACATTAAGCATGCTTAGTCGAGATAAAGCAAAGGAACTAATAGAGGCTAGGGGGGCTAAAGTGAGCGGCAGTGTGTCCAAAAAAACAGATTACGTCATTGCAGGCACTGAAGCCGGCAACAAGCTAGAACAAGCAAAAATACTGGAATTAACCATATTGGATGAAGTCGGCTTAATGCAGCTCTTGGCCGATCAATAAATGCAAAGGTAATTATCACAATGAAGCTACAAAAAACCTTAATTACAACATTTATCTTATTGTTTTGTAATGAAATATCGGCTGAAAATTTAACGGTGCAAGGCTGTAATAAGTTGCTGGAAAATGGTAATTCAGTGGCTGCTATTGCGTATGCGAAGAAAATGTTATCTGCCAACAGTGGGGACAAGGAGGCCTTGCTTTGCCAAGGTCGGGCATACCATGCCGGTGGGGATTATAAAAATGCTATCCGTACATTTGAATTGGCCGAACGAAACTCAAGGGATGGCCTAGATAAAACGGTAGCTATATTTTTAGCTGCTAATGCCCACAAGGCGGCTAAAGAGACTGATTTGGCGCTTGCTGGGTATCAAAAAGCGCTAAGCCAAGCACAAGCAATAAACAACGTCGGCATGCAAAGATTGGCTTACACGGCGATTGGGGATATGGCTATCGCCAATCAGCAATACAGCACAGCACTAGATAATTATCTAATGGGCTTTAAGTTGGCAGCCAATGATAATGAGCGCGCTGAGAGCGCTGAAAAGCTTGCTATGGCATACCATGAGCTAAATGAGCATGGCCTGGCAGTGGAATATCAGATCAAGGCCTATCTACTGCACGATACCGTGGGCACCTTAGACCAATATGCCAATTCCAGTATTTTGTTAGGGAGATATTATGCAGCCGACAAAAATTATGTTGCTGCCGAGAGAACGCTCAATAAAATTATTGCGTTTGCTAAGGATCAAGGCGGTATTTACTATGAAGCAAAGGCTAGCGTTACCTTGGCTATGGTGAAGCTTAGCCTGGGAGATAAAAATGCGGCACAGCGTTTAATAGAACATGCCTTGTCGCTGGCTAGATCGAGTCGCGATAAAGCCTTGGAAGAAGAGATCACTTTAGAGACGCGTGGCTTGCTTTAAGTCGGTCATTTGCTTATTTTACATAATATACACAGTGCAAAATAACTAGCAGTTATCGTTAGACAGGGGCATAAGAAATAGTTTACTAAATCTATTAGGCGGACTTTTGAAAGGTTCGCAAATGCCAGTCACCACAATTCAAAAACTATCCCAAGGTTCACTTGTTCGCGTTAATTTGCCAATGTTCGAGGGCAAATATGCGCTGGGCACCATTGATTTTTTCCAAATAATTTATACAAAAGATGCGCCAGTAATGCTTTTGGTTTGGGTAGATATGCTGATAGATGGCAGAAAGCGCCCGTTCGAGGTAGAGAATTTAGAGCCAATGCCGCGCATTAAAAACGGCTTTGACAATTATTTCATGGCTGACTTGATAACAGATAAGGCGGCTTAGTCATGGCGCGTTATAACTATCAAAAAGAGCAAAAACAGCTTTTAGATTCGGCCATGCTTAAATTGCCTAGCGAGTGGGCAAAAAAAGCGCGTAAAAAATGGTATGAAATTGCAAGGGCGTCAATTCGTGATGCAAATATATATTTGCTAGATTTAATGGATGCCATAGATTGCACAATTGACATCGGCGCAAGCGATGATGATTTAATAAATTTATCGGTTGAAGTCGTTAATCGTGTGCGCGTGATGAAATCGGAGTATTTAACGAGGCAGGGCAAGTCACTAATACAGTCACAAAACGAATTTTACGAGGCGCTAGAGGGCTTATGCGCTGAATATGGGGTTAGATACCCAAGCGAGCACGATAAGCCACAAATACTGGCAAGATTGACGGATGCGGGGTTTTGGTTGAGGCGCTTGCGTATTATTCACGCAAAACAGGCCGAAGGCGCGGCTATCGATGCCGGCATGATTCATAAAAAAGCGGATTTGTATGTTTCGGATGATACTTTAAAGCGGCGGCATGATGCGGTTAGGCGCAATGCTGAAACGCTAGAAGGTATCAATTTAATGAATACAGACACGGGCGAAATTATAAAACTATCGCAAGCGGCGGCGGCTGGTATGGCCAACACATACAACAGGGCAAGCGAGTTAATCACAAGAGCAAAAGGCTTTCAAGAGTTAAGCCGTAAATATGATCATCATTGCGTTTTTTTAACAATCACTTGTCCGTCAAGATTCCATGCAGTTAAAAGCAACGGGAAACCAAATCCAAAATATAAAAAAGAAAATAAGCCGGATATAGCGCAAAAGTATTTAGTGAGGTGCTGGGCAAGGGCGCGGGCGCAATTAGCGAGAATGGGCATTAAATTTTACGGGCTTAGGGTAGTTGAACCGCACCATGACGGGTGCCCGCATTGGCACGCCTCAATTTGGTATAAAAATAAATCAGATATCCACTTAATAAGGCGGGCGATAAAAGAGCATTTTTTACGCGGGTCTGATTGCGATTACAAAGAGCGAGGGGCGGCATTAAATCGTCTTAAATTCAAAATCTGCGATGCGCGGGGCGCGGTGGGATATATGCTGAAATACATATTAAAAAACATGAAAGGCTTGGGCATTGATGGCGAAAAGTCAGATGAAGGCAATATATCAAGCGAAGCGGGCGCTAGTAGGGTTGAGGCGTGGGCGGCAACATGGCGAATTAGGCAGTTCCAGCAGGTAGGCGGTCATTCTGTTACGGTGTGGCGTGAATTTAGGCGGGTAGATGAAAGCGCCGTCTTGCCTAAGTTTTACGAGGCTTGGGCTTCAGCGCAAAAGATAGCGGACAGGCGGGCAGATTACGCGGCCTTTATTGAAAGCATGGGCGGGCTATTTAAAAAGAGAAAGGATGCCGTTTTTAAAGTTGATTATGACTATATCAACGGGCGCGGCAAGTATGGAGAAACAATCATTAAAAAGGTGCTGGGGGTGGCTGGTTCGTGGTTTTATGACTTCGGTTTGCGTACTGAAACAATCAAAACAAATCGCGGCGATTGGGTGGTGATGTGATGATTAAAGATTTTTATAGGGTTAGCAAATGTTCAGAATGTAAGCATTCTTTTGTTGCTGACATTGGGGTAAGTGTCCAAAAATTAGTTTGGATATGTGGAAGCAAGGAAGAAGAAGTGTATGACTATATAAAGCCATGTTGTAAGTCAGTTGTTGTTGATTGTGTAAGTTTCGAATTTTACGAGATAAAGTAGTTTAAGTTTTTGATTTTAAAGCAAGCGGCGCCAGCCGTTTGCGCCCTCGGACTTGTGTAAATAACTGTACGGCTTGTAAAAAAAACCTCTCTTTGATAGATTGCAAAACATGATAAGTTTTACTTATCGATAATCAATCAAAGAGAGGTTTTTATTATGGGTACAGAACAACAAGGCGCTGTAACGGGTACGGTTACAGATAAAGACATAGCAAAATTGTATTTAGGCTTACAGCTTCTAAATGGTTCAATCGAAACATTAAACAAGGCAAGCATTCTTAGTAAATCTTCGGCGGCAGACGAGGTGTTAAACGATGCTCGCGATTTTATGGCAAACCAAGCATTCACAATTCATAAATTATTCAATGAGCAAAATAGAATTAATGCGCGGTTAGAGTGGTTGAGCGAGTGGGTAAAGAGTGAGGTTGATAGCATTAGAAAAATAGGAGTGATTAAAAATGGCTAACGATAAAACTATTTATGGCCGTATCGATTGCCCTATATGTAAAACAAAAGACGGTGTAAGGATTACGAAAGACAAAAACGGTGAGCCGTTCGGGTTTTGTGACGCAAAATGTGAGCAACAATTACGGATTGGCGGCAAAGATTACAGGGTGGAGGCGTTTGCAAAGTCCTATCCTGAAATTTACAAAGCCATTAAGGGTGAAGCTGTAGCGGATACGGTTACAGAAACAAAAGCGCCAGCGGTAGAGAAAAAACCGGAAGAAGTCGCGCCGCAAAAGTCGGGTTTTAATTTAGGGGCGCTGTAATGGATAACCAAAACCAAAACACTGCGCCGCAAAAATCAATTGAACAAATACAAGCTGAACAAGAGTTAAATTTACACATTCCGAACGAAGGCGCAGAAAGTAACGGGCAAGCGCAGAATAACGAGCCGAAATACGACGACAACAAGGCGCAAACGGGCTTATATGGATTATTAAGCCTAATACCTATCGGGCTAAATATCGCAGGTTTGCCGAGGACAGCGTCGGTTTGGGGTGATGATGCTTGTAGGAGTGTAAGCGCGGCATTTATTCCGGTCTTCAGAAAATACGCATGGGGTCAAAATGTGATTGTGTTTTTAGAAGGAGGCGGCGGCATGGAAGAATTAGCTTTAGCGGCGGTTTTAGCGCCTTTTGTAGTTGCTACCTATACCGAGTATTCGCAGGAAACTGAAAACCAACGGCAAGCGAGTAAGGAAAAAGAAGTAAAAGAGGCGGCAAGCAATGAGCCTCAAAACTAAGGATGGGCAATTAGTCATAGTAAGCGGGTCTAGCAGGTGCGGCAAGACAACCAATACGGTTAGGCTCGTAAAAGTTCATGAGGTTGCCTTTGTGTGGGATGTAGAGGCGCAATGGTGCAACATCAAGGGATTTTCAAAAGTTTCAAGCCTTGCCGAGTTGAAAAAAATTGCAATTGAGGGGAAAAAAGGGCGCTGGTGCTTTGTAAGTAACGGCAATTTAAAAGCAGAATTTGAGCTTTTTTGTAAGTGCGCTTTTCATTACGGTAAATTTTTTGGAACGTGCGCGGTAGTTGCTGAAGAACTGGCAGACGTAACAAATACCAGTAAAGCCTCGCAAGCGTGGGGGATTTTATGCCGTAGGGGATTAAAACGCGGTATTAGCATATATGCAATTTCGCAACGGTGGGCTGAAGCTGACAAAACGGCATTTGGTAATGCAACGGATTATTACCTGTTCCGAATGAGTTCATTTGGTGACATTGATTACATGGCTAAAAAAACACGGGTAGAAAGTAACAGGATGATGTTATTAAAGCCATTAGAATTTATCCATTACGATGCCCTTACAGGTGAAACAAAACAAAAAAAGGTAGTTTTTTAAAATATATTTAAATTTTTTTAACGGAAATTATCTGTAACGGTAACGTTAACAATTACCGCCTATTTAGGCGGTATTTTTTTGCGTATTAAATGAACCCTGCATATTTTGAAGCCGATATTTCGGTAACTATTATTAAGGGGTTTTTTAAAATGGACACAGTAACAAAAAATAAATTAATCGCCGCGGCGATTGTTTTTGCGGTATACAAATTTGTACCGAATAACGCAGTTAAAGCAATGGCTCTTGGTGTTGCTGGCGTGATGGTGGGTGCTTATGTGCCTTACGTAAACGGCAAAGCAATCGGCGAGGCTTAATCATGGCTAAGAAAATCATTGAATTACCAAGTATTAGCCGAGTTGTTGCAGGTTCTACTGCAATCTTAGAATTACCAATTAACCCAACGTATCACGACATTGTTTTTTCGTTGACGGGTACAGCACTAGCAGTAGCGCACGTTGGCCAAATTCGCGTTTTAGTAAACGGTAACGAAATTCAGCGCTATACAAACTTGCAACGCTTGATGGATTTAAACGCCTACTATGGCCGAGCAACAGATACAGTAAGCGAGTTCCAGCTTTCATTTGCTCGCGACGAATACAATGAGCTTGCATATAAACGCGCACCGGCACTTGGTACGCAGGGCTTACAAACAGTAACAATCGAAATGGACTTACAAGCGGAATTCCCAGCTAACGGCACTATTGTTGCTCGCGCAATGATTGACACGGTGCCACAGCCTTTGGGCGTGTTTAACCGTATCCGTGAGGTTGGTTTGTCAAGTTCAGTGGTCGGCGTGGTCGAAACGGACAAAATCCCAAAAAGCGGCGCAGTTTATCAAGCAATTCATTGCTTTAAATCAGACATTTCACGCATTGAGTTTGAAGTGGACGGCGTGAAGGTGATTTCGTCAAACAAAGCAACCCTAGAACGCTTACAAAAAGCAGTTCGCCCAGTGGCACGAGTACCGCAAACGGCCAAAGCAACACACATTGATTTTCTGCTAGAAGGTGACGCAGGCGATTTGTTGAATACACAAAACGTAAACGATATCCGCGCCCGCTTAACATTCGACACAGTAGGCCAGTGCGATTTGGTGCTAGAACAGCTAGACGTTTTAGCGGCATAAGGGGTTAATCATGGCGCTAAATACAGGGGTCGCGCTAATTGATGAAATTAGCACTTTCGGTATTAAGGATTTGCTTACATACCAAGCAGCTAGAAACCAATTGAAAATAGATGCTGGCATGGCAGATACATCAAATTATGTTGCACGCTTAAACGCGCAAGCGGCATTGATGAACGGGCAAGTATTAACATCGAATTCAACAGGCAATGCAACGTCATCAGGACTGACAAGTAACACTTGGTTGTTAATCGGTGCGGCGGCGGTTGTTGTTGGTGTTGTTTTCATGATTAAAAAATAATGTTTGGTAGTAATGCAATATCAAATGCACTCAGTCAGGCAAATAGCGGGCTGGGTGCGTTTTCACCTAAAAACGCAATCACTTACAACAAACCAATAATCGACATTAAAAATCCGGCTAGTTTACTGGGTCTGTCAGTTGTTGGGCTGGTTGGGTGGTACGCATGGCGAAAGTTTAAATAATGGCGGGCGGAATAAAAGCAATAGCGCCATATACGGCGAATACGGCATTAGACGTAACAACAGCGGAGGCGGCTGGTTCGCTAGGTGCTTTCACGGGGTTAGCCAGTTTTAGCAATCCGATTACAAGCGGCATTGCCATAATGAGCGCCTTTGGCGTAGGGGCACCAACCATTAAAAAATCGGGTGCTGATGCGATTACTGGTAGCGGCTTTGCCATGTTTGAAGGTGAAAACGTGCAGGCATACAACAAGCCATTGATGGATTTAAGCAGTCCGGCTGGCGTGTTGATTGCAAGCGCATTAGTGATAGCCTCAATTTGGGCATATAAAAAATTTAAGGGTTAAAAATGGGGTCGTCATCATTCAGTCAAAGCTCAAGTAGCACAGAATACATAAACACGCCGCTTACGCTTAACGATGCAAACAGCGGCGCGGCGGTAGCGGGTAATAACAACGCAATCGGCAATAGTTCGCTTATTAACGGTGCCAATTATGGCGCGGTATCCATTTTAGACGGTGAGGCGATTAAGAGGGCGTTTGATACCACAGACAAGAGCGTCGCGGCCATTATGGATTTGACGGCAAAGATTATCAGTAATCAGACGGAAGCCAACACGGCGGCTTTGCAATTCACAGAAAAGGCAAACGCGGCGGCGGTAGCGGCCAGTAATCCAGGCGCAACGGCGCAAAAGCAAACAAATTATACGTTGATGGTATTTGGTGGGCTGGTTGCGCTTTATTTATTCACTAAGGGTAAAAAATGAGCTTACGGGAAATAACAGTAAAAATCGCGGCTGGCGGGTCTGACGAATTAGCATTTAAGGGCAATTACCTGCGGGCTAAAGTAGCGCCATATACGCTGACCATTGAAAACATGGACAGCGGCGGGCGGGATGTTTTTGGCTTACAAGAGGGCGAGGATGCGCTTTTCACGGTTGATTTTGAGCGATTACGAATTACCAACACGGGCGGCGGCGATGCTTTTTTTACCTTTGTAATTGGTCAAAATGCAAAAGTTTCAAGTGCAAAAATTAGCGGAAGTCTGCAAATTTCATCACAAAAGCCAACGCAAGCGGCGGGGTCGAATGAGCAAAAAACAGTAACAAATGCCAGCGGCTTATTACTCGCAGAAAATAGCAATCGCCAGTACTTGCTTATACAAAACAAAGACGCCACAGGTAACATTTACGTCAATTTTGGCGCGGCGGCAACCATTGCCAACGGCTTACAGATAGCACCGCTTGGCAGTTACGAATTAAACAGCAACATACTAACGGCGGCCATTTATGCTATCGGCGACATTGCAAGCAACGCAAATGTTGTGATTGTGAGAGCCTAAGATGCCTATAGTCAAACCACAAGCGCCGGCCTTTGTAGCGGGTACTAGATTAGGGTTTAACCAAACAACGGCGCCGACAGGGTGGGTTAAAGACACCACGGCGGCGCTGAACGACAGCATCATGCGTATTGTGACGGGCGCGGCGGGTAGCGGCGGCTCTAATGCGTTTAGCACCTTTAACGGGCAGACAGCAACGGCGGCGCATACGTTGTCAGTATCAGAGATTCCTAGTCATAGCCACTCAGCGGCAGTTGTAACAAATACATTGTCTAGTACAAATTTTTCAATGGGAACATCTGCAAATGGCAATACAGGTGCAACGGGAGGCGGCGGCGCACACAGCCACGGCATAACAGCATCCATCAAGTACAACGATTTTATTGTGGCGAGCAAGAGCTAATGGCTAAAGACGCAAAAATTTTATGCCCAATGATGAACGCGCCATGCGTAGAGGATGGCGCCATAGTCAATGGCGAATTGATTGCTTGCCGCTTTTGGGTGACGGTACAAGGAAAACACCCACAGACAGGCGAAATGGTAAACAACGGCGATTGCGCCATGGCATGGATGCCGGTGTTATTGATTGAAAATAGCAAAATAAACCGTGAAACGGGCGCCGCCGTAGAAAGTATGCGCAACGAGGGCGTAACCACAGGCGAACAAATAACCGCGGCACTACTGACCGTGGCCAAACAAAAACAGGACTTACTGCAATGAAATTGACAATTATTGGTGACGATAAGGCCGTCTATGTGGACGGCGTGAGCTATAGCAATTTGGCTTTATTGACCATTCCGGCCAATGTCCACGCGTTACAGTGGCTAGGCGATAACGGCTGGATTGAGTACAAGGACGCTAAAAACGAATTAATTGTTGAATTGCCAGCATGGGCAGACGATGCAATGGCCTCATGGAATATAGCAGAAAGCGAACGCCTAGCAGAACAGGCGCGGCAAGAACAAGCGGCGGCGCTGTCACAGGCTGAACAATTAGCGCCAGCGGCGTAAGCCATGAATTTTAAAACGATACTAGCAACGGCTGGCTTTGGTGCGGCGGCTTATGTTTTATATGAGGCTTTGTCGCAAAATAAAGGCATTAGCACAGATAACGAGGGCGGTTTTATTGATGTTGCGGCGGGAATTTTACAGGGTGGATTTATGAAGGTTGCAAATATAGGTAACGGCATGGGCATGAGCGTATCAATCACAGGATTAGCGCATATTAAGGGCTGGGAAGGATTCAAGCCAAATGTTTACATTGACGCGGCTGGTTATAAAACAATCGGCTTTGGCCATAAATTATTGACAACTGAAAATTACAAAACAGTCACAAACGAAGAAGCCACAAGGTTATTAATTAAAGATTTGACGGTAGCAGAAAGCGCGGTCAATGATTTAGTGACAATCAAGCTGTCACAATTCCAATTTGATGCGCTGGTAAGTTTTGTTTTTAACGTAGGGCGCGGGGCTTTTGCACGCAGTACGTTATTGAAAAAAGTGAACGCGGGCTTGTTTGCTGATGCAGAACTTGAGTTTTTAAAATGGGTGAACGCGGGCGGGGTTCGAGTTCAAGGTTTAATAAATAGACGGGTTGCGGATTCTAAATTATTCGCGGCTGGGAGCGTAGCATAATGAAATTAACATTAGAAAACATGGCGATAATCGCCGGTGGCTTAGCGATTGCTTACGCAATTAATAAAGTCGTTAAGAAAAAACAAACTAGCATTAATCCGGTGCAATACAGCCCAGCATGGGCTGACGATATAACAGGCAATACAGCAAAGGACAATTTAATTTATGTTTAAAACATTAGGGATTGTAAAAGCGGTTCCGGCATGGGTATGGGTTGCTGGCGCGGCGGGGGTTGCCTTTTTTGTAATAAAAAAGGGTGGCATTCAAAACGCGGCGGCGGCTGTGACTGCGGGTGCGGTAAGTGCGGCTGGTAGCGTAGCGGCAGGGGTTACAGTGGGTGCAGTTCAAGGGGTTGGCGATATTTTGAATATACCAAGGATTGAAGAAAGCCGATGCGGACAAGCAAAACGCCTAGGCAATAATTGGGAGGCCTCAAAGTATTGCGCGGCGGGTGATTTTTTGCAATGGCAGTTAGCGGGCGCTAAGTCACAGATAGACAAATTATTACAAAACTATTAAGGGGTAAAACATGAAACAAAAACTTAAACAATTACTTGATTCAAAAACAACATGGGGAACATTTGGCATTTTTGCAGGTACGATGCTTGGCGATAAAGCGGCGGCGATTGTGCAAGGTCTGGGCGCTTTAGTGATGGCGGCTATCTAGTGCAGGAATTCATTACAATTGCCAATTTATTTAACGCTTTGATTTTGGTTGTAGGGTGGTCAATTCGTAACGAATTGCACCATATCCGCAATTCAATAGAAGACGCGAAGGCCAGCGCATACAAAGCGCATGAACGAATAGATGATTTACTGGTAAAGAGCCAATAAAAAAAAAGCCCACTTTTTAGTGGGCTTTTTGTTGGCCAAGTTTTAAAACTTGAAATTAGCGGCTATTTCGTCATCGTATAAGAATGAGCATTGAGTGCTTGCAAAATTGCCGTTTGCAGTAGAGCCAACACAATTAGCGCCGATTTTATGGCCGTTGTGAGGGTTACAATAAAATAATGTTGGGCTTTCTGTGCTACCTTTTGTAGCTACACATGACAATGAGCCATTGCCATTTTTATCAAGTTGATAAAATAAACTTGGGTATTCATTAATGTAAAAAGTAATTGCAAATTCTTTATCAAGTAAATTTTGTTTTATTGCAATTGTTGAATCGATTTTTATAATTTTATCCTCACCTTTTGGCCTGTAATTTTGGCTAGTTGATTTAACGTAAGCTGGATTTGCGGCGCAAGCTGAAAGGGTAATTAAAGAAAATGCAATTATTAAGTTTTTCATGATTTACTTTCTAAAATTTAGTGAGGTTTTACGATTATCATGACTAATAACACAGGTGATTGTTTCTGCACCAGAGCATTTAGCCGTAACTTCTTTTCCGTTATATAAACCGACTAAGTCGGCGTTGTTGGTTTCTGTGAGGTAACCTGTCATAACTTCGTAACCATTAAAGCTTATTGCTATTTTGTTCTTTATATTAAGTCCAAGTAAGCCTGTGCTTTGGGGTTGTATGCTTCCGCTAACGTGTACTTCTTGCTGTGGTTGGCAGGCTGCAAATGATAGGAAGGTAAAAGCGATTAATATGTTTTTCATTTTTTTAGCTTTCAATTATGGTTATATGCGATGCATTGGTGCTTTTGCGCATGGCATAGGCGGCGGCGTGTTTCTCGTGTGCAATGCGTTTTTTAAATATACCGCAGTTTGGGTTGTTGCAGATATGAAAATAATCGGGGCACTTTAGATTATTTTCTTCTAAGCAATCGTTTTTATATACAGTTTTGAATATATCGATAAGGGCTTTATTAGCCAAATAGGCGGATTCTGCATCTTTAATAAGTTTTTCAAATGAACCATTATATTTTGATAACTTAATCTTATTTGCCACGTCATTATTAGTCGCGTAATAATTGCGGCGTGAATTGCTATACCCAGAAAGATGCGGGACTGTATCAAGCCACAGATTTACATCATCCAACGTAACAATAACATCGCCAAATAGGTCTTGGTCGTAACACATTTTCTTATAACCTCGCTAAGAGGCCAGTTTAATGCGTTTGTGTAATTTTACATAATATACATTATACGAAATATGACGCGAAAAATTAAAGCCAAGCGTAAGGCCCGGCTTTAATAATACTTTCGGTTGCTAGCAGCTAAATTAGCTAGCCAAATAAGCTGTACCTGTTCTACTTGTTATTTTTACCTATTGTTAAAGAATGCGATGTTCATTACTTTGTCATTAACAAAAGTAATTTCCGTTTCTTTGTATGTGCGACTGGCATCGTATTTAACTAAGTTTTTGTAGTACCACATTTCCACATTAACGCGTTTAGAACCTTTTTCGTCTGCACCTACCCTGTTTAAAAAGCTGGAGGCACCTTGGGGCTTAACTGAGGCATCTTTTTTGAATGGCGCGCCCAATTTTTGCGTGACCAAGGATTTGGATTTGCCGCTAAATGTGTTCAGGAACTGATCTTCTGTGTATGTCTTCTGGTTGCCCGCAGCCTGGGCTACATTGAAATTGCTAGACATAACAGCAATGGTTGCTAATGCGTAGCATAAGTGCTTAAAAATTTTCATGATAATGCCTATAAAAGAATAAAAATATAACGGCGCTTATTATGACATCGATGCAGCAATAAGCCTAGTGTACGGTTCTGAGATTGAGCGATTGCAAAAGTTCGCTTAATTACTAGTTACATGCATGCGCATGGGTAAATAAGCGAAAGAAATTTTCTGTTGATGCTTGACCTATGATTTCTAATGAAACATTACGTAAATCAGCAATTTCTTGCGCGACATATTTTACAAAGCCCGGTTGATTGGTTTTTCCTCGGTGTGGCATGGGTGCAAGGTAGGGTGAATCCGTCTCGATTAAGAGTCTATCCAATGGTATGGCTTTGGCTACGTCCTTTACCGTGGTGGCATTTTTGAAGGTTACGATACCAGAGAATGATATGTAAAACCCCAATTCCATGGCCTGCTCGGCCACGGCTAAATTTTCTGTAAAGCAATGCATGACGCCGCCTACCTTATCAGCCCCCTCCTCACGCATAATGCGTAAAGTATCCTCTGCTGCATTGCGCGTGTGTATAACCAACGGTTTGCCAGACAAAATCGCCGCTTTTATATGCGTACGAAAGCGGTTGCGCTGCCACTCTAAGTCACCTGACAGTCTAAAGTAATCTAAGCCGGTTTCTCCTATGGCGACAACCTTAGGATGGTCGGCTAAGCGCATTAAC
Source organism: uncultured Methylotenera sp. (assembly GCA_964400215.1). GTDB lineage: Bacteria > Pseudomonadota > Gammaproteobacteria > Burkholderiales > Methylophilaceae > Methylotenera. The sequence continues at coordinate 461,616 of CAYNSY010000001.1, read as the reverse complement.
TCATCCACGGTTGGCTCGCTGATGTTTTCATAATCAGGGTGCACGCCAACGGAGGCGAAAAAATTGGCGTTGGTCTCTGCAAGTGCTAGAACCTGCGGAAAATCATCCAGCGTCACAGAGATGCATAAGGCGTGACCTACCTGATTATCACGCATGGCTTGCTTGATTGCAGGGAGTTCTTTGAGTAATTCAGGGAAATTTAAATGGCAATGCGAATCAACGAGCATGGTTTTAAGTTTTCAATGTTGGGCTATGGTTTTAATTATATGGTTTTAATTATATGGTTTTAATTAAATGGTGTGCGTATGACGCGACGACCTTAGGGCTGAGCCAAGCAAGTGTTCAATTTTTTCACGGGCAGCATGACCGCCCTCGTTTTCATTGAATTGCACGCCCACGCCTTGCGGTTTTTCGCCTTGATTGGCAGGTGAAATCCAAGCCACATGGCCTACAACCTTAAGTTTCAGGGGTTCATCAATCAAGCTTAGCAGCATGGTTAGTGACTCACCCATTTTTAGTGACTTGTCCGTTGGGATAAACAAGCCACCGCCATGCAGAAATGGCATGTAAGCGGCATGCAGCGCAGCTTTTTCTTTAAATATCAGTGATAATATGCTGCCATTATCTAGCTGGTCTGAGATGTTAAGCGTGTCAGTGTTCATTTTTTTGCCTCATGCTTAATAGCATACTAATGGTTCTTAGGCTTAGAAAAAATTCGCGTATAGTCCACCAGTAGAGCCTCTATTTGCAACTCATGATTTAATGGATGCAATGCCAGTTTGCGCAATTCATTAAGGCTCTTTTGCAGCTGCATTAATTTAGCCAAATCCACTCTGGCAGCGAGCGCTTCCAAGGCCTTCGCATGAGCAGCATGGTAACGCACTTCCTTTGCGTGCTTAACTAAAAATAGGTCGTAAAGCCATTTTTGCAAGGCAGTTATACCCGTTTCAGCAGAGTGCGCCATTAACGCTGGCGCAGCAATATGTGCGCTCAATTTTTCACCTTGAGCCAGCAGTTGCACAAAATCCTTAGACTGAGAAAACTGCAGTGCATCGTTTATGGCTTTTAGGGGTGAGCCGGCAAAGTATTGTAGCTGCTGCTCGGCATTACTTAAGCCCTGCTCAGCCAGCCAAGCCAGGGATGCTTCTGTGCTGGGCAGTGGCATGTTTATTTTCTGGCAGCGACTAACTACGGTTGGTAATAAGCGTTGAATTTGGTGGCTTACTAATAAAAACACCACGCCTGGTGCAGGTTCCTCGAGCATTTTTAACAAGGCATTAGCGGATGCGTTATTGAGTGCTTCGGCAGGATAAATTAGGATAATTCGCATGCCGCCGCTGCGGTGGCTGGACAGGCCGGTAAAGTCAGCGAGATCGCGAATTTGCGCTACTGAAATTTGTGTTTTTTTCTTGGTTTTTTTTAGCGCTACGGTATCGCCCTCGCCTTCATCCTCTTGCTCAGGGCTGATAAGTTTGAAGTCCGGGTGACTATCTTCATTAAACCAATTGCAACTGGCGCACAATCCGCAAGCAGCGCTTGAGTTTTTCTCAGAGCACAACAAACTTTTACTAAAATAGCGGGCAAAATCAAATTTTCCTATGCCTGCTGGGCCATGCATTAAATAGGCATGTGGCCTTTGTTGTGTGTTTGCGTTTAGCTTATGCCAAAGCTGATTTTGCCAAGGATAAAAGTTTAAATTTTGTTTGTCTAGCATAGGCTTAGCACAATGCGCTCAACGGCTTTGCTGACTTCATCTAAGCTATTATTTGCATCGATTACTCGAAACCTAACTGGATTTTCAGCAGCGCGCTGTAAATACGCTTGCCGTATGCGTGAGAAAAAATCCGCGTCTTCACGTTCAAATTTATCTGGACTACGCGCTGCACGCAACCTTTGCACGCTAACCTCAACCGGTACATCAAATAGCAGGGTTAGGTCAGGCTGAAAATCCCCTTGCACCCACTGCTCCAATGCTTCAATTTTACTTGCCGCCACCCCCTTGGCGCCGCATTGATAGGCATAGGTGGCATCTGTAAATCGATCTGAAAGTACATAAGCGCCCCTTGCTAGCGCTGGCTTAATGACGCATTCGATATGTTCCTGACGGGCTGCAAACATTAATAGGGTTTCAGTTTCTGCGCGCATGGGCTCGTGCAATACCAGTTCTCGCAAGCGTTCGCCCAAGCTTGTGCCACCAGGCTCCCTGGTTGAGATGACCTCGTGCCCCTGCGCTTGCAAAATAGCAATGATATGCGGGATGTGGGTGCTCTTGCCCGCCCCATCCATGCCTTCTAATGTAATAAATTTTCCTGACATAGCGCTTTCAATTAGAGTTATTTATTATTTTTTATTTGGTAGTGAATAACCGCAGCATTATGCTCGGTTAGTTTATTAGAGAACACATGGCTGCCGTCGCCTTTACCCACAAAGTACAAGGCTTTTGTTTTTGCTGGGTGTAATGCCGCTTCTATGGACGCCAAGCCCGGCATGGCTATAGGACTAGGAGGCAGACCGTCGCGGGTGTATGTGTTGTATGGGGTGTCGGCCAACAAATCTTTTTTGCGTATATTGCCATCGTAATGCCTGCCCATGCCATAGATAACCGTGGGGTCAGTTTGTAGGCGCATGCCTATGCGCAAACGATTAATGAATACCCCAGCTATCATGGGACGCTCGCTGGCCTTACCCGTTTCTTTCTCAACGATGGATGCCATGATTAGCGCTTGGTAGCTGTTTTCATAGGGCAGGTTTGCGTCGCGTTTTGCCCACGCTGTTGCTAACTTGGTTTGCATGGACGAATAACTGCGTTGCAAAATGGCCGCATCGCTTGTATTGCGGTCAAAGTAAAAGGTGTCAGGAAAAAACAAACCCTCTGCGATGCTGTACGGCGAGCCCAATGATTGCATGATTTCTGCTTCCGATAGATTGTTTAGCGTTTGCCTAAGCGCATCGTTTTTTCTAATTTTCTCTTGTAGTTGGAAAAAATTATGGCCTTCAATAAAGGTAATGCTGGCCTGGGTAGTCTTGCCGTGATTGAGTGAAAGCAATAATTGGTAAGGCGTTACATTTTTATTCAAGGTGTATTCACCTGCTTGCAAGTAAGCCTCTTTATGCAGTAACTTCGCGATTAATATAAACCGCCATGGTTCATTTAGTACGCCTTGCTTAACCAGTTGCTTAGCGATGCTTTTTAAGCCACTGTTGGCTTGTATACTAATTTCTTGGCTATTCGGTTGCAGCTTCAATGGCGAAATCGCATAGTAAACGAGGCCTGCGAGCAGGATGCTAGCAAATAACATGCTTAGCCATAGCCAATTTTTTATGCGCTTAATCATGTGCTAGTAAGTCCCTGAAGTTTTTGGCTAAGGCTTGTTGTGGCCAGCTACTGCTTTTAATAGACCTTACTTGAAAGGCGCCAAAAAGGCTGTTGCATAGCATCACTTCATCAGCTTGCATTAAGCGCTCTAAGGGCAATTGACAAACCTGCATGTTCAAATCCAACACACCGGCTAAGCTCATTATGCGTTCACGCGTGACGCCTGACACCCCGCACTGACTTAAATCTGGGGTAAGCAATTGATTGCCAAAACGAGCGAATAGATTGGCCGTGGTGCACTCTATGACGTTATCCTGTTGGTCCAACAGTAGTCCATCAAAAATACCATCATCACGCCACTCCATCCGCGCCATCACATTTTCCAAGCGATTTAGATGTTTAATACCGGCCAATTTTACTTGTGGGGCTAAACGCAGCTCACACAAGTGCAAATCAACGCCAGCTTCATAGCTGGCTTCGGCGTATAAAGGCATGGGCGATAGCATCAATATACGGCTTGGACAGGTGACTGAAGGGGTTTTGTAGCCCCGCTCCCCCACCCCTCTGGTGATGATGATTTTGGCTACGGCTAGCTTATTGCTGTCTAAATCCGGCTCAAGCAGCAGTTGCAAAAAGTCGTGCATAAGCAACTCTGCACTTGGGCAAACCAAGCCTATGGCTGCGCAGTCAGCGACTAACTTTTGGTAGTGCAATGGCCAGTGAAGCGGCATGCCACCACGCGTTTGCATGGTGCGAAAAACGCCATCACCATAGGCTAAGCCACGATCTAATGGCGTTAGGGTTTGGCTTAAATCACCATTAATTATATAAGTTGGTCTAGCTTGCATAAGCCATAATTAAACCATAGAACCATGAATTCACTAGCGATGTGTGGATGAAATTAACAAAAAAGCCTGTGATTAAAAAACTCACAGGCTAGGTAAAAAGCTAAAGTTAAGGCGATTATATTTTTTTGAAAACTAAACTGCCATTTGTGCCACCAAATCCAAAATTATTTTTTAATGCGTAGTTGATTTTAATGTCGCGTGCCGTGTTGGCGCAAAAATCCAAATCGCATTCTGGGTCTTGATTGAAAATATTGATGGTAGGTGGCGATATTTGATTGTAAATAGACAGTACCGTAAACACAGATTCTAAGCCACCTGCCCCGCCAAGCAAATGCCCAGTCATGGATTTGGTTGAATTGACTAATAGCTTGTATGCATGTGATCCAAATGCCGCTTTAATGGCATTGGTTTCGTTGGCGTCGCCTAGCGGTGTTGATGTGCCATGGGCATTGATGAATTGAATTTCGCTAGGGTCTATGCCCGCATTGTTGATGGCGTTAACCATGGACCTGCGTGGTCCATCCATATTCGGTGCAGTCATGTGGTAAGCGTCAGCACTCATGCCGTAGCCACTTAATTCGGCATAAATTTTAGCGCCGCGTTTTTTTGCGTGTTCGTATTCTTCTAGCACCATGACACCGGCGCCCTCGCCTATGACAAAGCCATCACGGTCTTTATCCCATGGCCGACTTGCCGTTGCTGGGTCATCGTTGCGTGTTGACAGCGCTCTGGAAGCAGCAAAGCCACCCACCGTTAATTGCGTAATGGCGGATTCCGCACCGCCTGCAATCATCACATCGGCATCGCCGTACTCTATCATGCGTGAGGCATCGCCTATCGAATGCGTACCTGTAGTACAAGCCGTGACAATGGCTACATTTGGCCCTTTTAAGCCGAATATAATGCTTAAATTACCTGAAATCATGTTGATGATGGTGCCAGGAATGAAGAATGGGGATATTTTTCTTGGGCCAGATTCTTTGTATAGCACATCGGTGTCTTCGATAAGTTGTATGCCACCTATGCCTGAGCCTATTGATACACCTATGCGTTCGGCATTTTGTTCCGTCACTTCCAGGCCAGAGTCTTTAAATGCTTCTATACCTGCTGCTAAGCCATACTGGATAAAAGTGTCCATGCGTCTGGCATCTTTGGCTGAAATGAAATCTTCCGCGTTAAAGTCTTTGACTTCGCCCGCTATGGTGGAGCTAAAAGCCGTCGTGTCAAATTTGGTAATCTGTGAGATGCCTGATTTGCCGGCGACCAAGTTGGTCCAGGCCGTATTCACACCAATGCCTACTGGTGATACGACCCCTAGGCCAGTGACGACAACGCGACGTTTATTTGCAGGTTTAGACATAAGAATCGGCTCTTAGAAAAAAATTAACCCAGAAATCTTAGACAAAAATTGTTAAATGATTTCTGGGTTTTTTTAATGCATTATTGCTACTGAAAATTTTTAGTTCTTGCGCATGAGCAAGCTCTCAGTAGCATGCATACGTATGAATTTATTTTAGGTTGGTATTGATGTAATCAATCGCTAATTGTACCGTAGTGATTTTTTCCGCTTCTTCGTCTGGAATTTCGCAGTCAAATTCTTCTTCTAGCGCCATTACCAATTCAACAGTATCAAGCGAATCGGCACCTAAATCATCTACAAATGAGGATGAATTTTTCACATCGGCTTCATTTGCTCCTAGTTGTTCAGTCACAATCTTTTTAACGCGTTGTTCGATGTCAGACATCTAATTACCCCTTTTAATAAAAAATAGCCGTGTTTATGTAATAAATCAGCTAAGTTGATATTCTACCAAAACTCGGCAAAAATAAATAAAAACTTTTAAACCATTAGCATGCCGCCGTTAACATGTATGGTTTCACCGGTGATATAAGCGGCGGCCGGTGAAGCCAAAAATGCCACGGTTGCAGCGATCTCTTTTACTTGACCCAAACGACCCACGGGTATGCGAGCTAGCATTTTATTGGTGATGTCTTCAGGCAAGTCGGCTGTCATGTCCGTTTCTATGAAGCCTGGCGCAACACAATTAACAGTGATGCCACGGCTGCCAACTTCGGCCGCAAGCGATTTAGTAAAGCCAGTCATACCAGCCTTTGCCGCTGCGTAATTGGTTTGCCCGGCATTGCCCATGTGGCCAACAACCGAGGATATGCTGATGATGCGACCTTGCCTGGCTTTCATCATGGGTCTTAGCACCGCTTGACTCATGCGAAACACCGAGCTCAAATTGGTGCTGATCACCGCATCCCAGTCCTCGTCTTTCATACGCATTAACAAGGTGTCACGGGTAATGCCGGCATTATTGACCAATATGCCGATGTCGCCGTACTTATCTGCAATGTTGCTTAATGTCTTTTCAACTTGTTCGGCGTTGTTTACATCCAAGGCCATGCCCTCACCTTTGATGTTGGCTGTCGCAAAATGATTGCTGATGGCCAGTGCACCCGTTTCGGATGTGGCCGTACCAATAACCGTAGCGCCCAGTTCGCCAAGTGCCAACGCGATACCTGCACCTATGCCGCGACTGGCGCCTGTAATTAATGCAATTTGTCCTGTTAGCATTTTAAGTCCTTGTTTTATTTAGATAATACAATAATATATTCTACAAGAGCGAGCTGAATTCCTGCAGGCTTTCATTGCTGGTTAATGCCGTACAGGAAAAATTTGCTTCTATGCGTTTTGTCAGTCCTGCTAACACCTTACCAGGACCACATTCTGCACCTAGCAGTATGCCTTGAGCGTTGATAGCACGCACGGTTTCAACCCAGCGCACAGGATTGTATAACTGTCGCACTAGCGCGTCCTTAATCTTACTCCCCTCTTGGTATGCCAACACATCTGCATTATGCAGAACGGGGATTTGCGGTGTATTAATTGTTACGTTGGCTAAATAGTCCGCCAATTTTTCTGCGGCTGGCTGCATCAATGCACAATGCGACGGGACGCTAACCGGCAGTGCCACAGCGCGCTTTGCTCCTCTGGCTTTAGCCAATGCCATACCGCGCTCGACGGCCTCTTTGTTGCCGGCAATGACCACTTGGCCAGGTGAATTAAAATTCACTGCCTGTAACACTTGATTTTCTGCCGCCTCGGCACACACGACAGCGACAGCAGCGTCATCCAATCCTAATAATGCAGCCATTGCGCCCACACCTGCGGGCACAGCATTCTGCATTACCGTAGCGCGATATTGCACCAGCGGTAAACTGTCGGCAAAACTCAATGCTTGCGCAGCGACCAAAGCCGTGTACTCGCCTAAGCTGTGGCCTGCTAAGACGCTAGGTTGAGCTGCCGTTTGCGCTTGCCATGCACGCCATGTAGCAATGCCAGCCACCAGCATGATGGGTTGAGTATGCGTGGTCTCATTAATGCTTTCGTTCTCTTCCGTTGCCATCTTCCAGAAATCAACGCCCAATATGTCGGAGGCTTCAACAAACGTGTCGCGTATGATTTTTGAGTCAGCAAAGCCGCCCATCATGCCTACGGATTGTGAGCCTTGGCCGGGAAAGAAGAAGGTAAATTTATTCATGGTGTGATGCCGTCAAATTGTCAAAAACTAGTATTTAATTAAAGCTGAACCCCAGGTGAAGCCGCCACCAAAGGCTTCCATTAGCACTATGTCGCCACGTTTAATGCGGCCATCGCGAACAGCTACGTCCAGCGCTAGGGGAATGGATGCGGCAGAAGTGTTGCCATGTTTATCCACTGTCACCACCACTTTATCCATACTCATTTCTAGTTTCTTGGCTGTGGCTTGCAAAATACGTATGTTTGCTTGGTGTGGAACCAGCCAATCTATGTCAGATTTGCGTAAATTATTGGCTAACAAGGTTTCATCAACGATGGCATCCAAGGTGTTTACCGCCACTTTAAACACGGCATTGCCTTCCATAACAACCGTATCACCACCGTGCGTTTTTCGAGGCACGTGCAACATTTTTTCATAATTGCCATCCGCATGCAAATGCGTGGAAATGATGCCTTGCTCTTCGCTGGCTTGTAATATAACTGCGCCGGCGCCATCGCCCCATAGTATGCAATTGCCTCGGTCTGTCCAATCCACTATGCGAGAAAAAGCTTCGGCACCAACGACTAAGGCACACTTGGCTGCGCCTGATTTAATAAAATTATCTGCGGTTGCAAGCGCGTAAACAAAGCCACTGCAAACGGCTTGCACGTCAAATGCAGGGCATCCGGCTATCCCTAGTTTATTTTGTAACATCACCGCCGTGCTTGGGAAGACTTTATCTGGCGTGGTGGTTGCTACTATGATGAGGTCTATGCAAGTTGGGTCAATATTGGCTGATTCTATGGCTTGACGAGCCGCATGTGCAGCTAGATCGCTAGTAAATTCATCGTCCGCAACAATGTGGCGTTCACGTATGCCTGTGCGTGAAAAGATCCACTCATCCGTGGTATCCACCATTTTTTCCAGTTCGGCATTGCTTAGTATTTTCTTTGGCAGGTAGCTGCCTGTGCCTGCTATGCGTGAGTAAATCATTCGTCTTCCGAACCCGATGCCAGGGCTTCTTTTAAGAGCATGTGCTCAATTTCCAATTGCTGGGCTATGCGGTCCAACACCCCGCTACGGGATTCTTCAAGGGCAGTGTGTATGGCATTCAAAAAGGCCTTGCTGTCTGCCCCGCCATGGCTTTTAACCACTATGCCGCGCAAACCCAATAAACTGGCGCCATTGTAATTGCGTGGGTCCATGCGTTTCTTGAATGCTTTTAATACAGGTGCTGCTGCCAGTCCGGCCAACTTAGTCACCCAGTTGCGTTTGAATTCTTGACTGAGGAAACGGCCTATCATTTGAATTAAGCCTTCTGCTGCCTTCAGCGTGACGTTGCCAACAAAGCCATCACAAACCACAATGTCGGTGGTGCCTTTGAATATATCATTGCCTTCTATATTGCCATAAAAATTTAAATGGCTAGCTTTCAACAATTCACCGGTTTTTTTAACCACCTCATTGCCTTTAATGTCTTCGGTACCAATGTTAAGCAAGCCTATGGTAGGGTTCTCACGGTTTTCAACGCAACTGACCAGCATGCTGCCCATCACCGCAAATTGCAGGAGTTGCTCAGCAGTACAATCGGCATTGGCGCCGAGGTCCAGTATGTATATTTTGCCTTTTTGGCATGGGAACACCCCTGCGATGGCTGGCCTATCTATGCCGGGTAAGGTCTTTAACACAAAGCGTGCTGTAGCCATCAAGGCGCCCGTGTTGCCCGCGCTTACGCAAGCTGATGCAACGCCATTTTTGACCAAATCAATGGCCACGCGCATGGAAGAATCTTTTTTATTTTTGAGGGCGCTTTGCGGTTGCTCATCCATGGCAACCAATTCGCTAGCATGGTGTATGCTGAGTCTTGCAACTTTGCTTTGCTGCAAATTGGCGAGCTCGGCCTCTATGGCGCTAGTTAGGCCCACCAGAATAATATGCAATTCTTGGTTGAGTTCTAGTGCTTTTAGTGCCGCAGGAATGATTACCTTTGGCCCATGATCACCACCCATTGCATCAATTGCTACAGTAATTTGCATAATTTACTCAGTTTATACTTAAGCTTTAAGGCTACTCATTACGCTGAAGCCGCCCGTTACATTAATGGGCACCGCAAAAACCAACGCCGCACCAAATTTGGAGCGGCGTGTGTTGTTTTAATTTATTTTAAAGCATATTTTCAAGGTGGAATCCATTAAAACGCAGTTGCCCAGTTAACAGATTCAATCTTAAGAAAATTATTCGCCTTTGGTCGACAGTACTTTGCGGCCACGGTAGTAGCCGTTTGGGCTGATGTGATGACGAAGGTGCGCTTCACCTGTGGTTGGCTCAACGGCTAATGCCGGGTTAACTAAAAAGTCATGAGACCTATGCATACCGCGCTTTGACGGTGATTTTTTGTTTTGCTGAACTGCCATAATTTACTCCAATAAAATGATTAAAACATCATCTCAATTACATACAAATAGATGCCTAAAATACCGCCTTGCATCGCTAATTTAAGACTGCGTTAAACTACTAGGGCGCCACTATAATATAAAAGCCAGCTTTTGTCAGCCAAAATTGTAGCTTTAAGGCTTAATTAAGCTCTTTAACACAGCGAATGGATTGGGTTTTTCACCGCTTTGATTAACAAGACTTGCGCAGGCCTGCTCATGAACTGGCGCGATAGGTAGCGCCATAATCAATTCATCCTCTATCAAGGCAATCACATCCATGTGCTGGCTGATGGGCTGCAAATCAATGTCATCGGTTTCATCGGCGGCATTTGCCAGCAAATCGCCTTCAGGCATGTCACTGATGGAATAATTGAAATTTAAAGCCAGTATAAGCGGCATTTCTTTTAAGCAGCGTTGGCACAAGCAAGTAATGTTTGCTTGCAATGACAGCAACAAAAGCGCTTGCCCATGGCTGCCTTGTTTGCCCGACAGATCGAATTTGATCGATCCGCTAGGGCCATATTTGCTTGAGGCATTTTTTGTGTCTGCTTCTAGCAAAGCAGACAGGCGTGGGCAGTCGCTGAGACTCAACTCCCCAGTTAAGCGCTCGTTTCTTTTTACAAACGCCAGATTGTCGATAATTATCGTCTGTTTAGTCATTCTAATACTCTAAAATTGCTCTAAAATTTAGCTGCTAAGGGATTTAGCTATAGGGTTTCACATGTTACAATCGCTCGGTTTGAGTGAAAAATTAAGGCATTTAACGTGTTCAAAAAGATTCTTGTAGCCAATCGAGGTGAAATTGCAGTGCGTATTGTACGCGCATGCTCAGAAATGGGCATCAAATCCGTTGCAATTTATGCCGATGCTGACCGTCAAGCCTTGCATGTGAAAAAAGCCGATGAAGCTTACAACATCGGTGCTGATCCGGTTGCCGGGTATTTAAATGCGCACAATATAGTGAATTTGGCGGTGGCTTCAGGCTGCGACGCTTTGCATCCAGGTTACGGCTTTTTGTCTGAAAATCCAGAGTTGGCCGAAATCTGCGAGCGTAGAGGCGTAAAATTTATAGGCCCCAGCGCTGAGGTGATTCGGCAAATGGGCGACAAGATACAAGCGCGTAACGCCATGACAGGCGCAGGCATCCCCTGTACACCAGGCAGTGACGGCAACCTAGAAAACTTAGAGGAAGCCGTTGCTTTAGCAGCGAAAATTGGTTACCCAGTCATGCTTAAGGCCACCAACGGTGGCGGTGGCAGAGGCATACGTCGTTGCGACAGTGAAAAAGAATTGCTCAGCAATTACGACCGCGTCATTTCAGAAGCCAGCAAAGCCTTTGGTAAGCCCGAGGTCTTTTTAGAAAAATGCGTGGTGGCGCCAAGGCATATTGAAGTGCAAATACTTGCCGATTCAGAAGGCAATGTAATCCACTTGTTTGAGCGTGATTGCTCCATACAGCGGCGCAATCAAAAGTTAATCGAAATAGCCCCATCACCTCAATTAAGCCAAGCGCAGCGTGATTACATCGGTGGTTTGGCGGTCAAGGCAGCTAAAGCGGTTGGCTATGAAAATGCCGGTACTGTGGAATTTTTGTTGGATTCGGATAACACCTTTTATTTCATGGAAATGAACACTCGCTTGCAGGTTGAGCATACGGTCACCGAAACCATCACGGGTATTGATATCGTGCAAGAACAAATACGTGTGGCTTATGGCTTACCCTTGCAATACACCCAAAAAGAAGTGCAATTCAGGGGTTATGCCATGGAATTCCGCATTAACGCTGAAGATCCTAAGAACGATTTTTTACCCAGTTTTGGTAAAATTACACGCTATTATGCCCCGGGAGGCCCGGGCGTTCGCATGGATGCGGCCATTTATAGTGGCTATGTGATTCCACCCTATTACGACTCCATGTGCGCCAAATTAACCGTCTGGGCACTGGATTGGGATAGTGTTATAGAGCGCGGTCGCCGCGCACTGGATGACATGTTGATTTACGGGGTAAAAACCACCATACCGTATTATCAAGAAATTTTGAAGCACGATGATTTTAAAAGCGCCACTTTCAATACCAGCTTTGTTGAGTCGCATCCGGAATTGACCAACTATGCCAATAAAATTCCACCGGAAATGATAGCGGTAGCCATATCTGCAGCCATTGCTGCGCATGAAGGTATCTAATAGATTGTGGCATTTGCATACACATTAAATAATGAAGAGTTAAATTATGGCTAAAACAACACAAACATCAAAAGTACACGTTACTGAACTGGTTTTACGTGATGGGCATCAGTGCCACATTGCAACGCGTATGCGTACCGATGACATGTTGCCTATTTGCAGTAAATTAGATGCCATCGGCTTTTGGTCCTTAGAGGCTTGGGGTGGCGCTACTTTTGATGCTTGTGTGCGCTATTTAAAAGAAGACCCATGGGAGCGCTTGAAATTATTGCGTAAGGCCCTGCCTAACTCCCGCATACAAATGTTATTGCGTGGTCAAAATTTACTCGGTTACCGTCATTACTCAGACGATGTGGTACAAGCCTTTGTAAAAAAATCTGCCGACAATGGCGTGGATGTTTTCCGAATTTTTGATGCCATGAATGACACACGCAATTTGCAAGTGTCTATCAATGCGGTAAAAAAAGCCGGTAAACACGCAGAAGGAACGATTAGCTATACCACCAGCCCAGTGCATGATGTGGCTCACTTTGTTGCTATAGCGAAAGAGCTTGAAGCGATGGGCTCGGATACGATAGCCATTAAAGACATGGCTGGCTTGCTTACACCACAAGCTAGCGTGGATTTAGTAAAAGCCATACGATCCGCCGTAAGCTTGCCCATACACATGCACAGTCATGCCACCAGCGGCTTAGCCAGCATGAATATGTTGCGCGCATTAGAGAATGGCGCCGTCATGATAGACACTTGCAGTGCCGCATTCTCTGAGGGCGCAAGCCACCCAACTACGGAAAGTATGATAGCGGCTTTGCAAGGCACAGAATTTGATACCGGTCTGGATATTGCCGCCGTGCAAGAAGTCAGCGCGTATTTCCGTGAAGTCCGCAAAAAATATTGGCAGTTTGAAAGTGAGTTCTCTGGCGTGGACACCCGGGTATTAATCAACCAAGTGCCAGGCGGCATGATTTCGAATTTAAGCAACCAACTTAAAGAGCAAGGCGCGTTAGATCGCATGGACGAAGTCTTAGCTGAAATTCCTCTGGTGCGTAAAGACCTTGGTTACATTCCCTTGGTAACGCCCACATCGCAAATTGTAGGTACGCAAGCTGTATTGAATGTGATGACAGGCAAGCGCTATAAATCCATCACTAATGAGGTAAAAAATTATTTCCTAGGCCAATATGGCAAAGCGCCAAGTCCGGTTGATGAAGCTGTTAAGAAATTAGCCATCGCTGATGGCGTGCCCATCACCTGCCGCCCTGCCGACTTGCTCAGCGCAGAAATGCCTAAATTAAGCAGCGAAGCCGAGCGATTTGCCCAATCCGAAGAAGATGTGTTGACCTATGCTATGTTCCCGGACATTGGTAAAACCTATCTGCAAGAGCGCAATGCCGGATCATTGACGCCTGAGATTTTATTAGACAAGGCCTCTGTCAATGCCAGCGCCTCTCGCTTTGCTCCAAGTGAATTTAAAGTGACCTTGCACGGCGAAACCTTCCACATCAACTTAACCGGCAGTGGCCATGCTGGGCAAGAAAAACGCCCCTTCTACGTATCCATCGATGGCATAGCCGAAGAAGTGGTGGTTGAAACCTTGAGTGAAATTGAGGTGTCTAGCGGCACTAGCAATGGCAAAAAGAAAGCGGTGACTAGCAAGGGGGCTAGCGGTCGACCACGCCCCTCTCACGCTGGCCATGTCACCACATCGATGCCAGGCACTATCGTTGCGGTGAAGATTAAAGTCGGTGACAAAGTAAGCGCTGGTGACGGCGTATTAGTTATTGAAGCCATGAAAATGGAAAATGAAATCCAAGCCGCCACCTCAGGCATCGTCGTAGCCGTGCATGTCGTCAAAGGTGATGCCGTCACGCCTGACGAGTCCTTGCTTGAAATTCAACCAGAATAAGGCTGGGTAATTAAGCGGCCAGCTACACTTCTGCTGGCCGTTTAATTTGAGCAACCGCTTATGCATGCCACGCTAATATTAGCCTCTTCATCTATCTACAGACAGGAACTCCTGTCTCGCTTGCAACTGCCATTTGTTTGTATTTCGCCAGAAATAGATGAAACTCCCCTAGCCCATGAGCAACCCGAACAGACCGCATTGCGTTTGGCGCAACTTAAAGCAAAAAAAATTGCCCTTCAACAGCCTGATGCATTGATCATAGGCTGCGATCAAGTAGCCACACTGGACGGTATGCAATTGGGCAAACCCATGAACCACTTCAACGCCACCAAGCAATTGCTATTGATGCGTGGGCGAGAAGTGACTTTCCACAGCGCGCTCTGTTTATACAATGCCAAGACTCAAGCTATGCAAGCAAGCGTGGTGCCTTATTGCGTGCAATTTAGAGATTTAAGCGATGCGGAAATTGAAGCTTACCTAAACAAAGAGCAGCCCTACCATTGTGCTGGCAGTGCCAAATCGGAAGGCCTGGGCATCGCCATCATAGAAAAAATGCACGGGGACGATCCGAATGCCTTAATTGGACTGCCACTTATTGCGCTAGTGAACATGCTTAAAAACGAGAATGTATCGGTGCTGTAAGCGCTGCCAGTTATCAATGAAACAGGTATTGGGCACACTTTACTTAATTCCAATCACCCTGGGTGAAGACAATGTTCATCAGGTTTTGCCTGAGCACGTCATTAAAGTGGCACAAGATATAACTAACTTTGTGGTCGAAAGCGAAAAAACCGCCAGACATTTTCTAAGTCAGATCAAAACAGTGAAGCCGGTTAGAGAGCTGGATCTGCGCTTACTGAATGAACACACTGATCATAAAGATTTGCCGGCCTTGTTAGCTCCTTTGCTAGCAGGCCATAATGTGGGCTTAATGAGCGATGCTGGCTGTCCGGCAGTAGCAGATCCTGGGGCTAAGCTGGTGCAATTAGCCCATAAAAAAGGCATTAAGGTGGTGCCTTTGGTTGGCCCCAGTTCCATTTTACTAAGCTTGATGGCGTCAGGTCTAAACGGCCAACAATTCGCTTTTTTAGGCTACCTGCCGGTCGAGAAATTACAGCGCAATCAAAAATTGAAAGAGATTGAAAAGCGCTCCTTAAGCCATAATGAAACCCAGTTATTCATTGAAACCCCGTACCGAAACCAAGCCATGCTAGAGGCTATTTTACAAACCTGCCAGGCCAACACACAATTATGTGTAGCGTGTGATGTCAGCTTGAGCAGTGAATCGATAGTCACTAAAAGTATAGCCGCTTGGAGAACATCTGCGCCCATCAATTTGCACAAGCGCCCCTGCCTATTTTTACTGTTGGCTTAGCGCCCTAGAGTCCGGCGCCTGCATGTGTTTCTTAACTGGGGCATAAGTCAGCCTGTGCACCGGTGAAATGCCGTGCAATGCTAGCATTTCCAGGTGAAAAGGCGTTGGATAGCCCTTGTGCTTCGCGTAACCGTATTGCGGGTACTGTTTATCCAGGGCGTACAATTCAGCATCGCGTGCCACCTTGGCCAAAATAGACGCGGCGGATATGGCTTGCACCTTGCTGTCGCCTTGCACAATAGCGACACAGGGGTAAGTAATCTTTGGGCAATGCGTGCCATCCACTTGAACCAAATCCGGCTTTACGGAAAATCCAGTCGTCATGGCTTCTATGGCTCGTTTCATGGCGAGCAAACTTGCTTGCAGGATGTTGATTTGATCGATTTCTTGTGCGCTACAACTGGCTATAGCCCAGGCCAATGCATGCTGTTTAATCTCTAGGCTTAATGCGTCGCGCTTTTTTTCTGAAATTTTCTTTGAGTCAGCCAAGCCTAATATCGGTCGATTGGGGTCTAATATAACGGCCGCCGCGTACACCGATCCCGCTAACGGCCCCCTCCCTGCTTCATCCACACCACAAATCATTTGCTCTGTAAGCATGGAATTAAACTGAAAAATCAGCCAGTATAATTGCCGCGGCTTTCTCCGCATTATTCTGTTTTAAGCTTATGTGCATATCAGTGAACGCGGCTTTCATCTCTGTTGTGGCCTGTGCATCACTTAATAAGCTAATAGCGGCTTGCGCGAGCTTTTCTGGGGTGGCATCGTGTTGCAGTAATTCAGGCACAATCGCTTTACCAGCCAATATATTGGGCAAGCCAACGAATTTCTGCAAGTGCATGCGTTTTAATATCCACCAACTTAATAAAGGCATGCGGTAGGTGATGACCATGGGCTTTTTAAGTAAGGCGGCTTCTAGGGTTGCCGTGCCTGAGGCAACAATCACTACGTCAGAGGCTTGCATGGCATCGTGTGCGTGACCAAATAAAATCTGTATGGGCAAGGCTTGCTCTTCATGAAATAAGGCCAACTCGAAAATCTGCTTGCTTTCACGGGTAACAAAAGGCACGAGGAATATGGCATGCGGGTAGTCTGTATGCAATATTTTTACCGTTTGGATAAATAAGGCCGCATGTTGCTGCACCTCACTTTGCCGGCTTCCTGGCAACATAGCCACCACCAAATCGCTGGGCTTTAATCGCAAAATAGCACGGGCAGCAGCCGTATCAGGCACCAGCGGTATTAAATCGGCTAAGGGATGGCCTACGTAACTAACCGGCACGCCTGCTTGTTGGTAAAGCTCGGATTCAAACGGAAACAAAGTGAGCATGTGCGAAACGGCGCGTTTAATTTTATGCAGTCTATTTTTTCGCCATGCCCAAATGGATGGGCTTACGTAATGCATGGTTTTAACGCCGTGTTTCTTTAATTTTTTTTCTAAGTAAAAATTAAAGTCCGGCGCATCGATGCCTATAAATAGGTCGATGCGGTGATTTAAAAAATGCTTAAGCAATTGCTGCCTAATACGAATTAAGCCATAGGCATGCTTAAGCACTTCTAAGTAGCCTCGGACCGATAGCCGCTCAATAGGAAAAAGCGATTGCACGCCCTCGCGCATCATCTTTGGCCCGGCAATACCAACAAATTCGATGTCACTGCGTTTTTGTTTTAAGGCTTGGACAAGGAGACCGCCTAGCATGTCCCCAGAAGCTTCACCAGCCACTATGCCTATTCTAAGCATGCGTCTTAGCTATCTGATAATGCCGCGGGTGGAGGCGTTAAGGAAATCCATCAGCAAGCGAATTTCGCTGCTAGGCATGAGGCTAAGCTGCTGCTTCGCTTCGGTTAAACTCAAGCCTTTGCGGTATAGGGTTTTGTAGGCGCGTTTGATTTGCAACAAGCTATCGGCGTTGTAGCCTCTTCGCTTTAGACCTTCGGCATTAATGCCATGGGGTTTGGCATCGTAACCTGAGGCGGCAATGTAGGGTGGGATGTCTTTAAAAACCACGGTACCCACAGCAGTAATAATGTGTGCACCAATTTTACAAAACTGATGAACCAAGGTGTATCCACCAAGCACAGCATAATCATCCACTTGCACGTGACCGGCTAAAGCGGTGTTGTTGGCTAGCACCGTGTGGCTGCCTATTTGGCAATCGTGCGCAATGTGCACATAAGCCATGATCCAATTATCGTTAGCGATTTGAGTTAGGCCGCGGTCTTGCGTGGTGCCTCGATTAAGGCTGCAAAACTCACGCACGGTGTTGTTGTCCCCTATGATTAACTGGGTGGGCTCACCTTGGTATTTTTTGTCTTGCGGTGCCTCACCTAGGGAGGTGTATTGGTAAATGCGATTACCTTTACCTATGGTGGTATCACCGCTTATGGTGACATGGCTGGAAATTTTACTGTCAGCAGCTATTTTAACCTTAGCCCCTATGACCGAGTATGGTCCAACCTCCACGCTGGAATCCAGTTCTGCCTTAGGATGGATAATAGCCGTGGCATGAATTTTTGCCGCTTGCATCGGGCTTAGTCTTTTTTATCGATCGCTTTAAGTATGCACATCATCTGAGCTTCAGCAACGACGTTACCGTCCACACTGGCGACGCCAGAATACTTCCAGATGCCTTTTATAATGCGGTCAATTTTAACGTTAAAGACGATTTGGTCACCTGGTGAAACAGGACGCTTAAATCGGGCGCTGTCTATGCCAGCGAAGTAATACACTGAGTCATCGCTGGGTTTTACGCCCATGGTCTTAAACGACAATATGG
Source organism: uncultured Methylotenera sp. (assembly GCA_964400215.1). GTDB lineage: Bacteria > Pseudomonadota > Gammaproteobacteria > Burkholderiales > Methylophilaceae > Methylotenera. The sequence goes on along the minus strand of CAYNSY010000001.1, from coordinate 443,248 downwards.
CAGCAGCTTGCGCCATGGCCTCGACAATCAAAACGCCAGGCATTACCGGGTGGTAAGGAAAGTGCCCAGGAAAAAAAGGTTCGTTAATCGTGACATTTTTTAAGGCGACTATTTCCTTACCTAATTCCATGGAACTGACACGGTCTATAAGGATGAATGGGTAACGATGCGGCAGGTGATCCAATATTTCATGTATATCCATGCTGGTAGAAGTCGTTTTGTTGGTCATTTTAATCTCAGCTTACTTTAAATGATGGGTGCTAATTTAACTGCCTAGCTGTCTCAAGTTTTTGATTACCTCGATTTTAACAGAGCCAGCTGTTTTTCGAGATTTTTAATTTTTTTAGCCATGCTGTCCAGTTGCCGTATATGTGCCGCATTATTTAGCCAATTTTCGTGCGATTGAAACGGCATAATGGCCGTGTAAGTGTCTTTCAGCAGTAATGATCGGGTAATCATGCTGCCGGCACTGACGGTAACGCCATCAACAATTTCCAAATGGCCTAAGACCATAGCGGCGCCACCTATTTTGCAATGCTTACCTATTTTACTGCTGCCGGCTATCGCCACGCAGGCAGCAATAGCTGTATGTTCGCCTATCTGGCAGTTGTGTCCGATTTGTATGAGGTTATCTAGCTTAACGCCATCCCCGATAATGGTGTCGTCCAAGGCCCCGCGATCTATTGTCGTGTTGGCGCCGACATCTACATTGTTGCCCAGTAGCACCCTGCCCAACTGCGGTATCTTTAGCCAAACGTCTGATTCATGTGCATAACCAAAACCATCGGCGCCTATCACTGCGCCCGAATAGATATGGCAATGCTGACCTATTGAACAATGGTGCTTGATAGTAACATTGGATTCCAGTCTAGTATGTTGCGCTATGCTTACGTCATGCTCAATGACGCTGCCACTGCCTATGTGTACGTTTTCACCTAAGACGACATTGGCCCCTATGACTACTAGCGGCGCTATGCTGCAAGACGAAGGTATCCGTGCGCTGGCGTCTATCACTGCGCTAGACGCAATGCCGATCACTGGGTTTGAAGTTGGATTTAGCATGGCGGCTAATTTTGCATAGTAGGCATAAGGCTGACTGACTACTAGTCGAGGCAAATCAGTTAAGTGGGCATCTTCCTGCCGCAAGACGATGGCGCTGGCTTGGCAAGCGCCTAATAAACGCTGGTATCTAGCCTCATTGAGAAAGGTGATGTCGGCTGATTTAGCCTGACTTAATGAGGCCACTTGATGTATTTTTACCGTGGCATCCCCAATCACCACACCACCTAGGGCCTCTGCAATGTCTGCCAGCGTGTATGATTTAGTCATCCTAGCATGCCTAAATATTGAGCTTGCCCAATACCACTTAGGTCAGGACTATTTTTTTCCTAAGGCTTTTAATACCTTGTCGGTGATGTCGATTTTATCTGCTGCATAAGCCACACCACTGTACATGACCAAATCATAATTCTCTGCTTTAGCCACGCCTTGCACGGCTTTATTGATGCGATCTTGCAGGCTGCCTAGTTCTTCATTTTTACGTAAATTAATGTCTTCACGCAATTCACGCTGCTTGCGTTGAAATTCCACTTTAACGTTTTGTATGTCACGTTCTTTGTTGCGACGCTCGGCCTCAGTGATGGTTAAGCCGTCTTTATCTAAAGCCGTTTCCAGCTCTTTTATTTGCTTGGCCATTTTATCCAACTCTTGCGAGCGAGGACTGAATTCACGTTCTAACTTCTTACCGCTTTCGGCTGTTTGTGGCGCTTCTTGAAGGATTTTATCCACTTGCACGTAACCAACTTTTAGTTCGGCTGCTTGTGCCGTTAAGGCCATAGCCATAAAGCTGGCAATAACAATTTTTTTCAATGGGTGGCTCAATTAAATCTCCTAATACAGACTGTCTTATGTGTTTATTATGCCACAAGCAGACTGGACAATTGTGACAAAAATTACGCCCTTAACAAATTTTAAAATTGTTGGCCTAGCTGAAATTGTATGGTTTCAGTGATGTCCGTTGGGCTGGCATTAAGCGGTTTAGCATAAATTAATTTTAACGGCCCAAACGGTGAGAACCAACTCACACCAACGCCGGCCGAGTAACGCAAATCGTCTGGATTGTAGGTTTGATAAGACGCCCAAGCATAACCCGAATCGACAAAGGTGCTTAATCTAAACTGCTTGGAATCTTTGATGCCTGGGATAGGGAAAAACAATTCCGCCGTGGCCATGGCACTTTGATTACCGCCCACATAATAGGTATTGGTAGCGTCTTTAGGCCCCAAAGTGCCTATCGCATAGCCGCGCACCGAGTTAACACCACCCATATAGAAGTTTTTAAAGAACGGGTACTGCGCACTGCCGTAGGAATGGGCATAACCTAGCTCGCCATTAAGCAACAAGGTGAAATCTTTAACCACTTCTTTATACCAAGAGTGCTTGTAGTTGATTTTGTAGTACTGCAAATCCAATACCGGCAGGGTGACTTCACCGCTTAGGCGTTGGTAGACACCGTTATTGGTGTACATAATGCTGTCGCGGCTATCGTGTGCCCAGCCCGCACTCACGGCTATGGAGTTGCTGGTACAACCTACAGTGTTACCGCAATAATTTTGGTATTGCACCGGACTGTCTGCATACAAATTGATGTCTGTAAAATCAGTCGACAGGCCGAAACTCACACCATCCCTCTCGTTCAAAGGAATGCCAAAGCGCACGCCACCGCCATAGGATGAAGTTTTGTAGGTACCGACATTGTCTGTCGAGCCGGTATTCACGTCGCGCCTGTAGACATCAAAGCCACGGCTAATACCGTCAGGGGTAAAGTAAGGGTCGGTATAGGATAAAGCATAGGTGGTATTCACTTTACCGGTATTTAATTGCGCACTCACGCGGTTGCCGGTACCAAGGAAGTTGTTTTGGTTAACCGTGACGCCAAACACCACGCCCTCATTACTGGACAAGCCCGCACCGAATTGCACGCTACCGGTCGACTGTTCGACCACGCTGATGTTTAGATCCACTTGATCAGCCGTTCCAGGCACGGCTGGCGTTTCTACGTTGACGTCAGAAAAATATTGGGTACGCACCAAGCGTTCTTTAGAACGGTTAATTTTAGTTGATGCATACCATGCCGATTCCAGTTGGCGGACTTCGCGGCGAACCACCTCATCACGCGTGCGGGTATTGCCGACAATGTTGATGCGTCTCACGTAAACCCGCTTGCCCGGGTCTATGTAAAAAGTAAACGCGGCCGTGTGTAATTCTTTGTTAACCTCAGGCACAGGATTAACGTTGGCAAAGGCGTAACCTTCATTGCTTAAGCGTTCACTGATGGCCTTGCTGGACTCCGTGATGTTGCTGCGACTGAAAGTATCGCCTTTTTTAACGGTGATTAAGGTTTGCAATTCGCTGTCAGGGACTATGCTCTCGCCGGCCAACTTCACCTCTGAAATGGTGTATTTTTCACCTTCGGTAAGGTTAACCGTGATGTATATGTCTTTCTTGTCAGGCGTGATGGACACTTGCGTTGAATCTATATTAAATTCAAGGTAGCCTTGATTCATGTAGAAAGAACGCAAGGTTTCCAAGTCGGCATTTAATTTTTGTTTGGAATATTGATCGTCTTTATTCCACCAACTCATCCAATTGGGCGTGGTAAGCAAAAACTCCGCACGCAAATCGTCCATGGAAAAGGCTTGGTTGCCGACAATATTGATGCTACGTATCTTAGAGACAGCGCCCTCTTCGATGTCGAAGCGCACTGCGACACGGTTGCGCTCAAGCGGTGATACCACGGCTTTGACGCTAGCACCGTATTTACCTTGCGATAAATATTGGCGCTTAATTTCTTGTTCTGCCCGGTCTAGCTGGGATTTATCGAAGATCTGACCCTCTGCAATACCAATTAGCTTTAGGCCTTCTTTCATCTTGTCGGTAGGAAAGGATTTATTGCCACTGAAATCGATTTGCGCAATGGAAGACCGCTCTTGCACGGTCACGACCAACACGTCGCCTTCAGCTTCTATGCGTACGTCTTTAAAAAAGCCCGTGCCGTACAAAGCTTTAATGGCTTGAGATGCCAGTTCCTCGGTCATGCTGTCACCCACTTTGACCGGCAGGTTGCTAAACACCGTACCTGCTTCAGTGCGCTGTATGCCTTCAACGCGGATGTCTTTAATGACAAATGGCGTCAATGCCAAGGCGGCATTGGCATACAAAGCCATGAGTAAGAAAAGGATGGATTTAAGCTGCATGCCGTAGCGCACGGATTCTATTTTTTTAATGTCACTTACTTTTTTTAATGCCATGCATCAACCTGTTATTAATCTATTTATATCGTTGTAAAAAGCAATAATCATCAGCAAGCCCAATAAAGCCAGTCCAATTTTTTGCCCCACGGCCATGACAGCCTCGCTTACAGGTTTACCAGTTAAAATCTCTGCCATATAGTACATCAAATGACCGCCATCTAAAACTGGTATGGGCAACAGATTTAACACCCCTATACTGATGCTGATTAAGGCTAAAAAGCCGATAAAAACCTTAAAACCCATGCCTGCACTTTGTTCAGCATAGCTGGCTATGGTCACAGGACCGCTGACACTTTGCCATGACACTTGCCCAATGACCATCTTGACCAGCATCTGCAGGCTAAACACGGCCGTATCCCAGGTTTTTTCGATGGCTTTTAGCATGGCTGCGCTAAAACCATATTCCTGCACCACGAATGCATTGGACTCCATTTTTACTGCCGCCCCTATGTGCCCAACTTCAACACCTTGCTCCATGCGAGTAGCAGGCTGAAGGCCAATTTGCACTTCGGTGCCCTTGCGCATAACAAGCACGGCTAACGCTTGTCCGGCATGCGTACGCACATACGCAACAAAGTCTTGCCAGCTCGCCACCGCTTGCTTGTCTACACTTAGTATCAAGTCATCAACCTGCAAACCTGCTGCTTGGGCTGGACTGCCAGCGACAATCTCACCAATGCGCGCAGGCATAAGCTCCGGCACAGGACTAAAGCCTAAGCTAGCGAATGCATCTTTATCGGCCTGCGCATTACGCATGGACGACAGGCTTAATTGGTGCGTGTTTTGTTGTTCTGTATTGGTTATGGTACGCACTTCCACGCGCTCATGCGCAAGTGACTCTTTAAGCAATAGCCAATGGAAATCCTGCCAGCTTGCAACGGCCTTGCCATTAACCGATTGCACCGTCTCACCACCGCTAAAACCAGCCAATGCGGCCGGACTTTGCGGCGCCACCTCAGCTATGGTGGGCTTTAGGCCGACCACGCCCTGCATGAACAGCATGCAATATAAAAGGATGGCCAATAATAAGTTGGCCAAAGGCCCGGCCAAAACGATGGCTATGCGCTTAATGACAGGCTGGCGATTAAATGCCCGATTGAGTTGCGCCTCACTAAGTGGCTGTAGCCTGGCTTCATCATGATTAAGCTCGCGCTCATCAAGCATTTTGACAAAGCCACCCAATGGAATAGCGGCTATCACAAACTCGGTTTGATCTTTGCCGAATTTTTTAGCCCACAAGGGCTTGCCGAATCCTATGGAAAACTTTAAAACGTGTACGCCACACCAGCGCGCTGCTTGAAAATGACCGTACTCGTGCACCGTGACCAATATGGCTATGGTTAAAATAAAAGACACGAGCATTAACATAGGGTTTGAATAATTTTAGCGCTGGCGAGTCTGGCCTGGGCATCCACAGCCACCAATTGTTCTATGGATTCAACCGCGGCAAAATTCGATGAGGCCAAAACTTTCTCTATGGTGTTGGCAATGGCCATAAAAGTGATTTTTTCTGCCAAAAATGCCTCCACGGCAACTTCATTGGCAGCGTTTAAAATGGCCGGGGCTGTCCCTCCGGCCTGAAGTGCATCGAAGGCGTATTGCAAACAGGGAAAGCGTACGGTATCCGGCGCGGAAAAATCCAACCTAGCCGTTAACAGCAAATCCAAGCTCGCCACACCGCTGCTTAATCTATCGGGGTAGCCCAAGCCGTAAGCAATAGGCGTACGCATGTCTGGGTTACCCAGCTGTGCCAATATGCTACCGTCTACGTATTCCACCATGGAATGAATCACACTTTGCGGATGAACCACCACCTCGATTTGCTCAGGAGCAGCATTAAACAACCAGTGCGCTTCTATTACTTCCAAGCCTTTGTTCATTAATGTGGCTGAATCTATGGTGATTTTAGGTCCCATTACCCAGTTTGGATGGTTGAGTGCTTCGGCACGTGTCACGGCCTGTAATTTTTCCAGTGTGGCATTTCTAAAAGGCCCACCAGATGCAGTTAAGAGTATCTTTTTGACCCCCATACGGCTTAAATCACTTACTTTATGCTGTGGCATGGCTTGGAATATGGCGTTGTGCTCGCTGTCTATGGGTAGCAAGGTTGCGCCACCGTCCTGCACCGCTTGCATAAATAAATTGCCCGCCATGACTAAGGTTTCTTTATTGGCCAATAAGATGCGCTTACCTGCTTTTGCTGCGGCCATGGCCGGATGCAAGCCAGCAGCACCCACAATAGCCGCCATAACGATGTCTACCTCACTGTGGGCGGCTATCTCACTAAGGGCCTGTTCGCCATGCAAAACGGTGGTTTTAGAGCCCAAGGCTTTGAGTTGTAAGCTTAAGTTTGAAGCCGCCTCTTGCTGCAATAACACCGCAAATTTTGGCTGATATTGCTTACATAGGGCCAATAAACCAGCCACGTTATTATTAGCACTCAGGGCAAAAACGCTAAAACGCTGAGGGTGTTGAGAGATGACGTCTAAGGTCTGCATGCCTATGGTGCCGGTGGCACCCAGTATGGTTACTTGCTGAATTGACTTCATTGCGGGCTTATCGGACATGAAGTTGCAGATCGGCAAACAATGGGAAGTATATATAGAACAAAACCACAGGCAGCGTTGGCAATAAGCCATCAATTCTGTCCAACACTCCGCCGTGACCAGGCAATAATTGACTGCTGTCTTTCACTTCCGCCTGCCGTTTTAACAAGGATTCGAACAAATCGCCCATCACGCTCAAGATGACCATAAACCATAAAGCCACAACTAGCCAACGACTAATATGCCAGTAATAGCAGATTAACAAGCCGTACAGCGTTACAGCGAGCAGCGCACCGGCGACGCCCTCCCATGTTTTGCCTGGGCTGATTGCTACGGCCAATTTATGCCGACCAAATTGCTTCCCAGCAAAATAAGCGGCGCTATCAGCAAGCCAAACAGTGGCCATCACCGTCAATAACAACCAAGGGCTAATTCTTTGCAATCCAATTAAAGCCAGCCAAGTTGATAACAATAAACATAAGCCGAGTGCGGCCATCAGCAAGCGGTTATTGAATTGCATGCGGGTGACTAGCCAAATTGGCGCGAGAAAAAGCCAAAACAGCGTGGCTAGCGACAGTAAAGCAAGTGTAAAAAAATCAATGTAATAAGCCGATGGCAAGGATGGTGATAACAACACCATGGCAGCCACACTTACGGCGCAGGCTAGATTAAGCGCGGTCTGCGGCTTGTTTAATTTAATTAAATTTGACCATTCCCAAACCGCCAGCAAGGTGGCGAATAAGGTGACCATGGCCCAAATTTGATCGGATGAGCGAAACAAGGCGATGGAAAACAGCATGGCCAATATAAGAGCGGTAATGATGCGTGTTTTAAGCATATTGGTCTCTTTAGTTGGCGCTAGCCGGTTCGCTTAATTGTTCGCTGGTTCTGCCAAAACGGCGCTCACGGTTTTGATAAGAAGCTAGGGCTAAATTGAAAGCGGCTTCATCAAAGTCTGGCCACAAGGTGTCAGTGAAGTAAAGTTCCGTGTAGGCTAATTGCCACAGCATAAAGTTGCTGATGCGCTTTTCACCACCGGTGCGTATAAATAAATCCGGCTCGGGCGCGTAATTCATAGCAAGGTGCGGTGCAAGGTGCTCTTCATCAAACTGGCCGGCTAATTCGGGCGATGCTATATGCATCTTATTCACAGCCTGCAGGATGTCCCAGCGTCCGCCGTAATTCGCCGCTATGCTTAGCGTTAAACCAGTGTTGTTGGCGGTTAAGCGTTCAGACAGTTCGATTTGCGCTATAAGCTCTGTATTAAAGCGCGAACGGTCGCCGATCAAAACCAACTTGATGTTGTTTTCATGCAGCTTGGCCACTTCGCGCTTTAAGCCTTGTATAAACAAGCTCATCAAAAATGACACTTCATCGGCTGGTCTGCGCCAATTTTCACTGCTAAACGCAAACAGCGTTAGGTAGCCTATTTTATGATCCACGCAAGCTTTAACCAAATCCAGCACGGCGTCCATGCCGCGCTTATGCCCGGCCACTCTGGGTAAAAAGCGCTTACGAGCCCAACGCCCATTGCCATCCATAATGACGGCAATGTGTTGAGGCAGGTCAGTGCCTATGGGGATACTTTTGGTCGCGCTAGAGAAGAAAGCCACGAAAACTCCGATCGATGAGTGGGTTAAATGAGCTGGAATGCAATTGATTAGCTATCAAACCGCCATCAATTCAGCTTCTTTGACCTGCAACATTTTATCCACTTCAGCCACGGCTTTATCGGTGGCTTTTTGAATGTCGTCTTGGGCACGACGCTCGTCGTCTTCAGGAATTTCTTTGTCTTTTAACATTTTCTTCAAGGCATCGTTAGCATCGCGTCTGACGTTGCGTATGGAAACCTTAGCGCCTTCAGCTTCGCTGCGGACAATCTTGGTCATGTCACGCCTACGCTCTTCGGTCAACATAGGCATGGGCACTCTTATCAAATCACCGCTGGTAGCCGGGTTTAAACCAAGATCACTATCACGTATGGCTTTCTCAACCTTGGCTATCATGGGTTTTTCAAAAGGCTGCACGTTGATGGTTCTGGCATCACCTAAATTAACGTTAGCGACCTGATTAACGGCCACCATAGAGCCGTAATACTCAACCATCACGTGATCCAACAAACCGACGTGAGCACGACCAGTACGCACTTTAGCCAAATCATTTTTTAGGACTTCCAATGATTTTTGCATTTTTTGTGCCGCATTTTTTTTCACTTCATCCAACATGCAGTTCTCCAACTAGGTAGCTTAGATTTCGCCTGAACTTAAACAGGCTGGCTTTTTATAATTTAATTTGAGCATCAGGTACAGCGGAAACATTACCAGACCTTATGGCGTAACCATAGTCCCTTCGTCTTCACCCATCAACACCCTTTTGAGCGCGCCTTGTTTGAAGATGCTAAACACCACTATGGGCAGTTTTTGATCACGGCATAAGGTTAGGGCCGTAGCATCCATTACTTTAAGATTTTTAATGATGGCCTCATCAAAGCTGATGGTTTTATAACGCATGGCTTCTGGATTGGTTTTAGGGTCATCGGTGTAGATGCCATCCACTTTGGTTGCCTTGATGACCACATCGGCATTCATTTCCATGCCACGCAATGCAGCCGCCGTGTCAGTAGTAAAGAAAGGATTGCCAGTGCCTGCGCCAAATATAACCACTCGACCTTCTTCTAGGTAGCGTATTGCTTTGCCACGGATATAAGGCTCAGCCACTTGCTCTATGTTTAAAGCGCTTTGCACCCTAGCGTTTAGACCTATGTTTTTCATGGCGTCTTGCAAAGCCATAGCATTCATCACGGTGGCCAACATGCCCATGTAATCGGCAGTCGCTCTGTCCATGCCTTCGGCGGCTGGTGCCACCCCACGGAAAATATTCCCCCCGCCTATCACCACTGCCACTTGCACGCCTAAATCCACCACTTCTTTAACTTCAGCTACGATGCGATTAATGGTAGCGCGATTGATACCGTAAGCATCGTCGCCCATCAAAGCCTCGCCAGAAAGTTTAAGTAAGATCCGTTTGTAGGCGGGTGCTGCCATAATATTTCTCTTTGTAAAAAGTTTGCTTATTTAAGCATAAAAACGGCTTTTTAGGCACAAAAAAATGGCCGCTCATGCGAAATACAAGCGCCATTTAGGCAAAAAAATGGGGCCAGTTGCTGGCCCCATTTTCATGTTACTAACCCTTACCACCCTTACGAGCAGCTTGAGCTATGCGTTAGCATTAAATTGCGGCGGCTGCAGCGGCCACTTCTGCTGCGTAATCAACCACGGCTTTCTCAATGCCCTCGCCCACTGTGTACATAGTGAATGATGCAACGCTAGCGCCTTTAGATTTAAGCAACTGCTCTATGGTTAGCTTGTCATCTTTAACGAAGATTTGGCTTAACAAAGTGACGTCTTTTAAGAATTTTTGCACGGTACCATCGGCAATTTTTTCTAACATAGCTTCTGGCTTGCCGGCTTCTTTGGCTTTTTCGATAGCCACACGGCGTTCTGCTTCAATTAAGCTAGGATCAATGCCTGTTACATCCAAAGATTTTGGTTTGGCTGCAGCAATGTGCATAGCAATGTCTTTAGCTAGGGTGTCGTCACCGCCAACCAAATCCACCAACACGCCAATTTTGCTGCCGTGTATATAGCTGGCCAATTTACCTTTTACAGCTGGGCAAATAAAACGACGTGGCGTGATGTTTTCACCAATCTTACCCACCAATTGGGCACGTGTGCCTTCAACGGTAGAGTCACGCATGGCTAAATCGCCCACCGCATTGATGTCCGCTGGGTTTTTCGCTGCAACGATAACAGCCAACTCGTTAACGAATTTAAGGAAATCTTCATTCTTAGCGCAGAAATCGGTTTCAGAGTTCACTTCTATCATGGCACCAGATTTGCCGTCCGCTGCAATGAACACACCAACCGTACCTTCTGCCGCAACACGGCCAGCAGCTTTACTGGCTTTATTGCCAAAACGAACACGCAGTATTTCTTCTGCACGCGTCATGTCGCCATCGGCTTCGGTTAACGCTTTTTTACAATCCATCATAGGCGCATCGGTGCGCTCACGTAATTCTTTTACCATGCTTGCGGTAATTTCAGCCATTTTAAGCTCCTAAATTATTCAAAAACTGCATTAAGTACACAGTTTAATTATTTGATTTATATGTGTATTTTTTAAATTAAAAAAGGGGCTATAAGCCCCTTTTATGCCTAAGTTAATTAGGCAGCAATGTCTGCCACTTCAGCTGTTTCTTCAGCAGCCGATTTAACTAACTCAGAAATCACTGAGCTACGGCCTTCAAGTACGGCATCCGCTACGCCACGAGCGTATAAACGAATAGCACGGCTAGAGTCATCATTACCAGGAATAACAAAGGCAACGCCATCAGGTGAGTTGTTAGTATCAACCACACCGATCACTGGAATGCCTAATTTAGCCGCCTCAGTGATGGCGCCGCTTTCATGACCAACGTCAATAATGAAGATCGCATCTGGCAAGCCGCCCATTTCTTTAATGCCGCCAATTGAACGCTCTAATTTTTCAATTTCACGTTTGTAGCCTAGCGCTTCTTTTTTACCAAATTTCTCTAAGCTGCCATCCAATACCATGGCTTCAAAGTCTTGCAGACGCTTGATGGATTGCTTCACTGTTTTGAAGTTGGTTAGCATGCCGCCTAACCAGCGGTGGTTAACGTAAGCACAACCAGCACGGCTGGCTTCTTCTTTTACGATATCGCGTGCTTGACGTTTAGTGCCAACGAATAAAATACGGCCTTTGTTGGCAGCAAGCGTACGAACATGCTTCAACGCCTCTTCAAACAATGGCAATGTTTTTTCTAAGTTAACAATATGAATTTTGTTGCGGTCACCGAAAATGAACGGTGCCATTTTTGGATTCCAGTAGCGGGTTTGATGGCCGAAATGCACACCGGCTTCTAACATATCACGCATAGTGATGGACATAATTTCTCTCTTTTCAAAAGGGTTATCAATTCACACAAGACCAGAAACACCTTAATTTATTCGTCTTTATTCAAAGACTTAAATCAAAAGCACCCTTGATAGGCTTGTGTGCAAAATTTACAACTTCAAACGAAGTTGCATTACTGCATAAATTGCAGAGGCCGCATAATACCATTAAGCAATTGAGTTTGCTAGCTAATTGGTGATTTTTTCCGCCGTCTATGGCGGCCACTTAAGATGAATAGAAGAGATTAACAAAAGGAAGCTGGATTAAAGAACTTAGGTCTAGCCCTATCCTAATAGACAGGGCTGCTTATGCTAAAATACGCCCATTATTATTAACAGTTAACGCTCATGGCCATCACTATCAAAAATCAACACGATGTTGAAAAAATGCGCATTGCAGGCAAGCTAGCCTCCGAAGTGCTCGATTTTATTACCCCACACGTAGTACACGGCGTCACAACGGATCAATTGGATAAGCTCTGCCACGATTACATTGTGACGGTACAACAAGCCATACCTGCGCCACTTAACTACGCGCCAGATGGCCATAAACCTTACCCAAAATCGATATGCACCTCCATCAACCAACAAATTTGCCACGGCGTACCCAGCGATAAAGTGCTTAAAAATGGCGACATCGTCAATATAGACATCACCGTTATCAAAGACGGCTACCACGGCGACACCAGCCGCATGTTTTATGTCGGCGAAGTAACAAACCAAGCCAAACGCTTATGCGAAATCACTTACCAAGCCATGTGGTTAGGTATTAGCAAAGTAAAGGCTGGCGCCACCTTAGGTGACATAGGCTATGCCATTCAAGCCTTTGCCGAAAAAAGTGGCTACAGCGTGGTGCGTGAGTTTTGTGGCCACGGCATAGGCAAAGTTTTTCATGAAGATCCGCAAGTCTTGCATTACGGGAAACCCGGTACTGGCCTTACCCTAAAAGCCGGCATGATGTTCACCATAGAACCCATGATTAATGCGGGTAAACGCGACATTAAACAAATGCCAGACGGCTGGACCATAGTGACTAAAGACCGCAGCCTATCAGCGCAGTGGGAGCACACCATACTGGTAACCGATCATGGCTATGAGGTCATGACTCTGTCAAACGGCTCACCCGCTGCACCCGGCTTTATTAGCGCACGCTAAGCTAACACTGACACATGCCTACCGTTGAAAAACTCTCAGAGACTGAGCAGATCAATGCCTGGCGGCAGGAACTTAAATCCGGCGTCAAACAACTAGAAGCTGAATTTTTAACCCATCCTCAGCAACAGCGTTTATTTAAACGCCATTGCCAACTCATAGACAAGCTACTTAAAGCCATATGGAAAGAAGCAGGCATTGCTGAGCCCTGTTGCTTGATTGCCGTTGGCGGATACGGCCGTGGTGAACTCTACCCGCATTCCGACATAGACTTGCTAATCTTAATACCGGCATCCGCCATTAACGATACCGGCATGAATCAGCGACTCGAAATGCTGATAGGCTGGCTTTGGGACATAGGCCTCAGCGTCGGGCACAGCGTGCGTAGCTTAAATGAGTGCATGGCCGAGGCAAAAAAAGACATCACGGTGCAAACCAACTTAATGGAATGTCGCTATTTAGCGGGCAAGCCCAGCCTCTATCAAGATTTCGTAGCGCAAACTAAATGTGCTTTTGATGCAGAAGATGCCGTCATTCAATTTTTTCAAGATAAATTGCATGAGCAGCAACAGCGCCATGCTAAATTTAACGATACCGCCTACAACTTAGAGCCAAACATTAAAGAAAGTCCTGGCGGACTGCGCGACCTGCACATGATACTGTGGCTAATGCGCAGCCTAAATAGGCAGTACAAAAAACCATTAAGCGCCAACAATATTTGGGCTTTGTTAGCCAGCCAGAACATACTTACTGCAAGCGAAGCTCGGCAAATGCAGAAACACCAGCAACACCTGCAGTCATTGCGCATACGCTTGCATTTTTTAAGTAAGCGCCGTGAAGATCGCTTGTTATTTGATTTTCAAAATGAACTTGCTGACAGCTTAGGCTATGTCAATACGCCTTCTAAACGGGCCAGCGAGCAGCTCATGCAGAATTATTACCGTAGCGTTAAATACATACGGGTGATGAATGAGATCTTATTAAAAACGCTGCAACAAGGGCTGTTGACTCAAGCCGTCAACATAACGCCGATTAACGCCAGGTTCGAAGCTCACGGAAACTTATTAGCAGCAAAAACAGCAGGTCTGTTGCAACAACAACCAAGCGCCATACTGGAAGCTTTTTTACTGTTGCAACAACACCCAACATTGAACGGCATGAGCGCAAACCTACTGCGCAATTTGATGCGGGTAAAAAAATTAGTCAATCGCGACTTTAGGCAATCGCAAGAAAACAAACACTTATTCATGCAAATTCTGTCGCAAGACCATGGCGTGAATCATGCGCTTCGCGCCATGAACCAATACGGCATTTTGGGTTGTTACATCCCGGCTTTCGGTAAAATCGTCGGACAAATGCAACACGATTTGTTTCACGTCTACACGGTGGACGAGCACATACTCAACGTATTAGCTAATCTAAGGCGCTTTAGCAAACCCGAGCTTAAGCACGAATTCCCATTATGCAGCCAACTTTTTAGCGACTTTGATGCACCGCATTTATTGTATTTGGCTGCTTTGTTTCATGACATCGCCAAAGGCCGAGGCGGCGACCACTCCGCCTTAGGCACGGTAGACGCGCGGCGCTTTTGTAAGCTGCACGGTTTGAGTAAGCAGGATGTGGAATTTGTGGCATGGCTGGTGGCTGCCCACCTGAAGATGTCGTCAACCGCACAGAAATCCGATCTTTCCGACCCATTGGTGATCGAATCGTTTGCTCAATTCGTGCAAAATGAGCGTCGACTCACCGCCTTATATTTACTCACGGTTGCAGACATACGCGGCACCAGCCCCATGGTCTGGAACGCTTGGAAAGCCAGATTGCTGGAAAGTCTGTTCCATGCCACCAAGCATGCACTAAGCCATCAATTGCGCTATAGCGAAGATGCGATTGCGGCACGCAAACTGGAAGCGTCCGCAAAATTGAATAAATTTGGCTTGAGCAGCCATTCCTATGAGCAGCTATGGCAAGCATTTGGCGCCAATTACCTAATACGTTATGACAGCGATGAAATTGCCTGGCATAGCCGCTTATTAACGCCGCATTTAAATGCTACGCAGCCTATCGTCCGAGCACGCCTAAGCCCTAGTGGCGATGGCCTACAAGTGATGATATACAGCAAAGATCAAAACGATTTGTTTGCGCGGATATGCAATTTTTTCGACAGCATGGCCTACAGCATAGTGGAAGCAAAAATTTACACGACCGATCATGCTTACGCACTAGACAGTTTCATCGTGCTGGATCAATCGGGAAAATCCGTAAGCTACAGCGGTTTGTTGAAGTTCATTGAATTGGAATTGAGCAAAAAACTAGACGCCAAACTTTTATTAAGTCCGCCGCTGAAAGGCCGCATCAGTCGGCAGGTAAAATACATGCCTATACAAACGCAGGTATTCATTAGCGAGCAGGCCGACACCCACCATCACAAATTAGAAATCATTGCCAATGACCGCCCTGGATTGCTGGCCAGCTTGGCGCACCAATTGTTGGCGCAAGAAATTGAGTTGCACAATGCCAAAATTAACACCTTGGGCAACCGTGCCGAAGACATCTTTTTAATCTCGGACAGGCAAGACCGAAAATTAACGCCGCTAAAAATCGATACCTTACGCATGGCCTTAATGAAGGAAATTTAAAGCCAGCTGCAGCTGGCTGCAAGCAATAAAAAAGCCTTGAATCATCAAGGCTTTTTTAGTCACTCAGTTTAGATTAACTGTGTTTATAGTGTTTTTTCAATTGTTTTACTACTTCCCAATTCGATTTCAATCCTTTTGGGAACACAACAAAATCGCCCGCTTTAATCACTACTTTTTCGCCACCTTGAGGAGTTACGTGAATTTCACCTTCAAGTACGTAAGCACTTTCTGTCATGCCAAAATCCAAAGGGAATTTTGATGGGGCACAATCCCAGATAGACCAACTTGAAACGCCTAGCGCCTTCAATTTCTCTTCTGATGGGTTATGTTCTACGGTAATTTGACTCATGATTTTTTCCTAGCTCAGTGTGAATTAAATGAACAAAGCCGCCAACAAAAGCGACTTAAACAATAAATTAAAACGGCGCACATCATATCACCAAAACGAGAAATAAAGGGGTTTTCTTGGCTCGCTCAAGCAGCCATTCCTTTAACAAGCTTGCTCAATTTCTAACCAAGCAAACCTAGCGCAGTCTTTTATTTAGAGTTATGATTCGTTTAATCGCCAACCATTTTGGAGCATTAAAATTCATACCTTACGATTGTTTATTTTTTCCATCACAGCCTTACTGCTGAGCGCCTGTGTAGCTAATGGCGGCATCATTAACAATAAATCAGAAAACGTAAGCAAGCTTAATGCGAGCATGTTGGGTGACATGCCTTTGCCAAAAGACGCACGCATTGTGAATGAAAATTCATTGGTATTGGGCGAAGGCGAAGCATGGGTAGGCCGTTTGGAAATCCTTTGCCCCTACTCCACCAGCGATGCCGTGGCATTCTTTATCGATCAATACCCACAAGCCGGCTGGACATTGTTATCGGCGTCTAAATCCAAAAACAGCATATTGGTTTTCACCAATGCAAAAAAATCCGCCACCTTGGAGATTACCGAGGGCTCGGCTTTAACCATGGCCTCGAAAATCACCATTACCGTCTCCCCTATTAACACCAACCCATCGGTGCCAAAGAAAAAACCATAAGGCATTAATCTGCCTTATTGCATCAATAGCTGAAGCTAATGGAAATAAAAAAAGCCGCTGGATAAGCGGCTTTTTTACTGGATACTTGGCGGAAGAGGTGAGATTCGAACTCACGGTGGGCTCGCACCCACGACAGTTTTCAAGACTGTAGCATTAAACCGCTCTGCCACTCTTCCTTGCAATCGCCATTTGCTTACTGACGAATTTTTGAGAAACAGGATTATAGCAAAGATTTACTCGTCTTGAACATCCTGATTCGGGAAAAAAACATCGGTATAGCCGAAATCTTTTAAATTCTCTATGCGCATGGGGTACAAGATACCGTCTAGATGATCGCATTCGTGTTGCACTACCCGCGCATGGAAGCCACTGACCAACCTATCAATAGGCTGACCAAATTGGTCAAAGCCCGTGTAATGCAAACGCGTATAGCGCGGCACAATGCCCCGTAAGCCTGGTACCGACAAGCACCCTTCCCAGCCATCCTCCAGCTCACTCCCCACGGGCGTAAGCGTCGGGTTAATTAGCACCGTATAAGGCACGGCATCGGCATCCGGGTAGCGTGGATTGATGGCGATTGCGCCATCCTGCAAAGTGGCTTTTTGGCCAAAGATAAGCACACGTAAACTAACACCAATTTGCGGCGCAGCAATGCCGGCACCGTTCATGTGCAACATGGTGTCCTCTAAATCAGCAATGAGGGCATGCAATTCAGGGCTGTCAAACTGCTGCACAGGCGCAGCGACTTGCAATAACAAGGGGTTGCCCATGCGCAATACTTGTTTAACCGCCATTTTTAAGCCTGCTTGACCAATTGCACGATGATGTTGCGCACACGCTGCATGGTCTGTTTCAAATTATCCACCACCTCTTCGTATTGAATGCTGTGCAAACTATTGCCACGCCCAGCCGCATGGTTGGCTATTGGGCAGATAACGGCATAGCTGATACCCAGCTCTCTAGCAAGCGACGCTTCTGGCATACCCGTCATGCCGACCATGGTCGCACCATCGCGTTCTAAGCGGTCTATCTCCGCAGCGGTTTCCAATCGTGGTCCTTGGGTAGTGGCATAGACGCCATGGTCAATTAAATTCTCGCCTATAGCACTGGCGGCTTGCCGCCATTTTTCGCGCAATTTAGGGCAATACGGCTCGGTAAAATCGATGTGCTTAACCGGCATATCCACACCGTCAAAGAAAGTACCCTCTCGCCCATGGGTGTAATCAATAATTTGATGCGGCATGGCGATGCTACCAGGCGATAATTCAGCATGTATGCCACCCACGGTTGCCACCGCAGCGATTTCCGTCACGCCTTGCAAATGCAGGGCAAAGATATTCGCACGGTAATTCACTTTATGCGGGGCGATGGTATGGCCACTACCATGGCGCGCCAAAAAGACCACCTCACGCCCTGCAATCTTTCCAAACACCAAGGGTTGTGAGGGTTCGCCGTAAGGCGTGCGCACGATTAAACGCTTGGTGATTTCTAAATTATCCAGTTGCGTTAAGCCGGTTCCGCCAATGATTGCTAACATAGGGATGCTTCCAAAATAAAGTGGGGCTAAAACAGCCAATGATGTGTTGATTCTAACAAAGCTTGAGCAGTTTATTGCAAAGTTTATTGTAGAACAGGCATGCTTTTTCGTGGCGAACTCAGTAAATTTAGCGAAATGCCCATGCCAATTTGTGGCATACTCACGGCATGATTACGCAGCCACATGCACAGCAAGAAACCAAGGCCATAGTGTCTGACAGCCTGCGTTTAGCGCAACAGCATTACGAAAACTTCCCGGTCGCCTCCATTGTTTTACCCGCTCATTTACGTGAGCCGGTCGCATTGATTTACCGCTTTGCTAGGCAGGCCGATGACTTTGCCGACGAGGGCGACCTAAGCACAACGCAACGCTTGAGTTTGCTTAATGAATTTCGACAAGAGCTGGACTTATTGGCCGCCTACATCAAACCTAAAAGTGATTTTTTTCTTAGCTTAGGTGCCGTAATAAAAACACACCGTTTACCCTACCAAGCTTTTTACGATTTACTCGACGCCTTCACTCAGGACGTCAGCAAAACCCGTTATGCCAATTACGCCGAGATTGCGCATTACTGCGAACGCTCAGCCAATCCGGTGGGCCGCATACTGTTGGCCTTGTATGGCCAAGCCACTGCTGAAAACACGGCTTACGCCGATAAAATATGTACCGCCCTGCAATTAATTAACTTCCTGCAAGACATTGCCATAGACCTGCAAAAAAATGCCGGCAAACAGCGCATTTATTTATGCCAAGACGAAATGCTCGCCTACGGCATTAGCGAACAAACACTGCAAGATTTAGCCACTGGTGTAAAATCCACAGACGCCAATTGGCAAGCTTTTATGCATTTCAACCTAAGCCGAGCCGAACATTTACTTGCCACTGGTAAACCTTTAGGTCGCAAACTAAACGGTCGCATCGGTTTTGAAATGCGCATGATTATTGCTGGCGCGGAACGCATATTGGCCAAGATCAAATACCACCGCGGCGATGTGTTTAAACACAGGCCTAGATTGCATGCATTAGATTGGTTGCGAATAGTATTTTCCGCCCTAGTAATGCAATAGGAACAGAATGACACCACAACAATATTGCCAAGAAAAAACCGCGCGTAGTGGCTCTAGCTTTTACTACAGCTTTAGATTTTTACCTAAAGCAAGACGCCTTGCCATCACTGCCCTGTATGCATTTTGCCGCGAAGTCGATGACATTGCAGACGAATGCACGGATTTAACGGTGGCCAAAACCAAACTCAATTGGTGGCGTGGCGAAATTGAAAATCTCTATCAAAACAAACCCCAACATCCGGTCAGCATGGCATTGCTTCCAGCCATACACAGTTACCAACTGGATGCCGAACATTTCATGGAAATCATAGACGGCATGGAAATGGATTTGAATTTCAACCGTTACCAAGATTTCAAGCAGCTACAACTGTATTGTTACCGAGTGGCCAGTGTGGTCGGACTGTTATCTGCGCAGATTTTTGGCTTCAACCATAGGAAAACCCTCAAGTTTGCCCATGACTTAGGCATGGCGCTTCAATTAACCAACATCATACGGGACGTAGGCGAGGATGCCAGGCGCAATCGGATTTACCTACCATTGGATGAATTGGCTCAATTTGGCGTGAGTGAAGACGATCTGTTAAAGAGCAAGGAATCCATGGCCGTTAAGCGATTGCTGGATTATCAGATTGAACGAGCCGAAAGTTACTACGACAAAGCCTTGGCTGAGCTACCTGCTGAAGACACTAAAAATCAGCGCGTGAGCTTGATGATGGCTGCTATATACCGCACCTTGCTGCATGAAATCAGTGCCAGCAGCGCGGAAAAAGTCTTGAATGCTCGCATTTCCTTAGGTGCGCTACGCAAAATGCTACTCGCGTTTAAGGTCTGGCTTAAGCACCTATAAGACCGCCACCACTATGCGTAAAGCTAAGATTGCTATCATCGGCGGTGGTTGTGCCGGTTTAACGGTCGCCATACAGTTAGCTAAACAAGGTTGCGATGTCAGTCTATTTGAAGCCAGCAGTGAGCTGGGCGGTCGTGCCCGTAGCGTGCAGGTAAAAAATACGACGGCGCACGCCCTGGACAATGGTCAACACATCTTAATTGGCGCCTACAGCGCCACCCTGCAGCTGTTAGCCACACTGGGCGTATCTGAAAAACAAGCTTTTCTAAGACTGCCTTTTAGCATACGCATGCTAAGCCAAAGCCTAAGCCGTTTAACATTAAAAACCACGCCTTACTTACCTAGCCCATTGGCCATGTTAATCGGCCTATTAGGTTGCCAAGGCTTAAAATTTAGCGAGCGTTTGGCGGCCATAGGCATGATGCTGCGCGTAACTATTAAGTCTTACCGCCTTGCCCAAGACTTGCCCTTGGCTGAGTTCTTGGCTCAGCAGGGCCAAAGCAAAAATACCGTGCGCTTGCTATGGGAACCGATTAGCCTTGCAGCGCTGAACACACCTCTTGAACTGGCCAGTACGCAAGTGTTTTTAAACGCGCTTAAAGACACCCTAGCCGCTTCATTTGGCCTCAATCTAAAGAAAAACAGTGATTTCCTGCTGGCTAAGCAAGACCTATCCAAACTCATCGCCGAACCCGCCAGCGCTTACCTAAAACAGCATGGCGTCAGTATTAAGCTAAAACAGCGCATCACGACCATCAGCAAAAGTAATCAAGCCTATCGGCTGATAGGCGCAGAAGAGTCTAGCGTATTTAGCCACGTGGTGCTGGCCACTGCGCCGCATCATGCGAGCCAATTGACGGCTAGTCTGGCGGAATTGCAGGCTGAAATGGCGGTACTAGCGAAATTCAGCTACCAGCCTATAGTCACGGTTTACCTGCAATACCCTGCAGGCACGAGATTGACGCAGCCTATGCTAGGCTTGGCTAACGGCTTAGGGCAATGGGTGTTTGATCGTGGTCAACTGTGCCAGCAGGACGGCTTGCTAGCGGTTGTGATCAGTGGCACAGGACAACATCAAGGCTGGACGCAAGATCAACTGAGCCTTAAGGTGATAGCGGAACTCAAGCAAACTTTTCCAGACTTAGGCGAACCACTTTGGCATAAAGTCATCGCAGAAAAACGCGCCACCTATGCCTGCACCCCAAATTTAGCCAGGCCGTCACAACAAACTGCACTGCCAAACTTTTACCTGGCTGGCGACTACACCTACGCTAACTACCCCGCCACCATAGAAGGGGCTGTACGAAGCGGGCTGCTCTGCGCAGAATTGATGGGTGAAAACCTTAAGACCAACTAGCGATTAATGCTAGCGTAACTGCTGCAAAGCCTGTTCTAGGCGCTCAACGGCAATCACTTCCAAACCGGCTATTTTTGTTTTTGGGGCATTGGATTTAGGCACAATGGCTTTAGTGAAGCCAAGTTTTGCGGCTTCTTTTAAGCGCATTTGCCCACCTTGCACCGGCCGCACCTCTCCGGCCAAACCAACTTCACCAAATACAATAAGTTTACTGTCTAACGGTTTGTTTTTTAATGAAGAAACGATGGATAAAATCACCGCCAAATCGACCGCTGGTTCGGCAATTTTCACCCCACCAACCGCGTTGATGAACACATCTTGATCAAAACATGGTATGCCCGCATGCCTATGCAACACGGCCAACAACATGGCCAAGCGATTCTGCTCCAAACCCACGCACAGGCGCTTGGGGCTAGGCGCATGACTCTCGTCAACCAAGGCTTGAATTTCGATTAATAATGGCCGTGTGCCTTCCATTGTAACGGTGATGCAACTGCCGGCCACCTGGCTGTCGTGGTGAGATAAAAACAAAGCCGATGGATTGGCCACTTCACGCAGGCCTTTTTCCGTCATGGCAAACACGCCCAGTTCATTCACCGCACCAAAGCGGTTTTTAAAAGCGCGTATCAAGCGGAAACTGGAATTTTGATCGCCCTCAAAATACAGCACGGTATCGACTATGTGCTCCAGCACACGTGGCCCAGCCAAGGTGCCGTCTTTGGTCACATGACCGACCAGCACTACCGTGATGCCTAATTGTTTAGCCAAACGCGTGAGTTGCGCAGAACATTCACGCACTTGCGCCACCGAACCAGGCGCCGAACTTAAGGCCTCGGAATACACGGTTTGTATGGAATCAATGACGGCAATATTGGGCTTGTGTGTTTGCAAGGTGGCTAGAATTTTCTCTAGGTTGATTTCAGCCAGCAAATCCACCTCGCTCGCATCCAAGCCTAAACGCTTAGCACGCATGGCAATTTGCTGGGGCGACTCTTCGCCGCTGACATAGATGGCTTGTGCGGACTGCCCTAAATGGCATAACACTTGCAATAACAAGGTGGATTTACCGATGCCGGGGTCGCCGCCTATCAACACCACCCCACCCTCAACCAAGCCACCACCGAGCACACGATCGAATTCACTGATGCCGGTGGCTTTTCTAGCAATGTCGGCAGCATGAATGCTGCTTAATTTTTGCAAGCTAGCGCTTTGTGCTAAACCTTCAAATTTATTGGCGTAGCGATTGGTACTAACGGTTTCTTCTAGGGTTTCAACCAAGGTGTTCCAAGCCAAGCAACTCGGGCATTGGCCTTGCCACTTAGGTTCGCTGGCACCGCATTCGGTACAACTGTATTGGGTTTTTGCTTTCGCCATGGCCAGCCGATTAAAAGGTGTTAGTAGCTGTCAGCCATGTGGCCACTGCCCGCGTAATTCTCAAAGCGGGTATGTTGCCCTATGAAGGTTAAGCGCACGCGGCCTATGGGGCCATTACGTTGCTTAGCAATGATGATTTCTGCCGTGCCTTTATCCACGCTGTCGGGGTTATACACCTCGTCGCGGTAGATAAATAAAATCACGTCAGCATCTTGTTCAATCGCACCGGATTCGCGTAAATCACTCATGACCGGACGCTTGTCTGGCCGCTGCTCGACGCTGCGATTAAGCTGTGACAAGGCAACCACTGGGCAGTCTAGCTCTTTAGCCAAGGCTTTAAGTGATCGGGATATTTCTGAAATTTCCGTGGCGCGGTTTTCGCCTTGACGCCCTGCTGGGGCGGCCATCAACTGCAAATAGTCGACCACGATTAAGCCTAGCTTGCCGGTTTGTCTGTGCAAGCGTCTGGCCCTAGCGCGCACATCAAAGCTGCTCAAGCCTGCGCCCTCATCAATAAAGATGGGCGCTTCGTTCAATCTACCCAATGCCGTGGTCAGTTTTTCCCAATCTTCATCTTCTAACTTACCTGTACGCATGCGGTGTTGGTCTAAACGACCCACTGAACCTATCATACGCATGGCCAATTGCGTTGAAGCCATCTCCATGGAGAACACGGCAACCGGTAATCCGGTATCCAGCGCCACGTTTTCAGCCATATTCAAGGAGAACGCGGTTTTACCCATGGACGGCCGGCCAGCGACAATAATCAAATCCCCGCCTTGCATACCCGAGGTCATCGAATCTAGATCGGTAAAGCCGGTAGGCACGCCGGTGACATCCGAGGGGTTATCGCGTGAGAAAAGTTGATCAATCCGATCCGCCACTTGCGGCAGCAACACTTTAATATCGACAAAGCCTTGTGAGCTTTTTTTACCGCCTTCGGCAATCTGAAATATTTTCGCTTCGGCTTCGTCTAATAGCTGCTGTGCATCGCGGCCATTAGGCGCGTAAGCGCTCTCTGCTATACCAGACCCCACCACCACCAGCTGCCGCATTACCGCCCGCTCGTGGACGATTTCGGCGTAGCGTCGAATGTTAGCGGCGGTCGGTGTGCTTTGGGCTAAAGCGCCTAAATAGGCAATGCCGCCCACACCGGATAACTCAGCAGTGCTCTCTAAGGATTCAGCCACCGTCACAATGTCGGCTGGGCGATTGTGCTCTATGAGCTTGGCTATGTGTTGAAAAATGGCTTTATGATCGTGACGATAGAAATCCTGCTCACTTAAAATATCCGCCACTTTATCCAGGGCTTCATTTTCCAGCAGCAAGCCGCCAAGCACCGATTGCTCAGCATCCACGGAATGGGGGGGGATTTTTAACGCGTCTAATTGTTCGTCGGCCATGGCGCTAATTATACTGAATAAACGCTAGAATCACCCAACAAAAAAGGCTACCGAGGTAGCCTTTTTATCGTTGCGCTGCTGGCTTAAATCCAGCAGAGAGTGACTTACGCTTCCGCTACTACAGTCACGGTAATGCCAACCACCACATCGTGGTGCAAGGCCACAGTAACCGCATGGTCACCGATGGTTTTTAATGGACCGTCAGGCATACGAACGAAGGCTTTAGTCACTTCAAAACCTTGCGCTACTAATGCTTCTGCGATGTCGCCGTTGGTTACTGAACCAAACAAACGGCCATCCACACCGGCTTTTTGCGTGATAGTAACCACGAAATTAGCCAATTTTTCACCGCGTGCTTGAGCGGCAGCCAAAATAACGGCTTGTTGTTTTTCCAACTCCACTCGGCGAGCGGCAATTTCGGCTTTATTGGCTTCAGTTGCGCGTTTTGCTTTACCTTGAGGAATTAAAAAGTTACGACCGTAACCATCTTTAACTTTAACGATGTCACCTAAATTACCTAGGTTACCCACTTTTTCTAATAAAATAATTTGCATGGTAGCCTCCGATTATTGGTGTTTGTCTGTGTATGGAAGCAAAGCTAAGAAACGCGCAAGTTTAACTGCAGTCGTTAATTGGCGTTGATAACGGGCTTTAGTGCCTGTCATGCGTGCTGGAATGATTTTTGCATTTTCTGAAATGAAATCTTTCAGTAAATCCACGTCTTTGTAATCCACTTGTTTGATGCCTTCTGCTGAAAAACGGCAGTAACGGCGGCGTTTATACATTTCTCTTGCCATCTTGAACTCCTAAATTTTTTCTATATGGTTAATGTGCATAACCAATTGCGTGCTCTTAAGGCTGCGTTTGGCTAAAAAACCAGTGACGCGTACGTGTGAGCCTATTTTTAGGCCTTGCAATGCTAAATCACCTAAAGTAACCGCATTGACTTCACATTCCACCTTACGCTTCATGCCCGCTTCAATTTGCTCGGACGCATGTCGCAATACAACACTTAACAACGGTATGCCTGCTGGCGTGTAGCGAAGCGGCTCAATCTGCACAACTTCAGCTTGCAACACCAGCGTATTCAAAACTTAAACTGCTGCAACCTCTGTAGCGTTAGCGGCTACTGGGGCACCATCACGGCTCAACACAGATTTAGATTTCTCTTCTTTCATCATCGGTGATGGCGCAGTCACGGCTGTTTTTGTTGACATCATTAAATGACGTAACACAGCATCGTTAAATTTGAAGCCATGCTCAAGTTCGGCAAGCACTTCAAGGTTGCACTCAATGTTCATTAACACATAGTGTGCTTTGTGGATTTTTTGGATAGGGTAAGCAAGTTGACGGCGACCCCAGTCTTCTAGACGGTGCACAGCACCACCGCTAGCAGTGATTAGCGTGCGATAACGCTCTATCATTGCTGGCACTTGTTCGCTTTGGTCCGGATGGACGATAAACACTAGTTCATAATGTCTCATTAGTACTCCTTATGGATATAAGCCACCTGCAGAGCGTTTTACCTTAGATAAAACGCAAACAATAGCGTGCAGTGTGACAAGGTTAATTTACTGCTTGCCAGATAACATTACCGAGCAAGCGCGCGATTATAGACAAAAGCCACGCACTAATCAAACACTATTCGTTGCTAAAGGCCTGTTATGGGGGATTAATTAAACCAAATCCGGCATTTCTGCACCAAAGAATTTACTGCGCAAGGTTTTCAGTTGGTCGCGGTAATCGGCGGCTTTCTCGAATTCCAAATTCTTAGCACTATCGTGCATGGCTTTTTCCAGACGCTTCAGTTCTTTAGCCATTTGTTTTTCTGTTAAGGATTCGTAATTGGCTTGCTCTTGCAGCACCTTACGCTCACGCAGGGCTTCGTCTTTATCGTAGACACCGTCAATAATGTCTTTAATGCGCTTGCTGATGCCTTTAGGTACGATGCCATGGGCTTCATTAAAGGCCAATTGCACGCCCCTTCTACGCTCCATTTCATCCATGGCAGCTTTCATGCTACGGGTGATTTTATTGGCATAAAAAATCACCAGACCGTTTAGGTTGCGTGCCGCACGGCCTGAGGTTTGTATGAGCGAACGCTCAGAACGCAAAAAGCCTTCTTTGTCTGCATCCAACACCGCCACCAAAGAGACTTCCGGTATATCCAAACCTTCACGCAATAAATTAATGCCGACCAAGACATCGAATTCACCCAAACGCAAATCGCGTATGATTTCAACGCGCTCAACCGTGTCTATATCGCTGTGCAAATAGCGCACCTTAATACCGTGCTCACTTAAGTAATCGGTTAAATCCTCGGCCATGCGCTTGGTCAAGGTGGTGGCCAACACACGCTCACCTACCGCCACACGCAATTTAATTTCACCCAATAAATCGTCCACCTGGGTGTCGGCTGGCTTAACCATAACTTGCGGGTCAACCAAGCCGGTGGGCCTAGCAATCATTTCCACCACCTGCTGCTGATGCTGAGCTTCGTACTCCGATGGGGTGGCCGATACAAACACGCATTGGCGCATAATCTGCTCGAACTCTTCAAACTTAAGCGGCCGATTGTCTAAAGCCGAAGGCAAGCGCCAACCGTAATCGACTAAATTCTCTTTACGCGACTTATCACCTTTATACATGGCGCCGATTTGCGGCACCGTGACATGGCTTTCATCTATGATCATCAAGGCATTGGCCGGCAAATAATCAATCAGCGTCGGTGGCGGGTCGCCGGGATTGCGCCCAGACAAATGCCGCGAGTAGTTTTCTATGCCCTTGCAAAAGCCAATTTCATTAAGCATCTCCAAATCGAATCGGGTGCGCTGTTCTATGCGAGCCGCCTCAACCAGCTTGCCGGTTTTAATGTAAAAATCCACCCGATCTTTAAGCTCGTGCTTAATTTTTTCCATGGCTCGCACCGTGGTTTCTCTAGGCGTTACATAATGGCTGGACGGGTAAACGGTGTAACGGGGAATCTTATTAAAAATCTGACCGGTTAGTGGATCAAACAAGGTGATGGACTCAACCTCATCATCAAACATCGAGATGCGCACCGCCGTTTCATTGTTTTCCGCAGGAAAAACATCAATCACGTCACCACGCACACGAAATGTGCCTCGGCTAAAATCAAACTCATTTCTGTCGTATTGCATGCCCACCAATCGGGCTATCATGTCGCGCTGGGCTATCTTTTCACCCTGCTGCACGTGCAAGACCATGCCGTGGTAATCAACCGGATCGCCTATGCCGTAAATCGCCGAAACGGTGGCCACGATAATGCTGTCCTCGCGCTCCAATAGCGCCTTGGTAGCAGAGAGTCGCATCTGTTCGATGTGCTCATTGATGCTCGAATCTTTCTCTATGAACAAATCACGCGAAGGCACGTAGGCTTCCGGTTGGTAGTAATCGTAATAAGACACGAAATACTCCACCGAATTGTTAGGAAAAAATTCCCTAAACTCACTGTACAACTGAGCCGCTAAGGTTTTATTGGGTGCCATGACTATCGCCGGCCGGCCGGTTCTGGCAATCACATTGGCCATGGTGTAGGTTTTACCGGAACCGGTCACGCCCAACAGGGTTTGAAACTTCAAGCCATCGTTCACACCTTGAGTTAGCTTTTCTATGGCTTGTGGCTGATCGCCGGCAGGCGCAAACGGCTGATACAATTGATACAAACTATTGGGAAAGGTATGAAACACAGCGCTCTTCAAGGGTTTTTAAGCCTGTGATTTTAACAGTAAAACCAACATTTCTCAGCAATGATTGAAGCTGTAATTTCGCCTTGCGATTTAATTTTAGAACTTTGCTTTACTAAGCCAGTCTGTTTCATTGCCTTTTTTATTAAACCTAAATTTTGCATTGGAAAGCCACATGCGTCGATACGCTTTGATCCTAACATTGCTCACCGTCATCCAACCGGCCTATGCAATAGATCAAGAAAAAATTCTCGCGGCCAGCCAAGCCGTTGTCATGGTGCGCGGCTATAACGATAACGGCGGATTGGCCTACGGATCGGGCGTGGTGGTGGCCAACAATAAGGTCTTAACCAACTGCCATATTTTTCGTAACACCAAACAACCTTGGATAGCCAGGGGCGAAGACACCTACACCATTACCTCGGTGCAAGCCGACCGCTGGCATGACTTGTGTTTAGTTGGCGCCAGCAACTTGCCTTTTAAAGCAGCTGTTATCGTAAAAGATCAAACCCTAAATCGCGGCAAAGCCGTCTTGTCCATAGGCCACTCTAACGGCGTACCCAACCCCTTAACCTCCATGGGCGTGATTAAATCCACCTACAATTTTGAAGGTTCACACGTGATACGCAGCACCGCTCAGTTTCGTATGGGCGCCAGTGGCAGCGGCATTTTTGATATGGATGGTAACTTGCTGGGCATCAACACCTTTAAAACCCCAGGCCGGCCAGCCTACTTTTACTCCTTACCCATAGAATGGCTGGCTAATTTAGAAAAACTGCCAGTAGAAACGGTTTTTCCAATTGTGGGCAAAGCCTTCTGGGAAGAAGATGACAATAACAAGCCGTTTTTTATGCAAATTGCCATTCCAGAAATCAATCAAGACTGGCCAAGATTGGCTCAAATCGCACAAAAATGGATAGACGCCGACCCCAAAAACTCAGACGCTTGGTATGAGTTGGGCAGTGCGCAGGAAAACCTCAACCAGCTAGAAGACGCTGAAAAATCCTACCGGCAGTCTGCCCTATTGGATGCCGACAACACCGCTTCCTTATTTAGGTTGGGGGTCATTGCTAAAACCAAAGGTGACACACAAACCATGCATAGCATCAATTCAGCCATTGCTAAAATTGACCCCAACCTAGCCGAGGAATACAGCAACAGCCTAGGTTGCAACAAGGAATGCTAGCTTAGCCATTACATAGACTCAAAGGCTGTTTCACGACAGCCTTTTTTTGGCCTTAAGATTGATAGGCTAGGCTTATTCCTAACAAAGCCATTTTTGGGTAAAATAACGCCTATTCAACCCATAGCAACACTTGTTTTAAGGACGCCTATTTTGTCATTATCCGCAGCTCAGCAAGCCTCGATCTTATCCAAACGCGTTCTATCCATCAAAGAATCCCCCACCCTTGCCATCACTGCTAAAGCCGGTAAATACAAGGCAGAAGGCCGCCCCATTATTGGACTGGCCGCCGGTGAACCTGACTTTGATACACCACAACACATCAAGGATGCCGCCAAACTGGCGATAGACAATGGCTTTACCAAATACACCCCAGTCGCCGGTATTCCAGGCTTGAAAAAAGCCATCGTTAATAAATTTAAAACTGAAAACGGATTTGACTACGCATTAAACGAAGTTATCGTTGGTGTGGGCGGCAAACAAACCATATTCAATTTATGTTTGGCCGTGCTTAACAAAGGTGACGAAGTCATCATACCTGCACCTTATTGGGTGTCTTACGCAGACATTGCACTGGTGGCAGAGGCCACCCCGGTCATCGTTGAATGTGGCATTGAGCAAGGCTTCAAACTCTTGCCTGCGCAGTTGGAAGCAGCCATTACGGCCAAAACAAAAATCTTCATGATCAATTCGCCTTCTAATCCTACCGGCGCAGTATATAGCCTGTCGGAGTTAAAAGCCTTGGGCGAAGTCTTGCTGAAACACCCGCATGTATTGGTGGCAACAGACGATATGTACGAGCATGTTAATTTAACCGGCCAGCCTTTCTACAACATTCTAAATGCCACGCCCGCGTTAAAAGACCGCTGCATCGTCCTCAATGGCGTATCAAAAGCCTACTCCATGACAGGTTGGCGTATAGGCTACGCAGCTGGCCCGGCCTACATCATCAAGGCCATGGAGATCTTGCAATCGCAATCCACCAGCAACGCCACCTCCATATCTCAGGTGGCCGCACAAGCGGCGTTAGAAGGCCCGCAATCGTGCATCACGCCCATGGTCACGGCATTTAAAGAACGTCACCAATACGTGGTGGATCGTTTTAATAGCATGCCAGGCTTAAGCTGCTTGATGGCAGGCGGTGCATTTTATGCCTTCCCAGATGCCCGCGCCGCCATAAATACGCTGTTTAAACAAGCCAAAATCAAAGCCCCAACAGACATGGCGCTAGCAGAATACTTATTGGAAGAGTTTGATGTAGCGGTTGTGCCTGGCTCCGCATTCGGCGCCGAGGGTTACTTTAGAATCTCGTTTGCCACCTCCATGGATAACCTAGAAAAGGCCCTGGACCGCATAGAAAAAGCCTTGGCATAAAATTAATTTTTCAATTTAAGCGTTTTAGTTATTGACCAAAAGACGCTTAAACCTTAATATCACGCCTTCACCGATTCCTCGATAGCTCAGTCGGTAGAGCAACGGACTGTTAATCCGTGTGTCCCTGGTTCGAGCCCAGGTCGAGGAGCCAAAATACTAAAAGCCCTGCAGCGATGCGGGGCTTTTTCATTTCCGGTCATTGTCACACTTTTGGTATACTGATCGTTTAAACGCTGGATTAGCTCGATGCCTCAACTGTAATTAATCGATGTTCACACAAAATACCGGGCACCCTCGCTACTGAACTGGGTGAACCGCCCCGTCCAGACTAGGCGCCCTCCATTTTAAGCACTACAAATGTCGTTTAACATTCAATAAAAACTAGTTTATGTATTAAAATTACCGCTGAACTAGGTGCTAGTTAAAACTAGCCATTAAATTAAAAACTTAAGGGAAATAAAGTAATGAAATCAAAATTAATTCTGCTAGCACTCACGACAGCTTTCTTAATGAGTGCTTGCGGTAAAAAACACGACATGGAAGTCGATGCGAAAAAAATTGCTCAATTTGAATGCGATGCTATTACTGCAATTAAAGACCCAAGCAATTTAGAGTTCTTAACAAAAATAGCAGGCCAAGAACAATTCATTCTGGATTTGAAGAAAAAATACAACGCCGATAATTACACGTCTGAAGATAAGGCGTTTCTTGCTGCGGAAATTGCAAAAGCAACGGCTGAATGTTCTAAATAACAGTTGCACCAGAAATAATCTAGGGGCTATCTACCAGCCCGATACAGAAGCCACTAACAGAAATGTTAGTGGCTTTTTCGTTTGCAATGATGGGCGCACTTTTGGACCGCTAACAGTTTAAATGCCAGATCGGCTTAGTTGGTAAAGCAACTCGCCAACCAATAGCAGGCCTTAGCCATGGCCAGGGATTGCGTAACGGCGCTCTACCGCGCGAGCTGCAAGCACAATCAATGATACTAGGGCGAGGTAAACCAGCGCCGCCAGTAAGTAGGCTTTAAAAAACTGGAAGTTGGTGGCGGCCAGCTCTTGCATGCGGGCAAAAAACTCCGTGTACTGAATCAGGAATGCCACCGAGCTGTCTTTAAGGTTGCCTATC
The DNA here is from genome assembly GCA_964400215.1 of uncultured Methylotenera sp. GTDB lineage: Bacteria > Pseudomonadota > Gammaproteobacteria > Burkholderiales > Methylophilaceae > Methylotenera. Next base: position 411,608 of record CAYNSY010000001.1, on the reverse strand, counting down.
ACTTGGTTAGTTAAGGCTGGGACAGATAGGCGCAACACTTGCGGCAAGGTAATCAATTTAAAAATTTGCTGCGGGCTAAACCCTTGCGCGCGCGCTGCTTCCAACTCCACTTGATCTAAACCGCTGTAAGCAGAGGTAAGGTATGCGGCGTTATAAGCAGCGACATTCAAGCTAAAACCAATGACCGCCACAACAAAAGGCGAGAGTTTAACTCCCCACTGAGGCAGTCCGTAATACATCAAAAACAGCAGCACAATGAGTGGCATGCCGATAAAGAAAGCGATGTAGCCACGGATAAAACCACGCAGCATGGCATTTTTATTTAGCGATGCGTAGAACACCACTATGCCCAACAGCAAGCCGCTGATGCTGACAATAACCGTAAGCTCCAAGGTGAGCATTAGGCCAGCAAGAATAAGGGGCATCTGCTCCAGGAGGTCACTCTGAAAAATTAACCAACCGTTCATTTTGACTTGGCCTCTTGGCCGAAGAATGCGCGGACTTTTTCGTCCTGGTGATGTTGGGATAAATAATCAATTGAATCTTCGGCAACGACCACACCCTTGTCTAAAAACACCACTTTATCCGCCAGTTGCCGCGCCAGTTGCAAGTCATGGGTGACGCATAGCATGGTGACATTTTCTCGGTGCAATCGATTCATTAGCTCGGCCACTTCTCTAGACATGACAGGGTCCAGTGCAGAAGTAGGCTCATCAAACAGCACAACGGCAGGGTTCATGGCCAATGCTCGCGCCAATGCCACGCGCTGCTTTTGGCCACCCGACAACTGCCCTGGGAATTTGTCAGCACTGGCCGACATGTCCAGACGCGCCAGTTCAATCATCGCCCTTTCATTAGCCTCCACGCGTGACATCCCTTTAAGCTTACGCAGGCCTAAGGTGACGTTATCTAAAACGCTAAGATGGCTGTATAAAGCAAACTGCTGGAATACAAAGCCTATGTTTTGTCTGAGCGCACGCACATCCACATTGGGCTGGGTAATTTCTTCGCCCCTGAAACGTATGCTGCCATCGCTCACGTCCTCCAGGCGATTAAGGCAGCGCAACAAGGTTGACTTGCCGCATCCGGAAGAGCCCATGACTACTTTCATGTCGCCTTCTAAAACGTCCAGATTTACGCCATTTAGTACGGTTTGCTGGCCAAATTTCTTGACCAGCTGACGAACTTCAATCAGTGCCATGCAACACACTCCAATAGTGATAGGCCCAGCGTCATTTCAACACCAGACCGGGTATACGATAGCGCCGCTCAATAAATTGCACGGCAAATAATAAAATTCGAAAAATGGAGAAATAAAGTAAGCCGACCGCCAGATAGATTTCGACACCACGTAGACTGGTGGCTGACAGCGTCATCGCTTGTTTGGTGATTTCTGGGATGCCTACCGTGTAGGCAAATGGAGAGTATTTTAGAACGGTAGTGAATTCATTGACCATGCCTGGCAACGCAAAGCGCAGCATTTGTGGCAACTCGATAAACTGAAATACTTGCAGCTTGGTCATGCCCATGGCTTCTGCAGCAACAATTTCCGATCTGTCCACCGAGTTTAGTGCACCACGAAACACTTCAGTCAAATACGCGCCAGAAATAAGCCCAAGACTAAGGGCCATCGCTAACAGTGGCGCCACTTTAATGCCTATGCTAGGCAGTCCAAAATACACAATAAAAAGCAGCACCAACACTGGAACGCCGCGAAAAACGTAAGTGTAAGTACGGATAAGCGGCTTAATCCACACGGCATTTAACCTACTCAATCCGCTCATTAGCAAGCCAACCGCCATGCCTGTTGCGCTGCAGACCAGGGTGACTAGTAAGGTGTAGACTAAGCCTTGCCCAAGCTGGGCAACGATATCAAAGAAACCAAGCTGGGCAAGCGGCAAGATTTAATGCATCCACTTGGTCATAACGGATTTAAGGTATTCTGGGCCTTGGCTGGTCAAGTAGAGATCAAAGTCATCGCGCATTTTAGCGCCCTTAGCAAAAGCAAAGCCATACTGATCAAAGCCAGTGAAAACATAACTGCTCTCGAACGGCAAATGCAATTTAGATTGATAGTTTGCTAACACCGGCTCTTCAATAAAAGCCAAGTCAAGGTTGCCATTTTGAAGGTCTGTCACCACCTCGGTATAAGACGGGTAAAGCTTAACCTGACTAAGCGAGTAATAACCCTTGGGTTCTAACTCATTTTTAATGAGGTCGTTGTAGGCCATGCCTCTAGGGTAACCAATCGAATATTGCTTCAACTCAGCCAAATTGGTGATTTTAATTTTTCGACTGTTAAGGCTGACCAAATGCCAAGCATTGTCATAATAAGGCTTGGAGAAATCCATAGCCTCTTTACGCTTGTCGGTAATGGAGATGCCTGAAAATGCAACATCCGCTTGGCCGCTAGACACTGCGCCCAACATGCCTTGCCAATCGTATGGCGTGATTTTCATGGTCAAACCACGCGATTTGCAATAGCCTTCAAATATCTCTAAATCCGATCCTTTAATAACGCCATTTTCAGCAAAAAGCATGGGTGGAGAAGAAGAAGATACAGCCACGTTCACCACATTCGCTTCATCTTTTTTAGAACAAGCATTTAAGGTGGCGGCGAAGATAACGATTAAAGCGGTTAATAGGTATTTTTGAGGCATCAGTCACTCCAGTTTTTATAGGGTAAATAAATCATCACGGTATGTATTATACGTGTGTCTGCATGATACAGCAGGTTTGTGCTTGAACTGCATTCCATTAAAGTTTTTTAATTCATGTAGCCTAGCAAGTCGGTTTGATGGGCGACAACCTTCCAAGCGCCCTGCCGTTTATGAAATGCCGTGGATGAGCGTATGCTAACAGTCTCGGCCTTGCCGTCAATTTCATTTTCGCCCATTTCGACACAAGTAATCAAAGCCATGTCGTTGCCGATCACTGTGTGCAACTGTTGCGGATACACCTGCCCGCCAAGCCTAATCGCAGCCACCTCATCCCACATCTGCCCGACCTTTTCCCAACCGATCAAATACAGCCCGTCTGGGCCCATATACACAACGTCCTTGTCATGTGACCAAGCATCCTTCATGGGCTGGCTATCGCCAGTAAATAAGGCGTTCAGTGCGGCATAAAAATTATCTGTTGCTGCCGCGATGGCTTGCTCATTGGTCATGATGATAATCCCCCTTAATTTAATTGTGATTAATAGTGCCTAACTTAGACTCTAGCTTAGGTGCCCTATCTTAAACGATTCTAAACTACACTGACAACTTGAGTTGGCTTGCGATGCTGTATTTCTGTGGTGTTGTGTCAGCCAATCTTGAGGAAGTTTACTGGGATTACAAACGTTGTTATAAGGCTTAAAAGCGCCCGCTGTATCAGAGGCGATACACTCACTTTTATACGTGTTTATTTAATTTTTTGTGTGACTTTAAAATTGACGGCATTGGTAGGTAATAGTATGCGTGAGAGTGAGTCATCCTGCTTGAGCAAATCGGCTAAGGTATACTTTGCTAGCACGGCATACAAGGCATTTTGCGCCTCTCTCAATATGCTCACCAACTGACAAGACGGCTTTATACAGCAAGAGTCATCATGGCTCAGGCAAGGCAATAAAACAGCATCCCCTTCTGTTGCACGTAGTATTTCACTGAGGTTAATGGTCAATGGATCTTGCACCATTCTCAGCCCACCGCCCTTTCCACGTACAGTTTCTATATACCCACGTTGCGCTAACTGATGCACCACTTTCGTTAAATGATTTTCAGAAATTGCATAGGCTTGTGCGATTTCTGAGATATTAACCAACTTGCCATGCTGAATACCCAAGTACATCAATACTCGCATTGTGTAATCAGAGAAAGTGGATAGGTGCATATATTCATTCCATAAAGATGTATTAATAATATTGCTTATATTAAATCGCTGTGATACATTTTTAACATGTATTTATTATGCATCTTAACAAATGTCTAGTCGAAATGGCAATCAAATGCGCACACCAATAGAACAATCTATACATGATATTTTGTTGCAGGTAATAGACCCAGAAGTGGGCGAGAACATAGTAGACCTGGGCTTGGTTTATAGCATTCAGGCAAAGGATAGCCATGCCACCATCACGCTAACACTCACCTCGCAAGCTTGCCCTATGGGCGCCATGCTTTTAGAAGAAATTGAAGCCGCATTAACTAAAAAGCTCCCTGCCGGCGTCGACTATAAGCTTGAATTGGTTTGGGAGCCTGCATGGTGTCCAGACATGATGTCAGTGGCTGCCAAGCAACGCTTAGGCTGGGATTGAGCCCAATGCAAGGCAAACAAAACCATTCCGTACGCTACAGGATTCCGCTGCTGGTGATGGCATTCATTTGCCTATTGCTCGGCATTGATGGCGGGCTAATACGCTTAGGATGGCTGATGCCATCACCTGCCCCCAGCGCCGTGACATTTCATGGCCCATTAATAGTCTGTGGATTTTTGGGGACTGTTATCTCATTAGAACGCGCGGTTGCCGCAGGTAAGCGCTGGGCCTATATAGCGCCGCTCATGGGCGGATTAGGAGGACTAGCCCTCATTGCAGAAGTTAACTGGTTAATTGGCGCCTCACTCATCACCATTGCAAGCGGCATGCTAAGCATCACTACTTTAGACATACTTAAGCGCCAACGTGAATTATTTACCCTAACCTTGCTATTGGCCTGCCTGTCATGGCTAGTGGGTAACCTACTTTGGTTATATGGGCATACTGTCGCCCAAGTAGCTATATGGTGGATAGGATTTTTAGTATTAACCATTGCTGGTGAACGGCTTGAGCTATCGCGATTGTTACCGACATCCGTCGCTAGCAAGATTAGCTTTATGCTAATAGTCGGTCTATTTCTAGTAGGTGCCATCGTTGCAAGCTACGCTGACACGCTGAATGTCTCAGTGAGTGCCATCGCGCTACTCGCACTGGCATTTTGGTTATTCCGCAACGATTTAGCCAGGCACACTATCAAGCAGAAAGGCTTAACCCGATTTGTCGCAATATGTTTAATTTCAGGCTATGTTTGGCTAGTGATAGGCGGGCTAGTTGGCCTTTATTCTCCCCAATTAACCCACTTAAGTTATGACGCATTTCTGCATGCCATCATGCTTGGTTTTGTGTTTTCCATGATATTCGGGCATGCACCCATTATATTTCCGGCGGTTGCCAAGATAAAAATTCCCTACCACCCTAGTTTTTACCTGCCATTGCTGACGCTACATATATCCGTCATGGTGCGTATTACAGGCGACCTATTAGCAAACACCTTATATCGACAGCTAGGCGGCGCACTCAATGGCATTGCGCTGTTGTTATTTTTCATAAGCTTAATCACTGCAATAGCACGCTCGCAAAGGCAATCAACCTAGCATGCAAACGATTAAGCTTGTTTTTACAACCCTTGCGCAACACTGCGCTTAAAACCAGAAAGGAAATAAAATGTCATCAACCCATCTGCACCTACTTCCAGAACAGATTTACCCATTTGATGCACGCGGCATTGCTAAACGCTTCCGCCATGCGGCTATATTTGGCGCCTTAGATGCTTTAAATAGTGGCGAAATAATGCGCTTCGTTAATGATCACGATCCATTACCGCTACTGGCTCAACTGGAGCAACGTTATGGCGCTGCAGTCAGCATCGAATATAAAAAGCGTGAGCCGGGTCAAATTGTGATTGATTTTGTACGCACATAATCCGTGTTAGCGTTACAAGTTGCGATAGCCCTGCTGACACTAATCGTCGCATCAGTGCTCACCCTGTGGCAAGGGTCTGCGACGATTAGCAGCTATCACATTATTTTCACCATGGGCATTGCGCCTTTAATAGTGGGGGCAATAATACATTTTTTACCAGTGCTCTCACGCAGCAAAAGCCCTAACAAGCTTATAGCCTCTCTCCCTTTTATAACGCTGCTGGGCGGCAGCATCGCCACCAGCTATTTCGTTTTCCCACAATCCATGACCCATGGCCATGAATTGGGCGCCTCACTAATCCTACTTAGCGTTGCCTGCTTATTGCTTTGGGCCTATCGCCTAAAAAGAAATACGATAGGCCGCCCTCACCCATGCTTTGATTGGTATCTGACTGCGCTGTTATGTTTGTTCTTCGGACTTAATGCTATTTTAATTGGCTATTTGGCGCCATCCGAACGCGCAGCACTACGACTGCTACACCTTCACCTTAACACGCTTGGCTTCATCAGCATCACAGCGCTTGGCACCCTGCAAGTATTGATGCCTACTATTGCACAGCAAGCAGACCCCGAGGTGGTATCACGCATGCGCAAATACCTCCCATGGATAATAGCGGGCACCATCATCATCGCCTGCAGCGCGGCGTGGCTCCCTACGCTTGCATGGGTGGGCGTGCCATTACTAGCCATACCACTATTCTTCACGCTTAAAGCATGGATGCCACTTTATGCTAAAAGCATATTCCAAATGCACGGCGCGGCGCCCCTGCTCATGGCGGCGCTGTGTGGCTATGTTATGACATTACTCATCGGCACCATGCACGCTTATTTCCCAGCGCACTTTAAACCAGTGGCCACATTCATCATTGCATTTCTCATGCCACTGGTCACCGGCGCCGTAAGCTACTTGCTGCCAATATGGCTGCACCCAGGAAAACAAACAACATGGCACCAATTGGCCAGAAAATACTTAGGGTTTGCTGGTGGCTTACGGGCGCTAATTTTAATGATGGGCGGTGCATTTGTTGGGCTTAATTACGAATTTGGCTGGTATTTTGCCGCGTTTGCCATCAGCACTTTTATTGTGCAATTGCTTGTCCTATTGGCTCAGCAATCAACCTGGCACACGCAATAGCATTAATTGCCCTGCTCACACCAGGCACTTTCATGCCGATAAACATCCTAAGCCAGATCCAAGCTACACAGATCCAAAGTACACGGTCCAGGGCACAGAAAACAAAAAGCCCCACAACGCTAATTCAGCGATGTGGGGCTTTTCTCCAATCAGGCGAGCTCTTCCTTAAAACTTATAAGTAGCACCCACCTCAAAATTGCGTTCTGCACCAGGGAAAATTCCATCCGGGTTACGGCTAGCAATGTACTTTTTATCCGTGAGGTTTCTCACTGAGGCAAACAAGGATAGGTGTTTGTCATAGGTGTAATACGCTTGGGCATTATAGGTCGTGTAAGCAGGAATAAGGCCCTTGGTGCCATCGTCTGATTCGATCTCAGTATTGGCTGCATCAGCGTATTGACTAGCCACATGATACGCCGCTAAATTTAGCTTCAAACTGCCTACAGCATAAGAGATGTTGGCATTGCCAGTAAATTTTGGCGCATACGGCAAACGGTTGCCGGTAGGCCCCAGCGTACTATTTTTGAATTCTGCCGTTGGCACATAAGTCCCATTGCCATCGACTTTCCAGCCCGACCCTAGGTCATAGCCTAAAGCAAACTCCAAACCTTGATTCAGCGTTTTACCCGCATTGGCCATATCCACTGCGCCAGACAAGCTCTGATTGATGATTTGATTGTCAAAGTCCATGCGGAATACCGTGGCCTCATAACTCATTTTTTGCACGGCACCACGCACGCCTATTTCATAATTGGTTGAGCGCTCTGCATCCAGTTGCTGGTCCACCCCATCGCTGCTGATGGCTGTCGCTGTCATGGCAGGTGAAAAGCCTTTATAAGCGCCGGCAAAGAGCTGCGCCTGCGGCACAACTTGCCAGGTAGCGCCTAGGCCAGGCATGAACTCGGTGTTACTGGCATTGCCCTTAACGCCGGTTAATTCATTTTTAAGTGATTGCTGGTAATTTTCCATGCGCAAACCTGGCGTAACGGCCACTTGCGGACTTAATTCAAATCGGTTCTGTGCATACAAGGCTATATTTTCAGCCGTTTCTGTAGCATCACTGGTCAATGTCCCTGATCGCGCGTTAGGGTCGGTTTTAGAGCGTTCGGTTTGATTACTCAAATGGTCGCTGTGTAAGCGCACGCCTATTTCGGTTTCATTTTTTATGCCTAAGCTGTTGTGTGTGATGAACATACGCGTGTCCATACCCATCATCTCAAAATCACGGTTACGCCCCGTCATGCAATATTGGCTGGCCGTTAGGCTTGAATCGCAGGGACGAAATGTCGTGCCGTTAGCATCCTTGGACTGAATGTCACGCCGCCAATAATCACGACTCAATTGCGTCCAATACAGCAAGGTATTGAGCTTAACGGCATTGCTGATTTCCCATGCATAGTTAATATCCAATGATTTTCTATCGGTGATGAAATAATCATCAGGCGCCGGGTTCTTATCAGGATCGTTTATGTACTCATTCTTTCTTAAACCTACGTAGGAGGTATTGATCTCATTATCGTAATAGGTGAATTTTGCACTTATCCACTGATTTTCATTGATTTGCTTACCGACTTTTGCCACCACATCGGTCATATCAAAGTCATTATGGCGAAAGCCGTCGCCACGCGAAGTAATGGCACTAATACCAGCAATGCTGTCACCGGATTTGCTTACGCCACCCGCATCCACACCCAGCAAGCCGTAGCCATGTGAACCAGCTTTTGTGGTTAAGCTGACGCCGTCTTGCGGGTCTTTAGTCTTGTAATTGATCACGCCGCCTATGGTCGTTGGCCCGTAGCGCAAACCTGCCGCCCCTTTCAGCACTTCTATGCTTTGCATGCGTTCAATTCTTGGGCTGTAGTAGGATTCATTCGCTAGAAACAGGCCAGGAGCAACCGGCACGCCATCCTCTAGCACCAATAACTTCTGACTGCGGTTAGGGTTCAAACCGCGCATACCAATATTAGGAATGAATCCGTAGCCTTCTTCTTCTCGAATCACGACACCTGGCACGGCCTTTAGAGCATCCTGCGTGGACACTGGCTGCTTAAGCGCCAAGGTTTCCTCTTCAATAACGGCGACCGAGCCAGGCAACTTACTGATGGCCCGCTCGTCATTTCCTATGATATCAATGCGCGGCAGGTTCACTTCGTTTGCTTGCGCTGTGTTATTGATCAACAGTGCTGCAGGTAAGGCCAGCAGCAATTGTTTTAGCTTGCTATTTTTTACGTGTAATTTCATTGCTTGTTTTCAACCCGATAATAAATGGATGAATGCAATTATAGATGATAATCATTATCATTTACAACCAATAAAAATAAAAAAAAGTAATAAATAAAACGCAAGCGCTGTTAAACGCATTAAGACCAATGAGCTAAACCAGCCAATAAAGCGACTTACGCAGGGTAAAAAAGGACATTAGTTGAACGAACAAAGATAAAAACTAAGGATAAAAACAAAGGAATTCATGAAGGGCTTATAGCGCAAGACCTATCGCGAATAATTGAAATGGCATGGGAAGACCGCACACCCTACAAACCAATCATGGCAAATTACGGCCTAGATGAAAGTGCATTAATGAAACTTATGCGGGCCAATCTTAAATTTAGCAGTTATAAACTATGGCGTGTAGGCGTGAAAACAAAATCAATAAAATACCTAAGTCTAGGCAACAGCAAGGTCACCCTAGCCTACTGCCCAACCCAATACAAGTTCAGTTGTTAGATAATGTGGCTGGTCAACAAGCCAGAATTGGCAACAAAATGTAATGGATATCCGAGCTTCTAAATTTTTGCTTAAGATCCGTCACAAGTAATTGCAAATCCTCAACTGCAGCATGGGTCATAAACTGCACCCTTGCTTGCCTACCGCTTACCTGCTCGATAATGCTTAAATTGACATCGCCGTGCAGACGCCCGTGACCATGTACCTTATTGCTGGTGAAGCCTGATATGTCCTTCCTGAGCAAAAGGTAATCGACCAACGCTTCTTCCAATGAAGGCGGCACAATAAGTATCAATAAGCCTTGTGCAGCAACTAATGCGGTTGATTTACCAGTCATGAAACAACCTTACTTAAAAAATCTACGGTAAAAGATAGGCAGTAACAGCAATGTCAGTACAGTTGAGCTGACTAAACCACCTATCACCACTATGGCCAACGGCTTTTGAATTTCCGAGCCCGGGCCACTGGCAAACAATAAGGGCACCAAGCCAAACGCCGCTATGCTCGCAGTCATGAGCACAGGCCTTAATCTACGTTTAGCGCCCTCAACCACTATGCTTAACTTATCCATGCCCTGCGCCTCTAGCTGGTTAAAATAACTGACCATAACCACGCCATTAAGCACAGCAATGCCTAAAAGGGCAATAAAACCAACCGATGCCGGTACTGATAAATATTCGCCAGACAGCCACAACGCAAATACCCCACCTATCATGGCAAATGGGATGTTAGACAAAATTAACAAGGCTTGCTTGATGGACGAAAAAGTGGCGAAAAGTATTAAAAATATCAAAGCTATAGCCACTGGCACAACAATGGCTAATCGCGCTGCAGCCCTTTGTTGATTTTCAAACTGACCGCCCAATTTGACTGAATAGCCTTCATGCAATTTAACTTCAGCAGCAATGCGCTGTTTGGCTTCTTCGACGAAGCTAACCAAATCACGGTTGCGCACGTTGGCAGTGATCACCACCATGCGCACACCACGCTCCCTATCCACCTTAACCGGTCCCTCGGCACGCTCTATTCTAGCAACGGCAGACAATGGCACATTCGTACCGTTTGCTAAGGTCAGCAGTAAATTACCGAAGTCGGATGGCGACTCTCGCAAACTTTGATTACCACGAATAACAACCGGCGTGCGTCTCTGACCTTCTTGCACCACTCCAACCTGCTTACCTTCCAATTGCGCCAGCAACACATTTTCAATTTCAGCGATACTTAAACCCAACCGACCTGCTGCCACTCTATCGATTTTGACTTGCAAATACTGTACGCCGCTGTTTTCTGGAGTATAGACATCTTGACTGCCTTCAATAGACTCTAAAATTTTAACGATTTGTTGTGCCTTGCGGTTCAATTCGCTTAAATCCGTGCCAAACACTTTAATGGCCAAATCCCCACGCACGCCCAAAATCATCTCATTTACCCGCATGTCTATGGGCTGAGTAAAGCTATATGCTAAGCCAGGCATTTGTGCCATGACTTTTCTAAGCTCATCAAGCAAGTCCTCTTTGCTGGCCATGCGCCATTCAGATCGGGGTTTTAAGATTAAGAAATTATCCGTTTGATTTAAACCCATGGGATCCAAACCCAGCTCATCCGAGCCTACCCTTGAGTAAACACCGGTGACCTCGGGTACTTGCTTTAAAATAGCGCGCTGCACACTTAAGTCGGTGGCCATGCTTTGTTGCAAATTAACCGACGGTATTTTCTCCACCCCAATGATGATGTCACCCTCATCCATGGTAGGCATAAAGGTTTTGCCTATTTGCGTATACAGCACACCTGTCAATGCTAAGGCCACAAACGCACCTATCACTATCTTTTTGGCGTTAGCTAATGCCCAATGCAGTATGGGCTCGTACAAAGCCAGCGCTTTTCTAAGCAATAAAGGCTCTTCGTGGCTGACTTCTTTAAGCAAGTAAGAAGACAACACTGGAATAACGGTGAGGGACAAAAGTAAGGAGCCGGCCAGGGCAAACATTATGGTTAATGCAACCGGACTAAAAAGCTTGCCTTCCAAACCTTGCAGAGTAAGTAAAGGTAAAAATACCGTAATGATAATAAGCACGCCAGCAGTCACTGGCACGCTAACCTCGCGCACGGCACGGTAAATAATATGCATTCTTGGAAAAGATCCAACTTTACTCTTATCAGCCAGGTGCGACACCACGTTCTCCACGACTACCACGGCCGCATCAACCAACATCCCTATGGCAATAGTGAGGCCTCCTAAGCTCATCAAGTTGGCAGACAAGCCAAAATAGCGCATTAATAAGAAGGTAAACAAGGCCGACAGAGGTAAGATAAAAGCGATAGTGAGCGCCGCTCTAAAGTTACCTAAAAATAAAATTAATAGCATTAACACCAACACAACCGCTTCGAGCAGCGCCTTGCTTACCGTATTCACCGCACGCTCTACCAAGCCACCTCTGTCGTAAAACACATTGATCGTGACGCCTTTTGGCAAGCTGGGCGCCATTTCCGCCAATTTAGCCTTAACGCCCTCAACCACCTGCTGCGCATTGGCGCCGCGCAGACCCAACACCAAACCCTCAACGGCTTCGCCTTTGCCGTTGCTGGTAACAGCCCCATAACGCGTTATAGCGCCGATTCGCACCTCGGCAACGTCAGCGATTTTAACCGACATGCCTTGCTCGCTACGTACCACCGTATTCTGCACGTCTTCTATGGTTTTAAAACCACCTTCAGCACGTACCAATAACGCACCTTCACCGTCATTGAGCCTGCCGGCGCCGCTGTTGCGATTATTGTTTTCTAACACTTGTTGCAATTGTTCAACCGCCACCCCACGCGCGTACATACGGGCGTTATCAGGCACGATTTCAAAGCTGCGGACGTAGCCACCCAATGCATTAACATCCGCCACACCAGGCACGGTTCGAAGTTGTGGTCGAATAACCCAATCCAGCAAACTGCGCTTTTCTTGTAAGCTTAGGGTGTCACTTTCAACGGTAAACATAAACATTTCGCCTAATGGCGTGGTCAATGGCGCCATACCGCCAGACACATCATTGGGCAAATTAGACCACACAGCATTCAATCGCTCGGCCACTTGCTGGCGTGCCCAATAAATGTCAGTGCCATCAGCAAAATCAACGGTAATATCAGTTACCGCATACTTGGCTACCGAGCGAAGTCCGACCTGCTTAGGAATGCCCAGCATTTCCACTTCAATTGGCGCGGTAATTCTTAGCTCGACCTCTTCTGGGGTCATGCCAGGGGCTTTGATAATAATTTTTACTTGTGTGGAGGACACGTCAGGGAACGCATCAATAGCCAAGGATTGATAGGCTAGGGCACCTGCTCCTGCCAAACCTAGCGTAAGAATCAGCGTCAGCAAACGCTGCGTCAGGGCGAATTGAATTAATTTAGCCAACATTATTCAGCGCCCAAACCCAACCAAGTACCCTTGATTGCAGAAATCCCCGTCACGGCTATACGCTCATTGCCTTTAAATTCAGCATTCACTATGGCTTCATCGCCTTGCTCAAAAATTACCTTTACTTTTAAGGGATGAAACCCTGCTTTGGTTTGCACAAACACCACGGCCTCATCACCTTGCCTTGCCAAGGCCGACTTAGCGATACTAAAACTGTTTTTTTGCGGGCCCAGGCTAATTTCCGCTTCCACCATTTGTCCCGGAAACAACCTTTCTGTCCCCTGTGTAATTTGCGCCCTAAGGTGCATCGTTTGGTCGGCTTTATTAACACTGCGTATCACGGCAATCAGCTTGCCAGAAGCTTGCAACTTAGGAATACGCACAGGCATGCCCACTTTAACAAAAGGCAAACCTTCAAGCGGCGCGTGAATTTCCAACCAAAGTGGATTGAGCTTAGCAATGCGGTATAGGGGCATAGCCATGTCAACGCGCTGACCAGTGGTGACCATTTGCTCCAACACCTGCCCCGCTATTGGCGCTATAAGCGTAATACCGCTGTTCATCCCTGTAACGGGATTCATTTTAGCAATCGCAGTATCGCTCATACCGGCCAAACCCAACATTTGCTTACGCTGTGCCAATGCTGCTGACAGCTCTTCGTGCGCACTCTCCGTTTCTAAAAAACGGCGCTGAGAAATAATGCCCTCTTTAAATAACTCCGCATCGCGCGTTAGGCTTTTTTGAGATAGATTTTTTTGCGTTAAGGCTTGTAGGTAATCCCTTTGCAAAGCTAATAAATCCGCACTGCTTAAATGAGCTAACGCCTGGCCCTGCTTGACTTCCTGGCCGGCAGCGACATACAAATGATCGATTAAACCGGATTGTGGCGCACTAACAACACGCTCCTGGCCTATTGCCACCCTAATTTCAGCAGGAAAACGCCGACTGCTTAGTTGGGTATTTTTCCCTACTGGCGACACGCTCACGCCTAAATTCTGCTGCTGGGCTTGTGTCATGACCACGTCTGCTGCTTGGGCATTAACAAGGTAAACACATTGCATCATTATTAAAATAACGACCTTCATGGAAGAGCTCCTACTGCTTGGTTATAGCGGGCAATGTCCCACTGCACTTGAATTTTACGGGTAGTGTAAGCTCGTTCAGCTTCGTATGCTTGAGCTTGCACTCGCAGCAAGCTGACCAAGTCAGACTCGCCAAATTGAAACGCTTTTTGAGCCAAAGTGGCGCTCTGCTTTGCAATAGCGAACTGTTTGCTTGCAAGCACCAATTCAGCACGACTGACCTCTAAGTTATGTTCTGCTTCATGCATGGCGACCTCTAGCTCCAGCCTTAGTGATTCACGATCAGTTAAAGCCTGACCTACACTGACTTCAGCAGCGGCATTAATTGGCGCGGCGCGAGCATCTTCACCAAAAGGAATTCTTAGCTTCATGCCTATGCTGTCGTTAGCCGCATTATCAAATGCACCCTTGCTGCTTTGCGCATTCAAGGACAAATGCAGATTTTCTCGGCTTTCAATGTACGCCAAGTCACGCTCCGTTTCAGCCAATGCTAGACCAGATTGGGCTTCAGCCCACAGGGTCGATTGGCTGTAATCTCGCAAGGACGACTGCTGCTCTTCAAAGCTAGCTGGCATTTCCTGTAAACCCGTCAACAAATAATAACGATGCGACGCATGCTTAACCTCAGCCTCGGCGCGCAATTTTTCCTTTTCAAAACGTAAGCTTTCCTGCTCTACAACCATGACATCGGTCAAAGCCATTTCACCGGCTTGGTAACGCTTTTCCACATCGCGCTGTAAATTTTTGGCTAAGGCCAACTTATTTAGCGCAAGCGCATGATTGTTTTGGTTGTAAGCAATCAGCCATAAAATTTCACGCAACTCCCCAGCCAGTTGCAGCTTTAAGTTTTCACGACTTAGGCTAACATACGCCAGTCCAGCTTCCGCAACCTTAGCCCGCTTATTACGTTGGTTTTGCATCCACAGTGGCAACTCAAGCTCAGCCTGCCATTCCCGCTCACCACGATTGCTCGCCAAACTGTCGTTTAGATGCATGACACTGATGGCAGGGCTTGCCGGCAACAAGGAATCTGCCATGGTTTTTTTAGCATTTACCCATGCATTGCGAGATTGCAAAACAAATTGCTTAGGGTTACGAGCAACGGTTTGCTGTAACACCTCATGCAAATGCAGTTTGGGATTTAACTTCAGCTCGTCTAGATGCATTAATTCAGACGCATCTTGCCCAGCCCATAGAGGGTTAGACAGAATGAGAATAGCCAAATAAACGACCGAAAATTTTATGCGCATGCTGATTTCACTCTAATTTCAAATCGATTGTAGGTACGCCTTAAAGCTAAGGAAAAGCTGAGGTGGCAATCACTGAGACGCCAGTTCTGATTGCAAATAAATTCATGTCATGCATGGCCGTTAAACACAGTGCGCACATGGTATAGACCATACCTTAAGGTTTTCTTAACCACGTATTTAATTATAAAGTAATTCAATCGCCGAGTAGCGCAAGGACAAGCAAATACGTAAATTACCTGACGGCATAGCCCCATACTATCAATTGAGTATTAAATTTTAAGAAAATTAAGGAAAAAATCATTTTTATTGTATGAATATGCCTTGATATTATTGACGCCTAGGAAAAATTCAGACAAAGTAGACGTGCTTTTCAAAACCATTAAACTTAAGGGAATAAAAATATGAACAAATCTGAATTGATTGATGCAATTGCCGCAAGTGCTGGCCTAACAAAAGCTGATGCTGGTCGCGCTATTGATGCAACAACTTCTGCTATCACTGCTGCACTTAAAAAAGGTGACACAGTTACTTTAGTTGGTTTCGGTACATTCAAAGTATCTAAACGTGCTGCTCGCGTTGGCCGCAACCCACGTACTGGTGCTGAATTGAAAATCGCCGCTCGCAAAGCTCCTGGCTTCTCAGCTGGTAAAACATTGAAAGATGCAGTTAATTAATTAACACGCATGTATTTCTAACAAAAGGGAGCCACGAGCTCCCTTTTGTTATTGTTAGACACCCTTCTAACACCCCTTCCCCATGAAAAATACTAAACGACTAATTTACACATTAGGCTTAGCCCTTGTCTCGTATACAGCCTTTGCCGGCGATCTCCCTGACAGTCGATTAACCAGCGGTTACATTAACCCTGAAGTTACGCAAGAAAACATACACAGCACCG
This sequence comes from uncultured Methylotenera sp., assembly GCA_964400215.1. Classification (GTDB taxonomy): domain Bacteria; phylum Pseudomonadota; class Gammaproteobacteria; order Burkholderiales; family Methylophilaceae; genus Methylotenera. Next base: position 395,395 of record CAYNSY010000001.1, on the reverse strand, counting down.
TCTGCGTCAGAGGCTATAGCAAATCCATACGACCGCCCAGCTACTACACAAACAAGCTTAAAAAAAGGCAGCTCATTGAATACGGCTATGCTGACGCCAACCCCAAACATTACGAAGAGGATCACCTCATTCCTCTAAGCATAGGCGGCAGCCCAGATCACCCCAAAAACCTTTGGCCACAACCACGCTTAAGCGAGTGGAATGCCGAGAAAAAAGACCGCTTAGAATTTAAAATATACCAATTGGTGTGCGATGGAAAAGTGCCGCTAGACGAAGCCAGGCAAGCGATGGCGGAAAATTGGATCAATGCCTACAAGCGTTATATGTACTAGCCCTTGGTATAGTTGACAGTCCAATTGATTGATTTCAGAATGGCAGCAAGATTCATAACCGACAAATCAAGTTGCTAGGAGTTAATCATGCACTTTTTAGGCTGGCAAGGCATCTACACCTTTGGTGCTGTCGTGGTTTTAATCGTGTTAGTGCTGTGGGGATTTAGCAAAATCACAAAATAACGGGTTTTAGCTAGCACCACACTGCTAGCTAAGCATGACCTTGTACCAAGCTGACTTATAGCATAGTCGGCTTTTTCTGTTTCTACCTCCCAGACACCAAGCCACCAGTGCTCCCAGCTATTGTATGGATAAGCATATATCCACAAAGGCTTGTGCATCCAACGAGCAGCGCCCAACCAAACCGCCATTGATATCCGGCATAGCGAATAAGTCATGGGCATTATTCGGGTGCAAGCTGCCTCCGTATAAGATACGCACATTTTTTGCTATCGTTTCGTCGCAACGGGCGATGCGTTTGCGTATGAACTGATGCACTTCTTGTGCTTGCTCAGGCGTAGCGGGTATATCTGTCCCCACTGCCCATAAGGGTTCGTAAGCCAATACGGCTTGGGTCAAGGTTTGCGCGCCAAAACGACGCATGATGGAATCCAGTTGCCGCCCAACAACATATTCGGTCCAATCCGACTCGCGTTCGTCTTTTGATTCACCCATGCAAAAGATTGGGGTTAATCCGGCTTTAAGTGCGGCATTGAACCTTGCTGCCGCAGTATCATCCGTTTCATGCGACAGTATGCGTCGTTCAGAATGCCCGACTATCACATAGCTACAGCCGTTATCCACCAACATACTGGGCGATACGGAGCCAGTCAGGGCCGCATCTTCATTGGCCGATAAATTTTGCGCTCCCCATGCCACATTGCTGTGTTGCAACAAGGTTTGCGCTTGGTGCAAATAAGGGTAAGGCACGCATAAGGCATAATCGGCCTGCTGCAAATCTCGCACACCGGCCACTATGCCCTGCAACAGCAATTGGTTGCTGGCGAAGTTGCCGTTCATTTTCCAGTTACCTACAATTAACTTACGCTGCATAATTCACCTAACCATCGCTGCCAGCTCACCGGCGGCATAACGGATTGCCATTTTATCCAGAGAAATGACTTTAATTTTTGCCGCCTGGCCTGCACTACCAAAGGCCTCGAAGCGATTTTTGCAGACACTTTTTGCGGCGATCACGGCAGACTTTAGCAACACTCTTGGGTCAAACTCATCGGGGTGTTCCGCCATGGTTTTACGCAGCGTTGCCGTCATGGCTAAGCGTATGTCGGTATCAATGTTAATTTTTCGCACGCCATGTTTAATGCCTTGCACTATCTCCGAAACAGGCACGCCGTAGGTTTCTTTAATCTGCCCACCGTAATCGCGTATCATTTGCAGCCACTCCTGCTCCACACTGGATGAACCGTGCATCACCAAATGGGTATTGGGTATGCGTGCGTGTATGGCTTTGATGCGGCTGATAGCCAGTATATCGCCGGTGGGAGGACGGCTGAATTTATAGGCCCCATGGCTGGTGCCTATGGCAATGGCTAAAGCATCCACTTGCGTGGCTTTAACAAATTCTGCGGCTTCATCCGGGTCGGTCAATAATTGCGATTCATTTAACACCCCGACTGCACCACCGCCGTCTTCCTCGCCCGCCTGCCCGGTTTCCAGTGAACCCAAGCAACCGAGCTCACCTTCGACCGACACCCCTATGGCATGTGCAGATTCCACCACGCGGCGCGTAACATCGACGTTATAGGCAAAACTGGCCGGTGTTTTAGCGTCACTTTCCAGTGAGCCATCCATCATCACACTGGAAAAACCACTGCGTAGCGCCCCCTGACACACGGATGCGGAAGCCCCGTGATCTTGGTGCATACATAAGGGTATGTGTGGGTACTGCTCTATGGCAGCCTCCACCAATTTACGCAAGAAAGGTTCGCCGGCGTAACCCCTTGCTCCTGCCGACGCCTGCAAAATCACCGGGCTATCCACCTCATCAGCCGCTTGCATGATGGCGTGAATTTGCTCCATGTTGTTTACATTGAATGCAGGCAAACCATATTGATGGTCTGCGGCATGGTCTAGCAGTTGCCTTAAAGAAATGAGTGCCATCCCGAGTTACCCCCTATTACGCATGTTCATTAAACGCATGATCATGGGTGTGAAAATGAGTTGCATGGCCAAGCCCATCTTCCCTCCTGGCACCACGATGGTATTGGGTCTGGTCATCATCGAATCATGCAGCATGCTGAGCAAATAAGGAAAATCGATGCCCTCCGGATTTTTAAAACGGATGACCACCAGACTTTCATCTGGCGTAGGAATGTCATTAGCAATGAATGGATTGGAGGTATCCACCGTCGGCACACGCTGAAAATTAACGTGCGTACGCGAAAATTGTGGGCAAATATAATTCACGTAATCCGGCATCCGGCGCAAAATAATGTCGGTAACGGCTTCCTTGGAATAGCCACGGATTTTATTATCCCTGTGCAATTTTTGTATCCATTCCAGGTTAATAATGGGCACCACGCCGACCAGCAAATCCACGTGCTGAGCGACATTGGCCTCATCCCCCACATAAGCGCCGTGCAATCCTTCGTAAAACAACAGCTCAGCACCAGGCGAGCTGTCTTGCCAAGGCGTCATGGTGCCAGCGGCTTGATGGTATGGCGCGCCTTCCGAATCGGTATGTATGTATTTCCGTACTTGGCAGCGTCCAGTTTCACCAAACTGACGAAAGGTATCAGCCAGCTCGGCCAGCAAATTGGCTTGAGGGTTAAAATGACTAAAATTTGAACCGGGTATTTTCTTATGCTTGCGAAGCAAGGCATCCATCTCATTACGCTCATAACGATGCATGGAGTCGCCCTCTATCATCAAGGCATTAATGTTTTCGCGCCTGAACACATGCTGAAAACTTTGCATGACCGAGGTAGTGCCTGCGCCTGATGAGCCAGTAATGGCTATAACGGGGTAATTTCTAGACATGTGCTGTGCCTTTTTCGGGTTTTATGAATTTACTTTGCTAATGATGGCTTTTTTTATGAAACAAAGAACGGTCACTGAATAATGGGGAGTGTGGGTTCGTCAGCACGCCTCCATCAAAATCTTCATAGCATCGCTCAATAAAAGCCACTTCATGGCGTGAGCCTAGTATCACGGGCACGCGCTGATGTATATGATTGGGCTGAACATCCAACAGCCGCTGCCGCCCCGTCGTGCTCTTACCATGCGCTTGCTCAATCAGCATGCTCATGGGGTTGGCTTCATACATCAAACGCAGGCGGCCTCCTCTAGCCGGCTGCTTACTGTCTTGCGGGTACATGTAGACGCCGCCACGAATTAAAATACGATGCACATCGGCCACCATGCTGGCCACCCAACGCATATTAAAATCTTTACCACGCGGCCCGGTAGTGCCGGCCAAACAGCCCTCAACATAGCGCGCGGTGGCACCATCCCAAAAGCGCTGATTGCTGGCATTGATGGCAAACTCCGTGGTTTCTTCAGGCACTTGCATATCTGCATGGCTTAAGTAGAACTCCGCACTGTCAGGATCCAAGGTAAAGCCGTGCGTTCCCTGACCTAGCGTGAGTACCAACATGGTGCAATAGCCATACAGTGCATAACCTGCGGCCACTTGCTGATTACCGGCTTGCAGATAATCAGCATCGGTCAATGGGGTTTTAGGGGCATTTAACACAGAAAAAATGGACCCCACAGAGACATTGACTGGCACATTGGATGAGCCATCCAAGGGGTCAAACACCACCAGAAAAGGAGCGCCTGCAGTGACGTCTAACGGTGCATCCATTTCTTCCGAAGCCAAACCAGCGACTACCCCAGATTGCTTCAGATTGTCCATAAAAATAGTATTGCTCAACACATCCAAATGCATCTGTGTTTCACCCTGCACATTTTGGCTGGCTAATTTCCCTGTCACACCCATCAAGGGCCCTTTTGTCGTCAATGCGGCGATGCTTTTTGCCGAGTGCGCAATGCTTAATAACAGCGTGTTTAAGGCCTCAGCCTGCGGGTTACCCTGCAAGGCGGAAGCTAAAAAATTCGTCAAATTGGTAGGAGCGGTATGCATGGCTTAGCCTTATGTATTAAATACCCGTGAAGCGCGGATGTCCGCCTCAGTAATCGTCGATAAATCAGCAATGCTGGCATTGGTTTGGGCTTGTGACAGCAATTCAAATACCCGATTAGCATGGCGTAATCTAGCGCGGTCTAGCGCATTTCTAATCGATCGTGCATTGGCAAAATGCGGCTGTTGCTGCCTTTTTGCAATGTATTCTTGCATGGCCATGGTGGCTTTTTCATCAAGCTGATAGTGCATATTGGCCACCATTTTTTGCGCTATGGCTAACAGCTCGGTTTGCCCGTAATCGGGGAAATCAATGTGGTGGGCAATGCGTGACGACATGCCCGGGTTGGACTGAAAAAAGGTGTCCATACGGTCTTTATAGCCGGCCAATATCACCACCAAATCATCCCTGTTGTTTTCCATCACCTGCAACAAAATTTCAATCGCTTCTTGCCCATAATCGCGTTCATTTTCTGGGCGGTACAAATAATACGCCTCATCAATAAACAACACCCCGCCCATGGCTTTTTTAAGCACCTCTCTGGTTTTAGGGGCGGTATGGCCGATATACTGCCCAACCAAATCGTCACGCGTGACACTGACCACATGGCCTTTACGCACATAGCCTAAGCGATGCAGCATCTCAGCCATACGCAATGCCACCGTGGTTTTACCTGTGCCAGGGTTGCCGGTAAAGCACATGTGCAAATTGGGTGGCGCACTCTCTATGCCCAGTTGCAAACGCGCACGCGATACCACTAGAAAGGCCGCTATCTCTTTAATTCTTTGCTTAACGGGCGCAAGCCCAATTAAATCTTGGTCTAGATTGCGCAACACCTCTGTAATGTCAGCGTTTCGCAAAATCTCCTGCAGATCGACCCCTGCTTGGATTTGGCTAGCCACGTGCCGTGCACCCGCCAGGCGTATCGGTGCTGTAGCCGCTGGTGCTATAGCGCTGCATACGGCCTTCATGCTCTTGACGCATCAACCTAAAGCCTGGCTCCATTTCGGGGCGATTGACGATGTAGCTCATCACCATGGATTCCACCCCGCGCGTGTTATCAAATGCGTTAATTTTAATGTAGGCATTAGGGCAAGCTGCTCGGCAAGCAGCCAGGTCGTAAAGCACCGCTGCTCCATCTTTAATTTCAAACATCGGGTGACCCCACATGGTCCAGTAAACATTACGCGGATGCGGGTCATCGGTCCATTCTATGGAGACCGCCCAGCCTTTGCCGATGGCATAATCGACCTGCGCTCTGATTTGCGCGTCGGTCAGTGCCGGTAAAAATGAGAATTGCCCTTGGGTAATGTGCATGATAATTTCCTTTACTTAATCTAACTTGATGCCGTTGGGGTGGCCACAAAGTCTGGCGTATCGGTAGAGGTGTAGTTAAACGCCACGTCCTTCCAGGTTTCCAATGCCGTTTCCAGCGGTTTACACCATTTAGCAGCAGCCCTAAGAATATCGGGGCCCTCGTTGATAATGTCACGCCCCTCATTACGCGCCATCACCATGCACTCTATACCAACACGGTTGGCGATTGCACCCGCTTGTATGCCCGATGGATGACCAATAGTACCGCCACCGAATTGCAACACCACATCATCGCCGAACAAGTGTATCAATTGGTGCATCTGCCCCACGTGTATGCCCCCTGAAGCCACGGGCATGACTTTGCGTAAATCCACCCAATCTTGCTCAAAGAAAATGCCGCGTGACAAATCCTGCTTGGTGACGGCATCGCGGCAAACATTGTAATAACCTTGCACGGTCATTGGGTCACCTTCCAGCTTACCTACCGCGGTGCCGGTGTGCAGATGATCGACCCCGGCCAAACGTAGCCATTTTGCAATCACCCGAAATGAAACGCCGTGGTTCTTTTGGCGCGTGTAAGTGCCATGCCCAGCACGGTGCATGTGCAAAATCATGTCGTTTTTTCGACACCAATGGCTCATGGACTGGATGGCGGTCCAACCTATCACCAAATCGATCATGACTATGTTTGAGCCCAGTGATTTAGCGAATTCCGCGCGCTCGTACATGTCCTCCATGGTGGCCGCGGTCACGTTTAAATAATGGCCTTTAATCTCACCGGTATTGGCTTGTGATTTATTCACGGCCTCCATACAGAACAAGAAACGGTCACGCCAATGCATAAAAGGTTGGCTATTGATATTCTCATCGTCCTTGGTAAAGTCCAGGCCACCCGTTAAGCCTTCGTACACCACGCGACCGTAATTTTTACCTGACAAACCTAGCTTGGGCTTCATGGTGGCGCCCAATAAAGGGCGGCCGTATTTATCCAAACGCTCGCGCTCAACGATAATGCCGGTAGGTGGCCCTTTAAATGTTTTTACATAGGCTGCCGGCATACGAATATCCTCTAATCGCGCTGCCTTTAAAGGCTTAAAGCTAAACACATTGCCTATCAGCGAGGCCGTGACATTGGCAATGGACCCCTCTTCAAACAAAATAATATCGTAAGCAATGTAGGCGAAATATTGGGCTTCTTTATCCGTGCCAACGCCGGTACCCGGCACCGCATCGACGCGGTAAGCCTTTGCTTGGTAATCTTCATGCGCGGTCAACAAATCCGTCCATACCACTGTCCAAGTTGCCGTGGACGATTCACCCGCAACCGCGGCCGCCGCCTCTTCGATATCCACCCCCTCTTGTGGGGTAATACGAAATACGCAAATAAAATCGGTGTCCTTGGGGGTGTAATCTGGCCGCCAATAGCCCATTTGCTTGTACTTAAGCACGCCGCCTTTATAGCGTTCTTTTATGTCGGTAATGCGATCGTCTGTTTGCGCATGCATGGTCATTCCTCATCTGCAATTAACTAAGTAATTAAGTCATCAAGTCACTAAAAACTAGACCTACCCTGTTTGAGCACTGTATTAAATATATTAGATAAGATATAGTTAATAATTATTAGCTTATAGGTAAGTTTTACTTATGCGAAATCTAACGATACGCCAAATTAGAATATTCATGAGTGTTTACAAACACATGAGCTTTAGGCGAGCCGCAGAAGAGCTGTGCATTTCAGGCCCCGCGGTGTCTTTGCAAATAAAAGAAATGGAAGCCGACATGGGCGTCGCTTTATTCATCCGTGAAAATCGCAAAATCGAACTCACCACGGCGGGGGAATACTTTCTGCTTTATGCGCGGCGCATTAGCAGCACACTCAATGACGCAAAGACCATGATGGAGCGTTTGCAGGGCTCACCGATAAAAACCCTGAACATAGGCTTGGTGAGTACCGCCAAATACTTTACGCCCTATGTATTGGCGGAATTTAAAAAAGATTTTCCTAACCTAAAGATTAAAATTGAGGCTAGAAATCGGCAGCAATTGGTGGAGTTGCTTCGTAATGGCGACATTGACATTGCCATCATGGGTCAACCCCCTAAAGAACTCGACACACGCGTGGAAGCATTTGCTACGCATCCGCACGCCTTCATTGCCAGCCCGCAAAACCCATTGGCCGGCAAGCTCAATCTGTTGCCTGACGTGCTTAACACACAGGAGATCATCACCCGTGAACTAGGCTCAGGCACCCGCTTCATTATGGAGCGTTTTTTTGCCGAACAAAACATTTCGCCCATCATCAGCATGGAGATGTCCAGCAATGAAACCATCAAACAATCGGTCATTGCCAACTTGGGCATCACCTTCGCCTCGCTGCACACCGTAGGCAATGAGCTTAAGAACAAACAAATCGTGATATTGGATATTCATGGCACGCCGATTATCCGCACCTGGCATGTGGTGGCGCTGGCTAACCGCAACGCGACACAGGCGGCAGAAGCATTTAGGTATTTTATGCTGGAGAAAGGTGGGGAGATATTAAACGGCATCTTCCCCGGAAACATCGGCTGACGCGCTGATTTTAATAGCCCCAAGCGTCAGCAGTATGGCCATCACTTGGTTAATTTAACCTCAAAGTTAATTTAACCGCAAGCTCGGTTTACAGCCAATTCCCAGCTAAATAGGTAACGCTTGGCCGTCAACGCAAGTCCCAGAGTGCTCGATGCCAGCGCAGCTCCCAATCAGCAAGGTTGGGGCTTTCTTTTTGCAGCGCACTGATAAGCTGCCGGTTGATAGCCTCAGGGTCACGCTCCGCGTCCTTGAGCAAGCCCTTCAACCATTCCCGCCTTTGTTTCTGAAGTGCTTCGTCTTCATCGTGTATCAAAGCAAACAGCAAGGCCCAGTAGGCTGCGTAATATTCGGAGGCAGTCTTGGAATACGGGTCCAAGCTGAGTATAGCCAATAAAGGCGGCACCTTGTTCCACTTCAGCATGCCGATGAATTCTTGCAATCGAGGCCTGTTGATGTTGTGATGCCTGTGCGCATCGTCAAAAGTGCCTGCTTCCATGTAAGTGGCCAAGCCCTCATTCAGCCAAATCGGCAGTGGCCCAAAGGCATGGTCTAAGTAGTAGTGTGTGGCCTCATGACGAACGGCGATTTCCAACCATTTAGCGGATTTTTCATCGCAAAGGATATGCAAGGTTTTACTGTTGCGATTGTAATAGCCAAAAGTCGTCACCTCCCCCACACTTTGTAACTTAGAGGAGCCGGGCAAGAAAACGATGGCGGGCGGCTCAAGCGGCACCCCGAAAAATCCGTGCAGGCTTAGATAGCTTGAATCCCAGACAGCCTCAGCATTTTTTACGCTACAAAGCTCTTCGGCCTGCACCGTCGTGGCAACGACCGCCCATAAACAACATAAGCATAGACGCAATGGATTCATCGCTGCCGCTGTTCTGCCACAAAAAAATCATCGCGCAAGGCATCGGACACCGCTGCTGTTAACTCGCTAACAGATTCCTCATGCCAGTCTTGATCATCGTTCAAACGCATGGTGCGCTTAACGCGCTCTTCCACCGTAATCATGAATTCATAAACCGTAATAAAGACCCTTTGCCTGGATTCTGGCATTTTTGCTAGCACTACACCATCCATCAGTCCTTTTTTAGCGGCGAACAAGGCCAAGCTGGAACCAAGCTTAGGTGGGGCAACATCCAACTGGTCATTACGGATGAATGCTTTTAACTTCTGCATGACCGTCTGCCTTATCCAGTTATTGACCTGCATGCGCGTGTTCTCCGACTCGTATTCCGCCAACGCTTGGAAACGGCGATTATGCATAAAAGCGTTGGGCGAAACGATGGGGCTTAAATCTAAACCCAAATGCGTTTGTGCCCAATCACTCCAAAAATCACTGGGCCTCAAGTTTTGAGGGAACAAGTCATCGGCTAATGGATCGGTCAATTGGAGCAATTGCACCACATAATCCACGCAATAGGTCGAGTTGCCGCCTGCTTCCGACCGCCTCATGTCATAATTGAACTGCAAGGGTTGCTTGGATAGCTGCTTAAAAGCCGAGGCAAGCGCCCCGGCAGCAGGTTGGGCAAGCGGGCGAACAAGCGCTAAACGGAAATTCTGCGCTAAAATTCGTTCAGGCGCGCTGATTTTAACCCCATCATCGGTATAACCGACAATCTTTCCACCTTCGCCGGGAAACTCGACATAGATGGATACATGCGTGTAGGGGCCAGTCGGGTAGCCGAACTCCCGGTTCAATGCCGAAACAAGCCCCAGTCCATCATTCAGAATGACATCGCCGTCCTGCAATTCAAGGGTGGTGCCGGGGAAATGCGTCGGCAACGCCGAATGCATATCCCCAGCGTAAGCGTGTGTAGCACAAAAAAAGACCACCCATAAGGTGGTCTTTAGCCCATGCAAGCAAGGCACTATTGCAATTCCACCTTATAAGCCAGGTTTGCCGAAGTGATGTTTAGGTAATTGGCTTTAACGGATTGCGTCACATCCAATGCCAGCGATGCTCGGTTGCTGATGCGGTAATTAGCCCCCAAGGCCAGATTGCCATAGTCCGATTGGGTGTTAAAGCTGTTTTGGTTAAAGCGAACGGCCTGCACAGACGCATTCATTAACAGATCCTTTGAAAACTGCCGGCTTAATCCAGCCGAAGCCAACAGCATGTTACCGGTGTTACCCAGCATGGCTCCCGCCCCACTGTTGTCGTAGCCAATCGCCCGGGCGGTCAAGGCCAGCCTTGTGTCGGCTAGGAGCTCCTTGCTAAATAGGACATTGAGGCTGGCGAATGCCGTATTGAGGTTGCCAAAATCGGTATACCGGTAAGCACCGGCAGAATCGCGCACGGCATTGACGTTAGAGAACGAGGTGTGGTTATAGCCTACGAGCCCGCCCAAATCCAGAGTCATGCCATGGACTTGTTCTTTGAACAAATGGTAAGTGGGGGCAAGCACCACCCCCACCTGCGTGTTGTTAAGTGCGGAATAATCGGCATTATTATCGGTGTGGCGAAGAGGCACCACCAAGTTATAAGCCCAATCCCCCAAATCCCGTTGGTAGGCGATGGCAACCCCATAAGAATTCATGCGCTGCGTTGTGCCCAAAATCGACCCGGCAGCATCCACTTTGGTGTGGCTATAGTTCGGGTTGGCCGACAGATTGCTGACAAAGAACTTTCCATCTGACGGAGTTACGCCATAAGTAACGCAACTCTCTGTGCTGGAAATATTTTGGTCACATTTTTTAGCAAGTTTTTCTGTTCTTTCACCAGTTTTTGGGTCTTCATATGTATCATAGTAATTACAATAGTATGACGATCCTCCTTGACAATCCCTGCGACGGCTTACAAATTTTGGTGTATTGGATTCACTGGGTTTAGTTACGCTCAGCACGTCTGTCAACAGGCCTCGGCTGTAATCGACGAATTGCCGGCCGCTGAACCGCCGGAACCGCCACCACTGCTACAAAAGCTATTGCTTACAATGGTATGGTTAACATCATCATAGCAGCTACCATCTGATATCGTAATGTATGCTGCCTGTGCAATCGAAGCGCCAAGGCACATATAAGTAACCACGGCTAAAAATAGCCACTTCATTGTTAATTTGTTCATGCCTACTCCAATTTAATCAATATCAAAAAAAATGACCACTCAAAATCTCAGGTCATCCTTTAATAATGGAAATACGGCCAATGTTGGTGCTATATCAATGTATAGAAAATCATCTAATGTGCCATCAATAATCAAGCTAAAAGCATTGCCCAGCCTCGTTAAAGCCAGCCGCATAGCCCCTAAGCCACACAACCTTGGCTCGACTATAGCATCGCCCAGCCGCATTTTCAAGCTTTCCGGCCGCGACTGAACCTTTGTTAGCCAATCAGCCTACGAGGAAACTGCCGGTCAGATTTAAGATTTATTTAGATTTAGGATTTAGCTGAGATTCAGCGTTGAGATCAAGCGGCGGCCATGCATTTCTGGCCTTGGTGATTCATTTTCGGCCGTAGCCTTTGGGCATCTTTCCATGCTGTTGATGCCTTTTACTCTTTACTCTACTGGTGCCGACGGAGAGACTCGAACTCTCACGACCTAAGTCACAACCACCTCAAGGTTGCGTGTCTACCAATTCCACCACGACGGCATGCTTTAAGCTAACGCTTATGGCCTTTATTTTGGTATCGCTTTGCTGTCTGCAGGCGCTTCAGTAGTCGCGGTAGGATTTGGGTTGGCTGGCAACACATTGGCCGCGTTGGCTTTAACCACGCTGCCGCCACCGTCTTTATGGCTGGCCATGTAAGCCAGCGTTAAGCTGGTGGCGAAAAACACCATGACAAAAATAGCCGTGGCACGGCTCATGAAGTTCGCTGAACCCGACACCCCAAACAAACTGCCCGATGCACCACTGCCAAATGAGGCGCCCATATCAGCGCCTTTACCATGCTGCAATAAGACCAAAACAATCACGCCTAGCGCTGCCAAAACGTGTATCACCAATACTAATTTTTCCATTTTCTCAACCCCATGCCATTTAAGCTAAGCTTATTACTAAGCGCTTGCTAGGCATATTTTCTCAAATTCTTGCGCGTTTAAGGAACACTTACCGACCAGACCACCGTCGATATCCTGCATAGCCAGCAATTGTACCGCATTTTGTGGGTTTACGCTGCCGCCATAGAGGATTTTGAGGCTGCTGGCGGCTGATGCATCGAGTGCAGCCACCTTGCCACGAATAAACTCATGCATGCTCTGCGCTTGCTCTGCGCTGGCAGCCAGACCAGTACCAATCGCCCAAATGGGTTCGTAAGAAACCACGGCATTGGCAAACACCCCGGCGCCGTACAAATTAATAATCGTGTCCAATTGCTTAGCCACCACCATTTGCATCACACCAGCTTCTCGCTCAATCAAGGTTTCACCGACACACAAAATGGGGGTTAAGCCGTGGGCTTGGGCTTGCATGAATTTAGTGGCAATATTTTCATCCGACTCACAGTAGGCGGTTGCCCGCTCTGAGTGGCCAATAATGACATAGCTCGCCCCAAAATCCTTGAGCATGGCCGCACTCACTTCACCGGTAAACGGACCCACGGCATCTTTACTTAAATTTTGTGCGCCCCAGGCAATTGGGCTATTTTGCAGCATCGTTTGCGCTTGTGCGAGGTAGGGATACGGCACGCACACGACCACTTTAGTGGTCTCCAATGCCGATAGCTTGTCGAGATAAGCGCTAAACAAGCGCTTGTTCTCGGCCAGGTTACCGTGCATCTTCCAGTTAGCAACGACTATTTTTTGACGCATAGCAGGCATATTTCCAAGTTAGTACGCATATTCTTAAGTTAATACCGCAAAAAAAACAGCGCGGTTTATTGAGCAAGGCCAATTATACGCAAAAACCATTTAAACCCATGACCTTAAAACCATGGATTTTTAAAACTATGGCTTTAAAACTATAGCCTTAAAATTATGGCCTTGCTCGCTGGTGGCAGGCAGCAGCCACCATCAAGGAATACGCTGCGTCGAACCGACCGCGTTTAATTGATTGAGCACGCTGCGTGCCGCTACGGTCAATTCCGAAGCGGTTAAACCCAGCGGCCCTAAGCCCTCGTCCACCAGCTTATCCGCTGCCGCACCATGCACGAACACCGCGAGTTTAATGGCTTCCAATCCAGTCAAGCCTTGCGCCATAAAACCACCAACCATGCCGCTCAGCACATCCCCCATGCCGGCAGCAGCCAAACTTGGATTGCCGCTGCTGTTCACAAAACAAACGCCTGAATAATGCGCACACAGGCTGGCGGCGCCTTTCAAAACGCAGCTGGCGTGCATCATTTCGGCCAATTTCAAGGCGCTTCCACGGCGATTATTTTGAATTTCAGCGCTGCTTGAGCCCAACAATCTAGCCGCTTCAGCGGCATGCGGGGTGATGACGGTATCCACTAGGCGGGCTCGGCATAATTCAAGCAAATGCGGGTGCTGCGCCATTAAATTAAGCGCATCGGCATCAAGTAAAAGCGGCACGCTTTGCTTCAGCCAAAAAGCCAACAGCGCCATGGCCGCGTCGGACTGACCCAAGCCCGGCCCAATCACCAGGACATCCAACTGCTTCAATTGGGTCAAGCTACCGTGCGTGCGCGGCATGATTTCCGGAAAATTTATATCCAGCGCCGGCTTATCGTTTGCCAGCATGCAGGCATAAACTCGCCCCGCCCCCATTAACAAAGCGGCGCGTGCAGCCAACACAACCGCCCCTTGCATGCCGCTATCGCCACCCACTATGGCCACGCTGCCTGCATCGCCTTTATGCGCGTCCAGTTTGCGTGGTGGTAAGGCTGGCTGAAATAAGCTGGCCAGCAATAAATGGTCTGAGGCCATGTCTGGATTAGTTGTAGTCATGCTTGATTTGCAACATAGCGTAAGTTTAATTGTACTTTTTGTCTGCCGTTGTAGCTATTGGTCTGCAGTTGATACGCTGCCTGTATGGGGCCCTCAAAAAAATCGCTGCAGTTAAAGTAAATGGCGTCCAGTTCTGGGCCTTGCTCATCCGCAGACAGCTTCAAGCTTAGCTTCAAATGCTTATCTGCCAGCAAGCGCTGGGACAACACAGTAAATTCATCGTAAAACAGAGGCGGCGCAAAGCCCTGACCCCACACTTGGTTTTCTAATTGCTGCGCAGTGGTAAAAGTCATCTCCGCAGCCGATAAGCTGCCATCCACTTCTAACACCGCCTGCAAATCTGCCTCGCTTATCAAGCCCCTGACCACGGCTTCGAAACCCGTAACAAACGCGTCAAAATCTTCCAGCTTGATGCTTAAGCCAGCGGCCATGGCATGGCCACCGAACTTTAAAATCAGCTTAGGCTGTTGCTTGCTTAAGGCATCTAATGCATCGCGCAAATGCAGGCCAGCTATCGAACGACCGGAGCCTTTCAACACGCCCTCGCCAGCCAATGCAAAGGTAATGACCGGTCGGTGGTAACGCTCTTTTATGCGCGAGGCCAAAATGCCTATCACCCCTTGGTGCCAATCGGCCTGATACATGGCAATGCTGTATTGCTCAGCCACATTAATGTCATCCAGACTCAAATTGGCTGCCGCTTGCATGTCGGCCTCTATGTTGCGGCGCTCGGCATTTAGATCCTGCAATTGTTGCGCCATGCTGTTCGCTTGCGCTGGATCGTCAGCCAATAAACAGCGTATGCCGAGGCTCATGTCATCCAGCCTGCCCGCCGCATTTAAGCGCGGCCCCACATAAAAGCCTAAATCCTGCGCATTGCAGGCTTGCACTTGCCGACCGCTGATGCGCAATAAAGCCAGTATGCCTTGCGAGCAAGCACCCGCCCGTATCCTACGCAAACCTTGCTCGACCAATATACGGTTATTGCTATCCAATTTAACCAGATCAGCGACCGTGCCTAAAGCCACCAAATCCAATAATTCAGTCAGATTAGGTTCAGCCTTATTGATATAAACACCACGCTCACGCAACTCCGCACGCAAAGTCAGTAAAGCATAAAATATGACGCCCACGCCGGCTAAATGCTTGCTGGCAAAGTCGCAACCGTGTTGATTAGGATTGATGATGCAGGCAGCCGCTGGCGTGGTTTGCCCGGGCAAATGGTGATCGGTAATCAGCACTTGCAACCCTAAGGCGTTGGCTGCCGCCACCCCCTCCACGCTGGCGATGCCATTGTCTACGGTAATAATCACATCAGGGTTTCGTGTGGCGGCCAAGGCAACAATTTCTGGGGTTAATCCGTAGCCGTACTCAAAGCGGTTAGGCACTAAAAAGTCCACTTTAGCGCCCAAGGCACGCAAGCCTTTTACCGCCACGGCCGTGGCCGTCGCGCCGTCGGCATCGTAATCGCCTATGACCAACAAGGCTTTATCGGCGGCCATGGCATCGGCCAATAGCGTCGCCATGCGGCCATTGTTCATGAGCGTCTGCGGCGGTAACAAATCGGCTAAGTTAGCACTCAGTTGATTGCCAGCCGCCACTCCACGGGCAGATAGCAAGCGCGCCAATAGCGGGCTCACCCCCACGGCTTGCAGGGCTGCGGCGGCGGCCGGTTGTTGCTGGCGTTGTACTATTTTTGTCATACCCAATCTTTCATGCCCAATTTATCATGCCCAATAGGCCTCGAGCGTACGGGGTCGACGCCAAAATTTATACACATCACACGGGCGCAAGCTTAGTTGTATCGTTTGTTCATAAAAACCCAGATTCAAGGTGAGTTGGCTGAATTTGGCCTGATTTAATGCTTGTAATAGCGGCGCAAACCAGTGCGCATCGAGGTCCTGCGTGCAGGCTAACTGTAAATGCAATTGCGCTGCCGAGTGCTGCATGACGGCCTGCAAGCTGTCCGGCAAGCTACGATAAGGCGCACCGATTAATTTAGCCAAGCCCTTGTACACGATGCTATCGGCCATGATACTGATTTCGCTGTTGGGCGCCGCTGGCGGTAGAGGCATAGCGCCTCCGGCTGAAAACCACAGGCTGTTTATAGGCAACTGCCCGCGTGCTTCACGAGACAAATTAACAGCATGCTCGTGTAACAGCATTTGTACTTCATTTAGCAAAGCCAGCCAAGTCGAGGCATCTTTACCTTGTGGCAAAAAATCATGGGTATTTTTATCCATCGCAGCAGCGGGTAGCGTGGTTTGAATCTGCGGGCACGGTGTTAGCTGAACGTACCAATTGGCGGAATCGCCCAACACAAACTGTAAGCCAGTCTGACTAAAGTGCTGATTCAAGCTGGCAATAATAGCCTGCGCTTCTTCATGACTGTGCTTAAGCGGCAACTCCTCATGCAAGCTAAAACAATCGCGCTGCAAAACCAAATGCGCCGGGTCTGCTCTTAGGAAATAATGCGATCCTGTGGCTATGCCATCCGCATGGGCGGCGATGGCGGCCAAAGGATAATCCGCTGAGGCTACCAGGCCAAACTGCTCGGCGACAAGGGCTTCCAGCGGCTTTGCATGCTGCACCACGCGGCCTTTTGCCAACAATTGCAATAAGGCTGGGTGGCTCTGGCCATGGGCCCAAGTGGCATTTAAATCGCAATCTACGGTAATGTTCACGCCGTGCACTTAATAGAAATATGAGCCTAGATTTTACTTGCAAGCGCTAGGCCATGGGGATAAAAAAATAATGGCTTAGGATGCTTAGCCACTCATAAAAAACCAAGCAAGGGCGTTTAATACTAGGGCTTATTTTTGCCAGGCATCGCGCAAAGTAACGGTGCGATTAAAGACCGGTTGACCGGCCACGCTGTCTCTTCTATCGGCGACAAAATAGCCGTGCCGCTCGAATTGAAAACGCGCTTCCAATGGGGCGTCTTTTAAACTCGGTTCCAATTGCGCGCGTATGAGGCGAACGGAATCGGTGTTTAATTCAGTTAAAAAGTCTGCATCGCCTTCACCCGGGTGCGCTTCTTTGAACAACCTATCGTATAAGCGCACTTCGCATTCGTAAGCATGCTGCACCGATACCCAATGGATGTTGCCTTTTACTTTGACGCTGTCTGAACCCGGCGTGCCCGATTTGGTGTCCGGTAAATACTCGCAGTGCACCACCGTCACATTACCCACGGCGTCTTTTTCAAAACCGGTGCACTTAACCACATAGCCATAGCGCAAGCGCACCAAGCCATCTGGCACCAACCTAAAAAAGCCTTTACTCGGCTCTTCCATGAAGTCCTCGCGCTCTATCCACAACTCACGGCTCAAAGGCACCACACGCTTAGCCAACTCAGGCTTGAGTGGGTGGTTAGGCGCAAAGCAATCTTCCACTTGGCCGGCCGGGTAATTGTCTATGACCAATTTAATCGGATCCAAAACGGCTATGCGACGCTCAGCCGACTCGTTAAGCACTTCGCGCATGCAATCTTCCAAGGTGCTGTAATCTATCCAGGAATCGGCTTTGGACACACCGATGCGATCGGTAAACAGCTTAAAGCCTTCGGCTGTATAGCCACGCCGGCGGGCACCGGCTAGCGTAGGTAAGCGCGGATCGTCCCAGCCACTGACGTGTTTTTCTTCCACCAACTGAATTAATTTACGCTTGGATAAGACTACATAAGTTAAATTCAAGCGGGCAAATTCGTATTGCTTAGGCAGCGGTTCAGCCAACAAACCAGCCTCAGCCAAGCGCTGCAATAACCAATCGTAAAATGGCCGCTGATCCTCGAATTCCAAGGTGCAGATGGAATGGGTGATTTGCTCTAAAGCATCCTCAATCGGATGGGCAAAGGTATACATGGGGTAAATACACCATTTATCCCCGGTATTATGGTGATGCGCGCGGCGCACGCGATAAATGGCTGGGTCACGCAAATTGATGTTGGCAGCGGCCATGTCTATTTTAGCGCGCAACACCAAACTGCCATCCGCATGCTGACCATCGCGCATGGCGCGGAATAAAGCCAAGTTTTCTGCCACCGTGCGATCACGCCAAGGCGAATTTTTACCGGCTTCGGTTAAGCTACCCCGGTTAAGGCGCATTTCATCTGCGGTTTGGCTGTCCACATAGGCATGGCCGCGCTCAATCAAGCTCTCGGCCGCACGGTACATGAAGTCAAAGTAATTGCTGGCAAAATACAAATGCTGACCCAGCTTGCTCTGCCAATCAAAGCCCAACCACTTAACCGCATCGGTAATGCTGTCTACGTATTCCTGGCTTTCTTTTTCGGGATTGGTGTCATCAAAGCGTAAATGGCAGACGCCGGCGTAATCACGCGCTAAACCAAAATTTAAAAAAATGGATTTGGCGTGCCCTATGTGCAAATAACCGTTGGGTTCGGGCGGAAAGCGCGTGCGCACCTTGGCCTGATCCGCTTGGCCGGCCGCATGATGCGCGGCATCGCCTGGACTGCCCGCCCATTTGCGGGTTTGGTAAACGCCTTGCTCTAGGTCTTTCTCGACAATAGCGCGTATGAAATTTGAGCCTAAGGGTATGGGTGCTTTTTCTGATGCCATGTTGGATTAATTGGTGAATTTAATTAACGATAATAGCGCTTATTTTACACCAAAGAATGGAAATATAAGGCTTCTGGGCCAATTAGCTGCAGACCATGCCCGGCCAATAGCCACTGTGATAAACTGCAGCGCATATGAACGCCCTCACCTTTCCTATATTACGCTTGCTCGCCGATGGCAAATTTCATTCCGGCGAAGCGCTTGCGCTGCAATTCAAAGTCTCCCGCGCCACCATCTGGAATGCCTTGCAGGAAGCCGAACAATTAGGCGTGGAACTCTATGCAGTGCGTGGCCGCGGCTACAAACTGCCACAAGCCATTACCCTGCTGGACGAACAAGCCATATTGCAGGCCATAGGGGAACAACGCGCATGGTTCAAATTGGAAGTGCACGATCATTTAGCATCAACCAACAGCTACATGATGAAAAAATTAAGCAGTGGGCAAGCCCATGCCAGTTGCGTGGTCGCCAATTTGCAAAGCAATGGCCGTGGCAGACGCGGTCGTAGCTGGCAAGCTGGCTTAGGCGCCAGCCTCACCTTCTCCTTACTGTGGCGCTTCCAATGTGGCGCTTCTGCCTTATCTGGGTTGAGTTTGGCGGTAGGCGTGGCGCTAATACGCGCCTTGCACAGCGTAGGCATACAGCAAGCGCAGCTCAAATGGCCGAACGATGTTTTAATCATCAATCAGCATCAGCCCCCAGAAAAATTGGCCGGCATTTTGATAGAGCTGCAAGGCGACATGGAAGGCCCTAGCGCAGCTGTCATAGGCGTGGGCATCAACCTGAAGTTACCGACAAAAATCAAACAGCAAATCGACCAAGCCGCCACCGATTTGGCCAGCGCAACTAGCCAGCCCATCAACCCCAATGAATTGCTAGGCTTATTGCTTAAGCACTTGGCCGTGGTATTAAGCCATTTTGAGCAGCACGGCTTTAGCAGCCTGCGTGAAGAATGGATGGCGCACCATGCCTACCAGCAAAAAGAAGTGAAACTGCTGCATCCGGATGGCAGAGAGACAATAGGCACGGTGACCGGCGTGGCCGAGGATGGCATACTGCTCATCCAAACGGCATTGGGCGAACAGCGCTTTTCATCGGGTGAAATCAGCCTACGTGGTGTCAATTAAACCGGGCGCGCAAGCTCGCGCCCAGCTTGCATGCAATTTAGTACTTCAGTGTCAAACCCACATTCACTGAACGACCCATGCCAGGCACGGCAGTGCCCCAACCTATCGGCATGGTCGATGCCATCATGGTGGCCCCTTGGCCCACATAGGCGCCACCCAATGGCAGGGCGTACGATTTATCAAACAGGTTTTCCACCGCAAAATCCAAACGCGCTTGCTTCCAGTTATAACTAGAGCGCAAGTTCAGCAGACTGTAGCCGTCTGTTTGAATTTCGTTACGCGCATCCGATGTATGGTCTTTGTCTTTGACCAACACCACTTCTAGCGCGTTATCCCAAGCTTGGTAGCTATGCGTCAAGGTTATCTTGCCGTTGAGCGGCATGATGTTATACAAATTGTCGCCAGTGCTACGATTTTCGCCGTGGGTGTAGTTCAGCAAGCCTTTGACGGCAAACTGTCCCACGCTGCTTTGAGCTAAAGGCATATAAGCAGAAATATCCAAGCCATACAAACGGGCAGATTGATTGACATAGCGCATGGTGGTGAACGCATTATTGGTTTGCGTCGTGCTAGCCGCATTGCTTGTTGCGTCCCATTGCACGGCATCTATGTAATCGTTTACGTAAGTGAAATACGGCGTGGCTTTAAATGCCCAATCCCGGTTAGCCGCATGCCAATCCAAGGTGGCAGATACGGTGTGGGCTTTTTCCGGCTTAAGATTAACATCGCCCAGATAGCCATTGCCATCACCCACCATATTGTTCATCAAGGCCATCATGGATGCGGTGCTCCAAGTATAGCGCTCGTATAAATTCGGTGAGCGCACCTTGCGAGCGAAACCTAATTCAAGGTCTGCATTGGTATTGGCTGTGTAACGACCCAATACCGTGACATC
The DNA here is from genome assembly GCA_964400215.1 of uncultured Methylotenera sp. GTDB lineage: Bacteria > Pseudomonadota > Gammaproteobacteria > Burkholderiales > Methylophilaceae > Methylotenera. Next base: position 374,622 of record CAYNSY010000001.1, on the reverse strand, counting down.
CCAATTGTTATCGGTTTTATACCGATCGGCATTATTAAATGCAGCGGCATCCCTGGTCTGATTCAGGCTATCTGAACCACTGTTGGAAGTTGGGGCCATTGAGAGATTGTAGCCGTGCACCATGCCGACACTGGTTTTAACTTGCTCGTAACGCACGCCAGCCAAGCCGGTAAAATCGGCTGCCAAGTGCTTTTCCCATTCCGCGAATACAGCCGCACGCTCGCGCTTACCGTTATTTATGTTAATGAAATCATTCGGGCCCATGGTTGATGACAAGGCAACGGCTGACCACCAGTCTTGCAAGGCATAGTGCTGATATTCAGCCCCCATCCTTAACAGGTCTTTTGCCGTCAGGTTTAGGTCTGCTTTGATCGTGGCGCCACTGGTCTTGCCTTGACTGTTCATGGGCATACCTTGCGTAGTATTGCCTGTGGTGTAAAGGAATTTTTTATCCGGGCCAAAATCCATGAAATGGTCAACGGCTTCGTGGTAGGCTCTGGCCTCCAAAGCGCCCCAATCGTATTCGCCCAAGTAACGCAAGTTGATGCGTTTTTGCTCGTTGTCTAGCAAGTCCATGCGTTGATTTGGGTAGAGTTGCTCGGGCATGTTTTGGTAGCCAAATTTTGCCTCCAGCACGTGGTTGTCACGCTTGAAAGCCAACCCTAAGGTTTGATTGCTGGTTTCATAAGCGGTCGAACCCACCTCGTCCAAGGGCAAGGTGTGCGATCCGTTAAGCGTGGAAGTCGTTGTTTTGAAGTTTTTACCGGCCTTGTAATTGTCGGCTTTGCTGCTGGTGCCTGTGTAATTGGCACTGAAGGTTTCAGTAGCAAAGCTAGCAGAAACATTGCCACCGTAGGCATCATTATTGCTACGGTAGTAGCTACCGATCTGGCCTGTCACTAGATTGCCCGCACCGGCCGCGGCAAACTCAGGCTTAGTCGAATTCACTATGATGGTGCCGCCCAAGCTGTCGCCGCCTAGGCTTACTGGCGTAATGCCGGCGTAAACCTCGATGTTATCGATGTTGGTGGGGTCTATATAGGACAAAGGCGGGTTCATGTGATTGGGGCAAGAGGCGATTAAGTCCATGCCATCCAACTTCACCCGCACCCTGTCATCGGCCAAGCCGTGTATGGCGGGCAAGCTGGATACGCCACCGGCACGGTATAAAGTCACGCCAGGTTCATCCGCTAACAAAGAAGCACTGTCATTGCTATTTACTGCCGTCAGGTTGATGTCAGCCAACTTCTCCGCATTCACCGCCACATTAGGTAAAACTAATTCTTCAGCTTGCGCGCTAGACGCTAGAGCCGCCAATACGCATGGTGTTAGAATGCTGGCAAGCATTAAGTATTTTTTTGAATAGTTGAACGGCATAAAACTGACCTTTATAAATAGCGCTAAACACATGGGTTTAAATCAGGCCGAATTTTATAAGCTTTATACGCACTTGAGAATGTGGCATATTGTCGCACCCAAGCAGAGACGGGACTTAGCATGCTTTTAAGCATAGACAGCGGTAACAGCAAAACCAAGTGGGCGGTGTTTAATCCGGCAGGCGAGATCACCATTGCTGGCAGTTGTTTAAACAGCGAATTAAGCGACAGTTGCTTGCCTCAAGCCGCTCAATACCAACGCGTGATTGTGGCCAATGTGGCGGGTGAAAACCACCAAACGCATTTAATCAAAAGTCTGGCAAACCCTGACGCAGCCATACATAGGCTGCAATCGCCAGCGCGCATGGGCGACTTACACAATCACTACCAGCCAGCGCAAAGTTTGGGCTGCGATCGTTTTGCGGCAATGATGGCGGCCTATTGCCTAGGGTATGGCTCTTGCGTGGTGGTCAACGCCGGCACGGCCGTGACCATAGACGCCCTGTCCATCAAAAACAATCAAGCCGATTTTATAGGCGGCTTAATTTTGCCCGGCTTTAATCTTATGCAACAAAGCTTGAGCCTGGCCACCGCGCAATTACCCGCCACGGCTTTTATGAGCGACTTAGCCAACAAAAGCATGTTTGCCACCAACACCCAGGACGCCATGCAAACCGGCGCACTAAGCGCCATTGTTGGCGCTATACAAGCAATGCTGGCAGCACTGTCGGCCTTTGATAAGGCAAGGCCTAACATCGTCATTGGTGGTGGTGATGCCGCTTTAATAAAAAGCGCTTTACCGGTGACAAGCCCCTGCACTATCGTGGATAATTTAGTCTTATACGGCCTGTATTTCATAGACCGCAACCTGCAAAGTGAATCGCAATGAAAAAATGGATAGGTTTGTTGTTCATCCTTAACTTGGCAATCTTTGCCTATTTTAATTTGGCCGGCTTAAGCAACAAACCCAGCCAGCCAACAGCTATTTCGGACAACACCAGTGAAATTAAAGTACTCAGCCCAGCTGACATTGCCGCTCTCCCCGAAAAGCCTGTTGTTCCAAGTCCAGCCGATACTCCTAGCGCCCCTCAAGCCAAATAGCCCGACCTAAGAACTTTGCGGTTTTTTTAAAGCAGCTCAGCACTAAACCGCCCGTCTTCTACTATAATTTGCCTATGAAAATTTTACTCTCAAACGACGACGGTTATTTTGCCCCTGGACTTAGTGTGTTGGCTAGTCACATAGCCAAATTAGCCGACATTACCGTGGTGGCGCCAGAACGCAATCGCAGTGGCGCGAGCAACTCCTTAACCTTGGACCGTCCCTTAAGTGTAAAAAAAGCGTCTAACGGTTTTTTCTACGTCAACGGCACGCCTACCGATTGCGTGCACATCGCGCTCACCGGCCTCATGCAGGACATGCCCGACATGGTCATTAGCGGCATTAATGATGGTGCCAACATGGGCGATGACACCATCTATTCAGGCACCGTGGCTGCAGCCATGGAAGGCTATTTATTAGGCATACCGTCCATCGCCATTTCCATGTCACAGCATAATGCCACGCACTTTGAGACAGCCGCGCAAGTGGCGGTGGAATTAATTCAGCATTACCAAAAGCACGGCTTTGCATCCACCACCCTGCTCAACGTCAATGTGCCGGATGTGCCTTACCATGAGTTACAAGGTCGCGTGGTGACACGCTTGGGCAAACGCCACAAAGCCGAACCGGTGGTGCAACTAAAAACCCCGCGTAACGAAACCGTGTATTGGGTAGGCGCTGCAGGCGCACCTAACGACGGTGGCCCAGGTACGGATTTTTATGCGGTGGAGAACAAACAGGTATCGATTTCACCTATCCAAGTGGACCTGACCAACCACCAACAATTACCCGAAATTAATGCCTGGCTGAACGCTAGCCATGGTGCGTAAAGCGAGCAAAATCAAGTGGCTATTTTAAGAAGCGCTACCCAAACTGGCATAGGCATGACCTCACAACGCACCCGCGACCGCATGCTGACACGCTTGCGCGAGCAAGGCGTGACCGATGAAGTGGTGCTGTCGGCGATTGCCGCGATTCCAAGGCACATATTTGTCGACGAGGCTCTATCCATACGCGCCTACGAGGACGTGTCTTTGCCCATAGGTTACGGCCAAACCATCTCCCAGCCCTACATCGTAGGCCGCATGTCAGAAATACTGCGCAATGGGCAAAACTTAAAAAAAGTATTAGAGATAGGCACCGGCTGCGGCTACCAAACGGCGGTGTTATCTAAACTGGCCAAAGAAGTCTATTCGGTTGAGCGCATACGGCCTTTGGTCATGAAAGCCCGTGAACATTTACGCGACCTAAAATGCACCAATGTAAAACTGGGGCATGCCGATGGCAACATGGGCTTGGCCGACCTTGCCCCGTTTGACGGCATTATCGTCACGGCCGCCGCCAGCCACATTCCTCAGGATTTACTCGATCAGCTCGCCGTTGGCGGACGCTTAGTCATACCCGTAGGCACGGATGAGCAAATTCTGCATTTGGTGGAACGCTTAAGCGAAAAAGACTACCGCCAGAGCAAATTAGAAGCGGTAAAGTTTGTTCCCCTATTAGGCGGCACCCAATAACGATGCGTCGTATACTGGCATTTTTCAGCCTAGGCTTAATGCTTAATCTAGCGGCTTGTAGCACCAGCCCGCCCGCACCTGTCATAGACCGTTTGCCAGCGAATGCGGGCAAGAGTGAGCCCAGCAATATTAAGAAACAAAGCGTAGCCGTTCGGCCCATCTACAAAGCTGGGGATTGGCGACCTAACACCTACACGGTAAAAAAAGGCGACAATCTGTTTAGCATAGGCTTGGAATTTGGCTATTACTACAAAGACATTGCGCAAGCCAACAACATTAGCGCACCTTATAACATCAAGGTAGGCCAGGTTTTAACATTAAATGCCGTAAAAGATAAGTCCATGGCTGCCGACAACGGTGGGGTAGAAATTCATGCCATCAAAACCGATGACAATATCACGAGCGTCAGCCTCAGCGAACCTAAAGGTTTGCGTGAACCCTACAGCGATGAGGCTTTTAATAAAGCCGCCAGTAGTAAACCCAGCCCATCAAGCAATACCCTAGAAGCTAAATCAGCAGAAGTTAAACCAACAGAGGTTAAAAGCGAAACTAAAGCGCTATTGGATCCATCGGAAAATATAGATTGGGCATGGCCAACCAAAGGCAAGGTGGTGGCTAATTTCAATGAATCCAGCAATAAAGGCGTGGATATCGCCGGCACGCTGGGACAAGCCGTGAACGCTGCTGCCCCAGGCCGAGTGATATACAGCGGTTCGGATTTGCGCGGCTACGGCAAATTGGTCATCATTAAGCACAACCCTAACTACCTATCGGTGTATGCGCACAATAACCAAATACTGGTGAAAGAAGGCCAACAGATCAGTCTAGGGCAAAAAATTGCAGAGATGGGCAGCACGGACAGCAATACGGTGAAGTTGCACTTCGAAATTCGCCGCCAAGGTAAATCCGTAGATCCCCTTAAGTATTTAGCCGCCTTGCAATAAACCATAAAAAAAAGCGGCTATACGCCGCTTTTTTATAACTCGCTGAGCTATTTAGCCTTTTTGGCTTCATCCGCGTAATACGAACGCACCCCGTTCATATCAAAATCACGCGCCCATTTAATAATTTCCGCAAACGCTGGTGCGCCAATCTCGCCTACTTGCGCATGAATACCCGCTTGCTCACGAATGACCAATATGCCCGGGATTTGATTGACTTGAAAATACTCACCAATTTCAGGATCGACTTCGGTATTCACCATACCAAAAACGATGTCTGGATTGGCGGCAGCGGCCGCTTCAAAGGTAGGAGTAAAAGCCACGCAAGGGTCACACCAGGGCGCCCAGAAATCAACAATAACAAAATTGTTTTTCTCTATGGTCTCTTTGAAATTCGCTTTAGTTAATGCAACAACGGCCATGATGGAATCCTAAATATAAAGGGTTAACTTGCTAATTTTAATCGCGAACGAGAGTTTATCAGACCTGGCGGCAATAGTTAAGGCTTAAGCTTAAGCCTACGCCCCAATGCCCACACCCCAGGTATTGGCCCAGGTATTGGCCCAGGTGTTGGCGTAAAACAACTCATCCAAAGGCTGCCTGGAACGGGCAGCTTGCTCACGCGCTAAGGCTTCTGCACTCAAGGTGCTAAGGTCGGCTGGGTAGCCTACGCTGATCATGCTCATCAAGCTAAACTGCTCGGGCACATTGAATTTCTCCCTGGCCAAATCAGGGTCAAAGCCACCCATTTGGTGGGCGCTTAAACCCATGCTGGTGGCTTGTAAGCATAAATTTTCCGCGGCGGCACCGCAATCGTACTGGGCCCAGCGATTGGGCTGTTGGTTATGCTTAAACACGCTATTGGCACACAGTAGAATTAACACGGGCGCATCTATCACCCAGCTTTGGTTACCGGCTGACAAACAATCAAAGGCGGATTGCCAAGCCTGCTTGTCGCTGGATTTATGCCACACGATAAAACGCCATGGCTGATCGCCAAAACAAGACGGTGCCCATCGGGCCGCTTCGAACAAAGCGGTCAATTGCGCAGGGCTGACATCCTGCTCCGCTGCGTAGGCACGACCGCTCCAACGCTCGGCTATGGTCTGGTTAATGGCTACTTGGGTAATGGCTGGTTTGCGCATGGGCATGGCTCTCATGAGGCAGATAGAAATGGGTAATCGGTGTAACCCTGCTCGTTGCCACCGTAAAAGCTATTGGGGTCTGCTTGATTGAGCGCAGCATCTTGTTTAAAACGCTCAACCAAATCCGGGTTAGCGATAAATGGCACACCGTACGCCACCGCATCTGCATGGCCACTGGCAATCGCCGCATTGCCTCGGGCTTTGTCGTAAGACAAATTGGCCAGGTAAGGGCTAGTGCAACGCTGACGCAAGCCAACAAAATCAAACGGGTCGGCTACGCCACCGCCGTGTATGCCACCTTCTACCACATGCACATAGGCCAACTTAAATGGATTAATGGCATCAACCACATGGTTAAACAAGGCTTGCGCTTGGCTGTCTTTCATGTCGTTAAATGGATTCACTGGCGATAGTCGCAAGCCTACCCTATCCGCCCCTGCAACAGCGACGACTGCCGCCGTCACTTCCAATAACAATCGGCTGCGGTTTTCAAAACTGCCGCCGTAATTATCCGTGCGCTGATTGGAGCCATCACGCAGAAATTGATCCAATAAATAACCATTCGCCGCATGCACCTCCACCCCATCAAAGCCTGCTACCATGGCATTTTTTGTGGCTAAGGCATACTCCGCCACGATGGCTGGCAACTCACTGGCATCCAAGGCGCGTGGCGTCACATAATCCACCAAACCTTGGTAAGTGAACGCCTGGCCTGCCGGCTTGATGGCAGAAGGCGCAACTGGCAAAGCCTCATTGGGCAATAAACTGGGGTGTGAAATTCGCCCCACATGCCATAACTGCATGACGATCTTTCCGCCTTTGGCATGCACCGCATCGGTTACTTTTTTCCATGCCGCCACTTGTGCTTCGGTGTAGATACCAGGCAAGGCCGGGTAGCCATGCGCCATCGCACTGATGGGCGTCGCTTCAGTAATGATTAAACCGGCACTCGCCCGTTGTTCATAATAGGTTACGTTCATGGCCTGTGGCAAACCACCTGCGGTCGCCCTATTGCGCGTTAAAGGCGCCATTACCATACGATTTTTCAGTGCAATAGCGCCTAACTTAACAGGGCTAAATAAATCCAATGCCATATATCTTCCTTAAGGGGTAAACGGGTAGAGGCGACAGCCAATATTTTTTAACGCAGTGAAACGATGGCTTCAATTTCCACCAAGACATCACGCGGCAATTTAGCCACTTGCACGGTAGAGCGCGCCGGCGTATGCCCTGCAAATACCTCACCATAAACCGTGTTCATGGGAACGAAATCGTCTAGATTTTTTAGAAAAACCGTGGTTTTAACGACTTTAGACAGGTCGGCACCGGCTGCTTCAATCACGGCTTTTAAATTAGCCAATACTTGGCTGGTTTGCGTAACGATGTCACCATCGTTCAAGCTACCATCGGGCCTTAAGGCAATTTGCCCAGAAGTGAATAATAAGTCACCGACCACCATGCCTTGAGAATAAGGGCCTATGGCTGCCGGCGCGTTTGCTGTTTGAATAACGTGCATATAAAAACCTTAAAGTTAAATGAATTTAAATTAAATATTAGCGGGATCAAAGTAATCAAAATGGGCGCGCTTAACGTTGCAAAAAAGCTCGTAGGCTATGGTGCCCGCGCTGTGCGCCACCAAGTTAGCTGGCACCTGTTTACCCCATAATTCGACATGACTATTAATGTCAGCAGTCGGAATAGCGCTTAAGTCGACATACAGCATGTCCATCGACACCCGACCTAGCAACTGCGTCATCTGACCGTCTACCGCTATCGGCGTGCCGGTCTTAGCTGATCTAGGATAGCCATCCGCATAGCCGCAGGCCACCACCCCAACACGCATGGCCTTATCCGCCGTGTATAGACTGCCATAGCCTATGGCATCACCCTTTTTAAGTTGGCGCAGGGCAATAATGCGTGAATTAAAATGCATCACCGGCTCCAAGGGATAGTCTTGCGCAGGCTGGCTTATTGGGTGAGCGCCATACAGCATGATGCCCGGTCTGGACCAATGCTCACTAGTATCTATGGCCTGCCTTAAATTTGGCCAAGCCAATAAAGCGGCAGAATTAGCCAAACTGCTGGCATGACATAGTGGCAAGGCAGCCAAGGTGGATTGAAAAACTACGGCTTGTTGCATGGCATGATCGGAGCTGGGATTATCGGCATTGGCTAAGTGCGTCATGGGCACTATGCTAGCCACATTTTTATGCCCATCCAACTGACCATGTGCAAGCCTATAGTCGGCTGGGGATAAGCCTAATCTGTGCATGCCACTGTCCATTTTCAGCCAAACATGCAGAGGACGCGCTAACTTGGCGGCCATCAACAATGCTAACTGCCATTGCGCATGCACCACTATCCATAAATCTTGCTCGGCGATGCAGGCCAGCTCGTCCGCAGAAAAGAAACCTTCCAATAACAATATAGGCTCAGTCACGCCTGCGTCACGCAGTTGCATGGCCTCCTCTAGGCTGGACACGGCAAAGCCATCGGCTTCGTTGGCGAGCGCCCGTGCACAATGCACTGCGCCATGGCCATAGGCATTGGCCTTGATAACCGCCATGGCTTTTCCGGGCCACAATGATTTAGCCGTTCGGTAGTTGTGCCTGAAGGCATCTAAGCGTATTTGAACTGAGGTTGGACGCGACATACTGTATCAGTGGGCAGAGAACCAATAAGGATTTTATAGCTTGTTATTGTAGCGACTTAGCGCGTATCAACCAAGCAGCAATGCCGACTTTTAGCCTAGCTGGCGTATAAAAAAATGGCTTACAGCAAGGACTGTAAGCCATGATTTAACTTTGGTCGGGACAGCAAGATTCGAACTTGCGACCCCTAGTCCCCCAGACTAGTACGCTACCAGGCTGCGCTATGCCCCGAACCGATGTTATGACCGCGTCACAACAAGGCGCCATTATAACGCAAAAGCTAGAGGACTTTAAAAGGACGGGATGAAATAAGCGTAAATTTTTAGGCGCGCAACAAGCTGATGACGGCTTGCAGCTCAAGCTTGGCTTTAGCAAAATCGTATGAAAAGCTGCTGCTCTCTGCACTGACCGGCAATTCCAATTGAGCAGCGCCTTGCTCGCCTGCCACTTTGCCGTGGTCGGCATCAGCCCCTTCCAGGCGATTGCGGGCACCACTGATGGTAAACCCTTGTTCGTAGAGCAACTCGCGTATACGGCGTATTAATAACACTTCGTGGTGTTGATAATAGCGACGGTTGCCGCGCCGTTTTACTGGCTTTAGTTGAGTGAATTCCTGCTCCCAATAACGCAGTACGTGCGGCTTAACACCACAAAGCTCACTCACTTCGCCTATCGTAAAATAACGCTTGGCGGGGATAGGTGGCAACTGCAATTTTGGCACTGGCTCACTCATGCTGCATTTTCTCACTTAACACTCAAATGGATAGTCCATTAACCCAGCCTCAACCATGAGGATGGGATTTAATTCTGGTAGTTAGCCTCAACTTTGGCTTTCAATTTTTGACTGGCATGGAAGGTCACGACACGGCGTGCGGAGATAGGTATTTCTTCGCCTGTTTTTGGGTTACGGCCTGGTCGCTCTGATTTTTTGCGCAACTCAAAATTACCAAAACCGGATAATTTAACGCTGTCACCAGCCTCTAGTGCAATGCGCACTTCTTCAAAAAAAGCTTCAACCATGTCTTTAGCTTCACGCTTGTTTAAACCCACTTGCTCGTAAAGCAAATCCGCAAGTTCAGCTTTTGTTAAAGTCATACCCCACTCCCATTCTTTGCTAGCCTATTCATGGCTATATTTCTAATATAAAGCTTTTGTTACATAAAAACAGCCCACATTGGTGAGCTAATTTCTTAGTATGGCATTGCAGTTATTTTCTAATAATTGTAGCAGATTTGCCATGACCGCATCGGCATCGCTATCCGTTAAAGTTTTTTGAGTATCGTGCATAAGTACTGATAATGCAAGGCTTTTCTTGTTTTCAGCAATGCCCGAACCTTGGTAAATATCAAACAAAGCCACGTCCATGAGCATGGCAATATTGGCCTTTTTAATGACCGTCAGCAAGGTGCTTATGGCTAAATCTTGATCCACCACCACGGCCAAATCGCGACGCACTGGTAGCAACTTAGACACCTCTTGGTAGGCTGGAATGCGTCGGTTCAACACCGCATCAACGTCCAATTCAAAAAGGAAAGTAGCCTTAGTTAAGCCATAATGTTGTTGCCATTTCGGGTGCAACTTACCTAGCCAGCCTACATTAACGCCATCTAAAACAATGCGCGCTGTTTGCCCTGGGTGCAGTGCGTTATGCTCGGCTTTTTCATAGCTAAGCGTTTTGCCCGCACTGGCATCCGCTAGCAGCGTATCAACGTGGGCTTTTATCTCAAAGAAATCCACGTCAGCCGAATTAAGCCCCCATTGTTCTGGTTTTGCACTGCCATAAGCCAAACCAGCAATGCGTGTGCTTTCAACAAAACTTAACTTTTGCGCATCTGCATAACGGTAACTGGCCCCTAGCTCAAACAACATTGCCCGGTCTTGTTTACGATTTAAGTTGTAAACCAAGCTATCCAATAAGCCACCCCATAAACTGCTGCGCATCACACTTAAATTGTTGGCGATGGGATTTTTTAGTCTAATAGGCTGAGTGTTTGCTAGCAATTCGGTTTCCCATGCCTCATCAACAAAGCTGTAGTTAACCAACTCTTGGTAGCCAGCTGCCACTAAACGGTCGCGCAATTTATTCTGATGCACACGGGCCTCTGGCGCATCCAACATGCTTAAGTTTGCAACCGGGGCAATAGCAGGAATGTGGTCGTAGCCGTGCAGACGGGCAACCTCCTCTATCAAATCCTCTTCTATGCTGATGTCAAAGCGGTAAGACGGTGGCACCACGGTAAACACCGCCTCACTTAGCGTGTATGAAAAGCCTAACTGCGTGAGCAATTGCGCTATCTTTTCTTCGCTAAAAGGAATGCCTAGGACCGAGACTAAGCGGCTTAAGCGCAACTTGACGGCAGCCCTAACTGGCAACACGCCAGCAATTTCAGTGACTTCACCGCTTGAACCACCGCATAATTGTTTAATTAATTGCGTGGCGTAATCTAAGGCAAGACGCGTGTTAGCGAAATCCACGCCACGCTCGAATCGATAGGAAGAATCGGTGCTTAAACCCAATCTACGCGCCTTGCCAGCAATGGCCGAGGGGCTAAAATAGGCGCTTTCTAAAAACACGCTGGTGGTTTCATCATTAACCGAAGTGGCCAAACCACCCATAATCCCGGCCAAGGCAATCGCCCCACTGTTATCGGCAATGACTAAATCATCCGCTTTTAGCGTGACTTCTTGCTCGTTTAGCAAGGTGATGGTTTCATTCTGCTTGGCAAAACGAACGCTTACATTGCCTGTTAGCTTAGCGGCATCAAACGCATGCATGGGTTGGCCTAAGGCCAACAGAACATAATTGGTGACATCAACTAGCACATTGATACTGCGTAAACCACTGCGCTCTAAACGCTTAACCATCCAAGCAGGCGTGCTGGCTTTAGCATTCAGCCCACTTATCAATCGACCGCAATAGCGTGGGCAGGCAGCTTGTTCCATCACTGAGACGGCTTGAATGTCAGCCGCATCGCTTGCTACTGATTTGATCTCTTCGAAACAGGTAGGCGCACCCGTAATCGCTGCAACATCGCGGGCGATGCCAAGCAGGCTTAAGCAGTCGCTGCGGTTAGGTGTCAATTTAAGGGTCAGCATATGGTCATCTAAATCCAAATAATGCCGTATGTCTTGACCTATAGGCGCAGCACTGTCTAGCTCCAACAGACCGCTGGCTTCTGCCGTTAAGCCCAGCTCTTTGGATGAACACATCATGCCGTACGAATCCACGCCACGGACTTTTGCTTGCTTAATGCTGATGCCAGGCAACTCTGCGCCGACTAAAGCGCAAGGTGCGATCAAGCCAGCGCGTGCGTTGGCGGCACCACAGACAATTTGTATAGGCTGCGTTAATCCCACGTCGACCGTGCAGACTTGCAAGCGATCGGCATCCGGGTGTTTCTCCACACTGAGGATTTTTGCCACCACCACTTTGTTGAAAGGAGCGGCTACCGCTTGCATGTCTTCGACTTCAAGACCGGCCATGGTCAAAGTATGACTTAAAGCCTGACTGTCCAAATCCGTACTAACTAGACTGCGTAACCAATTTTCTGAAAACTGCATAATGCTTTTGACCCTAACTGAAGAAGTAAGCTTAGTGCTTTGTTGCGCTATTTAAACTGACTTAAAAAACGCAAATCATTATTAAAGAAATGGCGCAAATCATTCACGCCATAGCGCAACATGGTTAAGCGTTCCACGCCTAATCCGAAGGCGAATCCACGGTATTTTTCGCTGTCTATATTGACGTGCTTAAACACCTCAGGGTGTACCATGCCGCAACCACCAATTTCTAGCCAACCGCCATTCCAGCTCATGTCCATTTCAGCAGAAGGCTCGGTGAAAGGGAAAAAAGACGGGCGAAAACGCACGGTCAAATCGTCACGTTCAAAGAATTTTTGCAAGAAGTCCTGCACCACGCCTTTTAGATTAGCGAAGCTGATGTCTTCGTCTACCCATAGGCCTTCAACCTGATGGAACATAGGCGAATGCGTGGCATCCGAGTCCACCCGATAAACGCGCCCAGGGGCAATGATTTTCAGTGGTGGGGTTTTATTGGTTTTAAGGGCATTTTCCATGTAACGCACTTGCACAGGCGAGGTGTGGGTACGCAACACATTGGCCTCGTCTATGTAGAAAGTATCGTGCATGGCCCGCGCCGGATGGTCTTCGGGAATGTTAAGGGCAGTGAAGTTATAAAAATCGGTTTCTATTTCCGGACCGGTCGCCACTTCAAAGCCTATCGAATGAAACAGTTGCTCTATGCGTTGCAAGGTAAGGCTTACTGGGTGCAAGCCACCTTGCGATTGAGCGCGTGCAGGCAAGCTAACATCAATGGATTCTTGCGCTAACTGCTTGACCTGCTCAGCGTTAAGCAAGGCTTCACGGCGTGAGCTAAGCGCCGCTTCCACGGCTTGTTTCACCACATTGATGGCAGCCCCTGCTGCCGGACGCTCTTCATTACTTAACTTACCCAGGCCTTTTAAGGCATCGGTCAATAAACCGGTTTTACCTAAGTATTTAGCTTTAGCAATTTCCAAATCGTTCATATTGGCGCTAGCTGCAAAATCCGCTTGCGCCTGAGAAATTAAATGCGTTAAATCTGTCATGTAAATAGGGATCTTTAATAAACTGTATTTTTATTTAAGTGCATAATTTTACAGCAAAAAAAAGAGGCCTAAGCCTCTTTTTTTACTTATTTTTTAAATAAGCGTGCTGACTAAACTGCCAAGGCTTTTTTAGCCATATCAACAAATTGAGCGAATGCTGTTTTGTCGAACACGGCTAAATCTGCCAACACTTTACGATCCACTTCCACGGCTGCTTTTTTCAAGCCATTCATGAAGCGGCTGTAAGTTAAACCACACTCACGGGCACCGGCATTAATACGGGCTATCCATAAGGTGCGGAATTGACGTTTTTTCTGTCTACGGTCACGGTATGCGTATTGACCGGCTTTCATTACCGCTTGCTTGGCAACGCGGTAAACGTTTTTACGACGACCGCGGTAACCCTTAGCGGCTTTTAATACTTTCTTGTGTCTTGCGCGAGCGATGACACCACGTTTTACTCTAGGCATATCGGTCTCCTTATCGTGTAGGCATCATTGCGCGAACGCGTTTGACGTCAGTTGCTGAGATGATCGCCGTGCCGCGTAGTTTACGCTTTTGCTTGGTGGTCTTTTTGGTTAGGATATGGCGTAAGTGAGAGTGCGTACGTTTCACTTTACCGTTACCCAAGAATTTGAAGCGCTTTTTAGCGCCGCTCTTGGTTTTCATTTTTGGCATTTTGTTCTCCTTGAACTTAAGTTATGAGTGCTTAGGCATGCCGTTAAGCCGTATCACTCGGGATCTTACTAAAACTGCTTAGGTTTTTTTAGGTGGCCCTAGCACCATCACCATTTGGCGGCCTTCCATTTTTGGAAACTGCTCCACCACGGCGACATCTTTTGTGTCTGCCTCTACCCGTCTAAGTAAAGCCAAACCGAATTCTTGATGGGTAATCTCACGCCCCCTAAAACGTAAGGTAATTTTCGCTTTATCACCGTCTTGTATAAATCGAATGATGTTACGCACTTTAATCGCGTAATCGCCATCATCCGTACCGGGGCGAAATTTAACCTCTTTAATGCTTACTTGCTTTTGCTTAAGTTTAACTTCGTGCTGCTTTTTACTTTCAGCGTATTTAAACTTACCATAATCCAACAACCTGCACACAGGCGGCTCAGCATTAGGTGCGATTTCAACCAGATCAATGTCTGCTTCTTCGGCTCTTGCAAAGGCTTCTGTTAAAGACATGATGCCTAAGGGCTCACCTTCTATGCCCACCAAACGAACTTGCGATCCAGTTATATCGCCATTAATTCGTGTTTCTTTGTCCTGTGCTATATCAAATTCTCCAAATAGTTAAGCCGCGCATGATCAGAAATTTCATGACTTACGCATCAATGATGGCAAGTTATGTAAGCTAAACCCTGGTTTCAACCTCTGCTTTTAAACGCTCTATTAGCGCTGCTATCGGCATAGAACCTAAGTCTTCGCCTTTTCTGTTACGCACGGCCACATGTCCTGTTTGCATCTCACGCTCACCTGCTACTAATAGGTAAGGCATTTTTTGCATACTATGTTCGCGTATTTTATAGGTTATCTTCTCATTTCTCAAGTCAAATTCACAGCGTATGCCATTTTTCTTCAGCATTTCAACCACTTGCCGTACGTAATCGGCTTGATTTTCAGAAATGTTCAACACCATCACCTGCACCGGCGCTAACCAAAGCGGCATGGCGCCAGCGTAATGCTCTATCAATATGCCAATAAAGCGCTCCATGGAACCCACTATCGCCCTATGCAACATCACCGGACGTTGTCGGCTGTTGTCTTCTGCCACATACTCGGCGCCTAAACGCTCGGGCAAATTGGGGTCTAGCTGTATGGTGCCGCACTGCCACAACCTACCTAATGAGTCTTTTAGAGTAAATTCAATTTTGGGGCCGTAAAATGCCCCTTCACCGGGTTGGTACTCAAATTCCAGATTATTTAATTTAAGCGCATTGGCCAGTGATGTTTCGGCTTTATCCCAATCTTCATCGCTACCTATGCGTTTCTCAGGACGGGTGGACAACTTAACCAACACATCGGTAAAACCAAAATCACCGTAGGCTTGGTAAAGCATTTTAATAAAATCAGCGACTTCGGCTTCAACTTGATTTTCAGCACAGAAAATATGTGCATCGTCTTGGGTAAAGCCTCGCACCCGCATCAAGCCGTGCAGCGATCCAGAAGGTTCGTTGCGATGGCATGAACCGAATTCAGCCAAGCGCAATGGTAAATCGCGGTAACTGTGCAGTGTGCTGTTGAAAATCTGCACGTGACCTGGGCAATTCATCGGCTTGACCGCATAATCACGGCTCTCAGAAGCCGTTACAAACATACCGTCACGGTAATTTTGCCAATGGCCAGACTTCTCCCATAAGGTTCTGTCCATGATGGTAGGCGTACGCACTTCTTGGTAATTGTAGTCGCGGAACATTTTGCGCATGTACTGCTCAACTTCTTGCCATATGCTCCAACCACGCGGATGCCAGAACACCATACCAGGCGCGTCATCCTGCATGTGGAAGTAATCCAATTGCTTGCCCAATTTACGGTGATCACGCTTCTCCGCTTCCTCTAGCTGAAACAGGTACGCTTCCAATTCTTCTTTATTGCGCCAAGCGGTGCCGTACACACGCTGCAACATTTCATTATTGCTGTCGCCACGCCAATAAGCACCGGCGAGCTTCATTAATTTAAAGGCTTTCAACTTGCCGGTGTTGGGCACGTGAGGGCCACGGCACAAATCGGTGAAATCGCCTTCGGTATACAGTGAAACATCTTCACCAGCTGGAATGCTGGCAATGATTTCGGCTTTGTAATGCTCATCTATGGATTTAAAGTAAGCCACCGCTTCATCGCGCGGCAATACTTTACGCGTCACTGGCTCGTCTTTCTTGGCCAGCTCGGCCATTTTCTTTTCGATAGCGATTAAATCGTCTGGAGTAAAAGCACGCTTGTATGAAAAGTCGTAAAAAAAGCCATGCTCTATGACTGGGCCTATGGTCACTTGCGCATCGGGAAACAAAGCTTTTACCGCATACGCTAATAAATGCGCGGTGGAGTGGCGAATAATGTCCAAACCCTCATCACTTTTATCGGTAATGATAGCCAAATCAACATCTTGCGTAATGAGGTAGGATGTATCCACCAACTCGCCATTAACTTTGCCCGCTAAGGCCGCTTTAGCCAAGCCAGCGCCGATATTCATAGCCACGTCAGCTACCGTAACGGAAGCTGGAAAACTACGTTCAGAGCCATCAGGCAAGCGAATTATAGGCATAGCATTCTCATATTAAATAGTAAAAGCCGTTAATAACGGCTTTTACTGGCATATCTGGTAGGCAGTAGCAGACTCGAACTGCTGACCTCTTGGATGTCGACCAAGCGCTCTAACCAACTGAGCTAACCGCCTCTATTTTTCATATTGTCTTAAGTCCCTGACAACAAAACTTAAGCTTAATTTTTAAACTTGCGGGATTTTAGCTGATTGTGGCGGTCGGCGCAAACGACTATGGCAATTATCCCCACGTCATTGTTCGTGATTAGCCGTCAGCAAAGCACGGTATCCGGCTTGATAATTTGGATAGCGCAAGACAAAACCCGTCGAGCGCATTAGACGGTTGCTTAAGCGCTTGCCCGTCACGGCTTGTTGTCCATGCGGCGGCGTGCTTAGCTGCAATTGCCCTGCCAACCATGCCAATACCTCATGCACAGTGGCAGGCGCGTCATCACTAACAATGTAGCACGGCAAAATAAGTTGTCCAGCCAGCACTTTTTCTAGCAGCATCACCGTGAATGCGGCGGCATCGTCACGGTGTATACGATTAGTCCAACTGTTTTGTGCTGGCCATGCTTGGCTGGTCGCTAGCTTAATCATGCGTAAGCGGCCTGGTCCATAAATGCCAGATAAGCGTAAAACCGTAGCCGGACAAGTCAGGCCTGCTAATAACTGCTCGGCTTCCAGCAAACGCTCCCCGCCAAAATCATTGGGCTTGGCGGGCGTGGCTTCATCCAAACATACACCATCATCGCGGCCATAGACACGCGTGCTAGAAACAAAAAATACATGGCGCAAGGCTGGGTTTGCTTGCTGGGTAGCCAGGACATTGGCCAAGCCCGTCACGTATTGTGCTTGGTAGGCAGCGTCGGTTTGTGCATCGGCCGCCACGCAATAAATAATGAACTCAGGCTTTAGCGTGTGCAACGCTGCCAGACTGGACGCCTGAGTGACATCGCCTTGCAGCATGGTTAGATTGGGTATGGGTGTTATGGCCTGGCGTTTTAGGCCGTAAACTGCATGCTGCGCTGACAACAGCTTGGCGATGCTTAAGCCCAGATCACCACAACCAACAATGAGGATCTTAGCCAAGGCCAGTCCTACTTAATTTGACGGCAATAAATCAGGATGCTGGGCCAAATAGTTTTGTGCCATCAGCAAGGCCAGCATGGTTTTACCATCGCTGATTTTCCCTTGCGCCATTAACAGTAAGCAATCGTCCAGACTAAGATCGAACACTTCCAGCGCTTCGTCCTCGTCACGCTGGTGCAGACCTGCGGATAAATCCAGCGCTAAATACATATGAATCACTTCATCGGAATAGCCTATGCATGGGTGCTGCTGACCAAGAGAAATCCAACGTTGAGCGCTGTAACCGGTTTCTTCTAAAAGCTCACGTTGCGCGGTAAGCAAGGGGGCTTCCGCTGCATCGATTTTGCCGGCAGGCAACTCTATAAAGACTTGATGCAAGGGATAACGGTATTGTTTTTCTAATACCACGTGGCCATTAGGCAGCAAAGCCACCACCACGGATGCACCTGGGTGAACGACGTATTCACGCTGGCTGCTGCGACCATTAGGCAAGCGCACTTGGTCGCACTTTAATGTCAACATGCCGCCCGTACTGATGGTTTCAGAGCTGATGCACTGTTCCGTCAGATCATTCAGCGTGGTCAGCATGGGTGGCAATCTAAACCTGAGCCGCTAACTTAGACTGCTGGTAATCGTGTAGATGCAAATCTCGATGAGCCTTTCTGGCATAAGCCCTATCACCAACAAAGCCAGCGCATTGAAACCCAGCACGATGCGCGCGTCCATGGGCGCAGCGATGGCATGCGTATCTACGGGCTCATCAAAATACATCAGCTTGATGACGCGTAGGTAATAAAATGCGCCTATCACTGCCATCAACACCGCAAACACCACTAACCAGACATACCCCGCCGCCAAGGCCGCTTGCAACACGCTAAATTTAGCGTAGAAACCCAAGGTGGGTGGCACACCGGCCATACTGAACATGACGATTAACATTAAAAAAGCGTGCCATGGGCTGCGTTGATTTAAGCCTTTCAAATCGTCCAATTTATCCGCTTCAAAGCCTGGACGAGAAAGCAATAAAATAATACCGAAACCGGCCAAGGTCATCAGCACATAGCTGACCACGTAAAATAAGGCAAAGATAAAGCCGTTCATGCTCACGCTCATCAAGCCGTACAAGACAAAACCGATGTGTGAAATGGTTGAGTAAGCCAACATGCGTTTTAGATTGGTTTGTGCAATGGCCGTGATGTTACCAATGAGTATGGACAAGACCGCCATAATCATCAGCATTTGTTGCCAATCGGCAGCTAAAGTTGGCAATGCCTGCACCAATACCCGAATTACAAAAGCAAATGCCGCCAATTTGGGTACTGAGCTGATAAGCATGGTGACTGCGGTTGGCGAGCCCTCATAGACATCCGGTACCCACATCTGGAAAGGGACGGCGCCTAACTTAAAGGCCAAGCCCGCAACGATAAATACCAGGCCCAGTATCAGCACGGCATGAATTTTAGTGCCGGCCATGAGTGCCATATTAATTTCTGCTAGATTCAAGCTGCCGGTCATGCCGTACACCATGCTCATGCCGTACAACAACATCCCCGACGCCAGCGCACCTAAGACAAAATACTTCATGGCTGCTTCTGTGGCTTTGGCGTTATCCCTGTCCATGGCCACCAAAGCATACAGACTCAATGACAGCAACTCCAAGCCCACGTATAGGGTGAGCAGGCTTTGTCCTGACACCATGACCATCATGCCCAGCAATGAAAACAGTACTAAGGCATAAAACTCACCACGGAACATACCGCGTTGTTGCAAATATTGCCTGCTGTAAACGAAGATAAACGAGGTGCCCAAATACATCATTAACTTAAGCACATCCGACATGGCATCATCAACAAATGCACCGCTAAATGCGAAGCTAACACTGGGCACGTGGCTGCTAAAAGTAAAGTAAGCGGCCAGCAACAAGGTGAATTGGGCCATGGCATAAATCGCCATGCGTTTGGCCGGTGCTATGAATAAATCAGCCAATAAAATCACCATGGCCATGCTCAAAACGATCAGTTCTGGCAAGGCGGTAATGAGGTCGTAACGTATCGTTTCCATAACTTATAAACCTGCTGGCAGGCTGTTTGGCAGCTTGCTTTGTGCGAAATGAGTAAGAAGTTCCGTGACCGTGGCATTGGTCATGTCGGTGACCATTTGCGGGTAAACACCAAGCGCCAACACCAAGCTAGCCAATACGGCTAAGATGAAAAATTCACGTTTATTTAGGTCGCTCAAGGCAGCTACTTTATCGTTTGCTACCGCTCCATAAAACACCCGCTTGACCATCCACAAGGAGTAAGCCGCGCCAAATATTAAGGTTAATGCGGCTAGGAATGCGTACCAGAAATTAATTTGCACGGCACCCAGAATAACCATGAACTCACCAACAAAGCCGGAGGTACCAGGCAAGCCGGTGTTGGCCATGGCAAAGAACACAGCAAATGCGGCAAATGCCGGCATGGTGTTAGCTACCCCACCGTAGGACTCAATTTGCCTGCTGTGCACGCGGTCATACAACACCCCCACGCACAAGAACATGGCAGCCGATATAAAGCCGTGTGACAACATCTGCACGATGGCGCCTTCCAAACCTATGCTGTTAAACAGGAAGAAACCTAGGGTGACAAAACCCATGTGCGAGATAGAGGAATAAGCAATCAGCTTTTTCATGTCTTTTTGCACCAAAGCCACCAGCGCAATGTAAACAATCGCAATCAAAGACAAGGCTATCATGTAGCCGCTTAAATGGTGGGCCGCATCCGGCGCGATAGGCATGGCAAAACGCAGAAAGCTGTAACCACCTAATTTAAGCGCAATCGCCGCCAACACCACAGACCCGCCGGTTGGTGCTTCCACGTGCGCATCGGGTAACCAAGTGTGCACAGGCCACATGGGGATTTTGACCGCGAATGCCACGAAGAAGGCCAAGAACACCAAGACCTGCACTTGCAATGGCATGGGGAAGCGGTAGAAATCGGCAATTTCAAAGCTGCCGGTATTTAGGTACAAGTAAATAAAGGCCACCAACATTAAGAGTGAGCCCAACAAGGTGTAGAGGAAAAATTTAACCGTGGCATAGACGCGGTTTGGTCCACCCCAAATGCCGATCACCAAGAACATAGGGATCAGCATCGCTTCCCAAAACACGTAATACAGTATGGCATCCAAGGCACTGAACACGCCTATCATCAAGCCACTCATGATCAGAAAGCAGGCCATGTATTGCGCCACCCGCTGCTGTATGACTTCCCAGGCGGAAATGATGACGATTAAGGTGGTGAAACTGGTCAGCAATATCAGCGGCACGGCTAGGCCATCGGCACCTAGGTGGTAGTTAATGTTAAACGCCGGTATCCAACTAAAGCCTTCTTGAAATTGCCAGCCGCCGTCCGCAAAATTAAATTCTGTATACAGTGGAATGGTCACTAAAAAGCTTAATAAGCCGCCCACTAAGGCTAACCAGCGGGTGGTATTGGCTTTGTTTTCGTTGGCGGTGGCCAGCACCACTACCCCAGCCAGGACGGGTAGCCAGATCGCAAAGCTTAATAGGTGTTGATAAAAATAATTTTGCATTTTTTAAACTTTAGTAAAAAAGGTGAGCATCAAGAACACGCCTATGATCATGGCGAAGGCATAGTGATAAATCAGCCCAGTTTGTAATTTACGCACCACGGAGGCTATTTTGCCGATCAGATTGGCCGTGCCATTGACCATGGCGCCATCGATTATGGCCACGTCACCAATTTGCCACAACTTGTTGCCCAGTAAGCGTGAACCGGCGGCAAACACTTTGTCGTTAAAGGCATCAAACCCGTATTTGTTTTCTAAAATTTGGCAGATAAACGCAAGTTTGCGCTGCAACATGGCTGGGATATCCGGCCGTTGTGTATAGAAAAACCAAGCCAACAGCACGCCCGCTGCAGCCAAGGCAAACGGCAAGCTAAGTAAACCGTGCATGGCCATGCCCGCTGCATTGTGCATAGTGCTGTGCCAATGGTGAGTCATCTCTTGCATGGCTGGGTGAGCAGCGTAATCCACATACAGCACACCGTCAAAGAAATCACCGTACAGCATGGGCTCTATGGCTACATAACCTATCAACATGGACGGTATAGCCAATAAGATTAACGGTAACTTGATGACCCAACCCGGCTCATGCGGATCATCCGTGGGCGCTAAGCCATGATGGTGGTCATGATCATCCTGATGTGCATCGTGGTGGGCATCGTGTTTATGCGCACGCCATTTCTCCGTGCCATGAAACACCAGGAAATACATACGGAAACTGTAGAATGCCGTGACAAACACCCCTGCCAACACGGCAAAGTAGGCAAAGCCACTGCCAATTACATTCGATGCGTGCACTGCTTCTATGATGCTGTCCTTGGAATAGAAGCCGGCAAAAAATGGTGTGCCGATTAAAGCTAAGGAGCCAATTAAGGAGGTGATCCAAGTGACAGGCAAGTATTTTTTCAAATTACCCATATTGCGTATGTCTTGGTCGTGGTGCATACCCATGATGACCGCACCGGCGCCTAAGAACAACAAGGCTTTAAAGAAGGCGTGTGTCATTAAATGAAAGATGGCCACGGAGTATGCCGACGCACCTAAGGCCACGGTCATATAACCCAGCTGCGAAAGCGTAGAGTACGCCACCACCCGTTTAATGTCATTTTGGATGATGCCCAAGAAACCCATGAACAAGGCCGTGATGCTGCCTATGATGATAACGAAGGACAGCGCCGTGGATGACAACTCAAACAAAGGCGACATTCTGGCCACCATGAAAATACCGGCCGTCACCATGGTGGCGGCATGGATCAATGCGGAGATAGGCGTTGGGCCTTCCATGGAATCGGGCAACCAAACGTGCAAGGGCACTTGCGCTGATTTACCCATCGCGCCGATAAACAGCAAGATGCAGGTAACCGTCATTAAAGACCATGAGCTGGCGCCCAGTAAATTAATTTGCACATCGGCCATTTGCGGTGCCACTGAGAATACCGACGCGTAATCCAAGCTACCGAAATGGAATAAGACCAAGCCTATGCCCAATAGAAAGCCAAAGTCGCCCACCCGGTTAACCAAGAAAGCTTTTAGATTGGCGTAAATAGCCGTTGGTCGCGTGTACCAAAAACCAATGAGCAAATAAGAGACCAAGCCCACCGCTTCCCAGCCAAAAAACAGTTGCATGAAGTTGTTGCTCATGACCAACATCAACATGGCAAAGGTAAATAGCGAAATGTAGCTGAAGAATCTTGCATAGCCAGGGTCTTCAGCCATGTAGCCTACCGTGTATATGTGCACCATCAGTGAAACGAAGGTCACGACCACCATCATCATGGCGGATAAATTATCAATCAGAAAACCAATTTCAAAACTAAAATTGCCGGTTTTAAGCCAAGAGTAAACCGTTTCGTTATACGGCGCACTGTGCATGGCATCATTGAGCACAACCACCGACAAGGCAAATGACAAGGCCACACCCAAAATAGTCAAGACATGGGCGGCTGATCTGGGCATACGCGTACCAAACAAGCCAACCAGTGCGGCCGCTAGCAAGGGTAAAATGGGTATCGCTAAGTAAATCTGTTGCATGGTCATTCTGAACTTACCCTTTTAAGCGGTCTAGATCGTCAACATTAATGGTGCGTAAGTTTCTAAACAGCACCACTAAGATAGCCAAACCGATTGCCGATTCGGCGGCGGCTACCGTCAATATAAAAAACACGAACACCTGGCCTGCGATGTCATTCATGTAATGCGAGAAAGCAATGAAATTTAGGTTAACCGCGAGCAGCATGAGCTCGATGGCCATCAATAAAATAATGACGTTTTTACGGTTTAGGAATATACCGACCACGCTGATGGCAAACAACAAGGCACCAAGAATAAGGTAATGCGATAAGCCAACCATTATTTTTGCTCCTCAGTGTTTGCAGCGGAATCGGATTTAGGCTCCAGCACAGCAGCCATTTTTACGATACGCAAACGATCGGCTTTTTTCACCATCACTTGCTTGTTAGCATCGGTAGGCTTGCTTTCCCTACGGCTTCTTAAGGTCAGCGCAATGGCCGCGACGATGGCCACCAATAGCACCACGGAGGCCAATTCAAAGGCCAGCAGATAATCGGTATAGAGCACGCGACCTAACGCTGCCGTATTGCTGTAATCGGCAGGCTTAGCCGCAGGCGCTAGGACTTTATCTGCGCCAAAATTATTGATGCCAACGATCATGACCATTTCTACTGCCATCAGACCGCCGACTGGCAAGGCCACCGGCAAGGCTTGCCAAAAGCCCTCACGCAAACGATCCAAGTTGATGTCCAGCATCATGACCACGAACAAGAACAAGACCATGACGGCACCCACATACACCAGCACCAAGGTAATGGCTAGGAATTCCGCCTCCAATAACAACCAGATACCGGCCGCAGTAAAAAACGCCAGCACTAGGTATAGCGCAGCGTACACTGGATTACGGGTGGTAATGACGCTGAGTGCGGCATACAACAAAATAAGCGCTAAGCTGTAAAAAACCAGGTCTTGAAAAGGTAAACCAAAGAATGTCATGGTGGGCGTAGTTTCTCTTTATTATCTAAAGGCTTTGTCTAGAAGGCGATCGGCTGCAATTTGCTTCTCGTGCTTATCACCGACAGCCAATAGCATGTCTTTGGTATACAACAAGTCACCCCGTTGCTCACCGTGGTAATCAAACACCCGCGTTTCGACGATGGAATCGACCGGGCAGGATTCTTCACACATGCCACAGAATATGCATTTGGTCAGATCTATGTCGTAGCGGGTGGTGCGGCGGGTATTGTCCTCACGCTGCTCGGACTCTATGGTAATGGCCATTGCCGGGCAAACGGCTTCACACAATTTACAGGCAATGCAACGCTCTTCACCATTGGCATAGCGCCTCAAGGCATGCAGGCCACGAAAGCGGTTGGATTGCGGCGTGACTTCTTCCGGGTATTGCACGGTAATTTTGGGCGCAAAGAAATAACGCCCGGTTAAGGCCATGCCTTTTAGCAGCTCGACCAACATCAAGCTTGATAGGGTTTTATGTATTTTTTTTAGCATAAGATTAATGGAATAAATACGCCCAAGGGGTTTGCATCATGCCACCGACAAACACGATCCAGACGATGGTAATGGGGATAAACACCTTCCATCCCAAACGCATGATTTGGTCGTAGCGGTACCTAGGGAAGGTGGCCCTAAACCATAAAAATAAGAACAATAGAAAAGCCACTTTGGCCAACAACCATAAAAAGCTGTCTGGCATAAACGGCACTGGTGATAACCAACCACCGAGGAACATCAAGGCCGCCAGCATGGACACCAAGATCATGTTGGCGTATTCGGCCAAGAAGAACACCGCAAACGCCATGCCGGAATACTCCACATGGAAGCCAGCCACAATTTCTGACTCCCCTTCTGCCACGTCAAATGGCGCGCGGTTGGTTTCGGCGACTGCACTAATAAAATAAACAACGAATAAAGGGAACAATGGCAAGAAGTACCAGTGCCAAAAGCCGCCGGCTTGGCCCATTACAATTTTGCCTAAATTAAGCGTATTGGCACACATCAACACCCCAACCAGCGCAAAGCCCATGGCAATTTCATAAGACACAATCTGCGCGGCCGAGCGCAATGCACCCAAAAAGGCATACTTGGAATTGGATGCCCAACCGGCAATAATCACGCCGTAGACTGCCACCGAGGTCATGGCCAGTATGTACAACAAGCCCGCATCCACGTCTGCCAAGACCATGGTCATATCAAATGGCACCACAGCCCAGGCCGCAAACGCAGGAGCGATGGCCAGCACCGGCCCTAATAGGAATAAGGCTTTATTCGATGCGGTCGGAATGACAATTTCTTTAAATAAGAGTTTGAGCCCATCAGCTAGCGGTTGCAGCAGGCCGAAGTAACCCACGCGGTTGGGGCCGATACGCACTTGCATGTAACCAATGACTTTGCGTTCAGCCAGGGTCAGGTAAGCCACCGCCCCCATTAAAGGCGCCACGATAGCAACAATTTTAATTAAGGTCCAAGCCGTCAGCTCCACTGCTGGCCAGTAATCCCCGAATAAATGAGTGAGCCATTCCATTACGCGTGCACTTCCTTAAGGCTGGCCTGGTACGCGGCCAATTGGGTTGCCGACAATTTCTCCACACTGATGTCACCCATCAAGTCACCTAAGCCTATGGTGTCCTCATGGGCAGCCGCAACGCGTACGCAGCCTTTAGCCACGTGATTGTCCAGTTTAACGGTCAGCACAGCGCTGCCTTTATCTTGCTTAACCAGCACCTGATCGCCTTCTTGCAAGGCCAATTCTACTAACTGCGCAGCGCACATGCGTGCCATGGGCTTGATGTTGTACTTAGTTTTTTGCAAAGGCATGGAGCGACGCACGATAGGATCGGATTCGTACTGCGGCACTTCGCCTATGCGTTGCAAACCGTCATGCTTGATGTTTACCTGAATTTCAACCAAGTCCTTGAGGTTGTTATTCAGGCTACGCCAAACCACGGCCGATGGTTTTTCACCGGCAAAAATTGTTTGTTTTACTTGCTCACTGGTCTCGTAATCAAAGCCTGGCAAGCCTAAGGTGTTGGCCAATACACGCAACACCTTCCAAGCCGGACGGCATTCACCCAAGGGTTTCACGGCCGCAGTAAAGCTTTGTACACGGCCTTCCATGCTCATGAAGGTGCCAGAGGTTTCGCTAAACGGCGCAATCGGCAACAAGATGTCAGCATGCTCTAAGGCGGCCGATTTGTAGGCGGTTAAAGCCACCACGCACTCGGCTTTTTGCATTGCCGCTTTCGCTAACGCAGCATGCTGGCAATCCAATTCAGGTTCGATATTGACAATGAGGTAAGCTTTGCGCGGCACTTCCAGCATAGCTCTAGCATGCATGCCGGTGCTGCTCGGCATAACGCCCATCATGTGCATGCCTGTACTGTTGGCTGCGGCCGGCAATATACCGCCTTTAGCGCCCGAAATGCCGCCTATGGCTTCTGCCATGCTGTACATTTCGGTAAAGCGCGGGTCGCTCAAGGCCATATTACCTATAAAAATACCTACTTTAGGTGCAATTAAATCGTAGTCTTTGCCATGCCCTGCCATGCTTTCTGCTATGGCCTGGGTATTAGGCCTTACTTTAATTTCTGCTAGCAATTGATTAAGCGATGGTGGCAAACATAAGGACAAGCGCTGTAAGCCGGACATGGCTTTAAGTACTTGGCCCAGCACATTCACCATGTCGTTGGGACGGACGATGACTTTATGCGCAATGTCCATCAAGGGATTGTTGTCTAACGGGCTAATCACAGAGAGCTCAGCGCCATTGGCCACGGCTTTGCGGAAACGCTTAGCCAATAATGGGTGCTCATTTCTAAGGTTGGAGCCTATCACCAGTATGCGATCCAACTCTTCTATCTCATGAATGTTGCAGCCCATCCATGGCGTACCAAGACGCTTACCGTCTAACCTGAAATCGGTTTGGCGTAAGCGGTAATCAACGTTACCACAGTCTAAAGCAGTGGCCAGTTGCTTAGCTAAATAGCCTTCTTCCATGGTGCTGTTAGGCGAGACCAACACACCTAAGGCTTCACCACCGTACTCATTAGTAATGTCTTTAATTTGTCCCGCAGCAAACTCTAGCGCGGTCTTCCAATCCGTTTCTAGCCATTGGCCCTTGTGTTTAATCATAGGCACTTGCAAACGATCAGCACTGTTTAGACCTTCGTAGGAAAAACGATCACGGTCAGATAACCAACACTCGTTGATGCTTTCCTTTTCTCTAGGCAATACACGCATGACTTTATTGTCTTTAACGTGCACTTCTATGTGCGAACCTAAACCGTCATGCGGTGCTATGCTAGGCCTACGGGTTAGCTCCCAACTGCGGGCAGAATACCTAAACGGCTTACTGGTCAAAGCACCCACTGGGCACAAATCAATGATGTTGCCGGACAATTCGGAATTCACGCTCTTATCCACGTAAGCGGTAATCTCCGCATGCTCGCCACGGCCTACCATGCCCAACTCCATGATGCCGCCAACTTCTTGCAGGAAGCGTACGCAGCGTGTGCACTGAATGCAGCGGGTCATATCGGTACTGACCAAGGGGCCAATATTTTTATTGAAGACCACGCGTTTTTCTTCCGTGTAGCGTGAACCACTGGTGCCGTAAGCCACGGCGACATCTTGCAAATCGCACTCACCGCCTTGATCGCAGATCGGGCAATCCAAGGGATGGTTAATCAGCAAAAATTCCATCACGCTTTTTTGCGCTTCTATGGCCGCTTTAGAACGAGTGAATATCTTCATGCCATCGGCCACAGGCGTGGCACAGGCCGGCAAAGGTTTATTGAAGTTTTCAACCTGCACCAAACACATGCGGCAACTGGCCGCTACGGATAGTTTTTTGTGGTAGCAGAAGCGTGGTATGGCAATGCCGACTTTATCGGCAGCATCAATGATGGAGCTGCCGTGCTCGACTTCTAACGCTTTGCCGTCAATTTCTATATTTAACATTAGCCTTGCTCCGCCCCGCTCTCAACCATACTTTTACCGTGCACTATGTAATACTCAAATTCCGCCCTAAAATGCTTAATAAAGCTGATGACCGGCGTTGCTGCCGCTTCACCCAGCGCGCATATGGTACGACCAGAAATATTTTTACTGATGTCAGTCAACAGGTCTAAATCTTCCATCTTGCCTTGGCCTTTGACGATGCGATCCAGCACGCGGTAAACCCAACCGGTACCTTCGCGGCATGGCGTGCATTGGCCACAGCTTTCTTCGTAAAAGAAATAAGACAAGCGGTGCAAGGCTTTGACCATGCAGGTGCTGTCGTCCATGACGATCATGGAACCCGCCCCTAAGCTTGTTCTGGCTTTGCTTAGACTGTCGTAATCCATGTTGGTGGTTTCCATGATGGCCGCCGGCACAACGGCAGTGGATGGGCCACCCGGTATGACTGCTTTAAGCTTGCGACCATGCCAGACACCGCCGGCCATGGCCAACAAGTCAACAAAAGGTGTACCCATTTTCACTTCGTAATTGCCTGGCTTTTCAACGTGACCAGACACAGAGAATAATTTGCTACCACCAGAGTTAGGCACACCTAAATCGGCAAAGGCCGCGCCGCCGTGCTGCATTATCCATGGAATGGAGGTATAACTTTCGGTGTTGTTAACATTGGTTGGCTTACCAAACACCCCGTAACTCGCTGGGAATGGTGGCTTGAAGCGCGGTTGGCCTTTTTTGCCTTCTATGGACTCAATTAAGGCGGTTTCTTCACCGCAGATATAGGCGCCGTAACCGTGCACAGCATACAAATCAAAGCTAAAGTTAGTACCGAATAAGTTCTCACCCAAGTAACCGGCGGCTTTAGCTTCCATCAGCGCCGCTTCAAAGGTTTCGTAATCTTGCCAAATTTCACCGTGAATGTAGTTATAGCCTACCCGCGCACCCAAGGTGTAGGCAGCAATGGCCATGCCTTCAATCAATTGGTGTGGGTTGTAGCGTATGATGTCGCGGTCTTTAAATGTACCGGGCTCGCCTTCGTCGGTATTGCACACCAAATACTTCACACCATCGAAGTAACGCGGCATGAAACTCCATTTAAGGCCGGTTGGAAAGCCGGCGCCGCCACGGCCACGCAGACCAGAGATTTTCACCTCGGTAATAATGTCTGTGGCCTTGGTTTTTTCAGTCACTATGCGTTTTAGCGATTGGTAGCCACCCAGCTTGATGTAAGTGGCTAAGGCCGCAGGTTGGCTTTCTGTTAGGGTGCGCAGACAGACCAAGGTTTGACCGTTTAAATCCGTCATCACAGGTGCTTTTGCTGATTGCTTTGCCATTATTTCAACTCATCCAAAATGGCATCGACTTTAGCCGGCGTTAAAAACTCATGCATGGTGTGATTATTAATGATCATTAAAGGCGCACCACCGCAAGCGCCCATGCACTCACCTTCTTTTAGGCAGTACTTACCGTCGGCACTCACTTGGTTGAAATCCACACCCAATTTAGCTTTAAGGTGGTCTACGATCTCATCGCTATTACGCAGCATGCATGAAATGTTGGTGCATACACTGATCTTGTATTTACCCACCGGTGCCAAGTCGTACATATTGTAGAAAGTGGCCACTTCCATGACGGCTATCTCTGGCATGCCAAGGTATTGCGCCACCTCACTCATGCTTTCATTAGACAACCAACCGCGTTCGGTTTGCACGATACGCAAAGCACTCATGACCGCCGCTTGGCGTTGGTCGGCTGGGTACTTCGTCAGCTCGTAATCAATTTTTTCTGTAATTTGTGGGCTTAACATAGTTGACTCAATCTGTACTCATCGATCAATTTCACCAAACACGATATCTTGCGTGCCTATGATGGCCACCAAATCGGCAATCATGTGACCGCGGGTCATTTCATCCAAGGCTGCCAAATGGGCAAAACCAGGGGCGCGAATTTTTAGGCGGTAGGGTTTATTAGCACCATCGGACACCATGTATATACCAAACTCGCCTTTAGGGTGTTCAACCGCCGCGTAAGCTTCACCGGCTGGCACATGAAAACCTTCAGTAAACAATTTGAAATGGTGGATTAAATCCTCCATATTGCTTTTCATGCCGGCACGGTCGGGTGGCGCCACTTTGTTATCGCTGCTAATCACTGGTCCAGGGTTATTGCGCAACCATGCAACGCACTGTTTAATGATACGGTTGGATTGCCTAAACTCTTCCATGCGCACCAAATAACGGTCATAACAGTCGCCATTAACCCCTACCGGCACATCAAAATCCATATCCGCATAGACTTCATACGGTTGCGTTTTGCGCAAATCCCAAGCGATGCCAGAACCACGCAACATAGGGCCAGTCATGCCTAGTGCCAGAGCACGTTCAGGCGTAACGATACCCACATCAACGGTACGTTGCTTCCAAATACGGTTATCGGTCAGCAGCGTTTCGTACTCGTCCACGTACTTGGGAAAGCGCTGAGTAAAGTCTTCTATGAAGTCCAACAAGGAACCTTGGCGGTTTTCATTTTGCTTGGCCACGGTTTTCGCATTGCGCAACGGGGAAACCGCGTACTGCGGCATCTGATTAGGCAGATCACGGTAAACCCCACCTGGTCGGTAGTAGGCCGCATGCATGCGAGCGCCTGAAACCGCCTCGTAGCAATCGAACAAATCTTCACGCTCACGGAAGGCGTATAAAAACACCGTCATGGCACCTACGTCCAAAGCATGCGCACCTAACCATAACAAGTGATTAAGCACCCTGGTAATTTCATCGAACATAACGCGTATGTATTGCGCACGCAAAGGCACATCTATGCCCATCATCTTTTCGATGGCCATGACATAAGCGTGCTCATTGGACATCATGGAGACATAATCCAACCTATCCATATAGGGTATGGATTGCAGATAGGTGCGGTTTTCCGCTAATTTTTCTGTGCCACGGTGCAACAAACCGATGTGCGGATCGGCACGCTGTATGACCTCACCGTCCAATTCCAAAACCAAGCGCAAAACGCCGTGAGCCGCCGGATGCTGCGGACCAAAGTTCATCGTGTAATTTCTAATTTCAGCCATAGTCAACGCCTACTTAGCGTGCGCTCCTTCATTACGTATCACACGCGGCACATTATTCCGCTCATCTATGCTAACCGGCTGATAAATAACGCGTTGTTGCTCTGGGTCATAACGCATTTCAACGTGGCCCACCATAGGGAAATCTTTACGGAAAGGATGGCCAACGAAACCATAATCGGTCAGCAAACGGCGTAAGTCTGGGTGATTTTCAAACATAATGCCGTACATATCAAAGGCTTCACGCTCATACCAATTGGCCACCGGCCAAACGTCTACCAGGGTAGGCAAAACGGGGAACGCATCGTCCACGGCAAACACACGCAAACGCAGACGCTGATTGCGTGTCACCGACAACAAATGGCAGACCACAGCGTAACGCGGGCCTTCCAGCTCCACCTCAGCGTAGCCCTGATAATCCACACCACACAAATCGATTAATTGTTCAAACTTAAAACGTGGGTCATCACGCAGGCATAAACACACGGACAGATAGTCCTCAGCACGGCACAGCAAAGTAAGTTCATCAAGAGCGATGCTGGATAGTATGAGCTTAGAGCCTAAGGCCGATTGCACATCCAGGTGAAGTTGATCTAATTTAGCTGACATGGTTTTTAGCGGGCTATGGTATTGGTGCGTTTAATTTTATTTTGCAATTGGATAATGCCGTACAACAAAGCTTCCGCCGTGGGTGGGCATCCTGGCACGTATACATCAACCGGCACGATGCGGTCACAACCACGCACCACGGCATAAGAGTAATGGTAATAGCCGCCGCCGTTTGCACAAGAGCCCATGGAGATAACCCAGCGCGGCTCGGCCATTTGATCGTACACTTTACGCAAGGCAGGCGCCATTTTGTTTACCAAGGTGCCGGCCACTATCATCACGTCCGATTGCCGCGGACTGCCGCGGAATACGATGCCGAACCTATCCAAATCATAACGCGAGGCACCGGCATGCATCATCTCTACCGCACAACAGGCCAAACCAAAGGTCATGGGCCACATAGAACCAGTACGCGTGTAGTTAATCACGGTATCCAGCGTGGTGGTGACAAAGCCTTTTTCTAACAACCCTTCTATACTCATAACAGACTCAATCCCACTCTAAGGCGCCTTTTTCCCATTCGTAAATGAAACCTATGACCAGTACACTTAAGAACACCAACATGGCGATAAAGCCGAATAAACCGATTTCTTGCAACACCACTGCCCAAGGGAACAGGAAGGCGATTTCTAAATCGAATAGAATAAACAGAATGGCCACTAAGTAATAGCGCACGTCAAACTTCATGCGCGCATCTTCGAAAGCTTCAAAGCCACACTCATAGGGGGAGTTTTTTGCGGTATCGGGTTTATGCGGAGAGAGCAACAGGCCTAGTAAAAGCGGACCGACGCCTATCCCCAATCCCACAAGGA
Source organism: uncultured Methylotenera sp. (assembly GCA_964400215.1). GTDB lineage: Bacteria > Pseudomonadota > Gammaproteobacteria > Burkholderiales > Methylophilaceae > Methylotenera. The sequence goes on along the minus strand of CAYNSY010000001.1, from coordinate 341,879 downwards.
TAAACAACAATATCGGAAAGTAATTTTCTAACACTTACTAGCCCCAGACCCAATAGCTGAAAAATCTTTTTTGAAAAAGCCAGACTAGCGCTTACCTTTTACACCAAGCGAGCGTCTTGGCAATGCTGCGCTAAACGTAATTATAACCCAATACCAACAAGGCTAGCTAGCTTGCCGCAACTAATTTTTAACGAAATACTGCGCGAAAAATAAACCCTACTTGCGCCAGAATTTAGCTGCATTAAGCGGCATTTCTGTCGCTCCAAAACTCCAACATAGCCATGGTAATGACCAGCGTAACCGGACCCAAGATAAGCCCTGCGGCACCAAAAATCAACAAACCACCGACCACAGACAAAAACGTTAGCACGGTATGCAAACGCAAACGGTCGCCTACCAACACCGGTCTTAGTAAATTATCCACGGTACCGACCACCAACATCCCCCATAGCGTGAGCATTAACGCATCGTGCCACGCCCCCTCTAATAGCAAGAACAAAGCCGCCGGCGCCCAAATCACGAAGGCCCCCAACATAGGAATTACCGCCAACATGCCCATGATGACTCCCCATAGCAAAGGGGTAGGCAAACCTAACCACCAAAACATTAATCCCCCAAGCAAGCCTTGCACTGAGGCTACCGCAAAGGTGCCGTAAACGGTCGCGTGTATGGTATCGCCTACACGCGCAAACAAGCCCTCCATTTGCAACGGCGACAAAGGAGCGCGCAGCGCAATGGCACGCAAAATTAACTGCCGATCGCGCAAGAAGAAAAACAACACATAAAAAATTAAGCACAAGCCAAGAATTTGCACCGCCGACGCCTTGACTATGTCGGCCGCACTGGTGTTGACCCAATGCGTAAAGGCCGCTGCTGCCCCAGGAAAATCAATGCGCTGCTCTATTTTTTCTAATAGCGGCGCTAATTGAGGCTGCGCCTCTAATGTTTGCAACCATGCGCCTGAGCTAAGTTTTAACTCTATGGATTGCGCGCCTTTGACTGCTTGAAACAACAATTGCTGACCTACGAATACTGCCGGTATCACCACGATCAAACCTATGATTAATACCGATATAGAGGCCGCCAGACCGCTGGATTTAACTTTAGCCTCTAAATAGCGCTGCAAAGGACTAAACAGCACGGCCAGGGTTAAGGCCCAAACCAGCACCGCCAAAAAAGGCAAAGCCATTTGGTAACAGAGGTATATCCCTAAAACCGTGACCATCATCATTACCAAAGTTTGCACGTGATTCTTGGAACCCCAATCGTCGGGCAATTGCGTGTGTTTTATCGGTTCGGACATCGTTTAAATGCCGGTCAGCGCCGGCTCCTTAATAGTAATCGGATTTTTTACTTAAGCGCTGCCTATGAGGAGCGCGGCCAGCATTAGATTCCATACCAGCTTATTATTCCTGCCTTTTCTTTCTAAGTCGGCTCAGCAGTTGCCAAGCAAGCAGTCCGCGCTGCAACCATAGGCTAAGTGCATTGGGCTTCATCATGGACAGCAAGGCACTACCCCCGCTCGCCACCAATATAGGATGCTGTTTGATGTAGCGCACGATATTAAGCGCCGCATCCAGCAAGCCTATAGGCTTGCGCCAAGCCTGCAATTGTTCAGTCACAGCCAAGCGCTGCGCTTCCGCCTCTGCCACTAAATGCTGGCGTCTTTTGGCTAATTTGACCAAGGATGGGTTCATCGTATTGCTTCAGAGTTTAAGATTGGTCTAGCTGCTGCCGGTCTTTTTCCAACTCGTTTAGGCTGGACCAAAATAACCTAGGCTTAGTCTTGGCCTTGCGTTTTGCTAAATACCAAGTGAGCAGCCCCGCCACCAAGAAACACCCAGCCAATCCGGCAATGGCGCTTAAACGGTAACTTTCCCATAACACCACGATGAGTAACACAGCCAACAAGAGCAAGCCTAGCATGATGAAAAATAGCGAAATAAGCGATAAGCGTATCAAGGACAATAGGTGCTCACGCTCCTCTTCTATATCGGTGGACAAAAGGGCTAAGCGGGTATGGGCTATGGCGACTAAGCCTGCCGCTAACTTGGCTAGGCCATCCAATAAACCGCCTGGTTGATGGTTATCGCTCATGGTCTAAAATTAACGACGACTAAGGAGTAAACCGATAATGACGCCCACACTGGCCGCCAAGCCTATGGCTCGCCAAGGGTTGGCCTGCACGTAATCGTCTGTGGCCGTTGCCGCTTCTTTGGCTTTATTGAGCATAGCCACTGGCGCATCGGCCATGCTCGCTTTAGCTGCGTCTATGGATTGCTCGGCTTTAGCTCTAATCGCCGTCATTTTTTCGCCTCCGGTATGGGCGGTCTCTTGCAACAGCGCCTCCAGATCGGCCACCACGGATTTAAAATCGTCTATCAATTGTGCTTCATTGTAATGTTTACTTAGCGGTTCCATATTCACTCCTTTATGCCTGTTTACAAGTCTATAGAATGACTATACACCGTGCCCAGGCAAGCCACAATCTAGATAGACTTTACTGGCTGCCACGAAGCAGATAAACACAACATCAAGTAGCTAAATATCAGGTAAGCAGCCATGGCCATGGCTAAACCTAATGGCTGGGACCATACCAAAGGCACGACCAATCCTGCGGAAACAGCAGACAACAGCATTTGTATGAAGGCTTGACCAGAGGCTGCCGTGCCACGTACTTTTGCATGCCTGTCCAGTGCAGCCAGGGTGAGTATAGGCATGGCCAAAGCCATCCCAACATTAAACAAAGCCACCGGCAATATATGGTAAAAAGGCGTCACCGGTGTCATTAAACACACGCCAAGATTGAGCAGCACCATAGCACCCATCCAAAGGTAAGCCACCTTAAGCACTTGCTGGCTACTATAGATACCGGCAGCGCGTTTAGCCAAATACGAACCTAACACCATGCCACACACCGTGGGGATAAACATATAGCCAAATTGTTGATCCGTCAGCCCCAATTGTTTGACTAAAAAAACTGGGCTGGCTAAGACGTAAATGAAAAAAGCAGCAAAATTGGCCGCGGAAGCCAAAGCCAACAAATTAAATTCTTTATCCGAAAATACCGTGCGGTAGGCATTGATGACTTTGTTGACAGACAAAGGCGTACGCTTGTTTAGGGGGACGGTTTCTGGCAAATAACGCACGGCCGCCCACAAACTGAGGCCGGCATACAGGGCCAAAAAGACAAAGATGGCTTGCCAATGTATGCCTAGCAATAGTCCACCTATAATAGGCGCTATCGCGGGGGCAATGCCAAACAGCATTTGCACAGTCGCCATTACCCGCTGGGCTTGCGGGCCTTCGAACAAATCCCGCACCATGGCACGTGCCACCACGTTGCCTGCCCCACCGGACAAGCCTTGTAAGGCCCTGAAGAACCATAAGGTTTCAACGTTGCGAGCAAAAGCACAGCCTATGGAAGCCAAAATAAACACCGCCAAGCCCCATTTGATGGTGGTGATACGACCTATCGAATCGGAAATGGCGCCGTGCCACAAGGTCATTAAGGCATAAGGTAACAAGTAAAAAGTAAGGCTTTGCTGCAATTCCAAGGGACTGGCAATCAGGGCCACTTCTAGGCCAGGAAAAGCCGGTAAATAGGTGTCTATGGCAAAAGGCGCCAAAGCCGCCAAGCTGGCTAAAACTAAGGATAAGGTAAACGCAGACGATCTATGCATAAGGAACACACCCATAAAAAACGCGCCGATAAGCTTCCCTTATCAAGCGCGTTCTATTTAACCACAGCCTGGGCTAGTTATGAACAATTCATTAGGGCAAAGCATGAAAGTCTTTAACACGATCATTCAACTCGCCAGCTAGAATTTTTTTGGAATTCTTATCGTTGCGGAAAATGATGGGCTGCGCCATGGCTTGCGGGTTTTGCGAATCAGCAATGGCTTGATCTATCAAATGCCTATGCGGTGATTTGCCACAGACCGGGTCGGCGACATCGGCATCGCCAGTCAACAAAAAGGCCTGGCAACGGCAGCCACCCAAGTCATTTTCTTTTTCAGAACAACTGCGGCAAGGCTCCTTCATCCAGTCGTCACCGCGGTATTTATTGAATGCCGGCGAATCCTGCCAGGCATAAGCCAAGCCGCTATCGCGCACATTGGGAAACTGCATATTTGGCAACGAGCGTGCTGAATGGCAGGGCAACACGTCGCCATTGGCAGTCACTATCATGAACACTTCACCCCAGCCATTCATGCATTTTTTAGGGCGGTCTGAGAAGTAATCCGGCACCACGAAGAAAATCTTCATTTTATTGTTTGGGTTAGCCCTAAACTCATTGGTGATGGCTTCAGCTTCATCGACCTGCTCTTTAGTTGGCATCAATTGACTGCGATTGACTAAGGACCAACCGTAATACTGGGTATTCGCCAACTCAATATAATCCGCACCTAAAGCTTCCGCCATGGCTAAAATTTCGCGCATATGGCCTATGTTATAGCGGTGTACAACCACATTGAGCACCATGGGGTAACCGTGATCCTTAATCATGGTGGCTACCTTTTTCTTCAATTGGAAGGTTTTGGTATTGGTAATGAAATTGTTAATCTCTTCGGTAATGTCGTGCATGGACAACTGTATGTGATCCAAGCCACCGTCTTTAAACGCTTGTATGCGCTTTTCAGTTAGCCCTACCCCGGAAGTAATCAGATTGCTGTAATAGCCTAACTTTTTAGCCTCCACCACAATCTCTTCAATGTCATCGCGCAACAATGGCTCACCGCCTGATATGCCTAGCTGTATAGCACCTAATTTACGTGCATCACGCAGCGCTTGCAGCCACTGCTCGGTAGTCAACTCATTTTGCGTGTGTTGATCGTAATCGGTCGGGTTATAGCAAAAAGCACAATGCAAAGGGCAGCGGTAAGTGACTTCGGCCAGCAACCAAAGCGGTTGCGTCTTGGTAAACGATGTAGACACCCCATTATTTTGTTGCGCATGCACGGTTTTTTGCACCACGGATTCACCCAAAGAGGCTTGTGTCATCTTGCTACTCCTAAAATTAAGGCACCATTGTTCATGCTAGAGCTTACGCAACCAGCCTTTGCCTACGGCCAACTCGAACATGCCTATGATGTCGGCTTCAATATTGCTCGCATCCGGAAAAGTGGCTTTCAAATCAGCCACCACATCCGCCACAGTGGCTTTGCCGTCTAAACGCTTCAACACTTCCCCTGCACCGCCGTGCAACTTAACCATGCCTTCGGGAAACAGGATCACGTAATTCTGCTGCGCCTCTTCCCATTGAAAGCGATGATGGTGAGCTAAGGCATACACATCTTCTTGCAATATTGGACTGCTCATCGTGATACCTTATTAACTAACATTCATTATGGGTTGACGCAGGTAATCACGGCCTTCTACCTTCACGTCCGTGCATTGCAACATAATGGCATCGGCCATCACCCACAACACATTGAGTTTAAATTGCAGAATTTCCAGTGCCCGTTCTTGCAAGGCACGAGTTTGACCAAAATAATCCAAGGTGACGGCCAGGCCTTGTTCTACATCCCGGCGTGCTTGCGTTAAGCGATTTTTAAAATACTGCATGCCCTCTTTATTGATCCATGGGTACATGTCTGGCCATGAATCTATCCGTTGCTGATGTATATGCGGCGCGAACAGCTCAGTTAAGGAAGAACAAACGGATTCTTGCCAAGAGCGTTGCTTAGCGAAATTAATGTAAGCATCCACCGCAAAAAAAGTACCAGGAGCCACTAATTTTAGCGAAGTAATGTCTTCGCGACTCAAGCCTACAGCCGCCCCAAGATGGATCCAAGCCTCGATGCCACCCTCGCCACCCTCAGCAATTTGACCACTGCCATCGTGATCAAAAATACGCTGTATCCAACCACGACGTATTTCACGGTCTTGGCAATTAGATAAAATGGCCGCATCTTTCATGGGGATAGCAATTTGGTAGTAATAGCGGTTAGCAACCCATGATTGCATCTGCGCTTGGCTGAGTTTTCCTTCATACATCAACACATGAATGGGATGGTATATATGGTAACCCTTGCCCTTCTCGCGCAATTTAGCTTCAAATTCTTCACGGCTCCATGGTTGCTGATTGTTTGTCATTGCGTTCATTACTAACTCCTAAAGTATGATGTCCATGCCATCGAAGGCCACTTCAATGTTATGTTGGTTTAATATCGCCCGTTCAGCTGAATCCTCACGCAATATGGGATTGGTGTTATTGATGTGTATCAACACTTTACGAACTTTTTTAGTGAGACCAAATTTATCCAGGTCTTCTATCATGCCCGCTTCACCTGATTGTGGATTGTGCCCTATGCTGCGAGCAGTTTTAGTCATGAGGCCCAAGTCCATCATTTCAGTATCGGTCCAGAAAGTACCGTCCACCATGATGCAATCGGCTTGATGCATCAACTCCGGCAAATGCGGTTCAATTTCCGCTAGGCCAGGCGAATACCAGCATTTTTTACCCGTGCTTAGCTCTTCAATCAACACCCCTATGGTGTCTCCTGCTTGAGGGTCATTACGGTGCGGGGAATAAGGTGGCGCAGCACTCTTTAGTGCCACGGAAGTGAATTTCAAGTTAGGCACACCCGGTATGGTAAAGCTGCTTTTGCCGTCTATCGGCACTTGGTGATGGTTAATACCGCAATAATGGCTCAATATGTTTAACACCTGATTGCCCGAGGTAAGATCGCCGTAGACCATGTCCGTGCAGTAGATCTCACGTTTAACTTGGCCTTCACGCAACATATATAAACCGGTGGTATGGTCTATCTGCGCATCGATTAGTACGATGGCTTGTATGCCGGTGTCGCGAATCACACGTCCCGGTTGCAATAAGGGGAAATCTTGAATTTGCTGCAAGACATCGGGCGAAGCATTGAACAGCACCCAATTGACACCGTCACTGCTAACACAGATAGATGACTGGGTACGCTTGGTGGCTTTGATGGTGCCCTTACGCAAGCCGTCGCAATTAAAACAATTGCAATTCCATTGAGGAAAACCGCCGCCTGCGCCTGCGCCTAAAACGTGTATATGCATAAATCTGCTATTCCATGCTGGATTAATTGGATTGAGGGATGACTGCCTTGCAAGGTCTTTTATGAAAAAAAGGCTGTCTTACGGCAGCCTTTTTTTATTAGCGTAATGCCAATTATTTGTTCATTACGTACATTGTTACTTCAAAGCCAAAACGCATTTCTGTAGCTGCTGGTGTTGTCCACATGATCATGTTCCTTTTTAGTAATTAATTAAAAGCGCTGTAATCTTTGCTACAACGCGAAACGAATCATGCGCCCTTAGTCCGCCATGCAACACTGCGAACTTACTGATTAAGGCCTAATGAATTTCATGATGCCAGCTACTTTTTTAAACGGCGTTGGCGTACTGCAGCCGCTAAATTCTCCAACAAGGCCACCGTGTCTGACCAACCTAAGCACGCATCGGTAATGGATAAACCATAGGTCAATTGGCAGCCAGGCGTGTGGTCTTGTCTGCCTGCTTCTAGGTGCGATTCAACCATCACACCAACGATACGTTGGTCGCCAGCAGCCAACTGCTCAGCGATGTCCTTGGCCACTTCTTTCTGCATCAAGTAATTTTTGCTGCTGTTACCGTGACTGCAATCTATCATTAGCACGGGCGCCAAACCTGCATCAGTGAGCTTTTCACAGGCCTCATCAACACTGGCTTTGTCGTAATTGGGTTTTTTACCGCCGCGCAGAATGACATGGCAATCGTCGTTGCCGGTAGTGGAGAAAATAGCAGATTGCCCTTCCTTGGTCACCGATAAAAAATGGTGTGGGCTAGATGCCGTTTTAATGGCGTCTATGGCCACTTTAACACCGCTATCGGTACCATTCTTAAAGCCTACTGGGCAAGACAAACCGGAGGTGAGCTCGCGGTGCACTTGCGACTCGGTGGTGCGTGCACCTATGGCACCCCAGCTCACCAAATCGGCCGTGTATTGCGGCGTCACCATGTCCAAAAATTCAGCGCCCGCAGGCATGCCCAATTCATTCACGTCCAGCAAGAATTTACGGGCAATTTCTAAGCCTTCATTGATTTGATAACTGCCGTCCAAATGCGGATCATTGATCAGGCCTTTCCAACCCACCGTGGTTCTTGGTTTTTCAAAGTAAACACGCATGACGATTAACAAATCTTTTGCTAAATCATTACGCACAGCCATCAATCGACGCGCATAGTCTAAACCCGCTTGACTATCGTGTATGGAGCATGGCCCCACCACCACCAGCAATCTATCATCCTCTTGGTGCAATATTTTGTGGATTTGATTACGCGTGGCCAAAATATTTTCAGTGGAACTGGCACTTTCTTTAAGCTTGTCTAGCAAGGCTAAAGGCGTGATTAGTTTTTTTATTTCGCGTATGCGTACGTCATCGGTAGCTAGTTTTTGGTAATGGCTCATTTATGGATGGCTTTTTAATATTTGCTCTAACACGCTTAAAAAGCGTGCGTTTTCACTGAACAGACCTATGCTGACGCGCAGGTAATCCGGCATGCCGTAATTGGCGATAGGTCTAACGATTACCCCTTTTTTCAACAAAGCCTGATTCACTTTGGCCGCGTCTTTAACGGAAAAACTGACAAAGTTAGCATAAGAGGGAATGTAGCTTAAACCCAGCTTTTCTAAGCCTTGGGTAATTTGCAACATACCCGCCTGATTCAGGGCATAGGAACGCGCCACAAAATCATCATCCGCCAACGAAGCCATGGCGGCGGCTTGCGCCACGCTGTTTACATTGAATGGCTGACGCACCCGATTCATCATGTCGGCCACGCTAGGATGACAAGCAGCAAATCCTATACGCAAGCCTGCTAAACCATAGGCCTTAGAAAACGAACGCGATACGATTAAATTATCAAACTCTGCTAACCAAGCAAAGGCTTGCGACTTATCTGCTGCCGACAAATACTCGTCGTAGGCCTCATCCAACACCACCAATACGCGCTTAGGCACTTGCTGCAAAAATGCCAACAAGTCCGCTTTATCAATCAAAGTACCGGTCGGGTTGTTTGGGTTGGCGATAAATATCAACCGTGTTTTAGCCGTGATGGCGGCCAATATAGCCGGCAGGTCGTGCGCGTAGTCTTTTGCTGGGACCTCTACCCCATGCGCCCCTAGCGCTTGCGTTACCAGCGGGTAAACGGCAAACGCGTGTTGCGCATAGATCGCTTCACAAGCCGGCGTCAGAAAAGCTCGTGCCGCCAACTCCAAAATGTCGTTAGAGCCATTACCAAACACAATCTGCTCGGGCTTAAGCTTAAATTTAGCAGACACCACGCTACGCAAAGCAAAGCCATTGCCATCCGGGTAACGCGCAATGTCCAGCAAGGCATCTTGAATCGCACTTTCGGCTTTAGGGCTGATGCCCAAGGGGTTTTCGTTGGAGGCCAACTTAACGATGTCGGCTTCTTGCAAGCCCATTTCTCTGGCCAATTCACTGATGGGTTTGCCGCCTTGATAAGGTGCGATGGCCCGTATGTAATCAGGCGCTAAATACGATAAATCGGAACTGGCTGAACTCATACAGACTAAACCTTATGCGCTAACGTGGTGCTAGCCGACATTAAATAACCGCGGCTGGATAAGAACCCAACACTTTTAAGAAGGAGGCACGTTGTTCACATTCCATCAGCGCAGCTTGTACTTTCGTGTCATTTTGATGGCCTTCTAGATCAACAAAAAACACGTAATCCCATAAGCCTTGCTTAGACGGCCGTGACTCAAACTTAGTCATGCTCACGCCATGCCTTGCTAGCGGTTCCAATAACTGCACCATGGCACCTGGGGTATTTTTTGAAGTCATGACCAGTGAGGTCTTATCGTTGCCTGAGGGCGCAACGTCGTGTGCACCTAACACCAAGAAGCGCGTGGTATTTTTCGCATCGTCTTCTATGTTTTCAACCAACACGTTTAAGCCGAACAAATCGGCAGCGCGTTTGCTGGCAATGGCCGCGGCAAAAGTGCCGTCTGCTGCCACCAAGTCATGTATCATTTGCGCGGCTCTGGCGTTGCTGGTAACGGCTTCACGCTCGGCTTTAGGCAAATTTTTACCCAACCATTCGTGGCACTGCGCCAAGGATTGCGTGTGCGAAAACACATGGGAAATTTGACTGATATCGGTCTGTTTGGACAACAAGCAATGGTGTATAGGCAAGGTCACTTCACCGCAAATTTTTAGCGAGCTGGCCAATAATAAATCCAAGGTTAAGCCTATGGCACCTTCGGTAGAGTTTTCTACCGGCACCACGCCATAATCCACTTGGCCGGCTTCCACGCTACGGAAGACTTCATCTATGCTGCCGCAAACAACGGCCATCTTACCCAAGCCAAATTGCTTAAGCGCGGCCTCTTCGCTGTAGGTGCCCAAGGGGCCCAAAAACGCGATGGCCAGTTCTTTCTCCAAAGCACGGCAATTGGACATGACCGCACGGAAAATATTACTGACCGCTTCATTAGATAATGGCCCACTGTTGTTCGCTTGCAAACGGCGCAATACTTGTGCCTCACGCTCAGGACGGTAAATCACACCGTCGTCTTTTAAGGTGCCTATCTGCCTAGCCAGTTGCGCACGCTGATTGACTAATTTGAGCACCTGCTCGTCTATGGCATCTATTTGATCGCGGTGTTGTTTTAATTGCGCAGTCATGTCGTATTCACCCAGCCCTAGTGAGCCCGCTCAAAAGCTTGCATGTATGCCACCAAGGCCTGTACGCCCTCTATAGGCATGGCGTTGTAGATAGAAGCACGCATACCACCCACGGCACGGTGACCTTTTAATTGCAATAAACCTTGCGCTTCAGCGCCTTTTAAAAATGCCTCATTAAGGCTTTCATCGCGCAAGTAGAATGGAATATTCATGCGCGAACGGTTAGGCACAGCCACGTGGTTGACGTAAAAATCACTGCTGTCTATGCAGTCATACAGCAACTTAGCTTTGGCTATGTTTACTTTTTCTATGGCGGCTACCCCGCCTTGCTCCAACAACCATTCAAACACCAAACCAGCTATATAGATGCTGTAGCTAGGTGGCGTATTAATCATGGATTGATTTTCTGCTTGGGTTTTCCAATTGAACACGGCAGGTGTTAGGGGTGAGGCATGACCCAATAAATCTTCCCGCACAATGACGATGCACAAGCCAGCTGGGCCGATATTTTTCTGTGCCCCGCCGTAAATAACACCGTACTGATTAACATCGATTTGCCGCGATAAAATATGCGAGGACATGTCTGCCACGATGGGCACACCATGCGTATTTGGCAAATCAACAAACTCCACCCCACTCATGGTTTCGTTCGTGCAAATATGCAAATAAGCGGCTTTTTTATCCAACTGCCAGCTAGAAAAATCCGGCACTTGGCGGTAATGCCCAGGCTCACTGTTTGCCACCACATTGATTTTGCCATAAGCGCTGGCATCTTCCACGCTGCGCTTACTCCAACCACCGGTAATGGCGTAATCGGCTGAACCGCCGGCCAACAGATTCAATGGAATCATGGCATTTTCGGCAATGGCCCCACCTTGCAGGAACAGGACTTTATACTGCGCACTGATGTTCAATAAACGGCGCAAATCGGCTTCAGTTTTGGCCAAGATGCCAGTGAATTCTTTACCGCGATGCGACATTTCCATGACGCTCATGCCCGAACCATGCCAATCCAGCATTTCAGCTTGCGCACGCAGCAAGACCGGCTTAGGTAAAACGGCTGGCCCAGCAGAGAAATTGAAAATATCTGACATGCGCTACGCCACTTTACACAAGATCAGCATCGCCAGATTCAGCGTCGGCTTCATCCGTCTCTACAATTTTTTCTAGGCCAGATAATTTTTCACCTTCGCCCAAATTAATCAATGTAACGCCTTGTGTGGCGCGGCCTAATTCACGAATTTCTTTCACCCGCGTGCGTATCAACACACCGCCGGTAGTAATCAACATGATTTCATCTTCATCGTTGACCAATTTAGCGGCCACCACCAAGCCATTACGCTCGCTGACAGCAATCGCTTTAACGCCTTGCGTACCACGACCGGAATGACGGAAGTCAGCCAATTGCGTGCGTTTGCCGTAGCCGTTTTCAGTGGCCACCAACACGGTTTGTTTGTCGTCTTCAGCGATCAGTAGCGATAACACTTGCTGACCAGCAGCCAACTTCATGCCGCGCACACCGCGAGTGGCGCGACCCATTTGCCTGACGTGCTCTTCATCAAACCAGACCGCCTTACCGCCGTTCGAGACTAAAACGATGTCGTTAGAACCGGTGGTCACTTCCGCACCTATCAAGTAATCGCCTTCGTCTAAATTGATGGCGATGATGCCTGATTTACGTGGGTTAGCGAATTCGATCAACGCGGTTTTCTTGACCGTACCAAGCGCTGTGGCCATGAAAATATAGCGAGTTTCATCAAACTCTTTCACAGACAAGATAGCGTTAATTTTTTCACCTTCTTCCAAGGGGAATAAATTAACAATAGGCTTACCACGACCGGTGCGACTGCCTTGTGGCACTTCATAAACTTTCAACCAATAAACACGGCCACGGCTACTGAAGCACAAGATGTAATCGTGGGTATTAGCGACAAACATCTTATCGATGAAATCGTCTTCTTTAGTTGGCGCCGCTTGCTTACCACGGCCGCCCCTACGCTGAGCGCGGTATTCATCCAACGGTTGCGATTTGACGTAACCGGTATGCGACAAAGTCACCACCACGTCTTGCGGGGTAATTAAATCTTCCAAGGATAAATCTTGAGCATTGACCACAATTTCACTGCGACGCTTGTCACCGAATTGTTTTCTAATTTCAGCCAATTCATCGCCTATGATGGCAGTCACGCGAGACGGCGTGGCTAAAATATCCAGCAAATCAGCAATGATGTCCATCACTTCTTTGTACTCACTGACCACCTTGTCTTGCTCTAGGCCGGTTAAGCGTTGTAAGCGCATTTGCAGAATTTCTTGCGCCTGCACATCGCTTAATTTATAGCCCTTAGGCGTTAAACCAAAATCTATGCTCAAGCCTTCAGGACGCGACGCCTCCATGGCAGCACGTTTAAGCATTTCTTCCACCACAGGCGATTTCCAGGCCTTGGCCATCAAAGCGATTTTCGCTTCAGGCGGAGTTGGAGCGGCTTTAATGATGGCGATCATCTCGTCCACATTGGCCAACGCCACGGCTAAACCTTCTAACAAATGGCCACGCGCGCGGGCTTTTTTAAGCTCAAATACCGTGCGACGCGTAATGACCTCGCGTCTATGACGCAAGAACGCCTCTAGCATTTGCTTCAAGTTCAACAGTCTAGGCTGGCCATCCAACAAGGCCACCATGTTCATACCGAAGGTGTCTTGCAACTGGGTTTGCTTATACAGATTGTTAAGCACCACTTCGGCAATTTCACCGCGTTTCAATTCGATAACCACGCGCATACCGGATTTATCCGATTCGTCGCGTAAATCAGAAATACCTTCTATCTTTTTCTCGTTGACTAATTCGGCGATTTTTTCAACAAAAGATTTTTTGTTAACTTGATACGGAAGCTCATCAACTATCAGCGCTTGACGACCACCACGCTCCAAATCTTCCACGTGGGTACGGCCACGCATAACCACACGACCACGGCCAGTTCGGTAGCCCTCTTTAACACCTATGGTGCCGTAAATAATACCGGCAGTTGGAAAGTCTGGTGCAGGCACCAATTCTATCAGCTCTTCTATGCCCATTTCCGGGTCTTTAAGCAAGGCCAAGCACGCATCCAAGACCTCGTTGAGGTTATGCGGCGGTATATTGGTCGCCATACCAACGGCAATGCCCGAACTACCATTGATCAATAAATTGGGGATGCGAGCCGGCATGATGAGCGGCTCGTTTTCGCTGCCATCGTAGTTAGGACCAAAATCGACGGTTTCTTTGTCTATGTCAGCCAATAATTCGTGCGCAATTTTGGCCATGCGGATTTCCGTGTAACGCATGGCTGCGGCATTGTCACCATCCACAGAACCAAAGTTACCTTGGCCATCCACCAACATGTAACGCAAACTAAAATCTTGCGCCATACGAACGATGGTGTCGTACACCGCGGTATCACCATGCGGATGGTACTTACCGATCACGTCACCGACAATACGGGCCGATTTTTTATAGGGCTTGTTGTAGTCGTTGCTAAGCTCGTGCATGGCGTATAAAACGCGTCTATGCACTGGCTTTAAACCATCCCTTACATCCGGCAAGGCGCGACCAACGATCACGCTCATGGCGTAATCGAGATACGATCTGCGCATCTCATCTTCCAAACTAATTGGCAGGGTTTCTTTAGCGAATTGATCCATGGGTAAACTGACTTTTAGTTGTTTTTGTGTAGCGCAATTTTAGCATGATATGGCGGCAAATTAGTAGCGCTAACATCGATTTAAAGCGGTCATAGCTGCCGCCAATTAGCCCTACTAATTCTTACGCTTTAAGGCTTAATACTCAGCAAAGATAGGTCGGCTTTTAGGTCGTCGACATGCTCTAAGCCAACGGCGATTCTAACCAAGGCATCGTTGATGCCAGCCGCAGCTCTGGCTTCCGCCGTCACCCGACTGTGCGTGGTGGTGGCCGGATGAGTGATGGTGGATTTCGCATCACCCAAATTGGCCGTAATAGAAATCAACTTAGTGGCATCTATCAAGGCCCAAGCCGCTTGCTGCGCAGTTTGCCCAGCCTTAGCCCGCACCTCAAAACTTACGATGCCGCCGCCGTTAGTTTGTTGTTGCAACGCTAAAGCATGCTGCGGATGCGAAGCCAAGCCCGGGTAATACACACGAGCCACACCGGCCTGCTGCTCTAACCAGCTAGCCAATGCCAAGGCATTACGCGCATGCGCTTCCATGCGCACGTACAGCGTCTCCAAGCCCTTCAAAAACACCCATGCATTAAACGCGCTCATGGTCACGCCCGCCGTTCTTAAGAAACCGTAAACTGGCTCCATTAACGCTTTAGAGCCAAGCACAGCACCACCCAAGCAACGGCCTTGGCCATCGATGTATTTGGTGGCGGAATGAATCACGATGTCCGCCCCCAAAGCCAGCGGTTGCTGTATTGCTGGCGTACAAAAACAATTGTCCACCACCAGGTGAGCACCAGCCTTATGCGCTATGTCGGCCAAAGCTTTAATGTCGCAAACTTCAGTCAAGGGATTGGATGGCGTTTCAACAAAAAACAGCTTGGTGTTGCCGCTCACAGCAGATTGCCATTCGTTCAAATCGGTTAGCGAAACAAAGCTTACTTGCAGGCCCCAGCGTGCAAGGATGTTGCTAAACAATTGCACACTGGTACCAAAAATACTGCGTGACGCGACGATATGATCGCCGGCACTGCACAGCGCCATTACACAAGCCAGAATAGCCGACATGCCACTTGACGTGGCCACGCATTGTTCCGCCCCCTCCAATGCCGCCAGTTTATTTTGAAACATAGTGACAGTGGGGTTGGTGAAACGCGAATAAATGTTGCCCGGTTCCGTACCGCCAAAACGTGCAGCAGCCTGCGCTGCGCTATCAAAGCGAAAGCTGGAGTTTAAAAACAAGGCTTCGGAATTTTCGCCGTAGGCAGTCATTTCACTGCCGGCGCGTACCGATAAGGTTTGTGGGTGAAATGTGTTCTTAGTCATAATATTCCCATGGTATACAGACGTTAAAAAACCCGTCTAGGCATTTAGCTAAACGGGTTTTTGTAACTCGCTTTAGCTGTGTTTATAATGCGCCCGCAAGCTGAGTAAGACTTTGTTTAAGTTGAGTCACTCAAATCAGCGCAAATGCATGGTATGCCTATGCAGGCACGCCGTCAAGACGCTTTTTTAATCAGCCGCCCCATCCTCAAAGCTGTCGATTAAATTCAAATCAATCTGCGTGCTAGCATTGGTTGGTTTTTGCTTTTTATTAACGTCGCCACGGGCCGATTCTATGTTGGCCAGATAAGCCTCGCTAATGTCGCCAGTCACGTATTTGCCATCAAAACAGGAACAATCAAAATCCACTATGCTTGGGTTGCTTTGCTTAACCACATCCACCAAGGCATGCAAATCTTGGTAGATTAAGGCATCAGCCCCAATTTCTCGGCATATCTCCTCGTCAGTTCGGCCTGTTGCTAACAATTCATCACGACTAGGCATGTCTATGCCATACACATTAGGAAAGCGCACCGGCGGCGCCGCTGAAGCAAAGTAAACCTTGTTCGCGCCAGCATCTCTGGCCATCTGCACTATTTGTTGCGAGGTAGTACCACGCACAATGGAATCGTCAACCAGCAAGACATTTTTACCCTTAAATTCTATGCCTATGGGATTGAGCTTTTGCCTGACTGATTTCTTTCTCAAGGCTTGACCTGGCATGATGAAGGTACGGCCTATGTAACGGTTTTTAATAAAACCTTCGCGGTAATCCAAGCCGAGCGCAATACCTACCTGCAAGGCGCTGGGGCGACTGGTATCAGGAATGGGAATCACCACATCAATTTTCTTATCCGCCCATTCACGCTTAATCTTTTCAGCCAAGGTTTTACCCATGTCCAAACGGGTCTGGTAAACAGACACATCATCGATAACTGAATCGGGTCGAGCTAAATAAACGTACTCAAATATACAGGGATTGAGCTTGGCTTGCTCAGCACATTGGCGGCTGAAAAAATTACCGTGCATGTCAATAAATATCGCCTCACCCGGCGCCACATCGCGAACCAGCGTAAAGCCAAGCACATCCAAAGCCACGCTTTCTGAGGCCACTATGTATTCCGTGCCTTTATCGGTTTCAGCTTTACCTATCACCAATGGACGTATGCCATTCGGATCACGAAACGCCAACAAACCAAAGTTAGCTATCATGGCGACTACGGCGTAGGCACCCTTGCAGCGTCTGTGCACACCGGCCACGGCATCGAAGGTCATGTCAGTATTGAGGACAGCGTTGCGTGAGGTTTGCTCAATCTCATGCGCCAACACATTCAACAAAACTTCCGAATCGGAATTGGTGTTGATGTGGCGTAGATCCTGCCTAAACATTTCGGATTTTAATTGATCGGAATTGGTCAGGTTGCCGTTATGGCCCAACACGATACCGAATGGTGAGTTGACATAAAAAGGCTGCGCTTCTGCCGCGCTGGATGAACCGGCAGTAGGATAACGCACATGGCCTATACCAACATTGCCGACCAAGCTACGCATATGGCGTGTTTGAAATACGTCCTTCACCAAGCCATTGTTTTTATGCATGAAAAAGGTATTGCCGTCGGTAGTCACGATGCCTGCAGCATCTTGACCTCTATGCTGCAACACCAGCAAACCATCGTACAGCAATTGGTTAACTGGGTTTTTACCAACAATACCTATGATTCCGCACATGGATGTAGCCTTAAATAATAAATTCTATGTAATAAATACGTGTAAATTGCGTTTAAACCTATGCCAGCCACTGCTAAGGCCAGCATAAAGCCTGCTAATCGTACTTAACGTATAGCCTAATGTTGTCTGGCACCCAAGGCAAAATATACCCCACCAAGGCCTCAAACGGTGCGCTAAACATGGCATCTCGCCAACGCTCGTCCTGAGGCAAACTGGTCATGCCGGCTAGAAAAACCAACAGACAAACTATGATGATGCCACGGCTTAAACCAAACAAGCCACCTAGGACACGGTTAAGCCAGCCCAAGCCTAACTTCTTAAACAGACTGGCCAGCGCAATAGAGAGCAAACTGCTGATAAGTAAGGTGGCCAAAAAAACCATGATAAAAGCAGCCATGACACGCAAGGACTCTGTTGGAATAGCTTCCGGCATCATGGGCACCAATTGACTGGCATAACTTTTAGCGACAAAGAATGCCAACACCCAACCCACGATAGACAAAGCTTCCAATACCAAGCCTCGCATCACGCTCAAGACTATGGACAGGCCTAAGATCGCCAGAACTAGGTAGTCAAAACTAGTCATGAGGGACTTTCAGACATAGGCTGTACAACTCAATCATTTGCCACCACCATGCCCGGCATGCCTAGGGCTTGCAATTTAAGCATGGCCTCTGCAGCTTGCTGCCTGGTCGGGTAATTGCCGGTTCTTAAGCGTATTTTCTCACCTTTGTCCGTGGCCACTTTTTTAACTGAGGGGCTATAACCGGCTTGATTCAATTTGGCTTCCAGTTCAGTCACGCTGGCCATGGATGAATACACCCCTATTTGGATAGCAAAGCTGGCTTTATCCACTGCATTGTCGGCTACTTTTGCCGTCACAGGCGAGACTGACTTTGCTTTTGCTTCGACTGGTTTGAGTTCAACCGGTTTAAGTTCAACAGGCGCACTGGCAGGCTTAGTTGCCGCAAGCTCGGTCGGCACCGTAGGCTTCTCTGTCGCGGCATTGTTAGCAGCCGCATCACTTGTATCATTCTGTGGATTGACTGCATCGCTAGGGAGCGGCATGACCAGCGGTGCTGGCGGTGCCGCAAGCGGCACTGGGGGGCTAAGCGGTTCAACAACGCCGGCATCTTCCCCTGCCATGGTGATCTTAATGGCTTGCTTAGGCGCTAAACTGGCGCGGTCTTGCAAAACCATGGGCAACACCAGCACCATTAACAAAACCAAGCCTATGGCGCCAACCAAACGACGCCTAGCGCGCTTTTTCAAACTTAATTCTTGATCATGGTCTGCATCAGGTGGCATTGCTGCTTTCCTTAAAATGGGTTGGGCTTAAAAATGAATTTGATTTAGCACTTCATTCATACAGCGTTATTAGGCAATATTTGCATTACGCTGGCAACAGTAAAGAATGAACCAAACACGATTATTTTATCATTTTCATTTGCATCCATACAGGCTTCTATATCAATGCAAGCTTGAATATAGGCTTTATCTGCACTGCCAAAGGTTTTAATGGTCGATCCATCGCTTATACGCCGAATTTGTTGGGCTAAATCATGTGCTAGGGCACCGCGCGCATTGGCTGTATCGGCCACATACCAAGCATCTATTTCATCTTTAAGCGCAGCTATCACGCCCTCGCAGTCTTTATCTGCCAGCATGGCAAACACCGCATAGGTTTTACCGACTTTTGCAACATCGGCGCGACTGCGCATGGTCTGCAAATTGCTAGCCAAGGCCCGAGCTGCGTGCGGATTATGTGCAACATCCAGTATCAGCCTAGCGTGCTTAGTACCAGCATGCGACGGCTGGAGAATTTGGAAACGCCCAGCCAGCTTGAGGTTGCGTAGCGCCACAGCTATATTTTCCTGCGCTACCGGCAAACGTTCTTGTAAGGCATCGACTGCGGCCACGGCACAGGCAGCATTATTTAGCTGATACGCCCCCAGCAACGCTGGCATGGGCAAGCTATAACGTGTTTTATTATGCAACTGGTAATGCCAACCATTGTTTTCCACGCTAACAGAAAAATCCTTAGCCCAACACGCCAACGGGGCAGCAATCGCATTAGCATGTTTAAGCAAACGCTCAGGTGGGTTATTGTCACCGTAGATTGCTGGCACGCCGGGACGAAAAATTCCGGCTTTCTCATAGCCTATCGCCTCACGCGTGTCCCCTAAAAATTCTTGGTGATCCAAATCAACGCTGGTGACGATACTGCAACTCGGGTTAAACGCATTGACCGCATCCAGCCTGCCACCTAGACCAATCTCCAGCACCGCCACGTCCACACCGGCTTGCATGAAATGCCAAATGGCGGCCAGGGTGCCCACTTCAAAATAGGTTAAATCTATGGCCGGCTCTATACGTCTGGCCTGTTCAACCACGCTAAACGCACGGCAAAGGATGGCATCACTAACAGGTGAACCGCCCACGCGTACACGCTCGTTATAACGCAGAATATGCGGTGAGGTATAGCAGCCCACCTGATAACCTGCTTGCAGATAGATTTGCTCCAACATGGCACAGGTAGACCCCTTGCCATTGGTTCCGCCTACGGTAATCAGTGGGAATGGTGTTTGCAATTGCAAGCGATCTACCATTAGATTCACTCTATCCAAACCCATGGCGATGGATTTGGGGTGCAAACTTTCTATGTAGCTTAGCCAAGTGGCCAAGTCTTTAGCTTCAAACTCTGTACTGGGGATCTCGTTAGAAATGGCTAAGACCTTTAGTCTGGCAAGAAATGCGTTGGCCTAAAAGTGGCCAACGGCTTAGTAATAAATAGTTAAGCTGCCACCGGCAAACGCATTAAATTAGCCAATACATTGGCCAACTTATCACGCATTTCACGTCTGTCCACGATCAAATCAATGGCGCCGTGCTCGAGTAAAAATTCCGCGCGTTGAAATCCGTCTGGCAAGGTTTCACGCACCGTTTGTTCAATCACACGAGGACCAGCAAAGCCAATTAAGGCTTGAGGTTCCGCAACAATTACATCACCCAACATGGCGAAGCTGGCAGAAACGCCGCCCATGGTGGGATCCGTCAAAACAGACACAAAAGGCAAGCCAGCTTTACTCAACTGGGTGAGCGCAGCACTGGTTTTAGCCATTTGCATTAGCGACAGCAAACCTTCCTGCATACGCGCACCGCCACTGGCCGACACGCATACAAACGCCATTTTATTGTCTATGGCGGTCTGCACACCGCGCACAAAACGTTCGCCTACCACTGAGCCCATGGAACCGCCCATAAATTTAAATTCAAACGCCGCCACCACTGCAGGCACGTTCTTAATGCTGCCTTGCATTACCACAAGCGCGTCTTTTTCGGCCACGGCTTTTTGCGATTCAACGATGCGCTCGGCATACGATTTGCTGTCTTTAAATTTTAACGGGTCTATGGGTTGAACCGACGCCCCAATTTCAAATTGATTTTCTGCATCCAATAAAAGGGCAATTCGCTCACGCGCACTGATGCGGTTGTGATGCGCACACTTAGGGCAAACCTCGGCGTTGTCTTCCAAGTCTTTTTTATACAGCACGGTTTGGCAAGCAGGGCATTTACTCCACAAGCCTTCAGGCACGGTTTTTTTATCATGGCCCACCACGCGTTTAATTTTTTGCGGTAATTTATTTAACCAACTCATCTGACTTATCCTTATCTAATGCTAAATTTTAGTTTAGGCCGCATCCACTGCCGTTTTTAATTCCGTCATCAAAGCCGCCACATTGCTTAATAAATTAGCTTCATTAGAAGCTTCTATTGCTTGCACCATGCGACTGCCCACCACCACCGCATCCGCGATAGCGGCCGTGGCCTTGGCTGTGGCGGCATCTCGTATGCCAAAACCCACACCCACCGGCAAATTGGTTTGCTCGCGTATGCTAGCGACTCGCCCTGCCACTTCCACGATGTCTAAATTAGCTGCGCCGGTGACACCTTTAAGTGATACATAATAAACAAAACCACTGGCTTGATTAACGATGAGTTCAACGCGCTTGGCATCCGTGGTCGGCGACAACAAAAATACTGGGTCAATATCCCGCGCGCGTAATTCTTTAACAAAATCGCCACACTCTTCTGGCGGGTAATCCACGGTAATCACCCCGTCCACATCGGCCGCTTTGGCTCTGTCAGCAAAGACCACGGCACCCACCGCCTCTATGGGGTTGGCGTAGCCCATTAAAATAATAGGCGTCACTTGATCGGTTTGCCTAAAGCTTTTAACCATGTCCAATACCGCCGTCAAGCCCACTTTGTGCAGCAAAGCGCGCTCACTGGCGCGCTGTATGACTGGGCCATCGGCCATGGGGTCGGAAAATGGCACGCCCAACTCTATCATGTCCGCACCGTGTTCAACCAAGGTGTGCATCAAGCTAACGGTAAACTTAGGATGGGGATCGCCGGCCGTGATGTATGGAATCAAAGCAGTCTTGCCTTGCTGTTTAAGGGTAGCGAATACGGTTTTAATTCTAGACATAGTGGTCGTCAGTTAGGGTTAATGGTATGAAAATTAAAGCGTAATGTTAGCCAATTTAGCCACGGTATTGATGTCTTTGTCGCCACGACCGGATAAATTCACCAAAACAATCTTATCTTTACTCATGGTTTTGGCTAACTTTTCTGCGTAGGCTAAGGCATGGCTGGATTCCAGCGCAGGAATGATGCCTTCCGTACGGCATAAATTATGGAATGCCGCCATCGCTTCATCGTCCGTCACTGCTACGTATTCGGCACGCTTGATGTCTTTCAACCAAGCATGCTCAGGACCCACACCGGGGTAATCCAAACCAGCCGAAATGGAATGCGTTTCGATAATGTTGCCATCGGCATCTTGCATTAGGTAGGTACGATTGCCATGCAACACCCCTACCGCACTGTTAGCCGTCAACGGCGCAGCATGCTTGCCCGTTTCCATGCCCAAACCAGCCGCCTCAACGCCTATCAAGCGCACATTCGGCACATCAATGTAGGGATAAAAAATACCCATGGCATTCGAACCACCACCCACGCAAGCCACCACGGCTTCTGGTTGATGGCCCACCATCTCCATCATTTGTTGCTTGGCTTCCACACCGATAACGGCTTGGAAATCACGCACCATCATAGGGTAAGGATGCGGGCCTGCCACCGTGCCTATGATGTAAAAAGTATTGTGCACATTGGTTACCCAATCGCGCATGGCTTCATTAAGCGCATCTTTCAGCGTTTTAGAGCCACTCTCAACAGGCACCACGGTGGCACCCAAGAGTTTCATCCTAAAGACATTCGGCGCTTGCCGTTTAACGTCTTCACTGCCCATGTAAACCACGCATTCCAAACCCAATCTAGCAGCTATGGTAGCCGTGGCCACGCCGTGTTGACCCGCGCCGGTTTCGGCAATCACGCGCGGCTTACCCATGCGTTTAGCCAATAAGGCTTGGCCTATGGTGTTGTTGATTTTATGTGCACCGGTGTGGTTTAAATCTTCCCGCTTCAAATAAATCTGCGCACCACCCACTTTATCGGACAAGCGTTTTGCATGGTAGATCGGACTGGGGCGACCGACAAAATGTTTTAAATCGTAGGCGTATTCGGCTAAAAATACCGGATCGTGACGGTATTTTTCATACATCACGCGTAATTCTTCCAAGGCCTCCACCAAAGTTTCGGCAACGAATGTACCACCGTACTGACCAAAATGGCCACGTGCATCTGGCATATCATAAAGCTGCATGTTTCTTCCCCACGTTTAATTATTGACTAAGCGCTACTTAGAATCGCCACTTAAAATCGGTACTTAGAATCACCACTTGGCGCTTAAGCCAGCCCATACACTGCCCGCATAAAGCCGGCAATTTTAGCCGTATCCTTAATGCCTTTAGCCGATTCCACGCCACCACTGACGTCCACCGCATAAGCTTGAGTTTGTTGAATTGCCGAAGCCACATTATCGGCACTTAAACCGCCAGCCAATATAAGCACAGGCATGCCACTAGGCCTGTCTCTGGTCATTGTTGCTGGGATTAAGTTCCAATCAAATGCGTGACCAGTGCCACCTGCCACCCCTGGCGTATAAGTATCCAACAACAAAGCTTTTGCGCTTGAGAAATCTTTTGCACATTGTAACAAATTTGTCTGCGGCTTCACCCGTATTGCTTTGATAAAAGGCAAGCCATAGCTCGCGCATTGTTCTGGCGTTTCATCGCCATGAAACTGCAGCACATCTAAGGGCACAGCGGCTAGCACGCTGCGTATAAAATCAGGCGCCGCGTCCACAAACAAACCAACAACGCTGACAAATGCAGGCACTTGACGACTAAGTTCTGCCGCTTGAGCCAAGCTAACGTTACGCGGGCTGTCGGCATAAAACACCAAACCTATGGCATCGGCGCCAGCAGTCACGGCAGCAAGCGCATCTTGCAAACGCGTTATGCCACAAATTTTAACTCGGGTTCTCAATCGACAGTTCTCACTCTAAGCATGGGCCATGGCCAATTTCATCGTAGCGCTATTGTAACGCTTAAATCACTAAGCAGAGGGATTTTGCATCGTTTTTAAGCGTGGGCAAAGCCCATTTTTCCGCATAACGAACTTGCGTCAAATACAGACCCGCGGGAGAAAAAGTAGGTGGCGCTAGATTACGATCATGCTGTTGCAATAAAGCCTGCATATAGGATGGCGGGTGCGCCCCTTTGCCTATGTAGACTAAGGCCCCGACCATATTGCGAACCTGGTGTTGCAAATAGGCGTTTGCCGTGAAATCAAACACGACATAAGGCCCATGCGCTTGCACGGTCGCTGTCGTCATGGTTCTGATGGCCGTTTTTGCTTGGCATTCGGCTGCACGAAATGCACTGAAATCATGCTCACCGATTAAATAGGTGGCGGCCTGCGCCATAGCTTCCACATTGAGCGGCAAATGAAACCAGCCGGCTTTGCTGGCCATTAGTGCTGAGTTCACCGGTGCGTTATACAAAAGGTATTGG
This sequence comes from uncultured Methylotenera sp., assembly GCA_964400215.1. GTDB lineage: Bacteria > Pseudomonadota > Gammaproteobacteria > Burkholderiales > Methylophilaceae > Methylotenera. The sequence continues at coordinate 317,495 of CAYNSY010000001.1, read as the reverse complement.
TAACTGCGCGCCAGTGCAGAAAAACGTGCATGAAAATCATTAGTCACTTCATGCGCCCATTCCACCCGTACGCTACTAGGCAAATAAGCATTTACCCCGCGCACCCAAGCAGAAATAGGCCTGTCAGCGTGCGTATCAAAATGCACCACTTGACCCAATCCATGCACGCCGGTATCGGTACGGCCTGCCGCATGCAAGCGCACCGGGTGCTGCGCTATGTTAGCGATGGCCAATTCCAAGGCATCTTGTACACCGCATGCGGCGGGCTGACTTTGCCAGCCACAAAAACCGGCCCCGTCATAAGCTACCCCCAAGGCCAATCTCATGCTGGCCACACCTTGAATGCGCTATCCAGGCAGGCAAACTTAGTAAAAACCCATGCCATCACAGCCATAAGCATCAAACACAGTATGGTTTTATCTGACCAGCTAAATAAGGGCTGCTCTAAAAACAGAGCTTGATTCATGTCGGCCTCATTAACATCCAAGGCCGCTCTGTCCAACTGGGAAAAATTCAATTTAAGTTTTTCAGCCACCGCCATCTGCTCAACGTAGTGCAAGGTAAGCAGCAATCGCGTGGTAAATCGCTCCACATCCATGCCTAGCATCTTTAGTGGCGACAACATAATCGACAAGCCGGCCATTAAATGGGCTTGAGAACTGCTGGCAAACAAGGCTGATAAACCAGCAATAGCAATCAATAGCCTAGCAATTTGCAGCATGCCCATGCTTAGGCCTTCGTAACTGGGTGCAATATTGAGCGGTAAAAAGCTAAGGTATTCGCCCGGCGTGGCATAGGCATAGACCAACAGCAAGGACATAAACAACCAGCGCATACGCTTTAACAGGCGAGAAAAATGCTTAAAATTTAAGCGGGCAGCCAGCATGCAAATTAAGCTGCAAAGCAACAGGAGATAAGTCGCGCTGAGCAATGGCAATAACAGCAATAAAAAGAAAAAACCGGCTATTTTTACAAATGGATGCATGAAAATACGCGCCCCGGCTGACCTTAGGTCTCGCTGGCGTTTGGCGTTTTTGTACTGGGCACGATGGCGTTGGCTAGGGTCAATTCATCTTCTGTGCCACTCAAATCCAAACTGATCGCTGACAGGTCTATGCGTATGATTTCCATGTCACCCTCTGGCACTGACACTTCATTGGCATCGGTTTTAATAAAGCTGGTGACCGCCGTTTTTTTCTTAAGCTTGGTTTCTATGGGCTTGGCTTTTATCGGCTTGGCTTTTATCGGCTTGGCTTTTATGGGTTTAGTTGCTGGCTCAGCCTCGCTAGCAGCAATGGCTGCTGGCTTGGTCAAATCAAGGTCTAAGCCAGCCAAATCAAGTGCTTGCGCTTCATCTTCAACAGCTGTTGCCATTGTGTTAACTGGTTCAGCCTTAGGGCAGGCTTGCAAGACAGGCAACAAGACGGGCAAATCGTTAACCAGGGCGGTGCTTTTAAAAGCCAGTAAATTTTCCCGGCGTTTATTGCTACGGCTCAACCAGGTAAATGCCGCCAGGATGGCCAGCAAGGTTAAGGATAAAACCAACCAATCGGCCCATGCCGCTCTTTTTTTGCTGGCTTTGGCTGACATGGCCTGCTTGGCATCGGTGGCACGTTTTTGCAGTTCTGCCATGGATTGATTTTTTAACTGCAACAACTGCTGCATGTCTTTAATTTGTTTTTGCAGTGCTTGGGCTCGCGCTTCTGATTCTTGCAGGGATTTTTCACGCGCCGTGGCGTCTTCTTGCAATGCCAACACTTTGGCATCCGCCGCCTTAGCGGCATCCTTGTCGCCTGCACTTAATTTAAGCACGTCATTATTAGCGGCTTTGACTGCGCTAGCTTGATCGTTGGCCGTGGCGATTTTGCCAGACGCGGATTGTTTCTGCACCGCGTCGGGCTGAGCGGCTAGACTTAACACTTTATTGGCTAAGGCAGCGCGATAGGCTTGCCAATTGGCTGTGTGCAATTTGACTTCAGCGGCGGCTTGATCTGCTTGGGTAGCCAACAAGACGGATTGCGATGGCAGGCTAATGGTCTGACCGGCTTTTAATCGGTTCATGTTGCCAGCCATAAAGGCGTTTGGATTGGCTTGGTACAAGCCCAATAACATTTGATCCAGACTGACCCCTTCTGGCTGCATGGCACGAGCCAGGCTATACAAGGTATCACCCGGCTTACTGGTCATGGCTAATGGCAGTGGCGCACTGGTTTGATCTGGCAGCATGGTGCTTTGCACTTCATCTATTGCATTAGCATTTGCTGCATCGCCATTAGCGGCATCATTGGCCAAGGGCGCTGCTATAGCCTCAGGCTCCGCTTGGGCCGGTTGTGCTGGATCTAATAACACAATGTATTGCTTTTGCGAGCGACCGGCAGACCAATCCAGTTGTATCAGCACATCCAAATACGGTTCATTGATAGGCAAACTGGAGCTTAGCTTTAATAGCGGCTGCCCCTGCGCGTTTTTTTGCAATTCCACTTTGACATCGCTGTAATAGGCTTGGTAGTGTATGCCTTGCTTAGCGTAAGCTTGTTCGGAGGCCAGTGCCGCTTGCAAATCACTCAAGGATTCTTGTGCCTCCAACTGAATTTCGACTTCAGCTAGCAAGGGCTCACCTAGGCTGGAACTGAGCGCCAAATTACCCAAACTGGCGGCATGGCTTAAGGGTGCCAGCAGCATGCACAGCAAGGACAGTATTTGCACTAATTTAGAGTTGCGCACAGCCCACCCACCATTATTGTTCAATTAAGATACGCAACATACGGCGTAAAGGCTCGGCCGCACCCCAAAGCAATTGATCACCGACAGTAAAGGCCGATAGGTAGTCACCGCCCATGCTCAATTTACGCAAACGGCCAACCGGGGTATTCAACCCCCCTGTAACGGCCGCTGGGGTTAATTCACGCATGCTGGCCTCACGTTGGTTGGGGACTACTTTTGCCCAGGGATTCGCCTCAGCCAGCATTTGCTCTATTTCGTCTAAGGGTACATTTTTAGTTAGCTTGATGGTTAATGCTTGGCTATGGCAACGCATGGCGCCGATGCGCACACACAGGCCATCGATTAAAATGGGCCGTGCTTCACGACCTAAAATTTTATTGGTCTCTGCGCCGCCTTTCCATTCTTCTTTGCTTTGGCCATTGTCCAAGTCTTTATCTATCCATGGAATTAAGCTGCCGGCCAGGGCCACGCCAAAATTTTCCGTAGGGAAGCTAGCATCGCGCAAGCTAGCCGCCACCTTACGGTCTATGTCTAAAATGGCCGAGGCTGGGTCTGCTAATAAAGTGCTAACAGAGGCATGGGCCGCACCCATTTGACGCAACAATTCACGCATGTTTTGTGCGCCAGCACCGGATGCCGCTTGGTAGGTCATGGACGTTGCCCATTCCACCAAATCGGCTTTAAATAAGCCATTTAAGGCCATCAACATTAAGGACACGGTGCAATTGCCGCCTACCCAGTTTTTGTTGCCGGCCGCATACGCCTCTTGTATGACATGCATATTGACTGGATCAAGCACTATCACCGCGTCTTTTTCCATACGCAAGGTGGAAGCCGCATCTACCCAATGGCCAGTCCAGCCGTCAGCGCGCAATTTAGGAAATACCTCACTGGTGTAATCGCCGCCTTGACAGGAAATAATCACGTCCATGGCTTTTAGAGCAGACACACTCATGGCGTCTTGCAAAGGCGGCGTGTCTTTGCCGACATTAGGTGCGGCCGCGCCAATTTGCGAGGTGGTAAAAAATTGCGGGTCTATTAAAGCAAAATCTTGCTCTTCCAGCATGCGCTGCATAAGCACCGAACCTACCATGCCACGCCAACCGACCAATCCAACCTTTAACATACGCTTCATCCTAATTTTTACACTGCCTATTAATTTTTACCACGTCCAGCTGGCGCTACAATGCGGCCACGACCGCATCGCCCATCTCGTTACAACCTACCTGCATGCAACCATCGGTCGCAATGTCAGCCGTTCTATAGCCTTGCGCCAAGGCTTTTTTAACGGCATTTTCTATGCGCAAGGCATTGTTTTCATCGTTAAAGGTATAGCGCAACATCATGGCCGCAGACAAAATGGTGGCTAGCGGGTTGGCTATGTTTTTGCCTGCAATGTCTGGCGCAGAACCATGACTAGGTTCGTACATACCTTTGTTATTTTCATCCAGCGAAGCCGATGGCAACATCCCTATGGAGCCAGTTAGCATGGACGCTTCATCGGAAAGAATGTCGCCAAAAATGTTGCCCGTCACCATCACATCAAATTGCTTAGGCGCGCGTATCAATTGCATGGCGGCATTATCAACGTACATATGGCTCAATTCCACTTCAGGGTACTCAGCAGACAGCTCTATCATAACTTGACGCCATAGCTCAGTGGTTTCCAATACATTGGCTTTGTCTACGGAACAGACTTTTGCTTTTTGACCAGGTTGACGGCGCTTCATGGCGATGTCAAACGCCACCCTACCAATACGACGAATTTCTGACTCGCAGTAACGCATGGTATTAATGCCTTCGCGCTCGCCGTTAGGCAATGTGCTGATACCGCGCGGTTGGCCAAAATAAATGTCGCCGGTTAACTCCCGCACGATCATGACATCCAAACCAGAAACCACTTCTGGTTTTAGCGTGGACGCCCCAGCCAATTCAGGGTAGAGCAATGCCGGACGTAAATTAGCAAATAAATTCAAGGCTTTACGTATACGCAACAAGCCACGTTCAGGACGCAAATGACGCTCCAATTTGTCGTATTTCCAATCACCCACCGCCCCCAACAAAACAGCATCGGATTCCAAAGCCAATTGCAAAGTAGCGTCAGGCAACGGATCACCAGCGGCTTCATAACCAGCCCCGCCTATGGGGGCCTCGGTCATGCTTAGGTCTAAGTTAAGGGCATTTAATACTTTCACTGCCTGGGCCACAATTTCAGGTCCTATGCCATCGCCTGGCAATATCGCTAATTTCATCATCTTTTTTCCGTCTGTTATTTTGTATGTCTTGATTTAATGGTTAGTAGTTACTGGGTGTATTTCATGCCAGCTTAATTAAAAAGCCAAGGCTGGGCTTGCTGATGCTTGGCCTCAAAGGCTTTAATTTTATCTTGGTGCTGCATGGTTAGGCCTATGTCATCCAAGCCATTCAGTAAGCAATGCTTACGAAACGCATCCACGTTGAAGCTAAAGCTTTCACCAGCTGGCGTGCTGACGGTTTGTTCAGCTAAATCGACCTGCAATTTATAGCCTGGTGCGTTGGCCACTTGTTTAAATAAAGTGTCGATAATGTCAGCGCTGAGCACGATAGGCAGCATGCCATTTTTAAAACAATTGTTATAAAAAATATCGGCGTAGCTCGAAGCGATGATGACTCTAAAACCGTAGTCTTCCAATGCCCATGGGGCGTGTTCGCGACTGGAGCCGCAGCCAAAGTTTTCCCGGGTAAGCAAGATACTGGCGCCTTGATAGCGCGCTTGATTCAGCACAAAATCCGGATTAATTTTACGTAGGCTATTATCCATACCAGGCTCGCCATGGTCTAAATAACGCCATTCATCAAAGGCATTGACGCCAAAACCGGAGCGTTTAATCGACTTCAAAAATTGCTTGGGAATAATCGCATCCGTGTCAACGTTGGCTCTATCTAAAGGCACGACTAAACCATTTAATTGGGTGAAAGCTTGCATAGTATATTGCTCTTTTATTTGGTTGAGTTCTGTATAGCCTCGCCACCTTTTTCTATGTCTTTACCAATACCTTGCAGGGTATTGCAAGCAGACAACAGCGCGGCAAAAGTTAATAAAACAGCTAATTTCTTCATGGCTACCTCTTCTTTAATGGCACTTATCTAACAGCATCTAGTCCTGGCTTACATCGACAAAATGACCAGCAATAGCAGCGGCAGCAGCCATGGCCGGACTAACCAAATGCGTACGACCACCCTGGCCTTGTCGGCCTTCAAAATTTCGGTTGGAGGTTGAAGCACAACGCTCGCCAGCTTCTAAGCGATCAGCGTTCATCGCCAAGCACATGGAACAACCGGGTTGACGCCACTCAAAGCCGGCTGCCGTAAATATTTTATCCAAACCTTCTTGTTCGGCCTGGGCTTTCACCAAACCGGAACCAGGCACCACCAAAGCCAATTTAACATTGGCCGCGATGCGCTTGCCTTTAGCTACTGCAGCGGCGGCACGCAGGTCTTCAATACGCGAGTTGGTACAAGAGCCTATGAATACTTTATCTATGCTGATTTCACTGATCAGGGTGTTGGGTTTTAAGCCCATGTATGCGTATGCACGCTCCCAATCGGCTTTTTGCACCTCATTTTTAGCCATGTCCAAGCTGGGCACACGGCCATCAATGGCCACCACCATTTCTGGCGAAGTACCCCAGCTCACTTGCGGCTTAATGTCTTCGGCTTTTAATCGCACCACAGCATCAAATTTAGCGTCTGCATCGGAGTGTAAAGTACGCCAATAAGCCACGGCGGCATCCCACTGTTCTTCTTTAGGAGCATAAGGCCGGCCTTTGACATAATCAATGGTGGTATCGTCTACCGCCACCATACCAGCACGCGCACCCGCTTCAATGGCCATATTGCACAAGGTCATACGCCCTTCCATGGATAAGCCACGGATGGCCGAACCGGCAAATTCTATGGCATAGCCATTGCCGCCAGCCGTCCCAGTTTTACCTATGACGGCCAAGGCCACGTCCTTAGCCGTGACCATAGGGCCTAACTGGCCTTCCACCAAGACTTGCATGGCTTTGGATTTTTTTTGCACTAGGCATTGCGTCGCCATCACGTGCTCAACCTCGGAGGTGCCTATGCCGTGCGCCAAAGCACCAAAAGCGCCGTGCGTACTGGTGTGTGAATCGCCACACACCACGGTCATGCCAGGCAAAGTCGCGCCCTGCTCTGGGCCGACCACATGCACTATGCCTTGCCGCGCATCCATGAATGGGAAATAGGCCTTAGCACCAAATTCCGCAATGTTCTCCGTCAGGGTTTCAATTTGCAAGCGAGCTATCGGATCAGCAATCCCAGCCAAGCCTTTATCCCAGCCATTGGTAGGCGTGTTATGGTCGGCCGTCGCCACTATGGATTGAATACGCCAAGGTTTACGCTGAGCTAAACGCAAGCCTTCAAACGCTTGCGGGCTCGTGACTTCATGCACCAAATGGCGGTCTATGTATATCAAAGCGGCGCCATTTTCTTCGTGCACCACGTGACTATCGAACAATTTATCGTACAGCGTTTTTGCCATATTTTTATAACCTGAACCTTAAAGTGTCACCCTGCTATAAATTCAAGCAAGGCGCACGGTTTTCTTAATCTCTAAAATTACCAAACTGCAAAGGAAAATCGGTGACCGATTTTTTTACGAAGGCGATCGCCTCTTGCAGAAGATCGCGCTTAGCACCGTTCACTCGCACCGTATCGCCTTGTATGCTGGCCTGCACCTTTAAACCCGAATCCTTAATCAGCTTGCTGATGCGCTTAGCCAAGTCACTGTCTATGCCGTCTTTGATTTTAAGTTCTTGCTTAACCTTATTGCCGCCTACCTTTTGCACGTCTTTATGCTCTAGGCGCTTGGTCGAATCCGGCTCTTTTTTTTCCATGCCAGGCAATAAAATGTCTTTAATTTGATCCAACTGGAAATCGTTATCGCCAAACAAGGTAATGATGCTGTCTTTTTCGTTCAACTCGACTTTGGCCGACGTGCCTTTAAAATCATAACGGTTGGTAATTTGCTTACCGGCCGTGTCTATGGCATTTTTTAACGCCACCATGTCCACTTCAGATGAAATATCAAAACTAGGCATTTTCTCTCCTTAAAACCCTGCACTTACTTAGCAACAGGGCTTACTCAAAATGGCAAACGTAATCCAGCGTTTCACTCACATCGATATCAAAACTTGAATTGGCTGGCACGGTGAATTTATCGCCCGCTGTATACGCGGTCCAATTCGTCTCACCGTTAAGGCGTACTTTACAAGCGCCCAAATTAATTTCCATTAATTCTGGTGCGACTGTATTGAATGTTAAGGTCCCTGGGAAAATGACGCCTATGGTGCTGCGCGTGCCGTTTGGAAACATCACCGTGTGACTGACGCACTTGCCATCAAAATAGATGTTGGCTTTCTTCTTAACACTGACATTATCAAATTGTGCCATTTGCTTGAGCTCTCAAAATAATTAAAACGCCATTATCGCAGAAAAGCCTCGCCTATCCAAGGCGCACCGGCTATGCCTAAGCAAGCACGCTTGAGTAATGCCACTATTATTTGCCGTGTTTTACAGCCTAAGTAAATTGGGCTGCTTTTTTAAATGCGCCGTGTTTTGATTTAGGCGTAGCACTGCGCATCAGACAACAATACCGCCTGTTGATCTTTAGCTGACAAACTGGGTAGGCCTTGTAAAGGCCATGCGATGGATAAGGCTGGGTCGTTCCATGCTATGCTGCGTTCAAATTCTGGCGCGTAGTAATCCGTGGTTTTATAGAGAAATTCAGCCGACGGTGATGTGACTAAAAATCCGTGCGCAAAGCCTTCTGGCACCCACAACATACGCTGATTTTCCGCCGACAATTCGATGGCCAGGTGCTGACCAAAAGTGGGCGAGCTTTTACGAATATCCAAAGCCACATCAAACACCGCGCCTTGAATTACCCTAACCAACTTACCCTGCGGCTGCTGTATTTGGTAATGCAGGCCACGCAATACATTTTTTTCAGAACGGCTATGGTTGTCTTGAACAAAATCCAGCTCACGGCCTAGCAATTGAGCAAATTGCCGACGGTTAAAGCTCTCGAAAAAAAAGCCGCGCTGGTCACCAAACACCTTAGGCTCAATGATAAGCACATCCGGAATAGCCGTTTGTATTACTTTCAAAATCGTGCCCTATCGTTTAAAAGACGCAATAAATACTGGCCATAGGCACTTTTAGCCAAAGGCTGGGCCAGCTTATCCAATTGTTCGGCATTGATGTAGCCTTTGAAATAGGCGATCTCTTCCGGGCAACAAACTTTTAATCCCTGCCTATGCTCTATGGTCTGTATGAAGTTACTGGCTTCAATCAAGCTTTCGTGCGTGCCGGTGTCTAGCCAGGCGTAGCCCCGCCCCATGATTTCCACGCTCAATTGATCCTGTTGCAAATAAAGTCGGTTTAAATCAGTAATTTCCAGCTCACCGCGGGCAGAAGGCTTCAAGTTAGCTGCCATGTCCACGACTTGATTGTCGTAAAAATACAAGCCGGTGACCGCATAATTGCTTTTGGGTAGCACGGGCTTTTCTTCCAAACTGGTGGCATGGCCTTGCTTATCGAAATCCACCACCCCATAGCGTTCGGGGTCTTGCACGTGGTAAGCGAAAACCGTGGCGCCCACATCACGTGAAGTGGCTTGTTCAAGCTGTTTGTGTAAATCGTGACCATAAAATATATTGTCACCCAACACCAAGGCGCTCGGATCGTTGCCTATAAACTCTTTAGCAATAACAAAGGCCTGCGCCAAGCCATCTGGGCTGGCTTGTACGGCGTATTGCAAATTCAAACCCCAATCCCGGCCATCGCCTAATAACTGCTGAAATCTAGGCGTGTCCTGCGGGGTGGAAATAATCAATATATCCCGTATGCCAGCTAACATCAATGTGCTGAGCGGGTAATAGATCATGGGTTTATCATAAATAGGCAGCAGTTGTTTAGAAACCACTTTAGTCACTGGGTGCAAGCGTGTGCCTGACCCACCTGCCAAGATAATGCCTTTTCTTTGCGCCATAATCATTTCTCTAGAGGAATTAGTCCACCAACACTTCAGCCAACAAGCGCTTTACGCCGTCTTGCCATGGTGGCAAATGCAAGCCAAAAGCTTGCTGCAGTTTACTGGTATTTAGCCGAGAGTTCAAAGGGCGCTGCGCTGGCGTAGGAAACTCACGGGAAGGCACGGCTTTTATTGCCGATGGCGCAACCTTTATCGCCACACCAGCTTGCCTAGCATGCTCAATGACAAACTGCGCATAGGCATGCCAACTGGTCTCACCCGCCGCCGTTAGGTGGTACAAACCGCTTAATGTCGGATTCTGATTAGCCATGCGTATGGCATGCGCCGTTACATCGGCCAATAAATCTGCGCCAGTGGGCGCGCCCACTTGATCGTTAATCACGCTCAAATGCTCGCGTTGCTGCGCAAGTTGCAACATGGTTGTAGCAAAATTTCGGCCTTGGGCGCCATAGGCCCAACTGGTGCGAAAAATTAGATGTTTGCAAGCTGACGCAATAATTGCCTGTTCACCTGCCAACTTACTGGCACCGTAGACACTTAAAGGCTTAGCGATATCGGTTTCTAACCAAGCCCGCTCACCACTGCCATCGAACACATAATCGGTGGAATAATGCACCAGCCAAGCGCCGCTGGCCTTAGCTGCTTGTGCCAATACTGCTACCGCCTCCGCGTTGACGGCATGAGCCAAGCCAGGCTCACTCTCGGCTTTATCCACTGCTGTGTAGGCTGCTGCGTTGACGATCACATCCGGCGCTACATCGCGCAGCGTTTTTGCTAGGCCAGCCAAGTTGCACAAATCCCCGCAATGGGCTTGGCTGCGTGCATCAAGCGCTACCAGCTCGCCCAGTGGCGCAAGGCTGCGCTGCAACTCCCAGCCCACTTGACCATTTTTGCCCAACAAGAGTATTTTCATGAACTTAATTAAATCTCGACTTAATGCATTATAAAAAGGCCAGCTTAAGCCAGTGCAATCAACTTAAGTCCGCTGATAATACTATAAAAGCCACACACCCTACGGCATATGGCTTTCTAGTTTTTTCAAAACAAAATAACACTTAAATGGTGGAGCTGGGGGGAATCGAACCCCCGTCCGCAAATCCTCCACAGACAGTTCTACATACTTAGCCTTGTTGTTTAATTTAATCTGCACCACACCAACAGACAAGCGCTGTACAGACGAGCGACCTTAAGGTTAATGCCGTATTAAGTCACCCAATACAACACGTATCCCGTGTATATGACACTACGTATGGGTTACCCCAATCCAACCCACGGGAGAGCTGGTGTAGCGTCCAGCAGGATTAAGCTGCTAGAGAGTAAGTTTCGTCGTTTGCGACTATACTTTTTTCAGCTGTATTTACGAGGTAATCTGAGCCTCGGTATGCCCTGCGCTGCTTTGTAACCCACGTCGAAACCTGGTCAGCCCCAAATCAGTTTTATTGCCGTCAAGAAAACCATGGCTCCAATTCACTTGATAAACCTATTATACGCTTTAACGCGCCACTTAAGTAGACGGTGATTGCCGCCAGACTTTCATTCAAATCCGGCTTACTTCAAATTTGTCCTACTTATTGTGTGCCCGCATAATGCGGCCTTTTTCGCGCTCCCAGTCGCGCTCTTTTTCCGTATCGCGTTTATCGTGTTGTTTTTTACCCTTAGCCAGCCCAATCTGCACCTTTACCCTACCCTTGGAAAAATGCAAATCCAGCGGCACGATGGTATAGCCAGAACGCTCCACCTTAGCGATCAGCTTAAGGATTTCTTCATTATGCAATAGCAGTTTGCGAGTGCGTATGGCGTCCGGGCGGATGTGCGTAGAGGCGGCGCCTAATGGGGTCACGTGGCAACCTATTAGGTAAATTTCACCACGCTGAATAATGACGTAGGCTTCTTTGATGTTGACGCGGTTGTCGCGTATGGCTTTAACTTCCCAGCCCTCCAAGACCACGCCAGCCTCATACTTGTCTTCGATGAAGTAATCAAAAAACGCTTTTTTATTTTGTGCAATGCTCATAAAACGAACTATTTCTTGGTCTATGCCTTAAAATGCCATTTTACCTCAGTTCTGCGCCTGTTCACTTTTCACACCGACGCAGACAGCCTTTATTTTTAAGACCGAGTATGGCGCAAGTAAACAAATCCGTTCTAATTAACCATTCAGCCAGTCGCATGTTCGAACTGGTCGATGACGTCAGTCGCTACCCCGAATTTCTGCCGTGGTGCGGCGGTGTCGATGTCATTAAAAAAGACCTGCACAGCACCATCGCCACCCTGCATATCGCCTACCATGGCTTGAAACAGCAATTCACTACCGAAAATAGCAAAACTTACCCTAGCGCCATGGACATACAATTGAAAGACGGTCCATTTAAGCACTTAGACGGGTCATGGTGTTTTATCGCACTCAATGAAAATGCCTGTAAAATTGAATTTGTGCTTAATTATGAATTTGCCAACGCGTTTTTAGAGAAAATAATCGCCCCGGTTTTTAGCCACATTGCCAACACCTTTGTCGATGGCTTTGTCGCTAGAGCCGACGTGGTGTATAAAAACCAATAAGAGGAATGCCCATGAACAGCAACGAGATACTGGTTGAAGTCGCTTACGCCTTAGCCCACGAGCAACTGATCGTGCCGGTCAAGGCCACGCCAGGCATCACTGCCGAGCAAGCTATCAAGCTATCTGGCATCGTAAAAAAATACCCGGAGATCGATTTAAGCCAAAATAAAATCGGCATTTTTGGCAAGCTCTCCAGATTGGATCAGCCCTTGCGCCATTTAGACCGCGTGGAAATTTACCGGGCGCTGATTGCCGATCCAAAAGAAGTACGCAAGCAACGCGTGGCCGATGGCAAGGTAATGAAAAAAGGCGGTGGCGACGCCGCGATTGAAGAATAAAGCAACAAGCTTACGCTCGCTTATTCGCAATACCGTTTGACATCCGCTTGTGCTTCTATCTTAGCCTGGGCGATCTCTGTGCTAGATAAAAACACCCGCCCACCCTTTTCGTTTACCGTGGCTATCCTGCCGCCCAATTGATAGGTCACCAAATTGGCTTGCGCGGCTTTGCAGTTTTTTTGTTTTAATTGCAGCTCTTCAGCCGACAAGGCATCGGCTTTCTCCGCTACTTTTTGCTTGTTAGGCTGCGCTTTAGCGCGCTTTAATTCGCTAGTGATGTCACCTTCTACCGGGGCCAGCGGCGGCAAATTTTTTAAGCCTACCGCCGGCCGACCTTGCACGGATTCCAATTTAATATTGGATGGCGGCGGCACATCACTGTAGCGCATGACCCCATTAGGCTCACGCCATTTGTACACTTCCGCCGAAGCCATGATGGGCATTAACATTAGGCTTAATATCAACGCCGGTATTTGCATTTTCTAGTCCTTAAGCACCCAAGTGCCCATCATCAATGGAAATAATAGTATGGCCGCATGTTTGGGACAAGCAAGCTTTTTAAAAACTTTATGCTGCTAGCACTCGCGCGAGCGCCGTGAAATCTGTATAATTTCGTTTTGGCTACAAGGATTTACGCATGCGTTTATTGCAACAAGCTCTCACATTTGATGATGTTTTATTAGTGCCAGCCTACTCCAACGTGCTGCCACGCGAGGTTTCCCTCGCCACACAACTCACCCGCAACATCCAACTCAACATACCGCTGCTGTCAGCGGCCATGGACACCGTGACCGAAGCGCCACTGGCCATTGCCTTGGCACAAGAAGGCGGCTTGGGCTTCATCCATAAAAACATGACGGCCATGAAACAAGCAGCCCATGTCGCCAGGGTTAAGCGTTTCGAATCCGGCGTGGTGAACGACCCGATTACCATACAAAGCCACCTCACGGTGCGCGACGTGTTAGAACTCACGCGCATGCACAAAATATCCGGTATACCGGTGGTTGATAACGGCAAAATCGTTGGCATTGTGACCAATCGCGATTTACGCTTTGAAACCAATTTAGATCAACCCATCAAAAACATCATGACACCGCGTGACCGTCTGGTTACCGTGCGTGAAGGCGCTGCTAAAGACGATGTCATACGCTTATTGCACCAACACCGCTTAGAGCGCGTGTTAGTGATAGACGCTAACGACACGCTTAAAGGCCTCATTACGGTTAAAGACATCCAAAAATCCACCGACCACCCTTACGCCTGTAAAGATGCGCAAGGCCGCTTGCGCGTGGGCGCAGCCGTTGGTGTGGGTGAAGGCACGGAGGAACGCGTGGCCGCTTTATCTGAAGCCGGCGTTGACGTCATCGTGGTCGACACCGCGCACGGCCATTCACAAGGCGTGCTAGACCGTGTCACCTGGGTGAAAAAACATTTCCCGCACATCGAAGTCATAGGCGGCAACATCGCAACTGCCAGCGCGGCATTGGCCTTGGTCGATGCCGGTGCAGACGGCGTCAAAGTGGGCATAGGCCCAGGCTCCATCTGTACTACTCGTATCGTGGCTGGCGTAGGCGTGCCACAAGTGAGTGCGATTGCCAACGTGGCCGATGCTTTAGCCAAGAGCGGCGTGCCGTTTATTGCGGACGGCGGCATCCGCTTTTCTGGCGACATCTCTAAAGCCATTGCGGCCGGTGCTTACAGCGTTATGCTAGGCGGCATGTTTGCCGGTACCGAAGAAGCGCCGGGCGACATCGAACTGTTCCAAGGCCGCTCGTACAAATCATACCGTGGCATGGGTTCCATTGGCGCAATGGAAAAAGGCTCCAGCGACCGTTATTTCCAAGACACCAATAGCGGCGCAGACAAACTGGTGCCAGAAGGCATTGAAGGACGCGTTCCTTATAAAGGCAGCGTCATTGCCGTGATACACCAACTCATGGGCGGCTTACGCGCTTCCATGGGCTACGTGGGTGCCAGCAACATCACCGAAATGCGTGAAAAAGCCGAGTTTGTGCAAATCACCTCAGCCGGCATGCGTGAATCGCACGTGCACGATGTGCAAATCACCAAAGAAGCACCCAACTACCGTATAGACTAAACCCCTTCACCACAAAGGCACTGCGACTGCGCGCCTTGGTGGTGAGTTTTTGTTTCTAGAAGCCCTATGACCACCCACTCAAAAATACTTATTTTGGATTTTGGCTCACAAGTCACCCAACTGATTGCTCGCCGCGTACGCGAAGCACACGTTTACTGTGAAATTCACCCGTGTGACGTGAGCGATGAGTTTGTGCGAAATTTTGGCGCCGATGGCGTGATACTGTCCGGCAGTCATGCCAGCGTGTACGAAGACGAAACCGACTTTGCACCACAAGCTACTTTTGAACTGGGCGTGCCGGTATTGGGCATATGCTATGGCATGCAAACCATGGCGCAACAACTGGGTGGCAAGGTGGAAGCCGGGCATAAACGCGAATTTGGCTATGCCGAAATTCGTGCGCACGGCCATTCGGCGCTATTTAAAGACCTACAAGATCGCAGCAATGCGGACGGCCACGGCCTATTGGACGTATGGATGAGTCACGGTGACAAAGTCACCGAACTGCCTCCCAATTTTAAAGTGATCGCCAGCAACGACAGCACCCCTATCGCGGCCTTCGCCGATGAAGAGCGGCGCTTTTATGGCGTGCAATTCCACCCGGAAGTCACCCACACCAAATTAGGCCAAGCCATGCTAGAACGATTTGTGCTGGGCATATGCCAAGCCAAACCGGACTGGATCATGGGCGACTACATCAGCGAAGCGGTGGCTAAAATTAAAGCCCAGGTTGGCGACGAAGAAGTGATTTTAGGCTTGTCCGGTGGCGTTGATTCTAGCGTGGCGGCAGCCCTTATCCACCGCGCCATTGGCGACCAACTGACTTGTGTGTTTGTCGATCATGGCTTATTGCGCCTCAATGAAGGCGACATGGTCATGGACATGTTTGCCGGACGCTTGCATGTTAAAGTCATCCGTATCGATGCCATGGACCAGTTTATGGGCCATTTAGCTGGCGTCAGCGAGCCCGAAGCCAAACGCAAAATCATAGGCCGCGAATTTGTTGAAGTATTCCAAGCCGAAGCGAAAAAATTAGCCAATGCCAAATGGCTGGCGCAAGGCACCATCTACCCAGACGTGATTGAATCGGGCGGCGCCAAATCGAAAAAAGCCGTCACCATTAAAAGTCACCATAACGTAGGCGGTTTGCCGGAAACCTTGGGCTTAAAATTACTGGAGCCCCTGCGTGACTTATTCAAAGACGAAGTGCGCGAATTAGGCGTAGCATTAGGCTTACCGCATGACATGGTGTACCGCCACCCATTCCCAGGCCCAGGCTTGGGCGTGCGCATCTTGGGTGAAGTGAAGCAAAACTACGCCGACTTGCTGCGCCGTGCCGATGCCATTTTTATAGAAGAATTACGCAACACCGTGGATGCAAAAACCGGCCAAACCTGGTATGCCCTAACCAGCCAAGCTTTTGCGGTATTTCTGCCAGTAAAATCGGTCGGTGTGATGGGCGATGGGCGTACTTACGATTACGTCGTGGCGCTGCGCGCTGTGGTTACCAGCGACTTTATGACCGCGCATTGGGCAGAATTGCCTTACGATTTATTAGGTAAAGTATCCAATCGCATTATCAACGAAGTGCGCGGCATTAACCGCGTGGTGTACGACATTTCCGGCAAACCACCTGCCACCATAGAGTGGGAGTAGTATTTACTACTTAAGTTATTGATTTTATTTATAATTAAAGTTACACAATAATTTCACATTGTTTTAAAGTTGTTGATTTTTATAGATTTTGAAATTACAGGCTGGGCAGCAGGCTTTGGCCAATATCAATTAGCTTTATTAATAAAAAAGCCCTCGGCTTAGGTGGGCTGAGGAGCGAAGTGTTGCTTGAGGGTGTAAATGATTTTAGAACCCTATCATGTAATTCACGTAAGCTGTGGTTGAAGCTGTGCTTTGGAATGGTAGCTGTTGATAGTAAAGGTCAGCGGCAATGCGTTGGTTTTTAACTGGCATATAATATGCGCCAATACTTGCAACTGGTCGAGTTCGCTTGATGTTGTCATTAAAGTTCTCGCTAGTTAAACCACTTACGCCAGTTGCGGTTAGGTTGTCTACGTGGTGATATAGATCCTGCTCAACGCCTAGACTGGCTTTTAGATTTAACTTTTCAGCAAGTTTGTGATCAACTTTTACACCCACTAATGCAGCTGTGGAGCTATCTGAAAGAGCTGAATAAGTCAGTGGCGCAGTCACTTCAGCGGTAGCTTCTTCTGTATAAGCATCTTGTTTAATACGGGTATAACGAACTGCGGCATAAGGACGTAGGAGGGTTTTATCTTCATTCGCTAAGAAGGCATAACTTAATTCACCTACATAGCTTTGAGTGTTTAGTTCAGCGCTACCTCGACCCGCTTCTGATGTACCAGTCACTTCACGAATAGTCGTCACATCTTTATCTTGGTAAGCATTGGCAATCTTAAATTGATAGCCTAATTGGTCTTCGTTTTGATTCCATACCGCAAATAAACCCATCAAAGGATTGTCATTTGAAATAACCACGCTCGCACTCGTGTGGTTATTAAGATTCTGATTTAAGAAACCACCAATACGTAGCGTGGGTGAAACTTTATAACCCGTTACAACCACGGCTGAAGTCATATTGGAACTACTCGGATTATCCACATAAGTTTGCTGACCACCCACAGAAACACACAAGCCTTTTGCATCAAACAAATTACAATCGTAGGTGTTCATGTTGGCGTAATTAGTCGCCACCACTTGACTTGAAAAAGCGCCACGAAGTTTAGATGCAAGAGAGTGAATTGAGGATTGGGTGCCTGTTATGGATGCGCCAGAAAAGATTAGGTCCCAAGTAGTTGAACTTCCAGATTGCAAACTCAATACCCAAGTCATCCCGTCATACACGCCTGTTCGTGTTGCGCCAACATTGGAAGTAGTTAACCCCTGCAAAACACTCGCATAAGCTCTTGATGTAATCAAGCTTCCACTAAAGATGCCAAAAGCAGTTGAGCTTGTAACTGATGTACCGCTTAACTGCCCGAACCCATCACTATTGATAATAATATTGTAGTTAGTCGGAAGAACGCCAGTGTAAGTTAAAGCACCAGCGGAATTTCCCACCCCCTGAGAGTTGTTCAAAGTTCCAATTACACCATTATTTAGAATCCCATACTGGCCTGTATGCACCGCAGAAATAGTACCCGTATTGTTTATCGTATCAATAATTGAACTACCACTATTATTATTAGAAATGCCATTCGAAGTTCCTCTTGTGGTTATAAAACCACTATTATTTAAAGTAGTGATATGCGAGTTATTACCAATTCCATAAAAACCATCACCTGTGGTTGAGATTGTCCCGCTGTTAGTTAAAGTGGTAATTGTGTTATTAGCGTAGTTAAAAATACCAACACTTTGACCTGTGTTTGTCATTTGAATGACACCACTATTGACTATGCTATCAATTGTTCCTGTACCAGTGTAGGGCCAGATAGCATAAATATCCGCCGAGCCTGACGCAATAATAGTTCCAGAGTTGTACATATAACCACTTGTGGTTAGTGGAGAGTTTCCTCCAAAAGTTGTTAATGCAGAGGCTCCAGTGCCAGTCAAATTAATTGTCCCTGTATTCGATAAACTGAAGCTGTTATAGTAAGAATTTAGGGCATATCCAGTACTGACAGGGGATATTATTCCTGAGTTAATTAAGCATTGTCCGTTTGCGGTATCTTCCAAAGTTACAGTTGAATTATTAGATGTATTCTGAATCACCCCTCCAGGACATTCTGCTAAAGCCAAGAACGGATAAATTAAAGAAACAGCGGCCATCGCTACGATAATCAGAAGTTTTGGTGTTTTCATTTCTTGATATTCCTTTTTAGAGATTAGCGTGCCTTAACTTGAACGGTGACAAATTTAGTCGCTGATTGATTCATCAAAAGCAACACTCTTGCATCAGGCTTGGACATAACACGTGCACCGTCTACCACAACATCGTAACCTTTTGGAAAGTTGTACGCTGGTAGAACAACTTCAGTTAGTGCATCGGGCGCAAGCACCTGACCATTAGGAGCAATTGGTTGATAAATCAAATCGAATGTTTTTGCATCGAGACTGTAAAACCAATATCGCGGAGTACCAGCTATTGCTTGAGGATAAGGCCTAGTTAAGGCATTCACGCGATCAACTCTAAGGTTTGGGGCTTTTCTGGTACCCCCATCTAGAATCTGGAGATCATTCACTAACCCTTGGTGAGATGCATTGGGAAGGATATCGAATGGATTGGCGTAGCCCCAATAGATGGCCGGCATCATTGCTTGATCTAGATACTGGGCTCCCTCGGTGATTAGCTGCGGGATTTTGCTCTCTTCTACCTTCGTTGGGCCCACATCTGTAAATGCGCCCCATTCGGTGGCAAACAACGCAAGTGATGGATTGCCCTCAGAATAAAGTTTTGCATTTTCCAGCACATGGGGAAGGCTGTCGTAGGGATGAAATGCGAATCCGATATTAGTTTGACGAGGAGGGGTAACTTCACTAGGTTTCCCAAAATCGAACAATACGTTCGGCTCGAAGAATATGAGCGTTTTTTGGTCTGCGTTTCGAATGCTGTTACTGACTCTGTCAATAAAAATACTGTAAGCACCTTTATCAAAAACAGCGCAGCTAGCGCAGAGCGGTACATCCTTGCACTTCGTACCTGGATAAGGTTCATTGATGATTTCATAGCCAATCACCCCTGGAGTATTAGCAAACTTCTGTGCCACATGTTGCCAAGCGGCAGCATATCGATCTTGCAGTCCAGCCTCCCCCCCGATAGAAGATACCGCATTATTCCAAAAATTATCCCAAGCATTTGCAACGCTTGGAACTGTTAGCTCCCCGACAGGGAAGGGAATTTTTTCAGGGTTGCATTTTACAAAAGGAGGGTCAACAAGGGTTGCCCAATCTGGAGCACCATCACCATAGCAATCATGGCTATATTGATCTTGATGCATATCAAGTAAGGATTTAATGCCGTATGAATCGAGCATTCTGACAGTAGATACGATGTCCTCTATATATGCATCGTTGTATTCTCCTGGAAAAGTTTCTATTGCAGACCAGATCAAGCCGACTCTAACAACATTCAAACCAGCCGCTGAAATTACCTTAGCATCCTCTTCTCGAAAACCCGTAGCCGATAAAGTGTAGCTTGGGGGATTTTTGTTGACCATGTTGACGCCACGCAAAATTACCACTCTACTTTGCTCGTCAACCATCCAGCGCCCCATTGTGCCTAGACGAGAAAAAGATTGGAGAGAGCTTTGATTTTTATGTAGGTCTTTCTCAGTAGCCATTACATTGGCACTTTGAGCAAACGCTGTAGAAATTTTTATGGTTAATACCAACAGGGGCAATAGCAAAAACAAACCCGCCATAAAATACGGGCGATTAGTCAACTGTGCTGTGCTGTGCTGTGCTGTGCTGTGCTGTGCTGTGCTGTGCTGTCATTCATTTTGATCTTGATTTTTGTTATATTTTGACTCTTAAAATTAATATTTTTCCTAATTAGACCACACTTTTATTGCAATGTAATTACCTGGTGATTATTTGTTATTAACTGAATTTTAAACAGGTAAATTTTACTACACAATTTAACTGCCACACTGCGATACCTAAAGGAAGGAAGTTAAACCTTGCTAATGGCGCTAAAAAAGAGGCTCTATTTGAGTTTGCTCTCGTTGATAACTGTAAAGGTGATGATTATCGCATTCACCAAGCAATCAGCTTACCTGAGACTGTTGATGAGCAATGGCTGAGCTATATTAGTCAAATCGTAATCCGAGACGATGTTGATGCTATTCAAGATAATCCTGATAAACTTCGAGCCAAATTAGGCATTACTGGCGGCTATGGTATGGAGCCAGGGGATAAAGGTTATGTACCCCATGGCAATGTCACACAGCAAGAATCTGAAAAAATAGTTGAAGAAGAAACTGAAGCTACTAAATAAAATTGCTATAGGATCAAGAAGCCACCTCAGGTGGCTTTTTCTTTATCTAAGCCCAAGACTGAAAAGATAAAAAATGCGATAATGGAAAGCTTTAGTAAATTAGTCTTTTTCAGTTACACATTGTGTAACGAAACGAAATTGAAAATGTTGATTTTTATACAAAAAAATCAATTAAATCAGACACTTAACGATAAAGAAATTACACAAAAGTTACACAATTTTTATAAGATATTGATTTTAAATGGAAATTAACAAAAAATTTACTGAGTGGGAGTAATCATGAGCCGCGCCTTTGTAAACGAAGAACGTTTTGAGCAAGCCGGTGGCGAGGAATTGGTCGATCGGCCAATTAGCGAATTTGCTAATTACGTGACGCCCACGGGTGCTTTGGAATTGCAATCCCTAGAAACCGCCTTGATGGCCGAGCTGGCCCCCTTAAAAAAATCAGCAGAAGATACCTTTAATAAAGATAAAGTGGCTGAACTTGAGCGCGACTTACGCTACGTCAGAGCCCGATTAGACACCGCCATCCTGGTCGACCCGGCCGGACAAAACCATGAAACCGTATTGTTTGGCGCCAGTGTCACTGTGCAAGACGATGCAGGCCAGGCCCATTGCTTTCACATCGTCGGTGAAGACGAAGCCGATGCCGGCGTCAATAAAGTCAGCTACGTGTCACCCTTAGCCAAATCGCTAATTGGCCAAAAAGTGGGGGATAACGTAACCTGGTTGCGCCCTGCCGGCAACCTTAATTTAGAAATTCTGGACATACACTACCCCACATGAACGTCAATCAAGCCATAGTAGAGCGCCGCTCGGTCAAGGTCTACGACCCACATCATAAAATGACAGAGCAAGAAATTAGCGAGCTCATGGCTTTAGCCATGCTGTCGCCCACTGCCTTTAATATTCAAAATTGGCGCTTCGTGTTGGTGACTGACCCTGTGCTGCGTCAGCAAATACGGGCGGTTAGCTGGAATCAAGCACAAGTCGAAGAAGCCTCCTTGCTCATCGTATTGACTGCCGATTTAAACGCTTGGGCTAAACAACCCGAACGCTATTGGAAAAATGCGCCTAAAGCCGCCTCTGACGTGTTGGTGCCCATGATAGGTCACTACTACCAAAGCAACGATCAGGTGCAACGCGATGAAGCCATGCGCTCTTGCGGCATGGCGGCCACCACTCTCATGCTGGCTGCCAAGGAAATGGGTTACGACACCTGCCCCATGGACGGATTTGACTTCGCGGCCGTGAGCAAACTGCTTAATCTCCCGGCCGACCACATTCCAACCATGTTTGTCGTGGTAGGCAAAGCCTTAAAGGCAGCAGCGCCACGCGGCGGTCAATTAGCCATGGACGAAGTCGTCGTCTACAACCAATTTTAACTAATCCGTAGGGGTGCCCCTCCTACACAACACTCTTAAGGGTTCAATGTGTTAATCAGCAACAACATCACCGTGCAATTTGGCGCCAAGCCATTGTTTGAAAACGTATCCGTTAAATTTGGTGATAACAACCGCTACGGCTTAATCGGCGCCAACGGCTGCGGTAAATCCACTTACATGAAAGTATTGGCTGGCGTACTCACCCCCAGCGCCGGCAACGTGGCCATAGACAGCCATGAACGCATGGCGTTTTTGCGCCAAGATCAATTCGCTTACGAAGATCAACGCGTGCTGGATGTAGTCATGATGGGCCACGAACAAATGTGGAAGGCCAATCAAGAAAAAAATGCCATCTACGCCAACTTAGAAGCCACAGAAGAAGATTACATGCGCGCCGCCGAACTGGAAGGTGTGTTTGCAGAATACGACGGCTATACCGCCGAAGCCCGTGCCGGCGAATTGCTATTGGGCGTGGGTATACCGATTGAACAACACAATGGCTTGATGAGTGCCGTGGCGCCTGGCTGGAAACTACGCGTGTTATTGGTGCAAGCGCTGTTCTCCAACCCGGACATACTGTTACTGGATGAGCCGACCAATAACTTGGACATCAACACCATACGCTGGCTAGAAGATGTGTTAAACAACCGCGATTGCACCATGATCATCATTTCGCATGACCGGCACTTTCTCAACCAAGTATGTACCCATACCTGCGACATGGACTACGGCAAAATCGCTGTTTACCCAGGCAATTACGACGACTACATGGAAGCGAGCACCGCTGCGCGCGCGCAGCAAGCTAAAGACAACGCCAAAGCTAAACAGCAAGTGGCGGATTTACAAGACTTCGTCCGCCGCTTCTCGGCTAATGCCTCTAAAGCTAAGCAGGCAACCAGCCGGGCTAAGCAAATCGATAAAATTAAAATTGAAGAATTTAAACCGTCTTCACGCCAATACCCCTTCATACGTTTTGAGTACGATGAGCGCGACAAGCTCTACCGCAATGCCTTGGAAATCAAAAAACTCAGCCATGGCTTCGATAAAACCTTATTCAACGACGTCAGCATGATGTTTGAAGCCGGCGAAAAAGTCGCCATTATTGGTGAAAACGGTATCGGTAAAACCACCTTTTTGCGCTGCTTAGCCGGTGATTTACAGCCTAAGCACGGCGAAGTGAAATGGGCAGAAAAAGCCAACATAGGTTACTTTGCGCAAGACCATGAATACGAATTTGAGCAAGGTGAAGATTTGTTCGAATGGATGTCACGCTTTAGGCAAGTGGGCGACGATGATCAAGTGGTACGCAGCATGTTAGGTCGATTGCTGTTCGGTGGCGACGACACCAAGAAATCCGTCAAAGTCCTATCAGGTGGTGAAAAAGGCCGCATGCTCTACGGCAAAATGATGTTGGGTCGCAGCAACGTCATGCTGATGGATGAACCAACCAATCACATGGACATGGAATCCATCGAAGCGCTTAACACCGCCTTGGATAAATACAAAGGCACGCTGTTCTTCGTCAGCCATGACCGCGAATTCGTCAGCTCTATAGCCACCCGCATCATCGAAATTAAAGCCGATGGCATAGTCGACTTCACCGGCAACTACGAAGACTACTTAGCCAGCCAAGGCGTGGAGTAAAAAGCCATAATGCGTCCGGCTTGATGTATATCAATACAAGGGGAAAGTGAAAAGATCATATTAATGACGGCTGCAATAAAGCAGTATTAGCGATAGGACTTTTACCATGAAACTATTAACCGATTTACTATCTACCGACTACGGCCTACAAAGCCTTGCAGTTATTGCTTTTGTCTTAGTCATGGTGGTGTTCTTTTCCGTATTTTTTAAACGCCACATGGACGAGGACGCTAAAAAAGCCGGTCTGAAATAAACCTAGCCCTAGGATGCGCTGACAGTAATGGCGCAATAAAAAAACCCAGCATTGCTGGGTTTTTTTATACCTATCTAGCCTTAGCCTTTATTGGTGCCGGCGCGTTTACGCTCGTTTTCGGTAAGGTGACGTTTACGGATACGTATGGTTTTTGGGGTGATTTCCACTAACTCATCGTCATCAATAAATTCAACTGCCGATTCCAATGATAAAGCGATAGGGGTAATCAAGCGCACCGCTTCGTCGGTACCGGATGAACGTATATTAGTCAGTTGCTTACCTTTAATCGGGTTCACCACCAAATCGTTATCACGGCTGTGTACACCTATGATCATGCCTTCGTACAATTTGTCGCCTGGTACGGAGAACATTTTTCCGCGATCTTGCAATTTCCACAAGGCGTAAGCCACAGCCTCGCCTTTCTCAGCTGAAATCAGCACGCCATTACGACGGCCTGGCATGTCGGCTTTTACCGGGGCGTATTCATCAAACACATGGCCCATTAAACCAGTACCACGCGTCATGGTTAAGAACTCACCTTGGAAGCCAATCAAACCGCGGGCTGGAATTTTGTATTCCAAACGTGTACGGCCATTACCATCGGATTCCATGTTTTGCATTTCACCACGACGACGGCCCAATTCTTCCATGACGGTACCTTGATGCTCGTCTTCTAAATCGACGGTTAAAATTTCATACGGCTCGCATTTTTCACCGTTGATTTCACGGAACACCACCTTAGGCTTACCTACCGCCATTTCAAAGCCTTCACGGCGCATGGTTTCTAACAATATGGTTAGATGCAACTCACCACGGCCAGACACGCGGAACACATCGGCGTCTTCGGTTTCTTCAACACGTAGGGCCACGTTAACCAACAGTTCTTTGGTCAAGCGATCACGAATTTGACGGGAAGTCACAAACTTACCTTCGGTACCGGCTAATGGTGAGGTGTTCACCATAAAATCCATGCTCAAGGTCGGTTCATCCACGCCTAAATGCGGCAAACCAACCGGGTTGTCACGGTCACAAATAGTGAAACCTATACCGATGTCGTCTATACCAGAAATAATGACAATATCGCCGGCTTCGGCTTCTTCAACTGGCACACGCTCTAAACCACGGAAACCTAGTACTTGGTTAATTTTACCCATGGTCACTTGTTTGTCACCGTTCATGATGGTAACGGATTGACCGGTTTTAATTTTACCGTTGCTGACGCGACCCACGCCTAAACGGCCAGTGTAGGTAGAATAATCCAGCGCAGAAATTTGCATCTGTAGCGGCGCTTTGCTGTCACCTGCAGGGGGTGAAACATGATTCAGTATCGTATCAAACAAGGCACGCATGTTGTCGGTAGGCGCTTTCATATCGAGCATGGCATAGCCATTGATGGCTGAGGCATAAACAATAGGGAAATCCAATTGATCGTCACTAGCACCTAAGTTAGCGAACAAATCAAAGGTTTGATTGATCACCCAATCGGTACGTGCACCTGGACGGTCTACCTTATTAATCACTACGATAGGTTTCAAACCTAGCGCCAGCGCTTTTTTGGTAACGAAACGGGTTTGCGGCATAGGGCCTTCTACCGCATCCACCAACAAGACCACGCCATCCACCATACCTAATACGCGCTCAACCTCACCGCCAAAGTCCGCATGACCAGGAGTGTCGACGATATTAATGTGGGTGCCTTCGTACACCAAGGCCGTGTTTTTGGCCAAAATGGTAATGCCGCGCTCTTTCTCTAAATCGTTAGAGTCCATCACGCGCTCTACCACCGCGTGGTGAGCAGCAAAGGTGCCGGCTTGTTGTAATAGCTTATCCACCATGGTGGTTTTACCGTGGTCAACGTGGGCGATAATCGCGACGTTGCGTAATTTTCTGCTGCTAGAGGTGCTTGACATAATGTGTAGCCAGTATTGAAAGGCGGCGATTTTAACATACTTAAGGCCCAATTAATTTTCCACGCCAAATTATTAATTTGACAATCCCAATTAATTGTTTATACTGCGCGCTTCATTCGCATTATGGCTCGTTTTGTAATGCTTGAATCATTGCCCTGACCCTTCTGTTGCTCGTGATCGTTTGTAGCAACTATCAAGAAATCAGCTTTATTGATTTTTACTGGTTAGCGGCTGTGCCCGTGCGCTGGTAAAGATTGTATTAGCTTGTTGTCATCAATGTTATGCCGCTTAATCGACATAAGTATTGATCAAATCAACATCCAATATGCTCTGCGTTTATATTGCCTTTGAGGCATAAGCAAATTAGCTTATGTGCAAAGGATATGCCCGTTTTTACTTAGCGCCCTTTTGTTTTATTTACTACTGCTTATCGCTTATAGGCGACAGGCTAGAAAGGGTCTACTTTGTCTTTTGCATCATTAAATCTTGATAACGCCTTACTTCGTGCTATTGAAGAATCTGGCTACACCACCCCAACCGCTATTCAAGCACAGGCCATCCCTGTTGTGACCGCAGGTCACGACTTAATGGCGTCTGCGCAAACCGGCACCGGCAAAACAGCCGCATTCATGTTGCCTGCCTTAAATTTATTGGCCACCCCACACGAGTTAAAAAGCCGTGGTCCACGCATTTTGGTCTTGGTCCCTACCCGCGAATTGGCTACCCAAGTGAATGAAGCCGCACGCAAGTACGGTAAATTCATACGCGCCCGCACCGTGAGCATCGTGGGTGGCATGCCTTACCCACTACAAAACAAATTATTGTCGCAACCTTTGGATATCTTGGTCGCCACCCCTGGTCGTTTACTAGACCACATGGAGCGTGGCCGTATCGATTTATCACGCTTGCAAATGTTAGTACTAGACGAAGCTGACCGTATGTTGGACATGGGCTTCTTGCCTGATGTAGAACGCATTTGCGAACAATTGACGGCTGAGCGTCAAACGCTGTTGTTCTCTGCCACCTTAGACGGTGACATTGCACGCATCGCTAGACAAATCTTGAAAAACCCAAAAACCATACAAGTGGCGACACAAAAAGAAAAACACGCCAACATTGAGCAGCGCTTGCATTACGTGGACGACATGACGCATAAAAACAAATTGCTAGAGCATTTGTTGATTGCACCTGAAGTTAACCAAGTGATCATTTTTACCTCAACCAAACGCCATTGCGACGTATTGGCTGAAGACTTGTACGCGGCTGGCCACAAAACAGCGGCCTTGCATGGCGACATGACCCAAGGCGCGCGTAATCGCACCTTAACTAAATTGCGCCAAGGCGACGTTAAAGTATTGGTGGCTACCGATGTAGCAGCCCGCGGTATCGACGTGGCTGGTATCACTCACGTTATTAATTACGACCTACCGAAATTTGCTGAAGACTATGTGCACCGCATTGGCCGTACTGGCCGCGCCGGCAACACCGGTATCGCTATATCCTTTGCGTCTAATATAGACAGACACATCTTGCGCAAAATTGAACAATTCACCGGCAACCGCATGGAACCGTCTGTGATTGAAGGCTTTGAACCTAAACGCGCCATGAAAATGGACGGACCAGGTAATGGCCGTGGCGACCGTGGTGATATCCGCCGCGATGCCCACAAACCGGGTGGCCGTGGTGGCTTTAGACCGCGTGATGACCGTGGCAGCTTCAACGATCGTGGCCCACGTAGCGAGCGCAGCAATGGCTTCCAAGCGCGCGACGGCGCTAGCTTTAACCGTGATGACAACCGTGGCAACCGTGACTCAGCTGCACGCCCAGCAAACAGCAACGCTTATGCTGGCCGCTCTGAAAGACCGGCTGGCGATCGCCCTCGCCAATTTGCTGATCGCCCTAACACGGCACGCCCACAAGGTGACCGTCCAGCGGCAGGCACGCCTAACCGCAGCTTTGGCGACAGCATTGCTTTTGGCAAAAAGCCTTACTCACGTGACAACGCTAGCGCGCCACGTGGTGATAACAACCGCAGCGACAGCAACCGCAGCGACAGCAACCGAGGTGATCGCGATAGCCGTGGCAATCGTCAAGATGCCAACCGTGGTGACAACCGCGTATTGGGTGCCCGTTACGAAGGCCGTAATGACGGAGCGCGTGCTGACCGTTCAGCATCTGCCCGTCCAGACAGCCGTCCTGCACGTGCAAACACAGAATCACGTAGCTTCGGCAATGCGAACGCAGGCAGCAATGCACCGCGCCGCCCACGTAGCTTCGCATAATTAAGGATAGAATCTAGCGGCTAGGAATGAAATCGGTGGTGTTTAGCCTTCTTCTACCCTAGCCCCTAATTAGAGATAAACAATGACAGAAACTGTACAGTTTGACAGCTTAGGCCTGGCGCCCGAGTTACTCAGAGCACTGACCGATTCCGGTTACACCACGCCCACCCCGATTCAGGCGCAAGCCATCCCACTGGCTTTAGCTGGTGGCGACTTAATGGCAGGCGCACAAACAGGCACCGGTAAAACGGCGGCGTTTTCCCTGCCTTTATTACAGAAATTATTACCGTATGCCAATAACGGCGCATCGCCAGCAAAACACCCGATACGTGCACTGGTTTTAACGCCCACACGCGAATTGGCGATCCAGGTAGAAGAAAGTGTCAAAGCCTATGCTAAACACACACCTTTACGCTCTTTGGTGGTATTTGGTGGCGTAGACATAAAAACACAAACCCCGCATTTAAAAACCGGCGTGGAAGTTTTAGTAGCGACCCCAGGTCGATTGCTGGACCACATCGAACAAAAAACCTTGCAACTCAATCAAGTGCAAGTGTTAGTACTAGATGAAGCGGATCGCATGCTAGACATGGGCTTTATGCCAGATCTAAAAAGAATATTGGCTTTGCTGCCTAAACAGCGGCAAACCTTAATGTTTTCAGCGACGTTTTCTAATGAAATTAAAAAACTGGCCGACGACTTTTTAAGCAATCCACAACTCATTGAAGTGGCGCGCAGCAATGCCACCAACGACAACGTGACGCAAAAAGTTTACCCAGTAGCACAAAGCGATAAAGAAGCCTTGCTGATACAGCTATTGAAAAACAGCGATTCCAAGCAAGTCTTGATTTTCACTAAAACCAAAATAACCGCCAGTCGCTTAAGCCGCAGTTTAGCCAAAGTAGGCATAGCGGCTGATGCCATCCATGGCGACAAATCCCAGCAAGAGCGCATTAAAGCCTTGGATGCATTTAAATCGGGCGCGGCCACTGTTTTGGTCGCCACCGACGTGGCGGCGCGTGGCTTAGACATAGACCAATTGCCCATGGTGATTAACTACGAAATTCCTAGCGCGCCTGAAGACTACGTGCACCGCATAGGCCGAACTGGCCGTGCTGGCGCTTTAGGTATCGCCATTTCCTTTGTCAGCCCAGAAGAAGACAAATACTTGGTGGAAATTGAAAAACTTATTAAGCGTCAAATCGACAAAGAAACCGTAGCCATAGATCGCACAAGATCTCGTCACAGTCACAGCACTAAACCTACAAGCAGCCATGCCCAAGCGAGCGCACCGCAACACGATGCCTCAGCCAGCAGACGCGTTACCCCTAAAAAGAAAAGCAGCGACCCTTGGTTTGATAAACCGTATGAAGCCGTCGTGGCACAGAAAGCTGCGCCTGTTAAAGCGCCATCTACCAGTAAAAAAGCCCCTGTGGCGGCTTTGCTCGGTGGCATCACGTTTAATAAATAGGCTTTAAGCCTCGCGGTAAAACAAAAAACCTCGCCTAGGCGAGGTTTTTTTATGTGGTTTTATTGATAGGTGCTACCGGTGAATTTTTTAATATCACGCAACTGGCGTTTGGTGGGCCTGCCTGCGCCACGCTCACGCTGGGCATGGCCATCCAAGCCAGCGATTTTAGCCTGCTCGCGACGGGTTTTACTGGCCGGCGTTTCCTGGTAGAGCAATGCCGCCTCGGGCGCCCCCTTACGCACATTGGATAAAGCTTGCACTGCCACTTCAATCTCTATGTCGCGTGTTCGTATCTGCACCAATTGACCAAGGCGTAATTCTTTAGCGGGCTTCACCCTGTCGCCATCCAGGTGCACCTTACCGGTGTCTATAGCGGTGGTGGCCAAGCTGCGAGTTTTAAAAAAACGCGCAGCCCACAGCCATTTGTCTAGCCTGCATTTAGTTTCAGCTTCATGGCTCATGCTATTGATAGACTGAATGGATGACTTAGCGCGACAACTCGAGCAAGGTGGTTTTTGGCAAATTCTGTTCTAAAACCAATTTGAATGACGCCAAGGTATCGGCGGCCAACAAACTCACCGCCTCTAAACTGTGGCCAGTTAAATGCAAAATGCCCTCGGCCACGTTGTTCATGGTGTTGATGTGGAATTTACCTTGTGCCACGGCCTCCACCACTTCATCCGCCAATATCAGATGGCGCACATTACGGCCAGGAATCAATACCCCTTGCGTGCCATCCAGGCCTATGTCTTTACACACCCTAAAGTAGCCTTCTATCTTTTCATTAAGGCCGCCTACCGGCAACACTTCACCGTGTTGGTTTAAGGCGCCAGTGACCGCTATGCCTTGCTTAATGGCTAATTTCGATAAGGAAGATAGCAACACAAACAACTCGGCACAGGAAGCAGAGTCGCCATCCACGCCGTTGTATTCTTGTTCAAATACCAAGGATGCCGTCATATTCAGTGGGTTCAGCTTGGCAAAATTGGTGTGCAACCAACTTTGCAATATCATCACGCCCTTGTCATGCGTAGGACCGCTCATCAACACCTCGCGGTCTATGGTTAACACGTCACGACGACCGGCATAGCAATTAGCCGAAATGCGTATGGGCGATCCAAAGCTGGCATCAGCCAGATCTATGTGGGTTAGGCCATTAATTTGGCCGACCGCTTCGCCTTGCACGGTGATCATGAGCTCATTGTCTATGATGGAATCACGCATGTGCCCCTCTATGTAACCATGCCTTGCATAACGGCGACTGATGGCGGCTTTAACGTCTTCCACGTCCACCAATTTAGCCTCACGCAAACTCGCCGCGGCCGCACTTTCTAGCATCAACTTTTCTAACACAGCAAATTCAGTACTCAAACGCGTTTGGTCTTCTTCCAATCTGTGCATGGCTTGCAACAACGCCACCACCGCCGCTGCGGTGAAATGGCTGCAATTAAACTGCTGGCATTTTTGCGCGATGAACGCAGCGTAGGCGGCGTAATTCTCCGGGCTGGCTTTTACTTTTTCCGCAAACTCAATTTTGATGGGGAAGTAATCAAAGAAATCGTAATTTTCATCGATTAACAGGTAATAATCCTCGCGAGTGGCCACCAGCACCAGCTTAACCGATACCGCTATAGCGGCTTGCGCGCTGACAAAGCTGCCACCTTGGCTGCTGCCGCTGGATAAATCTTCTATTTGCAAAGTGCCATTGCGAAGAAAACGGTGCAGCTTTTCTAATATCTGTGAGCCGTTCGCTTCGTCCGCCAAAATATCGCGCAAATTAATTAACAATGTACCGCCGTCAGCGCGCAATAGATTGCCGGCACGCAAACGCAAAAAGTCGGGGGCGGCACTCGATTCGGCTGCGCTTTCTATGCCACCAAACAGGGATTGCAAACTGGGGTCATTATCGTAAATAACCGGCGCATGCGGACCAGATTGCCCCTCAGCCAAGGGCCCGACATGGTGATCAACCAGAAGATTGACCCGATAACGGCCAAAAAAACTCTCACTGAGTAAGG
This sequence comes from uncultured Methylotenera sp., assembly GCA_964400215.1. Classification (GTDB taxonomy): domain Bacteria; phylum Pseudomonadota; class Gammaproteobacteria; order Burkholderiales; family Methylophilaceae; genus Methylotenera. The sequence continues at coordinate 285,782 of CAYNSY010000001.1, read as the reverse complement.
CATCCAAATTGCTGTCGTTATCGCCTGCAGCGCTAGGCTGCCAGGCTTCCAAGTAATCCAGAATGTCTTTCTGCATCCATTCAAAATAGGCAGTTAAGGCCTTGTTATCGGCAATGCTTGCAACAGCGGCCTTAATGCCGGCCAACTGTGCGGCTAAAAAAGCCACGATAGCGCTAGACCCTTGGTCCTTGATGCGCGCCTCCAGCAGATTAGACAACTCCTTAGCCAAATGCCGCACAAACTGATCCAAGCCTTGTTTTAACTGGCCACCCACGCCTGCTGGCAATTTCAAAAAGATCGGTTTGCCATTGCTATCAAAAGGATACAGGGCCACCAAATCCATGGGCTGCGCTTGCTTGGTGGCTGCTTCGTGCATGGCACTTAACATCAAGGTAGTGCGCCCCGTCCCAGATTCGCCCAAGGCCAATAAATTAAAACCTGGCTGACGTATGGCCAAACCGAATTCAGCGGCTTTCTTAGCCTCGGATTGGGCCACCCATGCCTGATGTTGCGCACTGCGCTGCTTAGCCCCCAGCAAGGCCGAGGTGTCGGCAAACTTGAATTGCTTAGGGTCAATATTGAGGGTTAATTGTTGTGGCTTTAATGACTGTGACATAGTACCTAATTAAATAATTAAAACGGTTTTAAGGGTTTGTCTGCGACTGCGGCTAGTTAATGTTGCGCTAAAGACCTTTAGTTTGCCAGCGATTAACCGCGTCATGGTCACTGACCTTATCGTCCAACCAACGCTCACCGTTTTCGGTCAGCTCTTTCTTCCAAAAAGGCGCTTGTGTCTTCAAGTAATCCATAATGAATTCACAGGCTAAAAATGCGTGCTCCCGGTGCGCACTGCAAACTGCCACCAAGACGATTTGCTCCGCTGCCTGCAAGGTGCCAACCCGATGGATCACCGTGGCGTCCAACACATCCCAACGGCTGCTCGCTTCTTTTAGGATAGCGAGCAAGGCTTTTTCTGTCATGCCAGGGTAATGCTCCAGCGTTAGCTGAGCAACCGCAGCACCCTCGTTTAAATCGCGCACCAAACCGACAAAACTCACCAAGGCACCGATGTCTTTGCGCTCGGCACGCATACGGCTTATTTCTAGGCCTAAATCAAAATCTTCAGTTTGTACGGCTACCTTCATTTGGACAATCTTACTGGCTTAGCCACCGGTCACCGGCGGGAAAAAAGCCACCTCATCGCCGTCCACAATCAGCGCCTGATCATCCACCAAGGCATGATTAATGGCACCCCTAACTTTTAAATTTCCTAGCAGCATTTTCTGCCAAACCTCGCCGCGCTTAGCCAGCACGCCTTTAAGTTTAATTAGGCTAAGTTCAGCCTCCGGCAACTCCAAATCTTCGCTAGAAAATTTCAAGGTTTCTTTCAATCTTGCAAAATAAAATATTTTAATTTTCATATAGTTATAATACTTAATTAATCTTCTTTATCATCCACAACATCCAGCACGTCTAGGGCTTTATCGGTCAGTTCGACGCGCTCTATTTTGGCAAAACGTTGGGTGATTTTTTGGCTAGAGATATGCACGTCTTGGGCATTTTCATGGGCTTGACGTATGTTGTCGGCCAACTTCTTCATGCGCTGATCAAAGCGTCCAAAGTCCTTACTGAGTTTAGCCAACTCCTCTTTAATCACATGCACTTGTTTGCGCGTTTCCACGTCTTTTAACACCGCGCGCGCGGTATTCAACACTGCCATCAAAGTGGTCGGTGAAACCACCCAGACGCGCTTATTCATGGCGTACTCAATCACGTCTTGGTGGTAAGCATGCAATTCCGCAAACACCGCTTCTGCTGGGATGAACATCACCGCACCGTCAGAGGTGACATTGGAGATAATGTATTTTTTCGCTATGTCATCAACGTGTTTTTTTACATCCAGTTTAAATTGCTTTTCCGCTAGCAATTGCTCGGCTTCGCTTAACTTAGCATCGAACATGCGGTGGTAATTTTCCAAGGGAAACTTACTGTCCACCGCCACTGTACCGGTAGGCTCGGGTAAAAATAAGGCACAATCAGCACGCGTGCCGTTTTCAAAGGTGTGCTGCATGGCATAGCTATTTACCGGCAAGACATTGCGCACCAAGGCTTCCAGCTGCACTTCACCAAACGCTCCGCGCGAACGTTTGTCACCTAGCAATTCTTGCAAACTGACCACATTGGTGGTTAGGCCGTCGATTTTCTTTTGCGCCTCATCTATGGTGGCCAAGCGCGCCATCACATCGACAAAGGTTTGATTGGTTTTCTTAAAACCTTCGTCCAAGCGCTCAGACACTTTGCCACCTATTTGTTCCAAACGCCCATCCACGGCCTTGCTTAAACTTTCTATGCTCATGCTTAGCGTGGTGGTGGCCTTTAACATGGTGTCATTAATCAAGGCTTGCTGCGCTTGACCTTGCTCGGCCAAGGTGGTGTGCAGTTTTTCCATTATATTTTCGCGGGTCAGCGCCAAATTGCTATTTTGCGCCAACTGCAAAGCTTGCATGGCTTCCCGTGTGCTTTGCAACTCAGAGGCCACACTGGTCCGCAGACGCTCACTGGTTTCTTGCGAAGTTGCACTTAAGCGGTCACCCAGCTTATTTAAGCCGTCGTTAAAATCGAGCAACATGGCTCTGTGCTTTTCTTCTAATTGCTGCAGGATTAATGCCTGCTGATTATCGGCCGAACCACGGGTGGTAAGTTTAAGCAAGAGCAGGAAAATCAGCACTAGCAGGACTAATATGGAGATTTGTATCATGGCAACGATTATACCTGATGCGACTATACCTGATGCGACTCAGCTCGCTTTTAGAAATGCACTTAAAAGAACTGGTAAAATGAAGCTGTAAAACGACCTTGGCTAGACCAAATCGCGCGCGCGCAACTCCGATTTAATGTAGGCGTAATATATAGGCGCCGCCACTATGCCAGCCAAGCCAAAGGCCGCTTCCATACATAGCATGGCTATCAATAACTCCCACGCGTTGGCACGTATCTGACTGCCTACAATACGGGCATTTAAAAAGTACTCCAACTTATGTATAACAACCAAATACAGCAACGACCCGCCAGCCACCATTAAGGACTGACTTAGGCTAACGATCACTATGATGGTGTTGGAAATTAAATTGCCCACCACCGGTATCAGCCCCACAACAAAGGTAATGGCTATCATGGTTTTAACAAGCGGTAAGTGCACGCCCATCATCGGCAACACCAAGGCCAAGTAGATGGCTGTAAACACCGTATTGATAGAGGAAATACGCACTTGTGCAAACACAACACGCTTAAAAGCATCACTAAAAAACTCGCCTCTACAGGCTAAGGCACGAGCAAAAGGCTTGAAGTTATCCATGGCCACGGCATCGCGCACGGCTAAGATGCCGCCTATGATCATGCCTATCAATATATGTGCAGTGGCTCTACCCGCTTCCTTACCCACCAGTTGCAACTCATCTGCATGACTGCGCAACCATAGCGGCGCCTGCTCTTTAAAGGCGATGGCATCGGCTGGCAAATTCTCAAACAACCAAGCCGGTAATATTTTTCTACTGTCTTCTATGATTTGCGCCATTTTTGCCAGCAAGACCGTTAAGCTGCCTGAATCCGACCTAAAAAAAGCCATTAACCCAGCACCGGCAAAAGCCAGCAAACTGACAATAATGACCACCAAAATGGCCACTGCCCATAATTTAGACACATTGCCGGGTTTTTTGCTGAGCACGCATCTAGCCAGCATGGGCGTAATAATGTGCACCAACTCGAAAACCAACAAGCCCGCCAATACAGCCGGTAATATGTGAAATTGCAGTATAAACAGAAGCGCCAAGGTGGCCAGCGTCCAAGCGGCTATCTCGTACACACTAACTGGTGATTGATTTACTGTTTTAAGCATAAATTAAACCTTGAAAATTTTTGCCACAATAGCACACGCCGATTTGTTTGTTATCAAAATATGGGCTTATTTGGCATACGGCTTGAAGCGATTCAAAAAATTGACCGCTTCATGCACAGGTAAATTAAGCACAAGATCCACCTGCTCGCCAAAGTGTTTACTGACTATGCTGCCATGGCACTTCAGTAAGGCGCTGTTCATGCTGTCCATTTGTTTGTAGCTAAGACTCAAGGCGTACTGCTTCATTTCCACAAAATCTTGGGTTTTTGCTTGGTCGAGCGCCAACTTGGCGGTGCCACCGTATGCGCGAGCCAAGCCGCCTGTGCCCAAATTAATGCCGCCGTAATAGCGTATCACCGCCACGCAAACATTGATCAAATCTCGCCCTTCTATGAGCTTTAATACCGGCATACCTGCCGTACCAGAGGGTTCACCGGCGTCTGAAAATCTAGGCACGATGGCGGACTCTTGCTTTAAGCGATAGGCATAGGCCAAATGGTGTGCGCTAGGATGCTTGGCAGCAAAAGCACGCAGCGCCGCACCCACCTCACGCTCGTCCGCCACTGACACAGCCATGGCAAGAAAACGCGATTTGTTAATGGTTTGCTCGGCAAAGCCGGCCTCTGCTAGCACTAGCAATTAATTTAAACCGCTTATATTGCCGGCCTGATTAACGCCTATGCGTTCACTGGCCGGTTGTTTAGGTAGGCCGGGCATGGTCATGATGTCGCCACATATGGCCACCACAAACTCCGCGCCGCGCGATAAGCGTAATTCGCGTACGTTTAACACGTGCCCGGTGGGGGCACCACGCAAACTGGGGTCAGCCGAAAAAGAATATTGAGTTTTTGCTATGCATACCGGGAAATGCCCGTGCTGTTTTTCCAAGACCGCCAAGCTGGCTTGCGCCTTAGGGCTAAACTCAACCCGGCTTGCGCCGTAGATGCGTTGCGCGATGGTGCTAATTTTATCCGCCAGCGACATGGCATCCGGGTAGAGCAACTTGAATGCACATTCGTCATTTTTTTCTGTCAATTCCAACACCGCCGCAGCCAAGTCGCTAGCGCCTGCCGCACCGTTTGCCCAATGCTTACAAAGCAGCGCTTGGCTGCCCAATCTAAGCACCTCTGCCTGCAACAAGGCTATTTCCGCATCGCTATCCGTATCGAAATGATTTATCGCCACCAGCACCGGCAAATTAAAGTGCAACTGTAAGTTGCTTAGGTGTTTTTCCAAATTAGCCATGCCGGCTTTTAATGCGCCTAGATTTTCTTGATTTAAGGCCGGTAACTCCACCCCGCCGTGGAATTTTAGCGCGCGCACGGTGACCACCAACACGGCAACGGATGGTTTTAAAGCGGATTTTCTGCACTTAATATCAATGAATTTTTCGGCCCCTAAATCGGCACCAAAACCCGCTTCCGTCACCACATAATCAGCCAGCTTTAGTGCTGCTTGCGTGGCTACCACGGAGTTGCAGCCATGGGCTATATTGGCAAATGGGCCGCCATGCACCAAAGCCGGGGTATGCGCCAGCGTTTGCACCAAGGTTGGTTGAAAGGCATTTTTTAGCAAAGCCGTCATCGCGCCTTCGGCTTGCAAGTCGCTAGCTAATACCGGTTGTTGCTGGGTATTTAAGCCTATTTGTATATTCCCCAAGCGCTGCTGCAGATCTTCCAATGACTTAGCTAAGCAAAACACCGCCATCACTTCGCTGGCCACGGTAATATCAAAGCCGGTTTGCCGGCTGTAAGGCTTAAACGTATTGGATAGACTGTCTTTATACTGACTGTTTATGCTTAACTCACGCAGCGCTCTATCATTCATGTCCATGCAACGACGCCAAGTGATGCTGGCCGTATCAATGTTTAAGGCATTGCCTTGGTAAATATGGTTGTCTATCAAAGCGGCCAGTAAATTATTGGCGCTGCTTATGGCATGAAAGTCGCCGGTAAAATGCAAATTAATGTCTTCCATGGGCAGAACCTGCGAATAGCCACCGCCGGTTGCGCCGCCTTTAAGGCCAAACACCGGCCCCAAAGACGGTTCGCGCATGCACACCATGGCCCGCTTACCCTTATCCGCAAGCAGACCATTCAAGGCATCAGCCAAGCCTATGGTAGTGGTGGTTTTGCCCTCGCCCGCCGGTGTAGGGCTCATTGCCGTCACAAGTATTAACTTACCGTTTGGCTTAGCCTGTGTCTTACGCATGGCCTGTTCTGAAAGCTTGGCTATGTGCGGGCCATAATGCAGCAAATCCTCTGCTTGCAACCGAAGCTGGGCAGCAATTTGTGCGATAGGCTGCAAGGTGGCTGCTTGCGCGATGGCTATGTCCGTTAATCTGGCCATCAAAAATCCCCTACACTGGCTTTGTGTATCAAGCTTAACAAACTGGTTTCCAAGGCCACTGCGGCTTGCTGCGCGCGCAAACTAGGCTGCTTAATATGGCTTAAATCGTATGTGGGTCTGGCCAACGCGATAAATAAACGCATGCGCTTATTGGCGTCCGGCTTTTCATAGATGGCTATGCGGCATGGCGCAAACACTAAGAATTCCGGATGATCAAGAAAGATCTCCGTGCCCAAGCTTAAATTGCAGAAGCTTTGCACTTCCTTAATGCCCTGCGGGTCTATGCCACGGCCTTTGATGTGTTCGGTGATGGAGAAATTGGCCGGGTTCACAAAGTTCATGCTTAGCGCCAAGCTTTTCAAACTGTCCACCACGTCTTGGTAAGTCAAGCCCTCACGCACGGGCAATTCATAGATAGCATTGCTTTTGTCTATGGCAGGCATACCCGCTTCTACCTGGCCAGACAGCGAGGCTAGAGGCTTAGGCTGATTCACACTGCAAGCAAACAGCATGCAGATCACCAATAACAGCACAGCTGACAGACGCATAAGTCCCTTTGTTTTGTTGAAGCTAAGTGCTAATTATGCACTTATTTTAAGCGCCGCATTCACCGCTGCAGGATTAAATTGTGGTGCTATCAATTCTATAAAACCGTACATATAACTGCGTAAAAAAGCATCTTTACGCACGCCTAAATAAGTCGTGCTATCGGCAAACAAATGGCTAACATCGACTTTCACTAGATTGGCATCGCGCTCCTGGTCGTAAGCCATATTTGCCAACAAACCCACACCCAAGCCTAACGTCACGTAAGTCTTAATGACATCAGCATCGATGGCCGTTAACACCACATTGGGCGATAAACCGGCATCGCTGAAAGTAGTTGATACCAAGGTACCGCCAGTAAAACCGAAGTCGTAGGTAATCAAGGGGTAGCTCGCCAATTTTTTTAACGTAAGCGTGCCGTCCGACAATAAGGGGTGGCCATGTGGCACCACCACACACCGATTCCATTTGTAGCACGGCAAACACAGTAAATTTTCAAAATCACTGATGTATTCGGTGGCGATGCCTATGTCTGCATCGCCATTGGCCACCTGCTCCGCCACTTGCTTAGGGTTGCCCTGATGTATGTTTAGTTTTACTTGTGGAAACTTAGTCATGAAGGTTTTCACCGCAGCCGGCAATTTATAACGCGCTTGCGTATGGGTAGTAGCAATGGTCAAGGTGCCGGCTTCTATGTTGGCAAATTCATCGCCTACGCGCTTGATATTATCCACTTGCTGCATGACTTTAGCCGCCAATGACAGTATTTGTTGCCCCGGCTCAGTGATGCCGGTTAGACGCTTACCGTTGCGCTGAAAGATTTGCAGCCCTATCTCTTCCTCAAACAGCTGAATTTGCTTACTCACGCCAGGTTGCGAGGTATACAAAACCTCGGCCGCATTGGTGATATTAAGGTCTTGCCGCGCGACTTCATTCAGGTAACGCAATTGTTGTAATTTCATGATCTTTCCAATTCGATTAAACAGTGCATTCAATATAACTAAAAATTATACGCATAGAATAACATATTCTAAAACAAGCTATTTATAACTGGTATAGTGCGCATCTAAATTTTTAGCTTAACCATTTAATAACGGATACTCCACATGGAATTTGGTTATATTATTGCCGGCTTTTTGGTCGGTATGTTAGTTGGTCTCACGGGTGTAGGCGGCGGCTCATTAATGACGCCCATACTGGTGCTATTTTTTCACATTAAACCAGCATTTGCGGTCGGCACAGACTTGTTGTATGCCGCCGTAACTAAAAGCGTGGGTATATTTGCACACGGCAAACTGGGCAACATAGACTGGAAGATAGTGCGTCTATTAGCTTACGGCAGTGTGCCGGCATCCATTATCACCACGCTCAACTTAAAGCACATGGACATCGCCTCCGATGCGGCCGTTAACAGCATTAAATTTTGGCTAGGCATAGCCTTGTTAGTCACCTCGCTATCGGTTCTTTTTCGCAATCAATTGACTAAGCTGTCGAAAAAAGAGCACTTAGTCAGCGCTAAATGGGCGCCGTATTTAACCTTGTTATTGGGCTTAATTTTAGGCTTTTTAGTCACGTTGACTTCGGTGGGCGCAGGCGCACTAGGCGTAACGGCTTTGTTAATTATTTACCCTAACCGAGCCATCACCACCATCATAGGCTCGGACATTGCCCATGCAGTACCGCTAACTTTGGTGGCCGGCTTAGGTCATGCCAGCCTCGGCACAGTCGACTACGGCTTGTTAGGTACTTTATTAATAGGTTCGATTCCTGGCATATGGCTAGGCAGCCATTTAAGCTTAAAACTGGCCGAGCATTGGGTGCGCATCGCCCTGGCATTAATACTAATTTTTGTGGGCTTGAAGCTGGTTTTCCATTAAAATGCTGGATTCTAGCGCAGGACTTATTTACAAGTTTTCAACTCAGCCAAACTCATCGCAACAACAGATAAAGATTAAGAAAAGTACACCATGTATAAGTATGACGAATTAGATCAAAGCCTAGTGGACGAACGCGTCGCGCAATACCGCGATCAAACTAGACGCTACCTAGCCGGCGAATTAAGCGAAGATGAGTTTCGTCCTTTGCGTTTGCAAAATGGCTTGTACATACAGCGCCATGCGCCCATGCTCAGAATCGCCGTGCCCTATGGCATGCTATCTGGCAGACAATTGCACAAGCTAGCCGATATTGCCAGCCAATACGACAAGGCTTATGGTCACTTCAGCACCCGACAAAACATGCAACTTAACTGGCCACTGCTGGCCGATGTGCCGGATATTTTGGCAGAATTAGCCAAAGTTGAAATGCACGCCATACAAACCTCAGGCAACTGCATACGCAACATCACTACCGATCAATTTGCTGGCGTGGCACCGGACGAAGTCGTCGACCCACGCGCCATGGCAGAGGTGATGCGCCAATGGAGCACCTTCCACCCGGAATTTGCTTTGTTACCGCGCAAATTCAAAATCGCCGTGTCCGGCACTAAAAACGACAGAGCCATCGTGCAAGCGCACGACATAGGCATGGAGTTTTATTTGGATGCCGAACAAAAACTGGCCATCAAAGTGTGGGTGGGTGGCGGTTTGGGCCGCACACCTATTTTAGGCAGCGTCATACGCGAACACCTAGAATGGCAACACGCCTTAACCTATTGCGAAGCCATAGTCCGTGTTTACAATTTGCACGGCCGCCGTGACAACGCCTACAAAGCACGTATCAAGATTTTGGTTAAAGCCTTAGGCATAGACGAATTTAAGCGCCAGGTAGAAGACGAATGGGTGCACTTAAAAGACGCCCCCAACACCATCACCGAGGCAGAATTAGCCAGGGTGGCCCAGCATTTTGAACCCATGCCCTATGCTGCATTAGCTGACCACGATGCTACTTACGATGCAGCCATAGCCAGCAACCCAGCGTTTGCTGCATGGGCAAAACGCAGCTTGCATGCGCACAAAATACCGGGCTACAGGGCCGTGACCCTGTCACTTAAAACCCACGGCCAAGCGCCAGGGGATGCCAGCAGCGAACAAATGCATAGCGTGGCAGACTTGGCAGAGCAATACAGCTTTGGTGAACTGCGTGTGTCACATGAACAAAACCTAATCCTAGCGGACGTCAAATTAAGTGACGCTTACGCAGTCTGGGAAAAAGCCCGCGCGCATGGCTTAGCCTCACCAAACATCGGCTTGTTAACCGACATCATTTGCTGCCCTGGCGGCGACTTTTGTAGCTTGGCCAACGCCAAGAGCATACCGATCGCGCAAGCCATACAGATGCAATTCGATAATTTGGATTACTTGCACGACATAGGCGAACTGGAACTCAACATTTCCGGCTGCATGAACGCTTGCGGCCACCATCACATAGGTCACATAGGCATCTTGGGCATAGATAAAGACGGTTCAGAATGGTATCAAGTGACGCTGGGCGGCAGCCAAGGCAACAACGCCAGTTTAGGTACTGTCATAGGCCCCTCCTTCTCGGCTGAAGAAATGCCGCAAGTGATAGAAAAACTGATTTCAGTCTACCTCGCGCAACGCAATGGCGAAGAGCGCTTCATAGATACCGTACGACGCTTAGGCATAGCGCCATTTAAGGCGCAAGTGTATGCCGACAAAAACTCAGTCAAAGCGGAGCCAACAGCATGAGTCAGCTAATTACCCTGCAAGCCCATGGCGCACAAATTAGCCAAGATGCTTGGCAATTGATCAACTTACCGGCCTCACAGCAGGAAGCGCGCAAACAAGCCGGAAAAATTGTTTTATTTAAGCTAACAGGCGAACAAACGGTCACGGCAGAACAGATAGCCAACACCAACATACCCAGCACGGGGAAAATCATACTGCCATTGACGGTATTTATCGCTCACCGAGCAGAATTACAGACGCGCATAGCCATGCAGGAAATCGGCGTGTGCATAGACACCCACGAATCTCTGGCCGACTTAAGCCAAGCGCAAACTGATTTAAACGAATTACCCATCATTGCTGTGCACGTGGAACGCTTTGCCGATGGCCGCATCTTTTCTCTAGGTACCCTGTTGCGCACACGCTATGGCTTTAAAAACGAATTGCGCGCCGTGGGCGATGTGTTAAGGGATCAACTGTTTTTCCTCAAACGCAGTGGCTTTAACAGCTTTGCCTTACGCGCCGATCGCAGCGCTACTGAAGCCATAGCCAGTCTAAATGACTTCAGCAAACCCTACCAAGGGGCAGTCGATGAGGCGCGTCCAGCCTTTAGACGCTATAACAGGTAAGCCCAATGTCCGCCATTTCATCCTTAAAACCCAGCGCGACTAACCCAGCCATTCATCCTGAGCTGACGGCCAGCCTGGTGGCCAGCGTGGATAGCAAAGCTGAGCTGGTATGGCGCTTATTAAAAGACGCTTGCGAAGCACTGCCTCGTATTAGTTTTGCCAACAGCTTTGGCGCGGAAGACATGGTGCTAACCGACATCATTTTGCGCAAAGCTTTACCTATCCGCATATTCTCACTCGATACTGGCCGCTTGCCAGTCGAAACCTACGATTTAATGGCGCGCGTAGAAGCCCATTACCAGACCAAGCTGACGGTTTACTTTCCGCAGCACAGCGCCGTTGAGGACTATGTAAAAACGCATGGTATCAATGCGTTTTACGAGAGCATAGACTTGCGTAAAGCCTGCTGTTTTATGCGCAAAGTAGAGCCCTTGCAACGCGCATTGGCCGGCCAAGACGCTTGGGTCACTGGCATGCGAGCCGCACAAGCCAGCACGCGAACTAGCTTGCCGGTGCGCGAGTATGACGAGGGTAATAAACTGGAAAAATTCAATCCATTGAGCGATTGGACCGAACAAGAAGTATGGGCCTACGTGCACAAGCACAAGGTGCCTTACAATCAATTGCACGAACAGTTTTATCCCAGCATAGGCTGCGCACCTTGCACACGCGCTATCGCCATGGGCGAGGACGTGCGTGCCGGTCGCTGGTGGTGGGAAGACCCTTTAAACAAAGAATGTGGATTACACGTAAAAAATAAATAAGCTTATGACTACAAACACATCAAAAAACCAAGCCCTATCCCACTTAGACTGGCTAGAATCGGAAGCCATCTACATCTTGCGTGAGGTCGCTGGGCAATGCAGCAACCCAGTTTTACTATTTTCCGGCGGTAAGGACTCCTTGTGCATACTGCGCTTAGCTGAAAAAGCCTTTAGACCGGGCCGCTTCCCTTTTCCCTTAATGCACATCGATACCGGCCATAACTACAAGGAAGTGATCGCTTTTCGCGACCAACGCGCTGCCGAATTAGGCGAACGCTTGATTGTGCGCTCGGTGGAAGACTCCATGAAACGCGGTACCGTGGTACTTAAATCGGCCGATGAATCGCGCAACAAACACCAATCCGTGACCTTATTAGAGGCCATAGAAGAATTTGGTTTTGATTGCTGCATAGGCGGCGCCAGACGTGATGAAGAAAAAGCCCGCGCCAAGGAGCGCATCATGAGTTTCCGTGATGAATTTGGGCAATGGGATCCAAAAAACCAACGCCCAGAATTATGGAACTTGTATAACGCCCGCTCACATAAAGGCGAAAACATCCGCGCCTTCCCTATTTCCAACTGGACGGAAATGGACGTTTGGCAATACATAGAGCGCGAAAAATTAGCCTTGCCTAGCATCTATTTTGCCCACCAACGCGACGTGGTAATGCGCGGCGGCTCCATCGTTCCGGTCAACGTGCCTTTGGTCAGCGGTGAGCTGGCCAATCCAGCCAAAGCCGGCGAAGAGATCATCAACATGCAAGTGCGCTTTAGAACCGTGGGTGACATCAGCTGCACGGCACCGGTGCCCTCTGACGCTGACAGCCTAGAAAAAATCGTGCTGGAAACGGCCACCTCCACCATCACCGAACGCGGCGCCACCCGTTTAGACGACCAAACCTCAGACGCCTCTATGGAACAACGTAAAAAAGAAGGCTACTTTTAATTTCGCCACCGTTGAAAACAGATGCACGCAGACGATCACAGATAAACGCAAATAAAAACTTAAACCATGACAACTCACAACGACACCTTACATAACGATAGCCTATTGCGCTTCATGACCTGTGGCTCGGTTGACGACGGCAAAAGCACGCTAATAGGCCGCTTGCTGTTTGACAGCAAAACTATCTTAGCCGACACCTTGACGCAAATGTCACGCACTTCAGAAAAGCGTGGTTTAAGCGCGGTGGATTTGTCACTGCTAACCGACGGCTTGCAAGCAGAGCGTGAGCAAGGCATCACCATAGACGTGGCCTACCGTTATTTCTCCACGGGCACACGCAAATACATCATTGCAGATGCCCCTGGCCACGAGCAATACACCCGCAACATGGTGACGGCCGCCTCCACCGCCAACCTGGCCATCATCTTGATAGATGCACGCCGCGGCGTACTCACGCAAACCCGCCGTCACAGCTATTTAGCCCATTTGGTGGGCATACAACACATCGTGGTGGCCGTGAACAAAATGGATTTGGTCAATTACGATCAAGCCAGCTACGATAAAATTTGTGCCGATTATTTAGCCTTTGCCAAAGAAATAGGCTTAGCCCAAGCCCGCGACATCCGCTTTATTCCAATGTCCGCCTTGGCTGGCGACATGCTGGTCGACAGACTGGATAACATGAATTGGTACCAAGGTGAAACCTTGTTAGAAATTCTGGAAAAAGCCCCGGCTGCCCACACCGAAACTAAGGAAGCGTTCCGCTTCCCCGTGCAATTCGTCTGTCGGCCACATGCTAGCGCCGATGCTGAGCTGCATGACTACCGTGGCTTTATGGGCCGCATAGAATCAGGTGAGATCGCCATAGGCGACGCCGTGACAGTATTGCCTAATGGCTACCAATCCAAAGTTAAAGCCATACAATTGGGTGAAACCGAGTTGAAAACGGCGAAAACCGAGCAAAGCATTACCTTGCTACTGGACGATGAAATCGACACCTCCCGTGGTGACATGATCGTTAAATCCAGCGAAGTGCAGGAGCCGGTCAAACAGATAGACGCCTACGTCTGCTGGCTATCTGAAACGCCTTTGTCGACGGCACGCACTTACGTGATTCGTCATACCACCCGCGAATCCAAAGCCAAAGTGGCTACCATACAATACAAGGTAGATGTCAACACCTTGGAACAACAAGCCAGCAGCGATTTAAAAATGAACGACATTGCGCGCATCAGCTTTAAATTGGCTCAACCGTTGATGGTTGACAGCTACAGTGTGAATCGTGCCACCGGGGCCTTCATTGTGATTGATGAAAGTACAAACAACACCGTGGGCGCAGGCATGATCGCTTAAATTAAACGCACGGCTTTTACCCGCCTGCATTTCATGCATTTACTGATTTAATTAAAACGCGATTTCCATTAAAATAAGAACTGAGAAGAAATTTAGCTATTTAAGGAATAAACCATGACTTACGTCGTTACCGAAAATTGTATTCAATGCAAATATACCGATTGCGTTGATGTCTGCCCTGTGGATTGCTTTGTCGAAGGCCCTAACTTCCTTGCCATCAACCCAGACGAATGCATAGATTGCACCTTGTGCGTGGCAGAATGCCCGGCCGAAGCCATCTTCGCCGAAGACGATGTGCCGGCTGACCAGCAAGAATACATTGCGCTTAATGCCCGCTTAGCGGCCCTGTGGCCAGTCATCACCTCACGCAAAGCCGCCTTAGACGATGCCGATGCAATGAACGGCGTGCCAGGCAAACGTGATTTACTCATAGAGTAATCAACAGACAGTGACAGCAAAAGGAGGCCTTAGCCTCCTTTTGCATTTTCTGCCCAGCATCAACATGACCACACCGCTTAACTACCTACAGCACTACCCCGTGAGCTTGCAGGAAAAAATTAGGCAGCTGCAGGCACAAAATCGCTTGGGCGATTACCTAAACGAACGCTACCCAACAAGCCACAGCGTGCAAACCGATAAAGCCCTCTACCAATACAGCAATGACATTCGATTGGCTTTTCTGCGCAACGCGCCGCCACTAGACAAAGTGCATTACGACAATAAGCTGACTGTGGCGCAGCATGCGCTAGGCCTTAATACCAGCATCTCCAGGGTGCAAGGCAGCAAACTCAAAGCCAAGAAAGAAATACGCATAGCCAGCTTTTTTAAGAACAGCCCAGCGGAATTTTTGCGCATGATAGTCGTGCATGAATTGGCCCACCTAAAAGAACGCCAGCACGACAAAGCCTTCTACCAACTTTGCCTACACATGGAACCCAGTTACCACCAACTGGAGTTTGATTGCCGCGTGTATTTGCTGTGGAAAAGCGACAGCACTGCGACGCTCAGTAATCCAGCCTAAAATATTCTCATTACACTGCAGACTAAGGCTTAAAGTATTGTAAAATTGCATCTTGGCGGGCCTCCCCGCATTGTAAAGTAGCCAATCTGGTCAGGTGCGGAAGCAAGCAGCCACAACTATTGAGCAAGTGCCGGGGGCAAGGCTCGCCTCCTTATTGACGTGAGCTTTTCGCGACCTTTAGCCAAGTCATGCAGTGAGGCTAAGGTGCTAGTGTGGGTTAACCAATTCGATTAAATTAGCCAATGAAAGCAGATGCATTAATCTCATGAGCTACCAAGTACTGGCCCGTAAATGGCGCCCCAAATCATTCGAAACCTTGGTTGGACAAGACCATGTGGTGCGCGCCCTAAGCAACGCATTGGATCAGCAACGCCTGCACCATGCTTACTTATTTACCGGCACACGCGGGGTAGGTAAAACCACCTTAGCCCGCATCTTAGCCAAATCGTTAAACTGCGAAAACGGCATCAGCGCCAAACCCTGTGGCGTATGCAGCGCTTGTGTGGAAATTGATCGCGGTCGCTTTGTGGATTTAATAGAAGTCGATGCCGCCAGTAACACACAAGTCGACGCCATGCGTGATTTGTTGGACAACGCGCAATACGCCCCCACTGCTGGCCGCTTTAAAGTCTACATCATCGATGAAGTGCACATGCTGTCCAAAAGTGCCTTCAACGCCATGCTTAAAACGCTGGAAGAACCACCAGCCCACGTTAAATTCATACTGGCCACGACGGACCCACAAAAAGTCCCGGTCACGGTATTGTCGCGCTGCTTGCAATTTAACCTAAGGCAAATGGCGGGCAGTTCCATCATCGGTCATTTGCAAAACATACTGAGTCAAGAAAACATCCCCTACCAGGCTAGCGCACTGCATTTGATAGCCCGTGCTGCCGATGGCAGCATGCGTGACGCGCTGTCTTTAACCGACCAAGCCATCGCTTACGGCGGCCAATCGGTCAATGAAGCCGAAGTGCGCGACATGTTAGGCGCGATTGACCAAAGCTATTTGTACCAATTGATACATGCTTTATTGGCTGGCGATGGGCCAAGTTTAATCGCTCAAGCCAAAGCCATGGAACAACGCAGCCTGTCATTTGAAGGTGCCCTAAACGATTTAGCACAATTGCTGCATCAAATTGCCGTGGCGCAAACCGTAGCAGACAGCATCGCACACGATTTACCTGAACGCGCCGTATTGCTAGATTTTGCGCAAAGAATACCGGCGGAAAGCTTGCAACTGTATTACCAAATTGCCTTATTAGGTCGCCGCGACATCAGCTTGGCTCCGGACGAATTTGCCGGCTTTAGCATGACCTTGTTGCGCATGCTGGCCTTTAGCCCTAAGGAACAAGACCTAAGCAAGCCATCACAGCCTAGCAGCCAGACTAGTCCGACCAAAGCCACCGCGCCTTCAACCGTACCTTCAACCGTGCCTTCAGTGGCAAGCCCGATTGCGACTGAGGTTCAGCCAACCACACTTGCGCCTGCCGCCGCTAAGCCAGAAAAGTCCATCGACACGCCAGTGCCGGCAGCAGTCATAGAAGAAACGTCGCTTATGCGCGAGGAAGAGTATCCCGCAGGCATGAGCAAGCAATTTAATGGCAATTGGCGCGCACTGGTAGACGATTTAAAGCTGGGCTTGGCGCGTGCTTTATCGCAACATTGCGAACTCATCAGCTTTGATGAAAACAGCATCAGCTTAAGCGTCCCCGAAGCGCAAAAACACTTATTGCTGCCCAACTACCAAGAAAAATTAAGCAGCGCCATCAATCAGCATTTTGCTAAAAAAATTAAATTGCAATTCAGTGTGGGTGGCACAGGCAACACCCCCGCACAACAAATCAGCCAAGAAAAAGCCCAAGCGCAGAGCACCGCCGAAACAGCCATAGACAATGACAGTTTTGTACAAGCCTTGATTAGCGATTTTGGCGCACAAATCATACCCAACAGCATTAAACCAATTTAATACTATCTGTTTAATACAATCTAAGGAGCAGTACGATGATGAAAGGCGGCATGGCCAATATGATGAAACAGGCCCAACAAATGCAGGCTAACATGCAAAAAGCCCAGGCCGAATTGGCCAATATAGACGTTGAAGGCATCGCCAGCAATGGCTTGGTCAAAGTAACCATGGCTTGCAACAATGTGGTTAAACGCGTCGCCATAGACGACAGCGTGATGGACGACAAAGAAACCTTAGAAGATTTACTGGTCATCGCTTTAAAAGACGCCACGGCCAAAGCCGAAGCCACCTCATCCGCGCGCATGGCCAACTACATGCCAGCGGGCATGAAACTGCCTTTTTAAGATTAAGCCCATAACGCTTAATGAAAAACCCACCCGCCTTAGAACGACTGATAGACAGCCTGCGCTGCTTGCCTGGCGTAGGTCCAAAATCAGCACAGCGCATGGCTTACTATTTATTGCAGCGCGACAGAAAAGGCGCTGGCGGCCTAGCCACAGCACTGGATCAAGCCTTGCAGGTGGTAGACCATTGCCATTTATGCAATACCTTTAGCGAGCAAACGGTGTGCCCATTATGCGTATCTGAAAATCGAGAAAAAGCCTTACTGTGTGTGGTGGAAATGCCTACCGATTTACTCATGCTAGAAAACACCCGCGCCTACAGTGGCATGTATTTTGTATTAATGGGCAGATTGTCGCCGCTGGACGGCGTGGGACCGAAAGAAATCCATTTGGATAAATTGCTGAAACGGGCGCAAGACGGCGTGGTGCAAGAAGTCATATTGGCCACCAACTACACGGTAGAAGGCGATGCCACAGCACATTACATCAGCGAATTACTTAAAGCACGTGGCATCAAAACCAGCCGCATTGCGCGCGGCATGCCCATGGGTGGGGAAATAGAATACGTGGACAGTGGCACACTCGCGCAAGCCATGATGGAAAGACGCAGTATTGCTTAAGCGCCGCGCACTATCAATCGCAGCAATTTAGATTTTCCAGCAACTTAGATTTTCCAGCAAGGCAGCCGGGGTTTTAATGGAGGCATCCGCACCCCACTCATGCGGCCTGTCAGTCTCAGCCAAATAGCCAAACAAAGCCACCACGGTTTTCATGCCGGCCGCCCTGCCAGCGACGACATCGCGCTCTGCATCACCGACATAAATGCATTGTTCAGGGCGGCATTGCATATGCGCACACGCCATCAACAAGGTATCCGGCGCCGGCTTAGGCTGCGGCGCATCGTCACCACAAACCAAACAGCCCGCACGCTCAAACAAATTGCTGTCGCCCAAGGCTACCGCTTTAGTCAGATTCACTGAAAATCGCCTGGGCTTATTGGTGACTATGCCCCATGCTATGCCCTTGCTATCCAAAGCTGCTAGCAAATCGGCAATGCCTGGCAAAAATGCTGCTTGCTGGGTGTAGACGGATTCGTATAAATCCAAATACTCCAAACGCATGGCCTCGTAATGGCTGTCGCTAGGGCCAATAGCAAAGCCCAAGGCCAGTAAACCACGGGTACCGTGCGAAGCCACCGGCCAAATTTTGTCATGCGGCAAGCTGGGCTGACCGTGCCTGGCCAACTGCAAATTGAGCGCCAAGCCTAAATCGTGGGCGGTATCGACCAAGGTGCCGTCCAAATCAAATAACACCACACTCATGCCGGCAACACGGTATGCATTAAGTAATTAACCGCCACATCATCACTCAAACGGTAGCTTTGTTTAAACGGATGGTAAGTCATGCCACGCAAAGCCATAACATTTAGACCGGCATCACGCGCCCAAGACGAGAGCTCGGAAGGTTTGATGAATTTAGCATAATCGTGCGTGCCTTTAGCCAGCATTTTAAGCACGTATTCAGCGCCTATGACCGCCAGCAAATAGGCTTTTGGATTGCGGTTAATGGTGGAGAAAAACACGGCCCCATTGGGCTTGACCAATTTAGCGCAAGCAGCCACGATGGCAGCCGGATCAGGCACGTGCTCCAACATTTCCATGCAGGTCACCACATCAAAACTGCCAGGTTGGCGCTCGGCCAATTGTTCCACGGATATGTATTGGTAATCGACTTGGGCGCCACTTTCTAACTGATGCAATTTAGCCACATTCAGGGCTTTTTCACCCAAATCGATGCCCGTGACCGTGGCGCCTTTAAAGTGCATGGATTCCGCCAAAATGCCGCCACCGCAACCGACATCGAGTACGCGTTTGCCTTTTAAAGTAACGCTCTGGTCTATCCAGTTTAAGCGCAGCGGATTGATTTCGTGCAGCGGTTTGAACTCGCTGTTTTTATCCCACCATTTGTGCGCGAGCTCAGCAAACTTTTGCAGTTCTGCCTGATCGGCATTCAAATTGACAGCCTTTATTGTTTCACTTGCCGTATTTTTACTTGCCATGTGTTCACTATGTCCTTTAATTCATTCGGCTCTATATTGGCATACACGCCATTGCAATAGCGCAATTCACCAGCCACCCAAGTGTGGCTAACCTGTTCCCTACCGCAGCAATACACTAAATGCGAGATAGGATCGTAATAAGGGGCGAGTAAGACCTCATCTAAACGTAGCGCCGTTAAATCAGCGTACTTCCCCACTTCTATGGAACCAATTTTATCGTCTAAGCCCAAGGCTTTAGCACCATTGATGGTGGCCATGGCCAAGGCCTGCTGAGCCGGTAAGACAGTAGCATCGCCTGTTACGCCTTTGGCCAACAGCGCTGCCAAGCGAATTTCACTGAACATATCCAAGCGATTATTACTGGCCGCACCGTCTGTGCCCAAGGCGACATTCACGCCTTTAGCCAGCAACTCGACTACCGGCGCAATGCCGCTGGCTAACTTTAAGTTGGAACTGGGGCAATGCGCAATGTGGCAACCGTAAGCGGCCAACATATCGATTTCATAATCCAGCAAATGCACGCCGTGCGCAGCCAGAAAATCCGGGCCGAGTAAACCCAATTTTGCCAACCTAGCCATGGGTCGCATGCCATATAGCTGCTCACTACGGGCTATTTCATCCTGCGTTTCATGCAAATGGGTATGCAGACCTAAACCCAATTGCTCGGCATAAGTCATGACTTTTTCTAAACTAGCATCCGACACCGTGTAAGGTGCATGCGGTGCAATCGAGGAACTAATCAAGGGGTTGTTACGCCAAGTGTCGTGCGCATCAAAGCCTTTTTGTAAATAATCGTCGGCATCGCTGGCGTAGGCGGAAGGGAAATCCAGCACCAACAAGCCTAGGTTGGCACGCATGCCGGCTTGGCTGGCCGCAGCCGCCGTGGCTTGTGGGTAGAAATACATATCATTAAAACAGGTGACGCCGCCCCTGAGCATTTCAGCGCAGGCTAACAAACTGCCATCCTGCACAAATTGCGGCGACAGCAAGGCTTGTTCGGCTGGCCATATATGCTCTTCCAGCCATGGCATTAAGGCAACATCGTCAGCCATGCCGCGCATTAAACTCATGGCCGCGTGCGTGTGCGCATTAATCAAACCGGGCATGAGCACCTGCTCGCCCAAATTCAGCTGTTCCGCTGCATTAAAGTATCGCTTGGCTTCTGCGCTAGGCAACAGGGCTACAATCAGACCAGCATTCACCACCACAGCGTGGTGCTCAAGCACTGCAAAATCAGCGGCCATGGTGGCAATCCAACGCGCCTCAATAATAAGATCAACGTCTACTGCCGTGGGGATTAATTGTTTGCTATTCGCCATGGCCTTATTCTACCAATAAAAAAGCCCCGTCATGACGGGGCTTTATCTTATGCAGCTAAATTTAGCTTAACGGCAAGGTGTTTCGCGTTGTTTTTCCGCAGAGATCACCACACGACGGTTAGGCTGCAAGCACTCTATCAGTTTTTTGCTGGGCTTATCGCCTTTGCATGCCACCACAGGCTCAGACTCACCCTTACCGCCGGCTTGCAAACGTTTAGCCGACACGCCTTGGGTCATTAAATAGGCTTTAACTTGATTGGCACGACGCTCAGACAATTTTTGATTGTAGGCTTCTGAACCCAAGCGATCGGTATGGCCAGTAACCATCACCAACTCCACATCGGGATTGGCTTTAATTTTTGCTGCCACATCATCCAATGTAGGTTTAGAACTGTCTTGCAATTTATCTTGATCGAAGGCAAACAGCTTTTCTGCTGAAATGGTCACCGTTTCAAACGTTGGCTTGCATGCAGGCGTCGGTTCAGGCGCTTCGGCAGCCGCTACTGGCGCCACCGGCACTGCGGCTGGCGCTGACTCGGCTACCGGCAAAGCCGTTGGTGCGGCAAAACGGAATATACCCCCTAGGTTTAACAAGGTATTACCCACGGTGCCGCCTGCGTCTAGAACAGATCCTGCCTTGGCATTAGAACGTGTCCACTGCTGACGCACATCGGCCTGTACCCCAAAGCTATCATTAAATAGGTATTGCGCACCTAGACCGATATTGGCCAGCCATGAGGTTTTACTTTTATCTTGAACAGCCGGTGTTGTCGAATAATCCAACTTGTTGTTCGCCACGCCCAAGCCTGTTAGTAAAAATGGACGGAAACTGTCGCGACCTAGCATATACAAGGCATCCAAGCCTAAACTCGTTTGCTTGTAATCACCTGTTCCAGCTAGGTCTTCCTTGGCGCGAGCATAACTGAGGCCAGATTGTATGTCCCAATGTGGGCTCAGCTCTTTACCTAGGCGTATGGATGCGCCGCCGCCATTTTTAGCAGCCAAGTCTTTATCGGTGTTCATTAGGCTCACGCCAGGAACGGCATACCACGCACCACTGTAAGCCTCTTCTGCGGCGGTATTTAATGCCAACAAGCTCAAAACGGAAATGAGCGCCAAACGCATACGATTATTTTTCATGCTTTACTCCTTACCTATCAGCACTTGCGGCCTTGGCCAGCTAAGCGCAAAACAACTTACTCTATACTGCGCATAGTTTAACAAAAATTTACAGCAAGTTACGAATTAGTTTAATTTTCTCTGCATCCAAGCTGGATTGCCGTTGATTTGCCTGACAAACCCCACCTCTAAAACCTATGTAAGTGGGCTGCAATTGTTTCGCAAGCGGCACATGGTTGACCCTCAATGAACCAGCCAGGCCCAACAATAATCCTTGTTGCAAAACTTGCTCAGCAAAGGCGCTGGCCTGCTTTTCTGCGTAGTGATCAAACAGGCTTAAGCCATTTTTATACTGGGTGTCGAGCATAATGCCTATAAAGCCAGCTTGCTTAATGGCGGTGATTAAACTGTCCGGGTACAGTGTTTCAGCAAACAACACAGCGATGAGCTTATGGCCAGCCTGCGCATAGGGGCTTAAGGCATCCAAGCAAGCCTGGTAATCTGCGCTAGGGAAAAAGCCGATTTTAACGATGTCCACACCGCTGGCTAAGACTAGGTTCAATTGAGGAATCAACTGATCGGCTTGCATGGGCAAGTCACCCAAGGTGGCGCTGCATAACTTCTTGTTCGCTGCTGATTGCGTGTTCAATAAAGCCACGATGGCTTGGATATCGTCCAGTGCCAATGCTCCCAAGGCCCCGGCCGCTGGGTTTTTTAGATCGACGATGTCCGCCCCCTGGTCTATGGCTATTTGCGCCTCATTGAGGGTGCTGACACTGATCAATAATTGCGGGTTTTTCTTCTCGCTTGCTAGGGCTAAGCTCATGCGATATTTTCACCGGCTGCTACGGCATAATGCGTTTCTATCTTATCGACCAGCCAACCCCATGCCTGCAGCTCACGCTCACCCGCGGTTTTATCAATGGCTATTTGCAAATACTGCCTTTCCGACTGCACTTTTTCTTTAGGCAAGCGGTTTAAGCGACTGACCAACACCGCCAGCTCAATCACGGCTGCTTGCGCACGGTTAAAGCCAGCGAACGCTTGATGTTGTTCGCGGTACTGCACTTGCATAAACAATTGCGGGCGAACACCATCGTCTTCCACCTTCAACAAGGTCAATTCCTCATGCGCTAAACAGTTGGCCAATCTAAAGCCAAGCACTTTCTCGGTGGGCAGCAAGGTCCATGCTTGCCTGTTAGTCAATGCCGCAGCAAACACCCGCACGTCATCGCTTAAACTAAGGACAGCTTGCTGGCTGGCCAATATATTGCTCAAGGTCAGCGAGGGCTTATACGGTGAAATAATGACCAGGTCATCGCGCCTTTGTATGCCAAAAGGCGCCAGGTGAACCTCCCCTTGGCTATTCATGCTGGTAACGATGGTCTCAAATATCATGATTTGGCTTTTTTAGCGGCCAGTTTACGAGCACTCAATGCCGCCTCTCTATGGGCTATTTTAGCGTCTGCTTGGGTTGGAGTCGCGCTCACCCCCCAATCCAAGGCTTGATCTTGCACATAGCGTTTTTTTAGTTGCCAAGCAATTTGCGCACGCGCCAACTCCACGCCCAAATAAAATGCGTGTGAAGCATCCTCATGCACATCCAAGTTTGGGTAGAACGCAAACGGATCGGTGGCTAGCTGCAAACCGTTTCGATTGTAGACATGCACGCCCTCCTCACTCACCTGTATGCGAAAGTTAGGGTCTTTCACCATGCTGGCTATTTCTGCAATTTCATCTGGCTGATAGCTAAAAGGTCGCCTGTCATGCAAACCTAACAAACCATTGCTGTAACCACGCGGCAAGCGGTCATCGGCTTTTGCCGCATGCATGACGCGTCTGGCTAAATCGGCTTCGGCAATGGCATTGACCGCGTGCGGACTGACCGAGGTGGCCAACACGGCATTGATGTTTAATTCACTGATGATGCCAAACAACAAGGCGTTGATGCCAGTGGTATCGGCATCGGTCAATTCGGTTAGGTTACCTATGCCCATCATGATGGCAATATCGGGGTATTTTTTACGTAAAGCCTGGTAACGCACGATGGACTGCGTCAGCCCAAAATGAATGGGGTCCAGAATAGCATCTGCAATAAACGGTTTGCCGGCTTTCTTACACGCGTCTATGGCCCGATACAAGGATGGCAGGCTGTGTGGCTTAGCTGGAATCAACACCGGCGTGGCCGCAACCTCATGCGCTATCCACAGGGTTTTTTCCGTCAAACTGAGTAGAAAATCTGCCCCGGCATGGCCGGCTGTTAGCAAATCATCACTGCTTAATGAATCCACACTGACTTTAAAACCCAGACTTTTGAGGGTTTGCACAGCTTCTTTTAAATGCGGAAAAGGCACCCCTGGCAAGCAACCTAAATCGATCACATTGGCACCCTGCGCTTGGTAGCTTTGCGCTTTAGCTACAATGCCAGCCACACTCAACATGGGTGCATCGACAATTTCGGCAAAGATCTGCACCCGGTATTCACTTAAGTCCGGTGTTAAACCGACTTGACCAAAATACTGCGGCAAATCTTTTAAATCGGCTGGGCCGCGCTCAACCGGCACACCGTATTGCGCAGCCAAGGGCGCTATGTCGCCCAAACAAAGCCCGGGTAAAATAACCTTATCGGCATCGCCTGAGTCTTTAAGTCGCCTAGCGATTAAATCAGGGGTCATGAGCGCCGCTACCGATACGCCTATTTGCTCTATGCGGTATTTGAATGGTGGGGTCTTACAATCTTGCTTGGACTGGACTTGTGCCAAGACTTTAGCCAAGCTTTTTTCAGCCAATTTACCCGTTAAGAAAAGTAAATTTTTTTCCGCCATATTGGAAATTTAACGGCCCAATGCTTGCAAACGCTGATCTATAGCGGCCGCCAGTGCGGGGATGTCTGCGTAGATGGTGGTGGCTTCAAAGTCAGCCAATTTCGCCACGTTATCTAAATCGATTTGCCTGGGGTAAACCTGCACGGTTTTTTGCCGTGGCGCTTCCGATTCAAGGGCGCCGACCGATTCTTCAGGCACAGTATCGCAGGCAAACACCAAACTAGGCACCCGGGTTTTGCCCGCTTGCGCATACAGATTGGTCACCAAGGAATCGGAAAACCCGTAGGCCATTTTCGCGATGGTATTGGACGTGGCTGGGGCAATCACCAAGCTGTGGTAGTGGCCGCTGTAAAGCAAGCCAACCGGCACGCTGCTGGCGGTTTTATCGTAATAAACACGGTGCTGAGTGCCTTCCAGCTTAGACTGAAAACCGTATTGCACAATAATTTCAGCAGCGGCCTTGCTTAGAAATACATCGACATCCGACAAACTGGCCAGCAAGTCCAGCGTCTCTCTTAGGTAATGCCCAGAGCCGGAAATTGCCCAAGCTAAGCGCTGTTTTTGCATGGCAGTTTAAGCGAAAGGGTGTTCGATCACGATGGTTTCGTCGCGCTCAGGGCCGGTTGAAACGATGGCCACCGGCACACCACACAAGGCTTCTAAGCGTTTAAGGTAGTGTTGTGCGTTTTTAGGCAAGCCATCCCAGGTTTTTACACCAAAGGTATTTTCCGTCCAGCCCGGCACGCTTTCGTATATCGGTTTACAACCTGCCACATCGTCTGCGCCTATGGGCAACAAATCTATCTTTTTGCCGTCCAATTCGTAGCCTGTGCAAATTTTAAGCTCGGCAATGCCATCCAATACATCCAATTTAGTGATGCATAAGCCGGTTAAACCGTTGATCATGGCGGAGCGACGTAAGGCCGCCGCATCAAACCAACCGCAACGACGCTTGCGTTTAGTCACAGTGCCTATCTCTTGGCCTTTGGTCGACATTTGATAGCCAGGTACGCCTACGGTTTCAATGTCCAGTTCACTAGGGAATGGCCCGCCACCAACACGCGTGGTGTAGGCCTTGGTAATGCCTAATACATAATGCAACATATTGGCACCCACACCGGTGCCAGCGGATGCTTGACCGGCGATGCAATTACTGGACGTGACATAGGGGTAAGTACCGTGATCGATGTCTAATAAAGTGCCTTGTGCGCCTTCGAATAATAAATTATCGCCGCGTGCATTGGCTGCATACAATTCAGCAGAAATGTCGCTAATCATGGGTTTTAGTGCGATGGCATGTTGCATGCTGGCATCGTATTGCTGATTAAAATCAACCGGCTTGGCGTCTAGGTAATGGCTTAATACAAAATTGTGGTAATCCATGACTTCGCGTAATTTTTCAGAAAAACGCTCTGGGTAGAACAAATCGTAAACGCGTAGGGCACGACGCGCCACTTTATCTTCGTAGGTAGGGCCTATGCCCTTACCGGTGGTGCCTATTTTTTTCTCTGCGCTGCGCTTGGCTTCACGCGCCACATCCACCGCCACATGGTGGCTCAGAATCAAAGGGCAGCCTGAACTGACTTTTAAACGGCTTTTCACTTCTAAGCCGTCTTTTTCTAGCGCAGCAATTTCACCCAATAAATGGCCGGCATCCAGCACCACACCATTGCCTATATAACAATTAATGCCGGCACGCACTATGCCCGATGGCACCAAATTCAGCTTATAAATCCGCTGCGCCTCGCCCTGCCCCACCACCAAGGTATGGCCAGCGTTATGCCCACCTTGAAAGCGCACCACGCCTTGCGCGTGGTCGGTTAGCCAATCGACGATCTTGCCCTTGCCTTCATCGCCCCATTGTGTGCCTATAACAACGACATTTTTTGCTGCATTTTTTGCCATAACATTAACTTTATAATTTTAATTTGAGAGTGTGCTTAGTTTTTATCGCTATCGATAGCTAGCACATGCCAACCGGAGTTGTAATGGGCCAGTTTTCGATCGCAATTTAATTCTTTAAGAGGATGGTCTGCATCAGACAGTGCTTGTATGACTATTTGCCCCTCTGCCCTTAATGCGGCAATTTTTTCGCGCAAGCTTGCATCGTCTTGGGCTGGTGCAAAAATAGCTAAGGGCAATTGGGCAGGCGCTAATGCTGTCACTACACCGCGTAAATCTAAGCTAAAACCGGTAGCTGGGCGTGCTCGACCAAACGCCGAACCCACTTCATCATAGCGACCACCTAAGGCCAATGGCCCTTTGTAACCGTGGGCATAGGCAGCAAACACCATGCCGCTGTGATAGTGGTAGCCACGTAATTCGCTTAAATCAAAGCTTAAGCTGACGTCCAAATCCGCCAGGGCCTTACTAACAGCCGTCAAGCTGGCCAAGGCCGTGTTTATCGCCGGCATTGCCGGCAAGACCTTAGCCGCTTTAGTTAGCACGGCTTTATCGCCATTTAATTCGGTCAACTGCAACAAGGCCTCACGGGTGGTTTTATCCAAGCCAAGCGTTAGGCTAGCCACGCTGACCTGGTCCTTACTTTGCAATGCGGCGTATAAATCCTGCTCCAATTGCGGCGCAATTTGGCTGGCATCAATTAAACTGCCAAAAATATTCACGTGACTAAAATCCATGTGCACGCGATTCACGCCCATGGCATGCAAAGCCTGTATCAATAAGCGCTGAATTTCGATGTCGCTGGCCACGCCAGCGTGGCCGTATAACTCTGCGCCTAATTGCAAAGGTTCACGCGTTTGCGCCAAGCCATCCGGCTTGGTGCGTAACACGCTACCGGCATAGCACAAACGGGTAATGCCTTGCTGATTTAGCAAATGGGCATCGATACGGGCTGCTTGTGGCGTCATGTCGGCACGCACCCCCATCAAACGGCCGCTTAATTGATCCACGACTTTAAAAGTCGCCAAATCCAAATCGTGACCAGCCCCGGTGGTTAAGGACTCCATGTATTCCAACATGGGTGGAATGACGTATTGGTAACCGTGCACGCGAAATAAATCCAGCAGCGTACGGCGCAAGGATTCAATCCGTGCTGCCTCAGCCGGCAACACGTCTTCTATGTATTCTGGAAGTAGCCAATTACGCATTTTTTCTCATCTTTAACGGTTAATTATCCAAATCAACAACAGCCCAGCCAGCACCGACAACAAACCCACAAACCTCAGCTGACCGTCTTTAAAAGCCAGCAAACGTGAAAAAGCCTCGCGCCATGCTTGTGGCAAGAGCAAAGGCATTAAGCCTTCTAATACCAACATCAAACCTAGCGCGGTTAATAGATTGGGCTGCACTTTATATTAACTCTATATCTTCTCGACAGTTACTCGAATTATTTTCTCGAATTATTTTTATTCGGGCTGCGCATGTATTTAAAAAAGTCCGAACTTGGGTCTAGCACCATGACATCGCTCTTGCTTTTAAAGGTATTTTTATACGCTTCAGTGCTGCGGTAGAAGGCGTAAAACTCTGGGTTTTTACCGTAGGCTTGGTTGTAAATAGCGGCGGCCGTGGCATCGCCCTCACCTTTGGTTTTTTGCGCTTCGCGGTAAGCTTCCGCAATAATCACTTCACGCTGTTTATCGGCATCCGCACGAATTTTCTCTGAGGCGGCCGAACCTTCTGAACGCAATTGATTGGCTAAGCGTTTACGCTCGGCTATCATGCGATCAAACACAGACTTGCTGATTTCCTCAGCATAATCAACCCGCTTCAAGCGCACATCAACCACCTGTATACCAATTTGGCGGGCTTCCATGTCGGCCCGTTTACGCAAGTTATCCATAATCGTGCCACGCTCGCCAGCAATCACATCGTGCACCGTGCGTTTACCAAATTCAGCACGCAAACCGGCGTTCACCACTTTAGACAACCGGTCTTCCGCTGCCGCTTCACCGCCGTCTTTGATAGACACATAGTATTTAGCAGGATCGATGATGCGCCATTTCACGAAAGAATCGACCATCATGTATTTGTTTTCACTGGTAATGAATTTAGCTGGCTGCTCCCAATCCAGCGTCAGGATGCGGTTATCGAAGTATTTTAAATTGTCCACTATCGGCAATTTAAAATGCATACCGGGTTGTTTTTTGACCGCAACAATTTCACCCAAGCGTTGCACAATGACGTACTGAGTTTGATCGACGGTAAACGCCGAACTGGACAACAACACCAATACAGCCACCAATGCTACAAGACTATTCGTTAAATTTTTCATTAGCGGCTCCTACCTACTTTCTCTGTCACGGCTGCGAAACGCGTCGCGTGTGCGGTCTGTTGGCGCTGGCTCTGCCACGGCAGGCGCCTGTGGGTTGAGAGATTGCAGGGATTGTGATTTCTGCACGGCCGCATCTTCGGTCGCATTGATCAATTTATCCAAGGGCAAATACAGCATGCTGTTGCCGCCTTTTTGGTCCACCACCACTTTGCTGACGCTGGATAAAATTTGCTCCTGCGCTTCTAAAAACAAACGCTGACGGGTGACTTCCGGTGCTTTTTTATACTGCACTAAAATTTGTTCGAAACGGCTAGCGTTACCCTTGGCTTCGCTTTCTATTTTCAATTTGTAACCGGCCGCTTCAGCCAGCAATCTAGAGGCTGTACCGCGCGCTTTAGGGATAATGTCATTGGCGTAGGCTTGACCCTCATTAATCTGCCGTTGGTTATCTTGATTGGCCCGGTTAACGTCTTCAAACGCTTCTTGAACTTGCTCAGGCGGTTGCGCACTCTGCAAAGACACACTGGTGATGTTCACGCCGGTTTTATAACTGTCTAGAATGATTTGCATGCGTTCTGAGGTATCGGCCAAGCCTTTTTGCAAAAGATCGTCCAACTTACTTTTACCCACCACTTCGCGTATGGCAGTTTCAGCGGCCGACATCACCGCCTCATCGGTAGAGCGGTTGTTAAATAAATAGTCTTTGGCATTTTTTAGGTTGTATTGCACGGCAAACTGCAAATCGATGATGTTTTCATCCTCGGTCAGCATCAACGCTTCTTTAGGTTGCTTAACCTTACTGCCGCTGCCTTCACCAGCACTTCTGTAGCCAACTTCCAAGCGGCGCACCTGCTCCATATTGACCACGTCAGCGGATTCAAATGGGTAAGGAAAATGCCAGCGTGGCCCAGGCTCAGCCGTTTCCACAAAGTTACCAAAACGCTTGACCACACCTAAGGAGCCTTGGTCAACAATATAAAATCCGGTGCCCAACCAAATCAAAACCAGCATCGCAATGATAGGTAAAACTGGTATTGCAGGCGCATCCAAGGGCTCAGCAGGCGGCTTGCCTGAAGGCGGCCTAGCTTGATTGCCACCGCCTTTGCCAAATAAGTTATTGATTTTGCGACTTAAATCACGCATCACTTGGTCCAAATCGGGCGGACCATCGTTGTTACCCTGTAACCAGCCAGGAAATTTAATCATTTAATACTCCAAAATCCATCATAAGCTCAGCTTGACTCAAGCGTAAGCACTTTCTTCAGTGCTTATTTTTTGCAAATACTGGCCATGTTCAGCAATGGCCAGCCTTAATAAATCCATTCCTTCGCCGGTTTTAGCAGAAACGTGCAAGCTACTAATTCTACCATACTCATCCCGGCTAATAGCGGGCAACAAGCCCACGCGGTCTATCTGATTGTGCACTAAAATTTGCGGCACTTGAGCGGCCCCTATCTCCGATAAAACTTTGTTTACCTGCGCTATCTGCTCATCGCGATTGGTGCTGGCCGTGTCAACAATGTGCAATAAGAGATCGGCTTGCACCGCTTCCTCCAATGTTGCACTAAACGCCTCAACCAAGGCGTGCGGCAAGTGTTTAATAAATCCCACCGTATCGGACAGCACCACGGAGCCACAATCGGCGATGTAAATTTTATGCGTGGTGGTATCCAAGGTGGCAAACAACTGATCGGCCACGTAAATGTCGGCTTTGGTCAGGCGATTAAACACGGTAGACTTGCCGGCATTGGTGTAGCCGACTAAAGACACGGTCATGACATTGGACCGTTTGCGCGCCCTGCGTTGCATGCCGCGCTGGGCTTTGAGTTTGATTAGCTTTTCACGCAATTGCTTAACCCGCACACGCAGCATGCGCCTATCCAACTCCAACTGAGTCTCACCAGGGCCGCCACGCACGCCTATGCCGCCTTTTTGCCTTTCCAAGTGGGTCCAACCTCGGACCAAACGGGTCGACAAGTGCTCCAACTGCGCCAATTCAACTTGCAATTTTCCTTCATGGCTTTGTGCACGCTGACTGAATATATCCAGAATTAATCCGGTTCTATCCACTACCCGCGCTTGCAATAGGCGTTCTAAATTACGCTGCTGTGAAGGAGAAAGGTCGTGATTAAACACCGCAACATTAGACTCACTGGCCTGCATCATTTGCGCCAATTCATCGGCTTTACCACTGCCTATAAAGTACTTGGCATCGGGCGCGACACGCTTAGTTTCAACGGTACCGCGTATGGCCAAGCCTGCCGTTAAACTTAGCTGCCTAAGTTCGTGCAAGCTTTCCTGGTAATCGTGATCACCAAAATCCACGCTCACCATGATGGCCGCATCAAAGCCGCCAGGGCGCTCAAACAAATCTTTCAAGGTTTACAGGACCACGCTAATGATAGGATTTTATGCGGCATCTTCAGTTGGATTGAACGCCACCATGCGTGCTGGCACGATGGTTGAAATGGCATGCTTGTAGACCATTTGCGTGACGGTATTTTTCAGCAAAATCACGTATTGATCGAATGAATCAACCTGACCTTGCAATTTAATGCCGTTGACGAGATAGATGGACACAGCGACGTGCTCTTTACGTAAGGCGTTAAGGAATGGGTCTTGTAACATTTGCCCTTTGTGATTCATGGTGTCTCCTATTGGTTGGAGTTAAATAAAAACTGCTTAAGTTATGCTGCACAAGCGATAATACGCTGCTTACAATTTTGAACAATGCTTAGCTGAATGTTTTTAAAACTCAATGGCCTTGCCATTGCATATGCGGCTAGCCGCACTAAAATTCAAGCCCTACTAATGGTTAGCAACTAATGAAGGGCGGCATTCAGTCTAGCCAACACTTCATCCTTACCTAACAAAGCCATGACCTGATCTATGCTAGGTGACTGGGCTATGCCGGTCAGTATCACTCGCAGCGGCATGGCTAATTTAGGAAACTTCAATCCATTAGCAGTCACCGCGGCGTCTATCGCATGGTGTATGGCTTCAGCCTGCCAATCGCTGTCTTTTAAGGTACTAGCCAACGCCGCCAGCACAGGCTTAATTTCAGGCGTCAGGTGTTTTTCCAGCGCGACGGCATCCATGCTCGGTTTTTCGAAGAAGTAGACCAAGCTGTCGGCCAATTCGTTCAAGGTGTTTACCCGCTCTTGGTACAAAGCCATGCTAGCAGCTAATTTGTCCAAATCAGGGGCCAACACACCGCGTTGCGCCAACCGTTGCACTATGTCCTCAAGCAAGGTAGTTATATCCGCCTGCTTAATGTAATGCGCGTTCAACCAGTTAAGTTTTTCGGTATTAAATTGCGCAGCCGATGGCGTAATGTGATCCAAATCAAACCACGATGCAAATTGCTGTTTGCTAAACACCTCTTCGTCACCATGACTCCAACCCAACCTGGCCAAGTAATTGATGACCGCCTCCGGCAGATAGCCGTCCTCATGGTATTGCATAACGCTGACAGCGCCATGCCGTTTGGATAATTTTTGCCCATCGCTGCCTAATATCATGGACAGGTGTGCGTATTGCGGCACTTTTATCGCGCTGTCTATGGCGGCCAAGGCCAGCAACATATTGATTTGCCGTGGGGTGTTATTCACGTGATCGTCACCGCGTATGACTTGGGTAATGCCCATGTCGCTATCGTCCACCACCACACAAAAGTTATAGGTGGGGGTGCCATCAGCACGGGCGATAATCAAATCGTCCAATTCGCTATTGGCAATCTCTATGCGGCCTTTAACCATATCGTCCCAAGCCACCACGCCGTCTTGCGGATTCTTAAAGCGTATCACCGGGGCAATATCAGACGGTGGATTGGCCAGGGTCTTACCCGCTTCCGGACGCCATTTACCGTCGTAGCGTGGCTTTAACTTTTGCGCCATTTGCTGCTCACGCAAAGCGTCTAATTCTTCCTTGCTGCTGTAGCAATAATAGGCACTGCCGGCTGCCAACATGGTTTGTAGGACCGCTTTGTAACGGTCCATGCGCTGCATTTGATAAAACGGACCTTGGTCGTAATCCAAGCCTAGCCAGTGCATGCCGTCCAATATGGCCTGCACTGCTTCTGGTGTGCTGCGCGCCACATCGGTGTCTTCTATACGCAAAATAAACTCGCCGCCGTGTTTTCTGGCATACGCCCAAGAAAATAAAGCGGTGCGGGCACCGCCTATGTGTAAGAAACCGGTAGGGCTGGGGGCAAATCGAGTACGAACTGTCATAGTAAACATGGCTTAAAAATAATGCGCCATTTTACCATGGCTGGCGGCGCCACTGACGACTTAAACGCAACTTAGTTAGGCGCTTGCCAACCGCCACCCAAGGCTTTAAAGAGGTCCACGGTGGCCTGCAATCTAGCCTCACGCGCTTGCACCAAGCTTAATTCAGCCACATGGTAGACACGCTGCGCATCGAGCACATCCAAGTAGGCCGAGTAACCGGATTGATAGCGGTGCATGGCAATGTCTAAGGCTTTTTTAGCAGCCAATTGGCTATCCTTCAATGCCGATTCGCGTGCCGCATTTTCCCGCACCGCCACCAAGGCATCGTTAACTTCAGTGAAAGCGGTTTGTACAGCCCGTTCGTAACTGGCTAAAGCTTGTTTTTGTTGAGCGCTGGCTTGATCCACTTGCGCGTTGCGCTGGCCCGAATCGAAAATTGGTAAATTCAAATTCAAGCCGCCGGTCCATATGCGTGACGAAGCCTTCAACAC
This sequence comes from uncultured Methylotenera sp., assembly GCA_964400215.1. GTDB lineage: Bacteria > Pseudomonadota > Gammaproteobacteria > Burkholderiales > Methylophilaceae > Methylotenera. The sequence goes on along the minus strand of CAYNSY010000001.1, from coordinate 252,058 downwards.
ATCACTCAAGGCCAAGCTTTCTCCACCTAGCGCAGCCGTTAGTGAAATACTGGGGTACAAGGCCGCCTTGGCGACGCCTATGTTGGCATTAGCGGAAATCAATTGCTGCTCTGCTTGACGCACATCCGGTCGTGCTTCCAATAAGCTGGACGGCAAGCCGGCCGGTGGCGTTGGTGGCACCGGCAAGCCGTCTATGGAGGCCACACCGATGCTTAAGTCCAATTTACCCGTAAGCAAAGCCAATTGGTGCAAGGTTTGCGCCCGCAGTTTATTGAGTTCAGCCAACTGCGCTTTAAGATTAGCACTGGCCGTTTCAGCTTGATGGACATCTAAGCCAGAAGCCACCCCACCTTCTAGGCGCCGACGGGTTAGCGCCAAGCTGTCTTCGCGGGTTTTTAAACTGGCGGCAGCGATGGCCAATTGCGCATCCAAACTGCGTAACAGCAAATAATGCTGGGTAAGCAAACCGGTCAGTGACAAATCCACGGTGGCTTTCGCATAATGGCTGGCTAAAGCCTGAGCGCGGGCAGACTCTTTGCTACGGCTCAATTTACCCCAAAAATCCAATTCAAAAGACGTGCCTAGTTGCGCGTTGAAATTGTTGCGTGGGTTCTCGCCAAACACCGGAAACGGACCTGACTCGGTGACGCGTGTGCGTGTACCTCTGGCATCCAAATCCACACTAGGGAAAGTCTCTGCCGCCACTGCACGAGCCGCCGCCTCAGCCTCCTCTATGTGCGCGACCGCTTGCTTAATGTCGGTATTGTTCTGCTGTGCCAAACGCACCAAATCATTCAGCGTTTGGTCTTGATACAAAGTCCACCACGACGCACTCACTGCCGCGGTCGCTGCGCTAGGATGGTCTTGTGCAAACTCAGCCGGCATTGCCATGCTTGGGCGCTTATAATCCAAACCCAAGGGCGCGCAGGCCGTTATTAACAACAGCAAAGAGCTAAGGGAAACCTTACTAACCATGCCTATCTTTAAAGTCATTATGGTGTTTCCTTAGTACTGGCTTGCAACTCCAACTGGCCATGGTGCCTTACGTGTTTACCACTTAACCAGGTAAAGAATAGCGGAATAAAAATGGTCGCGACAAAGGTGGCCAACAGCATGCCGCCGAATACCCCGGTCCCCATGGAACGCCTTGCCGCCGCACCCGCGCCAGTCGCTAGCACCAAGGGCACGATGCCTAAAACAAAGGCCATGGAGGTCATGACTATGGGTCTAAAACGTAATCGAGCGGCCTCTAAAGCGGCCTCAGCCACAGGCATACCCTGCTCCATTTTTTGGCTGGCAAACTCAACAATCAATATGGCATTTTTAGCCGCCAAGCCTATCAAGGTAATCAAGCCAATTTGGAAGTAAATATCATTCGGCATGCCGCGCAACAAGACCGCCAATAAAGCGCCGGCCAAGGCAAACGGCACGGCCATAATGACAGCCAGTGGCAGCGCCCAGGTTTCAAATTGTGCTGCCAATATCAAAAACACCATGATGATGGCAAAACCAAAAGCAAACACGGCAGCCGAACCGGTGCGTTTTTCTTGGTAGGCTTGCGCAGTCCAGGCAATTTGGTAGCCGTCAGGCAAATTATTGGCAGCGACGCGCTCGACCGCCTTAATAGCATCGCCCGAACTCACGCCTGGTGCACCCTCGCCAAAGACCTTGGCCGACAACAAGCCGTTGTAACGCTCTAGCTGTTCCGCCCCCACCCGATTGCTGACCTTGCTTAAAGCCGACAAGGGGATCATGTTGCCGTGCGGGGCGCTGGCCGTGGCTTGACTGCGCACATAAACCTTACCTAAGTCTGCAGCCTGCATTCTAAACTGCGCCTCAGCCTGCAACTGCACGCGATAAGTACGGCCATTTTTATTAAAGTCGTTCACGTAATACGAACCCATGGTGCTTTGCAAGGTGGTGTAAATATCGGCAATGCGCACGCCTTGCGAAATCGCCTTAGCCTCGTCCACCTCGATTAACAATTGCGGAACGGTGGGCCGGAAAAATGTTTTCGGCGGCGTTAAACTGGGGTCTTTAGCCATGGCCTCCATTAAATTATTCATCACGGCTGCCAGCTTAATGGGATCGGTGTCGCGCTGACTTTGCACGTAGACTTCAAAACCGGCCGCTGTACCCAAGCCCCTAATGGCCGGTGGATTGACCGCAAACGCCAAACCATCGGGCTGACTCATGCCTATGCCAAACAACTTGCCTACAATTTGGTCGGCGCTGGTTTCACGCAAACCCCAGTCCTTGAGCCGCACAAACATGGTGGCCGCATTGGTTTTATTGGCCCCAGTGAGCAACTCCAAACCGTTGACGGCAAATTCGTGCGCCACCGCCGGATCCTGCGCAATCGCTGCACGTATATTTTCCGTGGTTTTCGTGGTACGGCTCAAGGTGGCGCCATCCGGCATCACCACTATGGTCACCACGTAGCCCTGGTCTTCGGCTGGCACAAAACTACCCGGCACCTTCATGAACAAAAATAAACATGCCAGCAAAATACCGCCAAAGGCCAAGCCGCCAATGACTTTATGCTTTAGCGTCATGGCCACGGTTAGGCTATAAAAATGAGAAAAGCGACTGAAACCGCGGTTAAATGCCTGGAAGAAGCGATTTTCCGCCTGATGTTTTTGCAATATCATGGCGCACAGCGCCGGTGTTAAGGTTAGCGCTACCACCCCAGAAATAACCACGGCGATGGCTACCGTCACGGCAAACTGACGGTACAGCTCACCGGCAATACCGCCTTGAAACGCGACCGGCACAAACACCGCGCACAGCACCAAAACAATGGCGACCACGGCTGCAGACACTTGTTTTATGGATTTAATGGCGGCTGGCAAAGGGGCTAAATTTTCTTCACGCATTAAGCGTTCGGTATTTTCCAGCACCACGATGGCATCGTCCACCACGATACCTATGGCCAAGATCATGGCGAACAAGGTGAGTAAATTGATGGAGAAGCCAAACAGGTATAAACCGGCAAAAGTACCTATCAAGGAAATGGGCACCGCAATGATAGGTATCAAGGTAGCACGCCAACTTTGTAAAAACAGGAAGACCACCAAGACCACCAAAACTAAGGCTTCAGCAAAGGTTTTAAACACTTCTTCTATGGTCGCTTTTACAAAATCGCTGGTGTCATAAGGGATGCTGTAGACCATGCCGGCAGGGAAACGGGCTTGCAATTCCGCCATTTTCTGTTTGATGCCTTGCGCCGTATTCAAGGCATTGGCACCGCTTTGTAAAAAGATAGGAATAGCCACGCCTGGTTGACCGTCCAGCGCCGAGGTCACGTTATAACTTTGCGCACCCAACTCTATGCGTGCCACGTCTTTTAAATAGAGCATGCCGCGTGGGCCATCGGCACGAATAATGATGTTGCCAAACTCAGCGGGGTCTAGCAATCGACCCTTGGCACTGACCGTGTAAACCAACTGCTGGCTGCTAGGTGCCGGCTCCTGGCCTATTTTACCGGCCGCGTACTGATTGTTTTGCGCGGCAATCGCCGCTGCAATGTCGCTGCTACTGACGCCCAGTTGTGCCATACGATCGGGGCGCAACCAAATGCGCATGGCGTAATCTTGACCGCCAAATATCAAGGCATCGCCCACGCCTTTAATCCGTTTTAATTCGTCCAACACATTCAAAGTAGCGTAATTGCTCAGGTATAACCTATCGTGCTTCAGGTCTTTAGACGTGAGCATCACCACCAACAATATGTCATTGGATTTTTTCTGCACCACCACACCGTTGCGCCTAACGTCATCGGGCAACCTCGGACTGGCAATATTGACGCGGTTGCTGACATTAAACGTGGCCTGATCGACATCGGTGCCAACCTCAAAGGTCGCAGTGATCACCAAAGTGCCGCTAGAATCGGCGCTGGAGTTAAAATACAAAAGATTGTCCACGCCGCTTAACTGCTCTTCTATCGGCCCGGCCACCGTCTTAGCTAAGGTATCGGCACTGGCGCCAGGGTAGTTGGCAGTAATGGTGACTGTGGGCGGGGCAATTTGTGGGTACTGGGCGATAGGCAGTTTGAATGCCGCAGCCAACCCAGCCAGCACGATAATGATGGACAACACGGAGGCGAAAATCGGCCTGGTGATAAAAAACTTAGTCATGACCGTGTCCTAGTTTACTTTAGCTGCTATAGCGGGCGTTTCTTGGTAAGGATGAGGCAGCACTTCTGCGCCTGGGCGCATTTTAATCAAATTATCCACGATGACTTGCTCTCCGGCTTTTAAGCCACTCAAGACCACCCACGACTGCCCTTGCCAGCCACCTTCGACGATGGGACGGATGGCCGCCAGCACTTTGCCTTGTGGATTTTTTTCAGCCACAAACACAAATTTGCCTTGGTCACCGGTTAACACCGCCGTTTGCGGCAGCAAAAACACACCGTTACGGTTACCGGTGGTCACGCGCACACGCACAAACTGCCCGGGCAACAGTGTTTTATCGTCATTGGCAAAACTGGCACGCAATTGCTGGGTGCCCAATTGCGGGTCTATGCTGCTGGCAGCAAAATTCAATTGGCCTTTTTGCCTATACTCTTGGCCGTTAGCTAAAATTAAATTCAATTGCTTGACGCGTGCTGGCGTCAAATACCCGCCCACTAAAGCCAACTCACTGTCGGACAAGCTAAACCTTACCCAGATTGGGCTGATTTGGTAAACCTTAGTCAAGAGACTGCTGTTGGCATTAACCAAAGCCCCTTCCGATAGCTCAAAGCGCCCCGCCATGCCAGACAAGGATGAAGTCACGGTGGTATAGGATAAATTCAATTGCGCTTCGCGTACATTAGCTTGGTATTGCGCCAGCGCCGCCCGTGCCATGCTGTTGTCCGATACAGCATTGTCCGCCTCACGCCGACTAACTGACTCGGTCGATAGCAAGCCTTGTAAACGTTGTGCCTCGCGCTCGGTTTGCTCAACCCTGGCTTGTTGTTGTGCCAACTGGGCTTTTGCATGGCTTAATGCAATTTGGAAAGGCACGGGATCGATTAAAAACAAGGCTTGCCCTTGCTTAACGGGCGCCCCCTCTTCATACAATTTCTTAAGCACAATACCACCCACGCGCGGGCGTATCTCCACCTCTTTTGCGCCCTCGGTTTGCGCCACGGTCTCAGCACTGATAGGCACATTGGTGGCTTGCAGACTAATCACGCTGACTGGCATAGCCGGCATAGCCATGCCATTGGCTGCCGGGTCTTGCTTACCGCAAGCGGCCAATCCCAAGCTCACGATTAAACAAATCGCCGTACGGCATAAAAATGACGGCAGCTTGGCTGTCGTCTTGGTGTTTGATGTCATGCTTTGCTCCATGCGATAGTGCTTACCGCATTTATTTATTTAAAAATCTATTGATTATTGTCACACAAAAACCGCCTAGGCGCACGGCAAAACGCTTGTTAATTGCCGATTGTAGCGCTACCATAAGCAAACATTAATGCTGGGAGGCATAGTGGAAATTCATACAGGCGAGATTTACGGTAAACAAACCGCGGCTAAATTTACCATGTATAACGTGCTAAAAGTTAGCAAAGCCATCGTCACCCTGCAAAACATAGACAACCCACTCAGTCTATTCGAAACCACCGCCGAAAAATTAGCCAGCTCAGGTTATGTGCGCATCAGCCAAACGCCCTACATAGACTTGCAAGCCAGCACCGCAAAGAAACGCAAAGCCGCCAGAAAACCAACGCGCTGTCCACTGACCTTCGACTTCTTAGAAGAACGCGCAGACAGCCAACGCCCGGCGGCCATCATGCCGGATTTGTTTAACTAGTTACGCGGCGGGCCACCACGTAAATCGTGGCCAACGGCACTGTATATCTCGACCTCAACAAAATCACCCGGCGTCAATCCTTCAGCATCCTCTAAATACACCACGCCATCGATTTCAGGTGCATCCGCTTTAGTACGACCTATGGCTTCTATGTTGCCAGCCGCATCGGTGACCAAGCTATCCACCAATACCGTTTGCATGCTGCCCACTTTGCCTTGCAATTTAGCCGCGCTAATACGCTCTTGGACTTGCATAAAACGGCTCAAACGCTCTTGTTTTACCTCTTCTGGTACTGGGTCAGCTAGCGCATTGGCAGCAGCCCCATCGACAGCGGAATAAGCAAAACAACCAACGCGGTCTAATTGCGCCTCTTCTAAGAAATCCAACAGCATCTGGAAATCGTCTTCGGTCTCACCGGGGAAGCCGGCAATAAAGGTGCTACGCACGGTAATATCCGGGCAAATGTCACGCCAAGCTTTAATGCGTGCTAAATTATTTTCCGCATGGGCCGGCCGTTTCATGGCTTTTAAGATACGTGGACTGGCATGCTGAAACGGCACGTCCAAATACGGCAGTATTAAGCCATCGGCCATTAAAGGGATCACTTCATCCACGTGCGGGTACGGGTAAACATAGTGCAAACGCGTCCATACGCCCAAGTCGCTCAAACTTTGACACAACTCGGTCATGCGCGTCTTGACCGGTCTGCCGTTCCAAAAACCGGGGCGGTATTTAACGTCCACGCCGTAGGCCGAGGTGTCTTGAGAAATCACTAGAATTTCAGAAACACCGGCATTGACTAAATTTTCCGCCTCGTTCAAGACCTCACCTATGGGGCGACTGACCAAATCCCCGCGCAGGCTAGGAATGATGCAAAAACTGCAGCGGTGATTGCAACCTTCAGAAATTTTCAAATAAGCATAATGGCTGGGCGTTAAGCGTATGCCCTGAGCCGGCACTAAATCGACAAAGGGTTCATGCAGCTTGGGCAAATTGGCGTGCACCGCAGTCATTACTTCTTCCAAGGCATGCGGGCCGGTCACGGCTAAAACACTGGGGTGAGCCGCTTCCACCACGCCTTTTTTAGCACCTAGGCAGCCGGTCACGATAACCTTGCCGTTCTTTTTAATGGCTTCACCAATCGCGTCCAGCGACTCTTCTACCGCGCTATCAATAAAGCCGCAGGTATTCACCACCACCAAATCGGCGTCCGTATAGCTGCCTGAAATTTCATAGCCTTCTGCACGCAATTGGGTGAGAATACGCTCTGCATCTGAGCCGGCTTTGGGGCAACCGAGTGAAACGAAGCCCACTTTAGGATTGGATAAACTCATGAACACTACCTACCGTTAAATTAATTTATGTACATCATTGCTATTGCTTGGCTATACCTAGTGACCTTGATGGCGGCTACCGAAGCCAGCCTCACTGCCGGCTTACTTACTTTTTTCTTTTACGGCCTAATGCCCTGCGCGCTCTTGTTGTGGCTGCTTGGGGTCAAACACCGACGCCACATGCAACACAAAAAAGCCTTACTCCAAGACGACGTGGGCGATCCAGATGGTGGCCACACCGATAGAGATGAGTAAAATTTGTCCTAAAGTGGCCTTCAGTTCCGTGCGCTTGTGCAAACCAGGGATCAAATCGGCCACCGCCACATAGAGCAAACTGGATGCCGCTAAAGCCAAAATGATGGACACCCACGATTGCACGTATTGCAGCGCATAATAAGCAATCAAGCCACCGACCAAGGTGGCCACGCTGGACACCAAGTTAAAAATTAAAGCGTGTTTTTTACTGTAGCCAGAATGCAGCAAGATTAAGAAATCGCCCACTTCCTGAGGGATTTCATGGGCAATAATAGCCAGGGCGGTCACCACGCCCAATTTAATGTCAGCAGTAAACGCCGCCGCAATCAAAATCCCATCGATGAAATTATGAAAGGTGTCGCCTATCATGATCATCAAGCCACTGCGACCGCTGTCGTGGTTGTGCACATGGCCGTGACTTAGCAAAGCAGACGGTGCCTGATGCATGGTTACCGCCTTGTATTTAGTATCCCCTTGCTGCGCATGGCCAGCATGCTCCACAGGGCAATCTTGCTCACTGTGCATGGCATGCACTTCGCAGTGGTCACCGTGGCAATGGCGCCATATCACCAATTTTTCCAACACAAAAAATACCAGCAAACCCAGCAACAAGGTGGCTGACACTTTTTCCACGCTGCCGGCCAAACTAAAAGCGTGCGGCAATATTTCCAAGAAAACCGCCCCCAGCATAGCACCTATGGCATAGCTCACCAGCATAGGCACCCAAGCCGAGCGTAAACTTAAGGCAAACAAGGCCGCCAATGACACGCTAAGCAAGCCACCTAAAAAGGTGAAGCCTACGATGTAAGTCAGAACGGAGTAATCAGAAAAATGCATGAATGTGTATTAACCACTTTTAAAATGAACGCACAAGCGCTGCTTGCAGGGCCATATTATAGTTTAGAAATGGCTGCCTTACTCGCTAAATTGCTAGGCAGTAAGCCAAATCAAACTGGCCATGCGCCCAGTCACGGACTCACGCCGGTAAGAGAAAAACCGCTGCGCATCGGTGTAGGTACAAAAATCTTGATTGATACCCGCACCGTATATCTGTTTAATGCCTAGCGCAGTTAGCCGCTGCTGGGCAAGCAGATACAAATTAGCCAGCCATTTATCGGCATGCGGCTTAAATGCCAAAGCCGCTTGTGCATCACGCTGGATAAATTGTGCCCGCACGTCAGCACCCACCTCAAATGCATTAGGCCCTATGGCCGGGCCCAACCAAGCCAACAATTCGCTGCTGGCTACTGGCATCTTAGCCACGGTCGCTTCTATGACCCCATCACACAGGCCACGCCAGCCAGCATGCACGGCTGCCACCACCGTGCCGGCTTTATCACAGAGCAAGACCGGCAAGCAATCGGCGGTCATGGTCACACACACCACATTGGGCAAGCTGGTAAATGCGGCATCGGCATCTGGCACGCCATGCACCAAGGCCGCATCCAGCACCGTGGTGCCGTGCACCTGATTCAGCCATACTGGCGCACTGGGCACCAGTGTATGCAGCAATTGCCGGTTCTGCTGCACGGCTGGCACCGCATCTTGAACGTGCATGGCTAAGTTTAAACTGTCATAAGGCGCCAAACTGACGCCGCCTTGCCTAGTGGTTTGTATAGCTTGCACATTAGCCGGGGCTGGCCAATTGGGTTTAATAACGGTCAAATCCAGCAAGACCTCAGTCCTCGTCATCCAAAGCTAAATCGTCATTGTCCGAATTGTCATCGCCTGATTCGTCATCATCAAAATCGTCATCGAAATCATCTTCGTAATCTTCATCGGCCAAATACGGCTCGGTTTGCAAGCCGCCGAAGTCAAACATTTCATCGTCCTCATCACGCGGATCTTCATGGCGCATGGCCTCCAACAAGGCTTTCATGTCATCAGCCAATTCAATTTGCCATTCAACAAACTCATTGGTGGCTGGGTGTAACAAGCCCAATTTGATGGCATGCAAGGCTTGCCGTTTGAACTGACTAACCGCATCACGCAGGGTCTGCGTCATGGCCCGTATGGGCACAATGCCACGGAAACCATAAACCGGATCGCCGACGATGGGGGCTTTCAAATACTGCATGTGCACACGAATTTGATGGGTACGGCCGGTTTCTAAATTACAGCGCATATAGGTTTGTACGGAAAAGCGCTCCAGCATTTGATAACGGGTAATGGCTGGCTTACCGGCTCGATTAATCGCCATCTTAGTACGCGACCTTGGATCCCGACCTATGGGTTGATCTATCATGCCGTTGCGCCAAATCTGACCCCAAACAATGGCGCGGTATTCACGCTTTACCGTGCGCGCTTGCAATTGCCGCACCAAATTGGTTTGTGCTGCCAAGGTCTTGGCTACCACCAATAAACCACTGGTGTCTTTATCCAACCTATGCACGATGCCCGCACGCGGCAAGTCTTTTAACTCAGGCGCATGGTAGAGCAAGGCGTTAAGCAAAGTGCCCGTCCAATTGCCTGCTGCTGGGTGCACCACCATGCCAGCCGGCTTGTTAATCACCAAGATGTGCGCGTCTTCAAAGACGATATCCAGCGGGATGTTTTCTGCTTGAAAGGCTTGTTGTTCAGGCTTGATTTGCACCTGCACCAACACCGCCTCGCCACCCCACACCTTGGTCTTAGCTGTGCTGCTTAAGCCCGACACCGTGACTAAACCATCCTTAATCCACGCTTGCAGCCTGGAGCGAGAGTGCTCGGGCAACAAGCGTTGCAATGCAACGTCCAAGCGCAAGCCGCCCAAATCGTTAGGAATAGTCAATGCTAGGGCTTGGTTTAGAGGGTCTGAATTACTAAGAGAAGCTTGAGTGGTGTCTGTCATCGGGTATAATTGGGCAACATTCTTAAAGGTCGTTTTCAGCATGAAGTATATCTTAGTTTTAATGTTTGCTTGCTTACTCAATGCTTGCGCTATTTTCGGCGACCCCACCGAACTCGATGACACCAAAGGCTGGACGGCAGAACGCATATACGCCGAAGGCCAAGCAAAAATGTTTGATAAAGACTATGAAAAAGCCATCAAGTATTTTGGCAAACTTGAATCGCGCTACCCGAATGGTCGCTATGCCACGCAAGCCCAACTGGAAACGGCTTACGCCTACTTCAAAAAACAAGAACCTATATTGTGCGTAGCGGCGGCTGACCGGTTTATCAAACTGCACCCCAACCACCCTAACGTCGATTACGCTTACTACCTTAAAGGCTTGGCGGTATTTAACGAACGCGGTTTTATCGAAAAAAGCACCGAGCAACAAATCAGCGACCGTGATCCGCGTGGCTTACGTGACTCGTTCACCAGCTTTAAAGAATTGGTCACGCGCTACCCCAACAGCAAGTATACAAAAGATGCCACGCAACGCATGGTCTACTTAGCCAACAGCTTATCCGACCACGAACTGCATGTTGCCCGCTACTACATGAAACGTCATGCCTACTTGGCGGCAGTTAACCGTTGCAAGTATGTGTTGGAGTATTTCCCGCAATCACCGGGGGTAGAACAAGCCTTGGTCATCATGATCAGTGCCTACGATTTATTAAGTCTGGATGACCTTAAGAACGACACCCTGCGCATCCTGAAAACCAATTACCCGAACAGCGAAATGTTCGGTAAGAACTTCACCCAAGACGAACGGGTGTGGTGGAAATTCTGGGAAAGCTTGTATTAACTATAGAGCGGCTTGCTGACTGAAGCTTTGCTGGCAACAAACAAAGGCCTACCGACTTAGCCCTAATTAGGCTGGGTGGTAGGCCTAGTTCATTCTAATTAGCGTTTTTTCGCACTGCGATCTTTATCTTCCTCAACCTTCTTGGCTTTCAATTGAGCTCGCTGTGCGAGTTTACGTCTACGCATACTCACGAGACCCTCGCCCGGCTTACGTTTGTCTTCATCCTCAGCAAACGGGTTGCTGCCTTGCTTGTATTGCACGCGCAGTGGTGTACCCGACAGTTGAAAGGTGCGACGGAAAGTTTTTTCCAAAAAGCGGGTGTAGGCATCTTTGACGCCGTCCACATGGTTGCCGTGTATGACCACTATCGGCGGGTTGCTACCGCCTTGGTGGGCATAGCGCAATTTAGGCCGTATGCCTTTGCTGATAGGCGGTTGATGTTGTTGCAAAGCATCGATTAGCACTCGGGTTAATTGCGGGGTGGCCAGTTTTGCAAAAGCGGCTTTAAAAGCAATGTCCACCGATTTAAATAATTCGGGCAGGCCTTTTTTACGCAAGGCAGAAATGTAGTGAAACTCCGCAAAATCCAAAAACATTAATTTTCTATCGATTTCGCGCTTAACCCAATCCCGCTCTTCTTCTTTTAAGCCGTCCCATTTGTTGATCGCCACCACCAATGCACGGCCCGCATCCAATATGTAAGCCGCCACGTGCGCATCTTGTTCGGTGATGCCTTCTTGCGCATCAACCACCAAAATCACCACATTGGCTTCTTCTATCGACTGTATGGTCTTAATGACCGAGAATTTTTCTATGGCTTCCAACACGCGCCCACGCTTACGCACGCCAGCGGTATCGATCAAGGTGTAGTGTTTGCCGTTCTTTTCCAAGTCTATGGAAATGGAATCACGCGTGGTGCCCGGCTCATCAAAGGCGATAACGCGGTCTTCGCCGAGCAAGGCATTGACCAGCGTGGACTTGCCGACATTAGGCCGCCCTACTATGGCCACCTTAGGAATTCTGTCGTCGTTTTGATCCAGCGTACTGTCGTCGTCTTGCACTTGAAAGCTCTCAAGCGCTAAATCGATGATGTCTTTCACGCCTTCGCCGTGCGCTGATGAGATAGACAAAGGATCGCCCAAGCCCAGCTCATGGAATTCGGCGCTGACCACGGCTTTATTCATGCCTTCGGTTTTATTCACCGCTAGCAGGACTGGGCATTTACAACGGCGCAAGCGGTTGGCAATTTCCATGTCTTGCGGTGTGGCGCCTTGACGGCCGTCCACGATAAACATAATGACATCGGCCTCGTCTATGGCCAGCAAAGTTTGTACGGCCATGGCTTTAAGGATGCCGCTGTCGGTATTGGGTTCAAACCCTCCGGTGTCGACCACCAAATAAGGCTGACTGGCGCCCACCCCGCGACCATAATGGCGGTCTCGAGTTAAGCCAGGCAGGTCGGCGACTAGCGCGTCACGGCTTTTGGTTAGGCGATTGAATAAGGTGGATTTGCCGACATTAGGCCGGCCAACCAAGACTAGGGTAGGTAACATGCATTTCTTCTATGTGTGTGCTGTAAGGTCAAACTGGCAGAGTGATCTGCAGTCTGATTATTTAACTTGTATGGCATACAGTCCGCCATCACGGGTTTGAGCAATCAAGCTGTTGCTATTCAGTATAGCCATTTTTGGCATGACAGGGCTGCTGCCAATTTGTAATCGTGAGGCGATCGCACCATCATCACGGCTCAGAAAATGCACATAGCCTTCTAAGTCACCCACGGCCAGCAAGCTGCCCATGGCTAAGGGTAAGGTCAATTGACGATTCTTCAGTACGGCTTGGCGCCAAAAAGATTTGCCCGTACTGTAATCCAAGGCATACACGGCACCAGCCGCATGGGCAAGGTATATCCGCCCGTCTTCCATACTCAATCCGGTTAAACTGGATATGTCTCTGTTCCAAACGATGCGACCGCTCATGCGATCCACCGCGGCTATTTTGCCTTGGTATGCAACCGCATAAACCAAGGGGCCTTCGACCACAGGCAGGCTAGTAATGTCGGCTATGCGTTCTATTTCGGTCACGCCTTTAGGTTGAGCGACCGATGCTTCCCACAACATTTTGCCGTTATCCGCACGAATGGCCACTAACTTACCGCCACCAAAACCAGCATAAACAGCGCCACCGTCTATCACCACCCCAACAGAACTGCGCAAAGTCAGTGCCGGCCCTGTGCGGTCATACACCCATTTACGCGTACCGTCAGTAGCATTCAAGCCGTAGATGTGATTATCACCACTGCGTGCGACGACCAAGCCATCGAAGTACTTAGGCGCACTCAAAACCTCACTGCTTAACTTGGTTTTCCATAAAAACTTACCCGCAATGTCGTAGGCATACACCCAGCCTTTTTGCGTGCCTACCAATACCAAACTGCCACCCACGCCAACGCCACCAGACAACACTTCGCCACTATTCACACGCCATTCTTGCTTGCCACTAAGGGCATCCAATTTAACAATCTCGCCATTGCTACTGGCAGCGTAAACAAAACCAGCATCAAGCACCGGCACAAAATCGAAATATTGCGCGGGGCCTAGCTTAGCTTGCCACAGGACTTTGCTGGCATAAGTCGGCTTAAACTCCACCAAAGGATCAGGCGCATCGGCAGGCACGCGACCAAGCAAGGTATCCGTCAAACTATCTTTGACATCGCCTATCACGCTGCAAGCGCTGAGCAAGAACAAACTGAGCGCTATTAGGCAGGTGGTTTTTTTTGATAATGATGAAAACAAGGCAGTACCCCAGCTTTTTGTTTAATAAGGCCGCGGCTTAATTTAAGCCAACGATTCCAGTTTCTTTTGCGTCAAGGCGCGCATTTTTCCAGCAGGGTCTAATTTATCCAGCGCCTCTTGGTAGGCCGCTTTGGCTTCGACATTTTTCCCTAGGGCGGCTAGTACATCGCCCTTTAAATCAGCAAACAAACCATCGAAACCAGCATCGTGAGATGAATTAAGCAAGTCTAGAGCGGCGTTTAAATCTTTCTCTTCCATCAAGATGCTGGCCAATTGCAAGGTAGCCAATGCAGAAATGCTGGCTTCGCTGGCATGCTTGGCCGCCCAATCCAATTGGGCTTTTGCACTCTTAACTTGTTGCGCTTGGTAATTGGCTTTAGCTGCCAATAACGCAGCGCGACCGGCGTACGGTGTGCCGCTGTAATCGTCCATTAATGTGGCCGATTTTGCTTGTATGGTTTTTAGGTCTTTTGCATCCGTCACTACCAATTCCTGATAGAGACTGGAGCCTGCCAAGGACTGTTTGTTTTGGTAGTAATGCCATGCTTGATAAGCCACGTAAGCGACTAACAATGCTACAAACGCACGACTAATTAATTTGCCATGCTGTTTCCACCAGGCTTTAAATTCGTCTAACTGTTCTTGCTCTTCTAAATCGTATGCCATGCTTTTTCCTAAACTAATTTAATCTAATTTTAATCAATCTGTTAACCAACCCATCAATCGTACGACGCTTTTTTCCCGGGTATGGCCGCCAGTAAGCTTCGCGTGTATGGGTGTTGAGGCTGTTGGTAGACCGCCTCAACCAAGCCTTGCTCCACCACCTTACCTTGATGCATCACCACCATGTCGTCGGCAATGTGGCGTACCACACGCAAATCGTGGCTGATGAATAAATAACTCAAGGCCATTTCCGCTTGCAACTCTTTTAACAGCAACAGTATTTGCGCTTGTATGGACACATCCAAGGCAGAGACCGGCTCATCGCACACCACCACTTTTGGCGCCAACACCAAAGCACGGGCTATGCCTATACGCTGGCGCTGCCCACCGGAAAATTCGTGCGGGTATTTTTGCATATCGGACTCACTTAAGCCAACGCGCTTTAACATGGCGATGACTTTTGCCTGTTGCTCGGCTGCACTGCCTAAACCATGTATCAGCAAGCCTTCGCCAACAATCTGACCGACCCGCATGCGTGGGTTTAAGGAAGCAAACGGGTCTTGAAAGACCATTTGCAGATTTTTACGCACCTGCCTCAGTGCCGCGCCGTCTAACTTTGCCAAATCTTGACCAGCGAATAAAACCTCGCCACTGTCTAAGGCTTGCAATTGTAACAGACATCGGGCCAAGGTGGATTTACCACTGCCCGATTCGCCCACCACGGCCAAGGTTTTACCGGCTTTTAATTGGATGCTGACATCATCCAAGGCCCTAAGCAAGCGTGTGCCAAAGCCAAATTTACCACTGCGTTGCGTGTAAGTTTTAACCAAATGATTGGCTTGCAGCAAGATGTCGCTCATGGCTGCACCTGTTGTTGGACGTCTGCTTGAACGGCAGCTTGCGTCTGACTATCTGCTAGCCAGGCGTAATCTATCGGTTTTAATGGTTTTTTTCCCTCGGCATCCGGCACACAGGCCAGCAAGGCTTTGGTGTATGGGTGTTGCGGATGCTGCAAGACTTGCTGTTTGCTGCCCGCTTCCACTATTTCGCCGCGAAACATCACCACCACTTGATCGGCGATATCGGCCACCACCCCGAAATCGTGGGTGATAAACAACATACCCATATTCATGCGGGTTTTAAGTTCATCCAACAGGGTCAGGATTTGCGCCTGCACCGTGACGTCTAAAGCCGTGGTCGGCTCGTCCGCAATCAGCAAACACGGTTCACACGCTATACTCATGGCTATCATTACCCGTTGCCGCTGCCCACCGGACAATTCGTCCGGGTAGCTACCCGCTCTATTTTCAGGAATGCCCACCATGCTGAGTAAACTGGCGATTTTAGTTTGCAAAGCCTCGCCTTTAAGGCCCAAATGGGTGGTCAAACTCTCGCCAATTTGATAGCCCACCGTTAATACCGGATTAAGCGAGGTCATGGGCTCTTGAAAGATCATGGCAATTTTAGCGCCACGAATTTTGCGCAAGCTGGCCTGATCAAGCTTAGTTAAATCTTGCTCGCCCGAGTGACCGTCGTTAAACAGCACTTGGCCGCCAGTTAAACAGAGTTGCTTGGACAACAAGCCCATGATAGACAAGGCCGTCAGACTTTTGCCGCTGCCTGACTCCCCCACCACGCAGGTGGTTTTACCTGGCGCTATGCTAAAGCTCACCTGCTTTACCAATAAGCGCTCTGGGGTGTTTTTAGGAGCTATGCATAGGCCCTGTAGCTGCAATAATGGCGACGTTGACTTCATGCTAAGCACACTAGACCACGCTAAGATGCATGTTGATAAGCCTGCAGGTAAAGAATGGCCGCATCCAAACTCAATTGCTGCTGCTCGCCTGGCACCGAGGCCAACATGGGTTTCAACGTCACTTGCTGTTTAGCCACTTCGTCATCCCCTAAAATAAGCGCAAAGCGCGCTAAGCTTCTGTCGGCTTTTTTCATTTGCGATTTAAAGCTGCCCCCGCCCGCGTGCAAAATAACTTGCAAACCAGCTTGACGTAAGCTTTCTGCCAGACCAAAAGCCGCTTGCTCAGCCAACACGCCTAGATTCACCAAATACACATCCGGTGCATCATCTGCCACCATGCCGTACTCTTGCATTAACAAAAATACCCGCTCCAAGCCTATGCCAAATCCACAGGCTGGCGTTGCTTCACCACCCAAACGCTCAACTAAACTGTCGTAGCGACCGCCGCCGGCTATGGTGCCTTGCGCGCCCAATTTGGTGGTAACCCATTCAAACACAGTACGGTTGTAGTAATCCAGCCCCCGCACCAAACGTGCATTAATGGTGAAGTCCACACCGGCTTCCCTTAACAAGGCACACAGACCATCAAAATGCGCCCGGCTTGCCTCGCCTAAGCAATCAATCAATTTCGGTGCCGCTTCACACAAGGCTTGCATGCTTGGGTTTTTGCTATCTAAGATACGCAACGGGTTGCTGTGCAAACGGCGTTTTGCATCCTCGTCCAGCACATCAGCGTGCGCTTCAAAATAAGCAATCAGCACTTCACGGTAGGCGGCGCGCTCATGCGCATCGCCTATGCTGTTAATTTGCAAGGCCACATCGCGGATACCCAGTTCACGCCACAATCTGGCCAATAACACTATCTGTTCGGCGTCCACTTGCGGGTTATCAAAGCCAAACGCTTCCACGCCTATCTGATGGAATTGGCGTTGCCGGCCTTTTTGTACATTCTCATGCCTAAACATGGCGCCGCTATACCATAAGCGCACCGGCCCGTTGTAGGTCAGGTTGCTTTCTATCACGGCGCGCACGCAACCGGCCGTGCCTTCTGGGCGTAAAGTTAATTTATCGCCGTTTAAGGCATCTTGCCAAGCGTACATTTCTTTTTCGACAATATCGGTGTGTTCGCCGACCGAGCGCACAAATAGATCGGTGCTCTCAACCAAGGGCATGCGTATATTTTTGTAGCCGTATTGCGCCAATACCCGGCGCGCCGTGTCTTCCAATTTAAACCAGAGCGGCGTGTGCTCAGGCAAAATATCGTAAAAACCTTTGATGCTTTGAAATTTACTGGGCTTAGTTTTGCTTGTGTTGTCTGACATGCTTAAATGGCTTTAATGGCTATGGTTTTTTGACTGTGCTGGCTTGCAGCAGACTGATGTAATTTTCCGCCCAAGGCGTAGTGCGTTTGCACGTAATTTTCCACGATGGCTTGGAATTCTTCTGCAATGTGCTCGCCTTTCAAGGTCACGGTTTTCTCACCGTCAACGAACACCGGTGCAACCGGCGTCTCGCCTGTGCCGGGCAAACTGATGCCGATGTTGGCTAATTTGGATTCGCCAGGACCGTTCACCACGCAACCCATCACCGCCACATTTAAATTTTCCACGCCGGGATAGCGGCCGCGCCAAACAGGCATTTGCTGCCGCAAATAGGCTTGGATTTGCATGGCCAATTCTTGGAAATAGGTCGAGGTGGTCCGGCCGCATCCTGGGCAAGCCGTGACCAACGGGGTAAATGAACGTATGCCCATGGTTTGCAATATTTCTTGCGCCACGATCACTTCTTTACTACGCGACTCCTTGGGTTCGGGCGTGAGTGAAACACGTATGGTGTTACCTATGCCGCGCTGCAACAACAAGGCCAATGCTGCCGTGGAAGCAACGATGCCTTTTGAGCCCATGCCAGCTTCAGTCAAACCCAAATGCAAGGGATAATCGCAACGCCCGGCCAAGTCGGTATACACCGTGACTAAATCTTGTACATTGCTCACCTTGCAAGAAATAATAATTTGATTCGGCGATAAACCCAGCGCTACGGCTTGCTCTGCGCTTTCTATGGCGGACTGAATTAAGGCCTCACGCATCAGCGCATCGGCCGCCAACGGCTGGGCTAATTTGGCGTTATCGTCCATCATTTGCGCCATCTTCACCTGGTCCAAACTGCCCCAATTCACCCCTATGCGCACGGCTTTTTTATAGGTGACAGCCGCTTCTATCATGGCGGCAAACTGCTCATCGCGCTTAGAACCTTTACCCACATTGCCAGGATTAATGCGGTATTTGGCTAAGGCCATGGCACAGTCTGGGTATTGTGCCAATAATTTATGGCCGTTGTAGTGGAAATCCCCCACCAGTGGCACATTGCAACCCAAGGCATCCAAACCTTTGCGTATATTGGCCACTTGTGCCGCCGCTTCTGGCGAATTTACGGTAATGCGCACCACCTCACTGCCGGCTTGCCAGAGCTCAAACACTTGCGCTATGGTGGCTTTGGCATCGGCAGTATCAGTATTGGTCATGCTTTGCACCACCACAGGGCTGGCTAGCGTTCCAGCTAAACCACCGCCTACCGGCACGTGGGCTATCATCACCTGCAGGGTTGGACGTGGGGCGTGCAATTGGGCTAAATTCATCTGGGATACCGTCACTTACTCAAGGGTCAATCGAGCTGTATTGTTAATGGTTTTGCTGCTTACATCCACCGACTTACCCATGTAGCTCAAGGAGGTGGCTTTGGCATTACCTAGCCATAGGTACAATGGTGGCTGCGCTTCTAGGCTATCGTTGCTATTGGCAGTAAGCATTTTTTCATAAAGCACGGCGCCGGCTTTATCTTTTACCTGCACCCAGGCTTTATCTGTGGCAGATAAAGTCAGCAAGGCACGGCCTATCGTTGTGGCTTGTTTGACTTCACCTTGTTTGACTTCGCTGGGTGTAGTCATGTCAGACGAAGGCCTCAATTGCAAGCCAACATTAGCTGGCGTAGGCATGGGCTTGTCTTTAGGTATATCTGACTCGACCGTGGCTACGCTCTGAATAGCAGTCGGCTGCACGGCTTTTGCCTGCAAGCTACTGGCCTTATCGCTAGCCACTGGATTAACGGCTAACTCACCAGCACTTGAGCCGACAACATCAGCCTCAGGCTCAGTGGACGGCAAAGCGACTTCGGGCAAAGCCACGGCTGACACCACCTCACTGACTGCGGCTGGAGTAGCACTGGGGCTTACCGCCTGCTCTGCTTGGTAATACCAAACCACTAAAACCAGCAGCAATAAGGCCAAGACGTATTTAAGCCAAGGACGATTTTGTTTCACCAACTGCACATGTGGAATCGAGGTCTGCACATTGAGGCTAGTGGTCGTGTTATCTGGTACACGCAAGCGGTAGCTATCAAGCAAAGCTTGTGCGTCAAGCTCAAGCAAGCGGGCGTAATTACGAATAAAGCCGCGGGTGACCATGGGCTGAGGCAAAGCCGAAAAATCATCGTTTTCCAAGGCGCTGATTTGTTTGACGCTTAAACGCAAGGTGTCCGAAACGTCTTGCAAACTTAAGCTTTTAGCATTTCTAGTCGCGGCCAACACCGCACCAAATGGTGGCAATTCGCCGACCTGGCTGATATCGTCTGTCATGGTCTAGTACCCTGTAATAGCTGAGCTTGCGCTGATTCTGGATAATTACGCCTTAATTCTAACGCATAACTGGCTTCAAGGTCCGTATCGCCTAGCTCGCGTTCTATTTGTATGGCCAACCACAGCGTGTCGGCACCGGCTTTAGATAACAAGGCGGTTTGCAAGGTTTTTTTGGCAGCAGACGCATCCTTGCGCTTGAATTGTATGGCCGCCAGTTGGTAGGCCGCCACGCTGGCGCCTGGGTCTAACTGCAAGGCGCGCTGCAAATAGTCTTCGGCTTGCAGGCTGTCGTTTTTACGCAGCGAACAAACCGCCGCATTGGTGTAAGCCATGGCCGGGGTGGCATACAAGGGGTTTTTTAGCGCCGCCATGAATTCCGCTATCGAATCATCCAAACGGTTGCGCGCGCATAAAAAGCTGCCGTAATTATTGTGCGCTTCTGAATTTAAGGGTTCTAACTGAATGGCTTTTTTAAAATTAAGCTCGGCCACCGCATCTTGCCCCAAGGCCGCATGCACCAAGCCCAATCCGTTAAAAGCAGCAGCATAGCTGGGCTCGATTTTACTGGCCAAACTAAACTCTTCTAGCGCCACATCCAATCTACCCTGCTGCAAATACACGGCACCCAAATCGGCGTGCGCTTGGGCGCGCTCCTTGGGCTTGTCATTAAGGTTTTCAGTTTGTGTGACGCAGCCAAGCACTGTGCATGCCAGCAAAACCCATGCGCAGCCATGCATAAACCAAGCTTTAGGCATAAAACTTAGCGTCATTCTACGGCCTCAATGGCAATGTATTTTTCGCTGCGTTTGGTTTTATCCAAAACTTTACCGGCCAACTGACCGCAGGCCGCGTCTATGTCTTCACCACGGGTTTTACGCACCGTTACCACGTAACCGGCTTGCATGAGCATGTCCCTAAACACACGCACTTGCTGCGGTTTAGAAGTGCCGTAGCCACTATTCGGGAATGGGTTAAACGGAATTAAATTAAGCTTGCAAGGCACTTGCCTGAGCAAAGCAATCAATTGCTGCGCATGCTCCACCGTATCGTTCACGCCATCCAGCATGACATATTCGAAGGTGACAAAGTCACGCGGGGCTTTTTCTAAATAGCGGTTGCACGCCGCCATCAGCTCTTTGAGTGGGTATTTTTTATTGATGGGCACGATCACGTCGCGCAAGCCATCGTTGGGCGCATGCAAGCTGACCGCAAGCGCCACTGGGCAATCTTCTTTTAGCCTATCCATGGCCGGCACCAAACCACTGGTGGACAAAGTCACGCGGCGGCGGCTCAAGCCATAGGCATTATCATCGAGCATAATTTGCATGGCCGTGACCACGTTGTCGTAATTGGCCATGGGCTCGCCCATGCCCATCATCACCACATTGCTAATAATGCGCTCATCGGCTGGCAGTAAATCGTAGCCAGGCTCCAAGCGTAAAGAACGGTTAGCAATGGCCAATTGGCCTATGATTTCCGACACGCTTAAGTTGCGATTAAAGCCTTGTCGGCCAGTGCTGCAAAAGGTGCATTCCAGCGCACAACCCACTTGCGAGGAAATGCACAAGGTACCCCTGTCGTCTTCCGGTATGAACACGGTTTCTATGCTATTGGCGGTATCGGTACCTATCAACCATTTACGCGTGCCGTCATTTGACACCTGCTCTAACTGCACCTGCGGTAAGCGTATCTCGGTCTCACGCGCCAACTTGTCGCGCAGCACTTTAGCGATGTCCGTCATCTGCTCAAAATCATGCACGCCAAATCGGTGCATCCAGCGCATTAACTGCTTGGCGCGAAAAGGTTTTTCACCTTGTTCAGCAAACCAGGCGGCCAGTTGCGGCTGATTAAAATCGAGGAGATTAAGCAATTGTGTTTTTACCCTTGCATAGCTGTCATTAAAATTTCCAAGCCAGGCCTATCGTGCTTAATACATTCAGGCCTTGCCTACAGTACGGCTAAGCCTCTGTATTGGGCGCAAACCGGCCTAGCGAGGAAGCTTAATTATTTACCGAAAAAGTAAGCAATTTCGATGGCTGCGTTTTCTGCAGAATCTGAACCGTGAACGGCATTGGCGTCTATGCTTTCTGCAAAGTCAGCGCGTATGGTACCGGCTGCGGCTTCTTTAGGATTGGTGGCGCCCATTAAATCACGGTTAACTTGCACCGCGTTTTCGCCTTCTAAGGCTTGTATCATCACTGGGCCAGAAATCATGAATTTAACCAAATCATTGAAGAATGGACGAGCCGCATGCACAGCGTAGAAACCTTCCGCTTCGGCTTTGCTTAATTGCGCCATTTTTGCTGCCACGACTTTTAAGCCGGCGTTTTCAAAACGTGTGTAAATTTTACCAATAACATTTTTTGCCACGGCATCAGGTTTAATGATAGAAAGCGTGCGTTGAACAGCCATAAATACTCCATTTAATTAATACATTGAAAAGAACGATAAAATACCATTTTTAGCGCTTAAAATAAACCTAAATTGCATGTTCTACGCATGTTTTAAGCGCGAATTAAGCACAATGTGGCAAAATTACGATTAAATGAAATTACCCAACACACCCGCCACCAACCCCTACCATGCATGCCCTGCCTGCGGCTTGCTATGCGACGACCTGCTTTTGGACCCAAGCAGCTTAAGCCCTGCCACCACTTGTCAGAAAGGCCAAGGTTTTTTTGCGGCAGCCCTAGCAAGTCAAAACAGCAGCCCTAGCCTGGCTGGCAAAAGCTGCGATTTAAACACGGCTGTGCAAGCCGCCGCCGCCATACTAAGTAGCAGCCAACAAGCGCTGTTTGCTGGCTTAGGCACCGAAGTGCAAGGCATGCGAGCCATTTTAGGTTTGGCTGAAAAATGCCACGCCACACTGGACCACATGCACAGTGAAGCCAGCGTACGCAACACCTTAGCCATGCAAAACAGCGGCTGGCAAACCACCACCTTAAGCGAAGTAAAGAATCGTGCTGACCTGATTGTGGCCATAGGCACCGACATCGTCAGCAGCCACCCACGCTTTTTTGAAAAACTGGTGTGGAATGCAGACAGCTTATTCAACAAGGGCAAGCCCAGCGTCGTTTACCTGGGCGTAGATGCGGCCGACACGACAGCTGGCATGGCGCCCGACGGCACGGTCGCCACGACCATAGCCGCCGACAAGGCCAGCTTGCCAGAGATTTTAAATGCGCTTAATGCCTTGAGCCAGCCTGGCAACACCTTATCTAAACTGGCCGATACAGCCTTAATCGCCGGCGTGCCGGTGGCTTCCTTAAAGCTCATCATAGAAAAAATTCAGTCCGCGGACTATGCTGTGCTGGTCTGGTCTGCCAGTAAATTGGATTACCCGCACGCTGAGCTAACCGTGCAAAGCATCACGCAATGGATAGCTAAATTAAATGAAAGCAAACGGGTCGCTGGCTTAAGCCTAAACAGTGGCGATGGCGACACCAGCATCAACCAAACCTGCACTTGGCTGAGCGGCTACCCTGCCCGCAGTCGCTTTTTAGCCGACCACGTCAACTACGACACGCAGCAATTTTCCAGCGCCCAGCAGCTCAAAAGTTGCGACGCTTTGCTGTGGGTCAGCACCTTTAATGCCCATCAACCGCCTAGCTACCCAGGCCCCATCATTGCCATAGGCCACCCCAATACGCAGTTTGAGCGCCCACCTGAGGTGTTCATTCCGGTTGGCGTGCCTGGGGTTGATGCCGCTGGCACACTATTTAGGATGGACGGCTCGATTGCCCTGCCACTCAAAAAATGTCGCGACAGCAACTTGCCGCGCTTGGCCGACGTGATACGACAAATAGAGGCGGCACTCAATTGATTACACGGCTCAAAAATGCACGAGTCTATGATCCGACCCACAAAAAAAATGGCGTGGTGGAAGACATCTACATCAGCCAAGGTCGCATCGTGGCCAAGCCATCCGATGCCAGCAAAATAAGCAACAGCTTAGACCTAAGCGGCAAAGTGGTGATGGCTGGCGCCATCGACATGCACAGCCACATCGGCGGCGGCAAAAGCAATATTGCCCGCATGCTGCTGCCGGAATTTCAAGCCAGCAAACACTACAGCGAACCCGAAGCGCATGTGTGCACGCCGCATTGCAGCCACCATGCCACACCCAACACCACCGAGACCGGCTTTCGCTACATAGAGATGGGCTACACGGCGGCCTTTGAGCCAGCCTTAATGCCGGTTAACGCCAGGCAAGCGCACTTAGAAATGGCCGACACGCCCATGATAGATAAAGGCGCGTATGCCATGCTGGGCAACGATGATTATTTTTTACGCATGCTCGCCAGCCAGCAAGATCAAAAAGCCATTAACGATTATGTCGCTTGGATACTGCACAGCACTCAATCCATAGGCATTAAAGTGGTCAATCCGGGCGGCATCAATGCCTTCAAATTTAATCAACGCCGCTTGGATTTGGATGAGAACAATCGCCACTACCAACTATCCCCTAGGCAAATTTTACTGAGCTTAAGCCGTGCCGTGCATGAGCTGGGCATCGCCAAACCGCTGCACGTGCATTGCAATAACTTGGGCGCCGCCGGTAACTTTCAAACCACGCTGGACACCATGAGCGCCTCCGACGGCTTGCCCATGCACTTGACCCACATCCAGTTTCACAGTTACGGCAAAGAAGGCGACAAGCAGTTTTCCTCGGCCGCGGCAGAAATTGCGGAGGCCTTAAATAAACATAAACACATCACTGCCGATGTCGGGCAAATTCTGTTTGGCCAAACCGTCACCGCCTCCGGCGACAGCATGGTGCAACAACGCAACGCCCACCATGCCAACCCAAAAAAATCGGTGTTGATGGACATAGAATGCGATGCCGGCTGCGGCGTGCTGCCATTTAAATACCGCGACCAAAACTAC
Organism: uncultured Methylotenera sp.; assembly: GCA_964400215.1. Taxonomy (GTDB): domain Bacteria; phylum Pseudomonadota; class Gammaproteobacteria; order Burkholderiales; family Methylophilaceae; genus Methylotenera. The sequence continues at coordinate 227,261 of CAYNSY010000001.1, read as the reverse complement.
GTTAATGCCCTGCAATGGGCCATAGGCTTGGAGTTGTTCTTATCGGTGGATGACCCATGGCGCATCTTCTTAACCACTGACCACCCGAATGGCGCCCCCTTCACCAGCTACCCGCATTTAATTCGCTTGCTGATGGACAAACACTTTAGAAACGAGGCCTTTGCCAAGCTCAATCTAGACGCTCAAGCCATGAGTAATTTGCTCAGCTTAGACCGCGAGTACAGCCTCTATGACATCGCCACCATGACCCGCGCTGGGGCGGCTGGCTTGATAGGCTTAAATGACAGAGGCCATTTAGGCATAGGCGCCGCGGCCGACATCACGGTGTACACCGACCAAGCCGACCGCGAAGCCATGTTCAGCAAGCCCAATTACGTCTTTAAGAATGGTGAGCTGGTGGTAAAAGACGGCAAAGTGGTTAAAGTCGTTTGGGGTGCCACCCACACCACCAAACCGGCGTTTGATCTGGGCGTGGAAAAAGACTTAAGCGCCTATTTTGCCAAATACCAAACCATGCAAATGGCCAATTTTAAGATCAGCAACGATGAAATAGCCGATGACGGCCGTGGTAGCATCGTGGTGCACAACAAGCAAGCCACTAACCCACAAGCCTAATGAGATGCAGCCCAGATGCTAATTAACGGAATACAGATAGACGATAGCTTCGCTGAAGCCTTTAACATGCGCGCCACGCGTGTCATCATTACCGCGCAAACGCTCACATGGGCATACCACGCAGCTAACGCCATGACCGGCTTTGCCACCTCGGTGATAGGCTGCGGCGTGGAAGCCGGCATAGAAGGCGAACTGCCCGCAGATCAAACGCCAGACGGGCGTCCGGGCTTGAGTGTCTTACTGTTTGCCATGGGCAGCAAAGTGCTGATGCATCAACTGGAAACGCGCATGGGCCAGTGCGTGTTGACCTGCCCCACGGCCGCCGCCTTTGCCGGCATCAGCAGTGACGAACCCATCAACTTAGGTAAAAATTTACGCTTCTTTGGCGACGGCTACCAAACCAGTAAACTGATAGACGGCAAGCGCTATTGGCGCATCCCGGTCATGGACGGCGAATTTCTGTGCGAAGAAAGCACAGGCATGGTGCGCGCGATTGGCGGGGGCAATTTCTTAATCCTTGCCAGCTCGCAAAGTGCCGCTTTAGCGGCGGCCGAAGTGGCCGTGGCCGCCATGAAAACACTGCCCAACATTATCATGCCGTTTCCGGGTGGCGTGGTCCGATCCGGCTCCAAAGTTGGTAGCCGCTACCAATCTATGTTTGCCTCAACTAACGATGCTTTCTGCCCCACCTTAAAAGGCGTGACGCAAACCGAACTGTCGGCTGACATAGAAAGCGTGATGGAAATTGTCATTGATGGCTTAAGCTTTGACGACATCGCCTTGGCCATGCAGACCGGCATCACCGCCATCTGCGCACTGGGCACAGGCAGCGGTGTTAAGCGTATTTCTGCCGGCAATTACGGCGGCAAACTGGGGCCACACCATTTTAAATTGCACGCCATTATGGGAAACAATCGCCCATGAGCGCGCTGACCTTTAGCTTAAAAATGCCATTGCAGCTTGCCATCAACTGCGCAGTGCTGAGCCCAGCTTATTTGGCCGGAAAATCCTTAGCAGAGATTGCCGGCTTAAGCATCGAACACGGCAGAGAGCGCATGCGCCTAGACCAACTGTTCGATATCAGCGGCCAGGACACGCAACAGCTGCACATAAAAAACAGCAGCAGCCAACTTGATTACCTAGGCGCTAACATGCGTAGCGGCAGTCTGCTGGTAGAGGGTGACGCAGGCATGTATTTAGGCTTTGGCATGAAAGGCGGCGAATTGCATTGCCTAGGCAACACGAAAAGTTTTGCTGCCTGCAATATGCAAAATGGCCTACTGATCATAGACGGCAATACCGAAGATTTTTTAGCGGGCGCATCAGCTGGTTTACGCAAGGGCATGGCCGGTGGCACGGTAGTGGTAAAGGGCAATGCCGGTGATCGCGTGGCAGACCAAATGCGCCGAGGCTTAGTGTTAATAGAAGGCAATGTCGGCGATTATTGCGGCAGCCGCATGATTGCTGGCACGCTAGGCGTGCTTGGCCAGGTAGGCCAATATGCCGGCTTTAGCATGCGTCGTGGCACCTTATTATTTACCAACAAGCCCGTACTGCATGCCACCATGCAAAGCTGCGGCAGCCATAGCCTGCCATTCTTGCAGCTGTTGTTTAAATCCTTTGCACCCTATTCCAAGCGCTTTGCCAAGCTAGACTGTCAGCGGGTGGAACGCTGGCTGGGCGATGCCGCCAACAAAGGCATGGGTGAAATACTGGCGATTGAGTAGTAGAAAAAATTACTTTCTCGTTATGGCTGAATTGTCGCTAAAGCCAATTCTACAATTACCCAGCAAATTCCTGCCATAGCCAAAGGTGGCTAGTGATACCATGGTGTTTTGCAAAAACCCGATAGCCATGACAACCCATCAGACTTACCTAACAGCCGCTTTGTATAAATTTGTCAGCTTGCCTGATTACCAGGCCTTGCAAGCACCCATACTTAAGGCCTGCCAAGCCTATCACATTAAAGGCACCTTGCTGTTGGCTGAAGAAGGCATTAACGGCACCATCGCTGGCTTGCCAGACGATGTACAACGCTTATTGGCTTTTTTACGCAACGATAGGCTGTTTAAAAGTCGCTTTGCTGACTTAGAACACAAAGAATCCTACGCTGACGAACACCCGTTTTACCGCATGAAAGTGAAGCTAAAAAAAGAAATCGTCACCTTGGGTGTGCCTGGGGTAAGCCCAACCAAGAAAGTCGGCAGTTACGTTAAAGCGGAGGACTGGAATGATCTGATTGCCGATCCTGAGGTGTTGCTGATAGACACACGCAACGGCTACGAAGTCGACATAGGCACATTTAAAGGTGCGATTGATCCTAAGACCACCACTTTTCGTGAGTTTCCAGACTACATTGCCAAGCACGTGGATAAAACCAAACACAAAAAAGTAGCGATGTTTTGCACGGGTGGCATACGTTGTGAAAAAGCCTCCTCTTACATGCTAGATCAAGGCTTTGAAGAAGTTTACCACCTGCAAGGCGGCATTTTAAAATACCTAGAAACCGTGCCGGAAGAGGTCAGTATGTGGCAAGGCGAGTGCTTTGTATTTGACCAGCGGGTAGCGGTTAAACACAATTTAGCCGTGGGTGATTTTGACCAATGCTACGCCTGTCGCCACCCGCTATCGCCTGCCGAAATGCAAAGCGAGCACTACAGCCCTGGCATTTCTTGCCCCTACTGCTTTAATCATTTATCGGCCGACAAACGCGCGCGTTTAAGCGAACGACAAAAACAGGTGCAGCTAGCTAAGCAGCGCGGTGAAACCCACATAGGCGAAAAGCGGAAGAATTAAATGGCCTGCGGTTCGTCAAAAAACACAAGTCTTATATAAAACATAAGATATCTGTAAAAAGACAAAAAATCATTTAATTATTGCTTGATTTGCCCGCATCTAAGGTTTATTGTTTAGGTCGTGCTTTTATTCTTAGAACCTTAACCACTAAGGCCTTGCTAAGGATAAAGCTAACTTATCAATTACAATAAATTGTCTACAGAACAATGCGCTTTAACCGATAGAAACACCACATAAACAACAGCAAAACTATAGGAGTTAGTATGAGTTTAGATCTTTTAAAAGGCCTTGGTGTAAAAATACCTTACAAAGCCAAATACGATAATTTCATTGGCGGCAAATGGGTTGCACCGGTAAAAGGTGAATATTTTGACGTTATCACGCCTATCACTGGCAAACCTTACACCAAAGCGGCTCGCTCTAGTGCAGAAGACATTGAACTGGCTTTGGATGCCGCCCATGCGGCCGCTGATAAATGGGGGAAAACCGCTCCCGGCGAACGCGCCAACTTGTTACTTAAAATTGCCGACCGCTTAGAAGCCAACCTAGAGTTATTGGCCACGGCCGAAACCATAGACAACGGTAAACCTATCCGTGAAACACTAAACGCGGATATTCCATTGGCGATTGATCATTTCCGCTACTTTGCCGGCTGCATGCGCGCACAAGAAGGCAGCTTAAGTGAACTTGACGAAACCATGGTGGCTTACCACTTCCATGAGCCCATAGGCGTGGTTGGTCAAATCATCCCTTGGAACTTCCCTATCTTGATGGCGGCTTGGAAACTTGCACCAGCGGTGGTTGCCGGTAACTGCGTGGTATTAAAACCAGCAGAATTCACACCGATCAGCATCTTGATTTTGATGGAAACAATTGCTGACATCTTGCCTCCAGGCGTGATCAACATCGTCAACGGTTACGGCCGCGATGTAGGTGCCCCATTGGCTAACAGCCGCCGTATCGGCAAAATCGCCTTTACTGGTTCAACCGGTACCGGTCGCGTGATTGCGCAAGCCGCTGCATCAAACTTAATTCCTGCCACCTTAGAATTAGGCGGTAAATCCCCTAACGTCTTCTTTGAAGACATTGCCGATGCAGACGATGACTTCTTTGACAAAGCGGTTGAAGGCTTGGTCTTGTTCGCCTTTAACCAAGGCGAAGTATGTACCTGCCCATCACGCGCATTGATCCAAGAATCCATCTACGACAAGTTCATGGAACGCGTATTACCACGCGTGGCGGCCATTAAACAAGGCAACCCATTGGATCCAAACACCATGATAGGTGCGCAAGCATCACTAGACCAAATGAATAAAATCATGTCTTACATGGATATCGGCAAACAAGAAGGCGCCAAATTACTTATCGGCGGTGAGCGCAATGTCTTAAGCGGCGTATTTGCTGACGGTTATTATGTACAGCCTACCTTGCTAAAAGGCCATAACAAAATGCGCGTGTTCCAAGAAGAAATTTTTGGCCCAGTGCTTGCTGTGACCACCTTTAAAGACGAGGCCGAAGCACTGGCTATCGCTAACGACACCATCTTCGGTCTAGGTTCAGGCGTATGGACACGCGATGGCAGCCGTGCTTACCGCATGGGCCGTGGCATTAAAGCCGGTCGTGTTTGGACTAACTGCTACCACGCCTACCCTGCGCACGCCGCCTTCGGTGGCTACAAAGAGTCTGGTATCGGTCGCGAAACACACAAAATGATGTTAGACCATTACCAACAAACTAAAAACTTATTGGTTAGTTACAGCCCGAAAAAACTAGGCTTTTTCTAATTAAGGGATGTTTGTTTAGGCTTGTTTAGAATTTTAAACGGGCTTAGAATCAAGAGGCGGCTTTTTAGTCCGCCTCTTTTTTTATAGGGACATCGCCCATGACCACAGCTCGCGTATCGGCCACCCCAGCCGCCATAGGCTTGATCCATAAGCTAAGCGCTCAACACGGCCCGATTCTGTTTTTTCAATCGGGTGGTTGTTGTGAAGGCAGCGTGCCTTTGTGCATGCCGGTTAACGAATTCAAACCCAGCCCATCCGACGTGGTAGTAGGTGAAATTGAGGGCGCAGTGTTTTACATGAGTCACAACCACTTTCAATTTTCAGAGAACACCCACACCATCGTTGATGCCCTACCCGGATCCAGCGGATCCTTCTCATTGGACTGTGGCAGCGGCTTGGCATTCATCACCCGTGGGCGCTTGTACAGTGATGAGGAGCTAAAGAATTTAGCGCCGATCCACACCTACGGCTACAACTAGTTAAAAGCTAATCCAAATCGCGCGACGCAATGTAGTAGCTGTCGTCAAACAACTCCGGCTCAGCCACCGCATAGCCTTGGGCGTAATCGATGCCTATGGCCTCAACCAGGCTCAAGGTTTGCTCATCCTCGACAAATTCTGCTATGGTGCTTAGGCCCATCATGTGACCCACATGATTGATGGATTCAACCATGGCTCGGTCTATGCTATTGCTGGCCATGGCTTTAATAAACAGGCCGTCCACCTTCAAGAAATCCACTTGCAAGTTTTTCAGGTAGGCAAACGAGGCCAAGCCGCTGCCAAAATCGTCCAAAGAAAAACGGCAACCTAGGTCGCGTAAGGTCTGTATAAATTGCCGCGAGCTATCAAGATTAGCGATAACGGCCGTCTCGGTAATTTCAAAACACAATTGCCTAGCATTCACCTGATAGCGCTTGATTTGCCCTAGAACATAGGCCAAAAAAGTCGGATCCGACAAACTCAATCCAGACAAATTGATGGCGCACAGGGATTTAAAGTGCTCGCCCTTGGCATCAATTATTCGCAAGGCTTCGGCCACCACCCAACGGTCTATTTTAGGCATTAAGTGGTAGCGTTCTGCCACCGGCAAGAAATACGAGGGCGGGTAAAGCAAACCATCAACGCCTTGCATGCGTATGAGCAATTCCAGATGAGGCTCACCGCCAGGCTTTAAACTTTTTAAGGCTTGCGCATACAGCACAAACTGATGTTGCTCTAAGGCCAAATGGATGCGCGATACCCACTCCAACTGACTGTTGTGTTGGTAAATTTGCTGATCGTCGGCATGAAAAACGTGGACGCGATTGCCACCCTGCTCTTTTGCGGTATAACAAGCGGCATCCGCTGCGGCCAATACTTCACTCAAGCTGGCGCTGTGGACTTGGGCAATTTCAGCCAGACCTATACTGGCGCCCACTTTAAACACCTTAGCAGCAAAACTAAAGCGGTATTCGGCTACCGTGTTTAGCATATCAGCAACAATCTGTTGCGCTTTGACTAAATCACAACCCACCAACAACAAGGCAAATTCATCACCACCCAAACGCGCCAGGGCATCGGATGCCCGGACCTTGGCTTTAAGCTGGCCAGCCAATTGCTGCAACAGCCTATCCCCAGCTAAATGACCACAACTGTCGTTGATCAGCTTAAACTGATCAAGGTCTAGGTAAGCCAAGCAATGCTTGGCATGCCCAGTTTTGACCACATCGTCTATGGCTGCCTGCACTTTTCGATCAAATTCGTAGCGATTCATTAAACCAGTTAAGGCATCGTGCTTCGCCTGAAAAGACAGTTGATTGGATAAATTGCGCAGCAAGGTGACATCATGCAACACCGTGACTATGCCAAAGGTTTGGCCATCTCTATCATAGAGCGGCGAGGCCGATTTTCGAATAACAAAGGCCAAGCCATCGCCACGAATTAAGCTGACCTCTTCTAATGGGCTGTACGGATCGGTTAACCAAGCGCTGTCGACAGCGGATTGTTGGTCTTCTGTTTTTAGCTGAAATAAAGCGCGTAAATTCTTGTCCGCCGCCTGATTAAAATCGATGCCACATAGTCGCTCGGCTACCGCATTCATGGACAGCACTTCCCCTGTAGCGTTGCTGGTAATTACCGCATCGGCTATGCTTTGCAAAGTCAGTTGAGCACGGTCTCTTTCCAGCTGCAAGGCGTACTGAGCATCTTCTAGGCTTTCCAGCATGCTGTTAATGCCCTGCGACAAACCTGCCAACTCATCGTTACCGGCTAGGTTTTTGACCCGCGTGATGCTGTCAGGGGCGTCAGCCAAACGTGCAACGTCGGCTGACAAGCGCTCTAGCCTCAATAAGAATAAAGCATCAAACAACCAAGCAAGCAAGGCCAGTACAGCCAAGACAAATGCAAACAGACTGACCAAAGTAAGGCGGCTTAAGCCTGAAAAATACGCTGGGGCTAAGCCAGCAAAAAACAAGGTAAAGAACAACAGGATGGCGAAGCTAGCAGCTAACAGCAACTTCACGCGCAATCCTAAATAGTTTTTCTTTGCCATGTCCATCCACTAACATTAAGCTTAAAGGCGGCTGTGGTTTATACCGTTTAGCGCCACACCCAAACACAGCCACACTATAACATCAGTCTTAAGCATCAGTCTTAGCAAGGGGATTTTTGCAAGCGCAAGCTATAATACAAACATGGGTAAAAAATTAGCACTAGAACGCATCATTCATAACCAAGGCTTTGGGGCACGGAAATCATGCCGGCTCATGGTATGGAACAATGAAGTCACGGTCAATGGCAGCCCGTGCGACGACCCCAACGCCGAATTCGACTTGGATAACTTGCATTACACGGTCAAAGGCGAGGCTTGGGACTACCGTGAAAAGTCCTATTTAATGATGCACAAACCCAGCCATTACGAGTGCTCGCACAAGACCCAACACCACCCCACCATATACAGCCTATTGCCACAACCACTGGTCGTGCGCGATGTGCAGTGCATAGGCCGATTGGACGAAGACACCACGGGCTTAATCCTCATCTCGGATGACGGCCAATTCATACACCGCATGAGCTCGCCTAAACACAAAGTGCCAAAAGTGTATGAGGTTTACTGCAAACACCCGGTAAGCGACCAGCAAATTCAACAACTCTGCCAAGGCGTGCAATTGATTGATGAAGACGCCCCCATAGCCGTACTCCAATGCACGCGCATTGATGCCCATGTCATCCACATGACCTTAGCCGAAGGCAAATACCATCAAGTAAAACGCATGGTAGCGGCCATCAGCAATCGTGTGGAAGCACTCAAGCGCATCCAAATTGGCGATTTAGCCTTACCGGCCGATTTGGCCGTGGGCCAATGGCGCTGGTTAAGCGAGACGGACATGAAAAAATTAGGCGCTTTATAAAACCATGACACGACACAATTCCATTCACTACTTGACCATACACTACTTGCTGGTTGGCCTTAGCGCCTTGCTTTTGACCGCCTGCATGGGCGTACCAGATAAAGTGAAAGTGGTGGATAGCGTTGATGCTAGGCAATACCTAGGCACTTGGTATGAAATTGCCCGACTGGACCATTCTTTTGAACGCAACTTGGATTACGTGACGGCCAATTACAGCCTGCGTGAGGACGGCGGGATTAAAGTGATCAATCGCGGGTTTAATAGCAAAACCAAAACTTGGCAAGAAGCCGAAGGCAAAGCTTACTTTGTCGACCCGGCCAATGCCGACAAAAGCAACACTGGCAAATTGAAAGTGTCGTTTTTTGGGCCATTTTATGGCGCCTACAACATCATGGTGTTGGACAAACCTTATTACAATTACGTCATGGTGTGTGGGCCAGACAAATCCTATTTATGGATACTGTCGCGTACCCCGCAGCTCACTTACCCGATTAAGCAACACCTGATTGCCCAAGCGCAGGAGCTAGGATTTACCACCGAGAAGCTGATACACGTTAAGCAATCGAGTGAAATCATCCAATACAAAGCCGGCCCGCACGTTAATTAAACAGAAAACAAGCTTAATGGCAGCCGCACGCAGGCAGACAAAGTTAGGAGTATTTGCGTTTGTTCTCGGACACGCGTCTAGGTCGAACAGTTCGCTCCAAGGGCTGGCCACGCACTGTGGTCGTCGGCTTAGTTGAAAGGGGTTGCCAAGCTGGAATTAAATGCTGTTTGCCATTGCCTATCAAATCTGCTCTGCCCATTTTTTGCAAAGCCTCACGCAACATAGGCCAATTATTGGGATCGTGGTAGCGTATAAAAGCTTTATGCAATTTACGCACATTGCCGGCTTTAGGGATGGCAACATTTTCCGAATCGGCCGTGACTTTACGTAAGGGGTTTTTAGCCGAGTGGTACATGGCGGTCGCCATGGCCATGGGCGTTGGGGTAAAGGTTTGCACTTGGTCCAATTTGAAGTCGTATTTCTTCAGCCACAGCGCCAAATTCAACATGTCTTGATCGGTGGTACCCGGGTGGGCAGCAATAAAATACGGGATTAAATACTGTTTTTTACCGGCTTCCAGGCTGAATTTTTCGAACATGGCTTTAAATTCATCGTAAGCCTCCATGCCAGGCTTCATCATTTTACTTAAAACGTTTTCTTCCGAATGCTCAGGGGCGATTTTCAAATAGCCGCCGACATGGTGCTGAACCAATTCCTTCACGTACTCGGGCGACTTAACCGCCAAGTCATAACGCACGCCACTGCCTATGAGTATCTTCTTTACCCCCTTAATAGCACGGGCTTTACGGTACAACTGAATTAAAGCGGAGTGGTCGGTATTCAAATTTTCACAAACACCAGGGTAGACACAGCTTAGCTTACGGCAAGCATTTTCTATGAATTCACTCTTGCAAGCAATGCGGTACATATTGGCCGTCGGCCCACCAAGATCCGATATCACCCCAGTAAACCCCGGCACTTTGTCGCGTATCTCTTCCACTTCTTTCAATATGCTGGCTTCACTGCGGCTTTGGATAATTCGACCTTCGTGTTCGGTAATGCTGCAAAACGTGCAACCGCCAAAACAGCCGCGCATGATGTTCACGCTAAAGCGTATCATTTCCCAGGCTGGAATTTTGGCATCGCCATAAGCTGGGTGAGGTTTACGCGCATAAGGCATATCGTAGACATAATCCATTTCCTTGGTGGTCAATGGAATCGGCGGTGGGTTTAACCATACCTCCCTGTCGCCGTGTTTTTGCACCAAGGCCCGTGCATTACCGGGGTTAGCCTCTAAGTGCAAGACGCGCGAGGCGTGTGCATACAACACTGGGTCTTGCGCCACCGCCTCGTAAGCAGGCAAACGCACGACTTGCTTAGCACGATCGGCTTTAGGCTTACGCACTAGGGCTATGGCTTGCGTGCCTTCAGGCAAGGGCGCTTGCTCGGCCTTGCCCTCAGTAGCACAACTAGCATCGGCTTTGCCCATCTTCATTTCGTAGGGGTCAACGGCTTTGTCTATCACACCGGGTCGATCCAACTGGGTACTGGCTATTTCGGTCCAGCCACTAGGAAGGGTTTTACGTAAAAAGGCAGTGCCGCGTATGTCTTGAATATCAGCCACCTTCTCGCCTTTAGCGATGCGGTGGCTTAATTCTATCAAGGCGCGCTCGGCGTTCCCGTAAAGCAAAATATCGGCTTTGGAATCGAGCAAGATACTGCGGCGGACCTTATCGCTCCAATAATCGTAATGGGCAATGCGGCGTAAACTGGCTTCTATACTGCCTATCACCAAAGGCACATCGGCATACGCTTCACGGCAACGCTGGCTGTACACCAAGACAGCACGATCTGGGCGTTTATTGGGTGCGGCATCCGGAGTATAAGCGTCGTCACTGCGAATTTTTCTATCGGCGGTATAGCGATTAACCATGCTGTCCATATTGCCGGCAGTGACGCCGAAATACAGATTGGGCTTACCCAAGACTTTAAAAGCGTTGGCATGCTGCCAATCTGGCTGGGCGATGATGCCGACACGAAAGCCTTGCGCTTCCAGTAAGCGTCCAACTAAAGCCGAACCAAAACTGGGGTGGTCTATATAACAATCACCGCTAACCAAAATAATGTCGCAACTATCCCAACCCAGCGCATCCATTTCAGCACGGGACATGGGCAACATAGGGGCGGCACCAAAGCGTTTTGCCCAATAAGGGCGGTAGCTATGTATGGGCTTAGCAAGAAGGCTGGTGTAGTGTTCCAAGGTATAAGGTCAAACTATAAAGTAGGCGCATTTTACGCGCTAATGGCATGATTAAGAAGATTTTTTTATAAAAATTCTTAAGCATTAGCCCTACTTACAATAAGTCTACACCGTAATTTTTTACAACCAAGGCAAACAATACAAACAGGAAAACAGTTATCAGCAAAGACAGTAGCAAAGCCAGCACAAAGCCCCATTTGCTTAACAGGTAGGGGAAAATTAAAAACATGGGCAAGGTCGGCAATACGTACCAAAAAGTATAATAAGCGTGGCTGGCAATTTTGCTAGTGGGTTGCTGTTCAACATACAACCAGATCAATGTGAGCACCGTAACCAAAGGCAATGCCGCCAACAGGCCGCCTAGCTTATCGCTGCGTTTAGCAAACTCCGACACCAGCACCACCACGCCTGCAGTGATTAAGTACTTAATAATTAGATAGTGCATGCCTCACCTTTCACTAAATGATTTAATTGTTTACCATTGCTTACACGCTACATTTGGCATTCTACCCTTAAAGAAAACCCAGCATGGCACAGGCTTATTATCAATTCCCCAATGGCCGGGTTGCGTGCGTGGATGGTGACAGCGACTTCCCACCAGCCACAGAGGCGCTAAGCGAACCCAACGGCTTGCTGGCAGTGGGTGGCGACCTCAGCACAACCCGGCTACTTAAGGCTTACCGGGCAGGTATCTTTCCCTGGTTTAACGCCGACGAACCCGTGTTATGGTGGAGTCCTAGCCCACGCATGGTGCTGTTTCCAGACGAATTACGCATTAGCACTTCCCTTAAAAAAACCCTAAATAAACAGCGGTTTGAAATACGCTTTAACAGCGCTTTTCGTGACGTGATTAGCGCATGCAGTCAAGTTAAACGCGCCGAACAACACGGCACTTGGATTAGCGCCGACATCATAGACGCTTACTGCGCTTTGTTTGATGCAGGCCATGCCATTTCGGCAGAAGCATGGCTGGGGAACGATCTGGTTGGGGCTTGCTACGGCGTTAAAATTGGCCGCGCTTTTTACGGGGAAAGCATGTTTCATCTGGTCAGCGATGCTTCTAAAGTGGCTTTTGTGCACCTAGTGCAACACCTAAAGAATATGGGCGTCGCCATGATAGATTGCCAAATGAATACCCCTTTATTAAGCAGCTTAGGCGGCCGTGAAATTGATCGCGATGAATTCAATGCCAAGCTAGCCAAATTGATTAACTGCCCATGAATGAAGCCGGCGCAACCGAACAGCTATCGCTACACTATTACATCAGTGGCGGCTACGCTTGCGGCTACTTAAGCAATAAGGAAGCGCAAAGCCTCATTGCCGCCCCGCCACAGTTAATTGATGCCTCGCTCTACAGCAAGCTGGTGCAACAAGGCTTTAGACGCAGCGGACTGTTTGTTTATAAACCCCATTGCGAAAACTGCCAAGCATGCGTGCCAGTGCGGCTAGGCGTCAATGAATTTAAGGCCAGTCGCAGCCAAAAACGCGCCCACAAGCAGCATCAGGGCCTTAGCGCGACAGTCCTGCCAGCAGATTTTCACGAAGAACACTTTGCCTTGTACGCGAGTTACCAGCAAGCTAGGCATGCCATGCAACCGTCAGACCATGAAAACAAAGCCGAGACCGACGACGCCGAACAATACCGGCATTTTTTATACAAAAGCAATGTGCAAACGGTGTTGCTTGAATTCAGAGACGGTGACTGCTTGAAAATGGTCAGCGTGATTGATGTGTTGGGCGATGGCTTATCCGCGGTTTATACTTTTTACGATGCTCACGACAAAAAAGCCAGTTACGGCACCTACAATATACTGTGGCAAATCGCTTGGGCTAAATCCCTGCATCTACCCTACCTTTACTTAGGCTATTGGATTAAGGACAGCCAAAAAATGGCGTACAAGCAAAACTTTCAGCCCTTAGAAAAACGCATTAACGGCGAATGGCGCAAGGATTAAGCGTGACTTCAATTGCAAAAAAACACCGCTGGCCGCCACGGCCTAATTGTAAGAATGTTACAATCGCACTATTGAAAAATATGAGCATTGTCCTTTGAAAAAAATTGTCATTTTTGGCGTGGGCTTAATAGGCGGCTCGGTCGCCTTAGCCTTAAAAAAAGCCCAAGCTAGCTCCAGTTCACTGCACATCATAGGGCTAGGCCGCAACCCATCCAGTTTGGCCAAGGCATTGCAGCTAGGGGTCATAGATGCTTGTTTGGATAGCGAGCAAGCGGATCTGCAGTCCACCCTGGCGGATGCCGATGTCATTCTAATTGCTGCACCAGTGGCACAAACGGCCGGCATATTAGCCCGCATAAAGCCGCATCTGAATAGACAAACCATCGTCACCGATGCCGGTAGCACCAAGAGCGATGTCTTACACTGCGCAGAAAAAATTCTGGCCGAGCAATTTGATCAGTTTGTCGGTGGCCACCCCATTGCTGGTGCCGAAAAAAGTGGCGTGGACGCCGCCAAGGCCGACTTGTTTGTAGGCAAAAATGTGGTACTAACGCCGACCGCCAGCACCCAAGCTCAGGCTTTAGCGCGTGCCACAGAATTCTGGCAGAGCTGCGGTGCCAAAGTAAGCAACATGCCGGCCCAGGCACACGATAGCATTTTTGCCAGCGTCAGCCATCTACCGCACTTGCTGGCTTTCGCTCTGGTGGATGAGATAGCAGCTAGACCAAATGCCGCTGAATTATTCGGCTTTGCCGCCAGCGGCTTTAGGGATTTCACCCGCATAGCCGGCAGCCACCCAGAAATGTGGCGGGACATTAGCCTGGCGAACAAAGACGCGTTGTTACAGGAGTTGGCCGCCTACCAAAACGAATTATTAACCTTAAAAAAATTGCTAGAAAACGAGGATGGCGATGGATTACAAGCCTTGTTTAGCAGAGCCAGCGTGGCCCGTAACGCTTGGTCAGATAGCAAAAATTAGCTAGCAGCCTTAAAAAGAAAGCCCATGGAACAACTCAATCTCGCCCCTGCCCGTCACGCCCAAGGACGCATTACCTTACCCGGCTCAAAAAGCATCTCCAACCGCACCTTGCTGCTTGCGGCATTGGCCTCCGGCACCACCGTAATTCGCGACCTATTGGCCTCCGATGACACCGCGCGCATGCTGGAATCCTTAGCCACACTGGGCATCAAACTGGATAATTTTGCTGAGCATGCCTGGCGCGTTGAAGGATGCGCGGCTAATTTTAGCAATAAAAATGCCGATTTATTTCTTGGCAACGCGGGCACCGCCTTTAGGCCGCTTACCGCAGCACTGGCCTTCTCCAACGGCCATTACCAATTGTCTGGCGTAGCGCGTATGCACGAACGACCCATAGGCGATTTGATTGATGCCTTGCAACAAGCAGGCGCCAACATTAGTTATCTGGGTCAAGCCGGTTTTCCACCACTAAAAATAGCGCCAGCCCAACTGGACTCAAACCTGGCCCTCAAAATCCGCGGCGATGTCTCCAGTCAATTTTTAACCGCCCTGCTAATGGCTTTGCCGCTCACCAAACAACAAGCCACGATAGAGGTGGTGGGCGAGCTAATATCCAAGCCTTACATAGAAATCACCTTAAATTTAATGGCTAAATTTGGCGTGCAAGTCCAGCGTGATGGCTGGCAACGCTTTACCATTAAAGCCAACAGCAGCTACACCAGCCCAGGTGAGTTATTTGTCGAAGGCGACGCGTCCAGTGCTTCCTACTTTTTAGCTGCGGGCGTGATAGCCGGTGATGTGACCGTGGATGGCATAGGAAAAAATAGCATACAAGGCGATGTGCGCTTTGCCGAGGCGCTTAGCTTAATGGGCGGCGAAATTAGCTACGGCGAAAATCACATTACCGCCAAAAAAGCCAAGCAGATTAAAGCCATCAATCTGGATTGCAATCACATACCCGATGCCGCCATGACCTTGGCCATACTGGCCTTGTTTGCGGACGGCACCAGCACGCTGAGCAACATTGCCAGCTGGCGGGTAAAAGAAACCGATAGGCTAACAGCCATGGCCACCGAACTGCGGAAATTAGGCGCCACGGTCATTGAAGGGGCCGATTATTTGCAAATCACCCCCAGCAAGAACATCACACCCCATGCAGTGATAGACACTTACGATGACCACCGCATGGCGATGTGCTTTTCATTGGTATCGCTAGCTGGCGTGCCTATCACCATCAACGACCCAGCCTGCGTCAACAAAACCTTCCCCGATTACTTTGCCAGCTTTGCCAAGGTAGTGCGATGAACAAAACCATACCAGTCATCGCCATAGACGGCCCTTCCGCATCAGGCAAAGGCACGGTAGCGCAACGCGTTGCGACAACACTGGGCTTTCACTATTTGGATTCCGGTGCCTTGTACCGGATTGTGGCCTTGGCCAGCCAGCAAGCCGGCATAGCTTGGTCGGACGCAGAGGCAGTGGCTAGTTGCGCAAAAAATCTGCGCATCCGTTTTGATGACGAGCAAGTATGGCTAAATGAGATCGATGTCTCGAATGACATTCGTAGCGAGGCCATGGGCAAAGGCGCGTCGCAAGTGGCTGTCCATCCATCCGTGCGCACAGCGCTAAGCAGCCTACAGCAAGACATGCGGCGCGCGCCTGGCCTGGTGGCCGATGGACGCGACATGGGCACGGTCATTTTTCCTGACGCAGTTTTAAAAATCTTCCTCACGGCCAGCACCGAAGTGCGCGCACAGCGCCGTTATCAGCAATTACTGGCCAAACAGCAAGCAGCTGATTATCAGGCTATTTTGCAAGACTTATTAGAACGGGATGCCAGAGATAAGAATCGCGCCAGCGCCCCCTTGGTTATGGCAGAGGATGGCATCTTGTTAGAAACCGATCATTTAAGCATAGTGGAAGCGGTAAACCAGGTATTGGAAAATTATCAAGACTTGCTATAATTTTTGGCCTAAATGCAATAAATAGTCTTTTATTTTTCAATGTTTTAGTTATAATCACATTCTTTCAAATTTTGTGAAAAATTTTTCGTCTGCGCATTACATTAATACGCAGTTTTATTAATTACCCCACTGCTAGGTGGGATTACTTTTAGGTACTTTTATTTAATGGCTTCTACTTCTAAATCTACACCTTCTTCAATGGAATCTTTTGCCGCGCTTTTTGAAGAAAGCTTAATCCATCAAGAAATGCGCTCCGGTGAAGTAATCACCGCCGAGGTTATCTCTGTTGATAGCGACCACGTTATTGTTAACGCCGGTCTAAAATCAGAAAGCGTGATCGCTGCTTCTGAATTCCATAACGCACAAGGCGAACTTGAAGTTAAAGTGGGCGACTTTGTTAAAGTGTTAATCGAAAAATTGGAAGACGGTTTCGGTTCTACTTTGCTATCCCGCGAAAAAGCCAAACGCATGGAAACATGGTTGGATCTAGAAGATGCGATGAACGAAGGTCGCATTATTAAAGGTTTTGTAAGCGGTAAAGTTAAAGGCGGCTTACGCGTTTCTGTTAATGGCATTATGGCTTTCCTACCTGGTTCATTGGTAGACGTGCGCCCAGTAAAAGACACCACACCTTTTGAAAACAAAGAATGTGATCTAAAAGTAATCAAAATTGACCGCAAACGTAACAACATCGTTGTTTCACGCCGTGCCGTGATGGAAGTCAGCGCCGGTGCAGACCGCGAAGCCTTAATGGGTTCATTAGCTGAAGGTTCTGTGGTTAAAGGTATCGTTAAAAACATCACTGACTACGGTGCATTCGTGGATTTAGGTGGCATTGATGGCTTGCTACACATCACTGACTTAGCATGGCGTCGTGTAAAACACCCATCTGAAGTATTGACCGTGGGTGAAGAAGTGGAAGCGAAAATCTTGAAATTCGATCAAGAGAAAAACCGCGTTTCATTGGGTATCAAACAATTGGGCGACGATCCATGGATCGCGCTAACCCGTCGCTACCCAGTAAGCACACGCTTGTTCGGTAAAGTATCTAACTTGACTGATTACGGTGCGTTCGTTGAAATCGAACCAGGCATTGAAGGTTTGGTACACGTGTCAGAAATGGATTGGACTAACAAAAACATCCATCCGGGCAAATTGGCTCAATTAGGTGACGAAGTTGAAGTCATGATTTTAGAGATAGACGAAGCACGTCGTCGCTTATCTTTGGGCATGAAACAATGTCAAGCTAACCCATGGGATGATTTCTCTGCTACGCACGCTAAAGGCGACAAAGTATCAGGTCAAATCAAATCCATTACCGACTTCGGCGTGTTCATTGGCTTGCCAGGCGGCATAGACGGTTTAGTGCACTTATCTGACTTGTCATGGACACAAACTGGCGAAGAAGCGATCCGCAACTTCAAAAAAGGTGACGAATTACAAGCCGTGATTTTAGCCATAGACGTTGAAAAAGAGCGCATTTCATTGGGTGTTAAGCAACTTTCTGCTGACCCATCAGGCGCAACAAGCAGCACCGATGACAAATCCGAAGCCAAACCTAAAGCTAAATCTGCCAAGAGCAAAGATACGGCAGCTAAAATCATAGATGATGGCGCCTCTGCAGGTACGACTAACCTTGGTGCTTTACTAAAAGCTAAACTAGACAGCAAGAAATAAGTGTAATTAGTGACAAGATAAAGGCAACAAGCATGACCAAATCTGAACTAATTACGCTACTTGCGGAGCGTTTTCCGCAATTGGTTGTAAAAGACGCAGAGCTGTCAGTCAAAGCCATATTGGATGCGATGACTGACAACCTTGCGGCAGGGGAACGCATCGAAATACGTGGCTTTGGTAGTTTCAGTCTAAACTACCGACCACCGCGTTTGGGTCGTAACCCGAAAACCGGCAGTAAAGTGCAAGTACCAGAAAAACACGTACCGCACTTTAAAGCAGGCAAAGAGTTACGTGAGCGCGTAGATTTAAGCTAAGTTAATTTAAGTTAAACCTTAGTTTGCATTGCAAGCAAGCTTAATAAAAAACGGCAGCCACGCGCTGCCGTTTTTTTATGGCCGCGACCATTAGCACTTACTTGATTTTGAATTTAAGTTAAAATGCAAACATTATGAAAGCGTCATCCTCACCAGCGTACTGCAAAGAGACTGCCCATGGAATTTGAATTCTGGTGGCTATTGGTCTTACCGCTTTTCTTTAGCCTGGGCTGGTTAGCCGCTAGGGTCGATCTAAAGCAATTGCTGGCTGAATCGACCGCCCTTCCGGCCGCTTACTTCAAAGGCTTGAATTTTCTTATTACCAACCAACAAGACAAAGCCATAGAAGCCTTTAGCGAAGCGGTGCAAGCCAACACTGAATCCTTAGAGCTGCACTTTGCCTTAGGCAGCCTGTTTAGAAAACGCGGCGAAGTCGACAGAGCCATCCATTTGCACCTTCACTTATTAGAGAAAAAGGTGCTGGAGCCGCAACAAAAATTGGCCGTGACGGCAGAATTGGCACAGGATTATTTAAAGGCTGGTTTGCTAGACCGTGCCGAGGAATTGTTCGAAACCCTAAACGACAATAGGTATAGACAACCTGCCCTACGTGCTCTATTGGAAATTTATGTACGCGAACGCGAGTGGCCAAGAGCAATAAAAGCAGCCACTGAATTGGAGCGCTTATCTGGCGTACCATTTCGCATCGAAGTGGCCCATTACCATTGCGAACTGGCGGTACAATTCACATTAGCCAACGATCTAGCACAAGCCAAATTAGCGCTGGCAGAGGCACTCAACGCCAATAAAAATTGCGTGCGGGCCAATGTATTGCTGGGTGACATGCAAATCGAGGAACAAGACCATAAAGCGGCCATAGCCACCTGGAAACGGATAGAATTTCAGAAGCCAGAGTACCTAGGTTTGATTGCGCCCAAATTACTCAACAGCTACCAAGCCTTAGGCCAAATGCAAGACGGCTTAAACTTATTACAAGGCTACTTACAAAGCTACCAACTGCCATCCCTACTTAAGGTGCTTTTTGATGCCACCTTAGCTAACCAAGGGGCAGACCAGGCGGCGAAATTAGCCCGCAACGAATTAATAAAGTCGCCCAGCTTAAATACCCTGGATCAATTATTGCAGGCACAAGCGAGTATAGAAGGCAGCAGCGTGCAAAAATCTCAGGACACGCAACTTATGCAGCAAGCGGTGCGCCATGCCATCGGCAACCGAACCACCTACCACTGCGAGCAATGTGGCTTTAAAGCCAAATACCACCACTGGCAATGCCCAGCTTGCAATGCCTGGGAATCCTTGCCAGCTGAACCCACCAACGTTTAAAGCAAAACAGAAAATGACACCTAACCACGCCAACAACGCTAACGACCCAAAAATCATAGTAGCGCTTGATTATGCCGATGCCAGCAGCGCCCTTAAATTGGTGCGTCAGCTAGATCCTAGCCTGTGCCGCCTTAAAGTAGGCAAAGAGTTATTTACTGCTGCCGGCCCGCAATTTGTCGAGCAATTGGTCAAGTCGAATTTTGGGGTATTCTTAGATTTAAAATTTCACGACATTCCTAACACCGTAGCCAAAGCCTGCAGTGCCGCCAGCAAGCTAGGGGTATGGATGCTGAATGTGCATGCCAGCGGCGGGTTAGAAATGATGCAAGCGGCACAGGCGGCGGTAAACGAAAATGCCCAGCCGCCCATACTCATTGCGGTGACGGTATTAACCAGTATGAATCAGGCCAATTTGACGCAAATAGGCGTAGCTGCGGATTTAACCAGCCACGTCATGCGCCTGGCCGAACTTACCCAACAAGCCGGACTGAGCGGCGTGGTTTGCTCCGCACAAGAGGCTGCCATGTTGCGCACGGCATTAGGCAAGGAGTTTTGTTTGGTGACCCCAGGCATACGCCCAGTCTATGCCAGTCAAGATGACCAATCTCGCATCGTCACACCAGCCCAAGCCTTGCGTAATGGCGCCAGTTATTTAGTCATAGGCCGGCCGATTACTCAAGCCGCCGACCCACTCAAAGCGCTGACTGCCATACACGCCGAATGCACTTAAGCCATCTGCTAAGCAATTGAAGTAAAAGAAAAAATACTATCTCCCGTTTAGTTAAGCGTATGATGGTAGGCCGTATTTAGCCTATCTATATAGCGGGGAGTATGCCAATGAAAACTGCCTTATTAGTCTTATTCAGCTGGCTATGCATAAGCTTTTACGCACACGCCGCCGTCAACATTAACACCGCCAACCAAACTGAACTTGAAAGCTTGCCTGGCATAGGGCCGGTTAAAGCCAAAGCTATCTTGGATTACCGTAAAAAGAATGGTGGGTTTAAAAGCGTGGAGGAAATAACCAAGGTCGATGGTATCGGACCGGTGACCTTGAAAAACGCTAGGAAAGACATGGTGATTGATGCGACGGCTGCCAGCAAGTCCGCACCAGCAAAAACCAGCGCCAAAGGCGATGGCGTCAGCAAAAATCCACCACAAAAAAATACACTGAAGAATAATGCGGCACAGCCTAATACCGGTCTAAAACAAAGCGCCAAACCAGTGTTGAGCACGCCCCCAGTTAGCAAACCCGCCGCCAACAAGGCCATCGTCGTGCCGGCCAAGCCTCTCGCTAGCAAGCCTATTAAAGCTACGCCGAGCAAAGTTCAGCCCAAACCGGTCAAAGCCATAACAACAAAAACCACGTCAACAACAAGCACGCCAACAAAAGACAAGCCCAGCAAGCCTTAGAACAGGCCAGCCAGCACCAAACGGCAGCCTTATTTTACCCGCATGCCCACTTGTGCGCCTGCATCCGGACTAAGGATGTAGGGGCCGCCAGTTTCGTCACTGGCCGCCAACACCATGCCCTCGCTGAGGCCAAACTTCATTTTACGCGGTGCCAAATTGGCTACCATCACGGTTAGCCGCCCGATCAACTGCGCTGGATCATAAGCCGATTTAATGCCCGCAAAAACTTGGCGGGGCTGGGCTTCGCCTATGTCCAAACTAAGCTTGAGTAATTTCTCAGCACCTTCCACGTGTTCGGCATGGACTATCTTAGCAATGCGCAAATCCACCTTGGTGAAATCATCCAAACTAATCTCGGCAGAATTTGCTACGACAGGCGTCGCAGGGCTAGGTGTGCTCGTGGGCGTGGGCGTTAAGTTTTCTTTATTGGCTTCAGTCATGGCGAGTATCCATTTGGGGTCTATGCGGGTGATTAAGTGTTGATAGGTTTGGATGCGATGGCCGGCCTGCAATTCTGTGCTGACACTGGCCCAGCTTAATGCGTCTATCGTTAGAAATTGCTCTACTTCTGAGGCTAATTTTGGTAAGACCGGTTTTAAATACAAGGTCAGCAAACGGAACAGTTCCAGCGCATCGGAGCAGACTTCTTGCAAGGCTTGCGCTTGATCGGCTTGTTTGGCCATGACCCAAGGGGCTTTTTCTGCCACAAAGCCATTGGCGCTGTCTGCCAAGCGCATAATTTCACGCAAGGCCTTACCGTACTCCCTGCTGTCATAGGCATCGGCTATCATGGCAGCACTGGCTTTGAGCTCAGCCACCACAGGGTTATTCGCCGACGGGCGCAATTGGCCATCGAATTGCTTATTAATAAAGCCAGCAGTTCGACTGGCAATATTGATGTATTTGCCTACCAAATCACTGTTCACCCTAGCCACGAAGTCATCCAAGCTTAAATCGATGTCTTCCATGCTGCTATTGAGTTTCGCTGCGTAGTAATAACGCAAGTACTCTGGATTTTTAATGTGTTCTAAGTAGCTGCGCGCCGTAATAAAGGTACCGCGTGACTTACTCATTTTTTCGCCATTCACGGTCAAAAAGCCGTGGGCAAAAATCTTAGTGGGTTTACGGTAACCGCTGTATTCCAGTGTTGCCGGCCAAAATAAGGCATGGAAATACAAGATGTCCTTACCTATGAAATGATACAGCTCGGTGCTAGCGTCTTTAGCCCAGTACTCGTCGAAATCTAAACCGGTGTCCGCACAGAGCTTTTTGAAGCTGGCCATGTAGCCTATAGGCGCATCCAACCAAACGTAAAAATACTTACCCGGCGCGTCCGGAATCTCAAAACCGAAATACGGCGCATCGCGGGAAATGTCCCAATCATTCAAACCATTTTCAAACCACTCGGCCATCTTGTTGGCCGCTTCACCTTGCAAGGTGCCTGAGCGTGTCCACTCTTTTAAAAAATCAGCGCATTCGGACAGTTTAAAAAAGTAATGCTCGGTCTCTTTGCGCACAGGCGCGGCCCCTGAAACAGCAGAATACGCATTGATCAACTCAGTTGGGTTGTAAGTAGCGCCACAGGCTTCGCAGGAATCACCGTACTGGTCTTTAGCATGGCATTTAGGGCATTCGCCTTTGATAAAACGGTCCGGTAAAAACATCTTTTTAAGCGGATCGTAAAATTGCTCTATGACCTTACTGGCTATTTTTCCTGCACCTTTAAGTGCCAAGTATATGCTTTGAGACAGTGCTTTATTTTCCGGCGCATTGGTCGAGTAGTAATAATCAAAGGCCACCAAAAACTCTTTGAAATCGGCACTGTGTTGCTGGTGCACATTGGCGATCAACGCTTCCGGCGTGATGCCCTCTTTTTCTGCACGCAACATGATGGGGGTACCATGGGTATCGTCCGCACAGACATAATGCACCGTATGCCCTTGCATTTTTTGGTGGCGTACCCAAATATCGGTTTGTATGTACTCAACCAAATGGCCTAGATGTATACTGCCATTGGCATAAGGAAGGGCTGATGTGACTAAAAGTTTGCGTGCGGTGTTTGCGGTGGCCATGAGATAAATGGATCTATTTAGCGAAAACGGTATTCTAGCAAATGCAGCCAGCTTAACCCAGCGTTGATTGCGCATTTTGAACGCTAATGGCTGCTGAGGAATTTTTAACACAAATTGCCCTAGCCAGCTGGACTATCGGTTAAAATACCCTATCATTTTACTCAAGTTTATTTTGCCTAAACTCACTTACAAGCACATTAACAGGAATAATACGCATGGCCCTTACTGAACTTCTTATACAAAGCACATTAAAAGTCTGCATAGACCCCAATACCGGCAAAGATTTTATCAGCAGCAAATCGGCCAGAAACATCCAAATTAATGGCAGCGAAGTGAGCGTAGACATCGTGCTGGGCTACCCAGCAAAATCAGTCATGGCTGAGCTGCAAAATTTAGTAAGCCAGGCCCTGCAAGCGCTGCCAGGCGTCAGCAAAGTCACGGTCAATATTGGCAGCCGCATAGTCGCACACAAAGCTCAGCAAGGCGTCACACTCTTACCCAATGTTAAAAACATTATCGCCGTCGCTTCCGGCAAAGGCGGTGTAGGCAAATCCACCACCTCAGCCAACCTGGCCTTGGCCTTGGCCGCAGAAGGCGCAACGGTGGGTTTATTGGATGCCGACATCTACGGGCCTAGTCAGCCACAAATGCTAGGCATCAGCGGCCGCCCAGAAAGCAACGACGGCAAGACCATGGACCCTATGCTAGCGCATGGCATACAAGCCATGTCCATAGGCTTTCTTATAGACAACGACACGCCCATGGTTTGGCGCGGTCCCATGGTAACCGGCGCCTTAGAGCAATTACTGCGCGACACAAAATGGCGAGATTTAGATTACCTCATCATAGACTTGCCACCCGGCACAGGTGACATACAACTGACACTGGCGCAAAAAATACCGGTCACCGGCGCCATTATAGTCACCACCCCGCAAGACATCGCCTTACTGGATGCGCGCAAAGGGCTTAAAATGTTTGAGAAAGTCAGCATCCCTATTTTAGGCATCGTTGAAAACATGAGCACCCACATATGCTCACAATGCGGCTTTGAAGAACACATTTTTGGTGCCGGTGGTGGCGCTGCCATGTGTCAGGACTACCAGGTGGACTTATTAGGCAGCTTGCCTTTGGACATCAACATTAGGATGCAATCCGATGGCGGCATACCCTCCGTGGTGGCTGAGCCAGACAGTAAAATCGCGGCTATTTATAAAAAAATTGCGCGCGCTGCGGCGATTAAAATAGCCAATAGCAGCCTAGACCACAGCACTAAATTTCCTAATATAGTCATACAGAACAGCTAAGTGAAGGACCGCGCCATGGCAGGTAAAAAACACCCTATTGCTGAAAAACTATTAGGTTCCAGCTATGAGAACATGGATGCCCGCACCAGAAAGGTCGCGCGGCACTTCACCGAACGCAAACACATTTCAAGCGCCCCATCTGCAAGCATAGACAGCAACATCAGCTTTGGCCAACGTGCCGCCGATGCCGTCGCTAAATTCGGTGGTTCATGGGCATTTATAGGCTTGTTTGCCGTCACCCTAGTGTGCTGGGTGGCGCTCAACTCGGTGATACTGGCTAATTACAATAAGAGCTTTGACCCCTACCCGTATATTTTATTGAATTTATTCTTATCCATGCTCGCCTCCATACAGGCACCCATCATCCTCATGTCACAAAACAGGCAAGGTGAAAAAGACCGCTTAAATGCTGACCACGACTACGAAGTCAACCTGAAAGCCGAGCTGGAAATTATGTTGCTGCATGAAAAAATGGATATGCTGCGTGAAGGCCAATGGTCGGAGTTAATGGCCATACAGAAAGAGCAACTGCGTCTAATGGGCGTCTTGATAGAAAAAAATCAAGCCTAGCTCACTTCGTAACAATACACATCCACCCCATTAGCCGGTTGAATCAGCGTCGCAGGAATAGCGACGCCACTGCGCCAATTATCCACGGCTTGTTGCTTGACCGCACCGCTAACAATAAAAATCACTTGCTGGGCATCGTTTAGCCTTTGCTGGCTCATGGTAATGCGCTCTGCAGGCGGCTTAGGCGAATCAAACACAGGCACAGCATGGGCACTGTTATCAAGCGCATGACCAGGAAACAGCGATGCCGTATGCCCATCTTCACCCAAACCGAGTAAGACCAAATCGAAGCTACCTAGACCCTGCAAGGTTTGGGCATAAGCCTTGGCCCCTGCCACCGGACCCAATTCTGCCGGAATGTGATGCACCTGATTCGGCGGAATAGCCACATGATTAAGCAAGACCTGCTCAACCATCAAGCTATTTCTGTCCTCATGATCAGTCGCCAGACAGCGCTCATCGCCATGATACACATGCCATTTAGACCAATCCATATTCAAATCGCGCAACAAACGGTAGATGGCACGCGGGGTATTGCCACCCGCCAACACCAGGTTAAATCGACCACGCTGGGCAATGGCACGACTAGCGCTTAAAGCAATGGCATCGCAGACAGCGTGTCGCAAACAATCGATGCTATTAAAGTGTTGCCAGCGCACGGGCTTATCTTGCATTTTCATTCAGACTCGGATCAAAAAAAGTAAGGCCGAATTTGACACTAAATTGCCAATCTTGTCATGCATTTTATATTTTTTACAGCAAAACACTGTATGAATAAGCCTGCTTGCTTTATCATATATGGCTATTCCAAAACGCAATAATCAGGATCAAAAATGTTAATTAAAGACAGTGAAGTTGTAGACCTAAATACGCCCACCGGCGAAATGCGCGCGCACATTTTTCGCCCGGCTGCCCCAGGCAATTACCCTGGCATTTTAATGTTTTCAGAAATCTTTCAAGTAACCGCACCGATACGCCGCACCGCCGCCATGTTGGCTGGCCATGGCTTCATTGTTGCCTGCCCTGAAATCTACCACGAATTAGAACCCGCAGGCACGGTCCTCGCTTACGACGAAGAAGGCACCTCGCGCGGTAATGCCCATAAAATCACCAAGGAAGTGCACGCCTACGACAGCGATGCCCGCGCCGTATTGGACTACCTAAAATCACGCGATGATTGCACTGGCCGCTTAGGCGTCATGGGCATATGCGTAGGTGGCCATTTGGCCTTCCGCGCCGCCATGAACCCAGACGTACTAGCCGCGGTCTGCTTCTACGCCACCGACATACACAAACGCGCCTTGGGTTTAGGTAAAAACGATAATTCCCTAGAACGCGCCAGCGAAATCAAAGGCGAATTGCTGCATATCTGGGGCCGTCAAGACCCACACGTGCCACTAGAAGGTCGCAACATGGTTAAAGCCCGCTTGGATGAAGTAGGCACCCGTTACACTTGGCATGAATTTAATGGTCAACACGCGTTTATGCGCGACGAAGGCCACCGCTACGATCCGGCCTTGTCACGCTTAAGCTGGGATCTATTGCTGGAATTATTCCACCGCCGCTTAGGCTGGGGTGATTTAGACCTAGACACAGACGGCGCACCTGCAGAAAGTCGTCATTAATACGGATACACTCACCTAGCTACTAGGCGATCACTCTAAAAAATACTGTAATTCAATGGCCCGTGCAGGCGGGCCATTCAAAATCTATAGATAAATAAGGTTTACCATGGTAAAAAAAATTGATCCTTGCACACTGGTCCTATTCGGTGCCAGCGGCAACTTATCCCGCGTTAAATTAATGCCCGGCCTATTTCGCTTGGATGCAGCAGGTCGCCTACCTGAGCACATGGCCATCCTGTCTGTAGGTCGTGGCGAAGTCACACGGGAAGCTTGGCAAGCCGACATCAAAAAGATGTTGGACACTAAATTCAAAAATGGTTACGACCAAGCGGCATTTGAGCGCTTTATTGCACGCAACCATTACCATGCCAACCCCCCTGGCGATGCCGATGCCTTCAATAAAATGAAGGACACATTAAGCAACGCGCAAGTCTTCCCACAAAACTTGGCTTACTTCTTATCGGTGCGCCCTACTGACTTTTCAACCATAGTGGAGCAACTGTCCGGCGTCGGCCTGCTGGATGAAAGCCAATACTGGCGTCGCGTTTTGATAGAAAAACCGTTTGGCACCAACCTGCCATCGGCCCAAGCCTTGCAGGCGTCTCTCACCAAGCACCTAAAAGAAAGTCAGATTTACCGCATAGACCATTATTTAGGTAAATCGGCGTTGCAAAACATCATGCTAACGCGTTTTGCCAACACCTTGTTTGAACCGCTTTGGAACAATCAATACATAGACCATGTGCAAATCACCAATAACGAAACGTTGGGCGTGGGTGATAGGACTGAGTTTTACAACAATACCGGCGCATTGCGCGACATGATGCAAAGTCATTTATTGCAAACCTTGGCATTGGTTGCCATGGAAAAACCGCAAGACTTGTCGCCTGATAGCATACGCGCTGAAAAAATTAAACTCCTGCAAGCCATCCGTCCATTGCCGGTTAAAGACTTAGACAAACACGCTTTCCGCGCTCAGTACTCGGCAGGCCGCGTTTGCGTGGGTGATGGCCACGGTGAAAACGTGGTGGGCTACTTGGACGAACTGGCTAGAGAAGGCGTTAAAACCAGCGCTACCGAGACCTATGCCGCATTAAAACTGTTCATAGACAACCCACGCTGGCAAGGTGTGCCATTTTATGTGCGCACGGCTAAACGTATGCACGAAGGCAACACGGCCGTTTCCATACGCTTTAAAAAAGCCCCCATGCAATTAACTGAAGGCCAACACCAAAACTGGTTAACCCTCAATATTCAGCCTAGAGAATGCATCAAGATGGAAATTGAATCGAAGATTCCAGGCCTAGACATTGCCACTCGCACCCTAAGCGTAGATGCGCCACAGCGTCAGAGCGGCGACGAAAGCATAGACTCTTACGAATCCTTGTTGCTGAACTTAATGGAAGGCGACCCATCGCTATACTTGCACATCAGTGAAGTGGAAGCCCAATGGCGCTTGATAGACCCTATCGTTCAAGCTTGGGCCGAAGACCCAACTGCCGTGCATCAATACCCTGCCGGCAGCCGTGATCCGGAACAATCGGCGGTTATTTTTGAATCGGCCGATCAATTCTGGCGCTACAGCATAGAATTAGGCGGCGATAAACACTAAAAAAGTGTAACGGTGCGCGAATTTATTGCTATTATTTGCACTTACTAAAGTCGGGCTAAAAGCGGAGTTAGTTACTCCGCTTTTTTATCTTCTAACCCATAAAAAAAGCACCAACTATGAGCATAAAATCAGATAAATGGATACGCCGCATGGCGGAGCAACACGGCATGATAGAGCCGTTTGAACCTAAGCAAGTAAAACAGAACGCCCAGGGTGAACGCTTGGTGTCCTACGGCACATCCAGTTACGGCTACGACATTAGATGCAGCAAAGAATTTAAGCTGTTCACCAACATCAACAGCACCATCGTCGACCCTAAGAATTTTGACCCCAACTCCTTTGTTGAAGTGAATGCCGATTACTGCATCATTCCACCCAACTCCTTTGCCCTAGCGCGCACGGTGGAGTACTTCCGGATTCCACGCAACGTATTAACCGTTTGCTTGGGCAAATCAACCTACGCCCGTTGCGGCATCATAGTCAACGTAACCCCGTTTGAACCGGAATGGGAAGGCTACGTTACCTTGGAGTTTAGTAACACCACACCGCTACCGGCAAAAATATACGCCAACGAAGGCTGTGCCCAAGTGCTGTTTTTTGAAGCCGATGCAGACGACGTATGCGAAACCAGCTATAAAGACCGAGGCGGCAAATACCAAGGCCAAGTTGGCGTTACCTTACCCAAGATTTAATTTTAGGAAATTCCCTACATGAAGTTTCGCTTTCCTATAGTCATCATAGACGAAGATTTCCGCTCAGAAAATTCCTCAGGCTTAGGCATACGCATGCTAGCCAAAGCCATAGAAGCCGAGGGTTTTGAGGTATTAGGCGTGACCAGTTACGGCGACCTCACCTCCTTTGTACAGCAACAAAGCCGAGCATCCGCGTTTATCTTGTCCATAGACGATAACGAGTTCATAGAAGAAAATCGCGACGCCTTGGATAACTTGCGTAGCTTCGTGGATGAAATTCGCTACCGCAACGAGGAAATCCCTATTTTCTTGCACGGCGAAACACGCACCTCACGGCACATTCCTAACGAAATATTGCGCGAACTTAATGGCTTCATACACATGTACGAAGACACACCAGAGTTTGTTGCGCGCTACATATTGCGCGAAGCACGCACTTACCTGGACAGCTTGCCACCGCCGTTCTTTAAAGCACTTACCGAATACGCTGCCGATGGCTCCTATTCATGGCACTGCCCTGGCCACTCCGGTGGCGTGGCTTTTCTAAAATCACCGGTAGGCCAAATGTTCCACCAGTTCTTTGGTGAAAACATGTTGCGTGCCGACGTCTGTAACGCAGTGGACGAGCTGGGCCAATTACTAGACCACACCGGTCCGGTGGCCGCCTCCGAACGCAATGCCGCCCGCATCTACAACTGCGATCATTTGTATTTCGTCACCAACGGCACCTCCACCTCCAACAAAATGGTGTGGAACAGCACGGTCGCCCCAGGGGATGTGGTGGTAGTGGACAGAAACTGCCATAAATCCATACTGCACGCCATCATCATGACCGGCGCAGTACCGGTGTTTTTAATGCCTACGCGCAACCATTTCGGCATCATAGGACCCATACCTAAGAGCGAGTTTGCCTGGGAAAACATCCAAAAGAAAATCGACATCAATCCCTTCATTATCAATAAAAAGGCAAAACCTCGAGTACTCACCATCACCCAATCGACTTACGATGGCGTGCTGTATAACGTAGAAGAAATAAAAGAAATGTTGGATGGCAAGATAGACACCCTGCATTTTGATGAAGCCTGGTTGCCGCACGCCACTTTCCATGATTTCTACGGCGATTACCATGCCATAGGCGAAGGTCGCCCTCGTTGCAAAGAAAGCATGGTGTTTTCTACCCAATCCACCCACAAACTGCTCGCTGGCTTAAGCCAAGCCAGCCAAATTTTGGTGCAAGACGCAGAAAACAATCAGCTGGACCGCGACATTTTCAATGAAGCCTATTTAATGCACACCTCCACCAGCCCGCAATACTCCATAGTAGCGAGCATAGACGTGGCCGCGGCCATGATGGAAGCCCCAGGTGGCACGGCCTTGGTTGAAGAAAGCTTAATGGAAGCCCTAGACTTCCGCCGCGCCATGCGCAAGGTGGACGAAGAATGGGGTGCAGACTGGTGGTTTAAAGTATGGGGACCGGACGATTTGTCCGAAGAAGGCCTGGAAGAACGCGACGCTTGGATGCTAAAAGCCAACGAATCCTGGCATGACTTTGGCGACCTAGCCGAAGGCTTCAACATGCTAGACCCGATCAAAGCCACCATCATTACCCCAGGCTTGGACATCAAGGGCAACTTCTCGGACAAATTCGGCATACCGGCCGCCATCGTCACTAAATACTTGGCTGAACACGGCGTAATCGTTGAAAAAACCGGTCTCTATTCATTCTTTATCATGTTTACCATAGGCATTACCAAAGGCCGCTGGAATACCATGGTGGCTGCGCTGCAACAATTTAAAGACGACTACGATAAGAACCAACCGCTATGGAAGGTCTTACCGGAATTCATACAAAAG
Source organism: uncultured Methylotenera sp. (assembly GCA_964400215.1). Classification (GTDB taxonomy): domain Bacteria; phylum Pseudomonadota; class Gammaproteobacteria; order Burkholderiales; family Methylophilaceae; genus Methylotenera. The sequence continues at coordinate 196,496 of CAYNSY010000001.1, read as the reverse complement.
CAGCCTAGGTACGAAAAAATAGGCCTGCGTGATTTGTGTGAGCAAATCCATGCCGTGTATAAAGCCAATGACGTGGCGCACTTAACCACTGAAATGTACTTATCCAACATGGTGCCCGCCATGAAACCGGCGGATGCCTTCGCGAAAATGGCGCACCGAGAGATAGACCGCGTCGCCATAGACGACCTAGAAGGCAGAATTACCGCGGTATTATTAACCCCCTACCCACCGGGCATACCCTTGCTGATACCGGGTGAACAGTTCAATAAAGTCATCGTTAATTACTTGAAATTTGCCCGAGAATTTAATGAGAAATTCCCAGGCTTTGAGACAGACAACCACGGCTTAGTAAAAGAAGTGGTGGATGGCACAGCGAATTATTACGTGGACTGTGTGGCGCAATAGTCAGACTGCCGCTTAAGCCTACACGGATTAAGCGGCTTTTCTTTATGTTTCTTGCCTTATATTCCTTGCCTTTATTTCCTATGGTAGCTTATGTAGGAAAAAGGCAGGCCCTGCGCGGATGTGTGGGCGACCCTAGCGCTTTCTTGCCACTGACTTAAATCAAACGCCGGGAAATACGCATCACCTGCTACCTCCAGGTCTAATTCCGTTACGTACATTTTCTGCGCCAAGTTTAAACCGGCTTGGTATAACTCAGCACCGCCAATTAAAAAAGCTTCATCATCACCCACGCATAAAGCCATGGCTTCTTCTAAGCTATGCGCTATCAAAGCGCCTTCGACCTGGTAATTGGGATTACGCGTGACGATGACCGTGGTGCGATCCGGCAACAAACGACCTAGCGACTCATAGGTCTTGCGGCCCATGATGATGTGGTGGCCGGTGGTCAATGCGCGAAAACGCTTGAGGTCTTCGGGCAAATGCCAGGGTAAGGTATTGTTTAAGCCTATGACACGGTTTTTAGCCAGCGCCACGATCAGTGATAGCGACATATTAAACCGCCACCAAGCCTTTAATGGCAGGGTGCGGGTCGTAATTCTCTAAAGTAAAATCGTCGTACTTAAAGCTGAAAATATCGTCCACGGCCGGATTGATGCGCATGCGTGGCAATGCCCGCACATCGCGACCTAACTGCTCATGCACCTGCTCCATGTGATTGGTGTAAATGTGCGCGTCGCCTAAAGTGTGGACAAAGTCGCCCAGTTTTAAGCCACAGACCTGGGCTATCATCATGGTCAACAATGCATAAGATGCGATGTTAAATGGCACGCCCAAAAAGATGTCCGCACTGCGCTGATACAGTTGGCAGCTTAACTTGCCATCGGCCACATAGAACTGAAAAAAAGCGTGGCACGGCGGCAATTTCATTTGATCCACATCGGCCACGTTCCAAGCCGACACGATTAAGCGCCGTGAATCCGGATTGGTTTTAATGGCATGCACCACTTGGCTAATTTGGTCTATGTGTGTGCCGTCTGGTTTAGGCCAATTACGCCACTGGTAACCATAGACCGGGCCTAGATTGCCGTTTTCATCGGCCCATTCGTCCCAGATACGCACGCCATTTTCTTTCAAATAGGCAATGTTGGTGCTGCCTTGCAGGAACCACAACAACTCGTGAATGATGGATTTTAAATGGACTTTCTTGGTCGTCAACAGTGGAAAGCCGTCGGCTAAATTAAAGCGCATCTGGTAACCAAACACCGACAGCGTACCGGTACCGGTGCGGTCCTCTTTTTTATGGCCATGCTGTAAAACGTGTTTTAGTAAATCACTGTAAACCTGCATGCACTAGCTCACTTTGTTGACTATGTATTGTTTGATGGCAGCCACGTCAAAATCCATCACATCAAAACGCTGCGGCAAAGCTTCTATGCCCTGCAAGGCACTAGGACGCTCAGGCACGGTGCCTAAAGCTTCAACCAGGGCATCCTCAAATTTAGCGGGTAAAGCCGTTTCTAGCACCAGCATAGGCACGTTGGCATCACGATTTTCTAAGGCCACCTTCAAGCCGTCGGCCGTGTGGGTATCGATGGTGACCGCGTATTTCTCATGCACTTCGCGTATGGTACGCATGCGTTCTTGGTGGTTGCTACTACCTGAAATAAAGCCATAGCCAGCCACCTCAGGCAGCAAGGCCTTGATATCAAAGGCCCCACCTTGATCAACGCTGGCCCACAATTCACGCACTTTAGCGCTGTCACGACCGACTAAATCAAACACAAAGCGTTCAAAATTAGAGGCTTTACTGATGTCCATGGACGGGCTGGACGTATGGTAAGTATTAGCGGAGCCACGCGGACGGTAAACGCCGGTTTTGAAAAACTCATCCAACACGTCGTTTTCGTTAGTCGCAACAACAAGCTTATCCACTGGCAAGCCCATCATGCGTGCAATGTGGCCCGCACAAACGTTACCAAAGTTACCCGATGGCACGGCAAAACTGACCTTTTCGCTGTTGCTGCTGGTGACGGCAAAATAGCCTTTAAAGTAATACACCACTTGCGCGACGATACGACCCCAATTGATGGAATTGACCGCGCCTATTTTGTATTGGGCTTTAAAGGCCGCGTCATTGGACACGGCTTTTACCATGTCTTGGCAATCATCAAACACACCGTTGACGGCAATGTTATGGATGTTATCGTCCTGCAAACCGAACATCTGCGCTGTTTGAAAACGGCTCATTTTTTTATGGGGCGACAGCATGAATACCCGCACGCCTTTTTTACCACGCATGGCGTATTCGGCAGCCGAACCGGTGTCGCCAGAAGTGGCGCCTAGGATATTGGTGGTTTTACCGGTTTTTGCCAACACGTATTCAAATAAATTGCCTAGCAATTGCATGGCCATGTCTTTAAAAGCCAAGGTTGGGCCATTAGACAAACACAGCAGGTAAAGCTGGTCTTCTAACTTTAAAGTTGGGGTGATGTCGGCCGCATTTTGACCGGAACGAGCATAGGCGTAGACGTCGGCCCTATAAGTTTTATCTATGATGGCTTTTAAATCGGCGGCAGGAATATCATCAATTAAGCGACTTAATATAGCAAAGGCCAAATCCGCGTAGCCCATGCCGCGCATGGCGGTTAAATCGGCATCACTAAACTGCGGGTAGTGCTCAGGCAAATACAACCCGCCATCTGGCGCTAGCCCACCCAATAAAATTTCACTGAAGCTTAATGCAGGGGATAGCCCACGCGTACTGATGTATTTCATGTAACTCTCTCAATTTAAGCGCTGAATAACTCTGATCTAAGCACCAACCAGAGCAGGCTTGGTTTATCTTCCCAATTCTTCCATACGAATTTTAACTAACTTACCGACGATGGCAGGCAGCGCTTCAATTTCAGCGATGGCGGCATCCATGTTTTTTTCTTGAGTCAGGTGCGTCAATATCACGATGTCTGCTTCGGTTTCATTGTCTGCCGGTTCTTTTTGCAGCATAGCATCAATGGAAATAGCCCGGTCAGCCAGAATCTTAGTCACACCAGCCAACACCCCAGGCTTGTCACTGGCGCGCAAGCGCAAATAATACGCACTGTGTATGGCCGCTATCGGCAAAATAGGCAAGTCATTAAGCTGGCCGGCTTGAAAACCTAAGTAGGGAACGCGTTGTGCCGCACTGGCATCAGCCAGTCTAGCCACGTCCATTAAATCAGCCACGACAGCGCTGGCCGTCGGTTCAGCGCCAGCACCGGCACCGTAATACAAGGTTGGGCCTACGGCATCGCCTTTCACCACGACGGCATTCATGGCGCCGTTAACATTCGCCACCAATCTTTTTTCTGAAATTAAGGTCGGGTGCACGCGCAATTCAACACCAGCCTCGGTGCGCTTGGTGATGCCTAACAGCTTCACGCTGTAACCCAGCTCATGCGCATACTTAATGTCGGTTTGTTGTAATTTGGTGATGCCTTCCGTGTAAGCCTGATCAAACTTCATCGGCATACCAAAAGCAATGGCAGACATGATGGTTAACTTATGTGCGGCGTCTATGCCTTCCACATCGAAGGTTGGATCGGCTTCAGCATAACCTAGGCGTTGCGCTTCACCCAACACATCGGCAAACGCCAAGCCTTTTTCACGCATTTCGCTTAAGATGAAATTGGTCGTGCCATTAATAATACCCGCCAACCATTCTATGCGATTGGCGCCTAAGCCTTCACGTAACGCTTTGATAATGGGAATGCCGCCAGCCACCGCTGCTTCGTACGCCACCATCACGCCTTTAGCTTGAGCAGCAGCAAAGATCTCATTGCCATGCAACGCCAACAAGGCCTTGTTGGCCGTGACCACGTGCTTGCCATTGGCTATCGCTTGCAAGACCAGTTCTTTGCTTAAGGTGTAGCCGCCAATTAACTCGACCACCACCTGCACTTCTGGGTTATTAACCACCGCAAAAGCATCATCGGTTACTGCTACCTTGCCGGCAGTAAGGGCCTGCGCTTGCGCTAGATTTTTATCGGCCACTTGCACCACTTTGATGGCACAAGCAGTACGACGGGTAATTTCATCTGCATTGCGGTTTAACACCGCGTAGGTGCCACCCCCTACCGTACCTAGGCCTAGAATACCCACATTAAGTTGCTTCAAGCTTTTGCTCCATCTGATTTTGCGTGTTTTTTTCTGTAATTTTTTAAGAATCGAGCAATGCGATGTATGGCCTCGGTCAAATCATCGACATTCGGTAAGAATACCACCCGGAAATGATCCGGCGCATGCCAATTAAAGCCCGAGCCTTGCACCAACAAGACTTTTTCTTCTAGCAATAAATCCAATATAAACTGCTGATCATTTTCAATTGGATACATGACTGGGTCTAACTTAGGGAACAAGTACATGGCGGCAGCCGGTTTGCTACAACTCACGCCCGGTATGGCCGTTAATAATTTATAAGCCACATCACGCTGCTTGCATAGCCGCCCTTCTGGGGCCACTAAATCGTCTATGCTTTGGTAACCTCCGAGCGCCGTCTGTATGGCCAACTGGCCTGGCACATTGGCGCACAAACGCATGGAAGCCAGCATATTCAAGCCTTCTATGTAATCTTTAGCGTGGTTTTTCTCACCGCTCAATATCATCCAGCCAGCACGGTAGCCACAGGTGCGGTAGTTTTTTGACAGGCCATTAAAGGTCACAAACAAAACGTCATCGGCTAAAGAGGCGATGGAGGTATGCGTATTGCCATCGTAAAGCACTTTGTCGTAAATTTCATCGGCAAAGATGACCAAGCCATGGTGCCGCGCTATCTCAATAATGCCTTGCAAAATGGCCGGCGGGTATAAGGCGCCGGTCGGGTTGTTTGGGTTAATAACTACGATGCCACGGGTGTTAGCAGTGATTTTTGACTCTATGTCTTTTAAGTCTGGCATCCATCCGGTGGCTTCATCGCACAAATAATGCCTAGCGGTGCCGCCAGCCAAGGTCACGGCAGCTGTCCACAAGGGATAATCTGGCATGGGCACCAGCACTTGATCGCCATTGTTTAACAAGCCTTGCATGGCCATCACTATTAATTCAGAGACACCATTGCCTATGATAATGTCATCCACTGTCACGCCTTTAATGTGCTTGGCTTGGGTGCTGTGCATGATGGCTTTGCGTGGCTCAAACAAGCCTTTGCTATCGGTATATCCACCGGCTTTAGCCATATTGCGTATGACGTCTTGCTGTATCTCTTCAGGCACTTCAAAGCCAAAGGCAGCCGGGTTGCCTATGTTCAATTTAATGATGCGCTGACCTTCCTCCTCCATTTGACGAGCACGTTGCAACACCGGGCCACGTATGTCGTAACAGACGTTAGCAAGCTTATTGGATTTTGCTAATTTTTTTGAATTGGGTGGTTGCATAATGCTCAGCCATCTTATTAATTTTTAATTAATAAAGCGCAATAGTTAAAGGTGCTAGTTTACATTAGAATGGCCACTTGGTTCAATGTAAGCAGGCCAAGACGACCCGAGAATAGCCCATGAAATTGCACTTAAACACCGCAGAAAATTTAAACTTAATCACCGCCTACAGCGATAGCTACATAGAAATAAATAAGCAGCGATTTGGCCACAGCCTAATTGTGTTGCCGGAACTGTGTTTGCACGATTGGCAGCTTAAAGATTTCGCCGACATGGGCACCAGCCAACTAGCGAAATTAACTGAATTACACAGCAGCCATCAGGTCGAGGTGTTGCTGCTGGGCACGGGGGCGAAACAGCACTTTTTAACTGGGCCGCTTTACTTAAGCTTGATAGAGCAAGGCATAGCCATAGAATGCATGAACACCGCGGCGGCTTGCCGAACCTATAACATTTTGATGAGTGAAGGACGGCAAGTCATGGCCGCCTTAATTTTGTAAACCCTTATCTAGCTCAGGCTGATCTAGCCGGCTAAATGTAATTTGCAAGCCGCTGTCGGTGACTTGCATGCTTTTAACTCTGTATAAATCCGCACCAAATTTCAAATCCTGCGGCTTAAATGCATACAAACTGACGCCATTCAACTTTTCCGCGGCCAAGCTTTGCGCTACCACACTGGCAAATTCCATGTAATTTGTCTTCTCGCCGTCTAGGCTGAGCTGATCGACTTCCACTTCATTGAGCACGATAGCATTGGCCACCGCATCAAACTGCAGTTCTCCCGACACCATCACTTTGCCTGTGTAGGATTTTCCGCTGATCGTGTGGCTGAGCTTGACATTAAAACGGGTCTCCATGCGACCCGTTTTAGCAACAAACCTAACCTCGGGGTTGAGTAAGCTGACTTGGAATACTCTAAGCAGTGGAATGGGCGCAAGGAAACGCTCATTTATTTTTTGCTGGACTTGCCGTTCACTGATGCGGTAGGTGCGCTCTGGCATGCTGACGCAAGCAAGCAGCAAGCTTGCGGCCAGCAAAACAACAGCGTAAGAGCGCATCATCGCGAACTAAGCTGCATGGAGTTATAGGTTTTTCGTCGAGAAAGTGAGCGTGGCGTTGGTGCCGCCAAAACCGAAACTATTGGATAAGGCTGTCTCAACTTTAACGTTGTCTATTCTGCTGCGTACAATATTCAAACCTTCAGCCGCCGGGTCCAAGGTTTCAATATTGGCCGATGCGGCAATAAAATTATGCTGCATCATAAGCAAGGTATAAATCGCTTCATTGACCCCTGCCGCGCCAAGCGCGTGCCCAGACAATGATTTGGTTGAGGCTACCGCTGGCTGTTGATTTAAGCCAGTCGCACCAAACACTTCACGTATCGCTTCCAATTCCTTGGTGTCACCCACCGGGGTACTGGTGCCATGCGTATTGATGTAATCGATTTTGCTGTCCACGCCTTGCAATGCCAGGCGCATGCAACGCACTGCGCCTTCGCCGCTAGGTGCGACCATGTCATAACCGTCTGATGTAGCGCCGTAGCCTATGACTTCAGCCAAGATACGCGCACCACGCGCCTTAGCATGCTCGTACTCTTCCAGCACTAAAATACCGCCGCCACCAGAAATAACAAAGCCATCACGGTTAGCATCGTAAGTGCGTGATGCTTTATCCGGCGTCTCGTTATACTTACTGCTCAATGCGCCCATGGCATCGAATAAGAAAGACATGGTCCAATGCTCTTCCTCACCGCCGCCCGCAAAAACAATGTCCTGTTTGCCCAATTGGATTTGTTCAACGCCCGCGCCTATGCAATGCGCACTGGTGGAGCAAGCCGAACTGATACCGTAATTCACGCCTTTGATTTTTGCGCCAGTGGCCAAACAAGCGGCGATACCACTGGACATGGTTTTAGTCACCATATACGGGCCAACGCGGCGTATGCCTTTTTCGCGCAAGGTGGTGGTGGACTCCAACATACTTTCAGTGGACGTGCCACCAGCACCAACGATCAAACCAGTGCGAACATTGGACACCAATTCCTCAGGCAACTTAGCATCGGCAATCGCCTCTTGCATGGCCAACCAAGTGTAAGCGTGGCCTTTAGCCATGAAGCGCAACAATTTGCGATCAATCAACTCTTCTAGATTTAAGTTTTTAATTGAGCCTGCTACGTTAGAGCGCAAGCCATTGTCGGCATACTCTTGTTGAAAAGTGATGCCAGACTTGCCTTTTTTCAGGCTATCTAAAACTTCAGATTGATTGTTTCCTAAACTAGAAACAATCCCCATCCCCGTAACTACGACACGACGCATCTCGCGCTCCCTTAAACTCTTTTTTATTATTGAACGGATGAATTAAAAATTATCAGTTCTGGTAAATAAACCCACACGCAAATCATTGGCAGCATATATTTCACGGCCATCCAAACTCATGGTGGCATCGGCCACACCCATCACCAATTTACGCATGATGACACGCTTCAAATCGATAGTGTACGTCGCCATTTTGGCACTAGGCAAGACCTGACCGGTAAATTTTACCTCGCCAGCACCCAGTGCACGACCGCGACCAGGACCACCCGCCCAACCTAGGTAAAAACCAACCAACTGCCACATGGCGTCTAAACCTAAACAACCCGGCATCACCGGGTCACCGGTAAAATGGCAATCAAAAAACCATAAATCCGGTTTAATATCCAGCTCAGCAATAATTTGACCATTGCCATACTTACCACCGTCTTCGGTAATTGACACGATACGATCGAACATCAACATGGGCGGCAACGGCAGTTGCGCATTGCCTGCACCAAACATTTCACCACGGCCGCATTTAAGCAATTCTTCTTTGGTAAAGCTATTTTGTTTTGTCATTATTTTTCTAGGGCATATTTATTTTAGATTGGAAAAGCCACAAAGTTTAAACCTGCAGCGCGCGTGTGGAATTATCCACTATTTTCATCCAATGTGCTTCATTCCGAAGACTATCTAGCAAAAATCCAGCGGATTATTTTAGTCCTAGCCAGCAAATCAAATAAAATATACTGACCTGTATACACTTTTTATTTTTTGGTTTATATTAACATCAGATTTTAAAAAACCGACATACCACTAGCGCATAGCCAAGAGCATACCCAAGACTAGGCAAAACCATTAGACTGTTCACACCATGTTACAAACTTCAACCAATCACTTACAGGGACACCTTAAATGAGCGATACACAACTAGCCGACTGGCGCAACCACGCCCTTACCTTAGAATCCGAAGTCAACAAAGTGGTTGTAGGCCAAGAAACCCCTGTGCGCTTGATTACCACGTCCATTTTCGCTCGTGGCCACGTCCTGCTTGAAGGTGATGTAGGGGTAGGTAAAACCACTTTACTGCGCGCTTTCGCCCGTGGCATAGGCGGCAATTATCAGCGCATAGAAGGCACCATCGATCTGATGCCGAATGACTTGGTTTACCACACCTACTTGGGTGAAGATGGCAAACCGCACGTTAGCGCCGGGCCATTACTCATGTCCGGAGAAAATTTATCGATTTTTTTCTTTAATGAAATTAACCGCGCACGGCCACAAGTGCACTCATTGTTACTAAGGGTGATGGCGGAACGATCACTTACAGCGTTCAATAAAGAGCATTACTTCCCGCACATGCTGGTGTTTGCCGATCGCAACCAAGTGGAAAAAGAAGAGACTTTCGACATACCTTCTGCAGCGCGCGACCGCTTTATGATGGAAATACCTATTGTTGTGCCATCCGATACTGCCATATTGGAATCCTTGGTGTTCGACACGCGCTTTCATGATGTCGACAGCCTAGTTGGCAATGTGCCTGTGGATTTGCTGCAATTCGATCAGCTCAACGGCTTTGCCGCTACGCTGCAAAATAGCATCAGCGCTAGCCCTACCCTACGCAATTATGTGTTGGATTTATGGCGCGCGACTAAGGCACCGACTGAGTTTGGAGTCAAAATCGCTGGCGTAGACATGAACCGCTTAGTGCTTTCCGGCGCCAGTCCGCGCGGCATGGGTATGGTGTTACGTGCTGCTCGCGTCAATGCTTGGTTAAACAATCGTACGGCGGTATTGCCAGAAGACATACACGCGGTATTCCACTCTACCGTGGCTCACCGCTTGGTCTTCAGCCCAGTGTACGAAATGCGCCGCACCGAAATCGCCAGAGAAATGCTTAGCGGCATCATCAACGCGATTGCCACGCCTTAAGTTTGCCCCAGCAACGGCCATTTAATGTCTGAACAACACATCAAAGAGTTTAGCTACCACATAGGCTGGCGCTCACACTCGCGTCGGCCCGGTCGCCACAAAAGCAATCAGCGTGGCATGGGCATGGAGTTTCGTGGCCACACCACACTGCTGGCCTACCCCGACCCTAGGCGCATAGACATCAGACAAACCATACGCGACCCGCTAGAACAAATTCATGTACGCTTGTTTAACCAAAAAAGCATTACGCCAGTATTTGTTTTGTGCGACATGTCAGGGTCCATGCAATACGGTGCCCAACAAAAAAAATTAGCCGTGGCCGCCGACATTGCCCAGTCCGTGGCCCAATCGGCCACACGCAACCGCGACCTGGTCGGCTTCATAGGCTTCGATGATGTGGTGCGGGAAGATTGGCTATGCACGCTCTCAGCAAGGCCACACAGCACCGTGGAAATGGCTGAAAATTTACGGGATTACCAAGCCGATGAAGTCGGTAGCCGTGGCATCATCGATACCGTTAGATTATTACCACGCGAGCGTTCACTGATTTTTATGGTGTCGGATTTTCACATGCCCATCAGCGATTTAGAAGAGTCGCTGGTGTTGATGCAACGCCACCATATCGTACCCGTGGTCTTATGGGATTCCTCCGAATACACCGATTTGCCGGAATTTGGCATTACCAATGTCACCGATCCTGAGACCGGCGCTAAACGCACGCTGTTTCTTCGCAAAACTTACCGCGATCAAATCTTGCAAAGTTTTGCTGACAGACGAGCAGCCATCAAGGCTTTATTCTCACGCTATGACATGGAGCCATTTTTTGTGGAAAACCAGTTTGACGCCGATTTACTAACCGACTATTTTCACCAATACGTAGCAGCCTAAACTCATGAGACCATTTATTCGAATTCAACTTATTTTAGCCATAGGCCTGCTGAGCTTGTGCGCAACGCTCGCCCGGGCGGACATTATATTGCCTGACGTAAACCCAAAATACGTCACACTTAAACAAGAGAACCCGACGCGCGATGCCGGTTACGTAGTGGGTGACGTGCTGGACAGAAATCTCACCATCACCATCAAAAAACCCTATGAATTGGTTAAAGAATCACTGCCCATAGAAGGCTACGAACACCGCTACCGTGGACAGATTTCCGGCATAGAGTTAGTTAAGATCAGCCACCAAGAAACGGATGATAGCAACGGCGTTACCCATAAGCTGACATTGCGTTATCAGGTATTTACCACCGGAAAATTAGCCAAACCGGCGGCACTCAGGGCGGAAATCATCAAGCTACGTAACACAACGACAAAAGAAGTGGTTCAGTACCGCATCCCTTCATTTGCATTCCGCATTTCTCCCTTATCCGTATTTGGCGCGGTCAAACTTAAGGAAGAAATGAGCCCGTTTATTAGACCGCTATTTTTGGATTCACAGCGAGATACCCTACAACTGGGTCTAGCCATAGGGCTGCTAAGCTTATCTTTATTGGGTCTGTTGTACATTTTTGGCGTGCGCGCCTGGTTGCCTAGAATGGGCGCCCCGTTTGCTAAAGCTTACCGCGACATCCGGAAAATGCCAGACGACGAAACCGGCATACAACAAGCGGCCACCCGTTTGCACAGCGCACTTAATAAAACAGCCGGTGGCATTTTATTTAGCAGCAACCTGGCCGCCTTTCTGAAAGAAAAGCCTGCTTACGCGCCATTAAAAGAAGAATTAGAACGCTTTTTTACCCTGTCTAGCCAAGTGTTTTTTGCGCCGGTAGCCCACACTCATTTAGGCATTAGTCCCAAGTTATGGTTACAAAATTTCTGTCGCCAACTGCGTGATTGCGAGCGTGGATTGCTACCTAACATCAAAAATAAAGTGAGTCAGTAATGGGATTTGTTCACCCGTGGCTGTTATGGTTGCTGCCCTTAGCGGCATTGCCCATACTGCTTGACCGGGCCAATAGCCGCAGCTATTCCTGGGTGGCCATGCTGCCCAGCGACCCACTATCCAACCTGATAGGCTTGCTACTCAAAGTATTAGCCGCCATCAGTTTATTTTGCATCATCCTTGGCTTGGCCGGACCGCACAGCTTGGAACAAAAAATACAGCGCATAGGCGTGGGCGCGCAAATCGGCATGGTGATAGACCGAAGCGCCAGCATGGACGACCCTTTTTCCGGCGGTACTGCGGAGGGCCGTGTCGGCGAAACCAAATCAGTGGCTGCGGCCAGGCTGATGACGGAATTTGTCAACCGACGCAAAAACGACATGATAGGCGTGGTGACGTTTAGCAACTCTGCCATGTACGTATTGCCTTTGACGGATAGTCGCGAAGCCGTCTTGGCCGCCATTAAAGCCACCGCCGGCAACTCGCTTTTTCAAACCAACATCGGTGGTGGCTTAAGCAGCGCCGTAGGCTTATTTGAACACGTCCCCGATTCAGGCTCCAGGGCGATTATTTTAATTTCAGACGGTGCCGGCCGAGTCGGCGGCGAAGTACAGCAAAAATTACGCGATTGGTTAGAGCGCTACAATTTATCCTTGTATTGGGTGGTGTTGCGACAACCCGGTGGCGTTGATATTTTTGACCCAAAATACCAAGACCATTACGAGGAAATGCTACCCTCCGAAGTGGAACTGTATTATTACTTTAAATTGCTGCGCACACCTTTTCATGCCTACCAAGCTGAAGACCCAAAATCCTTGGCCGCCGCCATGGCTGACATCAACCAAAAAGAAAAGAAACCCATTAAATACATGCAAAAAATTCCTGGTCATGATTACACGCGACTTTGCTACTTGATTGCGGCCCTCATGATAGGCCTTTTGCTTAGCGTTAAATATTTCGAGCTTAGAACCTGGAACACAAAACCATGAGCCTTACACCCTCCTCCATCAGCGTCAAAAAACTCACGCTAGCGTTACTAACATTGGCCACCTTAGCCAGTGTCGCCATCGTCTATGAGGTCAGCCGTATCCGTCAAATCAACGCCTTTAATCGAGCGGTAAGCACGGGTAAAAACCCACAAACAGACAAGCAAAGTTTTGAAGCTAAGTATGCAACGGCTTATTGGTTGGCCAAAAATGAACGCTACAAAGAATCCACTTTGCTGTTTTCCCAGCTCACGCAAAAAGGCACGCCCAGCCAGCGTGCTGCGGTACAACACAATATAGGCAATATGTTTTTCCTAAAAGCCTTGCAAGTCGGTGGTGGCAACGATGCAAAGACACGCGACGAGGTCGAGTATTTACTCATGCAAGCACACAGTTCTTACAAGCAAGCACTAAAACAAGACAACAGCCATTGGGGCACGCGCCGCAATATGGACAGGGTGATCACCTTGCTGCCTGAAAATCCAACCCCTGGTGTAGGCGAATCCGATTCACCTGGCCTAATCATGGGCAACATTCCGAATGGTTTGCCGTGAAAAAACTCGTCGCCTACTTTAAAACTAACCGAGACACGGCTCTGCTAAGCAGTGCCATGCTGTTGCTATTGTTGGCTATGTTTGAACCCACCATCCCGGTTAAGCACAACATCTACAGCTATTTCCTGGTGGCCGACATCTCACAAAGCATGAACGCAGTGGACATGCGCATCAATGGTAAACCGGTTTCGCGCATCGCCTACACCCAACAATTGATGCACGAGACCGTCGCATCACTGCCTTGCGACACCAAGGTCAGCATAGGCTTATTTGCCGGCAACAGCGTGGCGGCGCTATACACGCCCATAGAAGTATGCGAAAACTTTGCCGCCATACAAGACACCATAGACCATCTGGATTGGCGTAACGCCTGGTCTGGCAATAGCCGCGTGCGTGAAAGTTTGTACAGCATTGCTAGAGCCGTGCGAGGCTTTCCCGAACCAGCTCAGGTCGTGCTCATCACAGACGGCGAAGAAGCCCCAAAACTGCATGCATTTAACACCAAAGATTTAACTAACTTTCAAGGGGCAGACGGTTGGTTGCTGGTCGGCGTGGGTTCAGAAAAAGGCACGGCCATACCCAAGCTGACAGAAAAAAATCAGGTGATAGGCTATTGGTCAAACGACAGCTTTGCCCTGCAACCGGGTATTGCGCAAATTTCCGAATCCACCTTAGGCACACGGGATGACAGTGTCGCCGGCGCGAACGATAGGTTTGTTTCGAAATTGGACAGCGAATACCTAAAAAGTGTCGCTAAAGAAATTGGTGGCGACTACGTACAAGGCGACAACGTACACAATTTATTGGATGCCATGAAGAAACAAAAACCAGCAAGGCGTGACATTGCACCCTTTAATTTAAGCAGCGTATTAGCAGGCCTTGCCGCCATTCTGCTGCTGTTCGCTTACATGGGAAAACACCCGCTAGCGCAAATAAAATCCAGCTTAAAATTTTACAAAAAAGAATTATTTAAAAACCGCATCAGTGCAAACGAAGCCAGCATTGCTCACGACAACCAAATCAACTAGGCCGCAGGCTGCTTCGCCCACCGCAGGTAAACCCGCAAACGCCTGTAAGCATCGGCTTCCACTGCATCGGCGAAAATAATCAAATACTGTGCTCGGTTAAATCGAACAGGGTTGAACCAAACAGGGTCGAACCATGGTGCTGCCTGCAGGCGGCAATGCAGCACGGATAAAAAAGGCGTCACCACCGTGCTTGGCATCACCCTCACCTCACACACTTGACCATCTTTACGCACAAGTTGAACAGTGTTGTCTGGATTGATATGCAATGCCACGATTGCATGCTTTAAGCGACGAAGACCATGCTGAAAAATGGCCTGCGTACTGGCAAGCACAAGCAAGAAACAGCCTACTGTTTTCCATGGCCATGGGTAAGGCAACACAGCAATGCAAACCAGCGCCATCAGGCTCATGCCGCCAAACAATAGGCACAGCGTCATGGACGGTTTAATGCTTAACTGTATGCTGTGCATGGCCCCTCGATTTATGTATTTCTGAGCTAAATTAATGCTGCCCAATACGTTTCGTATATATAGCGTGCTTCAATATATAATGCCAGGAGCACCCTCATTCACTATCAAGAGCTTCACATGGCAAACAACGACTGGCAAGAATTTCAATTCATACAAGGCGCGGTTTTTAACAATGAAACTATAACCTCATTTGGCAACATACAAAATGAGCTCTTGGTCGCAGCACAAGGCGACATTATTTGTGATTTATCGCATCTGGCTACGCTCGCTTTAAGCGGCGAGGATGCGCTGACTTTTCTGCAAGGCCAAGTAAGCAACGATGTTAACTTACTGGGCCAGGATAAAGCCCACTACACCGGCTATTGCAGCCCTAAAGGCCGATTGCTGGCACTGTTTTTTGCTTACCGCTTGGGCACTAGCATACACTTGCAATTCAACGGCAAGTTGGCCGAAGCGATCACTAAACGCCTTAAAATGTACATCATGCGCGCCAAAGTTAGCTTAGATAACGTCAGCGATGAAACGGTTAAGTTGGGTCTGAGTGGGCACGGCGTTGAACAAGCGTTATCAGGCTTTTTTAGCGAGGTGCCAGCACTAGCCTACGACAAATGCAGCAACGAAAACGGCAGCTTGATTCGCTTAAGCGGCAACATGCCGCGCTTTGAACTGGTTTGCAACACAGAGTCGGCTAAAACCATTTGGCAAGCACTGAAAAAAACTTGCAAGCCCGTGGGCAAAGCATGCTGGGAATGGTTGGAAATTCAGGCCGGCATTCCGGACATAGCGTTGCCTACGCAAGAAGAGTTTGTACCACAAATGGTCAATCTGGATTTACTCAAGGGCATCAGCTTTAAGAAAGGCTGTTACACCGGCCAAGAAATCGTCGCCAGAACGCATTACCTGGGCAAGGTTAAACGCAGAACGCATTTGCTGCACTTGGCCACCTCAACTCCACCGCAAGCAGGCACGGATGTGCTGACGGACAAACAAGAAGCAGTAGGTAAAGTAGTTAGGTCTGCGCCCGCACCTAAAGGCGGCTATGACTTACTGGCTGAAATTCGATTAGATAGCCTAGAGGCTGGGGATTTGTTCATTAACGGCGTGCTAGCAGTGATGCAAAGCCTGCCCTACGCCTTAAACCAAGAATAACTTAAGGTTTTGCTGGCGGACTAGACGGCAGGACGGCCGCAGGCTTGGCGGCATCCAACACTTGGTAAAACACTTCGTCTTGCTTAACCATGCCCAATTCGCTTCTGGCACGCTCCTCAATCGCCGCTCGACCACTCTTCAAATCCAATACCTCGGCATCCAAGGCTTGGTTTCTTGCCGTCAACGCCAGGTTAGATTCTTGCGTCAAACTGATTTGACGGCTGAGTTTCCAAACACTAAGCCAACTGCCTTTGCCCAACCACAGCGGGTACTGTAGCAGGGCAATGAGCGTGATAAAAATGAGGGTTAAAGCTTTCAAATCAGCGCTTATTTAAACAATTGGTAAAATGCACCAATACCAGCATAACTGGATGCATCGCCCAACTCTTCTTCTATACGCAACAATTGGTTGTATTTAGCGATACGCTCTGAACGGCACAAGGAACCGGTTTTAATTTGCAAGGCATTGGTTGCCACTGAAATATCGGCTATCGTCGTGTCTTCGGTTTCACCGGAGCGATGAGACACCACCGCAGTATAGCCGGCGCGTTTGGCCATCTCTATGGTTTGGAAAGTCTCGGTTAAAGTACCAATTTGGTTGACCTTAATTAGCACCGAGTTAGCCACACCGCGCTGTATACCCTCACGCAAAATTTTGCTGTTGGTCACAAACAAATCGTCGCCAACCAATTGCGTGGTTTTACCTAGACGCTTGGTTAGAATATCCCAACCATCCCAGTCGAACTCGCCCATGCCATCTTCTATACTGATGATCGGATATTTGTCACACCAAGTGGCTAAGTAATCGGTGAATTGGGCAGACGATAAAGCCAAGCCTTCTGATTCCAAATGGTATTTACCGTCTTTATAGAATTCAGTACTGGCGCAATCCAAGCCCAAATACACATCACGGCCTGGCTCGTAACCGGCCGCAGAAATGGCTTCTAATATCAATTGGATAGCCGCTTCATTGGACGGCAAATTAGGTGCAAAACCGCCTTCGTCACCCACTGTCGTTGCCAAGCCTTTTTTATGCAAAGTCTTTTTCAACTGATGGAACACTTCAGCGCCGCAACGCATGGCTTCACGGAATGAAGGCAAGCCGGCCGGAATAATCATGAATTCTTGCATGTCCACGCTGTTATCCGCGTGAGCACCACCATTGATGATGTTCATCATAGGGGTAGGCAATTGCATGGCGCCTGAACCGCCTAAATAGCGATACAAAGGCAGACCTGACTCTTCAGCCGCCGCACGGGCACAGGCCATGGACACGGCTAAAATAGAATTGGCACCTAAGCGGTCTTTGTTTTCTGTGCCGTCTAATTCAATTAAGGTTTTATCTATGAAACTTTGCTCTTCGGCATCCAAACCTATGATGGCTTCGGTAATTTCAGTGTTGACGTTTTCCACCGCCTGCAACACGCCTTTACCTAAGTAACGGGCGCTATCACCATCACGCAACTCCATGGCTTCTTTAGCGCCGGTAGACGCGCCTGAAGGCACGGCAGCACGGCCTATGACACCACTTTCTAACAACACATCGCACTCTACCGTTGGGTTGCCACGTGAATCTAAAATTTCGCGGGCGATAATATCAACTATTGCACTCATGACTGACTCCTCAAATAATTTTTTTACTTAGACACAGAAAGCATCTGTGGCTAGACTGTTCTTACAAAGTACTTTCAATAAAACCGGCTTTTTTTACTATCTTATCTAAATCAAGCAGCACCGCTAATAAGTCGTGCATCTTATGCAAGGGCCAGGCGTTCGGCCCATCGGATAACGCTTTGGATGGGTCAGCATGGGTTTCCATAAAAATACCGGCTATACCACTGGCGACCGCCGCCCTGGCTAACACCGGCACGTGTTCACGCTGTCCGCCACTCTTATCGCCTTGACCACCAGGTTGCTGTACCGAATGAGTGGCATCAAACACCACCGGGCAATCGGTCTCACGCATAATGGCCAAACCACGCATGTCTGACACCAAGGTGTTATACCCGAATGACACGCCACGCTCACAGACCATGATATTGTCTTGATTGCCATTGGCGGCACGGGCTTTTTGCACCACATTACGCATGTCACCTGGGGCCATAAACTGGCCTTTTTTTATATTCACCGGTTTACCGGATTTGGCACACGCCATAATGAAATCCGTTTGCCTGCATAAAAAAGCCGGCGTTTGCAACACATCCACCACCGCGGCCACCTCAGCCACTTGTTCCTCAGTATGCACATCGGTCAGCACGGGCACGCCAATTTGACGACGCACTTCGGCTAAAATCTTTAAGCCCTGCTCCATGCCTAAGCCCCTAAAGGTGCTGTTAGCACTGCGGTTGGCCTTGTCGTAGGACGATTTATATATAAATGGCATGGACAACGCAGTCGCCATTTCTTTTAAGCGGCCTGCGGTATCGATGGCCATTTGTTCAGATTCTATGACACAGGGTCCGGCAATTAAAAACAAGGGGTGATCTAGGCCCACCTCAAAATTACATAATTTCATTTAACGCCTTTTTACACAGCCCGCTATTCAAGACCCGCTATTTACAACCCCGCATGCCAGTCCGTTGGCACAAGCTGCATCAGTGTTTTTTATTCGCTAACGCCGCATTCACAAAGGCGGTAAATAAGGGGTGACCAGTGCGCGGGTTGGAAGTGAATTCCGGATGGAATTGCACAGCCATGAACCAAGGGTGCACCGCTTTTGGCAACTCGATAATTTCACACAAATCTTCCGTAGGCGTTCTAGCGGAAACAATTAAGCCCGCGGCTTTCAATTGCTCTACATAGTGATTGTTGACTTCGTAACGGTGACGATGGCGTTCGTTGACCTGCTTGCCATACACCTCAGCGGCCATGGTGTTAGGCACGATAGGACAGGCTTGTGCGCCCAAACGCATGGTGCCGCCAAGGTCGGAATCTTCGCTACGCGTTTCCAAACTTCCATCGGCGGCTTGCCATTCCGTAATCAAACCCACCACTTGATGCGGGCTGTTAGTGTCAAATTCGGTGCTGTTAGCATCGGTCAATTTAGCCGCATTGCGGGCAAACTCGATGACCGCTAATTGCATGCCCAAACAAATGCCTAAGTAAGGCACTTTGTTTTTTCTGGCATAAGCAATGGCGGCAATTTTACCTTCCGTGCCGCGCTTACCAAAGCCGCCTGGCACTAAGATAGCATCCATACCAGCCAAGGCACCCGTGCCATTGCTTTCTATGTCTTCGGAATCGATGTAGTGAATTTTTACTTTGGATTCCGTGTGTATGCCGGCGTGGATCAAGGCTTCGGTCAAGGATTTATAGGAATCCGCCAAATCGATGTATTTGCCCACAAAGGCGATGTTCACCAAATGCTTGGGATTTTTTAAAGCGTAAGCGATCTTTTCCCAGCTGGATAAATCCGCCGCTTTAGCCAAGATGTCCAATTTATGGCAAACAATTTCATCCAGCATTTGGTCGTGCAACAAACCGGGGATTTGGTAGATGGAGTCTGCATCGATCGCGCTAATCACGGCTTCTGATGGCACGTTGGTGAATAAAGCAATTTTTCTGCGTTCTTCGTCTGGAATGTTACGGTCCGCACGGCACAATAGAATGTCCGGCTGTATACCAATTTCACGCAACTCTTTTACCGAGTGCTGGGTGGGTTTGGTTTTTAATTCACCGGCGGTGGGTATCCATGGCAGCAGGGTTAAGTGGATATAACAGGCATTGGTTTTACCTTCTTCAAAGCCCATTTGCCGAATAGCTTCTAAAAACGGCAAGGATTCAATGTCACCCACCGTGCCACCCACTTCGATAATCGCTACATCTGCGCCTTCAGCGCCGCGTTTAACATGCGCCTTAATTTCATCGGTAATGTGCGGGATGACTTGCACGGTTTTACCTAGGTATTCACCGCGGCGTTCTTTTTTGATAACGGTTTCGTAAATTTGACCGGTGGTGAAGTTGTTGCGCTTGCCCATGCGCTGAGAAATGAAGCGTTCGTAGTGGCCTAAGTCTAAATCCGTTTCTGCTCCGTCGTCAGTAACAAACACTTCACCGTGCTGAAAAGGCGACATGGTGCCTGGGTCCACATTGATGTAAGGGTCCAGTTTGAGCATGGTCACTTTAATGCCGCGTGACTCTAGAATCGCGCCTAAACTAGCCGCTGCTATGCCTTTACCAAGAGAAGAAACCACACCGCCAGTTACGAATACATATTTAGTCATTAAATTAACTTTTTAGAAGACTTTTTAGAAGGCTGTTTATAACTACCTAGACGGGAACAAATTTTACCGTAAAGGCAGTACAATCACAATCAATCACTTAGCATCCAAGCAGAAAATTTTGCCCGACATTTCGGAGCAGAACAAAAACCATCCATTAGCCATGACCACTAGCCAAGCAAACACTGACGAACATTACATGCGATTAGCCATGGCCTTAGCTGAAAAAGCAGCGCTAGCAGGCGAAGTGCCGGTGGGCGCCATTGTGGTTAAAGACGGGGTGGTGATAGGGCAAGGTAGCAATGCCCCCATAGGCCACAAGGACCCGAGTGCCCATGCGGAGATACTGGCCTTACGCGACGCCGCCCAGCACATCGATAACTACCGTTTAGTCGATTGCAGCCTGTACGTCACCCTAGAGCCATGCGCCATGTGCAGTGGCGCCATACAACATGCACGCATTGCCAGATTGGTGTTTGGCGCCAGCGACCCCAAAACCGGCTGTTGTGGCAGCGTGATCAATTTAATGGCGGAAGCCAAACTTAACCACCATACCCAAATCAGCAGCGGCGTGTTGGCTGAGGAATGCGCTGCTAGCCTATCGGCATTCTTTTCGGCACGACGTAAGAAATAATACCTTAAAGCTACTGCCCTGCAGCCCAATAGGGGCGGGCTTCCCAGGGCATGCCACAAACAAGGTTTGGCTTAGCAAAATGGGTGCTTACTTACTTAAACATCCAAATAGCAGCCGCATAAAATAGTCGGAATCGACCCATCTGAGACGTTCTAAAACTTATCAACTATCGATAAGTTGTTGTAAAGCACCTTTGGTTTGTAATTCCAGCTCAGGCAGGTCGTTCTGGATGGTTTTCCAAACAACTTCAAGGTCAACCTTAAAATATCCATGTGCGACTGCGTTGCGCATTTCGTAAGCAAACGCCAATGGTAACTCTGGATGCGATTTAGCGAACTTGGCAAAGTGCTTTTCAATGTTATTGCTAGCTTCACCAATAATCTCAATATTGCGAATCACGGCATCCTGCAACAATTCATTTTGAAGAAAATCCACTTCATCGGTATCTTCTGTGTAGTGATGAATGCGCCAAATGGCTTGAATAATATGTGCTAAGTAGTCGTGTAATCTTTGCACATCACGACTCATACTGGGATAGCCTCAGCTAACACGCTGTTACGGAATGAATCGGGTAAAGCTTTCGGTGTTAGCACGTCCACAGAAACGCCAAGCAGTTTGTGTAGTTCATATCGAATCGCCCCTATATCCATGAGCGTAGTTTCTTGGGTAGGGTCAATCAGAATATCAAGGTCACTTAATTCCGTATCCTCGCCACGCAGCACAGACCCAAACACGCGCGCATTAAGAGCACGGTGTGATTTAACCACATTGCGAATTGCTTCTCGGTGTGAATTTAGGGCATCTGATGGCTTCATGATTAAATTATATACCAAAAAAAATCACACTACCGGTAAAAGTTAGCGTGGTTTGGCTTAGCAAAATGGGATGACTACGGTATGATTCAATACAACTTAAGCGGGCAATCGTTCAATCTGAAACGTGACTTTTTGCCCAGCTTGCCACAAATCGTATTTGACTTGCATGTTTAGCCATACGTCGGATGAAGTGCCCAGCCATTGAGATAACCTAATGGCCATTTCAGCACTGATGTTTGTATTCGCGTTCAATATTTTAGATAAGCTTACGCGCGAAATCTTAAGCGCTTTTGCTGCGCTAGTAATCGTCATGTTTTCTGGTATCCATTCACGCAATACGTGGCCTGGATGTGGCGGGTTGTGCATGTTACTCATCATTCTTTCCTTTAGTGGTAGTCTTGATAATCCACCAACTCAACGTCTTCATTAACAAACCTAAAAGTTAAGCGCCAGTTACCATTCACCGTAATTGATAGATGGTCCTTTAAGCTCATGCAATCGCCATGCTGGCACGTTCACATCTTCTTTTGACAGCGCACTATCAAGCAAACCCAATTGAAGCTTGAGCTTATCTGCGTGGTGAGATTGGATTCCAGCTTTACTGCCAGTTTCAAAGAAATCCCTCAAACCTTTATGCTTAAAACTTTTTATCATTAGCAATTGTAAACTGATGATTAACAGCTTACAACACTTAAGTTCTTTAAAATGTCATTACCGCAATGCCGCAAGGGCATTCCCGTCATTTCTAAGCCTCAAACAGCTCGGCTTGAAATTCATGAAGGGTATTCCCCACAGAATATAGTGGCTAAAGCCCCTTATTCTGAGTAAAAGTGGTTTATTTACACGCGAAAGGCTCTAGTTAACGTGAACACACGACACATACAAATCAGCGCCGTCTCCGGTCTGACCCACATTACCATTACGAAGATCGATAAGTATATGAAACCCTGGCGTGACTGTGTCAAACGACCATGTCTGGCCTAATGTCCAGCCTGTTGGGGGCCATCCTGAAGGTGTAACGGCATTTCTGTTAGCATACAAATCTTCGAGCTCTATCCTTGTGGGTTGATGCCATGTACCTGTGGCATAGCCCAATGCAGTTGATGCGCTACAAGTGCTGGAAGCAGTAGACCAATTAGCGGTAGTGGTAATCGGCGCCCATGTTAAACCGCCACTGCTGATGTAGCCTGATGGCAATGTTGCTGTTGTGGCAGGGAATAACGCACTGACCTCACCCGAGTTAGCCGAATTGGTCGCTGTTGCCCCACTCACCGTAAAGAAATTAGCTGCAACACCCGTCAAGGTATAGCCACTGGCAGCGGTTAATGTCACGGTGGCTGTATAGGTGGTGTTATAGGCAAACGTACCGTTGACTGTAGGGCTCCATGTCACGGTGCCGGTATACCCCGTACCGGCAGTGGTGGTGGTGACTGGGGTTGCCCCTGCTACTGGAGCGGTGACGCCGGCGATAGCGGCGGTGTTAATGACTATCACCCCTGAACTGATCACCACGCTGTCAATCTTGGTCGAACCCGGCGACACCGTCACGGTGGCCAAAGTAGTACCGCCACCGCTGGTGTTATTCATGGTGACCACATAAGTGTCGGTGCTGCCCGCTGCTGGCTGTGTAATTAGGTTAGGGTTAATCACTAAGTAAGTGCTACCAGATAAGGCAAATTGACTACTGTTAGTAAAGGCCGAGCCATTGAGGGTGATGCTAGCAATCGCACTGACAGCCGTTCCAATCGGTACCGTTAAGATACCCGTTGCCGTGGCCACGCTGCTGCCACTGGGTAAGGCGGTCTTATCAATCACCACCAGCCGTGTTGGCGTAGCGGTGGTGTCTATCTTAGCAATGGCTTGCGCTGGGAGGAAGCTAGGTCGACGAGCGACTTGGTCCACCAAAGCACTGGCCCAGGTTTGGCTGCTGGCATTAGGCGCTGTCGTGTTGACTGCCTCGCCTGCGGCTGGGTTGATTGGTGTACCTGACGCATCTAAAGTGTTTAATGTTTGGGCATTCATCCCCATCGGGCTACTGAAAAAGCCACTGGAATTATGACCCCCAAAGCTTTGCGTGTAGCTAAGCATGACTTGCTTGTCATTGAAGGTGTTGTCACGGCCTTGGATGTTTGCCACATCCAGCCCCAGTTGCGAGCCATTGGTAAAGCGTTTGCCTAAGCCCAAGGCATAACGGCTTTGTGAGGCACCGGCATTGGCCGAGGCACGCAGGTTAAAGTCGTGGTCTAAGCGTTGATTGAATTCAGCACTGCCGGTGGCACGGGTGGTGCTGTCGTTACCCGTTAAGTAATCGTACCTTAGGCGTTCACCACCAAAGCCGAGTTTAAAGGTGGATTGCGTGGTGGGGGTGAACACCAATCGACCTTGCACACCGCTGACGCGGCCCCCGGCAATGCGCCTTGGGTCACTCCATAATTCATACAGTGAAGCCGTGTCGGTGTAGTAGGTTTTGTCTTCCAGATCCACGCTGCCGGTGTCGCTGATATAGGCATTCACTTCTGCGGCATTGAGGATGGTTTTACCCAAGAAGTATTGGTAGCTGATGGCACCGTTGTCTTGCCTGACTTGGGCCTTTTGTGTGCCGGAGATAAAGCTAAAGTCTTGCTTTTGACGCAGTTGGCCTAAGGACAAGATAAAGCGTTGATTGCTGGTTAAATCAAAACCGGTATTGAGTAGCCATTCGTTCTTGTCTGAACCGACGGTGAACAATACCCCCACGGCCATGTTGGTGGACACGGGACTGGCCAGACTGCCGCCGATAGCGCTGCCGTTTTGCTTGCTGTATTGCGGCGTGAGGGTGATTTGCTTGCCGTCGATACGGTTGTGGAAATTAAAGCCAGCACCTTGGGCACTTACGTTCGGTTGTACGCTGCCGCTATTGGCGGTGGGCTCACCTAAATCTGGGAGGGTGTCGGTGCTTTGGGCTACAGACGGCAATACCAAGGCGGACAGAAACAGCGACCCCAGCAATAATAAGCCCGCAATGAAGGACGGGCGGGGTGTTAACTTAGTTCTGTTCTGTTCTGTTCTGTAATAGCATTATTATAGATTTTCATAGCTGGCTTAGCGTGCTTCACACCAAAGTAGATTAAATCGCATACTACCATCTAGATAGCTATATATCAAAAGTCTATTTTCTGAATGGTTAAGCGAGGTGGTAAGTGACGGCGACCAAGCTACTCCTGCCCAATGGCACTTGAATGGCATTGCTTCGTAACAGACAGCCACAAAAAAGGCCGAAATTGATTTCGGCCTTTTTATTTATCGCATTGGGTGCATCGCACCCATGGCAGCATTAGCTAGTCGTTATTGCCACCAAGCAAGCCCATCAACAACTGCAACAAGCTAGTGAACAAATTGTAGATGCTCATGTACAAGCTTAAGGTTGCCATGATGTAGTTGGTTTCGCCGCCGTTAACAATGCGACTAACATCGTACAAAATAAAACCCGAGAACAAAATAACGCCCACGGCAGACATGGCTAGCGTCATGGCTGGGATTTGTAAAAAGATGTTAGCCAAAGACGCAACGATCAACAAAATAATGCCCACCATTAAGAATTTACCCATGAAGCTAAAGTCTTTTTTCGTGGTGGTGGCAATGCCGGCTAAAGTCAAAAAGATAATGCCAGTACCGCCTGCCGCTAGGCCAACGATTTGACCGCCATTATTTAAATGTAAAGCGTGTTGCAAAATGGGGCCTAACATCAAGCCCAATAAAAAGGTTAAAGCTAACAACAACACTACACCAACACTGCTATTACGGTTGGCTGTGATGGCAGCGAACAAACCATACAGCACCGCCATGGCGCCAATGGCGAAGATAAATGGATGTTGCGCGGCAAAAGAAAAATTCATGCTCATGCCTATCAAAGCGCCGATCACGGTAGGGATTAAGGTTAAGCCCAATAGTGCATAGGTATTACGCAAGACCTTATTGGTCACTTGCTGTGCGGATGCTGAACGAGCCAACACTGGATTTTGGTCTAACATGGTTTGTTTCCTTTAATTAAAAAACTACACTGCGTAAGATAGCGACTAAGCCAAGAAGTTTCAAGCGCAAAATGGTGACAAATTGTATATTTCTTAAAGCACAAGCTAGTTAAACAACTCCCCTTCTTGCAAGCCCACCTGCGCCACTTGATGCACCGCTTGCACAAACTCGGCATCTTCATGCAGCACATCCAAGCTGGGTGGGTGCTTTTGCCCGTGCATGCGAGCGAGACGCGATATGCTTTGAGCGGAAATGGACCAAACCAAATTAGCCAGCAACTCGTCTTGCATGGCCGGTTGATTACACAATAACACCATGTCGCAACCGGCGTTTAAAGCAGCCAAGGCTCGACTGGTGACATCGCCACCGGCCGTGGCCGCCTCCATGCTTAAATCGTCGCTGAAAATCACGCCGTTAAAGCCCAAGCGTTCGCGCAATATTTTTTGCAGCCACCGCGCAGAGAAGCCCGCGGGTTTGTCGTCCACTTTCGGGTAAATCACGTGCGCCGGCATAATCGCTGCTATGCCATCGTCTATCATCATCCTGAATGGCTGCATGTCGTGCTGGGCAATCTGATCAAACTCCCGGTCGTCCACCGGCATGCTCACGTGGGAATCTGCCACGACAAAACCGTGGCCAGGGAAATGCTTACCCACGGCCGCCATGCCGCCTTTTTTTAAGCCTTGCATCAACGCAAAAGCCAAGTCATTGATGGCCTGTGGCTTAAGGTGAAAGGCACGATCACCGATCACCAAACTGTCGCCATAATCCATGTCCAACACCGGGGTAAAACTAAAATCAATGCCGTGTGCGCGCAATTCAGCAGCCAGTATCCAACCGGCTTCGCTGGCCAACTGCTTGGCTTTTTTCGGATTGCTGTCCCAAATTTTACCGAACTCACGCATCGCTGGAATTTTCGTAAAGCCTTCTCTAAAACGCTGTACGCGACCGCCCTCATGGTCCACGGCAATCAGTAAAGGCGGCGTTCTTACCGCGTGTATGCTGGCGGTTAAGGCCTTTAATTGGGTGTTATTAATAAAATTGCGTTTGAATAAAATCACCCCGCCCACCAAGGGATGCTGCAAACGACGAATGTCGTCCGCAGTCAACTCGGTTCCAACCACATCCAACATCACAGGACCTAATGACATACGCTTACCTTCTCAATAAAAATACACAAAATCAGCTTGCTTGCCTGACATCCAAACGGTCTCTTAAGCTGTCGCCGCCTAAATTAATCGCCAAGATCAAACTCATTAAACTTAAACCAACAATTAACACATAATGCGGGGCAACCAGCATATAGCGCACCCCGTCTCGCAACATGGCTCCCCATGAGGCATTGGGCGCTTGTATGCCCAATCCTAAAAACGACAAGCTGGCTTCGGCTATCATGACACTGGCCAAACTGTAAGTCGCCTCCACCACCATCACCGATGTCAGCAATGGCAATATGTGTTTGACTATTATTCTGGGCACGCTGGCGCCTAGCGATAACGCGGCCTGCACGTGCTGCCGATCCCGCAGGCTGAGCGTCTGACCTCGCGTTAAACGCGCGTAGCTGACCCAGCCAGTCAAGCTTAGCGCTATCATTAAATTCAGTAAGCCTGGGCCCAATACCGCCGCAAAGGCAATGGCCAACAAAATGCCGGGGAAAGCCAAAAATACATCGGTCACCTGCATCAACACTTGGTCGACCTTGCCGCCATAAAACCCGGCTAACAAACCTATTAATACACCCAGCGTCATGGTCACTACGGTCACCGACACAGACACCAACAGCGACACCTCAACCCCATGCAACAGCCTCGCTAAAATACTGCGGCCCAAGTCGTCGTTACCTAGCCAATAGGCTTGAGAGGGAGTGCTTAATATGGCATTTAAATCAATTTGATTTGGATCCAGCTGAAATAAACGGCCGAGTAAAACGGCAACTAACCAAAATAGCAAAATGCTGTAAGACAGGGTTTTTATCATATTAATGCGCCCACTTAATGCACCCTCTTAATGCGAGGGTCTGCCCATCGATAAAGTAAGTCGGTGAGCAAATTGACCATGACATAACTCAGCGCCACCAATAAAACGCAGGCTTGCGTCACTGGGTAATCACGCTTTTCTATACTCTCCACCAGCAAGCGCCCTATGCCATCCCAACTGAAGATGGTTTCGGTAATCACGGTGCCCGCCAACAAGCTGCCCATTTGCAAACCGACGATGGTAATAATAGGCAACAAGGCCGCACGCAAGGCATGATGCAATATCACCTGACGCTCGCTTAAACCCTTAGCTCTGGCCGTGCGTATAAAGTCGTCGTTCAGCACCTCAAGCAAACTGGTGCGTGTCATGCGCGTCAATATGGCACTTAAACCAAAGCCCAAGGTCAGTGCCGGCAAGACGATGGACGACGGACTGTCCATGCCACTGACGGGCAAGCAACCTAACCAAACAGCAAAAATTAACATCAACATCGGCCCCAACCAAAAAGCCGGCATAGCGGATAAACGAACCGAAACAATGGTTACCAACAAGTCTTGCCAATGGCCGGCTTTGAGCGCCGCATAAATACCCAAGGGCACACCTATGCCCAGACCGATTAACAGGGCTAAACAGGCCAATTTTAATGTGGCTGGGTAGCGCGTTTTAATCAGCTCAATAATGGGGGTTTTACTGTGTATGGACAATCCAAAATCGGCGTGCGCCAATCGGCTTAAATACAAGCCAAACTGCTTAGCGACCGGTTGATTGAGGCCTAACTCAGCACGCAGTACCTCGCGGTCTGCCAAGCTAGCCGATTCGCCCAACATGACCTCAACCGGGTCACCCGGCACCAAATGAATAAGCAAGAAGGTCAGGCTCAGCACCCCAAATACCACGGTGCAAAAGCTAATAAGGCGTTTAATCATTGTGGATAAATACCGTGCTGCCCACGTCGACCAAATCAAACAAGGCAATCACGTCGGCATTTTGCATGCGTATGCAACCGTGCGAGCCTAGCTGGCCCATTGGATTGCTATCGGGCGTGCCGTGGATGTAGATGTAGCGTTGCATGGTATCAACATCGCCCAACCTATTGAGGCCTAGCTCAGTTCCGGACAACCACAATATGCGGGTTAATATCCAATCACGATCAGGAAAAGCCGCCATCAATGCCGGACTGCATAATTCACCGGTCAGTCTACGACCAACAAACACGCTGTTGACCGGCGCACCCGCGCCAATTTTCGCTCGGACTGTGTGTCGACCTAAGGGCGTGCAGCCGCTGTTTTTTTGACAGCCTGGGCCGTTGGCCGCACTGGATATACGGTAACTGGCCAACAACGTGTTGTTGCCGTCGAACAAATTCAAGCACTGCTCTTGCAATGAAATATCAATGTGCATAGGCGCTTATTGTAGCTAAATCGTCCCAATTCCCATCGGCTTTGGGCGAATAATTTTCTATGGATTTAGCCATGGCAGCAAACTGGCCTTCGTACCATAAGGGAATGTAAGGTAGCTGCTGGTGGATGCGTTGCGTCACAGCCAGCCAATCTTCTTTAATCAACAATTGATCCAATACGGCATCTTGGTAACGGCCTCGATTAAAGCCATTTGGCGGCACGCTGCTTGAAGCAAACGCCTGGCTGTAGATATCCGGCGTTTTTACACCCACCCAAGTTAGACCATACAGCTGAAAATTGCCTTGTTTAATTTCAGCAAAAAAAGTCGCCCAATCCAAACTGCGTATTTCCAAGTCTATGCCGGCAGCACGCATCTGCGCTTGCAACATTGTCGCCAACCTGACACGCTGGGCATCGGTTGAGGTTTTATAGACCAGTTTCAGCGGCAAGCTTACACCCGCTTCCAACAGTAAGCTTCTAGCCAAGGCCGGATCATAGCGATAAGCCGGCAAAACTTGCCGCTGCAAGTAATGCTCAGGCGGCAATATGGCGCCCCCTAAACGGGTGTGGCTTAACATGGCTTTTTTAATGATGGCTTCGCGGTCTATGGCATGCGCCAACGCTTGCCTAACCTTGAGTTTCTTCAATTGCGCATCCTGCATGTTTAAACCTAGGTAAGAAAAATTCACCCCCTCACTTAGCTTAACTTTGATGGTCGGCTTGGTCTGCAGATAACGCACGGATTCTGGCGGCAAGTCGCCTTGTATCAAGTCCACTTCAGCGTGCAATAACTTCAGCATGCGCACAGTGGGGTCTTTTACCTCGATGAGGGTGATGCGTTGTCCGTCTTTAAGGCGTTGCAAGCGCCATTTATTTTGGCTATCCAGCAACACCAAGGGGCCACTACCGACTGGAAAATGGGCGAAATCATGGCGACTTTTTATCAGCTCAGCGGGCATTATGCCCAGCAACAATTTAGCCGGAAAATGCTGGTCTTGTTTTTTTAAGTAAAACAGCACGCTGGCATCATCCTGCACAACAATATTTTTTACGTTGCTGAACTCTGCACTGTGCGGCGAATCGGACAGCACCATCAAGGAATCATACGTGGCCTTAACATCGTGAGCGTTTACCGCCCTGACTTTTGACTTTTGCCCGGCGAATTGAGGGTAATAAAAAGCACGACGGTTTTTATTGAGACTAAAGCGGTATAGCAGCGGGCTCAGTTGCTGCCAACTGGCTAAACTGGCTTGCGGTTTGCCGTCATCAGCAAACTCCACCAAACTCTGGTACAGCAAACGATTCAGCCGCTCGGATGCCGCATCGGTGGCGTACCTAGGATCGAGCGTTAATGGGGCTTGGCTAATGGCAAAGACCAGTTCATGCGTAGCAGATGTCGGCTGATCGGCTGGCTTGCAGGCGCTGAGCGTCAGCATCAAAGCAAGTAAAAAGCCACTTAATAGACGATAAATAAAGAACATGCGCAGAATTTTACTCGATTATCTTTAATGCGTTGCGTACTTGGCTCACAAGTGAGTAATTTTTACGCTACAGCCATACCTTCCAATAATACCTAGGCCAGAAATAGCTTATAATTATGCCAATCCGATTTAGCCACGTTTATAGATCACGATTGAAAATCAACAGTTTGAAAATTAATAGTTTGCTTATCTCTTGATATAAATCAATTTGGCTGGCATCGATGTGCGACAAAATGTCACGTGTGAAAAATCACAAAGTATTATCAATTAGTACCATGGGGGAAACCAAATGCAAGACCTAAATGTAAGTTCGAACACGTATAGCGATGGTGTTATACGGCAGTTTTCTATCATGGCCGTGGTTTGGGGCGTGGTGGGCATGTTGGTAGGCGTCATTATCGCCTCGCAACTTGTCTGGCCAGAACTCAATCTCGGCTTACCTTGGACCAGTTTTGGTCGTTTAAGACCACTGCATACCAATGCGGTGATTTTTGCATTTGGTGGCTGTACTTTGTTTGCCACCTCATACTATGTCGTACAGCGCACCTGTCAAACCAAGCTATTTATGCCTAAGCTAGCCAGCTTTACATTCTGGGCTTGGCAATTAGTCATTGTTGCAGCGGCCGTATCCTTACCTTTAGGCTTCACCCAAGGTAAAGAGTATGCCGAACTAGAATGGCCAATTGACTTGCTGATTGCAGTGACTTGGGTGTGTTATGCCATCGTATTCTTCGGCACCATAGGCACACGAAAAGTAAAACATATTTACGTGGCCAATTGGTTCTTCGGCGCATTCATCATTACTGTGGCTTTGTTGCACATTGTTAACAGCGCAGCCATTCCAGCCGAATTCATGAAATCGTATTCAGCCTATGCTGGCGTACAAGATGCCATGGTGCAATGGTGGTATGGTCACAACGCAGTGGGTTTCTTCTTAACAGCAGGTTTCTTGGGCATCATGTACTACTTCGTGCCTAAACAAGCCGGTCGTCCTGTGTATTCCTACAGCTTATCTATCGTGCACTTTTGGGCATTGATTTTCACCTACATGTGGGCGGGTCCTCACCACCTACATTACACCGCCTTACCTGATTGGACTCAATCATTAGGCATGGTGTTCTCACTAGTATTATTAGCGCCAAGTTGGGGCGGTATGATCAACGGCATCATGACCATGTCTGGTGCTTGGCACAAATTACGCACTGACCCTATCCTACGCTTCTTGATTGTTTCTCTGTCTTTCTACGGCATGAGTACTTTTGAAGGCCCTATGATGGCAATTAAAACCGTGAACTCCTTATCTCACTACACCGACTGGACCGTAGGCCACGTGCACTCTGGCGCTTTAGGTTGGGTGGGCTTAGTGTCCATGGGCGCTATCTACTACATGATTCCACGCTTGTTTGGTCAAAAACAAATGTACAGCATCAAAGCCATCGAGTTGCACTTCTGGCTAGCCACCATAGGTATCGTGCTATACATCGCTGCCCTTTGGATCTCTGGTGTGATGGAAGGCTTAATGTGGCGCGCCATTAATGCGGACGGTACATTGACTTATACCTTCGTAGAAAGCGTTAAGGCTAAAACACCTTACTACATCACTCGTATGGTAGGCGGCCTGCTTTATCTAAGTGGCATGTCCATCATGTTGTGGAACGTCATTAAAACAGCAACCAGCGGTAAAGCAGCCATCGCTTCTATTCCAGCTGCCTCTGCTCACGCTTAAGGAAATCATTATGTCGAATCATGAAACAAAAAAAGGCTTTAGCCACGAAAAGATAGAAACCAGCAACTTTCTTATGATAGTGCTGATTTTAGTGACGGTCGCATTTGGTGGATTGGTGGAAATCGTGCCGCTGTTCTTCCAAAAATCCACCACTGAACCGATTACAGGCTTACAGCCTTACACCGCCGTTCAACTGGCTGGCCGTGACATCTACACCCGTGAAGGTTGTTACAACTGCCACTCACAAATGATACGTCCGTTCCGTGCAGAAACCTTGCGCTACGGTCACTACTCTGTGGCAGGTGAATCGGTTTACGACCACCCATTCCAATGGGGCAGTAAACGTACCGGTCCAGACTTGGCTCGTGTAGGCGGTAAATACAGCGATGAATGGCAACGCATCCACTTAATCAATCCTAGGGATTTGGTGCCTGAATCCATCATGCCAGCCTACCCTTGGTTAGAAAAAGACTTGGTCAATGCAGAAGCCATGCCAGCCCACATGAAAGCATTACGTGCAGTAGGCGTGCCTTACACCGATGCTGACATTGCTGGCGCAGTAGAGGCCACCAAAGGTAAAACTGAGCTAGATGCCTTGATTGCTTATTTGCAAGTGTTAGGTATACACCTCAAATAATCGATTTAAATAGGACTTAATCAAATGGACATTAATTCGCTACGTATCTTGACCACCATCGTTAGCTTTATTGTATTTATCGGCATCCTAGTTTGGGTTTGGCAACGCAGAAACACCTCAGACTTCAAAGATGCAGCTAACCTTCCGTTTCAAGACGAACAGAGTTAAGTAGACTATAGATAAAATACTGCCACCCATGGTGGCAGTAAAAAACCAAAGGAAAATAAAATGAGTGACTTTACGAGTAATTTTTGGCCAGTATTCATTACTGCCATCTCCTTGCTTGGTATATTTGGTTGCGCCCTCTTGTTATGGCGCACCAGCAAGATCAAAGTGGAAACTAGCAGTGATGGCACCAACGGCCACGTTTGGGATCAAGACTTGCGTGAAATGAACAACCCTCTGCCTCGCTGGTGGGTAGGCATGTTCATCTTAACCATAATCTTTGCTCTATTTTACTTAAGTGCTTACCCAGGCTTGGGTGATTACGCCGGCAAATTAGGCTGGTCACAAAACGGTCAATATGACAAAGAAGTGGCCGATGCCAACAAAGCTTTAGAGCCTTTGTATGCAAAATACACCGCCATGAGCACTGAAGACTTAGCCAAAAACCCAGAAGCTAAGGCGATTGGCGAGCGTTTGTTCATGAACAATTGTGCGCAATGCCACGGTTCTGATGCAAAAGGTAGCCGCGGCTTCCCTAACCTAGCCGACCAAGACTGGATACACGGCGGCAGTCCAGAAAAAATCAAAGAAACCATCACTGGCGGTCGTATCGGCATGATGCCTCCTATGGGTGGTGCAGTGGGTAATGAGGAAGACGTGAAAAATGTAGCTAACTACGTTTTAAGCTTGTCTGGCAGCATGCACGATTCCGGTCGCGCAGGTTTAGGTAAAGAGAAATTCACGGCTTGTGCTGCTTGTCACGGCGCTGATGGTAAAGGTAACCAAGCGATTGGCGCACCTAACTTGAGCGATAGTGTATGGTTACACGGTGCTGGCGAAGCTGCCATCATCAAACGCATTAACGAAGGTAAAGTTAACCAAATGCCTGCGCAAGCTGGCCGCTTAACCGAAGCACAAATCCATGTGGTGGCTTCCTACGTTTACGGTTTATCAAATAAATAAACCGTTGTAGCAAGCCCATGAAGTTGCATGTGGTGATACTGCATGCAACTTTTTTATTCGCAAGTCCTATGTAAGTGAAAGTGAGTCATGACCAATACGCCAGATGAAAAGAAACCCAGCAAAGCCACTAAAAATGCGGCCGCTGCTAACGAGGTTGTTATTTCACTCTACGAAGCGCAAGACAAAGTATACCCACGCAGTGTCTCAGGCTTTTTTACCCAATGGCGATGGGTCATGATCTGGCTTACCCAGCTATTCTTTTACGGCGTACCTTGGTTGGAATGGGGTCAACGCCAAGCGCTATTATTTAACCTAGAAAGCAAACGGTTTTACATATTCAAATTGGTCTTGTACCCACAAGACTTGATTTACCTCACGGCCATCCTCATCATCTCGGCCCTGTCCTTATTCCTGTTCACCGCCATCGCTGGCCGCCTATGGTGTGGCTACACTTGCCCACAAACCGTGTACACGGAAATCTTCATCTGGATAGAACGGAAAATTGAAGGCGATCGCGCTACCCGCATGAAACTGGACGCGGCAGCCATGTCGCCAGAAAAATTAGCCCGTAAAGGCGCCAAGCATTTTGTTTGGATTGCCTTTGCACTGTGGACAGGCTTCACCTTTGTTGGTTACTTCACACCGATACGCGAGTTATTGGTCGCGGTTTCTAATTTTAGCCTAAGCCCATGGGAAACCTTCTGGGTATTCTTTTATGGCTTCGCCACCTACGGTAACGCCGGCTTTATGCGCGAGCAAGTATGTAAATACATGTGCCCATATGCACGCTTTCAAAGTGCCATGTTCGATGACGACACCTTGGTTGTGACCTACGACGAAGCGCGTGGCGAACCGCGTGGTGGACGCTCACGCAAAGCCGACATCAAGTCACAAAAATTAGGTTCCTGCATAGACTGCAACCTCTGCGTACAGGTCTGCCCTACCGGCATAGACATACGTAAAGGCCTGCAATACGAATGCATAGGCTGTGGCGCCTGCGCAGATGTGTGCGACACCGTCATGGACAAAATGGGCTACGATCGTGGCCTAGTAAAATACTCCACGCAAAATGCCATCAACAACCACTGGACCCACGGCCAAATGCTGCGCCGCATACTACGGCCACGCGTGTTAATCTACGCCAGCGTGTTGCTGCTCTTAATTGCCGCGGTGATGACCAGCTTGTGGTTTAGAACGCCGTTCCGTGTTGATGTGGTACGAGACAGAGGCGTCATGGCACGCTTAAGCGACGACGGTAAATTAGAAAATGTATACCGCCTACAAATCATGAATGGCACAGAATCGCCGCAGCACTACACCCTAAATGTCACTGGCATTGAAGGCATCACGGTTGAAACAGAAGCGGCCAGTGATCACGATGACGGTGAAGATGACCTAAAAACCATCCTAGTCAATCCAGCAGAATCACGCTGGGTCATTGTGGATTTGAAAATACCAGACGGCTCACTTGATGCCGGCTCACACAAGATTAAATTTGAGATTGAGTCTATTGAAACAAAAGACGTGGTCTCAGAAAAATCGGTGTTCCTGGTACCTCGCTAGGCATAATTACTGCGCTAAAATAGCGTACTAGATTAAATAATGGGCGTGGATTTACGTCTGCTAAAAGGAAAATGCAATGCAAGAACTGGATACTAAGACTTGGTGGCGCTACGGCTATGTTTGGTTCTTAATTGCCGGCCCTTTACTGGTCATCATTGCTGGCGTGATCACCGCCTACATTGCTGTGCATAGCCCAGACCCGGTGATAGATCAAAACTATTACCAACATGGGCTAGACATCAACAAAACCTTGAAAGCCCAACAAGACAGCCTAGCGCCAGCCATACAAGCGCGCAATCATGCCGCTACTGGCGTCACTCCAATGCCGGCTGCGCAACCCTAAATCATGCACGCCCAAACCGATATCCTCATCATCGGTGCTGGGCCTAGCGGCCTATGCTTGGCCAGCGCCTTAGCTGAAACCGGTTTAAGCATCACCGTGCTTGAACGGCAAAACCTGACCAGCATTGCTCAACCGGCATTTGATGGTCGCGAAATTGCTTTAACCCATCACTCCGTTCAATTGCTAAACGAGTTAGGCGTATGGCAGCGCGTACCGGCGCAAGCCATTTCCCCCCTACGCGATGCGCGTGTGTTCAATGGTAGCTCCTTGCTGTCACTCAATATCGGCCATGACTTAAGCAAAAAAAGCGAACTGGGCTACTTGCTAGCCAACCATGAAATCCGTTCGGCGGCTTATGCCGTGGCGGCAAGTCACGCCAGCATCAGCATCCAAACCGAGGTGCAAGTGCGGCACATACAGCAGGAAAAAGATGGCGTGCGCGTGACACTTAGCAACGACGATGTTATCACCAGCCAATTGCTCATCGCCGCCGACAGTCGCTTTTCAGAAACACGCCGAGCCATGGGCATCGCCGCCGACATGCACGACTTCGGCAAAACCATGCTGGTCTGCGTCATGGGCCACACACAGGATCACGAGCACACGGCGTGGGAATGGTTTGATTACGGCCAAACCTTAGCCTTATTGCCCATGAACGGCTCCCAGTCGTCCGTGGTGATCACCCTAGCACCCGATGAAATGGCCGAGTTAATGAAGTTAACTGAGCTGGAATTTAACCAGGAGGTAACGGCCAGATTCAAACACCGTCTCGGCGCCATGCGCCTAGTATCCACGCGCCACACCTACCCTTTGGTCACGGCTTATGCCAAACGCTTGGTCGGTCCGCGCTTCGCCCTAGTCGGTGATGCAGCGGTGGGCATGCACCCAGTGACTGCACACGGTTTTAATTTTGGGTTATCCGGCATAGCTTGCCTAGCCAGTGAAATTAAAACCGCATTAAATAAACAGCAAGACATCGCCTCCAGCAGCTTGCTACGGCGCTACGAACAAGCCCACAGACGCCACACCAAGCCCTTGTTTTTAGCCACCCACGCCATAGCCAAACTGTATGCCAGCGACAGCCTGCCAGCACGCCTGTTACGCGCCGGTGCCATTCGAATCGGTAATCGGATTAGCCCATTTAAACGGGCCGTGGCAGGCTTTTTAGCGGATGCCCGCTAGGTGCCCCATAGTCAGGTACCATAGTCAGGTGCTATAGCAGGCTAGTCGCTGACTTGCACGCTTAAACCCAGCGCCTTGATGCGAGCACCTAAATCAGCCAACCATTCGTGTGGTAAACGGCTTAATCTCGGCGCTTCAGCTTGGTAAGAAGGGCGAGCCAAACCGTACAGATGCACCCCCAGCACAACATCCTTCACCTCAGCCAGGCGTGCCAAATAGGCTAATATGTCTGCTTCACTGGGTGGCTCACCGTCCATGCCAAATACGCAGGTTTGTATAAAGGTTGGGCATAGCGCGGCACAGTTTCTAAGTCGTTGTAGATGTGTTTCTGGCTTGATGTGCACATCATTGATGCGTGCAATACCGGCCTCCGTGCCTGCGTCCAACTTAAACCACACTTCGCCATTTAATTTAGCCAGATGCTTCAAACTAGCCAACACCGCTGGCTTGTCCATTAAACTGCCGTTGCTGATTAAGCGCACCTTAATCGGATGCGGCTGATCCTGACCCAGATCCTTGCCCAACAAATTAAAGTCGTGCAACACCCTTTCCAGCATGGTTAAAATCTCAGGAAATTCTTTTGCGCTGGTGGGTTCACCGTTGCCTGAAAAAGCAATGTCTTGCAATTGCCGGTCGCCCTCAGCCACATAGCGCGTCATAAAATCCCCGTGCAGTGCATCTTGCAGGAATTGCCGTAATTCTTTTTCCAGCAAAGGCACATCGACAGGCGGTGGCGTGCCACGGCTCAAATTAGGCACTTGGCAGTACACGCAGCGCCAATTGCAGGCGTTATTCACATTGAGATTGATGCCTATGGAGACGCCACCGGCCCGCCTGGAAACCACCGGATAGACATAGCGCATGCCACTGACATCGCGGTTATGGTCTTCTACTGTTAAATACTGAGGGTCAGTCATGGTTTACAAGCAAGAGCGGCGCTAATGCATACGCGGGCGAGGCCCAAGCTAAACGCGGCCAGTCGGGTTAACAATTTTCTTCAAGGCATCGGCATCTAATATGCCAACGTAACGCTGTTTAACTTCTATGATGCCTTCATCGCTGAATTTAGAAAAAGCCCGACTCACCGTTTCTAACTTCATGCCTAGGTAGCTGCCAATTTCCTCACGCGACATACGCAAGACAATTTCTGATTGAGAAAAACCACGGGCATGCAAACGCTGCACTAGGTTTAATAAAAACGCCGCCAAACGCTCTTCAGAACGCATATTGCCGATAAGCAACATCATGCTGTTTTCCCGCACAATCTCACGGCTCATGATTTTATGCACATGGCGCTGCAACACCGGAAACTCGCGCGACAACTCTTCAACGTTAGCAAAAGGCATGACACACACCTCGGCATCTTCCAAAGCCACGGCATTGCAACTGTGTTGGTCAGTAACGATGCCATCCAAGCCAATGATTTCGCCCGCCATTTGAAAACCGGTCACCTGCTCATGGCCGTCGGCAGTGGATACGCTGGTTTTAAAAAACCCGGTGCGTATGGCAAATAAAGATTTGAACGGCTCACCGTCCCTAAATAACAGTTCGCCTTGTTTTACATGGTGACGCGTGGCCACCACTTCATCAAGGCGCTTCATGTCCTCTGCGTCAAAATTGACCGGCATGCAAAGCTCACGCAAATTGCAGCCAGAGCAAGCGACTTTAATGGTTTCTGGGGTTGTTGCGATGTTCATAGTTGATAATTACCTTCACAAGCTCACAGCATAGCGTTTTCAGGACTTAATGGCTAGACCCAGTTAGCCGATGTATTGGCTATAAATCATTTTAATTGCTACCACACTATCTTTTGATATGTATCAAATCGCCAGCATAATAAAACTGTCATAGTGGCACCCTGAGATAATTGCAGAATAAAATTATGAGCGCTACCAACGAAACGACTACGCCTACTCTGGACAACATCATGCCTGGGGTGAGCATCGAGACCTTAAAAAAATACGACATTTCTGGTCCTAGGTATACCTCTTACCCTACTGCCGACAGGTTTGTTGAGGCATTTACGCAAGAGGCCTACATGTCGGCACTGGAGCAGCGTCGCGCTATGACCTCCACACAGCCTCTGTCCATTTATGTGCACATTCCTTTTTGTGAATCTTTGTGCTTTTTTTGTGCCTGCAACAAGATCGTCACCAAACACCACGAGCGCAGCGTGGAGTATTTGCGCTATTTAAGCCGTGAAATCGACTTACACATAGAGCACTTAGGCGCCGGGCAAACCATATCGCAATTGCATTTGGGTGGCGGTTCACCCACCTTCTTCTCCGACGAAGAATTGACTGAACTGATGGCCATGCTCAAGCGTAACTTTGTCTTTGCAGCGGGTGGCGAATACTCCATCGAAGTCGACCCACGCACGGTTAACGAACAACGGCTCAAGCATTTGGCAGACTTAGGCTTTAACCGCCTTAGCTTTGGCGTACAAGATTTTGACCCGGCCGTGCAAAAAGCCGTGCACCGCATACAGCCTGCCGAGCAGGTATTCTCTTTGGTGGATGCGGCCAGGCGCCATCACTTTAAATCGGTCAATGTCGATTTAATTTACGGCCTACCCATGCAAACGCCGGAGTCGTTTAACCGCACCTTGGCGCAAGTGGTTGAGCTCAAACCTAACCGCATTGCTTTATACGGCTACGCGCATTTGCCGGATCGCTTTAAACCACAACGCCGCATCAGCGAGTACGAGTTGCCGGCAGCCGCAGACAAAATCACCATGCTAGGCAGCGCCTTAAAAGCGTTTATCGCCGCCGGTTATGTCTACGTGGGCATGGATCACTTTGCCCTACCCGACGACGACTTGGCCATCGCCAAACGCCAAGGCCGCTTGCACCGCAACTTCCAAGGCTACAGCACGCAACCCGATTGCGATTTAATCAGCTTAGGCGTATCGGCCATAGGCCGCGTGGGCTCGACTTACAGCCAAAACGCCAAAACCATAGAAGAGTATTACGACCACCTTAACCACGGCCGCTTTCCTGTGGTACGCGGCTTAGCCTTATCCCGTGACGACATCGTGCGTCGCGCCGTCATCATGGCCATCATGTGCCAAGGCGCACTGCAATACGAAGCCATCGAGCTGGCCTACATGCTGGACTTCAAAAGCTATTTTGCCGACGAAATGGAAGCACTCAAAGCCCTAGAAGAAATCGACATGCTGCAACTGGAAGAAGATGGCCTGCAAGTCACCGACACCGGCTGGTTCTTTGTTCGCGCCGTTGCCATGGTCTTTGACCGCCACCTGCAAACCGACCGTAACAGCGCTCGATTCTCCAAAATCCTTTAAACATCGCATTTGCACCACAGGCACGCCGATTTTCTAAGAAATAAATTTCTTGAAAAGTCGTATGTAGGAGCGGTCTGTGGCGTATGAATCATGACATTTATGTCATAGATTCTACGGACAAGATACTTCACGAATTTTAAATGTTCAATCTGTAGGAGCGCAATTTATTGCGCGAATTGCACCTTTGCTTTCGCGATCTAAAGATCGCTCCTACAACATCTCTATCTACCGCCCATAAAAAAGCCCCTACCCTAAGGCAGAGGCTAAAGTGGAACCAGCTGTTCCGCTACTAAACTAGTAGATTAGAATTTTTTACCGATACCAACACTGACTACCAATGGGTTGATGTCTAGGTTGTCAATTTTTTGATAGCCTGTAGGTGTCAAGCCAGCCGCAGTTGCATCTAATTTCACATCTGTATTAAACCAGATTTTTTTAACGTCAAAGTTTACCAACCATTTGTCTTTCAAATTCACGTCAAAACCAGCTTGCAACACCGCACCAAACGCGCTTCTGTCAATACGAATCGGCAAAGCAGTACTTCCAACATTGGCTGTCAATTTACGGTCCAAGCCCAATACAAATGCAGCACCAGCACCAACATACGGGTCTATCATTTGGTCTGGGTTAAAGTGCCATTGCGCAGTTAAAGTAGGAGGCAATAGGTTCACACTACCCAAATTCTTCGCTACTGAACCGGTAGTACCAGAAACTGTTACATCATGGCGCGTACCAACCGCTAAAATCAATTCGGCCGCAATGTTTTTCGTGAAGTAGTAAGAAATATCCAACTCAGGAATGGTATTAGTGTCAACTTGCAAATCAGCAGTGGCGCTACCGTAAAGACTAGCTGCAGTACCAGCACCATAGACTGAATCGGTTGTTTCACCTAAAGTACTTTTAGTGCTTGGGTTAACATTGGTTGCACGTAAACGCACCACAATGTCACCCGCTTCTGCTTGCGCTAATACTGGCGCAAATGCTGAAAGCAAAGCCACAACTAATAAGGATTTTTTCATTTTAGAACTCTCCACTTGATAAATTAAGACAAACAAAATTTAGATAAGGAATGATAGCCAAAGGCTTAGGCGGTCGATTTGATATTTATCAAGTGGTGGTGGGAAAAACACAGCCTGTTGTTTATTTGCAACAAGTTTCTTGTACCACGGGTACTCCTACATGACTGCTACATCAATTCAAACAAGGCAATCGATTCCACGTGCGAGGTGTGTGGAAACATATTAATCACGCCGGCAGCTTGCAGGCTATAGCCTTTTTCATTCACTAAAATACCAGCATCGCGCGCCAAAGTGGCCGGGTTGCATGACACATAAACGATGCGCTGTGGGCTGTTGCTAGCATCCAGGGCTTTAATCAATTCAAAAGCGCCATCGCGCGGTGGGTCGACCAGCCATTTATCAAAGCGGCCTAAACCGGTTAAAGCTTCAGGCGACATCTTAAACAAATCGGCCACACCAAATTGGCTATTAGTTATGCCATTGAGCGCAGCGCTTTCATTGGCCCTGTCCACCAAATTGGCCAAGCCTTCCAAACCCAAGACTTGCGCACCACTGCGGGCTATGGGCAAGGTGAAGTTGCCTATACCACAAAAGAAATCGGCAATCTTCTCATGCAACTGCGGATTCAGTAGTTGCATGGCCCGGCGTATCATCACTTGATTAATTTGCGGGTTAACTTGGGTAAACTCATTCGGCTTAAACGGGTAAGTCAGCGCAAACTCTGGCAAGCTGTATTGCAATGCCGGCAACGCATCATCCGCCGGTGGGTAAAATGGTTTAATGGTGTCTGGGCCTTTGCTTTGCGTCCAAATCTGCACGGCATGTGCATCGGCAAATGCGCTCAACAAGGCTTCGTCTTGCGATGTCAACGGCGCCATAATGCGCAAAATCAACACGATAACCGGTAGCCGTCCTGGCGCCACCGGCTCACCCACAGCCAATTCTATTTGTGGCAACTTATCCCGCAGACTAAGCTGCAGAATCATGCCTTGTAATGGTTCGATCAGCCGCGACACTTCCGGCACCAGCACCTCGCAACTGTTCATGTCAGCGACATAACGGGTGGCTTTTTCATTAAAGCCCACCAGCACGCGTTGTTTCTTTTCCACGTACTTAACGCTTAGCCGAGCTTTATGTCGGTAACCCCAAGTTGGGCCATAAATCGGCGGCAACATAGTATTCGGTTTGACTTGCCCGATATGCCAGAGATCATTTTCCAACAAACGCTGCTTGTTCGCTACCTGCGCCGCAAAATCCAAATGCTGCAATTTACAGCCACCGCACAGCCCAAAGTGCGGGCATTTCGGGGTCACGCGTTGGTTAGATTGCTTGAGAATATCAATGGCATTCGCCACTTCGTAGCTGGGCTTAATGCGGTGCGAGCGAAAAGTGACCTTTTCTAGCGGCAGTGCGCCGTCTATGAATATCGTCTTGCCCTCCACGTGAGCAACGCCACGCCCTTCTTGGTCTAGCGATTCTATGTTGGTGGTCAAAACGGGGCTGAGCGCTAGGTCTGCGCTGGATTTGTTGCGTCTTTTTCTCATGGTGGCTATTTTACTGCAGACACGCTAAGAAAAGCCAATCTCGCCACAGATGCACACGGATAAACACAGATAAAAACAGATAAAAACACCAATATCATTCGCATGGTGTTGTACCATAGGCACTCCGATTTTCTAAGAAATAAATTTCTTGAAAAGTCGTATGTAGGAGCGCAATTTATTTCGCGAATTGCACTGTTGCTTTCGCGGTCACAGTCCGCTCCTACAAATGCGATGTTTAAAGGATTTGGAGGCGCTTGCGCGAAGGTAAGCCTAGCCATTCTTGGTAATTCGCGCAATAAATTGCGCTCCTACATACAAATTTCAAGCCTGTAGGTCGGGCTTTAGTCCGACATAATTATTTTCGGGCTAAAGCCCGACCTACTTAGAAATGACGAGAATGACAGGCATGTAAACAATAAGGTGGCTTAAGGTTTTCTCTGTGTCTCTGTGGTGAATAGGTTTGGGGTAATTTTACTGCCAGGCCGCCAAAAACTCAGCCCAATGCTGGGTGCCACCACTCTGCTGGTAGCCGCTTAAAGTGTCGCGCACCAAGGCGATTTCTTGGTCGTAAGCCGCTTGGGTTAATTGGCCGCGCATCAGCTTGAAGCGTAAAAACACCAAGTGGGTATTCGCCACATCGGTCTCGCAGTAATTGCGTATCTCGTCCAACTTGCCGGCTTTATACGCATCCCAAACCTTGCTGCCATCCATGCCCAGTTTGCCGGGGAAGCCACACAGCTTAGCCACATCATCCAAGGGTGCATTGGCCCGTGCATTAAACATGGCCATGACATCCATTAAATCCAAATGACGCATGTGGTAACGGCTAATGTAGTTATTCCATTTAAAGTCTTTATCGTCTTCGCCCAAATCCCAATAGCGCGCGGCGTTGATGCCGTGTATCAAGCCACGATAATGCAATACCGGTAAATCAAACCCACCGCCATTCCATGACACAATTTGTGGCGTGTACTTATCAATGCCGTCAAAGAAGCGTTGTATGATTTCTGCTTCAGTCGATTGTGCGTCACCCAAGGTCCACACTTTAAAATGGTTGCCTTCGCGTAACGCACAAGAAATCGCACAGATGCGTTGCAGGTGTAAGGCTAAAAAATCCGTGCTATTTTGCTGGCGACGCTGATGGAAAGCGATGTTGGCGACGTCTTCGTCGGAGGTATCTGCCGGCAAATCGTGTAACTTACGCAAACCATCGGTGTCGGGGATGGTTTCTATATCAAACACTAAACTCGGGGTCATTTTTTCACCCAAGCGCTGCCGCTTTCATAATACCAACCGGCTTGCGCTTTATCTATCCAACGACCAGCAAAGGTTTGTTGGATTTCACCGCGCCATTCAGGGTGGCCGTTGCCCGCCGCAATTTCTTTATACAAAGCCACTCTGTCGTTATTTTCTGCCGTGACCAAGGCGTTGATGCCTTGCCTGTCTTTAAGTGGCGCCAGCGTGGCATCACGTAAAGCAATTAAACCGTCCTTAGTCAAACCTATGGCGCCACTCATATAGTGCGCTGCCAATTGCCCATGGCGGGCCTGCATGCTGCTTTTCAAGGCCGAAACGGCAGGCGTATTTAACTCTAAATCCGCCGCCGCATGGGCTAAGCTGACTGCGCACAGCAGTCCAATAATGACGCTTTTGAT
Source organism: uncultured Methylotenera sp. (assembly GCA_964400215.1). Classification (GTDB taxonomy): domain Bacteria; phylum Pseudomonadota; class Gammaproteobacteria; order Burkholderiales; family Methylophilaceae; genus Methylotenera. The sequence continues at coordinate 151,746 of CAYNSY010000001.1, read as the reverse complement.
CGCAGCTTTCATGCCGTATCCTTTAAATAATTCGCTCATTTCGGGGCCTCCTCTTTCTTAGGCGCAGGCGCCGCGTCTTGCAAACGCCATACGTCATCAATGATTTTATCGGCAGCTTTTTCTGCAGCAGCAGCCGGAAAGTAGATATTAATGGTCACGCAAGCTGGCAGCAGTAAGGCCATCGCCAAGCCACTTACTATTTTTTTCATGCTTATCTCCTTGTTCGCAAGAGCTTGCTTGCTCTCGCCTTACTGAATCACGGCTTTGCTATTGCCATCGGTAATGCGTTTAATTCTTGCCAACAAATCCGACAAGCTGATGCGTTGCGTATAACCATTAACATTCACCGCCGGCAAACCTTGGCCTTTAACGATCACATAGCCTACGGCGTTGGGCTCCACCCCTGCCATCTCACAGACATCTTGCCGTAATTTACAACTTAAGCCTATCGTCTCGTAGTTAAATTCTTTAAAAAACTGCAAAAAAGTGCGTTGCACAGCCGCGGCCGTACCTTCTCCACCCAGCGCGGTAATATTCTCCACCGCACGTTGTGAAATTTTCTTGACCTGTCGGCCTGGACTGGTTCGTATGGAAGCATCCAAGTAAACCGGCTTCCAGTTTTCTAAGCGCATATTTTTCACGTCGCCATCCAACTTGCCTTCTATCCTACCAAAGCTAAAGGTACGGGTTAGTTCGCCCAAGTCCAATTGACGCATGCTTAAATCCGCATTTAATCGGGGCACCACACCCAAGGGGTCATCAATTTTCAAATGGTTCATGCCTACGCTGCCATTAAACACATTGAAGGTCATCGCCCCATTCATCAGCAACTGTTTATCTGCGTAACTCACTTGCGGCACTTGCCCAGAAATCTTACCTTGCATGCTAGGCCAACCCAGTGCCTGACTAAATTTCGCCATGCTAATCGGCGTTAAATTCATGCTCACGTGCCAATACCATTGCTCATCAATAACCGCCGCCGACAGGTCGGTAAAGTTAAGCGCGCCGTCCAACAATGGCAAGCTTAGCTTGGATGCACTCAAGGCATAGCGGTTCACCTCTGCTTGCAATTGCGTTTCACCCAAAGGCATATTGAGCACATGCCCCGAGGCATAAGCCACCGTCTGCGTTTTAACGCGCTCGTAATCCCATGGCAGGTGCGCTTGCAACTGATTGAAAGCAAATTTGCCATTATTGTCAGCGATGTTGGCATCGCGTAAATTAAGCTCGAAACGACTGGCTTGGCCACTTTGCAAATCAATCTGCCAGTCGGCTTGGCCCGATACCGTCAAGTTACCAAACACAGACTTTTCCATCATGGGCTTTAAAAACACCCCATACAATCCAGCAAAATCCACATCCTGCGCACTGATGCTGGCGTCTATTAGCTGTTTAGTCGCGGTATTGATGTGGCCCATAGCCGTCACTCTGCCCACCCCGCTGACCAACAAATTGGCCTTATCCACCCACAAATTGGTCTCCGCAAAACGGCCTTGCATGTCCAATTGATTGCCCGGCTTGGCAAAATAAAACGGTTGCCAATACAGCTCGCCGGCATCCCAGCGCAGCAAGCCTTGCCACTGCCAAACGCCAAGCGCCTGCTTAGCCGACAACTTGATTTGACCACTTAATTTTTCCCCAGCATGCAAGCCGGACGCATCGCTAAATTGCGCATCGGTAAACTGCAAATCAAAGGCAAATTGCTCAGGGCGCAGCTGCGCATGCAAGGAAAACGGCACCTGACTTTGCTTGGCCTGAAAGCGGCCTTGCAAACAATCCCATTGGCCAGCCTGAGTGCTGCTCAATTCCCCACAACTGAGGCTAAATGGCAAAAAAGTGGCGGTTTGATTAGTTTTTAGCTCGGCTTTTAATGCGAGCTTAGGGGTCTCGTCGTGCAAATTGAGATTTAACTCAGCATTTCTTATTTTGACGGCTGGGGTGATAATTTCGCCTACTTCCACCCGCATTGCGCTGATGGCATGGGCGCTTTGACTGCCTAGGCTGGCGAATAAAAAACAAGTAAAAACAAGTAGGCGCTGCATGAGCCGACTGCTTAAGCGGGAAACACCCCGGTGGACAAGTAGCGATCGCCGCGATCGCAAACGATGGTCACAATCACGGCATTTTCCACTTCTTTAGCTAACTGCAAGGCCGCATAAAGCGCACCACCACTCGAGATGCCGGCAAAAATACCTTCTTCTGCCGCTAATTTACGGGTGGTATTTTCCGCTTGGGCTTGGCTGACATAACGCAGCGCATCGACCCGTTTGGCATCGTAAATTGTTGGCAAATACGCCTCTGGCCATTTGCGTATGCCGGGGATTTGACTGCCCTCTTCCGGCTGCACACCGATGATTTGTATGTTCGGGTTTTGCTCTTTCAAATAACGCGATACGCCCATGATGGTGCCAGTGGTGCCCATACTGGAAATAAAATGGGTGACTTTACCGCCGGTGTCGCGCCAGATTTCCGGGCCGGTGGTTTCATAATGAGCCAAGGGATTGTCGCTATTGCCAAACTGATCCAGCACCACGCCTTCGCCTTCTGCTTGCATCTTCATGGCCACGTCTCTGGCCAATTCCATGCTGCCGTCTTTAGGCGTTAATACCAGTTCGGCACCATAGGCCGTCATGCTTTGACGGCGCTCTATGCTTTGGTTTTCTGGCATGACCAATATCATCTTATAGCCACGCATGGCCGCCACCATCGCCAAGGCGATGCCGGTGTTACCGCTAGTGGCCTCGATCAGGGTGTCGCCAGGCTTGATGTCGCCTCTGGCCTCGGCACGGCTAATCATGCTGTAGGCCGGCCGGTCTTTCACCGAACCAGCGGGGTTGTTGCCCTCTAATTTGAGCAAAATGGTGTTGCTGGTTTTACCCGCCATGCGCTGCAATTGCACCAAGGGAGTGTTGCCGACAAAGTCGGCTATTGTTTTAAATGCCATCATGAGCGTCGCTTGTTATTTCTTTATTAAATACACAGCGTAAGCCGCCAAACCCAAGTAGGCCAATAAGGCCAATTGCGGCAGGCTTAAGCCTAAAAAAGTCCAATCAATGGCTGCACAATCGCCTGTGCCCCTGAACACCAAACTCAGTGCTTTTTGCAGCGGAAAATTTTCAAACATGTAATCAAAGCCCACACCGCAATCGGCGATGATGCTGTCGCGATGGGCTTGCAACCACCAATGGCGTAATGCCACCACGACCCCGCCTAATGCGGTCAGCACCAACAAGGCGGTGACTATTTTGCGTAACAGCGTTTGCGGTGGAACGAAGGCCGCCAATAAAAACAATAGTCCTAAGCCCATGAACACCATGCGCTGCGATATGCACAATGGGCAAGGGTTTAACTGGTAACGGGTTTGTATCCACAAGGCCAAGCCGACCAAGCCGAAGCTGGCAATAAAGCCGAGCAAATAACCAGTTTTACCACTAAAGCATTTATTTAACATCGCCGTATCCTTTGTTTCCATCTATTGCGTCTATTTCTTGTTTCTATCTAATGTGCGCTTATAATTGCATGACCTATCCATTGTAATTGATAACGCCTCATGACTGAACCCACTTTAGCCAACAGCCCGCAAATTAGTGGCAATAAAATACTGACAGTCACGGAGTTAAATCGCCTAGCCAACCAACTATTAAGCCTAAGCTTTCCCTTGTTCTGGGTGTCGGGCGAAATATCCAACCTCACCCGTGCCGCCAGTGGCCATTGGTATTTCTCACTCAAAGATGCCGGTGCACAAGTGCGTTGCGTCATGTTCAAAGGACGCAACAGCTATTTAGATTGGGCGCCTAAAGAAGGTGACAAAGTTGAAGCACGCTGTACGGTTACCTTGTATGAAGCACGCGGCGAGTTTCAGCTCACCATCGAATTTTTACAACGCGCTGGCCTAGGCGTGCTGTTCGAGGCCTTTGAAAAACTCAAAGCCAAATTGCAATCCGAAGGCTTATTTGACCCCAGTCTAAAACGCGCCATCCCGGCCCACCCCAAACAGATAGGCATCATCACATCGGCCGATGCCGCCGCATTACGCGACGTACTGAGCACCCTGAAACGCCGCATGCCCAGCATACCGGTCATTATTTACCCCACACCGGTGCAAGGCAAAGGCGCTGCGGCTCTAATAGCCGAGGCCATTAGCACGGCCGACCAGCGAGCCGAATGCGATGTCCTCATCATTTGCCGTGGCGGTGGCAGCATGGAAGATTTATGGTCATTTAACGAAGAAGTGGTGGCGCGGGCGATGGCGGCTTGCCGCATCCCGACCATCAGTGGCGTGGGCCATGAAACCGATTTTACTATTTGCGATTTTGTTGCTGACCGACGAGCGGCCACCCCCACGGCAGCCGCCGAACTGGTCACGCCATCGCGTGAAGCCATGTTAAACACACTCAAGCAACTTGGCACGCAACTCACACGCGCCTGCTTGTCCCTGCTTAACCAACGCACCCAAGCCTTGGATTATTTGGCGCGCCGGCTGATTTCACCCATGCAACAAATCGCCCAACAAAAAATGCAACTGGCGCAAGCGGCATACCGTTTAAACAATGGTATGCAACAACAACTGAACGTTAAAAAACAGCAGTTATTGCGCTTAAGTCAAAACCTAGAACACCTCAATCCGCGTGCCGTGCTCACCCGCGGCTACGCCTTTGTGCAAAATAAAGACGGCGCCATCATCAACGCCAGCGCGCAATTGCAAACCGGCGAAGCCGTCAGTTTAACCTTTGGCTCGGGCTCAGCCGATGCCACCGTTACTAAAATAAAACCCTAAGCAACCGCATGGCCAGCGCTATGACGCATCCTGATTTTGGCTTTAACTTTGATAACAGTTACTTGCAACTGCCTGCGGTTTTTTATCAAAAACAAAGACCCAGCCCAGTGCAAGCGCCTGCCATGGTGCTGTTTAATCAAACCCTAGCAAACGAATTGGAATTAAACACGGCGGCATTGTCCGCGCAAGGCGCGGATTATCTTGCCGGCAACGAATTATTTACTGGCTCAGAACCAATAGCGCAAGCCTATGCCGGTCATCAATTTGGCCATTTCAATCGTTTGGGCGATGGCCGTGCTATTTTATTGGGTGAACACCTAACTGGTAAGCAACAACGCTGGGATATCCAACTAAAAGGGGCTGGTTCAACCGGCTATTCCAGATCAGGTGACGGACGGGCAGCACTGGGGCCCATGCTGCGGGAATACCTAATTAGCGAAGCCATGCATGCGCTAGGCGTGCCGACCACCCGCAGCTTAAGCGTCACCCGCAGCGGCGAAACCGTTTACCGCGATGACGCTTACCCAGGCGCCATATTATGCCGGGTAGCGGCCAGCCATTTACGCGTCGGTACCTTTCAATTTGCCGCGGCCGAGCAAAACCCACCGCTATTAAAAGCCCTGGCCGACTACACCATCGCCCGCCATTTTCCTGACATCGGCCAGCATGAATCGCCCTACTTAGCCATGCTGGAATCGGTGATAAACAGCCAAGCGCAATTGGTCGCGCAGTGGATGCAGCTGGGATTTATACACGGCGTCATGAACACCGACAACATGAGCATATGCGGCGAAACCATAGACTATGGCCCGTGCGCCTTCCTTAACAACTACCATCAGGACACGGTATTTAGCTCCATCGATAAAGATGGCCGCTATGCTTATGGCAATCAGCCGCAAATGGCTTTATGGAATTTGGTGAGGCTGGCTGAAACTTTGTTGCCACTGATAGACGAAAATCAGGAAAAGGCCATCGCCCTTGCGCGCGCTAGCTTAGAAAACTTCAATACGCTGTATGCCGACTATTGGCTGTCCGGTATGCGCAAAAAATTGGGTTTATTTAACAAGGAAGCAGCCGATCAAGCGCTGGCTGAATCGCTCTTGCAGCTTATGCAAAAGCATCAAGCCGATTACACGCATACCTTTAGCGCATTGTGCCATGGCGCTTTTAAGCCCAGCGCACTGTATCAAGCCGCCGAATTTGGAGATTGGCTACGCCTATGGCAGGCAAGATTGTCTAGACAAGAACAAAGTGTGGATGACAGCATGGCATTGATGCAAAGCGTTAACCCAACGGTCATTCCGCGTAACCACCTGGTGGAAGAAGCCTTACACGCCGCGGTATACGCGGATGACTTATCGGCTTTTCATGCCTTACTGAACGCCGTCACCAAGCCCTACACCGCGCCCGATGCAAGCAGCCAATACCAGCAAGCACCCAGCGCGTCGTTTGATCTAAGCTACAAAACTTACTGCGGCACTTAATCTACTAGACTCTTAATCTACTGGGCGCCAAATCCGCTAAGCGCTAAGTGTTGCGCTCAGTAAAAGGAGCGATTTTTAAGGAATCGCTTTTAATTACTGCTTAAGATCCAAGAAAATTGTTCGAATCATATCGGGCGCAACGCCAACATCTCGCTTAACACCAAGCACCCCACCGCCGATAACAACGGCTCTATTTTCTTCAGCGAATTTAGATGCATCCACATTAGCCGGAGTAATTTCTAAGCCACCTTGTTTCATAGAAGCCGTATATTCAAAGGTTCCACCGCTTGGGTTTGGAACAACAATTTTCGTCGCGCCAATCAAATTACCAGGGTCTTGAAAGTTCGGATCAACACTATCAACTGGTCTTAGATCAACATTGTTACCCTTCACTTTAATTTCATAGCCTTTTTGTAGCTCTGCAGCCCGACCAGGTCTAGAAATCACTAACTGAGCCCCAGGATTTATTGATTCAAGCGCATTGGCATTTGCCCCGGCCAAATCTGAAGGCATGGCCACGTTCACCACTCCATTAGGATTGACGTTATAGCTAACCAAATTAACTGGCGCCGGTCCTGGATTATTCGGTCCTGGATTATTCGGTCCTGGATTATTCGGTCCTGGATTATTCGGTCCTGGA
>CAYNSY010000001.1:0-144745 GCA_964400215.1 uncultured Methylotenera sp. | reverse complement strand
TTATTCGGTCCTGGCGATGGGGTATTATTCCCACCGTTGTTAGGGCCTAATCCCTGTCCAGCGCCTTGGCCTGGACCATTACCATCACCAGGGCCACCTGCGCCTCGACCAGTACCTTCAACGGTATTCGCGCCACCGCCTGTATTAGCGCCACCACCTGTGTTACCACCTGTGTTACCGCCATTATTCGGGCCTAGACCTTGGCCAGCGCCTTGACCTGGGCCATTGCCGTCACCGGGGCCGCCTGCACCTCGGCCGGTACCTTCAGTGGTATTTGCACCACCGCCTGTATTGGCACCACCGCCGTTAGGCGTTGCGTCAGCTAGACGTGTTGGAGTGTTACCACCATTTCCTGTGTTTCCACCGGTATTACCGCCGTTATTTGGACCTAAACCTTGACCAGCGCCTTGACCTGGGCCATTACCATCACCGGGGCCACCTGCGCCTCGACCGGTACCTTCAGTGGTGTTCGCACCACCGCCCGTATTAGCTCCGCCGCCACCTGTGTTACCGCCATTACCAGTATTGCCTCCACCAGCTCCGCCAGTGTTGCCACCTGTATTGCCACCGTTATTCGGACCTAGACCTTGTCCAGCACCTTGGCCTGGACCATTGCCGTCACCAGGGCCGCCTGCACCTCGGCCAGTACCTTCAACGGTATTCGCACCACCGCCACCACCACCTGTGTTACCGCCAGTGTTGCCACCGTTACCTGTGTTTCCACCGTTACCAGTGTTACCGCCAGTATTACCACCGTTATTTGGGCCTAGACCTTGACCAGCGCCTTGGCCTGGACCATTGCCGTCACCAGGGCCACCTGCGCCTCGGCCGGTACCTTCAGTGGTATTTGCACCACCACCTGTATTAGCGCCACCGCCACCGCCTGTGTTACCACCAGTATTTCCACCGTTACCAGTATTACCGCCGTTATTTGGACCTAGACCTTGGCCAGCACCTTGACCTGGACCATTGCTATCACCGGGGCCACCTGCACCTCGGCCGGTACCTTCAGTAGTGTTCGCACCACCGCCTGTATTGGCTCCGCCGCCACCGCCTGTATTAGCACCGCCACCACCACCTGTGTTACCACCAGTATTGCCACCGTTACCAGTGTTGCCGCCAGTATTACCGCCGTTATTTGGACCTAGACCTTGACCAGCACCTTGGCCTGGGCCATTGCCGTCACCAGGACCACCTGCACCTCGGCCGGTACCTTCAGTAGTGTTCGCACCACCGCCGGTATTGGCTCCGCCGCCTCCGGTGTTACCGCTCGTGTTTGAACGCTCTTTCTTATTAGAATCCCCTTGGCCATCACCTTCACCATTACCTCCATCACCCGATTCGGATTGCTGATTATTGGTTGAGTTTGTAGCCAATTTGATTGGGCCAGTATTGCCACCGCTATTCGGACCTAAACCCTGGCCAGCGCCTTGGCCTGGGCCATTGCCATCGCCTGGGCCACCTGCGCCTCGACCGGTACCTTCAGCGGTATTCGCACCACCGCCCGTATTGGCGCCACCGCCACCTGTATTGGCACCTTTCAAATTAATCAAGGATGGTGGCGAAATCAGATTCTGTTGCTGTGCTGGTGCTAAGTTAGTTGTTTTATTCGTGCTATTGCTTGATGAATTATTTGTATTATTTTCATTTAAAGCATTATTAGATGCACTGCTTTCTGCATTTGTTTGCTGACTACTGCTGTTACTGTTGCTATTACTGTTACTGTTGTTGCTATTACCGTTATTGCCATTATTTTGACTACCCTCTTCACCAAAGGATTGTGTGGTAGCACTCACGCTTACGCTGCCTCTTGAAAGGGTACCGACACTGTCAGTGGTAATAGCTCTCAACGCACCGCTGTCTCCAATGTTATTGGAAAAGGTCGTAAGGCCTGAGGTGTTGACAGTTAAACTCTTACTTTGACCATCCACTTTGCCAGAAAAGGTGACATTGCCAGCGCTTGAGCTTGTCAAAGTAACATTGTTAGCTGCCAGTGTGACTGCTCCCGTGTAGGTTTGGATTCCAGTCGTGGTTACATTGGCACCAATAGCTGAAGTACTGGAAACAGCCAAGGATGATAATCCGGTGGCTACTCCATCTAAATCAAGCGCACCGGTAATCGTCAATCCGTTAGCTCCACCAGCAAGCGTTGAAGCAAAGTTAACCGTTGAACCGGTTAAGGTACGATCACCGCCAGAGAGCGTAGTCGCACCTGAGTAGGTTTGGGTTCCACTAGTAGTAACATCCGCCCCCAAATCACTGCTGCTTGACACGCTTAAAGAGGCGGCGCGGCTGATGGCTGCATTCAGATCCAGTGCACCGGTGATGGCTATATCACCCAAGCCATGCGTAGCACCAAGGGCACCGCCAAATACCGCCGTGCCTGTACCCAAGCTCAATGTCAATGCACGTGCTGTGCTGTTAGCGCTATTCACCGCGTCATTGAAAGTCACGTTGCTGTTGGTGGTGGTCAAGGTGGCGTCTGCACCTAAGGTCACCGCACCCGAGTAGGTTTGGGTACCACTGGTGGTAATATTCCCCTGAATTGTGTTAGCGGCTGAGGTTACGGTTAGTCCGGCGAGCGAACTTGTAGTAACTGAAGCATCATTATAAACAGTCGAAGTCGTTACAATGTCTGAAGAAGATTGTACATTTACAGCCGAATTGTTAGCTGAAGTGTAGATTACCTTAACAATTTGAGTATTCGCGGGTATCACAAATTTACCGGAACTGGCCGTAGCAGTATAAGCAGTAGCATCGTTAATTTTATAGTAAGTAATGCCATTGCTTGAATTGTTGGCATTTAAATCAAGCTCAATACCCGAGCTGGTATTATTGTTTAAGGAAGTTGGAATAGTGCCACTTTGACTGGATATATTACCAGTGGAGGTCAGAGCTTGATTGGCAAAATCCACAGTCACCACATTACCTTGACCTGGCTGATAAGAAAACATTGTGGTGTTTGCTAAAACAGTGCTGGTCGTGGTGGCGCTTGTTCCAAGCCAGTATGTACCGCTACTCAAGCCTGTCGCCGTGTTTAGGCTAACCGTTCCTGTTCCGGCATTAAGTGTTAAATTTTGAGCCCCTCCAATATTTCCTGCAATAGTGATGTTGCCATTGTTGGAGTCAATGCTTCTTGCACCCCCAGCTACATATAAATTTTGTGACGAGGAAGTCCCCACCACGATGTTCAATACATCATTGGAACCAGCCGCTGATATAGACCCAGACATCACTGTCAAAGGAGCGTTAAACGTTAGCGTTCTAGTGATGGTTGCATTTGGATCACCGAATGTGAAGTCAGCGCCAAGAACAATATCCCTGTCAGCTTGCAATGTAACGTTGTTACTTATTAAATCAGTAGTTAAAGATGAAATGGTTAAAATACTATGGCTGCTATCAGTTGGTGATGTGGATGTCCCAATAAACAAACTGCTTGGATCAAGTAAGAGCTGACCTACGCTACCATTAGACGCATAGGTACTGGTTGCCCCCGTGTAATTCAACATCTGCTTCGAGCTTACCTCTACAAACCCGCCATCGCCGCCTTCAGCGCCACCCCGTGCATAAATGTTACCGGCAAAGCGCGTGGCTTCATCGGCCCACAAAATCACTTTACCGCCGTCACCATTGACGAGCGCGTCGGCTTTAATCGTTGCACCAGCGTCCACATTGAGTGTTTTGGCATTTCTAATTTCTGGATTTTTACCTTGGAAATCCCCACCCAACAATACCTCACCGCCACCTTTAGGTCCTGAGGCGTCTAATTGCGCAGTGCTGGCTAGATTTATTTCATCGCCTTCCAGCAAAATCTTTCCGCCTACCTCAGTCATACCGGTCGCCGCTATCACCCCACTGGTGTTTACGACAGAGCGACTGATTTGTTCAACGCCTTTCGCTGACAGAACAACAACGCCTTCGGCGGCTTGTATAGCACCTTTGTTTTCAATTAAGGCATTTAACGCGCCTTGATCGATGGTGTATTTAACAAGACGATTGCCATCCAGCGCGAGCGTTACTTTGTCTCCAGCCAACATGGCCACTTGACCAGCATCCGCGCGAACACTCCCTTCATTAACCACCACAGGCGCAACCAAGGCCACCATGCCGCCTCTAAAGGCATTAATCTCACCTTGATTGAGGATGCTGCCAGCGGCACCGTTGCTTTCGAATGAAAAGATATTATTTAAAAAGTTTTTGTCGCTTAGTTGTAAGGTACTAGCAATCAAGCTGTCCACGTCCACGCGGGCGCCATTTGCAAATATCACACCACTTTGGTTAATCAATATAACGCGCCCATTGGCCGTTAATGCGCCAAAAATATAGCTGGGGTCGTGGCTATTAATGCGATTTAACGCCGTCGAAGCACTATTGGGTTGAATAAACTGAACCGCTGCATCACGGCCAATATTAAATTCCGACCAGTTGGTAATGAGTTTTTCTGTGGCTTGATGTATCGTCAGCTGATTGGCTTGGTAATTAAACTGGGCAGCACCAGAGCTAACGCTTGGGTTAACGGGCAACGCATTCGCAGCAATCTCTTCAGCGCTGGCGATATGGAAGGCTGAAAGTGGGATTAAAACAAACAGTGCTTTTAGCGTGTCTATCAGCCTCAATTTTGACGACTGACTGCTGTGAGATTTTGCCGATTCTTGGGCAGCGACATAGCGCCCTTGTTTTTTATTCCAGACCAATTTGAAAATATGATTCATATTAAAAGCTCACTGTTCCCATTAGCCAAAATCTAGAGTCATGGCTTGTTCCGTCGGAATCATTGCCATTAGCGTCTCTACCAGGATTGATACCTATCGTTTTTGCCCAGACACCCTTCACCGCATACTTCCCAGCGGCAATCACATCCAGCCCAACACCCCAGCCCTCTAAACTGTATGAGTTATTGGTGAGGTCGGTAATCAAAGCAGGCTTGTCGTACTGCCAAATCTTGCCGTAGTCATAAAAAGCCGACAGCACCCAATCGCCCATTTTTGTCGCAGTCGCCAATACATAACGTGCATCCAAGCTATAGCGATAGCCATCATCGCCAACGGCCTCACCCGCAGGATAGGCACGAACACCCGCTGGGCCGCCTAAGATAAATTTTTCTGAGCCATCAAGATTTTTTTGTGCAGACTGAACATTTCCTAAAAACTGAAAACTCAAACGCTCTGTACCACGCTGAATTCTGAGCAACTGCAAACTGGTTTTCTGATATTGACCCGAGGTCATTGCCGTATCTGTTGATTGAAATTGACCCAAATTCACATCACCATCAAAGTAAGTCAATTGAACTTGAGAGAAGCCGCCACCTAAAACCTTATCAACGTGGTCTAGGGTTAAATTAGCGTTGTAAACATCAATTTTCTTATCACTCGAAGCAACGCCAGCACTCGCGTTGTAATTTGATTTCCAGTCATAACCACCGGCAAGACTCAATGAAGTCATGGCCGTGCGATAAATGGGGTATTTAAGACCATAGGTCCAATTTTTGGCCTGGCCAGTGCTATCAGTACTCGCCAGCTCTTTACCCAATTTGTAGGTCAAATCGGTGTAGGCAATGTTCGCCCTCAAGCCTGAACGCCCAATCGGCAAGCCATAGCTCAATTTGACTAGATCAAACTCTTGCTCAATCGCAGTCATCACAAAAAGCGATAATTTGTCGCCATAATGTGTAGGGTTGTTGAGATTCACCGTGGCAGAAAGTCGGTCTGTACCCGTGTAGCGACCGCCGTAAGTGTCGCCCACAACAGTAGCATCCAATAAGGGCCCTTCGTTAACATCCATCACCACTCGAGTGGTGCCTGGCGTAGAGCCTGGCTCCAAATTGGCTGAAGAAGTAATTCCGGGGTTGTCGTTTAAATTCAGTATGCTGCGTTCTAGCTTGGATTGCTGCAAAACCCCCTGATCCAAAGCTGAATCGAAATAAGCCCTAACGGACTCTTCCTTTAATCGCAATTGATTGCTTTTGATTCTTATGGGCTCTGCAGGATCAAGCGCGCCTTCATTAATCAAAATCCGCACCACACCATCCACCACCTCTTGCTTAGGCACGGTTGCAGACCCCAAGAAATAGCCTTTATCTGCATAAAATTTGCTAATTTTTTTGGCGACCGCCTGAATTTCCTTAAACGTCAGCGTCTTGTTTTCAAAATCCGCCACAATCTTACGCAGATCTTCTTCGCTAACCGCAGAAATTTCCCCTTCAAACTCAAAACGCTGCACCATAATGCGAAGCTCAGAAGCGTCAGCTGGCTTGGCCTCATCCGATTCAATTAAGTCTAAAGGAATAGCCGTAGGCAGTTCTCGGCGAAACTCTATATCCGTCTCCCGCTTCAAAACAGCACCTGCATCTGTCCCAGTTGCCGCATCTACAGCAAACACATAATCGGAAACACTCAGAATGCCAAGGCAAACTAGAGAAATACATTTTATATACGAAAAGCCAGGGGTTTTAACCGTCATAATTTTTGCCAAATTTAATTAATTCTTTTACTACTTACCGGCAAAATAGCAGTAAAAAAACAATACCTATTACAAAATATTACATATAGATATAGCACATAGAGACATATAGCAAAAAGGGCAAGCGATGATTCTGTATTTATCACATTAAAACAATTGCTTATGTATAAAACGGCGTGTGGATGATTGAAAAAAATGGGCTGGACAAGCTATATTTATATATATAATAAATACGGCAAATACAAGATAAATACACTCAAATGAAACCAGCAATCTACCTCTTCATAATCTTCACATTGCTTTTAAGCGCTGCTTGCGCGTCAAACGACGGCTTGCTGAGGCGGCAAGCTGCCAATAACACTTATTTTCTATCCGGAGAAATGAGCGGTAATACTTACCGCTCTTTAATTGAAGCGCTCGACACAAGTAAAGGTCAGCCGATTCATATCGTGGCCAATTCAAATGGCGGTTGGATTACTGGAATAGATCAAGCCATGGACGCCATCAGAAGCCATGGGCAAGTTTATTGGGATGTGCCTAGGCAGAGTGTTTGCTACAGCGCTTGCGCACTTCTTGGAATTGCCGCCCACAAAATCAACGGCACGCTACAATTTCACAGCCCATCCGCTTCGTACAACAGCAACCGCTACATGATGGCAGGTAAAAATGAAGAACTTATCGAGAAAATTATTTCATACGGATACGAGCGCGAGACCACTGAAAAACTGCTGAAATCCGTGAACATTTTTTCAAAACTTGTCTTTGTCGACGGGGTACTTCAGAAGCCATAGCTAAATTTTCCACAGGGAAATTGAATGGGCAGAAGAATTCCTTGGCTTTATTTTTAGAGCACCAAAGACAAAGCATCGCTCCCCACGGTCTTAAGTAAGCAACACTCAAAAACTCAGGATAAGCTCGAAAATTTGGACAAAAAAATAGCCTACCAGACGGTAAGCTATTAATTTTATTGGTGCCCGGAGCCGGAGTCGAACCGGCACACCCTTACGAGCGAGAGATTTTAAGTCTCTTGTGTCTACCAATTTCACCACCCGGGCGGATAGCAGGTCTACAACAAATTGCGGTGCGTATTCTAACACCTTAGTTTGTTTTTTTCTAAGCAAAAAATGGCTTTTTTAAAGATTATTTTAAAAAAAGTGTCGCTGATGTTTTCCCTTATACCAAGGAATAAGAGGCACACTAAACGCGATTTAAATAGATTAAAAATCTATTGGTTTACAGTAGAACTTGGTTGATAATAGCGCTCTCTCATATACTGTAGCCCATTTTAATGTCATCCACTACTGGCAATAAAACAAAACTTTCCGCACTGACCTTGGCCGCACTAGGCGTGGTTTTTGGTGACATTGGTACCAGCCCGCTGTACACCATCAAAGAGGTATTTTCGGTAGGTGCGCATCCCGTACCACTCACCGAAGTCAATATGTTTGGCATTTTGTCGCTGATTTTCTGGGCGCTAATCATGGTGGTGTCGGTTAAATACGTGGCCTTCATCATGCGCGCAGACAACCGCGGTGAAGGCGGCATCATGGCCTTGCTGGCTTTGGCTAGCCATAAAGCAGCGGGTGACCCGAAAAAACTGCACACCATTATGTTGCTGGGTATATTAGGGGCCTGTATGTTTTATGCAGACGGCATGATTACCCCCGCCATTTCAGTCTTATCCGCAGTAGAAGGCTTGGAACTGGCTGCGCCGATTTTGCACCCCATGATATTGCCGGTCACCCTGTTGGTTTTATTTGTGCTTTTTTGGGCACAAAGCAAGGGCACCGCACTGGTCGGGGCTTTCTTTGGGCCTATTATGTTGCTGTGGTTTACCACCTTAGGCGTGCTAGGCGTGCTAGGCATCATGCAAAACCCCACCATATTGCACGCACTTAATCCTATCTATGCTTTTAATTTCTTTAGTGTCAGTCCGTGGATCGCCTTCGTGGCATTGGGTGCGGTGGTGCTGTCAGTTACCGGTGCCGAGGCTTTGTATGCCGACATGGGGCATTTTGGTCGCTTCCCTATCCGTTTGGCTTGGTTTGGTTTTGTCTTGCCTGCGCTGATACTTAATTATTTTGGCCAAGGCGCGCTGGTGCTACAAGACCCAGAAAGTGTGAAAAACCCCTTCTACTTATTGGCACCAGAATGGATGCTCTACCCGCTCATCGTATTAGCCACCCTGGCAGCCGTCATCGCCTCACAAGCCGTTATTACTGGGGCTTTCTCTGTCTCCCGCCAAGCCTTACAACTGGGCTATTTGCCGCGTATGCACGTTGAACACACCTCAGAAAGTGAAGAAGGGCAAATCTACATGCCGCGCGTCAACTGGGGCTTGATGTTAGGCGTAATGGCGCTGGTGCTCAGCTTTAAATCTTCCGGCAATTTGGCCGCGGCTTACGGCATTGCCGTCACCGGCGACATGGTGATTACGACCTTGTTGGCTGGCATCGTCTTCCATCATATTTGGGGCTGGAGTAAATTGCGCACCGGCTCATTGGTCGCCTTATTCTTAGTGGTCGATGTCGCGTTCTTTAGTGCCAACGTATTAAAAATACCGGACGGCGGCTGGGTACCTTTGGTCATAGGTATCGTAATTTTCACCTTAATGCTGACCTGGAAAACCGGTCGCAACATGCTCTATTCCATGTTAAAAAACGAAGCCATGGCCATAGACCCGTTCATCGAAGCCGTCGGCGCACACCCACCATTGCGAGTGAGTGGCACGGCCATATTCATGACGCCTAACTTAGACGGCGTGCCGCATGCCATGTTGCACAATCTAAAGCACAATAAAGTCTTGCACGAAAAAATGGTCTTACTGACGGTGAAGTTTTTGGATTACCCACACACCTCCAATGAGGAAAGAGTGACGGTCGAGAATTTACCCAATGAATTTTACCGTGTCACGGTCCGCTATGGCTTTAAGGACGAACCGGATTTACCTAGGGACTTAACCTTGTGTGCAGACCAAGGCTTGGTGCTAGATGCCATGGACTCATCGTTCTTTGTTGGTAAAGAAATCCTCATCGCCAGCAACGCCTCCGGCATGGCATTTTGGCGTAAGAAAATCTTTATCGGCTTATTTAGAAGCGCCGAAACCATCACTAACCAATTCAAATTACCGCCCAATCGGGTGGTCGAGCTTGGCTCACAATTAAAAATTTAAGCGGCCACTAGCGCAAATCCAAGCAAGCCGCTTGGATTTGTTCAGGCTAACTTTAGCCGTTTGGGGTAAAATGGCGCTTGCGCTTTTTAGCCTCTTTTGCAATTTAATTTTGGACTATTAATTACCCTATCATGACTCAATTACAACAAACCATTGAAGCCGCTTTTGAAGACCGTGCCAACATCAATCCAGCCAACGCCAGTGCTGAATTAAAAGCAGCGATTGCCAGCGTTATTGCCGACTTAGATGCCGGTAAGTTACGCGTCGCTTCTCGCGTGGGTAACAGCCAAAACTGGGAAACGCATCAATGGATTAAGAAAGCGGTCTTGCTGTCTTTCCGTTTGGATGACAATGTCTTGCTAGACGGCACATGCACCCAGTATTTTGATAAAGTACCGCCAAAATTTGCCGACTTCACGGCCGACGACTTCAAAGCAGGCGGCTACCGTGTCGTGCCTGGCTCCATGGTGCGCCGTGGTTCCTACATAGGCAAAAATGCCGTATTGCTACCCTCTTTTGTTAACATCGGCGCTTACGTAGGCGAAGGCACGATGGTGGATGCATGGGCTACCGTGGGTTCCTGTGCGCAAATTGGTAAAAACGTGCACTTAAGCGGCGGCGTGGGCATAGGCGGCGTATTGGAGCCTGTGCAAGCCGGCCCAACCATTATTGGCGACAACTGCTTTATAGGCGCGCGCTCAGAAGTGGTGGAAGGCGTGATCGTAGAAGACAATTGCGTGATTTCCATGGGCGTTTACATAGGCCAATCCACCAAAATTTACGACCGCGAAACCGGTACCGTGACCTACGGTCGCATCCCAGCAGGTTCAGTGGTGGTGTCAGGCAACCTACCTTCTAAAGACGGTAGCTACAGCCTATATTGCGCAGTGATTGTTAAAAAAGTCGACGAGAAAACGCTAGGCAAAGTCGGCATTAACGAATTGTTACGCGGCATCTAAATTCAGACCGTCATGCAACTGTACGGCATCCCAAATTGCAGCACCGTTAAAAAGGCCCGCGATTGGCTAGACCAACACGGCTGCAACTACAGCTTTCATGACTTTAAGAAAAATGCCCTTAATGAGGCGCTGCTTAGCGATTGGTTAAGTCAAACCCCTCTCGAAAAACTGATCAACCGAGCCGGCATGACCTGGCGCAATTTAACCGAGGCAGAAAAAGCCAGCGCACAACATGCCGACACGGCACGGCAATTGATGCTGGCCAAACCTAGCCTAATCAAACGGCCAGTTTTGATCAAAGACGGTAAACTAGCCTGCTTGGGCTACAGCCAAGCATCTTATGAGGCCCTGCTATGACGAATACTGCAGCTCAAACTAACACCTTAAGCCTAGCCATGGACTTGTTGCGCCGCCAGTCCAATACGCCGGACGATGCTGGCTGCCAAGAACAAATGATCGCTAGACTAGCGCCCTTGGGATTCAAAATTGAGCGCATGCGTTTTGGCAATGTCGACAATTTATACGCGCGTCGCGGCAGCAGTAGCCCCTTATTGGTTTTCGCTGGTCACACCGACGTTGTGCCTACCGGCCCCTTAGAAAAGTGGCATACCCCGCCTTTCGAGCCGACCATCAAAGACGGCATGCTCTATGCCCGCGGTGCAGCTGACATGAAAACTTCGCTGGCCGCTTTTATTACCAGCATAGAAGAATTCATCGCTGAAAACCCTAATCATGCAGGGTCCATAGGCTTGCTCATCACTTCCGATGAAGAAGGCGTGGCCGTGGATGGCACCGTTAAAGTGGTGGAAGCCTTGAAAGCCCGTGGTGAGTTATTTGACTATTGCATCGTCGGCGAACCGACCAGCAACAAAGTCGTCGGTGACATGATCAAAAATGGCCGTCGCGGCTCGCTGTCAGGCAAACTCACGGTAAAAGGCATACAAGGCCACATTGCTTACCCACACTTGGTTAAAAACCCCATACACATGGTTGCACCAGCCATTAAAGACATGGTGGAAACGGTATGGGATCAAGGCAATGAATACTTCCCGCCTACCTCTTGGCAAATCAGCAACATGAATGGCGGCACAGGTGCTACCAATGTGGTGCCCGGTGAAGTAGAGATCTTATTCAACTTTAGGTACTGCGCCATGGTAAACAATGCCGGCAGCACCGAAGCCAGCCTAACCCAGCGCGTGCATGCCATTTTGGACAGCCACCAACTAGACTATGACTTAGAGTGGGAACATTCCCCATCCTACATCACCCCACGTGGCAATTTAGTCGAAGCGATTAGCAGCGCCATCGGCCAAGCCTATGGCGTCAGCCCAGAACTATCCACCACCGGCGGCACCTCCGATGGCCGTTTCATTGCCGACATCTGCCCACAAGTGATTGAATTTGGTCCGCTCAATGCCACCATCCATAAACTCAACGAATGTGTTGCAGTGGCAGACATAGAACCGCTAAAAGAAACCTATAAGCTAACCATGGAAAAGCTCTTAATTAGCTAAAGATAAAAAAACCCATTATGACCACACAACAAACACCATCTGAACTAGTGAGCATCCGCGATTGGGTGCGCTATGCCGTGAGTCAATTTGAGGCCTCCGATATATTTTATGGCCACGGCACGGATAACGCTTACGACGAAGCCGTTTGGTTAGTCATGAGCGCCCTGCATTTGCCCATGGACACCCTAGACAATTTCTTTGATGCCCGCCTAACCTCAGCCGAGCGCAGCAAACTGGCCGGATTTATTGAGCAACGCATTACTCAGCACACGCCCACTGCCTACTTGCTTAAAGAAGCCTGGTTGCAAGGCTTAAAATTTTACGTGGACGAGCGCGTGCTAATTCCACGTTCATTCATTGCGGAATTACTCAACAACGACTTAAGCCCATGGATAGAATTCCCTGAAATGGTGGAAAGTGCTGCCGACATTTGCACCGGCAGTGGCTGCTTGGGCGTGCTGTTGGCTGACAGTTTCCCCAATGCCGCGATCGATGTCATTGATATTTCACAAGATGCCATAGACGTGGCCAACATCAATATCGCCAACTACGGCCTGCAAGATCAAATCAGCGCCATCAAATCGGATATGTTTAGCGCCCTTAAAGGCAAAAAATACGACCTAATTATCAGCAACCCACCCTATGTGGATGCGCCATCCATGGCGGCATTGCCGATAGAGTATCAAAATGAACCGCAACTGGCATTGGGCAGTGGCGATGATGGCCTAGACCACACGCACACCTTGCTGCGTGAGGCCGCGCTATACTTGAATGACGGCGGCATTTTGATCGTCGAAATTGGCTACAACCGCGAGGCATTGGAGCAGGCTTACCCGAATTTGGTATTCAATTGGCTGGAAGTATCCTCAGGCACTGAATTTGTTTTCTTACTCACTAAAGAACAACTGTCTTAACGTTTTTATTTGCTTTAATTAGCACTATTTTGGCTAGAGTTTAGCCTCACCACATCCACACAGCAGGCCGTCAATTTTGAACACCCCCAATAGCATCAGCTGGCAAGAAGCCGGTAAAACCAAAACCAGTGTATGGCACTCAGAAAATGCCGCACCGTTGCCTAAGAAAATACAATTGGCCGACGACACCATCAAAGCAGACGACGCTTACAAGCTAGCCTGCGAGGGCACAGCCCTGCTATGGCGCGGCGATTTCCAAAATGCAAAATTGCTGCTGCAAGCTTTATCCAGACGCATAGACCGGCCACGCAAAAAGCCCAAGAAAACCGGCGAAACCCTATTGCAATCCTTTCATTTGCATCGCCAAGCGCAATCACAAAAAGCCCGCATCTTAGGCATGCTGGTCATAGAGCTGGGCGTGGGCTACAACATACACCTGCGCCGCGCCCCCGACGTAAAAGCCGCCTGCGAACACGCCTATGGAAGCAGTCATGGCTCCATGGTGGTGTCATTACGGGAAATTCTAGGTCTAGTAGGGGCTTACGAGTGGCATAAAAATGGCGTGGATATCAGCGTCATCAACAATAAAATCCACCCTAGCTACGGCGTCTTCTCACCCATACGTGGCGAGTATTTGGATTTAGTGGATGTCGCCCCCTTGCCCATCCCTTACCGGTTAGCGTTTGACATAGGCACAGGAACAGGCGTGCTGGCAGCCGTATTGGCAAACCGCGGTGTTACGAAAATTGTGGCCACCGATAATTCGCATCGCGCCTTGGATTGCGCGCTACAAAACGTCACGGCTTTAGGTTTAAAAGCCAATGTCAGCGTGGTGGAAGCCAACCTTTATCCTAGCAATGAATACGGCTTAGCCGATCTGATTGTGTGTAACCCGCCTTGGTTACCTGCCCACCCAAGTTCAGCTTTAGAATCGGCCATTTACGATGAGAAAAGTCAGATGTTGAAAGGCTATTTGAATGGCTTAAGCGCGCATTTAAGCTCGCATGGCGAGGGTTGGTTGATACTGTCTGACTTTGCTGAGCAGTTGGGCTTAAGAACTCGGGAAGAACTGCTGGACTGGATCAGTGCAGCCGGTTTACAGGTGCTGGAAAAGATAGACACCAAAGCCCGCCATAACAAAGTATTGGATGCCAGCGACCCACTGCATGCCGCCCGCAAAGCCGAAGTGACTTCATTGTGGCGATTAGGCAAACTACAATAATGGAAATGAAATAAGGCGAAATTATGTCTAATAAGGTCAAACATTTACTGGGCATTGCCAGTGTTAGCCAAAAAGAAAGGCCCAATGCCATCATTTGGGCGCAACGATTAGAATGGCCCGTGCTTATTCTTGCACTGTGGATACCCATACAATGGTATTTAGAAGAAACCGGCGCCGTCAGCCTAGCTAACGCCAAATGGTTTGATTGGCTAATTTGGCTGGTTTTCCTGTTTGAAACCTGCTTACTCACCCTGCTTGTACGCGACAAAAAACATTACCTACTGACCAACTGGATGAACCTGGTCATTATATTTACCGGCATTCCATTCGAATGGACCTACACCCCGTTGATCGGCGTTTTGCGTAATCTGCGTTTGCTAATGATGCTGTTTTTACTGCTACGCCTGTCTAATCGCATACGCAATTACTTAACGCGCGGCCACCTTGGCATCATGATGATAATCACCGGGATTGTCATCACACTGGCTGGCATCATTATCAGCCAACTAGACCCAGCCATTGGATCCATCTGGGATGGCATGTGGTATGCCTGGGTAACCATTTCCCATACTGGCTACGGCGATATCGTGCCCCAGACTTCCTCTGGTCGTTTCTTTGGCGGCATACTCATACTGCTTGGCGTGGTTTTAACCACTGTCTTTACCGCCAATCTATCGGCATTTTTAATTGACAGTAGAGCCGAGGACACCACCCGTAATGCAAAAAAAGCCGGCAACCAAAATGACGCCTGCATGCAGGAAATGATGGCTAGACTTGATAGGATAGAACGGCTATTAGCCGAGAAAAAAGACCTGGGGAAGAAAGGCTAGCCGCGACCGCGGTTACGGTCACTTTTCTTCTGCATGGCCGGCGCAGCCAAATCACTGGACTGACGCACACGACGCGGACCGGTTTTTCTGGGGGCCGGCTTTTTAGCCGCATCTGATTTTGCCCGGTACGGTTTGTCAGCACTGCCCGGATCGCGTGGCGGCCTATCCAAGGCGCTGACACGTTGTTTACGCACTTTAGGCACAAACACCGCCGTGGCTTTTAATTTCTCACGCTGGGTAAGCTGACGCAGTGGCGCACTGGGTACAGGCAAATCGGCCCATTCCAACAAACCCACCACTTCTTTCTGCTCCAACTTCAACATAGTGCCACGCTTCACGCGTGGCGGCAGATTGACCGGACCAAAACGCACCCGCATCAAGCGACTGACCGGCAATTGGAAGGCTTCGAATAAGCGCCGCACTTCACGGTTACGGCCTTCACGCAATATCACTTGGTACCAATGGTTAGCACCCTCGCCACCTTGGGCGGTTATGCTGTCGAAATTGGCCGGGCCATCTTCCAGCTCTATGCCTTCTTTTAATTGCGCCATTTGGCCTTCGGTCAATTCACCGAAAATACGCACGGCGTATTCCCGTTCAACCTCGTAACGCGGGTGCATAAAACGGTTGGCCAATTCACCCGAAGTGGTGAATATCAGCAAACCACTGGTATTCATGTCCAATCGACCGATGGCTATCCATTTGCCGTTTTTGACCTTAGGCAATTTATCAAACACGCTGGCACGGCCTTCCGGGTCATCTTGGCTGACGATTTCACCTTCGGGTTTGTGGTAAATCAGGACCTGTGGCAACTCGGCAACAAATGGCAACCTTAAAGGACGACTGTCCAAGCGCACCACATCAAACTGCGTCACGCCTTGACCAGTAGCGGCTGGCGCACCATTCACGGTCACTCGGCCACTGGCAATTAAGGCCTCCATATCTCGGCGCGAACCCAAGCCGGCCAAGGCCAATAATTTATGCAAACGCTGGGTAGGCTCAGGCGCGGCATTTTCGTCCTGCGCCAACTTGGTAAAATTGGTTTTAGGGCGACGGGGCGCTGCTTGTGGATCGCGTTGGGTTTTAAAAGGACGTGCCATAGGAATAGACTAGTGATGGTAAGCGGGCATTTTACCGCAGATTGTGCTCAAACCCGATTTTAATCCTAAGCTTAAGTCTGGATAAAGCCTTCGTCATCGGCTGAAAAGGCAATTTCTTGCTGGGCAAAATCCGCCATGGCCGGCAAATCGCTCAGGCTGAGGATATTAAAGTCGTTTAAAAAATGCTTAGTCGTGGCATACAAAGACGGACGGCCCGGCACCTCGCGCTGGCCCACCACGTCTACCCAATCACGTTCTTGCAATTGCCGAAGTATGGTTGGGTTCATGGTCACGCCGCGTATCTGCTCGATATCACCGCGCGTGACTGGTTGGCGGTAGGCAATAATGGCCAGCGTTTCCATGACCGCTCTGGAGTATTTAAGCTGACGCTCTGGGTTTAATCTGGCTAAATACGGCGCAAATTCAGCGCGAGCTTGAAAACGGTAGCCACTGGCCACCTGCACTAATTCCATGCTGCAATCTGCCCAATCCTGCTTGAGCTCATCCAGTAGCATGCGCAAACTGGTGCGCTCTATGCGCTCGACAAATAAGCGCGTCATGTCGTCCAAAGACAAGGGCTGGTTGGCGGTCAACAAAGCCGCTTCCAATACCTGCTTTACATCCGCAATAGTCTGGGCTGGCTTAGTCGTCATGGCGGTTAATTTGCAAGTAAATCGGCGAGAAGGCGGCTTGCTGGGTAATGCGCAACAAACCTTCGCGTGCCAATTCCAATATGGCTAGAAAGCACACCACCAATTTAGGAATGCCATCGGCCAAATCAAATACTTGCCAAAATTCCAGCATGGGTTCGGCTTGCAAACGCCTAAGAATAAGGCTCATGTGTTCACGCACGGACAACTCGGCGCGACTGACTTTGTGGTGTTTGAAATGGCTGGCGCGTTTTAGCACATTGCGCCAGGCCTCGGTCAAATCGTCCAGGCTGACTTCCGGTGCTTTCACTTGGCTTATGTGCTGGTAATAGGCACTGGCAACGCTGATGCCATCGCCCACCTTGGCCATGTCGTCTAGGTTTTCTGCCGCTAATTTTATGGATTCGTACTCCATCAAACGCCTGACCAAATCCGCCCTTGGGTCGTTTTCAATTTCGATTTCAGCCGGCTTGGGTAAGAGGTAGCGGGATTTTATTTCGATGAGCATGGCCGACATCAGCAAATAATCAGCGGCCAACTCCAGTTTTATCGCCTGCATCTTCTCCACATAGACCATGTACTGACGGGTTAACTCCGCCATGGGAATGTCTAAAATATCCAGATTGTGTTTGCGTATGAGATAGAGCAAGAGGTCTAAGGGGCCTTCAAAAGACTCCAAATAGACCTCCAGTGCGTCTGGTGGAATGTATAGGTTCTGCGGCAGCTCGGTAAAAGCTTCGCCTTTTATTTTCGCATTAAGTGGGGCGTCTATCACAATGGACAGGCTAGCTGTAATTCAAGCCCATTGCATCGCGCACATCACGCATGGTCTCACGTGCTAATTTGCGGGCTTTTTCACAGCCCTCAGCGACGATGTTTTTCACCAAGCTTGGGTCTTCTGCGTATTGTGCCGCGCGGGCTTGTATGGGTTTTAATTCGGCCAACACGCCATCGATCACTGGGCCTTTGCATTCTATGCAACCTATAGCGGCCGTTTTACAGCCCAATTGCGCCCAATCCTGAGTGCTTTGGTCTGAGTACACTTGATGCAACTGCCATACCGGGCATTTTGCTGGGTCGCCTGGATCGGTGCGGCGTATACGCGCTGGGTCGGTAGGCATGGTTTTAATTTTTTTGGCTACCGTATCCACGTCTTCACGCAAGGAAATGGTGTTGTTGTAAGACTTAGACATTTTTTGACCGTCTAAACCGGGCATTTTGGATGCTGGAGTTAATTTGTAATCAGGCTCCAGCAATATCATTTTGCCGCCACCCTCTAAATAACCGAGCAAGCGCTCTTTATCGCCCATGCTCATGCCTTGCTGCTCTTCTATCATGGCACGCGCGGCGTCCAAGGCTTCTTCGTCACCGCTTTGTTGGTAGGCATTACGCATGTCTTCGTACAGGGCCGCGCGCTTGTTGCCTAGTTTTTTAATGGCGGCTTCGGCTTTCTCTTCAAAACCTGTTTCTTTGCCGTAGATGTGATTAAAGCGACGCGCTATCTCACGGGTGAACTCGATGTGTGGGATTTGGTCTTCGCCCACCGGCACTTGGGTGGCCTTGTAGATCAAAATGTCCGCACTTTGCAATAAGGGGTAGCCCAAAAAGCCATAAGTAGCCAGGTCTTTGCTGCTGAGTTTTTCTTGTTGATCCTTATAGGTAGGAACACGCTCCAACCAACTTAAGGGAGTAATCATGGACAGCAAGGTATGCAATTCAGCATGCTCTGGCACGCGCGATTGGATGAATATGGTGGCACTGGCAGGATCGACACCGGCCGCCAACCAATCGATGACCATCTCCCAAACGCTTTCTTCTATGATTTCCGGCGTGTCGTAATGGGTGGTAAGCGCATGCCAATCGGCAACGAAAAACAAGCACTCGTGTTCGTGCTGTAACTTAAGCCAGTTTTTGAGTACGCCGTTGTAATGCCCTAAATGCAGATTACCGGTAGGACGCATGCCAGATAAAACACGTTCGATTGCCATTGGATGAAAAACCTTAAATTGAGTCAGCG
This sequence comes from uncultured Methylotenera sp., assembly GCA_964400215.1. Classification (GTDB taxonomy): domain Bacteria; phylum Pseudomonadota; class Gammaproteobacteria; order Burkholderiales; family Methylophilaceae; genus Methylotenera. Next base: position 125,908 of record CAYNSY010000001.1, on the reverse strand, counting down.
CTTATTATACAAAACAAGCTTTTAAATTACGCTATTTATTAACGCATAAACCAGGTTGATAAATGGATCGAGAATTTGACTCAAGACCCCTGTGAACAATAAAACCAACAGAATAATGAAGCCAAAGCGTTCTATCTGGGCGAATGGCCGGGCTAAATGCATAGGCAACAAACTCACGGCGATACGTCCGCCGTCTAAAGGTGGCAAAGGGAATAAATTCAACACCATTAAGACGATGTTTATGCCGACGCCAGCCTTGGCCATTAAGGCCAGCGGATAGGCCATGAATTCTGGCGCAAGGCCAGAAAATTTAAGCACCAAGGCCCAAAACACCGCCATGACAAAATTGGATGCGGGGCCTGCCGCAGCCACCCACAACATGTCTTTTTTGGGGTGACGCAAACGGCCAAAATTGACCGGCACCGGCTTAGCCCAACCGAATAAAATACCGCCCAGCAGTATGGTCATGGCCGGCAATAAAATGGTGCCGAACAAGTCTATGTGCTTGATCGGATTTAAGCTGATGCGCCCTGCTTGGTAGGCCGTCATGTCACCAAAATACTTGGCCGCATAACCATGCGCCGCTTCGTGCACGGTAATGGCAAACACCACCGGTGGTGCGTAAATAATGATTTTTTGTATGAGGGACAATTCCATGCAATGGCTTTCTTTATAAAGGTTAATTTAAACCAAACGGGGCCAAATCGCCCAATCCCGCCCGTATCAATTCCGGGCTATCCTGGGTTAAATTGATGACCGAGGTGGCGCCTGCCACACACTGACCCACGTCTATTACCAAGTCCACACTGTGTTCTAATTTCTCGCGTATTTCCCAAGCTTGCGTGAGCATTTCGGCTTCGTCTGGCAGCATCAAAGTCATGCTTAGCAAGGGCGCGTCTATGGCCTCCAATATCGCTTGCACCACCGCATGCTGCGGCACACGCAGGCCTACGGTGTTGCGCTTAGGGTGCTGCAATTTACGCGGCACTTCGCGCGTGGCATTCAAAATAAAGGTGTACGCGCCCGGTGTATTGGCTTTGAGCAAGCGGAATTGGCTGTTGCTGACGATCGCGTAATTGCCCAGCTCGGCTAAATTACGGCAAACCAAGGTGAACAAATGTTGCTCATCGGCCGCGCGAATTTGCCGTATGCGTGCTTGCGCATCACTGTGCCCTATCATGCAGCCTAAGGCGTAACCAGAATCGGTGGGGTAGGCGATCACCCCACCGGCCTGTAATATTTCCGCCGTGTGCGTTATCAGTCGCGCTTGCGGGTTGGCTAAATTGATATTAAATAATTGCGACATAAGTTATACGATTAAGTGTGGGCAAATTGCGGCCAATCTTGCCAAACCGGCACACAGCCCGCTGGCAGGTCGGCCAAGCGGCCCATTTCCATAAAGCTCAGGCCTTTACCGTGGTAGTCCGACCCTTGCGAAGATTTAAGGCTAAATTGGTGTGCCAACTTAGCAAACTGTTGATACTGTGGGGGCGTGTGGCTACTGGTCACCACTTCTATCGCCACGCCGCCATACGCTCTGAATTCATGCAGCAATTGCAACATATTGACCGAGCCTAAATCGTAACGGCCAGGGTGGGCAATGACCGCTGTGCCGCCACTTTGAATAATTAAATTAACGGCCTGCTCCAAGTCCATCCACTGGTGCTCAACAAAGCCAGGCTTGCCTTTAACCAAATACTTTTTAAACACCGACTTGCTGTCTTTAACCAAACCTTGCTCCACCAAATAGCGGGCAAAATGCACACGGGTGATGATGCTTTGTTGGGCAATGCGCTTAGCGCCCTGGTAGGCATCGGCTATGCCAGCTTTAGCCAGACCCTCGCCCATTTGCTGCGCGCGTTTATCGCGCGCAATGCGCACCAATGCCAGTGCGTTTTTTAATGCTACATTGTCCGGGTCTATGTTCAAACCGACGATATGCAAGGTGCGTTTTTTCCAGGTAACTGAAATTTCCACGCCATTGATGAAGGCAATATTGTGCGCCGTGGCAGCCGCTTGGGCTTCGGCCAAACCACTGACATCATCATGATCGGTCAAGGCCAACACATCCACCCCTTGCTTAGCCGCGTAGGCGACCAAGTCTGTTGGGCTTAACAATCCATCGGATACGTTAGAGTGGGCATGCAAATCGAAATTTAAGGGCATGGAATGACTGATTAAAAACCAATAGTGTAAAGCTGGAAGAAAAATACGCCTTGCGACACAGCATCAATCATAGCAAAATAACGCTTCACGCTAAAGCATTGTTAATCATTGATTTTTTTGATCCCCTCAGCAGCCCAGAAAGCGACCCCAGCCTAACCATGAATAAGTTTTTGTTTGACCTATTTCCCGTCATTTTATTTTTCATCGCCTTCAAGTACTTCGGCATCTTTACCGCTACGGCCGCGGCTATTTTAGCCACCCTAGGGCAAATTATTTACTGCAAACTGCGCCACGGCAAAGTGGAAAAAATGCTGCTGGTAAGTGGCGCCATCATAGGCTTGCTGGGCGGCACCACGCTGATTTTGCACGACAAAAGCTACATCATGTGGAAACCCACCGTGCTGTATTGGGTATTGGCTGGCGTGCTATTGGTCTCCAATGCGTTTTTCAAGAAAAATTACATACAACAAATGATGGGCAAAATGATGGATGCGCCAACGGCCATTTGGACCAAGCTCAATTATGTTTGGGTGGGGTTTTTAGTCTCACTGGGTTTTCTAAACCTGTACGTAGCCTTCAATTTTGACGAAAACACCTGGGTCAATTTCAAATTATTTGGCGTCACCCTACTCATGTTTTTGTTCATCATAGGGCAAACACTGGCCCTGAAAAATTACTTAATCGACCCTGTGGACGGCAAAGGAGACGATAAATAATGTGGTATGCCATCGTTGCCGAAGACGCCCCTAACAGCTTAGAAAAACGCATGGCAGCAAGGCCTGCGCACCTTGAACGCTTACAAGCCTTACAGCAAGCCGGACGCTTATTGGTCGCTGGACCATTTCCTGCCATCGACAATATTGATCCAGGACCGGCCGGCTTTACCGGCAGCCTGATCATTGCCGAATTTGCCAACTTGGCACTGGCCACCGAATGGGCGAATAATGACCCGTTTGTTATTGCCAAGGTGTACCAGCAGGTCAGCGTCAAGCCATTTAGAAAAACCCTACCGGCCTAAGCGGATGCTCATGAATCTAATTGAAGTCATGACAGAACGTCTGCAGGCGCTAGCCCCAATCAGCCTAAGCATACAAGACGACAGCGCCTTGCATGCCGGACATGCCGGCAATCAAGGCGGCGGGCACTTCACGCTAAGCATGACGAGCTCGCATTTTTCAGGCAAATCGCCGATAATGCGTCATCGCTTAATCTACCAAACATTGGCCGATTTGATGCCCAGCAAAATCCATGCACTAAGCATTAAAGCCTATGCGCCGGATGACATTAAATAAGCTCGCTTCTTACATTAACCTTTATCACCATAAGGATGTTTGCATGAAATTCACCCCAACTTTAATCGCACTGGCCTTTTTATCCATGGCACCGGCGGCCTACGCCGGCGACACACTGGCCACTGTAAATGGCAAAGCCATTAAACAATCCATCTACGATTACATTGCTAAAGATGCCGTGGCCCGTGGTCAAAAAGTGGACGCTCAAGTGAAACAAGCCATCACCAATAAATTGATAGACTCAGAACTGGTCTACCAAGAAGCACAAAAAATAGGCTTAGACAAACAAGCGGATTACCTCGCTCGTGAGGAATTATCCCGCCGTGAGTTATTGACCTCATCCTACTTGCAAGATTATGTGAAGAAAAACCCCATCTCCGAATCCGAAACTAAAGCCGCCTACGAAGAATACAAAAAAGCCTACGGCGATAAAGAGTACAGTGCACGCCACATATTGGTTAAAACCGAAGGCGAGGCTAAGGACATCATTGCACAATTGGGCAAAGGCGCGGATTTCGCAAAAATCGCTAAAGAAAAATCCTTGGACCCAGGTTCTAAGGAAAAAGGCGGCGATTTAGGTTGGTTCTCCCCGGCTTCCATGGTGAAACCGTTTAGCGATGTGGCCATCAATTTACAAAAAGGCAGCGTATCTAGCAACCCAGTGCAAACCCAATTCGGCTGGCATGTCATTAAACTAATCGATAGCCGCGCTGCACAACCGTTGGCATACGACAAAGTGAAAGACGGCATACAAAAAAATCTGCAACAACGTAATCTTGAAAAGATGATGGCCGAATTACGCAGCAAAGCCAAAATCGATATCAGTAAATAAGCACTTGGCTACAACATAAAGGGCTCGAAATTCGAGCCCTTTCTTTTAACGCCCCCTTTATACCTAAGGCCAATTGCACGGCTGCTGACATTCGTGGCATAATAAGAATGGTTATCAATTACATAAAGACAAGATGCTCCTTTTATCCCAACTAGCCATAGGCAAAAACGCCACCATCGCTGCAATAGAAGCAGAAGAGTTGCTATACCACCGCTTATCCGCCTTGGGGTTTCGAGTAGGAAAACCACTTAGCGTCATTCGCCGTGCCAACTTCAATGGGCCGCTGCACGTGCGCCTAGGCACAACAGACGTCATATTGCGTGACAGCGAAGCCGCCCGCATTCACCTCCAAAGCGATTTAAGCAGCAAGCACGTATGAAACGCATCGCATTATTAGGCATGCCCAACACGGGCAAATCCACCCTGTTTAACCGCATCAGCGGCGCCTCAGCACGGGTGGGCAATTGGCCTGGCATCACGGTAGATTTAATGAGCGCAAAAGTCTTGCTGGGTGGGCACATAGCCGAGCTAGTGGATTTGCCCGGCATATACGATTTGCACGGCTTTTCCGAAGACGAACAAGTGGTGCGCCACTTTTTGGCTAACAACACCCTGGATCTAGCCATCGTTTTATTAAACAGCTCGCAAATAGACCGGCAATTGTCCTTGCTATTGCAAATCAAAAAACTAAACATCCCCATGGTCTTGGCCTTAAATATGTCGGATGAAGCGAAAAAAGCCGGCATCAGCATAGCCGTCGACAAGCTGGCGAAATCCCTCAACATGCCGGTGCTGCAAATCAGCGCGAAATACGGCGAGGGATTGCCAAAAGCCTTGCAAGCGGCCGCACTGATAATGAATCAGCAAACGGCGAGCAGCGATTTATCGCGCATCAGCCAACTGTTGGCGGAAGACCAGGCCATAGAACAGGAAATGGAAACCTTGCTGGCCAATTACGTGCAGATACCCAGCAGCCTATCGGACAGCACCACCGACAAAATAGACAAGCTGCTGCTGCATAAATGGCTAGGCTTACCGCTGTTCTTCTTAGCCATGTACGCCTTGTTTCAGTTTATTTTTGCCGCCGGCAAGCCATTGCAAGACGGCTTAGCTTGGCTATTGCAGTTGTTTCGTAGCGGCGTATTGGACCCACTCCTTAGTGGCAGCCCACACTGGCTAAGCGGATTGCTGCTGGACGGCGTCTATAACGGCTTGGCTACCGTAGCGGCCTTTGTGCCCATCATCGTTCTATTCTTCCTGGTCATGTCCATGGTGGAAGACAGTGGCTATTTATCCCGCGCGGCATTTTTGATGGACGCCTTGATGGCGAAGATGGGCTTGGATGGTCGCGGTTTTGTCATGATGTTGATGGGCTTTGGCTGCAACGTCCCAGCATTGATGGGCACACGCATGATGCGCTCCCGGCCTATGCGCTTACTCACCATGCTGGTGATTCCTCTGTCGCTCTGTTCGGCCCGTTTGCAGGTATTCATTTTCATGATTACCGCCTTGTTTACCGCTAGCCAAGCGCCGCTGGTGTTGTTTGCGCTCTACTTAATGAGCTTTATCACCATGTTTATAACGGCGCTGCTGTTCCAAGGCCAATTCAAAAACAACGAACCCTTTATTTTAGAGCTGCCACCCTACCGCTTTCCAACCCTAAGACAAATCCTGCTGCGCGGCTGGCTGGAAGTGAAGCACTTTCTAAAACGCGCCAGCAAATTCATCATTATTGGCGTTGTATTGGTATGGGCTTTAACTAATTTCCCTAGCAACGTAGCACCAGCCAGCGCTGGCACCTATGCCGGCCAGTTAGGCGCTTTATTTGCCCCCGTATTGGACCCCTTGGGCATTAACAACCAACTGGCGATTGCATTGGTGTTTGGCTTTGTGGCCAAGGAAATCGTGGTGGGTGCATTGGCGGTTATTTATGGCTTGCAAGGCGACGCCCTGATGGCACAAATGGCGACCCAAATAGATTGGGTGCAAGCCATGAGTTTTATGCTGTTTGCACTGATTTATACCCCTTGCCTATCGACCATCGCCACGCTTAGAAGCGAATCTAAAAGCAGTGGCTTTATGTGCTTATCGCTAGTTTGGTCATTAGGCTTGGCCTGGCTGGTGAGCTTTACCTTCTACCAAGGTGCGCGTTATTTAGGCTATTAGGTTTAGGCTCTAAACATAAAATACACGGCGCCCATCAAACACAGTCCCGCCCATAAAAAATCCAATTTTACCGGCTGCTGCATGTAAAGAATGGCGAAGGGCACAAACACAGACAAGCTGATCACTTCTTGCAGGATCTTTAACTGCGCTAAAGACATCACAGTAAATCCCAAACGGTTAGCCGGCACTTGAAAGGCGTATTCAAAAAGAGCGATACCCCAGCTTAGGATAGCCGCTATCAGCCAAGGTTTCTGATTGAGGTTTTTAAGGTGCGCGTACCAAGCAAACGACATGAAGACGTTGGATACAGTCAACAATAAAATTGTTTTAAAGACGGTGGGCACAGCTAGAGAATAAAACGGTAAGGGGCATCACGCCCCTAGAACAAAGCTTTAAACAGCGGCTTCGCCGGTCTCGCCGGTACGGATACGCACCACTTGCTCAACAGAACTGACAAAAATTTTGCCATCGCCTATCTTGCCGGTATGCGCTGCTTTGATGATGGCTTCCATAGCCGAATCAACGATGTCATCGGCTACCACCAATTCCAATTTTATTTTAGGTAAGAAATCCACCACGTACTCGGCGCCACGGTAAAGCTCAGTGTGGCCTTTTTGTCGACCAAAGCCTTTAACCTCCGTCACCGTTAGGCCATTCACACCAATACTGGATAAAGACTCACGCACTTCATCTAACTTGAATGGCTTAATGATTGCTTCGATTTTTTTCATGCTGGTCAAACTCCCTAAAATATGTGGTTACAAGCGGCCATCAGTATAGTTACTTTTTTGACCGTCCGCATCAAACAAAACCCGCGTTTAGCCAAAGCTACGCTTAAGTTTTTATACTACTCGAGCAGGCTTTAAAAATCCAGTTTAGCGGTAATTGGGTAGCGCCGGTCTTTACCAAAACTTTTATGGCTAATGCGCACGCCCACTGGCGATTGCCTGCGCTTGTATTCATTGCTGTCTATCAGTTTAAGGACGCGCGTGACATCCGGTGCATCAAAGCCCATGGCCAAAATTTCGGCTCGGCCTAAATCCTGCTCCACATAAGCAGCCACTATCGCATCCAACACGGCATAAGCCGGCAAACTGTCCTGGTCTGTTTGATCCGCGCGCAACTCAGCAGACGGTGGACGCGTAATGATACGCTGCGGGATCACTGGCGAGATGCTATTGCGGTAATCACACAAGCGGTAAACCAAGGTTTTAAACACGTCTTTTAGTAAAGCAAAGCCACCGGCCATGTCGCCATATAGCGTGCAATAGCCAACGGCCATTTCACTTTTATTGCCGGTGGTGAGCACCATGCTGCCAAACTTATTAGACAAAGCCATCAGCAGCATGCCACGAATTCTGGCTTGTAAATTTTCTTCGGTGGTGTCGAACGGCCGGCCGGCGAACTCCTCATGCAAGCTGGCTTTGAACCCAGCAAACAAGGGGCCTATGGGCAGAATGCTGTACTTCACGCCTAAACACTTAGCCATTTCCACCGCGTCATCGACGCTGATGCCAGCCGTAAATTCAGACGGCATGAGCACGGCATGGACTTTATCCGCCCCCAAGGCATCGACCGCGATGGCCATGGTTAAGGCCGAATCCACCCCGCCTGACAAACCCAAAACCACCCCAGGGAAACGATTCTTACCCACGTAATCAGCCAAGCCCAGCTTTAAGGCTTGATAGACCATGGCCTCTTGAGACAAAGGCGCGACTAGCGCTTGACTCTGCACCTTACCATCAAGCACCGTTACGGTAGCGACCGCCTCCTCAAATACCGGTAATTGCAGGGCCACTTGGCCGTCTGCAGCCACCGCCAAAGAGCCGCCATCAAACACCAATTCGTCTTGGCCGCCTACCGTGTTCACGTAAACAATGGCCAAGCCCAATTCGGTCGCACGCTGGCGTAACAGCGACAAACGGCTGGTATGTTTTTCTAAATGGAATGGCGAGGCATTGATAACCAGCAACAGGTCGGCGCCGGCAGCACGGGCCATTTGAGCCGGTTGCACTTGCCAAATGTCCTCACAAATTAACAGGCCTAAATTAAGGCCTTGATGGGCAAACACCAAGGGGGCATGACCAGCACTAAAATAACGCTTTTCATCAAACACACTGTAGTTAGGCAAGGCTTGCTTATGGTAGGTGGCGATCACTTGTCCACCTTGCAACACGGAGGCCGCGTTGTAACACAAGCCGTCCACCATTTGCGGATGACCTACCACCAAGGTCATGTCGGGCACAGCCACACTTAAAGCTTGCAAAGCCTGGTCGCAGGCCAGCAAAAAATCAGCGCGCAGCAATAGGTCTTCAGGCGGATAACCACACAGCGACAACTCAGGTGTCACTAAGAGTGTGGCGCCTTTGGCTTGCGCCGCTTTAGCGCTACTGATGATTTTTGTCTGATTGCCGACTAAGTCGCCCACCATGCAATTAATTTGTGCGATGGCCACTATCAATAGGAACCGCCCGCTTCTTTTAGCAATGTGGCAATTTCAGTGTGCTGGCCTTTAAGCGCATAAACCAAGGCCGTTAAACCGTATTGGTCTTTAGCTTTGAGTTTAACTTGATGCGCCAACAGCAATTTCACCGTGTCCACTTGACCGTTATTCACCGCTATATGCAACAAAGGCGTGCCCTCGGCATCCCGATTGTTCACGTCCGCCCCTGCTTCTATCAAGGCTTTGGCCGCCGCCACTTTCGATTTCTTTACCGCCCAAGTTAAGGCCGTCCATTTAGCCAAGTCTTTTTGATTGACTTGCGCACCCCGTTCTAGCAGCAAGCTAATGACAGGCGCATGGCCTTCACGCGCGGCCGTCATGAGGGCGGTCACCCCTTGTTCGTCGCTGAGCAAGGGATTGGCTTGGTGATCCAATAAATGCTTAATGGTGGGAATGTCGGCACTTTTGGCGGCGTACATCAATACGGTGGTGCCACGGTCACTGCGGCTATTGGCATCCAGGCCGTGTTGTAGCAACATCTCCACCGTCTCGGCATGGCCTTCCATGGCCGCTATGCCCAGCGCACTCCAACCCGACGCATCACGCACCTTGGCATCGGCGCCTTTAGCCAGCAAATGCTTTAGGCTAGCCGCATTATTTTTTTTGGCGGCAAACATCAAGGCCGTCCAACCCTCGGCATCTTTTGCCTGAACGTCGGCGCCTTTTGCCAGCAGAGCTAGCAATACATCCACATTGTCTTTGCGCGCTGCGTACATGAGGGCCGTGACGCCCTCGCTATCCTTGGCGTTAGGATTTGCACCACTTTCCAACAAGGCTGAGACCGTCGCCAAATCGCCTTTAGCCGCAGCGGTCATTAAATACGCCACGTCTTCCCCTGCCACGACAGTCGTCGCCAATAAGGAACAGCACACACTTAGCGCAACCAACCAGTGTTTATGCATCAGGCGCATGGCTTGGGCTGATTAGCCAGCTTTATGTTTGATGGCAGCTAGCACGGCTTCACCCAAACCCGCTGGGGAACTGGCCACAACAGCACCGGCCAATTCCAGAGCGCGTATTTTGTCAGCCGCCTTACCACTACCGCCAGAAATAATGGCGCCAGCGTGGCCCATGCGTTTCCCAGCAGGCGCGGTTTGGCCAGCGATGTACGCAGCCACCGGTTTGCGGATGTGGCTTTTAATGTAGTCGGCCGCTGCTTCCTCATCCGAACCACCAATCTCACCGACCATAATAATGGCTTCGGTTTCATCGTCGGCCTCAAACATCTGCAAGCATTCGATGAAGTTCAAGCCTTTAATCGGGTCACCACCTATGCCTACGCAGGTGCTTTGGCCTAAATTCAAAGCCGTGGTTTGGTGCACGGCTTCGTAGGTTAGCGTGCCAGAACGTGACACGATACCGATCTTGCCACGCAAATGGATACTGCCAGGCATGATGCCTATTTTGCACTCATCCGGTGTAATCACGCCCGGGCAATTGGGGCCTATCAAACGCGTGCCATTGGCTTTTAACGCAGCCTTAACATTAAGCATGTCTAGCACCGGGATGCCTTCGGTAATGCAGATAATCAACGCTATGCCAGCGTCACACGCTTCCAATATGGAATCAGCGGCAAAAGCCGGCGGCACGTAAATCACACTGGCCGTGGCGCCAGTTTGGCTAACCGCGGCACGCATGGTGTTAAATACCGGCAAGCCTAAATGGGACGAACCGCCCTTGCCTGGCGTCACGCCACCGACCATTTTTGTGCCGTAAGCCAGGGCTTGCTCAGAATGAAAGCTACCTTGTTTGCCGGTGAAGCCTTGGCACAGCACTTTGGTATTTTTATTGACTAATATGCTCATAATTATTTTCTTTTTTAAACTCTAATTCGCCACACTCAAGACAGCTTGTTTAGCGGCGTCGGTTAAACCGTCGGCAGAGATAATGTTTAGGCCACTCGACTGCAACATTTGTTTGCCCAAATCGACGTTGGTGCCTTCTAAGCGGACGATCACTGGGATTTGCATGCCCACGTCTTTAACCGCACTAATAATGCCTTCAGCGATGATGTCGCAACGCATGATGCCACCGAATATGTTGACCAATATGGCCTTAACATTTGGGTCAGCCAAAATAATCTTAAAGGCTTTGGTCACCGTTTCTGCCGTGGCCCCACCGCCCACGTCCAAGAAGTTAGCCGGTGCACCGCCGTGCAATTTGATCAAATCCATGGTGGCCATGGCCAAACCTGCACCATTGACCATGCAGCCTATGTTGCCATTCAAGGCGATGTAATTTAAACCGGCATGGTGAGCAACCGCTTCTTTGCTGTCTTCTTGCGACCAATCGCGTTGTTCGGCTAAGGCTTTTTGCCTATACAGCGCGTTGTCGTCCACACTCATTTTGCAATCCAAGGCAAACAGCTTGCCATCGGTGGTTACGATCAAAGGATTGATTTCCAATAGTGCTAAATCGTTTTCTTTAAATAAACGGTACAAGCCTTTTAGCAAACGGCTGAATGCGGCAATTTGATCGCCTACTAAATCCAATTTAAAAGCCAAGTTACGGGCCTGATAATCCACCAAGCCATTTAATGGACTGCATACTTCTTGCAAAATTTTCTCTGGGCTGACCTTGGCAATTTCCTCTATGTCCATGCCACCCGCGCTGGAGGCCACCACCACAATGCGCTCCAAGCTTCTGTCCACCAACATGGACAAATACAGCTCGCGGGCAATCGGTAAGGTTTCTTCTATCAGCACTTGATTCACCGGTTGGCCATCGGGTGCATTTTGGTAGGTCACCAAGGTTTTACCGAGCAATTCGCTGGCCACCATTTGTGCCTCAGCAGTCGACTTAACCACCTTCACGCCACCGGCTTTACCGCGACCGCCCGCATGCACTTGGGCTTTGACTACCCAGGCATTGCTGTCTATTTCCGATGTGACTGTGGGGGTTTGTTTGGCTACCGAAATCACTTGGCCGCGTGGCACTGGAATGCCGTACTTTTGCAGCAAGGTTTTAGCCTGGTATTCATGCAAGTTCATAAAAATACAATTCAAAATAAATGGTATGCACATTTTCGCCCAATTCAGGCAAATGCGCCAGCGCTGGCGGCATATTCTATGGCCTGAGCGCATCTATCCACGCGCTCTTTTGACCATGTGTATAATGGCTATTTTTTTATTTAAGCAAATTTATGCGTTTAGTTGTTCAAGGTCCCGCCATCCGTGAAGCCCATTTAGCCCATATGCACCTGCTATCTGGCACCAGTGTGCAATTTGTGCAAATTGCCGAACACGCCTACTACCTAGCCAACCAAGCGCAAGCTGTAGCAGCCGTGCTGGCCTTTTGTGCTGAACAGCAGATTGATTGTGCTTACCTGCCTGACCAGCAAGTATTACAAAAATTTGGCTTGTGCGTCATGGACATGGACTCCACCCTGATTAGCATAGAGTGCATCGATGAAATTGCTGACATGGTGGGCATTAAGCCGCAAGTGGCGGCCATCACCGAACGCGCCATGCAAGGTGAACTGGACTTTGCACAAAGCTTGCGCGAGCGCGTGGCCTTGCTTAAAGGCTTATCGGAAAACGACTTAATGCGCGTGCTGAATGAGCGACTCAAACTGAATCCAGGCGCCATGGAATGGATAGCTGCCTGCAAACAAAATAACATCACCACCTTGCTGGTATCGGGTGGCTTCACCTTTTTTGCTGAGCGCGTCAAAGCCATGTTGGGCTTGGATTACGCCGTGTCGAATAGCTTAGAAATCACAGACGGCAAGCTGACCGGTCAAGTGCTAGGCGACATCGTAGACGCACAGCGCAAAGCCGATGAATTGTGCAAACTGCGTGATGCCTTGGGCTTAACTGCCGCGCAAACTATCGCCATAGGCGACGGGGCGAACGATTTGAAAATGATGGGCGTGGCCGGCATAGGCGTGGCCTACCATGCCAAACCCGTTGTGCAAGCGCAAGCGACTTACGCACTCAATCACAGCGGCCTGGATGGCGTGCTGAATTTACTGAGCACTTAAGCCCCCGAATATTGCGGCCAGCTTAAAGCATTTCAGACTGAAGGGATGGTGGGATGTCTTTTTGACTATGCAACACTCGCCAGACTTCAATTTGCTGTGGATAGTTGATGTAGAAAATCAAATAAGGAAAAGCATGACAACGCCATACACGCAGCTCTGCTAAATCCAATTCGATTGCGTACCTTGTTGACCCTGATTCTGGAAAACTACGAATGTGCTCATAAGCACGCTCTAAATCATCAATAAAACTTGAGGCATACTCTGGGGCGGTGGTAAGGTAATACTCTAAAGCGGATAAAACGTCCGTATCAGCAATGGCTCGGTGAACCAGCTTTTTCATTTTACTAATTAGCGTTTAACTTTTGCACGCAAACTATCAAAGTAATTCCTGTCAGCCTCCCCGGTGACCGCTGAGGAAGCCCCATCCAATATGATTTCTCTAAGATTTAAACGGTCTTGATCGCGTCGTATCAATTCACGTAAATATTCGCTGGAAGTTCCGTAACCCGATGAGCTGACACGCTCATCAACAAAGCGCTTTAGTTGATCTGGTAATGAAATATTCATCGTACTCATTTAACATTCCCTCCAAAAGCAATATTGGCAAAATTTGGCAAAGATTAATATTACACGCTTTATATTCACTGTCCAGCAATTAGGTGAGTGCAAGTTTGTAACAGCATGCACAAAGCACACGAGCCGCATTGGTGGGAAGTGCGCTTTTAAGCTAGCGCTTGCAAGGCGGTCAACTCCGCTTCGGTAAACCCGGCCTCGCGTCTGGCGGCCAAGTTAAATGGCCCACGTAATTTCGGGGCCACATAGGCTAAGCACAATTCCTCAAAGGTGGCTAACGGCGCCAAGCCTCGTTGTTGGCATAAATAGTTAAACCAACGGTTACCTATCGCCACATGGCCGACCTCGTCGCGCAAGGTAATGTCTAAAATTTCCGCGGCTAACAGGTCACCGGCCTGCGCCAACTTAGCACGCAATGCGGGCAAGGCATCCAAACCTCGCGCTTCCATGGTACGCGGCACCAGTGCCATACGCGCCAACACATCGCCTTTGGTTTTATCGACCATTTCCCACAAACTGTTGTGCGCATCAAAGTCCCCGTAGGCGAAACCCAGGTGCTGCAGGTGGTCTTTTAACAAATTGAAATGATAGACTTCCTCGGTCGCCACTTGCAGCCAATCGGTGTAATAGGCCTCTGGCATGCCATGAAAGCGCCAAATCGCATCCAAGGCTAAATTGATGGCATTGAATTCAATGTGGCATAGGGCGTGTATCAAGGCAGCGCGACCAGCCACAGTATTCATGGCGCGGCGCTTCACCAGCAAGGGAGCGACCAAATTAGGCTTAGCCGGTCGGCCCGGAATGGCTAAAATGGACTGCAGTTCAGCCTTAGCATCCAACTGCAACTCGCCTTGTTGCCAACGCAAAGTCAGCCGATTGACAGCCTTGGATTTAAGCTCGACATCGGTCTCGGCCAATCCAGCCAAAGCCAACTGACGCAGCTCTATGCTAAGGGTGGTCATGGGGTAACGCTAACAGGCAGTGTGAATTTAAGGCAAGGCGATGAAATCGAGTTCACCGGCTTTCATGTCAGGCACCATTAACACTTTCTCATCTTTAGTCAGGGCAATGTCAGCCGCCGATTTGTAGGCAGGGCCGATGACCGTGACCTCACCCGCCATATCTAGACGGAAGACTTTGCCATTTTTCCAATCGCTGACGTACATGGCACCGTTGGCGTGGTGTACCAAGCCATCCCCACCACCAAAACCCTGCGCCACATCCACCAACTGCTTGCTGATCATGTTGTAGCTGTACAAAATGCCGGAAGCAAAATCCACGATGAGCAGCACGTCACCGGTGTCGTCCATCAGCAAGCCATTAGGCGCTAGGATACGCTTGTCTTGCTGACCGTTAATGAGCAGGCGCACTTGGCCTAGCGCATTAATTTGATAAACAGCCCCACCTTGGCCTTTCAGGTCGCCGCTGTCACTGACGTACAAATTGCCAGCAAGGTCGGCCTCCAAGTCGTTAAAAAACACCGGCGCCACCGGAAAAGCGCTAGCCGCAGCAAACACCTCTGCTTGACCTTGCTTAGGCCCGCTTAGGGCCATTTTCAGCACTTGCTTGTTGTCGGCCACGTACAGGAAATTACCGATAATCGCCAAGCCTTTAGGGTCATCCAAGCCTTTAGCAAAGAGGCTTGCTTTGCCATCTTGTATCAGACTGATTTGACCATCGCCATCCACACCAAAGCCGTTGATCTCCGACACAAACACACGACCATCGGCGGCCTGCACCACCGATTCCGGCATTTTTAAACCAGTGATTTTTTGTAAGTTTGGCGTGGCTGCCTGAGCATTAAGCATGGCTGCGCTGAATAACAAGGTAAAAAGACTAGTTTTTTTCATGGCAAATTCTCTAGGGTAATAAGCAAAATTAGCTGAGCGTATCGGCCCAAATATTGTTCGCCCAAGCCTGGGCATAGCCGCCTTCTTTTTCGTTAGGGCTAATGGAAACGCCACCGCCTTCTGCCGATACCATCATCTTTTTACCCGCATCGTAGCGGTAGACATTGGCCACGTGCATGGCCGCATGGTCATCGACAAAGCTATAACAGGTGTTGGCAAACACCGGCGCCGCATCAGGCAAATTGCCACTCAACAACTGCACGATGGCACTGGCGCAGACCTTGGCTTGATTGGTCGCTATGTGCGCCGACTTCGGTAAGCCAGCGGCCACGCTGTCGCCCAATACGTGCACGTGTGGCACCAACTTGGACTCGTAACTTAAAAAATTCACGTCGCACCAAGGGTAATCTTTTTCCGTTAAACCAGCCACCTGCGCTATTTTACCGGCGCGTTGCGGCGGAATAAAGTTCAGCACGTCCGCTTTGATACTGTCAAATTCAGTGCTCACCGTTTTACTCGCAAGCTTGATGTTGGTGATGGCATTGTCTGGACGGTAATCAATGATGCCGGCATAGGTTTCATTAAAGACTTTTGCAAACAAGCCTTTTTTGGAAATGATTTCCGCATTGGCATCGAGCACGATGACCTTACTTTTCGCTTTGTGTTGCTTGAAATAACTGGCCACTTGGCATGCCCGCTCATAAGGTCCTGGCGGGCAACGGTACGGTGCTTTGGGGACGTTCATGACGAACACCCCACCGTCTGGCATGGCTTCTAACTGCAGCCTTAAATTCACCGTCTGCCAACCGGCTTTCCATGCGTGCGGTATTTGTTTTTGTGCTTCCGCGCTGGCTAACATAGGCCAGTCTTGATAATTAAAATCCACACCAGGCGCCACAATTAACCTGTCGTAGCTGAGCGTGCCGCCTAACATAGTGATTTTCTTGGCTGCCGCATCAATCGCGGTCACCGTGTCATGCCGGAACACCACGCCGTGATTGGCTTTCAAGGCATCGTAGCCAAAGGTCAAATCATCGATGGTTTTACTGCCGCCCAGCACCAGATTGCTCATGGGGCAGGAAACAAACTGGCGGTTAGCTTCCACCACAATCACTTCGATGGCACCCATGCTCCATAGGCGTAAGTATTTAGCCGCGGTGGCACCGGCGTAACCACCGCCCACAATGACTACACGG
Organism: uncultured Methylotenera sp.; assembly: GCA_964400215.1. Classification (GTDB taxonomy): domain Bacteria; phylum Pseudomonadota; class Gammaproteobacteria; order Burkholderiales; family Methylophilaceae; genus Methylotenera. Next base: position 109,348 of record CAYNSY010000001.1, on the reverse strand, counting down.
CCCATGGGCGGTTTGTTAGCCATGGCCAAACTTGGGCGACTGGCCAGCAACAGGCCGGATGCCCCCACGGCTTTAATAAAAGCGCGTCTATTTAAAGAATCAGCCATGCTCGGCCTTTAATGCTTGTGGTTTTAAACGGGGTTGACTTACAGGCTTTTGCAGGGAAAAATGCGTGGCCAATAAGTCGATTTCTTCCAAACTTAAACCCCTGCTATGCTGATGCATAACCGTAGCTTTACGGCTACCGTCCCTAAAGCCCAGCAGTTTACTGAGGAGGTCCTCACGCGTCCTACCCGCCAAGACCGGATTATTCTCTTCGGTTTTATTACCGCCTTGCGTTACTACGGCATTACCTTGCGTGCCATGGCAGGCGGCGCAAGAGGCAGCCAAGACTCGCACGTGGGTGGCTTGCTCGGCCGTAAAAGTAAAAACCCCATCGGCATGACCCAAAGTGGGCCACAGCGATGAGGTCATCAAGCTAATCAGCAAGAACCAAAAAGACGATGCGGTTTTCATCGGATCCATGGTCTGTGGTATGGCTTTAACTTAGAAACAACGCTCTTCTAAACAACCGTCTTCTTTCACACCCAAGCTGGTTAACAATTCCACCATAGGCTTGTCACCAGCATCTTTTACAGCGCGCAAGATAGACACGTCGGCTTTCAGTTTAATGTTGATGTCGGCACCGCTGGCAGCTAACAATTTAACCATGTCAGGGTAGCCATTAAATACAGCTAAATGGAATGCCGTGTTGTGCGACAAAGGGTGGATGTAATTCAAATCGCCACCTTTGCTGACCAAGTATTTAACCACGTCCAATTGATTTTTGTTGGCGGCCATTTGTATGGGTGACCAAGCAAAGGATTTGTAATTGGCATTCGCCGCATCGGCTTCCACGTATTTCTTAACGACTTTAATGTTGCCGCTGGTGATGGCCTCCACAAACTCGATGGCATCATCATCGGTAACAGCTGCCATGGCGTTCATGGAAAAACTCAAAACGAAAGCGGCTAACAAGGTATGCAAAAATTTCATGTTACTTTTCTCCAAGGTTATTTTTATAACTTAACTGCATTAATTAATATGGCGTCTTGCATTACGGAACATCCTAATCCAAGCACTATCTTCACTGTCACCGCAACGCTGCCAGGTATTCTGTACATTGCGAATAACCCGCTCAGGATGAGGCATCATAATACTAAATCGGCCGTCTGTGCTGGTTAATCCGGTAATTCCCTGCGGCGAACCGTTGGGGTTATAAGGGTAACTGGTGGTTGGCATGGAGGCATGATCAATGAAGCGCATGGTCACCAACTTATTTGCCAACAGCCCATTGACTGCGGTCACATCAGAAAATTCCGCATAACCTTCACCGTGCGCTACCGCAATCGGCATTTTGCTACCGGCCATGCCCTTGAAGAACAAGGACGGGCTGTCTAATACCTCAACCATGGCCAAGCGCGCTTCAAATTGCTCGGATTGGTTGCGTACAAAATGCGGCCAATGCGCGGCACCTGGAATCAATTCGCGCAGATTGCTCATCATTTGACAGCCGTTACACACGCCCAAGGCAAAACTGTCGCTACGGGCAAAGAAAGCAGCAAACTCATCGCGCGCCCTGTCATTAAATAAAATCGATTTGGCCCAACCTTCGCCGGCGCCCAATACGTCGCCATAAGAAAAACCGCCACAGGCAACAAAACCAGCAAAATCGGCCAAGCGCACCCGACCGGCAATCACATCGCTCATGTGCACGTCGAAACTAGCAAAACCAGCCCTATCAAACGAAGCCGCCATTTCCACTTGGCCGTTCACGCCTTGCTCGCGCAAGATCGCCATTTTTGGCCTTGCACCGCTATTGATGTAAGGCGCGGCTATGTTTTCACTGGCATCGAAGCTAGGCTCGCTGAATAAGCCACGGTTGCTGACGTCTAAAATTTTATCGTACTCTTGCTGCGCGCAAACCGGATTGTCCCGCAGCTTTTGCATTTGGTAAGTGGTTTCAGACCACATACGATGCAAGTTCACACGACTGTCGCTAAACACCGTTTTGCCGGCGTGTTTAATGACGATGGCATTGCCTGCTTGCACATCGCCAATAACATGGGCCAAACCGTTAAACTGCGCAGCAATAGCATTGGCTTGGTCGGCAGCCACTTGGATGACCGCGCCCAATTCTTCGTTGTATAAAATGCCAGCGATATCGCCTGACAAAGTAGACAAGTCTATGTCCAAACCGCAATGACCGGCAAAAGCCATTTCTACCAAGGTCGCAAATAAACCACCGTCTGACCTGTCGTGGTAAGCCAGTAATTGGCCGGCCAGATTAAGGGCTTGTATGCTATTGAAGAAATGTTTTAGTTGGGCTGGGTCGTCCACGTCTGGCGCATCTTTACCCAAGGCACCATACACTTGCGCCAAACTCGAACCGCCCATGCGGTTTTTGCCAGCGCCCAAGTCTATCAATATCAACTTGCTAGGCACGTCCAATTGCAATTGTGGGGTCAGTGTTTTGCGGGCATCCGGTGTGGCAGAGAAAGCTGTCACCACCAAAGAGATGGGCGACGTCACGGCCTTATCTTGGCCGGCGTCTTGCCACACGGTTTTCATGCTCATGGAATCTTTACCCACCGGTATGCTGATACCTAAGGCTGGACACAAAGCCATACCCACAGCCTTTACCGTGGCATACAAAGCTGCGTCTTCACCGGCGTGGCCAGCGGGTGCCATCCAATTGGCGGACAATTTTAAATCGCTGATGTCGTCTATCAAACAGGCGGCGATATTGGTGATGGCTTCGCCTATCGCCATGCGGCCAGAGGCCGGTGCATCAATCAAGGCCAAAGGTGCTTTTTCACCAATGGCAAACGCTTCACCACGGTAGGTTTCATAACCGGCCAAGGTCACGGCCACATCGGCCACCGGCACTTGCCACGGACCGACCATTTGCTCACGGGCGACCAAGCCCGTCACGGAACGGTCACCTATGGTGATCAAAAAGGTTTTGTCGGCCACGCCTGGCAGCCTTAACACCCGAGCAGCCGCGTCTTGCAAATCAATATTGGCAGTAGCAAACGGACTTAATGGGCGCACTGCGGATTTAACATCGCGGGTCATTTTAGGCGGTTTGCCCAATAGCACCGACATGTCCATGTCCACAGGCTTGTTGGCAAAATGGCTGTCGGCCACGGTTAAATGCCGCTCGTCAGTCGCCACACCGACTACCGCAAACGGACAGCGCTCGCGCTCGCATATGGCTTTAAAACGGGGCAAATCGGCTTGTGCAATCGCCATCACATAACGCTCTTGCGCTTCGTTACTCCACAATTCTCGTGGCGACATGCCAGGCTCTTCGTTATGCACGTCGCGCAATTGGAAGGTCGCGCCCACACCGGCGTCATTGACCAATTCCGGGAAGGCATTGGATATGCCACCGGCACCGACATCGTGTATGCTCAAAATAGGATTGTCCGCGCCCAACTGCCAGCAGCGATCGATCACCTCTTGCGCGCGTCTTTCCAACTCTGGGTTGCCGCGTTGCACCGAATCAAAATCTAAATTTTCTACGTTGCTACCAGTGTCCATACTGGAAGCCGCACTACCACCTAAGCCAATTAACATGGCTGGGCCGCCCAATTGAATGAGGGCTGCACCGGCTGGAATGGGGTTCTTTTTAGCGTGCTGGGCGGAGATGTTGCCTATGCCGCCAGCCAACATGATGGGCTTATGGTAACCGCGCATTTCAGCTTGGCCATTGGCATCCACGGATGCCAATTCAAAGGTGCGGAAATACCCGGCAATGTTAGGTCGTCCAAATTCATTGCTATAAGCTGCACCACCCAAAGGGCCGTCTATCATGATTTGAAACGGTGAAGCGATACGGCTTGGTCTGCCGTAAGCGGCTTGTTCCCACGGCTGCACGAAATCCGGTATGGCCAAATTGGAGACCGAGAAACCAGTCAAGCCGGCCTTAGGTTTGGAACCGCTGCCGGTAGCACCCTCGTCACGAATCTCACCGCCGGCACCGGTGGCCGCGCCAGCAAAGGGTGAAATGGCGGTTGGGTGGTTATGCGTTTCCACCTTCATCAAGTAATGCATTTCTTCTTCGACAAAGCCGTAAGCACCATCGGCGCTTGGGTAAAAGCGTTTGGTCTTTTCGCCTGGCGCTTGGCCGGCAACGATGGACGAGTTATCCGAATAAGCCACCACGGTGCTACCTGGATGGAGTTTGTGGGTGTTGCGTATCATGGCAAACAAAGACAAATCTTGCACTTGACCATCGATCACCCAGTCGGCATTGAATATTTTATGCCGGCAATGCTCGGAGTTGGCTTGCGCAAACATCATCAATTCCACGTCGGTGGGATTGCGCTGTATTTTAGTGAAGTTATCGAACAAATAATCCACTTCGTCTGGCGATAAAGCCAAGCCCATGGAGGCATTAGCTTGCTCCAAGGCCACCTTGCCGCCTTGCAACACATCCACTCGGCTTAACGGTTTGGGGCTATCGCTGTGAAACAAAGCTGCGGCGTCTTGCAAGTCGGCAAACACGCCTTCGGTCATGCGGTCGTGGATCAGCGGCAACAACAACTGACGCTCAGCATCGGTTAAGGCCAGGCCATTGTGGGTTTGCACGTAATACGCCACGCCACGCTCTACCCGTTGCACCTCAGGCAAACCGCAATGCTGAACGATGTCGGTAGCACGTGAAGCCCAAGGTGAAATGGTGCCTATGCGCGGTAACACCAAGAAAAATTCACCGGACGGATTTTCTGCCGGCAACTTAGGGCCATAGGTCAAAACCTCGCCCAACCTAGCCTCTTGCTGGGCACTTAAGGCAGCGCCCTTAAGCCAAACAAAATGCCTAAATTCCGCATACAAATGCTTAATGTTGCTGCCAGCGGACCCGCCTTTAGCCTGCAAGCCGGCCAATATTTTATCGATGCGAAATGGGGATAAAGCTGCGCTACCACGCAGACTAAGCATAGGGGTTGGTGCGTTAGTTGGAGTCATGAAATTGGGCTAAAAATTAAGTGCAATGGCGAAAGCTGAATTCTATCAGATAGCAGGTCGCTAGCGCGACCTTAGCAAGACAAAAACCGTTTCACCATAGATGACGCAATGGCATGGTTTTGTACCACAGGCACTCCGATTTTCTAAGAAATAAATTTCTTGAAAAGCCTCATGTAGGAGCGGCGAAGCAAATATGCCCTCAACAAATAGGCCAGGTCGGGATGACCTCCGACCTAGCAAGCCGCAAGCTTAGCGACTGCCACCTACTTGCCAAATGTTATTAGCGTAATCGCTTATGGCACGGTCGCTAGAGAATTTAGCCATGTTGGCCACATTCAAAATCGCCATACGCGTCCACTCGTCTTGGTTTTGATAGAGCTGACCAACGCGATCTTGGGTTTCTATGTAGCTCGCGTAATCGGCCAACAATAAGTATTGGTCGCCATTGTTGAGTAAATTGTCCACCACCGCTTGGTAGCGATTAGGCTCTTCTACCGAGAAGAAGCCACTGGCGATCATGTCTAACACTTGTTTTAATTCGGCATTGCCTTCGTAATAATCACGCGGGTTGTAGCCATTGGCTTTAGTTTCTGCCACTTGCGGGGTGGTTAAACCAAAGATGAAGATGTTATCCAAGCCGACTTCTTCCATGATCTCCACGTTAGCGCCATCCAAGGTACCTATGGTGAGCGCGCCGTTTAGCGCCATCTTCATGTTACCGGTGCCGCTGGCCTCGGTGCCTGCGGTGGAGATTTGCTCAGACAAATCGCTGCCGGGGAATAATATCTCGGCGGCTGACACTTCGTAGTTAGGATAGTACACCACTTTAAGCTGATCGCCCACTGCTACGTCTTCATTGACGATGGCCGCTACATCGTTAATTAAACGGATGATTTGCTTAGCCATCCAATAGCCTGGCGCGGCTTTACCACCAAAAATGATGGTGCGCGGAGTGAGGCCTTTTTCGCCACGACGTATGCGGTTATACAAGGTGATGACATGCAAGACATTGAGCAACTGGCGTTTGTATTCATGGATGCGCTTAATTTGCACATCGAACAAACTGTTCACGTTCAGTTTGATACCGGTTTTTTGTTCTATCTTGTCTGCCAAGCGCATCTTGTTGGCCAACTTCACCTTGGCAAAAGCTTTTCTAAACTCTGCATCCTTGGCTAAAGGCGTGATTTTTTTAATCTGCGCGAGGTCTTTCTTGAAGCCTGGCCCTATGGCTTTTTCTATCAAGGCGGTTAAGCCTGGGTTGGCCTGGTTCAGCCAACGACGCGGTGTAATACCGTTGGTAACATTGGTCATTTTACCCGGGTAGATGCGATCAAAATCAGCAAACAAATGCTGTTTTAACAACTCGCTGTGCAAAGCGGCCACGCCATTCACTGTGTGGCTACCGACCACCGCCAAGTGCGCCATGCGCACGCGTCTACCGTGACTTTCATCGATAATGGAAACACGACTAAGCAGATCGGCATCGCCAGGGAAATGGTGGTTCACCATATGCAAGAATTCGTGGTTAATTTTGTAAATAATTTCCAAATGGCGCGGCAATAAACGGCCGAACAGATCCACAGACCAAGTCTCTAACGCTTCTGGCATCAAGGTGTGGTTGGTGTAAGCAAAAATCTTCACGACCAAGCTCCAAGCTAAATCCCAGCTCAAGCCGTGCACATCCACCAATTGGTACATCATTTCAGCCACGCCTATCGATGGGTGCGTGTCGTTAAGCTGTATGGCGATTTTCTCCGGCAGCAATTTCCAATCCGCCGGTTTTTTCATTTCATGCGCACTTAAAAAGCGGCGCAATATGTCTTGTATGGACGCGGACACAAAGAAATACTGTTGTTTTAAACGCAGCTCTTTACCCAACACCGAGGTGTCGTTGGGGTACAAGACTTTGGAAATATTTTCGCTGTCGTTACGCTCTTGCACCGATTTTTCATAATTGCCGTCGTTAAAATGGCCTAGGTCAAATTCGCGCGCGGCTTTAGCCGACCACAAACGCAAGCTGTTGACTGTTTCGCCACCAAAACCAGGTACAGGCACATCGTAGGCCATTGCCACCACGTGTTCGGCATCCCCCCAATGTTGGGCTTCTTCGCCGGATTCGGTTTCGTACTTCACCACGTGACCGTAAAACTTAATCTGGTAGGTGGCTTCTGGCCTTTGGAATTCCCAAATATTGCCATAGCGTAACCAATTGTCTGGGTTTTCAACCTGCTGACCGCTCTCTATGGTTTGCTTAAACATACCGTATTCATAGCGTATGCCGTAACCCGTCGCCGGAATGGCCATGGTGGCCATGGAGTCCAAGAAACAGGCAGCCAAACGGCCTAAACCACCGTTACCTAAGGCAGCATCGTTTTCTATTTCCACGGTATTTTCTAAATCGCGGCCCAAGCCGTTTAAGCCTGCTTTTAAATCCTCATTAATGCCCAAATTTAGTGCGGCATTACTGAGCATGCGCCCGATTAAAAACTCCAAAGATAAATAATAAACACGTTTAGGATCGTCACGGTAATACGCTTCTGCGGTCTTTACCCAACGCTCCACCACATGGTCACGCACCGTATAACTGGCCGCTTCGTACCAATCGCGTGGCGTAGCCGCGTCTATGGTTTTGAAGCTGGAAAAAATCAAATGGTTCTGCAAAGCCTGATCCACCGGCGTAAGCTTAGGCAGAGCTGTCGCTTTAGGCTTGCGCTTAGTTGTGGTTTTTGACGCGCTTGTCGTGGATTCTTTTACTGGAGTTTTTACTTGTGTTTTCGCTGGGGTTTTTACTGAGGTTTTCACTGGGGTTTTCATAATTGCCTTCAAACGCATCGCTTAATCGGAGTATTGCAAAATAGTTATTTTAGCAAAAATTGTGCCACCTATAAATGGCACAGATGCAAGCAAAATGTAACAACCATAAAAAAACCCGCTAAGCGATGCCCAGCGGGTTGGATAAACAGCGCGATGGATTAAACGATCAAACTGTTCATGCGCTTCACGAAGCTGGCCGGATCGTTCAAGTTACCGCCTTCGGCCAACAAGGCTTGATCAAACAAGACCAAAGCCAAATCAGTAAACACCGCATCGGTGCTTTCCGCTTCCAAGCGTTTAACCAATTTATGGCCAGGGTTGATTTCCAATATGGGTTTGGATTCCGGGGCATTTTGCCCAGCCGCTTTCAACATACGGGCTAAGTTACCCGATAAATCGTTAGCATCGCTCACCAAGCAAGCCGGCGAATCGGTCAATCGGTGCGTTACCCGCACGTCTTTCACTTGATCGCCCAAACTGGCTTTGATTTTTTCTACCAAGGATTTGGCTTCTTCCTCGATTTTCTTTTGTATGTCTTTTTCGGTGTCAGACTCTAATTTACCGAGGTCCAAATCGCCTTTGGCAATCGACTGCAATTTTTTACCGTCAAACTCGGTCAAGCTGCCTAGCAACCATTCATCCACACGATCCGACAGCAGCAACACCTCTATGCCTTTTTTACGGAAAATTTCCAAGTGCGGGCTGTGCTGCGCGGCAGCAAAACTCTCGGCAGTGATGTAATAAATCAACTCTTGCTCAGGCTGCATGCGTGCAATATAATCTTTCAAGGATACATTTTGCTGCTCGGTGTCAGCCTTGGTTGTCGCAAAGCGAAGCAAGCCAGCAATCTTGTCTTTATTAGCGAAATCTTCGCCCGGACCTTCTTTAAGCACCCGACCAAACTCGCCATAGAATTTAGCGTAATCGTCCGGTTTATTTTCGGCCATGTCTTCCAGCAAGCTTAAGACTTTTTTCACTGAACCGGCTTTAATGGCATCGACATCGCGGCTGGATTGCAAAATCTCGCGCGATACATTGAGCGGCAAATCGCTGGTGTCTATGACGCCGCGCACAAAGCGCAAGTATTGCGGCATCAATTTTTCTGCGTCTTCCATAATGAACACGCGCTTTACATACAATTTAATACCGTGGCGGCGCTCGCGGTCGTATAAATCAAACGGCGCCTTGCTTGGTATGTAGAGCAATGATATATACTCTTGCTTACCCTCCACACGGCTGTGGGTGTAGCTCAATGGGTTTTCAAAGTCGTGCGAAACGTGTTTGTAAAATTCTTGGTACTCTTCCTCAGAGATGTCGTTTTTGTTGCGTGCCCACAATGCAGAAGCGGTGTTCACTGTTTCATCGTCATCGGTTGGCACCTCGGCACCGTCTTTCCATTCGGATTTTTTCATGACGATGGACAAGGTGATGTGATCGGAGTACTTGCGTACTATGGTTTTAAGTTTCCAATCGCTTAAGAATTCGTCCTCGCCTGCTCGCAAATGCAATACCACGTCGGTACCGCGCGTGGCTTTTTCTGCAACTTCTAATGTGTAATCGCCCTCGCCGCTTGATTCCCAGCGTACCGCCTCAGTAGCACCTGCGCGGCGCGTGGTTAACGTCACCTTATCGGCGATGATGAAAGCCGAGTAAAAGCCCACACCAAATTGACCGATTAAATTAGCGTCTTTGGCTTGGTCGCCAGACAAGGCGTTAAAGAATTCCTTGGTACCGGATTTGGCTATGGTACCGATGTTGGCAATAACCTCATCGCGGTTCATGCCTATGCCGTTATCACTGATGGTGACCGTGCGCGCGTCTTTATCAAAAGCAATACGGATTTTTAGCTCGCTGTCGCCCTCGTACAAAGCGCCATTGGCAATCGCTTCAAAGCGTAATTTATCGGCGGCATCCGATGCGTTGGAAATAAGTTCGCGCAAGACAATTTCTTTATTGCTGTACAGCGAATGTATCATCAATTGTAAGAGTTGCTTCACCTCTGCCTGAAACGGCATGGATTCTTTATTGTTTGGTTTTGCGCTGCTGTCTTTTGCCACGGCTTTTGCTCCTAAAATTTTTTACTGAAAAAAACACTGTGGCTTAGTTGGGGGTAATGCTGAATATTTCAAGTGAAAATTTTTTTGTCATAAAACTTTCAAACTATAATGACAAAATAAACAATAATACTGTTTATTCCGTTTTGGAATAAACGCTAGCTCCATCTAAGGCACCATTAAGCTATGCAAGTCACCCCCAATGCAGATAAATCCCTATTAGCCGCTATCGATTTAGGTTCGAATAGCTTTAGGCTAGAAATTGGTCAAGTAAACGGCGGCTTCATTCAACGGGTGGAATACCTAAAAGAACCGGTACGCCAAGGCGGCGATTTAGACGAAGACCGCAACCTAAGCATGGAAGCCATGGAGCGAGGCGTACGTTGCTTAGCCCGCTTTGGCGAACGCATACAAGGCTTTGCTCCCAGCCATGTGCGTGCCGTTGCCACGCAAACGCTGCGCGAAGCAAACAACCGTGACGCGTTCATCAAGATGGCCAAGAAAGCACTGGGCTTCGATGTTGAGGTGATATCGGGGGTGGAAGAAGCGCGCTTGATCTACCAAGGGGTCAGCCGCTTTTTACCGCAATCCGATGAACGCCGCTTGGTCATAGACATAGGGGGACGATCCACGGAATTCATTTTGGGTCAGGGATTTAATGCCCAGCACACAGCCTCCTTACACGTAGGCTCAGTGGCTTGGTCTTTAAAGCATTTTGCTAACGGCGATTACACCGAAAACGCGTTCACCAGAGCCGAGATTGCTGCCGAATCCATCTTTGATACGCTGGGCGTGAACTACCACCAAAAACACTGGGATGTGGCCTACGGCGCCTCTGGTACGGTAGGCGCCATTGCTGACGTGCTGGAGCAATACGGCAGACCAGCCAACACCATCAGCAAAGAAGGATTGTTGTGGTTGCGCGAAGAGTTGCTGCGCACAAAACACATGGATAAGTTGCGCCTCCTAGGCCTTAAAGAAGAGCGCAAGGCCGTCATTGCTGGCGGATTATCCATCATGCTGGGCGTGTTTGACTTTTTAAACATAGAGACCATGAACGTCGCTAAAGGCGCGCTTAGGCATGGCCTGTTGTACGACATGCTGGCGCAAGACACGACCATGGTGGATTTACGTAATGCCTCGGTGCAGCATTTGATGAACAAATTTGCAGTCGATGCTCCACACGCCAAAACCGTTGCCCAAGTGGCGGATAAATTATTTGAAAAAATAACAGCCGATACCCAATTTGCTGTAGGCGAACAAGCCGCACATGCGCGCAAACTGCAATGGGCCAGCTTGTTGCATGAGATAGGCTGCATCGTCTCCCCGATAGATGCGCATTTGCACGGCGCATACATGCTGGATCATGCGGAACCGGCAGGCTTTTCTCAGAACGAATTGCACCGCTTAAGCTTATTGGTCTTGGGTTACCGCGGTAAACTTAAGCGCTTAGAAGCGGATTTTTCCGACCGAATTTTTGTCATGCAGCTGGCGTGCTTACGCTTGGCGGTTATTTTATGCCATGCCAGACAAATGCCTAATTTACGTGGCCTACAACTGAGCGCCAAGCAAGACAGTATTGAATTGTCCTTACCAAAAAGTTGGTCGGAAAAATACCCGCAATCGTATTATTTATTGGATGAAGAAACGGTGTCTTGGCAAAAGACCAATTGGGCCTTTGAACTTAAGCTGGCCTAATGGTTTTGTCATAAAAAATTCACTTGCCAGCATAATTTAACAATATAAACTGTTTATACCGTTTAATTAGGATACTAAAATGTCAAAAAATACAGCCAAACCAGTTGCAAAACCAAGCGCAACAACTAAGCCAACGGCCGCGGTCCCAGCGAATAAAGCCCCAGCAACTAAAGCCGTTGCAGTTAAAGCAACAGCCAGCACAACGCCTAGTAAAAAACCAGTGACCGCAAAACCCGTTGCTGTAAAAAAAGTTGAGCCAGTAAAAGTTGCACCAGTAAAAGCCACTAAAGTGCCAAAATTGAAAATGGAACGTGACAGCTTCACCATGCCAAAAACCGAATACGCTCAGCTTGGCGTATTGAAAGACCGCTTGGTTAAATTGGGTCAACCGGCGAAAAAGAGTGAATTGTTGCGTGCCGGCATCATGCAATTGGCGGCCATGACAGACGCTGCGTTAAAAGCCGCGATGGCTAAAGTGCCAACCATTAAAACCGGCCGACCCAATAAAAAATAAATCCTTATATTAATTCAAGACCTCTACCACAGAGACACGGAGGCACAGAGAAGATCAAATATTTGATTTATCTCAGCCGTGGTTAAACATTTATGCATTCCAAGCTCAGCACGAACGGGAATGAATAAATTTTTAAGGTTTACTCTGTGCCTCCGTGTCTCTGTGGTGAAATGTTTGACGTAATCAATAAGTGGGCTGTTGCACGGCAAACAAATAGGTTTGCATGGCCAGCCCTTTTTCATTGGCTACGGCGCGTTGACGCAACCACCAAATGGCGCCTTTTTTCACCACACAGCCACTTTGCATACCGAGTAATTGGCTGATCAGCAAACCCAAATTCGGCTGATGTCCCACCACTAAGAAGGTCTGCTGATTGTCTTCATTCAGCAAGTTCTGCAACATGAGTTCAACCGAACTATCCACGGACAAAAAGTCCACCACCTGCACTTGACGCTTAAGTTTGGCATTGTTTAGCTGCGGCAAGGCGGCCACCGTCTCCAGACAACGTTTCGCTGGGCTGCAAAGTATAGTGGTGTTGGATGGTAGAAATTGATCTAGCCAAGCGGCCATTCGGGTGGCATCTTTGCGCCCTTGTTTGCTTAGTGCGCGATCACTGTCCAAACCGCTAGGACTCTCAGTCTCGGCGTCCGCATGCCGCCACAAGATTAAATTAGCCATGCCTAATGGCTGCCACTATTGGGTATAAAGTGAAATTAAGTGCTGTTGCACACTGAAAGCCGACGCCTGCGTCACGCCTTTAGTTTTAGCGCCGGCCAGCACATAGCTGCCATCGGCCGTCAACACCCAGGCGTCTTGATTATCATCCAAACTCATTTGGCAGCACTCGCGCAAAATACGCGCACGGTTTGTAGGATTTTCTATCGGCCAAGCAATTTCTATGCGGCGCATCATGTTACGGTTCATCCAATCGGCACTGGCTAACCACATAGATTCCAAGCCATCAATTTTGAAGTAAAACACCCTAGAATGCTCTAGCAAGCGACCTATGATGGATCGCACACGAACGCGACCGTCTAAACCAGGCGCATCGACTGGCAGAACGCAGGCGCCGCGTAAAATCAGATCAACCTCAACGCCAGCACGACCGGCTTTAACTAAGGCCAATACCAAGGCTTCATCGGTCAAGGCATTCATTTTCAGCACAATGCGCGCCGACTTACCGGACTTGGCCGCCATTTCAGCCGCCTTAATTTTAGCCAACATTTGCCTGTGTAAATTAAACGGTGCCACCAGCAATTTTTTCATCTGAGGCAATTTAATTTGGCTAGCAATGTGCCTAAACAAATGCTCCATGTCGCGCGTGATTAGCGGGTCTGCCGTCAACATGCTGACGTCGGTATACAGACGCGCTGTTCTCGGGTTGTAATTGCCGGTTGAAACATGGCCGTAGTATTTCAAACCCTCACCTTCGCGGCGCATCACCAGCAGCATTTTGGCATGGGTTTTTAAACCGACCACGCCGTACACCACTTGTGCACCTACCGACTCCAAATCTTCTGCCCAGTTGATGTTAACTTCTTCATCAAAGCGCGCTTTCAGTTCCACCACCGCCATCACTTCTTTGCCTCGTCGCACTGCTTCTTGCAAGAGTTTTAGCATGCGCGGATCAGAACCGGTGCGGTAGATGGTTTGCTGTATGGACAGCACATCTGGATCATTGACTGCTTCGCGCAGGAAATCAATGACGGATTCAAAACTCTCGTACGGTTGATGAATTAACACATCACCCTGCTTGAGGCGTTGAAAAAAGGATTGATTGGGCTGTAGTTGCTGGCTCAGCGCCGGTTCAAAGGGCTTAAATTTAAGCTGATCGCCTTCAGCCAAATCGGCCAACTGCATCAACCTGGCCAAATTAACCAGGCCATTGACTCGGTACATGGACTCTTTAGGCAAATCAAATTGCTGCAATAATAATTTAGCCAATTTATCGTCGCAACCATGCGACACTTCCAGCCTAACCGCTTCACCAAAATTACGGTGGGCCAAGCCCTTGCGTAAAGCCGTGCGTAGGTTTTTTACATCGTCTTCGTCCACCGCCAAATCGGAATGGCGCGTTACCCTAAATTGTGAAAAATTAAGCACTTCTCTACCGGTGAATAAGCTGGGTAAATGCGCGCGTATCACGCTGGACAGTGAGACAAATTTTTGTTGTTTGTCGCTGAGGCTCTTGGGTAATTTAATTAAGCGCGGCAACACTCTAGGCACCTTAACGATGGCAATGTTATTGCTACGGCCAAACGCATCATCACCACCCAGCAGCACAATGAAATTCAAGGCTTTGTTTGCCACCAGTGGGAATGGGTGCGATGGATCCAGCGCCACGGGCACCAACAGAGGCCGAACAGACGACTCAAAGTAACGCGACACCCAGCGCCTTTGCTCGGCAGTGCGGTCGCCATGCGAGACCAAATGCACGCCTTGCTCGACCAGTGCCGGCATCAATTCGTTATTAAAAATTTGGTATTGCTGTTCAACCAATGTGTGCGCCGCATTGGATATGGATTGAAAACTTTGCACATTAATGTCGCCATGCTGCTCGTTGGCGCGCATGGCATCGACGTGTGGCGCCACCCTAACCTCAAAGAATTCGTCCAAGTTGGACGACACGATGCATAGAAATCGCAGGCGTTCCAATAAGGGATAGTCGGCATTTTGCGCGAGACTTAAAACGCGCTGATTGAATGCCAATATGCTGGCATCACGGTTCAGTAACTTTAAGGGAGGGTATGCGGTGCTCATAAGATATTCGTCTTTAATATAGCACCGATGGTAGGCATCAATTGTGACATATTGATGACCGTTTAATGACATGTAATATTTATTAGCAGGCCGCCTACAGTCCTGATTAAAAATACTTAGGCCAGGCTTAGCTAGCCAGCACCTGCTTGATCAGCAGACCGGCAGCGATAAAGCCAAATGGCGCCGTCACACACACGCTGGAGCCGTAGCCGGCACAGTTCAAGCCGGTGATACCCTTAGGCGCTTCATCGACTTCACAAGTGTCGTCTGGCGACACCACGGCTTCGTCGGAATAGACACACAGCACAGCTAGTTTTTTAGGCTTGCTGTTTCCCGTACTGGCTTTAGCAAAACCGTAGTCACGGCGTAATAAATTGCGCACCTTAGCCAGCAATTTATCGTGGCTGACCACACTCAAGTCGGCCTGCTTAATGCGCGTGGCATCAAGTCGCCCACCGGCCGCACCGGTCATGACTAAGGGAATGGATTTTTCTACACAATAGGCAGCCAGGGCCGCCTTGGCTTTAGCGTCATCGATGCAATCGATCACACCATGCACGTCACCATGCACACCACTTGGCAACAAGGCGGCTAGGTTTTCTGGGCTAATAAAGTCTTCTATTTCCGTGACCGTCACATTGGGGTTAATCGCCCGTATGCGTTCTGCCATGGCGCTGACTTTAGCCTTGCCAAAATTGCCGTCTAGGGCAGGCAATTGGCGATTAACATTGGATTCGGCCAGGTTATCTAAATCGATTAAGCTGATGCGACCAACGGCGTTACGCGCCAATGCTTCGGCTGCCCAGGAACCAACCCCACCGACGCCGACCACCACCAGGTGTGCGGCTTGCAATTGCGCTAAACCGCTTGCGCCATAAAGCCGTGCCACGCCAGCAAAGCGGCGCGCCGTGTCTACGCTCTGACTCATGTTTCCAATACGACAAAGGCGGCGGCTAAGTTACGCTCGTCGCTGATGGTGAGATGGGTGTGATGGATACCTTTGGCGTTCAACAAGGCTTGTAATTCGGGCGCTAAAACCAACAATGGCTTACCTAAATCATCGTGCGCCACGGCTATGTTTTGAAAGCTAGCGGGCCCGCGCAAACCGGTACCTAAGGCCTTAGAAAAAGCCTCTTTGGCGGCAAAGCGTTTGGCTAAAAAGCGCGCTTTAATGGCAGAAGCCAGGTAGCGCTCAATTTCGCTCTCAGCCAAAATCCGTTTGGCAAACTCGTCACCAAACTGCGCAATGGAGGCTTCTATGCGCTCCACTTCGACGATGTCTGTGCCTATGCCAAATATCATGCTAATTTTTCAACGGGGGCCGATTCTTTCATCAGCGCCTTCATCTCGCGCACAGCATTATCCCAACCGACGAACAAGGCATGCGCAACGATGGCATGGCCTATGTTTAATTCGTCTATACCAGGGATGGCAGCTATCTCATGCACGTTGTGGTAATGCAAACCGTGACCGGCATTCACCACCAGACCTAAGCCCAAGGCGTGCTGCACGGCTTGCTTAATGCGTTGCAACTCACGCGCACGGTCTGCAAGGATTTCTGCGTCGGCAAAGGTGCCGGTGTGCAACTCAATCACGCTTGCGCCGGTTTTTTTGGCCGCATCAATCTGCGCTATATCAGGCGCGATAAATAAGGACACGCGTATGCCGGCTGCAAGCAGCTTCTGCACGGCGTGTTGCACTTTAGCAAACTGCCCCAACACATCCAAGCCACCCTCGGTAGTGCGTTCTTCACGGCGCTCGGGCACCAAACACACGTCTTGCGGTGCGACATGCACGGCAATGTCTAGCATTTCATCGGTGACCGCGCATTCGAGATTCATGCGCGTTTGCAACAGCCCACGCAAGGCATACACATCGGCATCTTGCATGTGGCGACGGTCTTCACGCAAATGTAGGGTAATGCTGTCGGCACCCGATTGCTCGGCGCGCAAAGCCGCTTGCACCACGCTAGGGTATTTGGTGCCACGCGCTTGGCGTATGGTGGCGACGTGATCGATATTGACACCGAGTTTAATCATGACTTGGATCCTAAATTTTTTATGCTTATATTTTTCTGCATTACAGGCCTTGCATATCAATCAACAACTGCCGCGTGTGCAAAGCTTGATCGCCTAGGTAATGGGCCAATAAATAGCGCATTAATTGTTTACTTTGCTGCAAGGTTTGCGGCTGACTGTAATCGTCACCAGCCATGTCCAGCAAGGTTTTGCCTAGCAATTGTACGCCATTTTGCGCGACATAGCCCGTGCCTGCGATGGGCTGTGCGCCACGCTCAGCTTGGTACAAATAGCTTTTTTCGGGCAACACACTGGCCCCGCCGCTGTCTTGCTGCAAGGGGATGGCATAACCTAATTCTTGCAATAATTTCAATTCAAAGCGGCGCAAGGTGGTCGCTAAATCGACCTCACTGGCTAAGGTTTTTAGGGTCGCAGCGTAATACACAAACAAAGCCTCGTGCGCATCCTCGCGTGGCAATAAACGCAGCAAGAGCTCGTTCAAATAAAAGCCGCACATCAAGGCCTCGCCTTTTAATAACAGCAAGCCCCCTGCCCAATCTAGACTGTGTAAGGTTTTTAGTTCGGATTTTCCTGACCAGGTGGCCATCAGCGGTTGAAACGATTGCAACATGCCACGCATGGCTGAGCGTGGACGCCGAGCGCCCTTAGCTGTAGTGGCCACACGACCGTGATCGTGGCTAAACAACTCAACCACCAAACTGGTTTCTTTAAACGGGTAGGTGTGCAGCACGAACACTGCTTGATTATCGAATCGAAAACTAGGCTGCATACATTGCTTAAGCTCTTTTCAGCAAAAATTTTCACCACAGATGCCGACGGCCTCTGTGGTTAAGGCTTAGTAACCCAAACTCTTAAGCGCACGCTCGTCGTCCGCCCAGCCGCCCTTAACCTTGACCCAGGTTTCTAGGTACACTTTGCCACCAAACAATTTTTCCATGTCTTGCCTGGCTTCCGTGGAAATTTGCTTCATCTTCTCGCCGTTCTTGCCTATCAGCATGGGTTTTTGGCTGTCTTTATCGACGATGATGGCACAGAAAATACGGCGCAAATTGCCCACCACTTCAAACTTTTCAATTTCAACCGCGACCGAATACGGAATTTCATCGCCCAATAAACGGAAGATTTTTTCACGCACCAATTCGGCGGCTAAAAAGCGTTCGTTTTTATCGGTTAATTCGTCTTCTGAATATATCGCGGCTTGCTCAGGCAAGTATTTGCGTATGGTATCCAGCAACTCATCCAAATGCAGGCTTTTTTTAGCGCTCACCGGCACGATGTCAGAGAACGGAAACTC
The DNA here is from genome assembly GCA_964400215.1 of uncultured Methylotenera sp. GTDB lineage: Bacteria > Pseudomonadota > Gammaproteobacteria > Burkholderiales > Methylophilaceae > Methylotenera. Next base: position 91,162 of record CAYNSY010000001.1, on the reverse strand, counting down.
CAAATCAAAGTCTTGTATTAAAGGCAATAAATTGCCTTTATCACCCATTAAATCGGCTTTATTCACCACCAAGATGGTCGGCGTTTTCTCTGACAACAACTGCAAGACTTTACGATCGGCCTCGCCTAGTTTCATGGGCTCAATCACGAACAACACCACATCGACTTCGGTCAATACTTGGGTAACGGTTTTGTTCAAGCCCTTGTTTAGCGCGTTCAAATGTTTTTGCTGAAAACCCGGCGTATCGACAAACAAAAACTGCGTGTCATCGGTAGTGTGTATACCTAGCAAACGGTGGCGTGTGGTTTGCGCTTTGCGCGAGGTGATGGCCAATTTCATGCCCAAGATGTGATTGAGCAAGGTCGATTTACCGACGTTGGGGCGGCCAACGATAGCCACCGTGCCGCACTTAAATCCCGCGCTTAAATCCGTTTCGTTATTTGTCATTTTTTAAGGCTATCCAATGTTAGGCGGCATAACTTTTGCCAAAGCCCAGTTTATCTAAGGCCAATAAGGCCAATTGTGCGGCTTGCTGCTCGGCGATGCGACGGCTGGTGCCCTCACCCACGGTGCGTATGTCTAACTTTTGAATAAAGCATTCCACGATAAACACTTGAGCGTGCGCTTCACCGCCGGTGTGCACCACCGCGTACTCTGGCACGGCCACTTTGCGGCCCTGCAAGCGCTCTTGCAACAAGGATTTAGGGTCTTTATCGATAACCTTGGGGTCTATGGTATTGAGCTTATCGGCATACAAATGCAGCACCAAAGCTTCGGCAGCCACAAAGCCACCGTCTAAGTATACGGCACCTATGATGGCCTCTAAGGCATCCGCCAAGATGGAGGGCCTGCGCCAACCGGCACTTTTGAGTTCGCCTTCGCCTAATTTAAGCGCGTCGCCCAAATTGAGCGCCACGGCCAATTCGCTGATACTGGCTTCTTTCACTAACTGCGCACGCAAGCGACTTAAATCGCCCTCGTCTAACCCAGGAAAGCGTTGATAGAGTTGATTGGCAATAATGAAATTCAACGCGCCATCGCCCAAATACTCTAGGCGCTCGTTATTTTGCGCACTGAAGCTGCGGTGCGTTAAGGCTTGCGTTAACAAACCGTGGTTAACGAATTGGTAGGGCAAACGTTTGCTTAAAGCCTGTTGCGTCATCAGCAAAAATTCCTAAGCCACATCACTTACTCACTTGCGCCTGGCGTGGAAAAATCCAGCAATATACTCAGGTTACCGAACAAAGGCGCTACCACTTGGTAGTTCACCGAGGCCACCGTGACCCCAGCAGGGTCTTTGTCTATCAGCAAATCACTGCTTTTGACTGCCGTCACGTACGCCACATCGGCGCGACGCTCGAACGCATCGGTAATTTCCTTGTTACTCATGCTGCCCAGCGCTTCTTTATTCAGGCCCGCCATCACCATTTTTACCGAGTAAAACTGTTGGTAGGCCGGCACGATTTTCATCGCCACATAGGCCACCAGCACCAAGCACGCGCAAACCAGCAAAGTGCCGAGCACAGTCATGCCGGCTTGTTTTTTTCGCATAGTGGGTATGTGCATTGGGATTGTTTGCATAAGGATTCCTAATCGGCTTTTACTATCGACTTTTACTATGGCCACTTAATGAATGACATTGCCTATTCTAGAAGTCTGATCAAAATTCATCCAGATAAAAAAGGCCTTACCGACCAAGTTTTGCTCAGGCACAAAGCCCCAAACACGGCTATCGGAGCTGTCGTCACGGTTGTCGCCCATGGCAAGGTAATGGCCAGGCGGCACCACAATTTCTTCATCGTTGGCCAACTTAGCACCCAGCGCATCGGCATTGTAAGTACCCAGCCAAGGATTAATCAAAATGTCGTGCTGCACGGCACCTAGCTGTTCACGGTATTGCTTAGCAGTCAGCATGTTTAACCCAGGTTTTACGTAAGCGTAATCGCCCACCTCCTGCACATCCAGCAATTGACCATTGATGGTTAAGCGCTTATCTAGGTAGCGGATTTTATCGCCAGGCAAGCCCACCACGCGTTTAATGTAATCCACCGATGGCGAAGGCGGGTAATGAAACACAAACACATCGCCACGCTCAGGTTGATTCAAATCAAAAAAGCGGGTATTTAAAATCGGCACGCGTAAACCGTAAGTGTATTTATTCACCAAGATGTAATCACCGGCCAGCAAAGTCGGCATCATGGAACCCGATGGAATCTTGAACGGCTCAACAATAAAGGAGCGCACAAAGAATACCAGCAATATGACCGGGAAAAAACTTTTGGCATACTCCACCAGCACCGGATCCGCCGCATCGGCCGCGCGTTTTTTACGCCAGAACAGGCTGTCTAGTAGCCAGATAACACCGGTGACCGCCAATATGGCCACCATAAACAGAGCAAAATACATTATTTATCCTCTACGCGTAATATGGCCAAAAACGCCTCTTGTGGGATTTCAACGTTACCCACTTGTTTCATGCGTTTCTTGCCTTCTTTTTGCTTATCTAATAATTTGCGTTTGCGTGATACGTCGCCACCGTAGCATTTAGCAATCACGTTTTTGCGCATGGCTTTAACGGTTTCGCGGGCAATGATGTTAGCGCCTATCGAGGCCTGTATCGCCACATCAAACATTTGCCTTGGGATCAATTCGCGCATTTTAGCGGCCACTTCACGGCCACGGTGCACGCTGTTTGCTCGGTGCACGATCATGCTCAAGGCGTCGACTTTTTCGCCATTCACCATGATGTCCAGCTTAACCAAATCGGCCGCACGGAATTCTAAGAACTCGTAATCCATGGACGCGTAACCGCGTGACACCGATTTCAATCGATCAAAGAAATCCAACACCACTTCATTGAGCGGCATTTCATAACTCAGCATGACTTGCCTACCCATGTACTGCATGTTCTTCTGTATGCCGCGCTTGTTATTACACAAGGTCATGACTGGCCCAACGTAGTCTTGTGGCATCAGCAGATTGACCGTAATGACAGGCTCACGGGTTTCTTCGACACGGGTAATTTCCGGCAAGCGCGATGGGTTTTCAATTTGCACCACGGAACCGTCTTTTAGCAAAAGCTCATAAACCACCGTGGGCGCGGTGGTAATCAAGTCCATGTCGTACTCACGCTCTAAGCGTTCTTGCACGATCTCCATGTGCAACAAGCCTAAAAAGCCACAGCGGAAACCAAAGCCCAATGCGGTGGAGTTTTCTGGTTCAAACAACAAAGACGCATCGTTTAAGCTGAGCTTTTCCAATGCCGTGCGCAAGGCTTCAAACTGGTTGGACTCCACTGGGTAAAGGCCGGCAAACACTTGCGGCTTCACTTCTTTGAAACCGGCCAAGGGTTCGGGCGCAGGGCGATTGACCAAAGTCACGGTGTCACCCACTTTCGCACTGGCCAATTCTTTAATACCGGCAATGACAAAACCCACTTCACCAGCTGACAAGGCGGTTTTTTGTAAGGACTTGGGCGTAAACACGCCCACTTGCTCGCATAAAAATTCCGTGTGGGTAGCCATCAAGCGTATTTTGTCTTTGGGTTTTAATACCCCATCCACCACGCGCACCAACATCACCACACCCACGTAGTTGTCAAACCAGGCATCGATCACCAAGGCCTTCAACGGCCCATCAATGTTGCCTTTAGGAGGAGGCACTTTGGCAATCACCGCTTCCAGCACATCGCGCACACCCAAGCCTGTTTTGGCTGAGCAACGCACGGCGTCTTGCGCGTCTATGCCTATCACGTCTTCAATTTCTTGGATGACGCGGTCTGGGTCAGCCGACGGCAAATCAATTTTATTGAGCACGGCCGTGACTTCCACGCCCAAATCCAGCGCGGTATAACAATTCGCCACACTTTGCGCTTCCACCCCTTGGCTGGCGTCCACCACCAACAAGGCGCCCTCGCAAGCGGACAAGGAACGCGACACCTCGTAGCTAAAATCCACGTGCCCCGGCGTATCAATTAAATTCAACTGGTAAATCTGACCATCGTCGGCCTTGTATTGCAAGGCGGCAGTCTGCGCCTTAATGGTGATACCACGCTCACGCTCAATGTCCATGGAATCAAGCACTTGCGCTTCCATTTCGCGATCAGCCAAGCCGCCACACAAATGAATAATGCGGTCAGCCAAGGTGGACTTACCGTGATCAATGTGGGCAATAATGGAAAAATTACGAATGTTTTTCATTTAATCTTTAAGCTTTTATACAAACAATTAAGGCGCCAGAAGCGCCTTTTCACAATAGGCGTGATTTTACAACAAATGCCTGATTAGTTTGTAATTAATTGTTCAAAAAGCTTATCATTGTGGTATCAGCACACCAACTCTACGGGTTAACCTAGGCCATCTTGCACAACACTTTACGCATTGCCACGTTCAACATACACAAGGGCTACACCCACTTTAACGCCCGCTTTTCTCTGCACCTGCAACGCGACATGCTGCGAAAACTGGAAGCAGACCTCATTTTTTTGCAAGAAGTGCAAGACTTGCACGTCAAACACAGCAAGCATTTAAAAGCCAATGCCAGCCAAATGGAGTTTTTGGCCGACAGCGTATGGCGTGACCATTGCTACGGCAAAAATGCCATTTACCCCAGTGGCCACCATGGCAACGCCTTGCTGTCTAAATTCCCGATTATTCAATCACACAATCAAGACATTTCTGCCCATGGCACAGAGCAGCGCGGCATGTTGCATGCAGAAATAGCCGTGCCGCACTGGGAGCAACCGTTGCACACCTTGTGCGTGCATTTAGGCTTATTTGCCAAATGGCGCCGTCAGCAACTGAACGCCATTACCGAATACATACACGACACTATTCCCCACGACGCACCGCTCATCATCGCCGGCGATTTTAACGATTGGGGCCTGCGCTCTAGCCGCCAGTTTGCGCATGGCTTGGGCATGCACGAAGCATTCGAACAGCACACCGGCCACTTTGCCCGTAGCTACCCATCGTGGCTGCCGATGTTGCGCTTGGACCGCATCTACGTGCGTGGCTTTAGCATTAAGCAAGTCATGGTGCACGCTGGACCGCAATTTTTAACCTTATCCGATCACGCTGTGCTTAGCGCCACCTTACGCAAACTATGATGAAGTTTATAGCCGGCAATCAAATTCGATTATTACGCAGTGGTGGCGAGTACTTCCCAGCACTGCAGGCTGCCATTGCGCAAGCCACTGATGAAATCTATTTGCAGACTTACATTTTTCAAGACGATAAAACCGGCAGACGCATAGGCCAAGCACTGATGGATGCAGCCATGCGTGGGGTCAGCGTGCATTTAATGCTGGATGGCTTTGGTTGCCAAAATCTGAGTTTGGCCTACATCGCCGATTTACGGGCTGCCGGGGTGAATTTACTGCTCTACAGACCACGAATTTCCCCATGGTCATTTCAAAAAAACCGGCTACGGCGCTTGCACAGTAAAATCGTCGTGATCGATAGGACGCTAGGCTTTGTTGGTGGCATCAACATCATCGATGACAACAACGTACCTAACCCGAACAATGTGCCACCCCGCATAGACTACGCGGTACAAATTGAAGGCGCCTTATTGCCGCGCCTGCATGCCAGCGTGAGTGATTTATGGCAGCGCATCGCTTGGCTTAATTTACTAAAAACGCCGGCGACCAAGCCATCCGTTATGCATACTCACCCAGCTAACCTGCTGGCTGCTTTTGTTCGGCGAGACAATGTGCTGCACCGGCATGACATCGAAGCGGCTTACCTAGAGGCCATCACTGCGGCCAGCAGCGAAATTATCATCGCCAATGCCTACTTTTTGCCTGGGCGTAAATTTCGTAAGGCCTTACTGGATGCGGCCAGTCGCGGCGTAAGCGTGACCCTATTGCTGCAAGGACGGGTGGAGTATTTTTTAATGATGGCCACCCATGCTTTTTACAGTGAGTTTTTATCTAAAGGCATCGCCATCTACGAATACCGCAAGAGCTTTATGCACAGCAAAGTGGCGGTGATAGACGGTAGATGGGCCACCGTCGGCTCCTCCAACATAGATCCGTTTAGCTTATTGCTGGCGCGTGAAGCCAATGTGTTTGTTTTAGATCCAGCATTTGCCAGTGAATTGCGCACCGACATCCTAGCGTCCATTGAGGCTGGCGCGGTCGCTATCTCCGCTCAGCAGTGGCAAACAGAAAATGCTTTCAAGCGTATTTCATCTAGGCTGGCCTTGGGCATAGTCCGCTTGTTTTTAGGGCTGATAGGGGAAAAAGACGAGTAGTCTCCCACAATAAAAAAAGGGGCTTAGCCCCCTTTTTTATAACGCGCTATAAATTAAAACGCTTATTTAGTCACTTTAATCGGCACGTACAAGGTATTTTCACCACGCAACACCAGGACAGCGACGGTCTTACCCGCAGCCACCGCATTGATTTGTTTATTAAATTGCTCCACGCTTTGCGACTCGTTGTTATTAAGCCCCAAAATCACGTCACCACGGCGTATACCGGCCTGCGCAGCGGCCCCCACGCTATCTATCACCAACAAACCATTCTTGCCGTTTAGCTTTTTCTTTTGCTGCACGGTCAGCTCTTTGAGGGTTAAGCCTATCTTATTGGCTTCAACCTTGCCGCTAGGTTTATTGTTCAGCATTGCCGCTTCGCTGCCATCGCTGGGCATTTCACCCACACCTATGTTGAGGGTTTTAGTATTGCCCTTACGCAAAATCTCCACCGCGGCAACTTTACCGGGCTTAGTGGCACCGACCGCACGCGGCAAATCGGCAGACACGAAGATGGGCTTGCCATCAAATTTAGTAATCACGTCGCCCGCCTCCAAACCACCTTTGTCGGCCGGACCATTTTTCTCAACACCGGCCACCAAGGCGCCGTTGGTATTTTTCATGGCGAAGGATTCCGCCAATTCCTTGGTGATTTCTTGTATGGCAATGCCTAACCAACCGCGGGTGATTTTCCCGTTGGCTTTCAATTGATTGGACACATCGATGGCTACATCAATCGGTATGGCGAATGACAAACCCATGGAGCCACCGCTGCGGCTATAGATTTGCGAATTGATGCCCACCACTTCGCCGGCTAAATTAAACAATGGGCCACCCGAATTACCTGGGTTAATCGCCACATCGGTTTGAATGAAGGGCACGAAATTTTCTTGTGGTAAGGCACGGCCTTTGGCACTGACTATGCCGGCAGTCATGGTATTTTCTAAACCAAACGGCGAACCGATGGCCGCCACCCATTCACCCACTTTAAGTTTTGCTGGATCACCGACCATTACTTTAGGCAAACCAGTGGCCTCAATTTTCACCAAAGCCACGTCGGTGCGTTTATCCACGCCTATGATTTTTGCTTTAAATTCGCGCTTGTCGGCCAATTTAACAATGACCTCGTCCGCCTCATTCACCACATGCGCATTGGTCAAAATGTAGCCATCGTTACTGATGATGAAGCCCGAACCCAAAGACTGCGATTTGTAATCGGGTTGCGGAACACCGCCTTGACCAGGCATGCCTGGCATCAATGGAATGCCGAAGCGTTTGAAAAACTCCTGCATTTGCTCGTCGCCCTCCATTCCCGGGAATGGCATCATGCCAGCATTGTTGTGCACGCTTTGGGTGACGCTGATGTTCACCACTTCCGCGCCGTGCTTTTCTGCCAAATCGGTAAAGTCAGGCAATTCCTTCGCGTATGCTGTTGCATTGCCTAATAAACACAAAGCCAAAATACCTAGCCAATTTTTCAACATTTTTTCCTCACGCTATTAATTAGATACTACCCACGGCCTAGATCAGGCCTGCCTTGGGCCAGTTATTTTTTTAAATTGGGTGCTGCCCCGCAATGTTCAAGTGGCCCATCCTCGGCCAAACGCAAAATATGCGCTTGATAGGATAGGCTGTAAGCCTCAGCACTGGCACCCGCCCCCATTAAATAGCGCCGCATAGCATAAAAACCAGCCAGCAAACCCAAGGCGGCGCCTAGCATCACGACGAGCTGATTGGTAAATAAATAATCCGCCAGCAGCGCGCCTATCAGCAAACTAATTAAGGGCACGACATAAAGAAATAAGGCTGAACGCAGTACTGCTTTTTCATCCATACCCACCACCACTGCATCACCCACTTGGGCTTGAATGGCATTGTGTGCGGTAAATTCATGGGGCTGCGATTTAAGCATTTTAGACCAAGTCGCATTACCGCAACCGCGCTTTTGCCCGCACAGCCCACAGGCCGTGCGCCGCTCTAAAATTAAGCTGGCTTGGCCCTCACGGACAGCGGTCACTATGGCGTATTCTTCTATCATGGCCTGAGCATGTTACTTTCATATGAAAAATGGGATTATAGCGAGCGCTATTATTATTTGACAAACACCACGGCATTGGCAATTTTAGCCACAGTCACTTCTGGCACTTCGCCGACCACGGTCACTTGCAAGTTGCCGGCCACGTTGGCATAAAAACTGGTGTTGCCCACTAGGCTACGCCCGTTTCTGGGTTTGATGCCGTTTTCTAAGGGCTCTATAAATAAAGAGACCGATGCTAAGCCATCCGAAAAAATCAAATGGGTGACTGGCGATGCTTTACCTTTAACCGCACGCATCATTTGATCCACTTTCACATAGCCTTCTGGCAAGGCTTTGAGACGCCAGTGGCTGTTGTCATGTTTGTCGGTAAGGGTATTGTCCTCTTCCATTACGTAGGCTTTTTTAACGTCTATTTTTGGTTTAAACCAATCCAAATCCACGGTATTAATCAAGGCCAACTGGTTAAATGCCATGCTGTCTAAGGTTTCATTGCGGCCGTTTAGCATCACTGATTTCAATAACAAACCGTATTCGCTATCCACCCAGAATTTATAGCTGTAGCGTAAATTGTCTTTGGCTTCCAGCACTAAAATTTGTGCTTGCCTATCGGCCACACGCTCCGTATCGCCGACTTTGAGTTGGTAATTGGCTTTGATGCCTTCCAGATCAATGGGCAAAATGGCCGGAAACATGTTTTGCCCACGACGCTTCTCTATGACTATCTTTTCGTTCTTGGGGTTATAAATCACCACCTCGCCACCTTGGCTTAGCACTTCGCGCGGTGAACCGTCCAACACCACGTTACGGGTGAATTCGTGTTGGCCATTGAATAAATGCTTAATTTCTACCGACTTGGATTGCTGACCGGATTGGCAAATAAAGATGCCTTTGTAGCTTAAGGCATGGGCAGCCACGGCCGCTTTTTGCAACATTTGCCACGAATCATTATCGGCCGCTTGACCAGTCAAGGCATACGCCGCCAACAAACTGCTTAACAAAAAACGCTTAAACAACATAAATTACCTTCATCGTCGCCATGAACCAATTAACCATTAATGCGTGTAGCTGGCAGGTTGGATGTAATAGGAGCTGGAGGATGGCGCAGAGGATTGGTGCGCCATTAAGTATTCCGCGGGGATGGCTTGCGTTGTGGTCTCTACCGTTGCCACGTTGGCATTAAGGTTAGGGTCACCGACTTGCGCTTGTAAGACCATAAAACCCACCACCATTATGGCGGCGAAAGACGCGGCTATAGACCAGACCACCTGTTGTCTAGGAGATGTGCCTGCCGTGCTTTCGGAGGCCAAACTGGGTTTAAACCAAGCCGCATTCGGCGACAGCACAGTGGGTTCGCTATCAATTTTAGCCATCAACTTGGATTTAAAGTCTGGGCTTAGCGTGGGGGTGCCGCGCATTACATCGCCTATCAAATGGTAACGGCTCCAGGCCTCGGCAGCTGGGCTATTTGTTTGCATGCTCGCCAGCAAATACTCGGCGTCGGCTAGCTTAATTTCGCTATCAGCCAATGCGGATAATTGTTCTGTCATGGTGTACTCCAAATACTCGTAATGCAAAAAAGCGCAGGGTTTACCAGCGCTTATTGTCTGGTGTGTTCTCTAATAAAGGTTTTAATTTCAATGAAATGGTGTCACGCGCTCTAAAGATACGAGAACGCACCGTGCCTATCGGGCAATTCATCACCGTGGCAATTTCTTCGTAGCTTAAGCCTTCAATCTCGCGCAAGGTAATGGCAGTGCGCAACTCTTCAGGCAAGCTGGCCACCGTGTCATTGACGGTTTGCGCAATTTGTTTGGTCATCATGGACGACTCTGGTGTTTCCATGGTGCGCAACTCATCGCCGTCTTCAAAATTTTCTGCGTCTTCCAATTCAATGCCGGTGCTCACGCTAGGACGACGCTTTAAAGAAACCAAATAATTTTTTGCAGTGTTAATGCCGATGCGATACAGCCAAGTATAAAACGCGCTGTCGCCACGAAAGTTAGGCAAGGCACGGTAGGCTTTAATGAAGGTGTCTTGCACTATGTCTTCAATCTCGGATTGATCACGCACCATACGCGATAACAAACGGGCTAGCTTGCGTTGGTATTTATCCACCAACATAGAAAACGCACGCTTGTCGCCGCGTTGCGCACGCAACACCAGCTCATGGTCTATTTCACGATTTTCTAGGGATGTATTGGCTACCAAGCTTAAATGTCCGTTCGGTTTAGTCTGCCGCTGGCTATCAGCCAGACCGGGGTCATTACTTAATTTCGTTTCGGTATCGGCAGTATAACCTTGCGTAGCCACTTGTACTAAATTTAGTTGGGTAAAATTTACCACGTCAGCAAAATGCATTTTTATTCTCTCCCTAGTTCACCTACAAATAGTTCACCTACAAAAAAAATAACGGCTTATTTATTTGGTCAATTGGTCATTTCTATTGCCTTTTAGCAAGACAAAGATACACTCTCAATAGTTCCAGCAAGCTCCATCGAATTTTTAACTTTCTCACGACACAAAAAGCCCGTATGCAGCAATTTGATGTACTGATCATTGGTAGTGGCTTGGCCGGCTTAAGCACGGCCCTGCGACTGGCTGAGCACAAAAGAGTTTGCTTAGTCAGCAAGCGCAGCATAAACGACACCGCCAGCGATTGGGCGCAAGGTGGCATTGCGGCGGTATTAAGCGATAACGATTCCATAGAAAGCCACGTGCAAGACACGCTAACGGCCGGCGGCGGTTTGTGCGACGAAACGGTGACCAAGATGGTGGCCGAGCATGCGAAAGGCGCGGTGGAATGGTTGATAGACCAAGGCGTAGGCTTTACCCGCGCTGCTAATAACCAGGGTTTTCACTTAATGCGCGAAGGTGGTCACAGCCACAGGCGCATCATACACGCGGCCGACACCACGGGGCATGCGGTGCAAACCACCTTATCCGACAAAGTAAAACAGCACCCCAACATCACCTTGCTGGAAAACCACATAGCCGTGGACTTAATCACTGCCAGAAAAATATCCAGTAGCACGAACCAGCAACCGCCAGCATCCGACTACCACAGCGATGCCAACGCTTGCCTGGGGGCCTATGTGCTGGATAAAACCAGCGGCAAAGTCATCACCATCGCCGCACAAAACACCTTGCTGGCCACCGGTGGCGCCGGCAAAGTGTATTTGTACACCACCAACCCCGACATCAGCACCGGCGACGGCATGGCCATGGCTTGGCGCGCAGGCTGCCGTATGGCCAACATGGAATTCATTCAGTTTCACCCGACCTGCTTATTTCACCCGCACGCCAAATCCTTCTTGATCAGCGAAGTGGTGCGCGGCGAAGGTGGCCTACTAAAACTAGCCGATGGCACACGCTTTATGCTGGAACACGATGAGCGCCTGGAATTAGCGCCGCGCGATGTCGTCGCTCGAGCCATAGACTTTGAAATGAAAAAGCGTGGTTTGGATTGCGTGTATTTAGACATTAGCGACAAGCCTCTGGCATTTATCGAAGCGCATTTCCCTAACATCTACCAGCGCTGTTTAAGCTACGGCATAGACATCAGCAAGACGCCTATACCGGTGGTGCCGGCTGCCCATTACAGTTGCGGCGGCGTCATGACGGACGACAAAGGCCGCACCGACATCAAGCACTTATATGCCATAGGCGAAACCGCTTGCACCGGCTTGCATGGTGCTAACCGCTTAGCCAGCAATTCGCTACTGGAATGCCTAGTATTTGGCGAGACCGCGGCCGCCGACATCATCAGCCAAGCCGCCAAGCCCTCGCCTAGGCTACCGGATTGGGACGAAAGCCGCGTGACCGACGCCGACGAAGAAGTGTTAATCACCCACACCTGGGACGAATTGCGCCGCTTTATGTGGAACTACGTCGGCATCGTGCGCACCGACAAACGCTTGAGCCGCGCCCTGCATCGTATCCACATGCTACGCGCCGAAGTCGATGAGTTTTACAGCAACTTTAAGATCAGTAACGACTTAATCGAGCTGCGCAATTTATTGCAAGTGGCGCAATTAATCGTTGAAAGCGCTATTTCACGCAAAGAAAGCCGTGGCTTGCATTACAGCAAAGACCACCCTCAAACCGAAGCCGAACCCATCCCCACCGTACTGGAACCGCTCAATTACGACAGTCTGCTGGAGCGCAAAGCCACTTTTTGACGCCGATAATGCCGCTCTAGGGCATTCCCGTCATTTCTAAGCCTCAAAAATCTCGGCTTGAAATTCGTATGTAGGAGCGCAATTTATTGCGCGAATTGCACTGTTGCATTCGCGATTTAAAAATCGCTCCTACATACGACTTTTCAAGAAATTTATTTCTTATAAAATCGAAGTGCCTGCGGTACATAAAACCACCACTATCATCCGCAGGGTGTTGTAGGAGCGATCTTAAGATCGCGAAAACCATATTACGTACATTCAATCACCGCGCAATTTATATTTGGCATAACATTATTTATGCTTTTCTCTGTGCCTCCGTGTCTCTGTGGTGAGCAATTTTTTATCGCTGGCTTTAATTACAATCTACCGTATAATGCAGCCTCCCTATGCCAACCAATCTGCGTAGCGGTCTTTTTACCCTAATCATTGTTCACATCTTTTGAATAATTATTACCCTTGCCTACCTCGATTGGTGTTGCTCTCATGTAATGGGTCGGCTATATAAGCGCTGAAAAGTCCATCGTGCAATGACAAAGTCAAACTGCACTTGGCTCAAGCCAGCGCTACACTAAACCCAAGCTGGAGCATGACATTGACGCTAGAAACAAACCCACTTAACTTTGATCAGTTAGGATTATCCGAAGCCATATTGCGCGCGATTAACGACGCAGGCTACACCACCCCAACCCCTATTCAAGCGAAAGCCATACCGCAAGTATTAAGCGGTGGCGATTTGCTCGCTGGCGCACAAACCGGCACCGGCAAAACCGCAGGCTTTACCTTACCCATATTGCACATACTGAGCCAAAAGCCCTTGGCCAACAGTTCCAAAGGTCGACCACGTTGCTTAATGCTAACGCCGACCCGTGAACTGGCCGCGCAAATTGAAGAGTCCGTTAAAACCTACGGCAAGTATTTACCCTTAAGCTCCACGGTGATTTTTGGTGGCGTGAATGCCAACCCGCAAATTGCCAGACTGAAAAAACCACTGGACATCTTGGTCGCCACCCCTGGCCGTTTACTCGACCATGCCAACCAACACAACGTCGATTTATCCGGCGTGGAAATATTGGTGTTGGACGAAGCCGATCGCATGCTGGACATGGGCTTCATCCGTGACATTAAAAAAATTCTGGCCATGTTGCCTAAAGCCAGACAAAACCTATTGTTCTCGGCCACCTTCTCGGATGAGATTAAAGGCTTAGCCGATGGCCTGCTGCACAACCCAGGCTTTGTTGAAGTGGCACGCCGCAACACTGCCTCAGAGATGGTGGAACAAAGCGTGCACATGGTCGCACAAAGCCACAAACGTGAGCTCATGAGCTACTTGATTAAACAAAACGATTGGCAGCAAGTGCTGGTGTTTACCCGCACCAAACACGGCGCCAACCGCTTGGCAGAAAAACTCATCAAGGACGGGATTCAAGCCGCCGCCATCCATGGCAACAAGAGCCAAGGCGCGCGCACCAAAGCACTGGCACAATTTAAAGACGGCAGCATGCGCGTGCTGGTCGCCACCGATATCGCCGCGCGCGGTTTGGACATAGACCAGTTACCGCAAGTGGTTAACTTTGAATTGCCCAACGTGCCTGAAGATTACGTGCACCGCATAGGCCGTACCGGTCGTGCCGGCAGCAGTGGCGCAGCCGTGTCTTTGGTCGATCGCGAAGAATTGAAATTTTTAAAAGACATCGAAAAACTCATCAAACGCGAAATACCGAAACTGCCGGTGGAAGGCTTTACGCCTAACCCCAACCCGGAACCGGAAGCGCCGCGCGCACCGCGTCAACCGCACGGTCGCCCACCACGCGGCCACCAACGCAATGCAGGCACTGCCCCTGGGCAAAATCAACGGCCACGCGATGGCGGCAAAGCTAACAGCCCACGTCAAGAAGGTCGACCAGCGGCCAACCAAACCATGTCGGAAGCCGCACGCCATCAAGCCATGCCGCAACCGGCTTTATTTTCACCTACCGTGCCTCAAAATAACGGCAGACGACACAACCCAAATGGCGCTCAACCTAGACCAAGTCAATCTAGACCAGGGCAAGCCAACCGAGGCAAACCAAGCAGTCAACACCGCAGCGGTGGCCGCGGCAGGTGATGCATTTAGCCTTTTAGCAAAATCTAAAAATAGATTAAACTTCTAAACATTAAAATTTACCCATTACCGATTTAGGACATCCCCATGCAAATTGCAATGAACACAGTAGTATCAATGACTTACGAACTAAAAGATGCCGATGGCAACGTGTTGGAATCCAGCGCTGAGCCGGTGGCTTACCTGCACGGCGGTTACGATAATATTTTCCCTAAAGTGGAAGAAGCCATGCACGGCAAAAACATAGGTGACGTGGTCATCGTGGACTTACAACCGGCCGATGCCTTTGGTGAATACGACGAGGAGTTGGTGCAAATTGAGCCAGCCAGCGCTTTCCCATCAAACGAGCTGAAAGTGGGTATGCAGTTTGAAGGCGAAGACGAAAGCGGCGAAGTGATCTTGTACACCGTCACGGAAATTGCTGACGGCAAAGTTATCGTGGACGGTAACCACCCATGGGCAGGCGAACGCGTTGTTTTCACGGCCACCATTAAAGACGTGCGTGCAGCGAACAAAGAAGAAGTCAACCACCAGCACGTGCACGGCGCTGGCGGTCATCACCACTAATTGGTTTAAGCAATAAAAAAAGGCGCTCAAGGTATTGAGCGCCTTTTTTGTTGTCTTTTTTATCCCTTAGGCGGGCTTATCTAGCAAAGACTTCAATTGATACAGCGCGTCCAACGCTTGTTTAGGCGTCAAATCATCGGCTTGCAAGGCATCCAATTCGGCAAGCGCTGGGTGCATAGGTAATTCTGCTATTGGTTCTGCACGGCTAAATAAATCCGGTTGAGCGCTAGCTGCAGCCACATTGCTCTGCTCCAATTGCTGCAATTTACGTTTGGCTGCCGCCACCACCGATTTAGGGATGCCAGCCAATTGCGCCACTTGCAAACCGAAGCTTTGGTTGGCTGCGCCCTCTTCCACCTTGTGCATAAAGACGATGGATTTATTCGGTTCAACGCCGTGCTCGATGGCATCCAAATGCACATTGGCGGCTTGTTTGAATTCATCGACCAGGCGGGTTAATTCAAAATAATGGGTGGCAAACAAAGTGTAGCTGCGATTTTTTTCCAGCAACTGCTTGGCCACTGCCCATGCCAAACTCAAACCATCAAAGGTGGATGTGCCGCGGCCTATTTCATCGAGCAAGACCAAACTGTTGGCCGAGGCATTGTGCAAAATGTTAGCCGTTTCCGTCATCTCCACCATGAAGGTAGAGCGGCCACCGGCCAAGTCATCGGATGCGCCTATGCGCGTCATGATGCGATCAATAGGGCCTAGCTTGGCCAGCGTGGCCGGCACATAGCAACCGCAATGCGCCAACAACACGATCAGGGCGGTTTGCCGCATAAAAGTCGATTTACCGCCCATGTTGGGCCCGGTAATGAGCAGCAATTGCCGATACGGATTTAACATCACATCGTTAGCAATGAAGGCTTGGCCAGCGCTGGCCATGGTGAGTTGCTCCACCACCGGGTGGCGCCCTCCTTCTATGTGTATGCCTGGCTCTAAACTGAGCTGCGGCGCCACGTAATTGAGGCTCAAGGCCCGCTCGGCAAAGCAGCACAACACATCCAAACTGGCCACGGCCAAAGCATTGGCCTGCAATGCCGGTATGCTAGGCAGCAATTGCTCCAGCACTTGCTCGTAGAGCATTTTTTCACGCACCAGCGCACGATCATTGGCACTTAACACTTTATCTTCAAACGCTTTAAGCTCAGGCGTAATAAAGCGCTCTGCGTTTTTTAAGGTTTGCCGGCGGCGGTACTCGGCCGGCGCCGTTTCTGCTTGGGCACGGCTAATCTCAATGTAAAAACCGTGCACGCTGTTGTACTCAACCTTGAGGTTGCTAATGCCGGTGCGGGCTTTTTCTGCCGCTTCAAATTGCAGCAAAAATTCACCGTGGTTGTTTTGCAAGGCACGCAGCTCATCCAGCTCAGCATCATAGCCATCGGCAATCACCCCGCCGTCACGCAGCACCACACTGGGCTCCAACTTAATCGCTTGTTGCAATAAGCTAACAGCGGCCATGGGCGGTGCTAACTGCGCTTGCAAGCTGACCAATAAGGGGCAGGCTACCGATTCCAAACCGGCTTGTAGTGCAGGCAATTGCTGCAAACTGGCCAGCAGTCCAGACAAATCACGCGGCCGGGCTGTTTTCAGTGCAATACGCGCCGTGATGCGCTCTATATCGGCCACGCCTTTCAAGGGCAGACTCAAGCTTTGGTAACGCTGATCAAGCAACAAGTCAGCCACGGCCTCGTGCCGCGCCAGCACTTGCTGCCTATCTTGCAAGGGGTGGTGCAACCAATGCCGCAACAAACGCGCACCCATCGCTGTGCCCGTGGTGTTTAACAGGGAATACAGCGTGGGACTGGCCTCACCGCGCAAGGTGAGATCAATTTCCAGATTACGGCGGGTGGCGGCATCAAGCTGGATGTAGTTGCTGCTCACCTCCACGCTCAAGGCATTGATATGCGGCAAACTGGTGCGCTGAGTATGCTTCACGTAATCCAGCAAGGCGCCAGCAGCGCAAATGGCCGGGCGCATGCCGGCACAGCCAAAGCCATTTAAATCATAGGTGTTTAGTTGTTTGGTTAGGGTGGCAGTCGCGCTATCAAAGTCAAACTGCCAAGGGCTTAAGGCGGTTTTAGCCACCTTACTACCCGCCAAGGCCGCATGCTGAAAATCGTCCGGCAGCAGTAATTCACTGGGGGCTATGCGCGCCAATTCTTGGCCGAGTAAACCCACGGCAACTTCGCTTAAGATAAAACTGCCCGCCGCCAGATTTAAGCGCGCCAAGCCAATTAAACCATCGCTCTGAAATATGCTGACCAGAGCATTGTCGCGCGTCTCGTCCAGCAGGGCGCTGTCGGTTAAGGTGCCCGGCGTTAATATGCGCGCCACTTGCCGCTCAACCGGGCCTTTAGACGTGGCCGGATCGCCCACCTGTTCACATATCGCCACCGCCTCGCCCAGCTTGGTCAGCTTAGCCAGATAGCCTTCGGCCGCATGGTAAGGCACACCGGCCATCTTGATGGGTTGGCCGTTGCTAGAGCCACGCTGGGTTAGGGTAATGCCAAGCAAGCGCGAGGCTTTTTCCGCATCTTCAAAGAACAGTTCGTAAAAATCGCCCATGCGGTAAAACAGCAATTTATCCGCGTGCTGGGCTTTGAGGCCCAGGTACTGACGCATCATGGGCGTGTGGTTAGGTGCGACAGAATCGGTTAGCGTTTGCGTATTTTGTTCAGTGTTTTCCAAAAATCCTACCTTTTACCCACCAACTCAGCCACCACCTGCAGATACTTAGCAATGACAATTTTTTCATCAAACTGCGCTTCCATTTTCTTGCGCCCCGCCCTACCCATGGCTGCTCGCTCATCGTCCGATAACGCTATCATGCGATGCATTTTGGCTGCCAAATCCTCTGCATCACGCACTTTGCACAAATAGCCGTTAACCCCGTCATCCACCACCTCACGGCAACCAACCGCATCGGTGGTAATAATAGGCTTGCCCATGGCGGCGGCTTCCAATAAAGTGCGCGGCGTGCCTTCGCGGTAGGAGGGTAAAACGACGCAATCCGCAGCGGCTATCTCAAGCCGCACATCATCACTCACGCCCAAGTAACGCACATACCCCTGCGCCACCCACGCAGCCATTTCCTCACGAGAAATCGCCGCTGGATTTTGCACATCCAAAAAACCCAATAAACAACAGTCCACATTAGGCCAACGCTCATGCAGCAACTTAGCAGCTGCCTCATACTCGGCCACGCCTTTATCGCGCAGCATCCGTGCAATCAGCAAAAAGCGAAACTTGCCTTGCTCAGCAGCAGGGGTGGAATGCGACCCATAGGCGCCGGCACTAAAGCGCGTTAAATCAATCCCAGAGCCGGGTAATAAATCGGCTTGGCTAAGCTGCACCAAGCCCGCCTCAACAAACAAATCCCTATCATCCCCGTTCTGAAAAAACACCTTGGCAGAACGCCTCAAGGCCAAACGGTAAAGGCCGCGCACCAAACGAACGAGCCAACCGTCTTTAATAAACACCGCCCCCAAACCAGCAATGTTATTCACTACCGGTATACCAAAAACACGCGCGGCCAAGGAACCATAAATATTGGGCTTAACGGTGTAGCCTAAAAAAACAGCCGACCGCTCACATCGCAGTAACAACAAAAACCGAAAAAACAACAACAAATCACGCCCCGGGTGCGTGCCTTGATTATCCATAGGCAGTGCCACAAAACGGCAACCTAAACTAGCCAAACGCTCAGCATAGGCATCGCCTGGGGCTACCGCCACCACCTCATAGCCTTGTGCCACCAAGGCACGAATTAAACCCGCACGAAAGTTGAGTAGGTTCCAGGCGGTGTTTAATGCGATTACTATTTTTGGTTTTTGCAAAATTAGGTAAAGATTAATTGTGTTAATTAACAAAAAGATAGTTGAGCCTAGGGCTTAACTTAACTATAGCCGACTCGATAACTGTACCCCTTGCCAATTGTACCCAGTGCCGAATCTCCTGTGGTTGACTGTTGATTAAAGCTACAACATCATCACGGGCAGCTAAGGACAACGTATTATTTTTGCTGTCATACAAATAAATATTTCCAGTTAATGGATAATGCTCTCCAGACTTACTATCAACGAGCTCTCCCAATCCATTAAAGCCAACTGTCTGCGTTAACGCAACCGCATGCTTCACTGAAGCAGAATCTCTAAAAATAGAACTTACTACCCAAGGCATATTAAAAAACTCAATATGTGAGTATGGGCCTAATTTATTATAAATATGCCCAGTCACAATCAGCAAATCTGCATCTCTTATTGCATGCAATCCATCGTGGCTGCGTATGTTATCTAAAATACGCAATTGCTCCTGATTCCAAGCTTTCCAATGATCAGAAAGACCCAAGACTGGCAAGACAAATACTAGCCAAAGTATGAGTATATTTTTTTTATTAATGGGTAAACTTGCTAACAGTACCGCCGCAAGCAACGAGCCATAAACAAGACTGCGATTTCCTAGGTTAAAAGGGGAAGGCACGTAAAGACCAGTTAATGCAAACATCATTAACGACAGCGCCAGCACTGACACGGCACCAATCAATAAATGGTTTAAGCCAGCTTGATCACTTTTAACATCAACGTCAGGATGTATCTTTCTAGCATAACGCCAAGCAACAACAAGAATTACCACAGCAATAAAGAACGACAATAATGTAACGGATGCCGCAGAATAATAAAGCTTAATTAAAGCAGATGGGCCCAAGAAAGAATCCACGATTGCAACAATCTGCATAACCATGCCCTTAAAAAATAATAGCGGATCAAGTTCAGGATTGATCCGCTTTTCAGCAAATGGGTAAAAAAACTTTATGCCAAAATAATAAATTACATATAGCAAGCCCGGCGCAACAAATAACAAGCCTTTACGATAGTCCCTGCGCATGAACCAAATCAAACCCAAACCAAATACATAAGGTGGAGACAAATAACCAGAAAAAGCGCCCATCAATCCCACCATAAAACCTGACTTAACTTTATCTATCGAAAAAAGATAATATGAAAACATGATGACAGCAGGCCAAAAAACGTATGGCGCCGTCATATACCAATAAGTGGTGGTTTCGTGTAAAGGGAACAAAACAAAAATAACAGCAGTTGCAAGGGCGCGTTCTGAATTTAAAAAGACAGAAAAAAAACGCCAACCCATAAAAACACTAGCAAGATGAGTTATCCATTTTACAAGATCGTACCCCCACTGATGTTCATGTCCAAAGACAGGATACACCCACCAAAAAGTGAGGTAAGTTGGCACGCCGAATATAGCTAGCCCCAGGCTATCTGGAGTAAACGAGAAAAAATCAGACACATTTTGATGTTTAATAACACTGTAATCATCACCGTGCAATCCCGTTCCAAATATCAAATAGAAAAGAAAAACTGCTATGAAGATAAAGGCAAAATATGGAGATCCATACTTAAAAGACTTACCCATCACTTACTTGCCTTAGCTAAACAAGTTTTAATTTTTGCTAATACAGAATCCAAATCATTTTCCAAACCCAACCACAATGGCAATCGAACCAGCCTTTCAGCTAAAGCAACAGTTACAGGCAAATCACTAGCGACTTGTCCAGAAATCAATCCTTGTGGGGATGAATGCAGTGGAACATAGTGAAAAACACAATTAATTTCATGCTGCTTCATCGCATTGATAAATGCGGTGCGGTCTGCAAAATCATTCAGCAATAGGTAATACATATGTGCATTATGTTCACATTCCGAAGGAATGGTGGGCCTACTTAAGCGCCCAGATTGTTCTAATTTCTCAAATGCAGAATGGTAACGCTGCCAAATAGATAGTCGCTGAGCAGTAATGCTGTCAGCCTCCTGCATTTGTGCCCACAAAAAAGCAGCGATGATTTCCCCAGGCAGGTAAGACGAACCAATATCAACCCATGTGTATTTATCCACTTGACCGCGAAAAAATTTATTACGATTAGTGCCCTTTTCTCGAACAATTTCAGCTCGCTCAGTCAAAGCAGGATCATTAATCAGCAAGGCCCCACCTTCGCCAGAAATGATATTTTTAGTTTCATGAAACGAATAACACCCCAAATGGCCTATGGAGCCTAAATGCCGACCCTTATATTTTGCCATTACTCCTTGTGCCGCATCCTCAATCACCAATAACTTATGTCTATTGGCAATATCCATGATGGCATCCATTTCACAAGCCACCCCGGCATAATGCACCGTCACAATAGCTTTAGTACGAGGCGTTATAGCCGCTTCAATTAATGCTTCATCAATATTCAAGGTATCCGGACGAATATCCACAAACACTGGCACACCACCATGCAAAACAAAAGCATTGGCAGTAGAAACAAAGGTGTAAGACGGCATAATGACTTCATCACCCGGCTGAATGTCAGCAAGAATAGCTGCCATTTCCAATGCCGCTGTGCATGAATGTGTGAGCAATGCTTTATGGCAACCTGTACGCTGCTCTAGCCAAGTGCTACATAATTGAGTGAAATAACCGTCGCCGGCCAGCTGGCCATTTCTATGTGCCTCAGCAATATATTGCAGCTCATTGCCTGTTAGGTAGGGCTTGTTAAATGGAAGCGTCATATGAATTTAATCGAAAATTCTACTTTTAAATAGTCTGAAATATTGGTGTAGGGTCAGCAACACCGACGATTGCATAACGAAATAGTTGCAGAGAAGATTTCCGGTCTAATTTTATAAGTTAAACCCTATTCATTATTTCAAATCATTGACTAAAATAGCGAAACCAAAACCTGCATTGCCTTACTCATTACTTTTATATGGCACATAGCGTTGGTATTAATGGTCAACATTCTATCATTTCTTGATTCCATTCTTACTACATGTCTTTATAAGCAAACCCAAACCCGACTGAGACTGAATAAAAAGGCAGTCAGCTTGTTTCAGTGCAAATTCATTCACCGATCTGGTCAATGGATCCAGCGAGATCGAACCGTATGCCGATACAATAAAAACTCCTCCTGCCTTTATTCTCGGCCATATCAATTCTATCCCTGTCTCGAATGCAGACTTATCATAAATATCGAAATGCACTAGGGAAAGTGAATGACCGAACTCTGCAACAACACTTTCGCACGGAAATGGCTTATCAATGAACGAACAACGATCTAATATCTGTGGAGAAACCTGTTCCAGAAGCTTCAAAGACTCGTTCAGATCATTACTTTTAGAATAAATTTTCTTAACAAAATAGTCATCGTGATAGACAGACTTACCCCAATTATCCCAAAGCAGCATTCTGCGCCCTGTGAATGTAGCCGCGAGTAGTCCCGCCGTACCACCGCGCAAAGTTCCAACTTCCAAATAGTCACCACCGAGCCTATTAAATTGCCTACTGATATTAAAAAGATCATACAGCTTTGGCTTCGACACCAATGTATTTCCTGATATCAAGGCATAAATGGCAGCAAAGCTATCATCTCTATTCCAGGGGCTATACCATACTTCTGGAATATGGAACCGATATAAACACCTATCAAACTTCTGACGAAAGGCCAATCCGACGAACCATGTAACCGAACATTCAACCCAGCAAACAAGCTTCCTAATAAATCCCATTCAACAATCTTTCATAAATACAGATGAAGAAATCAAGAATCTTGCTCAACATTAATCGTTTTCTGGATGAAATAAAGCGGTCGACGTTTAACTTCGGTATAAATATTGGCCATATATCTGGCCAATATTCCTGTTGAAATCAAATTAATGCTACCAAACAGCATAATCAGCAAAATTAAAGAAGTAAAACCAGGCATTGTATTCAACGTTACATAGGCATACAGATAGTAGATCATCGCGATGCCCGTAACCATCAGAACAATCACCCCGAAATAGAAAACGAAATTAAGTGGCCGATTTGAGAAATCGAGAATTACATCAATCGCCAGATTAATCCGCCTCGTCGTGTTGTAATTGCTCTCCCCTTGCTCTCGCCTCCTGTTTTCGACGGGAATGATGGTACGTTTCATGCCGATGTCATGTGTAATGGCGGCAACAGTCCGTATCTTTTCAGGGTACTCCCGGTAATATTGCGCGACACGCGACGTCATAATACGCATCATCAATTGATTCTCAGCAATATCGACTTTCATGATTGCCTTAAGAAACTTCCAGAACAACCAAGAAGTAAGGCTATCCATCATGTTATTTTTTTTCGGTGAAGTGGTATAAACGATGTCGTATCCCTCTTGCATCTTCTTATAAAGTTCTGATATGGCTTTCGGCGGATTTTGGAGATCCCCATCCATAATCAGCACAAACCGCCCTGTCGCATGATGAATCCCGGCACTCATAGCTATCTGTTGGCCGAAATTCCGGCTGAGCACTATCGACTTAACTAGCGGATCAAGCCTAGATTGTTCTTCCATCACATATACAGAAGCATCACTACTACCATCATCCACCAATATAATTTCATAGGTAACTCCTATATTCTCGACAACGGCTTTTATCTGCTCTACAAGTGCCTCAACGATAAGTGCAGAGTTATATACGGTTGCGACAATCGACAATTCAGGTGGATTCGTTCCATGGCTCATCTTTTATTTACTCCCGCCGATTAGGTCACCAAGTGTCACTACATTAATGCTACCTCGAAATTCCTTCAACACCTTATTCTGGATCACTTCGCCAAAAGTAAGGCTCATGACCATCAAATCAGTCACGGGATTCTGTTTGAGATCACCGAAATTCTCGATTGGCACATCAACACCATCAAAAACATTCATGTGCCAATGACCGGTATCATCAAAAAATCTGAACCCCTCATAAATGCCTTGTTTTGCTATATATGGCAGAGTTCTCAATGGCACATAAAATCCTAATGTGCGCTTGCTGTCAGACAACACCCGGTTCGAACACTCACAAAAGGATGCAACCAGCTGCTCCGCACGGTCTGAGAAGTTCTCGTAATCACGGCTATCATTCACTTTTCCAACACGTACCGCATTCTTATTTTTCCGGCCGATTGCATACAACGAGCCACCATACCCAGCCTTGTTCACGGAAATCACTTCAAATCCCGCATTTCTTAATGTTGTGCTCAATGAGGTTTCGGTAAAATAATTTAGATGCTGATGCATAGCCATTGAGATGTCGCCGACCACGATGCTGTCTGTAGCGTCAGGAACATTAACGACCACAATTCCATCGTCATTCAGCTGCGCATACTGATGTCGCAGGAAATCCATGTAGTCACTAATATGCTCCAAGACATCTACATGGAAAATCATGTCGAATTTTTCCAGTATACGACTGCTTGGAAAGAAGTCCGTGATAACCTCTATGCCCTTCTTCGCCCCTTCTGTCGCGGCGAAAGGGCTAGAATCTATACCCAAAACGTCATAACCATTTTTCTTCAGGCTATCTAACACGACACAGCCTCCACATCCAATCTCAAGTACCTTCTTTATATTGGAATTTTTCTTCAGAGCTCTTTGCAAATAAGTGATGAAATCTTTTCCATACGGCTTCGCAATCTCATTCCCGTCCTGGAGATAGCCGATGTTATATTCCTGCATATAAATACAATCCAGTGCCGCTAAAACTTCTTCGTTTCGTTGCTGTATAACCAAACCGTTTTCCGTCTCAAAGCCGAAAGCGAAAGGAAAATAATTATCGACAACATTGGGGACTTCAGAACCTTGAGGGGATAGCCTCCAGTAAAACGGAAGGTTTTTAATCTTAACGTCATGCATTTCTATAAACACCCTTTAGACAATCACAACTGGCTGAATAATCTACCCATGCAAATACCAAATTAGAAATCATGCAACTTTGGAAACACATCGTTAAGAATATCAGGGATAAAGAAAAGACCTTCATTTGCCATAACCCCTGCAACTGTTAAATTGGCAATTTTTTGATTCTCAACTCTTGTGCGTATCGTACGAAGTGATTTTGTATTTTCAATGGAGGGCATTGGAAATTCACCAACGTTTCTTTCCGTTTTAGCAAACATTAACTTATGATCAGATCCTATGATCCCGAATCTTTTTAATTCATCTACAGCCAACCGAATGCACTCGTCCTCATCAATACCTGCAGCCTTTCTTCCAATCTTTGACGGCCATAGCTCAATACCAATCGGAAACCAATCTTTCTTCGCCGCATCAGGACAATAATTCGCGTAATTGGTCACTCTAAACGAGGCGAATTCTTCATCATAACAATAGAAATAATACAAACGTTCCATTAACAAAGGCCGATTAAAAATTAAATTCACAAACACTATTTCCAGGCCTTTATGAAAAGTCAAATCGGAAATGTTAAGCCCAAGTTGCAAAGCTAGCGAAGGCCACCCTGCTGTCCACAGCATTCTATCCACATAAACAATTCGCTCTCCCCATTCCTTGTTAGTCAGACTAACAGAATCTATTAGCCCCTCATCTTGGATCACTTTAGAAATACTAGTTTCAGTTAATATCTGAACGCCCATTGATTGTATATGTTTCCGTAGCTTTTCAATAAAATGACTCATTCCAAACTTCTTTGGATACAGAGCCTTTTGAGTATTGTTGCGAACTGGTGGCAATTTAAGTTGATCAGGAAAAGCCAATCTTGCTCGTAACTTTGATGAACTCATAAGATCAAGCATAGTATCTGTATCGAATAAAATCACTCTTTCTAACGCAGTAGCTTTTATTGCAAATAAGTCTAGATCTTCTGGATCTATGCCATACATTCTTTTTAATATTGGCTTATGAACGAAATCGACCAAGTCCTTACCAAATTGGTTACGCAAATAGTCCATTGCAGTCCGTGGACTTGCAATATTTGCCGAATCTAACTGGATCAATAATGAACTT
This sequence comes from uncultured Methylotenera sp., assembly GCA_964400215.1. Taxonomy (GTDB): domain Bacteria; phylum Pseudomonadota; class Gammaproteobacteria; order Burkholderiales; family Methylophilaceae; genus Methylotenera. The sequence continues at coordinate 65,201 of CAYNSY010000001.1, read as the reverse complement.
ATAAAATTCTTTTTATCAACTTCAGAAAAAGACCTTAGATCAACATAGTGCGAATATGTTTGCAGGCGTCCCTTAAAGAATAATCCAGCTATATCTTTATCATTATTTTCGTAAATATTCCACTCTTCTTCTGCCATCACTTCCCTATATAAATCATCAATTTCAGGATTACATGATTCGTAAATGACATGCATTCCATAATCGAAGCAAACATCGTCAGGATAAGTAAGTCCTCCGTACATACCGCCAAGTTGATTGGATTTGTCAAAAACAACTATTTCCTTATCAGGATTAAGTTTCTTTAGCTTCAAAGCACTCATTAGCGCAGTCAAGCCACCCCCAACAATTAAGATAACCTTTCCAGGACTTTCTTTCACAACATACCCCATATTAACAATTCAAGTTATCTCACATATTTCATATAGTCTGCCGCATTTGTATTCATATTGAACAACAGATCAATCACACTAACAGCGTGCTCAAAACCACCCCACAGCTGTTTATATTCCCTGTATCCAGCATAGTCAACCCATGTAACCTTAATGCCCGCTTTTGTGAACAGATCTTGATTTAGATAATTCTGTGCAGAAGACCCAGAGATATATTCTTCTGCCCCCACCTGCTCACAGATACTAACTAACCTATCAGTTTGGCCAGCAGCAAATTCATAATCCCAAGAATTACTAATTTTCGTGCAAATGCCAAGCCGCTCACACACAAATTCAATGAAGGTCCGATTCAAAACAGAAAGATTAGTATAATTTTGCTCGAGATATAAAGGCTGAAGAACAGATGCAATCTCATCGAAATATGGCGCGCGTTTATATGCATGAGAAATAGTCGCCCAGTGCTTTACTTGCCAACTATGGTCTTTTATCTCTACGTCTCGAATTAATCGGTTAATATCTTGACCCACAGGCACGCTCAGCCACTGAAGTCCATTTTGAGTTTTAATCTGGTTACGGTTACGCCAGTCATTCTTTGTAAACTGAACATCATCGTAAAGAATAAATTCATCAACAGAGGCTATGATGTCAAAATAACCTTTCCATGGAATGTAATTGGATTGGAGGATGGCCACTTTCTTCATGTCTTTTTAAATACACCGAGTATTGATGTTCCCCATGGAAAGTGCCACCAATGACCAATCGGTGACTCAGCAGCAAAGATTGTACTCAATAAGCTATTAACTAGTGCGGATGGCACTTGATGTTGCTTAACAATCAATTCTTTTTTTTGCGCTAACGTCATGCTGACCAAACTTGGCCCCATTCGACTAAGCAAATAAAGCGGGCTAAGATAAAACATGAAATAGCGAGCATCACACAAAGTTAAGCCAGATTGCTGGGCAAGTTGAACAAAATCACTGCGACGATAGCGACGCAAATGCTGAGCCATGTCGTCGTTATAACTCCAGAATTGTGGGAATGCCGGCGCAGTGACAAACAAATATCCACCTGGTTTAAGTGCTTCACGCGCCTGCCGCAAGGCTTGCAAGTCGTCAGGCAAATGTTCAATTACATCTAATAAAAAAGCGACATCCCACTGGTTGCTCATATTTAATTGCATAAGATCAATTTGATAGCGCTCAGCCTCAGGAGGTAATACTGAAGCAGCAAGCGTTAAAGCAACCAAAGATGAATCGGCAAGTGCAAGCGGTGCAAACCCTTCTGGGCGATGCTGGGCTAAATAGTTCACCCAGCCACCAACGCCGCCCCCGAGATCTATTGCAGAAAATGGTTGCACAGATTTGGGGAGAAAGCGATTAACTGCTTCTAACAAAAAACGATGCCTGCCCCGATACCAAAAGTGTCGCTCTTGCATATCTCGCAGAGTATCAAATACTGCCTCCTCATACTCCCCATCACGGTGCTGAACAGGTATAGATGGCACATGAATCACGTTACTAATGTGGGATTGATCAATCACGTTTACGCTTAGGCACAGAGAATACTAAAGCTTTCACTGCGTCAGCCATAAAGCAAATTAATGCGATTAAGATAAAACGCAATGGCAATAATTTCGAAATTCTAACGCCTCGACGAAATGGCAAAATAATGCCTCGGATAATCACATAAGCTAATGGCGGGAATATAGCAGCCATCTTGGTTATATGACCAATGTAAAAAGGAGAATCCATACGCCAATTCGCAATAAGGTAATTCCAGTTAAAAGCAATAAAAATAATCAGTGGATATAAGCACATCCATAGAAACATTTTTTGCGGGAAAAGGTGTGGCAACTCATGCGATGCTGAGTAATTGCGATACCACTTACTAAGTACCGACTTAAGGTCCGTTCCTACTAAACCAACATAATCAACCAAACCGCTAGGCAGATAAATGGCCTGTATTTTCAACAACTCCAACCTTAACATCCATTCTGTATCCTCGCCCGCTCTTACCCAATCAATGAAATGGCCAGCTTTATTAAAGACCTCACGCTTAAAAACTGACCCTGGCAGTGTTTTGCGTGGCAAGACTCCAAAAAAAGCATCTCGGATGAGTCTTTCAAAGGATGTTTCCACAGTAAAAGTTGTGCTCCCAAACACACCGACCACATTATCATTTGACAGCACCCCAACTGACATCTCGAGCCAATTAGGATGTGGGATAGTTTGCACATCAATAAAGGCAATCAACTCAGAATTTGCGAGACCGAGACCGATGTTTCTAGCCTGCCCAGGGAAGGCTTGATGAGGATGAGCATAATGCAAGGCTATACCACTCGCCTCACACAGCACTGAAATATCTACCGAACTTACAGCGTCATGAGCCGCACAAGAATCAACAATGATAATTTCAGCTGGCTTAACTGTCTGACAGCAAACAGACTCAACAATTTTAAACAAATCATGGTGAGCATGATTGCTGGGAATGATTACTGAAACTTCAGAGTCAACTGTCATAATATTTTTCGTATAAATCTTTGACTGCTAAAGATGTCGAGGAACATGAGAAATTATTTTCCACAAAACACCTTGCCTCTGCACTGATTTTTTGTCTAGCCGATTCAGTGAAGTAGCGCATTATTCTTTCTGCCCAATCAAAAGGAGCATCTGAATAAAGTAATACCCCAGACTTCCCATCATCAATCAACCAATCTGTGACTCCCGGCAAATTATTAACAAAACATGGAAGAGCACATGCCATTGCTTCTAAAAGAACATTAGGTAACCCTTCACGAATACTAGGCATAATAAAAACATCCGCTATTTTCATATACTCATCAACATGAAAGGTATTCTCAACAAAATGAATTGACGGAAGCACTCCTCGGTTGATGGCATCATTTCTTATTACTTCAATAATTTCATCGTTCACCTCAAAAAATCCTCTGGTATGTCCGATAAATATTATTTTCACGTTGGGATTTTTTTCATGCAAAAACAACCATGCTTCATAAGCAAGCATCGGTCTTTTTTCCGGAGAAAAATGACCTACAAACAACACGATACGGTCTGTTTCAAGAAAATCATACTCATACTTTAGCTTATTTTTTTCGACTGTGGAAAGAGATGAGAACTTTTTCAGATCAACGCAATTTGGAATAAAGCAATATTTACTTTCGGGCAAACCAGCTTTTTGGAAGGATGAAAAAAATGCTGAACTTAATCCAATATAAGCATGGCAACATTTAAATAACTGCCAGAAAAAGAACGAGCTTTTTCTTACGCTTAATGGATCATCTTGTCCAAAGGATGTCATCTTTAAAATGACTTTTTTATTGCATATTCGGCTGATGGCTATAACAATCGCATTTCTTTTTGAAAAACCATGAACATGAACCAAATCAGTTTTCATTAGCATATTTATCAAATAAAGAAAAAACCGTAAAAACCCAAAAATGTATTCAAGTTTTTGATACTTTGGCATTAGCACCCTAGTTACTAGCACATCTTCGACATATTCACTCCCAACATTAGACCGATTATTTGTGCCCGCTAATACTGAAAAAGCAATTGAGTCAGACATATTCCTAATCAATTGCATACACTGAAGAACTGCCCCATTAATTTCCGGATAGTAAACTCCAGTAATCATCAAGACCTTTATTTTTTCTTTAGGCGGCATACAGCTCATAAAACAAAATACCATCCATAATTTAATTTACAAATCAACACTGTAATAGCACCACCACAAATCAAGCATCAACAATCTAAACAGTCGCTCACCATTATTAAAACTTCTATCCAGCCCATTTAACAAAACTTGAACAATATATCCACCAAAAATGTGTGCAGATGAGATGCTTTAAAATAAATGTTTGATAGCATTCACTAACACCGCACATCACCAATGAATATTTTACTTTTGCTCATTACAATCTGCGACCATAAGCAGTTCCAGCCATTGTTTAGCCAAACCAACACCGTTGTAGCAATTAAACCAACTCTTGGCGGCACTACCAATTTCCGCAAGCTTGCCAGGATTGTCAGCCATGTGAAGAAAATGAATTAGTATGTCTTCTTTCTGACGAACTGGCAGCATTGGCGGTGGCGGATAGCCATAAAAAAGTTCAAACTCCTCAAATTGAAAATTGAACCCTTGAATAAGCGGCTTACCACTGGCGAGTGCCTCCCAGCCTGTACCACCCCATATCACATTAGAAACTTCATAAAACTCCCCCACACAAACTGATGATCGTGAAATCAACCACATCAAATCCTTACGATCCATTATTGGTAAAAAAATAACATTTTTATTTAACTTCAAATCTTTTACTAATTGTTTAGCTTCATTAACATCAGGACCATATTCAACAATTGCTAGTATAGGGTTTAGATTAGGGCGAAGTTTTATAAATTGGGCAAATGCATGAATTACCCAATTGTTATTTTTATTTTCATTACGCCATTCTTCTTTCGTCAAATGGCCTGGGTTCTTCCAAATTAAACGCGCCTGATGCATCACTGTAAAATGAGATCTTTCAAAGACACTTGCAATATCACTAATTTCTTTATTTTGTATAATTTCAGGCATTATTTCATTGTCAAAAACCATTGGTATAGCTAATTCAATAGGATGTATACCAATAGCATTTAGTACATCACGAGTAGTTCCCATATCAAAGTTCAAAACATGACGTGCCTTACGCACTCCTTCAATTTGGGTATTTCTTACAATTGATACTAAGCACCGTCTCAAAAAATATTTATTCGACAAACTGTTAAAAAATTCTATATGTGATAAAAACTCAACTCCACAACAGTAAGGGTAGAAAATGTCTAATTTGAGATTGACTCTAGAAAAAGTTGCTGGCGTAATCCCTGATGCAATATATTTGTCATAACCGGAATATGTTTTAATTATCTGACTTCTGGAAACCGGAAAAAACCAATCAGATCGTAAGCGTAAACAATATAAAATTATCGTAACAAATGATACTAACCATGAAAGTGGAAACTCAAGTGCAGCGAAGGGCACATTAGGGATACATGTTCGATGAATATATGGCTGCCACTTCTCAATATCCCAAGTGTCACATTCAGGCTTAAAGTGGCCCAAATCAGCTCGCCCATCATTTGAGTACAATAACAAATGTGCATCCACGCCGAGATTACGAAAATATCGCAACAAAGCGAAGTTGTTATTATTCATGTTTCCAATTAAGGCAACCTTCATTTTAAAACAGCTTCTAATTGATCTAAATCTGGGAAATTCACCAGCACCCCCATGCCTTTCTTTTGAAACACCACCATACTACCAAGACCCACCGCTGAGGCATTTGCTTGCTTAACAACTTTATTAATATCACTAACACAACCACAGCCTCCGTGCGCAATAACAGGGATTGATACCGCATCACTTACACGCTTTACTAGCTCTAAATCAAAACCTTCCCATGTGCCCTCACGGTCAATGGAGGTTAGCAAAATTTCACCAGCACCATGGCCTTCGACTTCTTTGGCCCAGTCTACTGGGTCACGATGCGTGTTGTGGCGACCCGATTGAGTGCGTACAACCTGCTTCCCTAAAAATCCAGTTTTTACATCTATTGAAGCTATCACCGCCTGACTCCCATACTGACGAGCGATTTCAGTGAGCAGATTAGGATTTTCAATGGCACATGAATTAACGGCAACTTTTTCAAAACCAATGTCGAACACTGATTTTGCCTGTTCTAGTGAGCAAATTCCACCGCCATAGCCTAATGGCATAAAACACTCATTGGCAATATCGGATAACACCTTCAGATTAGGGCTACGTCCTTCAGAGGTAGCCGTGATATCAAGAAACAGCAACTCATCAACTTCCAGTTCATTAAAGATTCGTACGGTATTTGCCGGGTCACCTACATACGTGAATTTCCCAAAGCGAACGGTTTTAACTAGACTTTCATTACGTAACAACAGAGTCGGAATAATGCGAGTACGAAGCACAATCAAAGGTCCGCGAAGTTTTTTAGAATTTGCATGCCAAAACGATGGCTTTTCTCAGGATGAAACTGCACACCAAAGATATTGTCGCGACCTATGGCGGCATCAAAGTCGACGCCATAATGGGTGCGCATAAGAGAGTGGATTGGGTCATCTACTTGAACGCAGTAGGAATGGACAAAATAATAGCGCGGGTCCACCCCAGCATTCTCGGTAAGTCGACTCGGAGTATTTGGCAATGCCACATTCCAGCCCATATGAGGCACTTTAAGATTTTCTTGTTTCGGAAAACGTATGGTACAACCAGGAATCCAGCCTAGTCCTGACTGCACGCCCTCTTCGCTGGAACGGGTGAGCAATTGCATACCCAAACAAACACCCAGCACTGGAATACGCTCCGCCATAGCCTTGTGGCACAACACTTCTAGCAAACCAGGTGTACTGTTAATGCGCTCCATAGCAGCATCAAACGCACCCACGCCAGGTAGCACCAGTTTATCAGCATGGCGCACCACTTCAGGATCCGCCTCAATAGAGGCTTGCACCCCAATACGCTTAAACATATTAAGCATGGAGCCTAGATTGCCCATGCCGTAGTTGACTATTGTAATCACGCTGGAGGATTAGCCGGAAAGCAATATTTTAGATAAAAACTCATTGGCACTAAATTTGCCTTGGCTAGTATGAAGAATAATGGCCTAAGAAGCTCAAAGCGTTTTTTGTACGTTGGGTAGTCAGTCCAATTTTTGGGGGACTGTTTCATAATCCGTTCATATTCTTCATCACTCAAATCGAGACGCTTCTTGAAATAGCTTACCAACTCACCTTCAACCAATGGCGGTGTGTTGTATTCAGCCCAAGCTTCCGCACGCGATAAAGTACCGTTACGTACACGAGCTGAAAGTGTATTGTTGCGCATATCACAACCAAACTTTTGAGGCAGATAAACACTGTGATAAAAAGCAGTCATGCGATTTTCAAGGTGATGCCCACCATAATAGTACCAACCAAATCTTTCTAACAAAAACGCTTGAGCATTTTCCTTTGAATATTTGATATACCAAAGTGGACGAATAAACTTTACTTGAAAAAAAAGAGCCGAAGAGAGAAAGCGCAAAAAAGTCATTAATGGAAAAGTATTCATTTTTACACGCCCAAATTGACGATGGATGGACTTGATATATTTTCCATCAAAATAGTTTCGTCCAAGAGGTGTAATTCCCTCCTCCACAAATGAATGCCCTTCAAGTATGTATTTAATTGAATATTTAGCGGCCACTTTTCGTAACAAATAGGCGTAGCCAAGATCTGTAGAAGCCTCAATCTCCGCAACTCCAGACAAGAAAAAAGCCCTGAAAATATCATCAGCCTCCTTGTTTGCTACTACATGTGTATAGAGATCAACATTCAAATGCATTAGCACTTTTTGAATATTCATAGTAGCAATTGACGAATTCCAAGTATTGTCATAATGAACGGCTAAAGGTCGTAGCCCCCATTTCTCCTTGGCCAAATAAACCAGGTATGACGAATCTGTCCCACCACTAACCCCAACAATACAGTCGTATAGCTTGCCACGACCAGCACGTTTTATTTCCTTAACCGTACTATCAAATAGCTTTTCCCCTTTTGACTGATTTGTACCATATTGTTCACATAGGCTATCGACTTGCCTGCAATAGTTGCACACACCATCCTCATCGAAATGAATAGATGGAACTCTCTCGTCGTAGATACACCGTGAGCATATGCGCAAGTTAACATGATTAATGTTCTGGTTTTTTAACATATTCTGTAGTTTTTAATCATTTCAGTCGCATCAATCTAGCAACATACGCCTACCCAAAATCTTAATGCCATAAAGTATATAGTGACCTACCAAGCGTTTAGTATTAATTACACAACTGTCACTGACCGAAACACCTTTACTAATGATCAAATTTGGTCCGATATAAAGCGTATTACTGGAGTTTTCAAAAGCTTGCTTCACTTGTCCTGAATACCAGTATGCTGGGCACTACAGAGTGTAATAGTCGTTCAAAACCAACCAGAGCTTCATCCTAGCTGAAGATTCGATCTATGTATTCTTAAATGCCTTTCACATCACCAAAAGTCAGATTATGGCCCTAGTTCATTTGCAAATATTGTTGTTCAAGCAGCTAGCCGATGTATCTAGACTCTGTCCACCCATACCAAACACATCAACAATTTGAGCTTTAGCGTAAGATTTTTTCTCATAACTAATTTCATTGAGGATTATGGCCCCAACTCCACAAACAACGGTATATACTCCTTCTGCAGTCCTTTCAACGAATCCTGGCTTTCGTTTGTCATTTTTAACTTTGGTAACTTGCGCGCACCAAATATGCAACGGCTTAGCTTTCAAATAGCTAAATGCTCCAGGATATGGTCTAGTCTGAGCTCGAATAAAGCGATCAATGCTTTCTGCATCATTCGTCCAGTCAATCATGCCATCTTCCTCAGAACGTTGATGAAATATATGACGCTTGGTTTCATCCTGCAAACGCAACGTCAATGTACCTCTAACAAGCTGCGGCAGAACAGTTTGCAGTAGATCTACACCGCGATCTTCAATACGAGCATAGAGCGTAGCAATAGTGTCATTTGGGTGGATTGGCTCTTCCTTCTGACCAATGATCGGCCCAGAATCTACGCCATCATCCATCTGAAACAATGTTATTCCAGTCTTAGTTTCACCATTAATCATTGCCCAAACTAATGGCGCACCTCCGCTGTAATCCGGCAGCAAGGATGCATGCAAGCCATAGGCTGGCGCAAGTTCACGCCAATTCTTAGGTATCATATGATACCAACCAGCAACCAGAAAAGCGTCTGGTTTCCATTTTGCGACTGCTTCAAGCAATCCAGCATCATTCATCGATCGTTCAAGCATCTTCAACGGAATTTTTTCAGAGCTCGCCAATCCCGCCATATCTGCATGAAGCACATTGGTTACACCACTGGGCCGATAAGAGATTGTAAAAGTTTGTGGTGATGTCACAACGCCAACAACTCTCAATTCAGGCAACTTCAAGCAAACTGAAAGACATCGCAAGCTGAATTTGCTCGATCCAATAAAAACAAGGTTCACTGACTATCCTTCAACCATGCTTCCAAATTCAACAACGACCAAATCAATAATCGACGATTTTGTTCGCCATGCAAGTGCTGCTTAACTAGTAAAGTAACAGCTTGACGATCGAGAATATCATAAATTCTAGCATTGCCGTTTAATAGGATTCGTTGCACAAAATCTATACTCTCACCTTTAAACCAACTTGCATCTGGAGAAGAAAAACCCTGTTTCTCAGCTTTAGTAATGTCTTCTGGTATATAACGACTCATCATGTCGCGCAGAATCTGTTTGCCATCGTTGGTCTTCTGAAAATATTTTTCTTGCTTACTTCCAGGTTCGTTCTCATTAATTTTCAATATCGCAGCCAGGTTATTAAGCTTTAGGCTCACCGGGCATTGCATGGCAAAGTCCACCAAATCATTATCCATGAAAGGCACCCTATTTTCCAAACTGTGCGCCATACTAAGCTTATCTTCCACCACAAAAAGCCCATGTAGAAAAGTTTTAGCCTCAAAGTAAAGACTGTGGTTAATGTAGTCCTCTGGACGCTCAAGCACATTGTCGTGAGTGGCAAAAACATCACGGAATATGTCTCGAGTCCAAACACCTGCCACCTCAGACTGGATAGGGGCAAACATCTGTTTAAGCTCACGATTATCCACTAGTCGTTGCCAATAAAGGTAATACTGGTCGATATACTGCTCAAAATTTTGGCTACTGGCTCCGCGGTAGTAGCGCCAAGGATATCCTCCAAATAGTTCATCACCACCACTGCCAGAGAGCACCACTTTTACAAATTTACTGGCCAGTTTTGCGGCGTAGTAATTAGGGTAACTCTGCCCTACTCTTGGCTCCTCAAGATGATGTGCAACTTGCGGTAAACAGCGCTCCATATCACCGGCTTTAAGCACCATTTCATAGTGCTCGGTTTTGAAACGAGCAGACATAGCCTCAGCTTTTGGACGCTCGTCAAAGGCAAGTTCGATACCAGAGGCAGAACTAAGGTCGAATCCACAAGTGAAAGTTTTAAGATTAGGTAAGGATTGGGACGCGATGGCGGTAATTGAGCCGCTATCCATGCCACCACTGAGGTAGCTGCCTAGTTCAACATCGCTTACAAGTTGTCGATTGACGGCCTGGCGAAACAAACGGTCTAGCTCTTCTAGATATTCCGGCTTACTGACTGGATGGTCTGGCTCACGAAAACGATAATCCCAGTACTGTGTCCGCTTGAGTGTCGGCGAACTTACTTTAAGGTCTAGCGTAGCATAGTAGCCCGCAGGCAAGAGGTGAACATCTTGTAATAAAGTACGATCGGTAAATATATTCTGAAAAGTGAAATATTCCAGTAGAGCTGGTTTGTCGAGCGCTCGTATAAACTGAGGCTGCGCGATAATGGCTTTTTGCTCTGAGCCAAAAGCAAAAACATTACCTTGCTGAGAGTAATATAGAGGCTTGATGCCGTAACGGTCTCTAGCAAGTAATAGCGTTTTTTCTTTACGATCCCAAAGAGCTAAAGCAAACATGCCATTGAATCGATTAAGGGCTTTTACACCCCATCTAGCTATTGCATTTAGTACAACTTCGCTATCGCTGTGAGAGCTAAATTTGGATCCGGTCACCTCTAACTCAGTGCGCAGTTCTTTAAAATTATAAATTTCACCGTTGTATGAGAGTACATAGCGATTATCAGCTGTGACCATAGGTTGATGACCTGCTGGGGACAAATCTATAATAGCTAAACGCCGATGCCCTAAACCAACATTTCCCTCAATCCATTGCCCTTCACCATCTGGGCCCCTATGCGCGATAGCGTCTGTCATCGCCTTTAACAATGCGGGCGATACTGGCGAACCATTAAGGTGAATAATTCCTGCTATTCCGCACATTGATTATGCTATCTCTCGTAATGCTTTAACAACATACGCGTAATCATCGGCTGTCATACGGTTATGCAGTGGGATTGCCATGGTATTTTGATCACAATCACGCGCACCTGGGAAGTCTTCAGCTTTTAAATCAAATCGATCGCGATAATAACCAAGCATATGTACAGCATGTGTTCCTGGTCGCGTTGAAACACCCAACTCTTGCAAGCGTTCCATGATCTCGTTACGTGATAAGGGTGCTGTTTCTGGATCAATATAGGTTACGAATGCTTGCCAAGCATGATTGCCATTCACAGGGATAATTGGCATACGCAGCCAACTTAATGAAGCAAGCTCACTACAATAATACTCTGCCCAATATTGCCTTTCTGCAATAAGATCATCTAATTTACCAAGCTGTACCAAGCCAACTGCACCTTGTAAATCCGTCATGCGGTAATTAAAACCAAGTAAATTAAATTCTGGCAGCAAATATGGACGAGGGCCTTTATGTCTTTGTTCTTCAGATATTGCAGCACCATGGTTGCGCAGCATATTAGCCAGGTTCGCAAGCTTGTCATCATTGGTAGTCACCATGCCGCCCTCACCAGTTGTAATGGATTTTCGAGGGTGAAAAGAAAAAGATGCTGCATCACCCAACCCACCAGCTGCTATGCCTTTATAGCTCGCACCAGTTGCACATGCGCCATCTTCGATAATCTTAACTGCAGCTGGAATAATGGCCTTAAGGGTGTCCATATCAACACACAGCCCAAACAAATGCACAACGATAATCGCTTTTGTTTTTGGCGTTAACTTAGATGCAATATCATTAAGATTAAGGTTATAGGTAAGTGGATCAACATCAACAAAGATTGGTGTCGCGCCACAGTACAAAACCACGTTTGCCGTGGCCACCCAAGTGAACGCTGGCACAAGTACCTCATCGCCTTCGCCAATATTCATCGCCGCTAAAATTAAATGTAAACCGGTGGTGCAACTTGTTGTAGCAAGTGCATGTTTTACATTATGTCGAGCCGCAAACGCCTTCTCAAAAGCTGCAACTTTTGGGCCCTGAGTTAACCAACCATTCATCAATGGCTCTTTGGTAGCCTGCCATTCTTCTTCACCCGTAGACGGGACTGAAATTTGTATTGTGCGCGTTTCTGTCATGTTCTATCCTTGCAATCCAACCGCAAGTCGTCGTGATTCAACTTCAGCTTTATGATTATTTCGCCATTCAATTAAACGCTTTAAACCTTCTGCCAAATCAAGCTTTGCTGTAAATCCAATTTCTTGACTTGCTTTTTTAGGTGATCCAATACGATTCCTCACCAATGTTGCTTGGCTTCGAGATGCATAGTTAATGGTTTTATCGCATCCAGTAATTTCAAGTAGCATCTCAGCTAACTCTTTTAAAGATGTTCTTTTGCCTGTGCCAACATTGTAAAAACTATCACTAGTTTCAGATTTCATTGCACAGAGATTGGCAAGGCCGCAGTCTTCAACTGCGACGAAATCGAATGCTTCACTACCATCACCCATAATAGTTGGTCCTTCACCGCGATCAATCGCGTCCAGCATTTTCATAATCACAGCAATGTATGCACCATGATAATCTTGACGTGGGCCATACACATTCATGTAACGTAAACCTACGAAATCTAAGCCATATCGATGATGAAAGGAACGTAACATGGCCTCACCACAGATTTTAGTAGCGCCATAGAAATTTTGATTATTAAAAGGGTGTGCTTCAGTCATTGGTTCCTCTACAGCATCACCGTATACTGAGGCTGAAGAAGAATAAATCAATCTTTTAACTCCATTTTTTACACACGACTCCATAACATTAAACGTACCACGAACATTAGTATCAAATGCACTTCTTGGGTATTCATGACATTGCAACAACCAAAGCGCAGCAAGATGAAAAACCCCATCCGCACCTTTTAGTGCTGAATCAAGAATATCCGTTTGAAGAATATCTCCACCGATGTCATAAATTTTTACCCGCGGGTCTCTAAGAGCGCCATTTAAGTTCTCTACGCGACCACGAACAAAGTTATCGTAAACCACCACCTCTTTTACATCTTCTTTAATTAAGTGGTCTACTGTATGCGAGCCTATAAGGCCAGCTCCACCAATAACTACCAAACGCTTACCTCTAATATCCATGGCTATCTTTCAATATAATTATCAATTACAAATCTGGCGAACGGGAATGCACTTGTCCATGCAGGGCTAATTGCATTAAGAATATGAGTAGATGATGAGCCTCTCTCCACCAAAAAATCATTCACTAATTTTTTATCTTGCCTGTCAAACATTTGAGCACGAATACCAACCTTATCACAAGGCAATAAGTGGTGGTCCTGAAGTCTTGGCAAGATAGCACGTGCAGCATCAGCAAACCAAGGCTTGAAATACCTGCGTCCTTCCTGCCATGCTAGCGCCCTAAATCCATCTATTCCCAAAATTGTTTGCTGCATAAGTAAGCAAGAAATTCTGGCTAATTCAGGGATAGTAACATTCTCAAGTCCATGATAATTCTCCCGTCCAAATGCCGGAACGGCAGTTGGCCCCAAGTATATCGACCCATCACTCGTCGTGGTTGTATGCACACCCAAAAAAGGCACACGCAAATCAGGCACTGGGTAAATTAAATGACGAATATCAAGACCTGAGTTAGGATCTAACTTCCAGTAAGTACCTTTAAATGGAAGCAGAGTATACCTTTGGCAAACATCAAACTTATGCGCAACGCTATCTGCATGAAGGCCTGCGCAATTAATTGCATGACCATATGAAACAGTATCTCCACTTAGCAGTTTTACAATACGAGCATCAACATCAACGCCGGCAATTTCAGATTTGCAACGCAACTCAATCCCCATATGCAAAACTTCATAGACCATTGATTGCATAACTGCTGCTGAATCACCAACAGCAGTAGATGGCACCCATAGGGCTTCACCTGTTAAAGAAAAAGCCTCAGGCTCCAATTCTTTTAATGTTTTTTCATCTAATCTCTCAACAGCAACACCATTTGCCAATGCTCGTTGCTGAAGCAGATCAATCTGTGGCGAATCTTGTTTACCGGTAGGTATCAGCACCTTACCTATTCGATTAAGTGGCAACTTGCGTTCGACACAATAACTAGCCATCTCTCTAGCGCCTTGCGCACAAACCTGTGCTTTAACTGAGCTCCGGGGGTAATAAATACCGCTATGCAACACCCCACTATTACGACCGCTAGAATGGATACCGGGCTGCTTTTCCTTTTCTAAAACTGTTACACAGGTATCTGGATAACGATTTTTTAGCTCTTTTGCTATAGCCAAACCTACAATTCCACCACCAATAATTAAGAAATCAGAGTTACTCAAACAGCAACAGCTTTCAACAAACTATCAGTTATTATTAGTTGCATACTACCATCTAAGTCAGGTCCCATCGGCAAACTCATCACTTGTTTCGACAAGGCTTCTGAAATAGGAAAACTCCCTACTCTCTGGCCTAGGCTTACAAATGCAGGCTGTAGGTGAAGTGGCATAGGATAATGTACTGCCGTAGTGATGCCCATCTCCTTTAATTTTTGTTGAACTTGCTCACGATTTTTTACAAGCAATGTATATTGAGCATAAACACTCGTGTTATATGGCTCGACGTAGGGAGTAATGATGGCATCCTGCGAAATACCAGCATTTTGCTTTTGTATTAACTCAGAATATCTTGCACCAATTTTCATACGGCGATCTACTTCCCAATCAAACCTCTCCAGTTTCGCCAAAAGAATAGCTGCCTGCATAGTATCCAATCGTCCATTTATACCGATTCTTGAATGGTAGTAGCGCTTTTCTTGACCATGCGCTCTGATTTCCCGCATAGCCTTTGCAAGGTTATCATCGTTGGTGAATAGCGCGCCTCCATCACCATAAGCTCCTAGCGGCTTGCTAGGGAAAAAGCTCGTTGAGCCAATAGTGCTTAATGCGCAGGATTTGTTGCTTTTATAAGTTGCGCCAAATGATTGTGCAGCATCTTCAATAACAGGTAATCCATAATTATTTGCAATTGCGTTAATGGCATCAAAATCAGCACATTGCCCATATAAACTAACCGGCATAATTGCTTTAGTTTTAGGTGTGATTGCTGCCTCGATATTTGCAGGGTCTATGTTATAAGTACGGGGATTAATATCAACAAATACGGGTTTTGCTCCAAGTAAAGCAATCATTTCCCCTGTAGCGATAAAGGTAAATGGAGTGGTTATTACTTCATCGCCAGCTCCTATACCGAGCGCCATCATTGCGATCAAAAGTGTATCGGTACCACTACTTGCACTAATGCAATGCTTGACACCCACATAAGCAGCTAGTTTTTCTTCTAATTCGTAAACCTCAGGCCCCATCACATATTGACCATGCTCTAGCACTCGATTGATTCGTTCCTGAATATGTGGTTTTAGTGCTTCATATTGTGCTTTAAGGTCAATAAAAGGCATCATTTGCTTAGACATGCACGGCTCCACCTTCTAGGGTATAAACAAGACCAGTATGTGGGCATGATGTTTCCCCAGAACCAACAATAGGCAGGTTCAAACGCTCTCCAAACTGACTCATCCAGCCAATCTGCTTAGCAGGCACCCCAACCATAAGTGCATAGGGTTTAACGTCTCTATTAATGACCGCTCCCGCGCCAATGAAGGCATATTCACCAATAGTGATGCCACACACAATGGTGCAATTAGCGCCAAGAGTGACGCCTTTCTTGACCAATGTTTTATGATATGCATCTTTACGGGTGATAGCACTACGTGGATTGTATACATTAGTAAAAACCATACTGGGTCCGCAGAACACGTCATCTTCCAGTGTAACAGCGTCGTAGATACTAACGTTATTTTGGATTTTACAGTTGTCCCCGACGACTACATCGTTACCTACAAATACATTTTGGCCAATAGAGCAACTCTTGCCAATTTTCGCCCCAGAGCTGACATGTACCCAGTGCCAAATGCGACAACCATCACCAATTTCAGCTCCCTGATCTACGATAGCGGTAGGATGGACGATATAATTCATTTTAAAATTCTAATGGCAAGGAAACGGTCTTGCCATCCCGCGCTGAAAGATAGGCCGCAATTAAGACTTCTAGAGACTTAAGGCCTTCTCGACCATCGGTCTCTGGCTTGGCTAAACCTCGCATAACATCTATAACGTTCTTATAATAAAGGGGGTGTCCAAACCCATAAACTGAAGTCGTTTCGTAATTAGCTGACCTGATCTGCTCGTCGTAATCACGAGTTTCATCAAACTGCCAATGCTGAATATCGTTAACAGCCACACCGCCTACGCGAACGGTACCCTTATCACCCAAAATAGTTATACTTCCTTCAAGGTTTTGAGGGTAAGTAAGCATGGTTACACTCATGGAGCCAAGTGCTCCATTACGCCAACGCACATTAAGAACACCCGTATCTTCAACCTCGATATCACGCGTAGTACTCATCATTGCTTGTACTTTATCTACAGGCCCTATCAACCAATCCAAAAGATCAACATAATGACTGGCCTGATTCATAAAAGCACCACCGTCGAACTCCCATGTCCCTCGCCACTTCGCTTGATCGTAATAGGATTGTGGGCGGGTCCAAAAAACATTGAGGTGCACCATGTGAATTTTTCCAAAACGCTTATCCTCGACGGCGCGTTTAAGCAACTGTAAAGTAGCATTGTGCCGATTTTGCTTAACAACAAACATGATGACTCCTGCTTCATCACAGGCTTTGACCATGCGCAATCCATCCTGCCAGCGAGTAGCCATTGGCTTTTCAGTCATAACATTGACACCAAACTTAGCAATCATTACAGCCTGATCTGCATGTGTGCCACTTGGCGTACAAAGCGCGACTAAATCAACACTCTCTATTTTCATCATATCTGCAATCTGCAAATATCCCGGCACATTATATTTTTCAATGTGTGTAGCCAACACCTTAGGATCAATATCGCAAATTGCAACCAACTCCATATTCTCTGTATGTTTTTCAATGGAATCGAAATGATTTTTTGAAATACGTCCGCAACCGACAATAGCTATACGGATTTTTCGGGTGTTTAATTCTTTATTTTTTAAGGTAAGTGTCACTGAATATTTTCCCAAATTAAATTTTCTTTGCTTGGCACTCTAATAATTACTGCCACAACCAAACCGAAGGATAAAATTGATACGGCAACCAAGCAAAGGCGGTATCAGCATAAAACAACCAAACAAAATGAACTGCCGCGCTATAGGCCACTACAGCCAACACCCACAGCAAGTTCTTGCCATTAACGCGGCCTAATGCATTTGGCAGACGCGAAAGCACAAATAATTGCAAAGGTATCCAGTACAAAGCGATTCTATCTACTGCAGTAGATGAGGGTGAAACCATCAACAACCCCACCAAGAGAAGTGCACTCCAAGACATCCACGACCAAAAAGAACACTGATCAGGTGTTAATTGAAACCGCTTACGGAGTAACAAAAACAACGCAGCCGGCACCGCATTCATAGCTACTCTAATAGCCGCCCCAGAAGACTGCATGGCATCTTCGATATAGCCGCCCATCAAAAAACTAAGGGCCTCCTGCACCATCAATGCAAATAAGACGAAACCTGCCACCCCCACCCAAAACAAAGTAAAAATACGCCGCTTACTTTTTGCAAGTACTGCCATAGGTAACAATATAATGGCTGACTTATGGAATGTAGCTGCCAATGCAATCCAAAGCACAAAGCGCAAGATGCTCCCTTGCCCTAGAGCAGTCATAGCCACCATAGCAATTCCAATGGCCACACCTTGGCGCGTGTAGCCCATGGCCACCACTGTAATAAGATAAGGAACAGCGACTACCAACGCCAACCAGGGTCTTGGCTGTGCTCGACAAAATACAATCAATCCCCAGCAAAAAAACAAGGCACTCAACAGGTTGAGCAAATAAATACCTAGGCCTGTCTTGACGGATAGCAAATTAAATAAAACAAATGCCGGATCTTGAAAACCAAATTCACTAACATTAACATTAGTGTAACTATCCAACATTTCTAGGTAGGTTTCCCAATCTCCACCAACCTCATGACGGAAACCTATCATCAACACCAAAAAAACAAATATGCTTTTCCACACAAACGGCCAACGATCATCCCGAGCTAAAAGCGCTGTTTGTGGCATCGGCCTTAAGCGAGAAATTGCCCAATAAGCAGGCACTATAAACAATACCCAATAGGGCCACATATTAGCTAACCTTCTCTAACCAAACTTGAAACATTAAAATGCTCCAAAGCAATGATTGATGATTGCGCTGGCCGGATAAATGCGCACGCCAGATGTCACGGACATAGCTAACATTAAAGTAGCCTTCTTTATGCAACCGCTGTTCATTTAACAAGCTTTCCACCCATACGCATAGCGGCCCTCTTAACCACTCACCCAATGGAATGCCAAATCCTGCCTTGGGTCGTTCAATCAACTGCTGTGGAACGTGTTTATAGAGCACCTCACGCAATATCCACTTGGTTTTACCATCACGCACTTTCATATTCATTGGCAACCGACATGCCAACTCCACCACACGATGGTCTAAAAATGGTACGCGAGTCTCTAGGCTATTTGCCATAGCAGCTCGATCAACCTTCACCAAAATATCATCGGGTAAATACGTCATTGCATCCATAAACATCATATGCAGCTTAGCATCTTTCAAAGTCGACTTCATGCCAACTTTAGTTAGCCAAGTTTCTGGTTCTGTTGCCCCTAAAACAATCTGCTCAGGTTGATCAAGTTCAGAAACTAAACTGTAATAAAGTGTATTGATACCGTCTACTGTTCCTAAGCGATTAGCTAATCGTTCTAACTTTTCACCCATATTATTTGGAAATGTTTTTATTTTAGTTAATTGCTGGAAAATAGAATCCCAAGTTGAAGGCGATAGGGTTTTAATTAAATGTCCAGTCGCTTTTCTAAGTGCAAATGGAACATACTCAATTTTTTGCCATGTATCTGCCAATAAGTACCGATTGTAGCCACAAAATAACTCATCACCTGCATCACCAGAAAGTGAAACCGTCACGTGCTGCTTTGCCATCTTTGAAACCAAAAAAGTGGGGATTTGCGAGGAATCAGCAAATGGCTCATCGTACATTTCGGCCAGCAATGGAATCACGTTCATCGCGTCGGTTGCCGATACATACAGCTCCGTGTGCTCCGTGCCTAGATGCTTGGCAACGGCTTTGGCGTATTCTGCTTCGTTATAACCAACTTCATCAAAGCCTATGGAAAAGGTTTTAACTGGCTGTGTCGACTGTGCCTGCATTAAGGCTACCACGGTTGATGAATCTATACCGCCTGATAAAAATGCCCCCAGTGGCACATCCGCTAACATTTGCAAACCTATGGATTGTTTTAATTGGCTATCGACTGCTGCAATGGCCTCTGCATCAGACCCTACAAAAGGCCTTTTGATACCTTCAGCAACAACGTCAGCCATACGCCAATAGGATTTAGGTGTCAGTGACTGCGAATGGGCGTCACCGCCCATTCGCAATTGCAAATATGTTCCTGGCAATAACTTTTGAATGCCTTTGTAAATAGAATAAGGAACTGGGATATAACAATGCCGTAAATATAAACAGAGTACGTCTCTATCGATTTCACTTAAAAAATCCGGATGGGCTTTAAGTGCTTTTAGCTCAGACCCAAACAGAAATGTATTTTTCTGAAAGCCATAATAAAGTGGCTTTTCACCCATACGGTCACGCGCCAGTGTCAGTACTTTTTCATCTCTATCCCACAAAGAAATAGCAAACATACCAACGGTTTTTTTGAGGGTAGCTTCAATACCCCAGGCTTCAAATCCCGCTAGCAAAGTTTCGGTATCGGAATGACCTTTCCAGCACGCCTCCTTAGCGGCCATTGCAAGCCCAACACCTAAATCCAACTCACGCCTAAGTTCCAAATGGTTGTATATCTCGCCATTAAATGCAATGACATAGCGGCCACTTCTTGAAACCATAGGCTGATGACCTGCTGGCGACAAATCAAGAACAGACAAGCGCCTGTGAGCAAGCGCAACACCCGCATTAACATCCACCCAAACGCCAGAATCATTCGGACCACGGTGCTGTATTGTTTGCGCCATGGCATTAGCTATACCCTCGGCGTTAGCTAGCACCTTGGCGTTGTTAGTTAAATAGCCTGCAAATCCACACATAAACTAAATACCTCTAACCATGGAATGAATCACATCAGCTAAAATCGGTAAATTCTGTTGCAATGAATAATGGTTTATCACACGAGACCTGCCTGCCTTACCCATTTCATCACGAGTCACCGGCTCATCACGCAGCCGCCTTAATGCATCTAACCATTCCAGCTCATTTGATGCCAAAAGACCGCATTCCGCACTCACCACATCCACATTGGCACCCACAGGGGAAGCAATGACTGGCACACCACACGCCATATATTGAATCAACTTAAATGCACATTTCCCTCGCGCCCAATCATCATTGGGTAAGGGCATAACACCAACATCAAAAGAATTGATCAGATCAAGCTCAGTATGCTCATGCCACTCGCACTCAACAACAGAAACGTTTGGGATTTCAGGTGCTTTGCCACCCACAACAACTAACTTCACTGCGCACTCCTTGCCCAATGCTGACAACGGTGCAATAAGTTCGGTCAAATATGGCGCTGTAGATGGCGAGCCTATCCAACCGACCGTAAATACTGCTTTATCACTGCTGATCTTGTTAGGTAAATAACGGCTGGTATCAACCACTGTAGGTAAATAATGTGTATTACCATTAAAACGACCGGCATAATCAGCCAACCCATAATTACCAGCCGTTACGGCTGCTGCCCCGGCCATAACCGCATCAAACTTTCCACCAAGAAACGGACCAGCCCAGCGCATCTTGCCGCTTTGATACTTTAGATAAAAAGCGTCATCAATATCGTAAATATAAGGCTTACGAATCAAGGCACGCTCAAGCCAACCAGGCATCAAAGGCATTAATTCACACTGCAAGATTACAGCATCGTAATCACCTTGATGCCATAAATCTTCAAAACGTGCCAAACCATCCTTTAACATGGCTTTAATGGGCAATGACCTACCGCTGAATCGTGCTGATAAATAATCATCACCTAATAAATGACGGATTTGCAAATCAATGCCCATACTAGCCAGGCCCGGCACATACTGACCTAGCCGATAACGATGGCTTGCTGCTAATGGGCCGTACAGGGCTAAGCCAAGAACCTTAATCATTGATTATTACTAATATTGCAGACAATAAGGTTTTATTCATTTAACTTAGCGTTTGGTAAATTTTTTCATACAAGCGCACACCTTCATCCAAGGAAAAATGCCGCTGGGCGGAAGCCACACAACGCGCTGACGTTTTAGGGTCATCCACTAACTTGATTAGCTGATTTAATGCGGCAACCATCGATTCTTGATCAAACGCTTTTATAGCCACCCCCACTTGGTCACCTTCAAGCACTTCTGCCATATCGCCCACCCCAGCATTACTTAAACAAGGAATACCGCAACCCAAAAACTCAGCCAGCTTAGTAGGCGCAGAGGCCTGCTTAGAAAAAACCGGTTTGATAAAAAAAATGCCTGCATCCATGCGTGACATTTGATGTGGCACTTCATTATGATTCGCTGCAACAATCTCTACTACCGAATTGGGGATGCCCGCAACAACCAATCGCTCACGTATATAATCATGCTCACTTCTATTAACGATCAAAAATCGCGCGTCTGGGCGTAAAGTTAATATTAGTGCAAAACACCTGGCCACCTCGTCAAATAAATACCAAGTACCAACCGTGCCCACATACCCCACCACTAAGCCGCCATTAGTAGGTTTAGAGCGCATGGGTTTGAACCGAGTTAAGTCCGCACAGGTAGGAATAACAGTGCCAGGTGGCATACCCCCCTGCAAATAATCAAAGCGCCGCATCTCTAGCACTGCTGCATGGGTAAGCGATACAACATGATCAGCGCCAAGTAAAAACCGCCGCTCAAAGTTTTTACCAATGCGATACATCGTTCCGTTACGTGACCACAAGCCACCATCCACTCGTTCATCTACCCAAAAGCCACGCATATCAAAAATAAACTTAACACCAGTAAGCCGCTTAAGCGCCAGCGCAATGACTGATGACACATAGCTCCGCGCATGCACTACAGAGATGCGGTGGCGAAGAATCAACCAGAAACCCAGCGAGATGCCACATGAAATGTCCCAAGCCGTTGCTAATGCTGACAATCGCTTGTGGTAACGAAGCGGATGCCACACAATACCGGCATTAGCAATTTGCTGTGCAAGATGCTTACGCTCAAAAATATTTTTCCAGTCAGCTGACTTTTCAAAACTAATCAGGTGAATTTTTCGATTAGATGCTAGGCGCTTAAGGTAAGCTAAAACTTGAGATTGCCCCAATGGCTCAAGCATGCCGTCGTAAGATATATATAAGATTTTGTTTTTCAACTTTATAGAGTTTTTTGAAAGTTTACGAAAACAATATCGATTCATAGCGCGTCACTGCTTTATCTATTGAAAAGTC
Source organism: uncultured Methylotenera sp. (assembly GCA_964400215.1). Classification (GTDB taxonomy): domain Bacteria; phylum Pseudomonadota; class Gammaproteobacteria; order Burkholderiales; family Methylophilaceae; genus Methylotenera. The sequence continues at coordinate 42,231 of CAYNSY010000001.1, read as the reverse complement.
ATGCGCTCTCAACTTCAGAATAGCGGGATCATATTTAGAGTTCAACGATTCAGCCATTGCTAACGCCAATGCCGCCGAGTCTCCAACGGGCACCAAATGGCCATAACGACCATCACACAATATTTCACGTGGCCCAGATAAGCAATCAGTGCTAACAACCGGTGTTCCAGCTGCGAGAGCCTCGATAATTACCGTTGGCAACCCTTCGCCCTTGGAAGACAACACATGTAAATCAGCTTGCTTGTAATACGGCGAGGGATCTTTGATGAACCCTGGAAGAAACACACTTCCTTCCAAACCCAAATTCTTAATATATGTCTCGAGAGAAGTTCGAGATTCACCTTCACCCAAAATAAGTAAACGTGCATCAACTTTCTGACGTAACTGAGCGAAAGCTTTTAATAAAGTAAAATAATCTTTGATGGCTGTTAGCGTCCCTACCGCTAACACCTTGCGATGAGGACCTAACCACCAATTTTGGGGTGGTAATAGTGAAGTGTTGTCTGGTTTAGACTCACCAACTACAGGATTATAAATAACCTTTACATCGTCACGACACAAGTTGGCAAATCTGGCCAAATCATCTGCCGCACCTTGAGAAACTGTCACTATATCTCTAGCGGAGGGAAATATATAATGCATTGATGTTGCTACCTGCCAACGCTTAAACCTAGATTTGCAAATAATGTCCCTCGACCAAGTAGTATGTTCAACAACTACTAGGCGAACATCAACACAAGATAATTTGCACGCCAATATAGCTATCATCGATAAAGGCCACATACAAGCTAAGAATGTTGTTGGGCGCTGAGTGAGGATATAGCGTATCAATGGAAAAAGAAGCCCGCGCATACGATTAACCTTTAGATCAATCACACGAACTTCTGGTAGCAAATCAACCAAAAACTCTCCCTTTGCAGACAGTAAAACCATATCTACTGCATAACCTCTTTTAATAAAGCCATTAGCCAAATTAACAGTCACTCGCTCTGCACCACCACAACGCAAGTTAGGTAACAGAATGGAAATGTGCTTTTTCATAAACCTAATTGACTAATTTTTGGCAAAGATACCAAAGAAAGGTGAAAGAATCTTATTGATAAAGTAGTCGTGCTGCTGCCCATCAACTGCAATTATGGTTTGTCCATGAAAATCAACCAAACTCAAGTGATGACCACCTTCGGCATTCCAATTCTCATTGCAGGAAAAATAATTCTCATATGCCATTACTTCACGATAACGATTTGGTGTTAATTCTAATATTTTTAAAATATTAAGATTGGCCCCGTATTTATTTGAACCGTCTTGGGCTAATCGATACATAGTTCCATTGACGATAACGGGTTGACCACCACACCTACAAATTCTTGGGTCATTTGTAATAGGATTTTCTGGATGAGCTTTAAGAAGACCATTTTCAATGTCTTCTGTAAAAAAAAGATTTAATCCATTTTCTGATGTTGTAAATAAATACCAAACTCCCTCATGAAAAATTACTGAACTATCAAAATAATTGCCTATGAGCAAAGTTCTAATTTTTTTCAACCCTTTAGGGAATTTGCCGAACTGATAAAGAGCAACTTGGCCGGCAGAAACACTCTCGGGAATCATAAATACCGAAGAACCCTGCCTAAAAACTAAAGGGTAAGATAAATGATGAGGCTCTTTAAGCACTATTCCAAGATGCTTAAATTTCTTCAAATCTGTAGTTTTATATAGCTCTATGCATCCTGGCTGATTTATCGACATTGATTCAAAAAATAAAAACAATTCATCATTCCAAACAAACATGAAAGGATCAGCGCGAGTATGTACCTGTTCTATCCGCATACATAGAATTCGGGAGTCAAATATCTTTATTGGATCTTTGAGCTCGCCAGAAAAGCTAAAATCATCAGCCGAGGCGTATAAGGCCATGCTCCAGACCAAATTCGGTTCAAATATTTTTCTCAACGCTTCAAAATTCATACAATTAACATTCCAACATCAACATCCGAATCAAGACAAACGACCTAATACGGACGTCGATTGCTAATGGCGATGAATTGAAGCTTTGCCGGCGCATAAGTAAAAAGTTGTTTAATTAAAACGTGGTGGCATTTTAGATTAGCGCTTAACTAAAATTGCCTTGAACCGATTTCCAAAAGTAACTCCCGAAAAGTGGCTGCCACTCATAAAAACAGCAAGTGCTGCAATTTTGCGCTTTATCAACCCACCGCTTGCGTAAGGCCATCCCGTATCATAGACCTCCCAGTGAACCATGCTCAAACCTTTGTTTAACCGAGTGAAAAATGCCTTTTGAGATTGGGTGTCAGTACGAAAGAGCATAGTTGGCGGAAAGTTGGGGATAAATGTTGGCTTAAGTAATCGCTTTACTTTTCCAACGATTCGCGCAGTCCAAAACACGGGGTTTGCATTTACTTCTAATGGCCCTTCAATAAACAAAAGCCCCCCTAACTTCAAAAATCCGAGAAGGTGCGTTAACGTTGCGGAAGGATTAGGCAGATGTCCCAAAACGTCCCCCAGATGAATGGCATCAAATCTTGGGGTTGGGGAAAGTTCACTAAATGCCTTGACTGACATGACTTCGCAGTTGGCATTTTGTGATGCGAATTCCGCTGCCTCGCTATCAAACTCCACGCCAACAGGAACAAAACCTTGCAATGAACAAGCTTTCAAAAAACTACCCACCCCACAACCATAATCTAACACTGTTGTGCTTAGCTTAAGATGTTTATTCAGCAGCGACACCGAGTCACTATAATGAGCACTAACGTTGCCATCATAGTATTGGTCATGATATGACGATTTTGAATATATCTCCTTAAAAGTTTGTTCATCTGGCACGGGGTCAACAAACACACTTTTACATTTGCAGCATTTCAGATACTCAAAGCGCACACCATTAAAGAGTGTTGTGTATGGGAAAGTTGATCCTACCGGCCTTGATCCACAGATTGGGCAATCTCTAGCATTTGATAAATTAACCATAAAACACCTCATACTTAAATCGTTTAATTGTTATCAAGCCTAGCGATGAATACCAATAAAGATATCCTTCAGTGCATGCCTGACCCCAATTTTGGATTTTCCATATTGTTTAACAACACAATATAATCTCGACACCACACCGAGCCTCTTGCAATTAATCCGCGTGTTAATAATGCTCAAAGCAGCATTTAGATCTAGCAAAACATCATCCACATTAACAATACTCATTAATACGCAACGCCTTTCGTTAAATCTCAGCAACATCTCCTCGACCAACATCTGCTGCCTATAAAAAAACTCACCAGACCACTGCTCCCTCAAACTTGAGATGGCATTACTTACTTTACTCCGCACAAATATTTGACTTGTCGTAAGATTACCTCCATGCCGTCGATATATTGACAGTGGCAACTCCAACAGCGCCCTCTGATCAATGTATTTTGCAATTTCATTCATCCAAATGTCGTGATCTTTTAATCGTGTAGGGAAAGGTAAAGCTAGATCTAACAATTCTCTTTTAATCAGCATTGCACATCCAGCACAATAATCATCAAAATTTATACTATTTAAGATCATTTCATCTAAATACGTTTTGTCATTAATAGCGAGCTTTGCATCCCCAATAAACATATCATGAATTATTAAATACTTATTCACACTCGCTGCCTTGCCAAGGCTCTTTTCAATTTTATCCGGCATCCAAAAGTCATCTTGATCGCTAAGGAAAACAACCTCGCCAATACAGTGTTCAAGTGCTGATTGAAAATTATTAGAAAATCCTCGTGAATATTTATTCGAAATAATTTTGTAGGCTATGTCTGACCCATCGAGCACTTTTTTTGCGATGTTTATCGAATCATCACTTGAGCCATCATCACTTATAATTATCTCGTGTGGTTTTACACTTTGGTTTACGATACTTACTAACTGCTCTGAGATGTAGTCAGCACCATTAAACACCGCAATAGCAACAGAAATCATCAACCTTTCCCCTGTAATTTATACTTATTAACACACTCATCATAAGGGAACCTTTACCCCTGCTGCCAACTAGCTCTACTAGAATTACAACAAGCTGTGCAGTCCGGCATCAAGTCTTGCGAAGACTCACTCAGTCTTGCAAAGGCTGCAGAGATAGCTCTTCAATGACTGCCAAAAAATACGCACTAAACCAACCATAAGCAGCGGTTAAATTTTTAGCGTCTATAGTTAATTTGAGCAAGAAATCCTTCGACTCAAAATAGTTATCTGCAATGCCCACACGCTAATTTTCACTATTGACTGTGAGGCAGCAATGACTACCTATCAGAAAATTAGCAATGGGAATCATAGCCTTTAAAACCGCAATTGCACTAGCTAAGATGGTGATGTAATAAGAGGACTTTTTGCAAAACTCGTTTTTCCATAAAATGCTCAAATAATTAAGCCACTTTTATGTCCGAAAATATTTTTAGATTTTGATAAACTCCGCACAATTCTTTGAATTTAATAAATGATATTTGGTTCTACTAAAAGTAGCCACGCCAAAATTAATTAGTGTTAACGTGTTAAAACAATATAAGAGCAGGTTCCAAATACCTTGACTGCTAGATCAGGGGCAATGGAGTAAAAAAATTTAAAGCGCCATTTGGCAAATCTAGTTTTCCAAGTTTTACTTGGCGTATCCAGAAAGGACGTTGTATAAAATTCGTCAATAATTTCATAACCACAGTCTTTAAGCGTCGCAATGGCAGTATCCTTAGAGAAATAATGTAAATGACCCACACTTCGTCTCTCCTGAATCATAGTTCCACGGAGTATTGATCTAACCGATATATCTAATGGGATATGAAATATCTTGTAGGTTGCCTTTGCCTTAAGTGATTTAATAAACCCCATGTAATCTTCAACATGCTCAAATACATCAATACACAATAAACAATCATAAAATACATCTTGTAAAACCAGATCGCTACAGTAATATTGGATTTGTTCCGACACCCTGGCTTTACAAAGTTCGAAGGCCTGAGGGCTTAACTCATATCCGACGAAGTTAGTAGCAGGCATCATTGCGGATAACTCCGTCAATATTGCTCCAGCACCACATCCAATCTCAGAAACATTATTTGGGAAAATATTGTTTTTTATAAGTAAGCGACTAATTTGCCTAGCTTTCCAAGGTGAGTCTTCAGCGTGCCAAGTAATGTTGTTGCTCAAATAGACTCCATTTGTGTAAATATCCTTACCCTTAGTTCCATCGGAGGATAGGATTTGATTAATTGTCACTTTTTCATTAACCTTATTTTCGATACAAATTAAAAAAACATGACCCATAATGGAAGAGGGGGAACTTCATATTCATCAAAGAATATTTGAATGTGAGAATCTGCCATTTTTATTTTTAGCAGTTTGGCCATGCTCCGCCAAGAGAAAACCTATCATCATTTCAGCAAGCGCTAATGAATAACGCTCTGAACTACGCACTCCAATTATCACTATAAATCAAGATATCGAACAACCTTTCGGTCAATCCATCCAAATAATTTCATAAATATCGCCCACTTCGGGTGAATAGGATGTTGGTAAGCGTACATGGATATCTGCAGCAGTGTTGCGAGCCTATCATTTTTTTCACTAGGTGTAGCTCTATCATCATTACAATATTCAATAAAATATTTGTACATACTTTCACCAAACACATCAACCTTTGCTCCCAGAAAGAATGCATCAACCGATATACTTGAATGGTAGGTCGCAACAACACTTGATTTTTTTATTAATTGATACGAGTTTATTGCACTATCTGGTCCATAGAAGTCGGCACCAATTGAGCGGGCATATGTTTCTAACTGGTCTGCATGGTTAATCCACGATGGGTCATTAACTTGATTTGGATGAGATCGTATTGCATAGCGCACTTTACCGTATTTCTCAACAACAGCATTACAGAATTGAATATCCGTCATATATCCAGACTGCAAAACCGCTAGCAATTCATGGGGTGAGCCAAGAAAAATCGTGACATCATAATTTTGATCTACCCCAACGGTATAAGTGTTGGTAAATCTGTTATTTAATTTATTGCCAATGAACTGATCTATTTTGTGACTTAGCATATAGTAACCAGAAAATAGCGATTTATTTTCATAGATAGCAATCACCAACTTGGCGTGGCTCACGAAGTCATGCGTCGGTACGGACTTTATCGTAAAATGAAACGGTATTACGCCCCACTCATAATACCAAATCTTAATTCCATTATTCATGGCTAGTTCACATATCGGCTGGGAACTTGAAAATCTCCCATTAAAAACAAAGATTTCTTTTACGCCTTTCATTTTTAGAGCGTTAAATACACTTACTGCGCCACATGCTTGACGCTTAAAATTTGCCGCAAACTCTGGATATTTTTTTTCACTGGCACTTGCATCCTTCATCTGAGAAACCAGAGATGAAATCTCACCACGCCACTGTTTGCTCACCAACTGCGACTCCGTCTTAACCACTTCCACTGGCAAAAATTTGGAAATCAACCATATTTTAATGGATTTAATAAATTTTTTAGAATTTGATCCGAATTCCTGATTACTAATCACCTCCTCTGAAACTAGCAGGCAATCTGAGCTTGACTCCATGAGTATCTGAATAGCCGTCACGATAGTAAAAAATCTTAAGTCAGACAATACAACTACTTTCAATGAACTTTTCCTTTAGTATTTTTATTAGCTATCCCAGTATTTAGATGCCACACCATTGTCAGATTCTCTGCGGAAATATTGGAAATAAACTCAGTAAATTGCTCAATAAATCCCACTTTTTGATATGCTCGAATTGCAGCTTGGTTAGAACGGCTAACACCTAAGATGATTTGTTGAATATTTCGATTATTGCGTAACCATTCAGCAGTAGCGAATAGAACTTCACGAGCTACGCCTTTGCCCCTCCACTCAGGCTCGCCAATAAGAATCCCCATAATAGCGTAACCCAATAGAGAATTAACAGGCTCGTATTTAATATTCCCAACATGTAAACCGGATATCTTGTCGAAGATACCCATGAATATGACATCATCTTGACTAACTCGCTCAAAAACATACTGCCGCAGATCAGGAAGACTAAGTCGAGCTGAGATATATTTACTCGTAGATTGATTACTTAACCAGCCAGCATAGCGTTCTGTAACATCATTTACATCAAGTGGTCGGAGAATAAATCGATGAGTAAAAATAATTTCACTTGATTTTGTCACGCTCACCCGACTAGACTCCAACTTAATGCGGTTCCTCTCATTACATTAGTTCTGACTCTCTTACCTAAAATTACATCTATATATTTTGTTGGAAGGCCTAAACCTGGGCGAATCGCTCGCACATTGTCTTTAGTCAGAATATCGCCAGCCTTTAAATCTTGCACCACATAGAGCGAACGTCTAAATACAATTGATTTTTTCTCAGCTTCAGTGGCACCGTAGCTTACATTTCCTAGCGCTTGCCAAGCCCGTTCGGACTCTACAACAAGCTGCGCCATTTCAGCGGGCTCCATAGAAAAAGTGCTATCCACGCCACCGTCAGCACGGTTCAGAGTGAAGTGTTTTTCTATGACTGCAGCACCTAACGCCACGCTGGCAACCGATATGCCTATGCCCATAGTGTGATCAGACAATCCTACTTCGCAATCAAATAATTCACGCATATGCGGTATGGTCAGGACATTGGTATTGCTGGCAGTAGCGGGGTAAGTGCTGGTGCATTTTAGAAGTATCAGGTCTTTGCAACCCGCCTCGCGAGCGGTACGCACGGTGTCGTCCAGCTCAGCAATGCTTGCCATGCCAGTAGAAATAATCAGCGGTTTGCCAGTGGTAGCCACCCGACGAATCAGCGGTAAATCAGTATTTTCAAAAGATGCAATTTTGTAACATGGCACATCCAAACCTTCTAGAAAGTCGACCGCCGTATCGTCAAAGGGAGTACTGAAAGCAATAATACCAAGCTCACGAGCCCGATCAAAAATCGGTTTATGCCATTCCCATGGGGTATAAGCTTCACCATATAACTTATAGAGCGAGTTGCCTGCCCACAAACTTTGGGGGTCACTAATATGAAACTCGCGCTCATCTAAATCCAGCGTCATTGTATCTGGCGTGTAGGTCTGAATTTTAAGCGCATGTGCGCCTGTCTTGGCTACCGCTTCGACAATTTCTAAAGCGCGCTCCAAAGACTGATTATGATTACCAGACATTTCGGCTATGACGAATGGTGGATTGCTCTTTCCTATTTCTCTATTACCAATGAACATACTCATCCTAAATTAAACAATGCAACGACCTAGCATGAACGCCTCAGCAGCTTCACATCCGACCGATGCACCTCGCCAACGCGCAAGATGGTTAACCGCATTCACGGACCTTGGGTGCGGAAAATTCCGCATCTCTGGATTGTATGCTGACAAAGCAGCCATTTTTTTAGAAATATATTCAGATACATCATAAAAATAATTTGGCGTGAAATAAATTCCGGAAGATGCAGGACGCCACTCAGTGCTAGATGGCACTTCAAAAAACAATAACTCTTTGACGGAATAGTTAGGTTGTGGCCGACAAGCTGCAATGACTGCATCATGTAGTATCTTATGATCAATATTCACATCTCCAGCATGATGTGTAAAAATCACACTAGGCTTATATTTTAGAACATACTCTTCCACGATCTTCACAATATCAAGCAAATCGATACTATCCATTCGATTATCAGGCAATGAAAGTAACTTAACAGAGGCTGCCCCAAGTATTTTATTAGCTTCTTCAGCACACCTCGCCAATGCCGAAAGTTCTCCTGAGTTCGCCACAATATCTCGCTTTTGTGCTCGACTAGTTGCGCCTTCAGCAACTATTAAAACGTGAACTCTCCAACCTTCATGCGATAAACGGGCAATTGTCGCGCCACATCCAAGCACCTCATCATCAGGATGAGCAGCAATTACCAATGCTGACTTCATGAAATCCTCCTAGTTATTTTTACTTCTGCCACAATATCTTCAGCATTTAAAGTTGCACCACTAAATTCAAACCTAAAATAATCATTCTCAATAAAAGCTGAAGGATATCCATCAGCATCTAACATACGTATAAAATCATATATCTTTTTTAACTCAGCCACACCTGCCAAATCACCATCTATTGGCAATCGTCTTCGAAACTCTGTTGGCTCACCAGTTTGCTCAACTGGGATGGGCTGTTCAAGAATAATACTTTCAATCATTCCCTCAGTAATTTTAGCCGCCCTCAAAAGAACTTCTTCAGCAGTCCCTGATAGTGATAAAGGGCGTTTCATATAAATAGGACCAGCATCTAAAGCTTTAATACATCGAAGTGCACTCAACTTTGTATCTTTATAACCACGGACTATTAAGTTCTGTAGCGGGCTACCACCTCGACCATAGGGCAAATCAGTCATATGAAAAATAACACACTCAAAATTTTGATAAATTTCTTCTGGAATTAACCATGACCAGTGAGGGAAAAAGATATAACGTGGTGTAAATTTAGATAGCTTCAAAAACTCAAGACTCTCTCGATCTCGAACACGTAAAATTTCCACACCTAACTTATTACGTAGCGACTTTTCTAGTGAATCATGCCGCAGATGAGGTGAGGCAATTACAATTCTAACTTTTGCATTATTTTCCCTCAAACGGCAACTCCAATCTGAATGCGCTATGAATTTTAGAAAAGCCTAAAGACTTAAACAACCTTATTGATGGAATATTTTCAGGGATAATTTCTGCTATCACCGATTTTATTTCAGGATAATTATCTCTTACCCAGGCAAGCCCTTTAATTAACAATGCTCTCCCTAACCCCTTGCCAGTCATCAATGGATTTATGTAAATTGAGGTAATTGCTTTTTCTGAATTTATAAAATCAAAACGGACTACGCCAAAATCAATGCCATTTGAACAGCCTAAAAGCAATATGCGACTTGAATCTGTAAGACTCTGATTCCACCATTGAATATGGTCATCAATACTCAACTCTGAATTATCAAAAAAATATTTTCGTGTGGTCTCATGATTTCTCCAAGACCAAACATTAACGGCTTCAGAAGCACTCGCTCTTCGCACTTCCACAGCATTGAAATTAGCATGATTAAGCATCTGGATATGTAGCTCTTTAACAATACTAAATACGCCACTTCCATCTACAAACTTCATTGCAGTGTCAGAAATTAGCTTAATCAATGTAGGGCTTTCTAATAAACTTCTTACATGACGCCCAATGACTGCAACCAAATTCTCCTCACTACTGATTGGAGCATATAAGAGCCCCGTTTCTGCAGCATCAGCAATCTGCTTACGCTGATTTTTAGCTATACATAAAGTTATAGTTGCCAAGCCCAAACAGCAACGCTCCCAAGTCGCTGTCCCACCTGCGCCTATCGCAAGACCAGCCTCAGCCATCAGTTCAGCCATACGGGTTGTTTGCACATGACATACATAACCGTAGTTAGCGCAAACTTGTTGTATCTGCTCGCGTTTAGGGTGCTGAGCACCAATGACTACATCCACTTGCTGCTTAATATTTAATTCGGTTAAGGCTTGTATTGCCATGCCAGTGAAGTTATCTGAATCCACCCCACCAAAAAACACCAATATTTTTTTAATATCACCTGTGCGAGGTTTAATCTGCTTACGCAAAGTTCTAAACTCTTCTCGCAATAACGCGTATCGTGGACCCAGTAATAACTGACAATGTGCTGGCACTTTGCCGCTGTAGCGCGTTTGCATATCCGCATAATAATTCTGATCTAACAATACGTCACAATCGTGCTGACGGTCGGCAATGTCATCAATGACCATTAGCTTTTTGCAACTTGCACGGACTGCACTTTCCCAGCGCTTATCCAATGCATAATGATCTACAACAATCCAATCCCAAGATTGATTAGCCAATGTCTGAATTGTTGCTTGCGCATCATGGACTTGACTAGTACCAAGCCAATTAGCATGATCTAATTCGTCAGTTGATTGTTCTGTGGATTCTGTAGTCAGGGATATGAATTCCATTCCCTTTACAATGAGCATTTCACTCAAATATGTTGGTAAGTTTCGACTGATGAAACGTATCTGCGCACCTTGTTTTTTCAGCTCATCCGCCAAGGTAAGGCAGCGCATAAAATGACCAGTCCCTATTTGAAATGATGCATCTGTGCGAAAGGCTATTTTCATTAAACAGACTTCTAATTCAAGCGTTTAAAACCACCATGACAAATTGGCCCTTTGAGTAAACTCATCACATCACGCCCCTCTTCACATTGTTTGATTGTCGAGAAAATAGGGTCGAGCGCTTCAAAGTAACCATCCACAACTTCTGAGGTATGGTCAATACAAACATACACACTATTTCCCGCCAAATAACCTTGAGCCAACATTTCTTGTGTAATAAGCGTTTTGTAGGCCAAGGCATTCTCACTTTGAAAGGTAAATCCCGTTAACGCTGCCAGCCCCCAATGATTAATCTTTAGGCCATGTTTATCAGCAAGATTTTGCCACCCCTGACGGATACCCAAACCAGTTTGAGTAATTGTGTCCCATGATTTAATGCGCCCCATCACTTCTAAGGTTTTAAGTGCGGCCGTAGGGCCGATGCGTTCTGTCCAAAATGTACTACTAATAAATGTCGTTTGTGCAGCCTCCATCACTTCGCGCTTACCGATAGTAGCCGTTATGCCATATCCATTACCTAAGGCTTTGCCGAACATTGCCATATCGGGTTCAACACCATATTTTTTGTGTAAGCCTCCAAATGTCTCACGGAAACCAGAGGTACATTCATCAAAAATAAGAACAATGCCACGATCAGTGGCAAGCTTACGCACTTTATGTAAAAAGTTGTCTTCTGGCCCCATGTTGCGAACCACTTCCATTTTGATCACGCCAATATCTTGCGTATTAACCAACGCTTCAAGCTCTGCATAGTTGTTATAGTTAAATGGGAATACGGTGCCTTTTAAATTTCGCGGCACGCCGTTAGGTTGCAGGCCTGGTAATAAATGTCCATCTAAGCCAGCATCGTCCCCCAGATTAGCCGAAAGGTACCAATCGTGCCAGCCATGGTATCCACAGATAGCAACTTTATCTTTCCCCGTTGCTGCACGTGCTATGCGAATTGCAAGTGCGTTAGCTTCTCCACCTGAGCGTGCTAACCTAGCCATATGCGCCCACGGATGGAGCTCAATTAACTTTTCGGCCAAGTAAACTTCTTCAGGACAATTAAAAGTAGACATGTTGCCGGCACTCACTGTCTGCTGAACTGCAGCATCCACTTCCGGATGACCATAACCTAATATATTTGTACCGATACCCATGATGCACATGTCTATATATTCATTACCATCCAAATCCCAGACCTTGCAACCCTTAGCTTTGCTAAAGTAAGCAGGCCATTGATCAGGCAAAAACATTTCAGCACGCTTGGATAGCAGCATATTGCCTCCAGGAATGACTTGCTTCGCACGTTTCCAAAGTTTTTGACCTGATCCCATAATGGCACCTTCATTTCTAATTAAGTGTTGGTTGATATTAAATAATTCTGGCTGATTAATTTGTAAGGTAAGCACTTCATTCCAGGTGAAATCTATTCGCGGATGAAAGTGCTGAAATACTTTTTCAATCACCAAAAAATCGGCTGGCTCATCGACCGTCCAGCGTAATGCGGATAAATCATTGCTATGCTGCATAGCCGCGGTTTTAAAAAAGTTAGATTCTCGCAGATAAGGGGTAACATGCTCTCTATCATAAGGCTTATGAGTTGCCTGCGAGGATTTGTCTAATGCTTTAAAATTAAAAACTTCGATGTCCAATCCATCTGGATAAGTAGGGGGATCAACATTACTGAAATAATCTACGTTTGCAGATTTAAATTGGCGAATAACTTCGTCAACCAAGTCTGGGTCTACTAGTGGGCAGTCGCCAGTAATACGCACCACAATATCAGCACTATGTTTTCTGGCTGCTTGCACATAGCGATCTAACACATCATTTTCGCTCCCTTGCTCGCAGGCAAAACCAAGGCTATGTATATGCTTAACTAATGGTAGATTGCGCTCATCTACTGATGTTGCAACGATTATTTGGTCAATTTCTTTAGACCTAGCTAAGCGCGTAAGCAGTAACTCAATCATGGGGATGCCACCTATGAGCTTCATTACCTTATTAGGCAAGCGGGTAGAGCCCATGCGAGCTTGCACTAGCGCTACAATTTTCATAACTGATTCCAATTTACTGGGTTTATCAGACCTTCATCATCACATTGCAGATTAGGCAAGCTAATGTTCGCAGGCCACTTGGTGGCACTTATTATTTGCGACAGCTGGCTTACACTATCGGCACCTATAACCACTCGGTCTATTTCAGGAAAAGATAGTGGAAAAGCTAAAGATGCCTGCAATGCTGAAATATCATGAGCAGTGAGCCAACTATGCCATATTTGCCAAAGGTTGACCCACGGTGAAAATTTGGACGGGACATCAGCTAGCGACATTAATAACAAACCTTGCAAAAAAGCTGACCGAGTATGTATTTCAACACCATCATCTTTCAAACGCTGGAGCCAGCCGCTTTTATATAGGCGCTGGTCAACTAAGTTGAATGGGGCTTGTACAAGATCAAAATGGTAATGTAGCGTCAACGTATCTAATTCGGATGGCGAGTAGATTGAAACCCCCACCTTTTGCACCAGTCCATTGCTCTTTAAATCTTCTAGCGCTTGGAACAGAGCGGCTCCATTTGAGCCAAGCAACTGGCCAGACCGGTGCAATAACAAGCCATAAACTTCCTTGACACCTAAGCGTAATAGCGATGCATTAACTTGCTGAGCAACCCAAACTTTAACATCTGAACAAGTATCCGGTAATGCCGGCAATTTGGTGACCACCTTAAAGTCTTGGGTACCCACGTCACCCAAACACGCTTCACTGTCGCCATATGCAATAGCCGTGTCCAAGGTATCAATGCCATGAGTTGTCGCTAACTGCAACATGGCTTTAGCTTCAGCACGCGAAACTTGACCAGCCTTATTTGCTATACCGTAAGGTAAGCCGAATTGAACTGTGCCAAGAGCAAGACGATTCAATTTAATGAAGCCTGCAAAACACTAATGACTTTCGTTTGCTCGTCATCGGTTAAGGTCGGATACATGGGAATACTAAGCGCTTGTTGATGATATTTCTCTGCTTCTGGGCAATATCCTGTTTTAAATCCTATCGCCTCATAATAAGGCTGACGATACACAGGTATGTAATGTAGGTTGACATTGATACCCGCTAGTTGCATTGCGCCATAAACTTCCCGCTGGGATTTTTTGCATTCATTTAATTTGATGCTGACCGGGTAAAGGTGGTATGCGGAATAAGTATCAGGATGTTGCCAAGGGGTCTGCAGGGGTAGGTCAGATAATTCTTGGTCATACCGCTGAGCAATAGCGTGGCGTTTGGTAATAAATTCGACCAACCGTTGTAATTGACTTACACCCAATGCAGCTTGTATATCCGTCATGCGGTAATTAAAGCCTAGTTCTATCTGCTGATAATTCCAGATTTCCTGCGATGGGCGCGCTTGCATGTCTACAGATGCAATGCTAATACCGTGACTTCGCAAAAGGCGTAAGTGTTTAGCTATACCAGCATCATTGGTCACCGCCATGCCGCCCTCTCCGGTAGTGATGATTTTGACTGGGTGAAAGCTGAATACAGTAATGTCACTGAAGCGACAGCTTCCGATCAACTGGCCTTGGTATTTGCCACCAATAGCGTGCGAAGCGTCCTCGATAATTTTAAAGCCGTATTGCTGACCTAGCTTGAAAATCTCCGCCATTTCGCAGGACTGGCCGGATAAATGCACAGGGATCACTACTTTAGGCAGTTTTCCGGTTTTTTTTGCCACGGCCAGTTTTTCTGCTAGGCATTCAACACTCATGTTGTAAGTACGTGAGTCAATATCTACAAAATCTACCGTTGCACCACAATACAGTGCACAGTTTGCACTAGCAACAAAGGTGGTTGGGCTAGTCCAGACAATATCTCCTTGACCAACGCCCAAAGCCAAGCAAGCAATGTGCAGCGCACTAGTAGCACTATTAACGGCCACAGCATATTGTGCGCTGCAATAATCAGCAATAGCATTTTCAAAAATTGGAACAACAGGACCTTGTGTCAAGAAATCTGAGCGCAGAACGGCAATTACCGCATCGATGTCATCTTGATTTATGTCTTGGCGACCGTATGGAATCATACCCATCAGATTTTGCCTATGTGCTCACGGTTTTGCTCTATCCACGCTTGCAAAGTAGCAATATCCATCCACTCCAAGTTGCTATCAGAGCAATAAGTGAAATCAGGCGCTACCAAGGTACCTCCATTAATGCGGGCTGGGTCAACGCTCCAATTATGAATAGCCGGCAAGACTTTGTAATGCTCAGGATATTCATAGGTGTGTGGTGCATCTTCTGGGCCTATCATCTGCTCATGCAGCTTTTCACCAGGGCGAATACCGACAATGTTATGGGCTGCAGTCGGCACGGCGGCTAGAGCAACATCGGTCATTTTCATGGATGGGATTTTTTTGACATATATCTCGCCACCAACCATGTCCTCGAAAGCATGCCAAACCAAATCCACCCCTTGCTCCAAGGTAATCATAAAGCGCGTCATACGCGCATCGGTAATCGGTAATACACTCTTATCAGCAAGGCTTAAGAAAAACGGAATGACTGAGCCACGCGAACCCATCACATTGCCATAGCGCACAACAGCAAAACGAGTATCGTTCCCTCCAGAGTAGGAGTTACCAGCAATAAAAAGCTTATCAGAAGTAAGCTTAGTTGCGCCATATAAATTAGCTGGGCTACTGGCCTTATCAGTGGACAATGCAACCACCCGCTTAACACCTTGGTCGATACAGGCATCGATCAAATTCATAGCGCCAAACACATTGGTTTTAACACATTCAAACGGGTTATATTCTGCCGTGGGCACAATCTTAGTGGCCGCAGCATGGACGACATAATCAATGCCGTTGAGCGCGCGCGATAAACGATCTTTATCACGCACGTCCCCTATAAAAAAACGCACCCGCGGGTCATTATTATAAACTTTGGCCATCTCCCACTGCTTCATTTCGTCTCGTGAATATATAACTAAGCGACGTGGGTTATATTTTTCAAGTGTCATTGGCACAAAAGTGTGCCCGAAAGAGCCAGTTCCTCCAGTGATAAGAATTGATGAATTAGCTAGCATATGATTAACTTTCCTTGTTCTTTTTTGTTCCAATTACAGTTTGATTAACGATATCTTTATATGTACCCACTCGCTTAATAGCCCCTGATGCTAGCTCTACAATTTGCGTGCAATTCTTCAAAGTCGTGATTCGATGAGCAATAATTAGCAATGTAAGATCTTTACTCAGCCCTTCAATTGCCTGCATAACCGCCTGCTCAGTTTCATTATCTAATGCACTCGTTGCCTCGTCAAAGATAATTACATTGGCTTTTTTATACAATGCTCGAGCAATGCCGATACGCTGCCTTTGACCGCCTGACAATCGAATACCTCTTTCACCAACAAAGGTTTGGTATTGATCAGGCCAACTTTCTATGCTTTCCGCAATTTGAGCTTGCTGGGCGGCTTGCTTGACGCGATGATGATCGATTTGATCTTTTGGCACACCAAAAGCGATGTTTTCTTCTATGGTGCTATCGGCTAGAAATATAGCTTGCGGCACATGAGCAATATGAGCTTGCCAAGCCCGGTGGTTAGCAGGTGTAACTTTATGACCATCTATTTCCAAAGCACCATCGGTAGGTTGAAGAAGCCCCATAACAACATCAAGTAAGGTGCTTTTACCACTACCAGTGGCTCCTATAAAACCGACTCGACTGCCTTTTGCTATAGTAAGGTCAATCTGCTTAAGCACATAAGGTGTTTGGGCACTGTAGCGAAAACCAAGCTGCTTAAGGTCGATGTTTTCATTGAAAGGTAAGAGTTGCGCGGCTGGCTGACTGACATAGTCGGGCAAAGGTTGATCAAGCAATTCCAAAGTGTCTTTCAATGAAGACTGCCCACTATTTATTTGTGTCCATGATCCATAAGATTGCTGCAACACAGGAAGCAGCCGCTGGGCGCCAAGTGCTAATGCGCCCAAAATTGGAATGGCCTTAGCAACACCATCAACTTGTTGCGCAAGCGAATAAGCCAGCACAGCAATAAGCATCATGCCTAATGCCTCCATACCATAACGGGGGCTCGCACTGATGAATGAACTATTGCCCTGCGCGCGCCGCAAGGGCAAATCCGCATTACTATAAATCTCACAGTAAGCGGCTTGACTACCATCGATTAACACATCACGGATGCCACCTAGACCTTCTTGAAGCGATTTGATAACCTGCGTAGTTTCACGAGCCGCACACAGGCTATCAACTAGTAAGCGCTTGCGGGTCAAGCGAATAATAACCGCATAAATAAAACCGAACCCGCCAAATGCTGCTAATGCAATGACTGGCTGCACCGACAACAATGCAATAAGAATGGCAATAAGCATAACGCTAGAACTAATAAGCGTTAGCGCCGGCACGATGATGCTATAAATAACGCCGTTGGCTTTGCCAGAAATGCCGTTAATTACCTCACTGCTATTCCGCGCGCAATGAACTGCATAAGACTGATATAGCGTACGGCGGTAAATACTGATGCTGAGATCAGCACCAGTAGCAAATGATAATCTTGTGCTAGCCCAAAGCAAGAGCAACCGCATTGCCCCAGCAATCAAGGCTGCCGCGCCAAAAGCAACCGTAAGTGGCAACAGTAATTGTTTAGGGCCAGTTATATTCAAGACCTGAATAATTGGTTGCGCAGCAGGCAGTTCAAAAATACGCTCAGGGGCCGTTAGCACACCCAAAAAAGGCAACACAGCACCTATGCTTAGAATCTCCGCAAACGATGCTAAAAGCATCAACACTAACAGCATACTAAATTGGCGACGACGGCGCGGGCTAATGTGGTGCCAAAGTCGCTTTAACAGGCTACTGATGGATTGTCTTGAATTCATGATTTCTTAATTATTGCGCTATTACTTTATTAAATGCTTAACATACCAGCCCATTGCCAGCTTCAAGCCTTCACCGACATGATAGATAGGCTGATAGCCAATCAAGGTTTTTGCCTTACTTATGTCTGCTAAGGAATGTCGCACATCCCCGCCCCTAAAGTCCCGATAAACTGGCTTAGCGTTTTTTAGATGAGGGTATAACGGGAACAAGTTTATATGCAATTGCTCGTACAACTGATTCAGGCTAGTTCGGTCACCCACCGCTACATTGTAGACTTGGTTAATCGAGTCTGAATTCTGAGCGGTAGCGGCCAGTAAATTAGCTTGGCAAACGTTTTCTATGAAGCAAAAATCCCGACTGGTTTCACCGTCACCATTGATGTAAACGGATTCGTTTTTGATCATGCTGGCTATCCACTTTGGAATCACAGCGGCATAAGCACCGTCTGGATCTTGACGTGGCCCAAACACATTAAAATAGCGCAAACCTATACTTTGCAGGCCATAGGTTTTACTGAACACATCGGCATACAGTTCATTGACGTATTTTGTCACCGCGTAAGGCGATAAGGGCTTGCCTATCTTATCTTCCACTTTCGGTAGATCGGGGTGATCCCCGTAAGTAGAACTACTGGCCGCATAAACAAAGCGTTTAACTTTAGCATCCCGGGCAGCAACCAACATGTTTAAGTAACCATCAATGTTGCTTTGATTGGTTAGTATTGGGTCCTCAATAGAACGAGGCACACTCCCCAATGCAGCCTGGTGCAGAACATATTCTACAGATGACTGATTTGCTACATCGCCTTCGCCCGTTGTCAATGATGGCGTAAAGGTCATGGCTTTTTGACAATCTACTAGGTTGCGAATGTCACCCTGCATAAATTTAAAGTTAGCCCACTGGCTTGGGCTGACCAAAGTTTGCACTTCATCTAAATTTCGCTGATGACCGGTAGAAAAGTTATCCAAGCCCACTACACGCTGATTGAGCTTAAGTAAGGCTTCCAGCAAATTGCTACCAATAAAGCCAGCCACGCCGGTGACAAGCCAAGTGTGCTGATCCTTAAGTAGCTGAGTTTTTAATGCATCGTAGGCGTTGGTTTGGCTCATTTACAATCTCAAATCACTGGCATCGGCCGGTAGAATGTATTTTAGGTCATACAAGACATGGGCTTTTTTACCCAAGGCACGAATGGCTTTCTCGCCCATGTCTTTGAACTGATGGTGCGCAACCGCCACAATGATGCCGTCGTACTCGCCTGCAGGTAATTTGTTAATTGGCGTAATGCCGTATTCATGTTCGGATTCTTCCACCGATATCCACGGATCGTAAACGTCCACTTGGCAATTGTATTCTTTAAGTTCGGCCACGATATCCACCACCCGGGTGTTACGTAAATCTGGGCAGTTTTCTTTGAAGGTCAGACCCATGACCAATATGCGCGCACCATCCACTTGTATGCGGCGTTGCATCATAGCCTTAACCAACTGCGCCACCACGTAGGCGCCCATACTGTCGTTCAAACGCCGACCCGCTAAAATAATTTCCGGGTGGTAACCTATCTGCTGCGCTTTGTGGGTTAAGTAATAAGGATCCACGCCTATGCAGTGGCCGCCCACTAAACCCGGACGGAATGGCAAGAAATTCCACTTACTGCCGGCGGCGAGCAATACCGATTCAGTGTCTATGCCCATTTTGTTAAAGATCAGCGCCAGCTCATTGATTAAGGCTATGTTCAAATCGCGCTGGGTATTTTCTATCACTTTGGCGGCTTCGGCTACTTTAATACTGGATGCCTTGTGTGTACCGGCCGTAATGATTTCGTTATATAGGGTATCCACAATGTCCGCGATCTCTGGCGTAGAGCCTGAGGTCACTTTTTTGATGGTGGTCACTCGGTGCTCTTTATCACCAGGATTAATGCGCTCCGGGCTGTAGCCACAGAAAAAATCTGTGTTAAATGTTAAGCCGGAAAATTTCTCCAACACCGGCACACAATCTTCTTCTGTGGCGCCTGGATACACGGTTGATTCATATATGACAATGTCGCCTTTTTTAAGCACTTTACCAACCGATTCAGACGCTTTAATAAGCGGGGTTAAATCAGGGCGCTTGTGCTCATCAATGGGGGTGGGCACGGTCACAATAAAGCAGGTGCAATCTCGCAAATCCTCTAAGTTAGTGGTGTACGTTAACAACTTAGCATCCCGCAATTCTTCAGCGGTGGTCTCTAAGGTGAAATCATTACCGGACTTAAGCTCATCGATGCGCTTTTGATTGATATCAAAACCGACTACCTGGCGTTTTTTACCAAACTCAACGGCCAGTGGCAAACCTACGTAGCCCAGTCCAATAATCGCGAGTTTCATAATCTACCTTTCATTTTTAAATTTAACTTTTTAACGCTAGCCTAGTGCTTGCAGTAATTCTGCTTGCAAGTTTTAGGCTATAACGCTTGCTTGTCTATGCTTTTTTGCAAAGCCTCTATTTCAGCTTTTAATGCCAAATATTCTTGCTGCTTGCGCTGTAAAAAATGGCTGGTTAAAGCCAACTTTTCAGCCAAGCCAGTAGGAGTAAGTAAATACGCATAGCCTAATTTATTATCGTTTTCTTGAAAATTATGCATCTTCACCAAGCCCTTAGCCACTAAAGCGCGCAAGCAATAATTTACCCCGCCTAAGCTTACGCCTAGGACTTTAGCCATCTGACGCTGATTAAGGTCAGGCTGGCTTTCAAGTAAACTTAGCACCCGAAAGTGCGTGTCTTCTTGCAATTGTTTTTGACGGGTCATGGATGGATTGTGACTGATTTTGACACGCTACCGCCCTACCGTGTTGCCATCAGTCGGGCGAGAGTGCGTTTGAATTTAGTACATTATTTAAAGCCTGTACAACTTTGAACAACTATAGCATTGTGGTTATTTTTTTCCTAGGGAATTGTTCATATTATTTTAGTGTCGGGATAAGCCAGCGTATGGCTTCCCCACATAATATAGGGCGATTACATCGCCTTATTCTGAGTGAAATTCCGACCTACGTAATTGATGTTTTTTTTGTAGGTCGGATTTCAATCCGAGTGAATCAGCAAAGTTTACTTAACCAAGCTTACGCAGACTAGCGGGAGCAATTTGCATTTGAGCGGACTTGCCCATGAGCTCTATTAAAACCATAGCACGATTTTCACCGCTAGGCATTTGGTAGATTGCTTCAAGCCCAGCAAAAGGCCCATCAGCCACCAACAAGGTTTCACCTTCTGAGAATAAGCGTTGCGGGGCATGATTTAAGCCTTGCTCTTGTTGGTGCATCAAATCAATTAGGCTGCTATCAACTTTAGCAGGGGTGCTGCCGAATGTGACCAAGCCACTGACGCCCCATGTTGAGCGTATGGGTGACCAATTTTGGCCATGACGGCCGGCATCAAGGCAAATGAATAAATAGCGTGGGAAAAGCGGCTCTTCAAAGACACTAAGGCGCTCACGCGTGAGTTTTTCTATGGTTATCCTAGGCAAATAGCATTGGTAGCCTTGCTGTTGCAAATTGCTCAAAGCTCGTTGCTCTTGCCGTGGCTTAGTGTGTATTACATACCAGTTTTTAGTAAGCGAGTCTTCCGCCACACCATCTAGCGAAACCATGGCAGCCTTTATTTACCGCGCTGTAAATAGCGCCGCAATAAATTGAGACGCTCAGCTGAGCTGGGATTTTGCTTGGCTGCATCCAATGCGTTCATGATGAAAGCCAACATGATGCTAACTACTAAAGCTATTAGCGTTGCTATCACCATCATTTGTGCGCGTTTAGGTGATGAGCGCTCTTCCGCTGGGACGGCCTTATCCACGACTTGAACGGAGGGCGATTCTTTGGCTTCGTCCATTTTAGCCATCTCGAATTGCTTGCTGTATAGCTCTAACAAACTCTGTTTGTACTTTAGGTCACGCATTTGATGGATGTAAGCAAAGCCTGTATCAGACAATTGGCTGACTGGCACCTTCTCATTGGCATCCGCGCCATCGGACTTGCCTTGCAGTTTAGCTAAATTCGCTTTCAGCGCCACAACCGTGGCGAGCCCGCGAACGTACTCAGGGTTTTGCTCTGTCATGTAGGCGCGTTTGCTGGCAAGATCCACTTCTTTCAAGGTGATTTGTGCGCGTATTTCTTCAACCTTCATTAACACAGAGGCATTAACACGCGCGCCACCTGTACCGCCACCTGTACCGCCACCTGCCGCCATGGCCACATCAAACCCACCGAACTCGTACCAACCGGTTTTACGTTGCGTTTGCTTCATGGCCGCTTCGGCTTGCGACAAGCTTACACTGGCTTGCTTAATTTGACTTTCATAAAACAAGCGACGTCTTGCCGCCTCACTTACTGCCAATGTTGAATTCAACCCATCCAATTCTTGCACATAAGCATTAGCAATAACCGCCGCTATGACCGGATCACTGTGCGTATATTCAACCGTAATAAAACCGTCCTTACCGGCGGTAATTTTAGCGGCCCCAGCCAAAACCTGCCTTGTCTTAGTCATGGTTTTTGTTTTATACAGCTTTTGCAGGTTTAGCTTAACAATCACCCGATCGGCTACAGTGCGGCTTTTCAACATGCCTAAAAACATATCACTGGGGTTTTTTAAACCTAGCGCATTGCCAACGGGCATGCTGTTAAGGCCACCAAGATTGCCTAACAGAGCATTCATGGAAGACTCGCCCTTGGGTTGCGGTGGCAATATCACGGTTTTTGCGGTATATGAAAAGGGCTGCAACATCACGTAAATGAATGCCAACACGATGGACACGGCAGTGAACGCCATGATGAAACGATTGTATTTGGCGATGACCAACATGATTTCCATCAAGTTAATTTCGTCATCGTCTCCACGCAAATTAGCCGGGCTTTGCATTTGATTGTCTTGGTTTTGCATCGTCTGCCCTTAGCTAAAACACACCTATGGTTTTCATGCTGGCCGCACCAATCGCGAACTGGAAGAAGATTTGTGACCAATCCCTCAGCTCTTTGGTGAGGTTGTACCGTTCCAACTTCTCAGGCACTACAACAGTATCGCCTGGCATGGCTTTACGACCATCAAAGCCGCCACCAAAGCCAAATACTGACCCTTGGCGCTTGCTGTACACCAAGCCATCTGCTCGAATTAAATAGATTTCGCCGTCATCCCCATCGCGCGTTGGGCCACCGGCTTTAGACACGTAATCGGACACCGTTAAGCCTTTTTTGTAAATGAAGGCGTTTTGGTTATACACCGTGCCCATGACCGTTACGGTAGAGGGTTTAGATGGCACATAAAAGCGATCGCCGTCCTCCAACTCCAGTTCCGGTACATTTTTTAGCTCTTCAGCAAACACTGGCATTTCTAAAACAATACGGCCAGTGGCCTTTATTTTTTTCAGTTTGTTGATCATGGTTTTTTGCGATTCCGCATCCGTCACCGCTGAATTTGCTACGTCTTGACTTAAAGCTGCCGCCGTTCGTCTGGTCATGGTGCGCTGAATTTCTGCATCCATTTGCGCTAGCATGTCGTCCATTCTTCTTTGCTGAAATTTACGTGTCGATTCACGCGAAAACTCGGCACCAAACAAATAGGCTTCTGGAGTAAGGCCGCCGACGCGCTCTACCAATTGGCGGAGTTTTTCACCGGGCAGCACTTGATACACGCCCGGACTAGCCACTTCGCCTTCCAGTATCACGTAATTGTTCTTTTTGGCAGACGGCACTTGTATGTCGTCTTTAGAAAAGATAGTCACGATGTCACCGGCTTGCAAGGCTATGTTTTGCTCGGCATCGCCCTGCAACGCCTTACCCAAATTAAACGGGATGAGTTTGCTACTTAACTCTTTTCTATCCAATCGCTCTACCGTGGCGTAATCCCAATTGATTTCGGGCACGCGCTCGGCCAACTTCTGCTGTTGTTTAGCTTCCTCTTCTTCCGCTAATCTCGCTTTCTTTCTTTCATTGGCATCCATGTCGCCATTTTTTGCAGCTTCAGCGTCCATTTCTGCGTCTGTTTGGCCTTGTTTATTTTTTTGATCTGCGGCAGCCTCTTCTTCCGCTTTCTTAGTATCAATCTGGTTCTTTTTAAACCAAACGTTATCACTGCTAGGTTTGATTTGATTATTTTTGAACCAAGTGCCGTCATTGGTTTTGTCGGATTGGTTTTTTCTAACCCAATAGCTATCAGTAATCAAAGCCGCCCGATTCGGGATGATGTCTTTAATGCGCAAGCCTTCTCTCCATGGTTTACGGCCGGCATGCGATCCAGCAATGTTGCCGCGCAAGGTGATGGCGTTATCAAACTCGGCCGAGATAGCCAGCACGTTGACCAAATCACCATCACGCATCAGTTTGGCTAGCCCAGTTTTATCCAACTGGAATTCATCCACTTTACGCACTTGGCGGTCGTGTATGCGCTCCACCGTGACTTTTTTGCCTAAAGCCACGTTAGTTAAGCCACCGGCTAAGTTAATTAATTCCGCTAAAGAATCGTCACCTTTAAGTTCGAAGATGGCAGGCGTATTGACGCTGCCTGATATGGCCGCCATGGCACCTATGGGCGGGATGTAAATCACATCGCCCGAGAGCAATTGCACGTCTTTGGATTTATCGCCTTTCAGCAATAAATCGTACATATCAAAATCGCTGATGACTTTTCCACCACGTTTTAATTGTATGTGGCGCATGGAGCCCTTAACGGAGGGTCCGCCTGTGGCAAAGATGGCGTTTACCAGGGTACTTAAAGAGCTCAGGGTGTAATTGCCCGGCTTGGTCGCTTGACCCACCACAAACACTTGGATGGAGCGCAACTTACCTAAGGACGCATCCAATTCAAAGTTGCGGAAATTTTTGCCAAAGGCTTTCTTTAAATGGGTTTGCAAGTTTTGGTAGCGCACCCCAACCACACTGATCTGACCTAATTGTGGCAAATTGATCACGCCGTTACGGTCCACTGTCGTGGTGGCCGACCCTTCAATCGCACCCCACCAACTAATCAACAATTCATCGCCTGGGCCTATTAGGTAGTCTGGCGTCACCGGTACGTTATCTATGGGTAGAAATCTCTCCGGCGCAGTGGCATCGGTGGATTTAACGAATAAATCATGACCGTATATAGGCAACAAATAGCCGGTGGTCTGCGTGACAAAATCTTGAAACTCACTTCTAACGACAATTTCGTCTTTGTTTTTCGCATCGGCATCGGTGGTGCTTTTTGGCTTTTGCGTGGTCGTGGTTTTGTTTACTGTAGGTGCGGCTGCCTGGGTTGGGGTAGGCGCAAGCAAACCGGACAAACCGGACAATGTTGATGAAAGCGACAAGCCAGACAAACCCATGCTTTGCATAGTTGTCTGATCGATGGCCCAAGTATTGGAGAAACTTAACATGGCCAATGCTGCCAAGGCTAAACGCAAACTTTTTTTATGGAAGCTCATCAGTAAAACCGTTCGTATATATAAAAGTGTGGGAGATTTTAGCAGAAAAATGCATTCTGGCTAAGCATTCTACCTTAGTTAGTTACCGTGCACTTCGCTTTCACTAAGCACCCTAATTAAGCACCCTAATCATGGTGTATCTACGCTTTTTCCATGCTTTGGACTTCACCTAAGTTAGCAGAAATCCAGACCCCAGGCACATGACCAAGCTGACCGCATGGTTTTTGTTATATAATTTTGCCGGCAAGCTTAACTCCTAAGCCCTAATAAAAACTATAAAAGCCCGACTACCGTTTGACACTAAACCTTGCCAATTTTTTAAGACCTTAGGATACGCTGAATTTTATGCTAAGCAAAAACTCCCTTTCCTACCCTATTTTGCTTGTGGCGTTTATCGTTGCTAGCCTATTGGCCTTTTTTTTAAGGCCTACTGCGCACCACGCTTACATCAGCATGAGCAATGCCGATAAGGTGAAAATCAGCTATTTATGGCAGGCCGACATTAGCAAACAAACTTGCCGAGAAAAATTAGGCATTTTGGACGAAGCCGTTCTAGAAAACTGCCCCGATTGCCGCATACATCAGCAATTGTGCCTGGCCAATTTAAGCGATGAGCAAACGGCCTTATTGTCTGACCAAGCATTGCCTTTCCCGACCATACGCTTGCACGATGGCGTCATCGCTTACCAATCTGGGGTATCGGACTTAAGTCAAGCCGACTTAGCCATGAAAGCCTGTCTGCATGACCAGGCTGCACTAAGTGATTTTAAGCATCAACTGCTCTGCCTGCCTAGCCACAGCGTGCGGCCCATGGTGCAAACCAAGCTATTTAATTTTTGGCAAGACCTTGCCGAGATGGCCTTATTGCTGACTAGCGCCGGCTTAATCAGCTGGTTTATTTGCTACTTAATTTTGCGTTATGAAAGCTTGCACGCCCAATACAGCCACGACCACACCCATTCCGGCGTACAAAAATTTCATGCGCAAGCCACCCCGCGCATAGGCGGAGTGGCTTTATTCTCCGGTTTATTAGCCTCGGTGGCCATAGAAATCGTTTTCCACATCGTCAGCTCAGGCAATAGCATAGGATTCGCCTATTTTATTATCGCCAGTAGCCCGGTCTTTCTGGGTGGCATCATAGAAGATGTCACTAAAAATGTAGGGGTCGCCCAGCGCTTGTTGTTTTCCATGCTGTCGGCAGCCATCGCCGTTTGGCTATTGGGGGCTGTTATCAATCGCACTGACATGCTATTGCTTGATAATGCATTGGCATGGTTGCCACTTGCACTTGCCTTTACGGTGCTAGGCATTAGTGGTGTGTGCCACGCCATGAACATCATCGATGGCTACCATGGCTTGTCGGCAGGCTATGCCGCCATCGCGCTAACCGCCATTATTGCCATTGCCTTTCAGGTAAACGACCATTTGGTGATCGCCATAGGCATTGCTTTACTCGGCAGCTTGTTAGGCTTTTTAAAATGGAACTGGCCGCATGGCAAAATCTTCATGGGCGACGGTGGTGCTTATTTACTCGGTTTTAGCTTGGCCGAGCTGGCCATATTGCTGCTGTACCGCAACCCCAGCGTGTCTCCTTGGTTTACAGCCAGCTTAATGGCCTTTCCTATCGTGGAAACGCTGTACTCTATGTTTAGGCGTAAAGTGATTGCCAAGACCAAAACCGGTCTGCCTGATGCCGACCACATGCATCAATTGATCTACAAAAAAATTGTACTGAAAAACAAACTCAGCCCGTTGGCTCAACTGCCCAATCACAATAGCCATGTGTCGCCTTACATTTGGCTACCGGCTGGGCTTAACGCAATCGTTGCTGCCTTATTTTGGCAATCCTCGGCCATTTTAATGCCCTTGACCTTGGCCGGCTGCGTGCTCTATGTGCTGACCTACCGCAAACTGTTATCATTGCCAGATTAGTGCAATTCAACAGACCCTGTATTCATGCATACCAACCTTATTAACACGCTACGTTTAAGAGGCCTAATCGCCGCCTTGCTTTGCTGCTCAACGCTAGCGATGGCCGATGAGGAATACACCTTTCCCTTAGGTCCAAATCACACGCCGACCAAATTAAACATGAGCGCTAAACTTGCGCGCCCGCCAGCGTATAACGTTGCGCAATCCAAAGACAATTTAATTACGCCCAGCCCAAGCGGCTTGCGCATGACTTATGAATCACTCAATCTGCCCGGCGGCGAATCCATGGGCATGTTGGGCGGCGATTACCTAGTAAGCGTTAACGACCACTTACGCGTGGGCGTGGGTGCCTTCGGTGCGGTGCAAGGCCAGCGCGGTGGCTTCATCACGCTGGGTGTTGAAGGCGAGCTGCAGCAACGCATCAACGACAATTTGCTAAGCCATGCCGGTTTATTTGTTGGCGCGGGTGGCGGCCACGGTAGCAATGCCCTCAGTGGTGGCGGCCTGATGTTGCGCAGTGACCTTGGCCTCACTTACGAAACGCACGGTTACGGCAATATAGGCGTGGGCGTCAGCCACGTGCGCTTTCCATCCGGCGACATCAGCAGCACCCAACCCTATGTGCAATACGAATACCCATTCCACAGCCTGCTCGGTGCCGGCTGGGTAAGTGGGCCAAAAATGGAAAGTGGCATTAAGCTCGATCCTGTGCAAGCCAATGAAAATGAATTCTCCTTGGTGGGTCGCCACTACCAATTCGCATCCTCGGTTAAACGCGATGATGGCCAAGCGCAAAGCAGCAGCATGCAATTGGTCGGCGTGGAATGGCTGTCCTACCTGGACGACCATTGGTTTGTTAAAGTGGAATCCGAGGGCGCCATGGGTGGCGACAACAACGGCTACATGCAAATCCTATTAGGTGGCGGCTTACGCCTACCCATCACCAATAGCACCAGCTTGAAATTACATGTGGCCGCTGGCCCAGCCGGTGGTGGTGGTGCGGACGTGGGCGGTGGCTTGTTATTGGACGCCGGCTTAGGATTACAACAAAAAGTAAGTCGCAATCTAGCGCTGGAATTATCCGCCGGCGCAGTCACCGCGCCATCGCACAGCTTTGAAGCACTGAGCTTAGCCTTAAAACTTAATTACCAATTTGGCTTACCCAATGTGGGTGCCGATCCGGTATCTTGGTATGGCTTGGGCGAATTCGACACCACGCCACTGCGCGTGCGCTTAAGCAACCAAACCTACTTTAAAGCCGATGAACAATGGCGTAATGGCGACGTTAACCAAGAGGTGAGCAACTTGGGCGTGCAAGTGGACTATTTCTTATCCGACAATTGGTTCTTAACTGGCCAAGGCTTGGCTGCGTATGCCGGTGATGCTGGCGCTTACATGGTCGGCGAAGTCGGCTTGGGCAGCGTTTGGAATGTCACGCCGAATTGGTTTATTGAAGGCGAAGCCTTGTTCGGTGCGGCTGGCGGTGGGGGCATCGCCGTTGGTAGCGGCTTGGTGGTACAAGCGAATGCCTCAGTCGGCTACCGCATCAACAAAGCCTTGTCCGTCATGGCCACCGCTGGCCATGTGGAAGCCTTGCAAGGCGACTTTAAAGCTCATGTGGCTGGTTTTGCGCTCGCCTACCAATTCAGTGCGTTTACCAGCAAGTAATCACATAACAGGCTGCCCAGAAGGCTTAGCCGGATTTTTGCGTTTTTAGACTGTCGGTTAAATGCGGCGCTAAGGTTTGCAGCATTTGATTGAATATTTTTGGGTTAGCGGCGACGATGTTGCCGGTTTTCAACCAGTCTTCGTTGCCTTCAAAATCACCCACCATGCCGCCCGCTTCCTGCACGATTAAGCCGCCGGCCGCGATGTCCCATGCGGACAAGCCGATTTCCCAGAAACCGTCGTACCAACCTACGGCCACGTAGGCCAAATCCAGCGCGGCTGAGCCTGGGCGACGCAGGCCGGTGGTTTTTTTAATCATGTCTTTAAACATGGCTAAGTAAGTGTCTAGATGGGTGAAATCACGGAACGGAAAACCAGTGCCTATGATGGATTCTTGCAATTTAGTGCGTTGCGTCACGCGGATGCGCTTGTCGTTTAGAAAAGCCCCGCGGCCTTTGGTAGCAGTGAATAGGTCATTGCGATTAGGGTCGTAAATCACCGCGTGCGTTAACACGCCGCGCTCTTGCAAGGCAATCGAAATGCAATATTGCGGTAAGCCGTGCAAGAAATTGGTGGTGCCGTCCAGCGGATCAATAATCCAAACGAAGTCGGATTGAATGTTCGATTCACCGCTCTCTTCGCCCAAAAAGCCGTGCGTGGGGTAAAGCTCTTTCAAGGTGTCGATAATGGCCTGCTCAGCCGCTTTGTCGACTTCGGTCACAAAGTCATTATAGGTTTTGGTTTGTATCTTAAGTGAACCGATGTCCTCGGAGGCGCGGGTAATGATGTTGCCGGCGCGGCGGGCAGCTTTCACTGCGTTGGATAGCATGGGGTGCATAGTGTCTCGACTCTGTGGCTTATATCAAAGCCAATCCAGCAGATAGGGCTGGTTGGCATTATTAATTGGTGGGTTAAAGAACGATTAAGGCGCTATTTTAATACGATTTGTTAAATTAGCCTACCTCTTGGCTAGGCGGCGGGCTTTAAGGCTATCCTCTAAAAAATTTGGTACATATTGTTATATATGATATCAAAGTGATAAACCTAATAAGTAAAACTCTGCTAGTATTATTTTTCGCGGTACAACGCCATGGATTAAGCACCCGATTTTGATGCAAGTGGTGTTTTTTGGCGGCGGTGAGCGTAGCCCTCACCACCATGTAATAACCACTTGTAGCCGGAATCGCCATGACCAAATCTGAATTAGTGAACACCATCAAACAAAGCTTTCCTTATTTATCGGAAGCCGACTGCTTGATGTGCATCAACAGCCTAATCGATTTTATGGGCGACCACCTGAGCGAAGGTAATAAATTTGAGATTCGTGGCTTTGGTACTTTTTCCACTAAAACTCGGCAAGCTCGCACCGTTAGAAACCCAAAAACTGGCGAACAAATTCAACGCAAAGCTTCAGCTTACCCGTGCTTTAGGCCGGGCAAGATGCTTAAAGACCGCGTTAATCTTAAGGGTGCCGAATAGGTTTAGCGTAGCTAAGCTTTCAACCCACCCTTTTTAGCAAACAAGGCAGCGCCTATGGCAACCCAAAAACTCGCTTTAAAAGCGCTCGATTTAATGACCACCAGCGACGTAGCCAAAGAATTGGGCGTCACCATACGTTCGGTGCAACTTTGGGTAGAGCAAGGCGCACTCGAGGGTTGGAAAACCCCAGGTGGCCATAGACGCATCACCCGAGCTTCGTTTAACCGCATGACGGCCAGCCGAGCCAGCCAAAAGAAATCCCATCCTAGCGACAGTTCCAAATTGCAGGTACTGATCATCGAAAACGACGAAGCCACGCAAAGCCTATACCGTCAAACTATCAAAACTTGGGGCTTGGCCGTGGATGTAAAAATCATGGCCAACGCTTGCGAAGCGCTGATTGCCGTCGGCCTGCAAGTGCCGGACCTACTCATGACAGACTTAAGCCTGAGCGAAATCGATGGACTGTCCATGCTTAAAGCCTTGCGCAATAACGATGCCTTTAGCGACATGGGCATCGTTGCCATTACCAAGTTGAGCGCCGATGAAATCGCAGCCAAAGGCAGTTTGCCTAAGCGGGTGCGCCTGTACAGCAAAAACCCCATTCCTTTTTGGGAAATGAAAGAGCTAATGGCCGGCCTAATTGAACGCAAACAAGAGCGTCTCGGCTAGCAGCCTTACCCGCCATGATGGTCGCTCACATACCGTGCGCCTGCCATCGGTGCTAAACTAGCGGTTTTACGGGTGCCTCATGTCAGCCATTATCGATAGTCCAGCTTTAGCCCCATTGCACAATTTTCGTGTGGTGTTATGCCAAACCAGCCACCCAGGCAACATTGGTTCGGCCGCGCGCGCCATGAAAACCATGGGCTTGCAGCACCTGTATTTGGTAAAACCGGACAGCTTCCCCGATGCCCATGCCACGGCTTTAGCCACCGGCGCTGCGGACTTGCTAGAAAAGGCCGTGGTCACCGACACCCTAGCCCAAGCGCTGGAAGGTTGCGCCTTAGCCATAGGCATGAGCGCGCGTAAGCGTGGGCTATCGCACGAATTGGTCAACGTCAGAACGGCGGCACACACCGCCATCAACCTAGCCTCCACGCAAACCGTGGCGCTGGTATTTGGCACCGAGATGAGCGGCTTATCCAATGCCGAGTTGGATTTGTGCCAATTGCTGGCGATGATACAAGCCAACCCGGCCTACTCCTCGCTTAACTTGGCAGCCGCGGTGCAGATCATGTGTTACGAGCTTAGAATGGCGGCCCTGGAAAAACAAAATTTGCAAGACGACAACCTCAGCCCGCATGCGCCACCCGTCTATGCCAGCATAGAAAGCGTGGAAGGCTTTTACCAGCATTTGCAAGAAACGCTGCTGCACATCGGTTATTTAAATCCGCAGGCGCCGAAAAAACTGATGGAACGCTTGCGGCGGATTTATGCCAGAATTCGTCTAGAAAAAGAAGAAGTAAACTTGTTACGTGGCATACTTACGCTGACCGTGACACCAAAAAAACACGATAAATATTAAAAGCTTATTCACCACAGAGACACAGAGAAAACCTAAAAAAGACTTTAGACCATAGATGCACACAGTTAAGGTAGGTCGGGATTAATCCCGACATGAGCTGTTTTATCCGCCTAAGCCAGCTTATGGCTTGTCCGTGAAATATGCCTGCTAAAGCAGGTTATTTACACGCCAAAGGCCGACCTACAAAAGCTTTTGATCTTCTCTGTGCCTCCGTGTCTCTGTGGTGAGTTATAAATTAAGAAGGCTGACTATGTTTGATCATTTAAAAGAAGACATCGCCATTGTGTTTGAGCGCGACCCCGCCGCCAGAACGCACTGGGAAATACTGACCACTTACCCCGGCGTACACGCCCTATTGATGCACCGCGTGGCGCACTTTCTGTGGCAAAAACGCTTATTCTGGTTAGCCCGTTTTAGCTCGCACCTTGCCCGCTGGTTAACCGGCATCGAAATTCACCCCGGTGCCAGCATAGGTCACCGCGTGTTCATTGACCACGGCATGGGCGTCGTCATCGGCGAAACCGCCATCATCGGCGACGATTGCACGCTCTACCACGGCGTGACCCTAGGCGGCACATCTTGGAACAAAGGCAAACGTCACCCCACGCTAGAAAATGGCGTGGTGATTGGTGCTGGCGCTAAAATACTGGGGCCCATCACCTTGGGTGCCGGCGCCAAAATAGGCTCAAACGCCGTGGTGGTTAAAGACGTACCAGCCCATGCCACGGCCGTAGGCATTCCAGCCCGCATACTGGAAGAAGCGCCTGCCGATAAAAAAGCCGAACCGAAAGACACGGCATTTACGGCCTATGCAGTGATAGACGATAACGACAAATTCAACCACGAAGCCATGTCCTTGGCACTGCAAGCCTTGTTGGAAAAAAGCGCTAAGCAAGACCTGAAATTGGCTGAAATGACCTTGCAATTGCAGCTATTAGCCATAGACACCCAAGCAGACAGTAAGGTGGCCAGTGCGTTTGACCTTAAACCCGCAGGCAAAAAAACCGGCAGCAAAAAATAGCGTCTAAACCGGTTAAAACAACCGACCTAATAGTTGACTAAAGTTATCGGGTATTATAAAATACTTGATAATTATAGAGGGCTATTAAGGTCATGAAACTCACTACCAAAGGACGTTTTGCCGTTACTGCCATGTTGGATTTGGCATTAAACGAAGCGCTTGCACACGATGCTGCCACAAACAGCAGTCTGCCCAGCGAGATCAAGCCCGTCACTTTGGCCGGCATTAGCGAGCGGCAAAAAATCTCCCTGTCTTACCTAGAGCAGCTGTTCAGTCGCTTACGTCGCCAAGGCTTGGTCAGCAGCGTACGCGGCCCAGGTGGTGGCTATAAGTTGGCTAAAAATTACGCCGACATTTCCGTGGCCGATATCATCAATGCCGTGGACGAACTCATCGATGCTACCCAATGCGGCGGCCACGAAAACTGCAGGGACGAAGGCCGTTGCATGACCCACGACTTAAGGGCTACTCCCAACAGCCGTATCTTAGATTACCTAGCCGGCATCAGCCTAGCCGACATGGTGGCAGCGCAAAAAAACAAGCAAACCGTGACCATGATGTCGCGCTTAAACCAAGACAAAACCACCAATCTAAGCACACTTAGTGCATAAGCCATGAACAGCGTTTACTTTGATCACAATGCCACCACGCAGATAGATAGCCGCGTTTTAGACGCCATGCTACCGTGGATGCGCACGCAAAGTGGCAACCCCAGTAGCCGCCATCAATTTGGCCGTGCCGCGCGTGAAGCGGTGGCGCAAGCACGTGCGCAAGTGGCTGCCGCCTGTGGCGCCCAAGCCGCCCAAGTCATTTTTACCAGCAGCGGCACCGAGGCTAACAACCTAGCCATTAAAGGCATCGCTAGCCATCAAGCTGTCGGGCAGATTCTGTACAGCGCGGTGGAGCACCCTTGCGTGAGCCGTTCTGCGCTAGCCATGCAAGCGCATGGTTACCAAGCCCTTAGCATCGCTGTAGATAGCCACGGCAAAGTAGATGCAGCGCGGTTGAAAGCACAGCTTGAACAACCGACCAGTCTGGTGTCAGTAATGCTGGCCAATAACGAAACCGGCGCATTGCAAGACGTAGCAAGTATGGCCGACATGGTACGCGCACAAGACAGCATCATGCACACCGACGCGGTGCAGGCTTTAGGAAAAATAACCCTTAATTTCAATGACTTAAATGTGCATGCCATGACTGTTTCCAGCCACAAGCTGCATGGCCCACAAGGTGCGGCAGCGCTGATTTTAGACAAACGCTTGGACATACAACCCTTGCTACACGGTGGCGGGCAAGAACGCGGCTTACGCAGCGGCACGGAAAACGTAGCCGCCATTGTCGGCTTTGGCCTGGCCTGTGAATTGGCAAGCCATGGCTTAGCCCACTACCAAAGCCATACCTTAGGCCTGAGAACACAGCTGGAAGCTGGCTTAAAAGCCATGAAAGCGGTAATTTTTGGCGAGCATACCGCGCGTTTGCCTAACACCAGTTTTTTTGCCATCGATGGTATAGAGGGTGAAACTTTGGTCATGGCCTTGGATCGTAAAGGCTATGCGGTGGCGAGTGGCTCAGCCTGTTCCAGCGACAGCACAGAACCGAGTGCGGTGTTGTTGGCCATGGGCGTGGAGGAAGATTTAGCGCGTGGCGCCATCCGCGTAAGCTTAGGCACACAGAATAACGCCCAGCAAGTGGCGGACTTTTTACAGCACTTGCAGCAAGAAATTGTACGATTAAAACAATTAAGCGCCATGGCGGCCTAAGTTTGAATAAATAACAGTCTTAAATTAACACCAGTCAAGGATAAAAAACGCATGTCAGCAACAACAGAAATGCCGGTAGTAAAAGACTCCGAAAACGGCTTGTACCCGATTTATCTGGATTACTCAGCCACCACGCCGGTTGACCCACGCGTGGCCGCTAAAATGATCCCCTACATTACCGAGCATTTCGGCAACCCGGCCTCGCGCAGTCATCCTTACGGCTGGACCGCGGAAAAAGCCGTGGAAAATGCGCGTGAAGAAGTAGCCAAATTGGTTGGCGCCGATCCACGCGAAATCGTTTGGACATCCGGCGCGACCGAATCAAACAACTTGGCCATCAAAGGCGCGGCGAATTTTTACAGTGAAAAAGGCAAGCACCTCATCACCTTGACCACTGAGCACAAAGCGGTGATAGACCCCATGCGCGAATTGGAGCGTCAAGGCTTTAGCGCCACCTATTTGGATCCGGAGCCCAACGGCTTGCTGGACATAGAAAAATTAAAAGCAGCGATACGTCCCGACACAGTATTGGTATCGGTGATGCTGGTCAACAATGAAATCGGCGTGATACAAGATATCGTCGCGATAGGCAATCTATGCCGCGAACACGGCATTATTTTTCATGTGGACGCTGCTCAAGCAACCGGTAAGGTAGACATTAATCTAGAGCAATTGCCGGTCGATTTAATGAGCTTTAGCGCACACAAAACTTACGGCCCTAAAGGCATAGGCGCCTTGTACGTGCGCCGCAAACCACGCGTGCGTATAGAAGCGCAAATGCACGGTGGCGGCCATGAACGTGGCATGCGCTCAGGCACTTTGGCCACCCATCAAATTGTTGGCATGGGTGAAGCCTTTAGAATTGCCCGCGAAGAAATGGCCGTTGAAAACGCCCGCATCCGTCGCTTACGCGATAAATTGTTGCGTGGCCTACAAGGCATGGAAGAAGTCTATGTGAACGGCGACTTAACGCAACGCGTGCCGCACAACCTCAACATCAGCTTCAACTACGTGGAAGGCGAATCCTTAATCATGGCAGTGAAAGGCATCGCCGTATCCAGCGGTTCGGCATGCACATCGGCCAGCTTAGAGCCTAGCTATGTATTGCGCGCCCTAGGCCGCTCTGACGAGTTGGCACACAGCTCGATACGCTTCTCCATAGGCCGTTATACCACCGATGAAGACGTGGAGTACACGATAGATTTAATGAAAAGCAAGATTGATAAATTACGGGAATTGTCGCCCTTGTGGGAAATGTTTAAAGACGGCATAGACCTAAGCAAAGTGCAATGGGCAGCACATTAATTGTTTTAAAATTTTATAGGTATACGCATTAAAAATAGGAAGCAAAATCAAGGCAACTAGCCGCAGACAGTACGATAAGAAGGCGAAGTTGACGATGCGTTTGCAAATTATTTTGTAATGCACAGGAGAGTAAAATGGCATATTCAGACAAAGTACTAGACCACTACGAGAACCCCCGCAACGTGGGCACCTTGGATA
Source organism: uncultured Methylotenera sp. (assembly GCA_964400215.1). Lineage (GTDB taxonomy): Bacteria > Pseudomonadota > Gammaproteobacteria > Burkholderiales > Methylophilaceae > Methylotenera. The sequence continues at coordinate 5,832 of CAYNSY010000001.1, read as the reverse complement.
AGAACGACCCCAATGTTGGCACCGGCATGGTGGGTGCACCGGCCTGTGGCGACGTGATGAAACTCATGATCAAGGTTAACGATAACGGCATCATAGAAGACGCGAAATTTAAAACCTACGGCTGCGGCTCTGCAATTGCCTCCAGCTCATTGGTCACCGAATGGCTAAAAGGCAAAACCATAGACCAAGCCTACGCCATTAAAAACTCAGCGATAGCCGAAGAATTGGCCTTGCCACCGGTTAAAATTCATTGCTCGGTATTGGCCGAAGACGCTATCAAAGCCGCTGTGGCTGACATCAAGGCCAAGCAAGCGGCCAAAGAGGCGGTTTAAATGGCAATCACATTGACACAAACCGCGGCTCAGCGCGTAGAAAAATTTTTAGCCAATCGAGGCAAAGGCATAGGCTTACGCCTAGGCGTTAAAACCACCGGCTGCTCAGGCATGGCCTATACCCTAGAATTTGTAGACACGCTTAACGATGAAGACACGACCTTTGAAAGCCACGGCGTGAAGGTGATTATCGACCCAAAAAGCTTGGTTTACCTAGACGGCACCGAATTGGATTTCAGCAAAGAAGGCCTCAACGAGGGCTTTAAATTTAACAACCCCAACGTTAAAGACGAATGCGGTTGCGGTGAAAGCTTCACAGTGTGAGTTTGAATTATTTTCAACTGTTTGACTTACCAGAAACCTTTGCCATTGCGCTAAGCACACTGGAAACACAGTACCGCCAGCTACAAGCCAGCGCCCACCCTGACCGTTACGTCACGGCCACGGCAAGCGAGAAACTTCAGTCCATGCAATTAGCCACGCTGGCAAACGAGGCTTACCTCACCTTAAAAAACCCGGCCAAACGCGCGCAATACTTGTTAACGCTAAAAGGCATAGACAGTATGAGCGAAAGCAACACCAGCATGCCCATGGACTTTTTGATGCAACAAATGCAATGGCGCGAATCCTTAGAAGAGGCCAGTGTAGCCAAAGACATCGATACCTTGGACGCCTTGCACGATGAAATGCAAGCCGAATCCAGCCAATTAAGCGCTGCGCTCACGGACTTGATGGACAACAAAAAAGACTACGCTGCGGCCAGCGAAACCACCCGCAAACTGGTTTTTATTGATAAAGTGTGTGCAGACATACAACAGGCCATAGAGCGCCTAGACTGAACGATAGACCAACATGGCATTATTACAAATCTCCGAACCCGGCCAATCTGCCGCACCCCACCAACACAAGTTGGCGATAGGCATCGATTTAGGCACCACCAACTCCTTAGTAGCCACGGTTAAAAGTGGCATGGCCACGGTGCTTCAGGACGAGCATGGCCACGCCTTGCTACCGTCCGTGGTGCGCTATATGTCGGACAACAGCGTTGTGGTCGGCCACGAGGCACAAGCCCAACAAAGCCAAGACCCAGCCAACACCATCGCCTCGTCTAAACGCTTTATGGGGCGGACGCTCAGCGACATTGCAGACCGCGCGCACATTCCCTACCACTTTGTCGACAGCAATGATCAAGACAAATTATTGCAGCTAAAAACCCGTGCCGGGCTAAAAACACCGATAGAGATTTCTGCTGAAATTTTAAAAACCCTGAAAGCCCGTGCTGAGAAATCCCTAGGCATTAGCGATGGCCGCGATGAATTAACCGGTGCCGTGATTACTGTGCCTGCTTATTTTGACGATGCGCAGCGCCAAGCCACCAAGGACGCAGCGCGCTTGGCCGGGCTCAATGTCTTGCGTTTGCTTAACGAACCGACTGCCGCGGCGGTGGCTTACGGCTTGGATAATGCCGCTGAAGGCACCTTTGTTATTTACGATTTAGGCGGCGGCACATTTGATGTGTCCATCCTCAAACTCACCAAAGGCGTGTTTGAAGTACTGGCCACCAATGGCGATTCAGCCTTGGGTGGTGACGATTTTGACCACCGCATTTATTGCTGGGTATTGGATAAAATTCGTGAAAACACCCCGTCATTTAGCCCACTGGGCGAGCAAGACACGCGCTTACTATTGACCAAAGCACGCCAAGCCAAAGAATGGCTAACCGATAATCACGAAGCACAGATACTCTGTCACCTGAGCAATGGCATTTTGGTGGATGTCACCTTAAGCGCCAGCGAGTTTGTTGCGCTGACCGAGCCATTGGTGCAAAAAACCTTAGCGCCCACACGCAAGGCCATGCGCGATGCCAAACTCAATTTGGACGACATCAAAGGCGTGGTCTTGGTCGGCGGCGCAACGCGCATGCCACAAGTGCGCTTGGCCGTAGAAGATTACTTCAAACAAACGCCACTCACCAACCTCGATCCGGATAAAGTGGTGGCCTTGGGCGCAGCCATACAAGCCAACACCTTGGTGGGCAACCGCAGCGAGCAGGATTTATTGCTATTGGATGTCACGCCTTTGTCGCTCGGTTTAGAAACCATGGGCGGCTTGGTGGAACGGATTATTCCGCGCAACAGCACCTTGCCGGTAGCACGCGCGCAAGATTTCACCACCTACAAAGACGGCCAAACGGCCATGAGCATACAAGTAGTGCAAGGCGAACGGGAATTGGTCGAGGACTGCCGCTCCTTAGCCCGCTTTGAATTGCGCGGCATTCCCGCCATGGCGGCTGGCGCAGCGCGCATACGCGTGACCTTTCAAGTGGATGTGGACGGTCTGTTGTCAGTCACTGCCCGAGAACAAACCAGCGGCGTGGAAGCCCACGTGGTGGTTAAACCGTCTTACGGCTTAAGCGAAGAAGAAATCACCCGCATGTTGACCGCTTCGTTTGGCAGCGCCGAGATCGATAAAAAAGCCCGTATGCTGGCCGAAGCGCGTGTCAACGCCGGTGCCATTATCAGCGCCGTGGAAGTGGCCTTAGAACACGACGGTGAACTGATTAGCATGACCGAGAGGCAAGCCATCGCGGCAGAAATTGGCCTCTTACAAACGCTTAGCCAAACCGAAGATGCGGTCGCCATCAATCAAGGCGTAGACAAACTTAACCTGGCTACCGAGGCGTTTGCCGCAGCGCGCATGAATGCCAGCGTGAGCCGTGCCTTAAGTGGCAAGAATTTAGATTCAATTAATTTGTAGGAATACAATGGTGTTCAGTGATGCCATAATCGCGCAATAAATTGCGCTCCTACCATAGTTGCAATTGATAGACGAAACCATTAGGAAATACCATGCCACAGATTATCATTTTGCCCCACGTCGAACTCTGCCCTGAGGGGGCAGCCATTGAAGCCAACAGCGGTGAATCTATTTGCGATGTGCTGCTGGCCAACCACATAGACATAGACCACGCTTGCGATCAGGCTTGCGCCTGCACCACCTGCCACGTGATCGTGCGCGAAGGCTTTAAATCACTTAATCCCTCCTCCGATCAGGAAGACGATTTATTGGATAAAGCCTGGGGTTTAGAGCCGCAATCACGCTTGTCATGCCAAGCGCTGGTCGGCAAAGAAGACTTGGTGGTGGAAATCCCAAAATACAGCATCAACATGGCTAAAGAAGGCCACCGCTAAACGCCAACCTTCACACCAAGCACCATTAGTTGGTTTCGGCTAAATCCAATTCCACCTTATCTTCTTTTGCATGATGCAAAGGCACTTTCTTCATAAGCACGGCCACTACGAAAATCGCGATAGCACTCAACACAGCAGTTAGGAAGCCAGTCAGCGGCACCATGATAGCGGTGTAGACCATTAACCAGAAGTGAAATTTACTGTTCATTTCCAACACTTCTTCTATCTCTTTCCATTTCACCATGCCAGACGCCACGTACAACAAGATGCCGCCTATGCAGGCCATGGGTACTTGCTCTAAGTGGGTAGCCAAGTAGGCCGCCAACAACAATTTGAAGCTGAATTTGGCAATTCCGGCTAAGGGCGAAACCGCTCCCAAACGGATGTTAACCGCAGTTCTGGCTAAAGCACCGGTATGTGGAAAGCCATTAAATAATGGCGTGAATACGTTCACCAAGCCTTGGCCCCACAATTCTTTGTTGGGGTTAAACGGCACACCTTGGTTATTCGCCATGCGGTCGGCCATGCGACTGCACAACAAGCTTTCAATCGCTGCCACAAAATAAATCGCCACGGCAAAATAGGCCAAATCAAACCACACTTGACCGGTGGTCATGTCCGGTAAAGCCGGTGGAGTGATGTTCCAAAAATCGGTAGGAATGCTGCCGTATTTATCTTTGATTAACACCAAGCCTTTGTCTTTCCAAAAGGTGGCCGCCGCCAACCAACCTAAACCTAAACCAAATACCGGTGCAGGAATGAAGGTGGAAATCTTAATCAAGACTTTGCATATGGCAAAGGTAGCCAATGCCACGATGACGGCATAGACGTTCATTTCACCCATGTACTCTATGGTTTTTTGAATTTGCCCGATAAAGTCGTAGCCTATCTTATGCTGAAAGCCAAACACCTCGCCCATCTGTGAGAAGGCGATGACCACCGCGATGCCTATGGTAAAACCAACCACGATGGAATGTGGCACCAAGGTGACGATTTTGCCTTTTTTGAGCAGGCCAGTAATCATCAATAGGACACCTGCAACTATAGAAGACAACACTAAAAAGCTGTGGTTATAGGTGGCCATCAAGCCGGCAATAATGGGAATGTAAGCCGCCGTTGGGCCATACACTTGGTATTTACTGCCACCAAACAATGCCCCCAACAGACCGGCCACAGCGCCACCGACGATGCCCTGCTCTGGACGCAAGCCACTGGCCATGGCAAAACCCATGGACAGCGGAATCGCCACCATGGCTACCACCAAACCGGCGGTTAAATCTTTGATGATGTTGCGCGTGCGGTTGCCTTTGGCAAGGTCTTCGTAGCGGCCATCGTTGGGATTGAGGTAAAACTTGAGGGTGCGCAACAACGTGCTGGTATCTTGCCTGTGGCTCATGTTAAAACTTTCAGTAAAGGGTTAAAAACGATTATGGCTACATTATACCTTGTTCTCAGGATGGCTATCCTAAAGCATCAAGGTGTCAGCTAAGAAACTGACCTGGCCAGTCGCTAAATTATAAACGCCGCCCACCATGCCTATCTGCTTGGCAGACAGCATGTCTTGAATGATGTCGCTGCTGTGTATGATTTCATTGATTTGCACTTGCACATTCAAGGCGCAGACTTTGTTCAAAAAGTCGACGTTGCTGGAATCACGCGTGCTGGTGGTGGTTTTTTCCATGCGCACGGCCGGTCGAATTAAATTGATGATTTCGCCTATGTGGCCTTCTCTAAAATTGTCGCAGGCGGCTTTAACGGCGCCGCAATCGGTGTGGCCTAGTACAACGATCAGTTTGCTGCCCAAATACTTGGAGCTAAATTCCAAACTGCCTATGACTTTGTCTGAGGCTATGTTGCCTGCCAAGCGCACGCTAAAAATATCCCCTAATGCCTGATCAAACAACATTTCCACTGGGGCACGCGAATCGCTGCAACTTAAAAATGAAGCGAACGGGTGTTGCCTATCTTTGGTCATGCCGACCAAACTGAGCATGTCTTTGTTAACCGTTAGGTTGTTGGTAAAACGGTGATTGCCTTCAATCAGAATGTCCAGCGCCTCTTGTGGAGACATCTTGTCACGATGGAGTAAGGGGTGTTTGTACATGCGGATTTCTCATTAAATAATAAGCAAAGTCATTATACCTTGAGACCGTTTTTTGTTTTAAGCACACGTAGGTATGTTTAACGATTTATGTACCACAGGCACTCCGATTTTCTAAGAAATAAATTTCTTGAAAAGTCGTATGTAGGAGCGTCACGAATTTCAAGTCGAGTTGTTTGAGACTTAGAAATGACGGGAATGCCCTTGC